>CAUPJZ010000003.1:0-375560 GCA_963511605.1 uncultured Duganella sp. | reverse complement strand
CGCTGGTCAGTCGTCCTCTTTGTCCCCCCAGATCGCCTGGGCTTTTTTTCGCAGGATCAGCAGCGCCGCCGCTTCGGCCAGCGCTTTCTCCTTGCGTTGCAGATCTTTCTCCAATTGCCGGATGCGTTTCTTGTCTTCCTTTAACTGCGTTTGCTGGCCACGTGACTGTTGCGGCGCGCTGGCGTTGGCAGACATACAGGCGGCCCGCCATGCAGCAATCTGCTCGGTGAACAGGCCTTTGCGACGGCAGTATTCCGCCAGCTCGGCCGCGTTCAGCGCCGCAGTTTCGAGCACCACAGAAAACTTATCCTCCGAGGTCCATTCCTCAGCATTCTTCCCACTACCTGGCACCGGCGTTCCTTGATTACGAAGTTGACGGCGCCAAGTATAAAGCGTTTGCTCCGTGATTCCGCCCTCGCGGGCCAACTCCGACACCAGCTTGTTCTGCGGCGGCATCATCTGCCGCAGTAGCGCTTCTTTCCGTTCTGCTGGATACTTGTTCAACCGATCTCTATTGCCCGTCCCCGGTATGTATTTACTTCATCAGGTGACGCGACAACTATTCTGACACCGGGGGATATCGATCACCTGTCGCCGTTTATCAAAGAGATCGACCAGTGAAAAAATCGAGGCTACTTCTACTCGGAGCCAGCGCCCTCTCCTGCACGATGGTATCGCAGGCCTCCACCCACGTCGATGCGAACTTCCTCGCGACGCAACACATCGCGGTACAGGGCGACCTCGTCAGCGCACAGCGCGTAACGGACAAGGCCGGCGAACACGTACTGGTCCTCAGCCGCAAGCAAGCGACCGGTGCATTCAAGCTGAACGCCAGCTACTTCACGCGCGGCCCGACCGGCTGGAAGCAGGAATGGGACATACGCGACGGTGTCAACTGCCCCGGCCTCGATTCCGATGCCAGTTTCTTTCCCGCCGCCACCAGCTTCACTGATCTGAACCACAACGGCCGGATGGAGGTAACGGTGAGCTACCGGACCTTCTGCGGAGGCGGCGTCGATCCCTATGCCATCAAAGTCATCCTCAGGGATGGCGCGACCAAACTCGCCATCCGAGGCGAGTCGCTGGTACGCTTCCCCGGCCAGCCGCCGTTCGGCGGCGAACACCAACACGACAGGGCGCTGCTCTCCCTTGCCTACGCCGCCTATAAACAGCATATGGATCAAGTCTGGCAACGCGTCTCCGCAGACAACCGCAAATAACCCTCGCAACAAACGTCCAAGCCCTACGATCAACTTTCTCTTTGTATAATGCTTTTGCTCAGCCGGTCACCGCGAAGCGAAGAAACGCTGGCTATCGACCACAACAACGAGGCGAACCCATATGCATAACAAAGAAAACGACCAAGCATCGCCCGCCAAGGCCGCATCAGGCCACAGCACCGCCACCGAACGCCCGCTGACCCGACAAGACTACAAAACCCTGTCGCTAGCCGCGCTCGGCGGCGCGCTGGAATTCTACGACTTCATTATCTTCGTCTTTTTCGCCACCTCGATCGGCGCGCTGTTCTTCCCGCCGACGATGCCGGACTGGTTGCGGCTGTTCCAGACCTTCGGCATCTTCGCCGCCGGCTACGTGGTGCGCCCGCTGGGGGGCATGGTCATGGCCCACTTCGGCGACCTGCTGGGGCGCAAGAAGATGTTCAACCTGTCGATCCTGTTGATGGCGGTGCCGACTTTGCTGATCGGCCTGCTGCCGACCTACACCAGCATCGGCCTGGCCGCTCCCCTGCTGCTGCTCTTCCTGCGCGTGTGCCAGGGCGCCGCCGTCGGTGGCGAGGTGCCGGGCGCGTGGGTGTTCGTGTCCGAACACGTACCGGCGCGCCACATCGGCTACGCTTGCGGCACCTTGACCGCCGGCCTGACCTTCGGCATTCTGCTCGGCTCGCTGGTGGCCACCGGCATCAACAGCGTGTTCACGCCGGCGGAGGTGCTGGACTACGGCTGGCGCCTGCCGTTCGTGCTGGGCGGCGTGTTCGGCCTGGGCGCGATGTACCTGCGCCGCTGGCTGCACGAGACACCCGTCTTCGTCGAGCTGCAACAGCGCAAGGCGCTGGCCGCCGAGATGCCGCTGAAGGCGGTGCTGCGCGAGCACCGCCGGGCGGTCGCGCTGTCGATGCTGCTGACCTGGATGCTGTCGGCCGCCATCGTCGTGGTGATCCTGATGACGCCGGCGCTGCTGCAGAAGGTCTACGGTTTCGACGCCCGCACCGCCCTGCCCGCCAACACGGCGGCGACCTTGTGCCTGGCGTGCGGCTGCATCATCTACGGCGTGATGGCCGACCGCTTCGGCGCGCGCCGCATGCTGATCGTCGGCGCCGTGCTGCTGGCCATCTGCACCTATATCTTCTACACCACGCTCAAGACGCAACCCGATCTGCTGCTGCCGCTGTACGCGCTGCTGGGGCTGAGCGTGGGCGTGGTCGGCGTGGTGCCGAGCACGATGGTGCGGGCGTTTCCGGCGCCGGTGCGCTTTTCCGGCTTGTCATTCTCCTACAATGTCGCCTACGCCATCTTCGGCGGCCTGACGCCCATCATGGTGACCTTGATGCTCAAAACCCAGCCGCTGGCCCCGGCCTACTACGTCATGGCGCTGTGCGGCATCGGCGCGGTCACGGCGCTGTTCATCAAGGACCGGCCGCTCAACGCCTGAGGCCGGATCGGCACACCGCACGGTACAAACCCATCCTCGGGCGAAAGGAATGCTATCGTTCGCCTCTCAGGGACGGGTTCGTCCGCCACAAACCCACCATCAGCCAGCCACCGGAAAAGTTCCCCATGCCGCATCGCCAGTCCCCGCCCCACCCCGCTCAAGCAATCGCCTTCGCCGCCGGCGGCGGAACGATGGGCGCGCTGTTGCGGGAATTCGACTGGGCAGCTACTCCACTGGGTCCGCTTGAAGCGTGGTCGCCCGCATTGCGCACCACGGTCAGCATCATGCTCGGCTCCAGCCATCCGATGTACATCGCCTGGGGGCCGCGGCTCCACTTCCTCTTTAACGACGCCTACCGGCCCATCCTCGGCGGCCTGGGCGACCAGCCCGAGCTGATCCTGGGCAAGCCCTTCAACGAGGTCTGGAGCGACGTCTGGCACGTGGTCGGCCCGATGTTGAACGGCGCCATGGCCGGCGCCTGCACTTATGCGGAGGACCAGCCCTTCCTGCTGCACCGCCACGGCTATCCGGAGCAAATGTACGCGACGTTCTCGGTCAGCCCGGTGCGCGACGAGGCCGGCGCCGTCGCCGGCGTCTTCTGCGTCTGCTCGGAAACCACCGGCAAGAAGCGCGTCGAGGAGCGCCTGCGCATGCTCGACACCATCGGCAAGGCCACCAGCATTGCCGCCGACGCCAAAACCATCATGGCCGAGGCGACCCGCCTGCTGGGCCAGCACCTGGACGTCACCCGCGTAGCCTACGCCGACCTGGAGACGGACAACGACCGCTTCACGATCCGCTACGATTGGACCGCCGCGGGCGCCTTCAGCACCGTCGGCGTGTATTCCCTCGACCTGTTCGGCAGCCGCGCCACCGGCACTCTGCGGATGGGAAAAACCCTGCAAATCAATAACGTCGACACCGAGGTGGCGGTCGGCGACGGCTACGAGATGTTCAACCAGATCGGCATCAAGGCCATCATCTGCTGCCCGCTGGTCAAGGGCGGCAAGCTGGTCGCGATGATGGCCGTGCACCAACAGCACCCGCGCGTCTGGACGGCCGACGAAGTGGCGCTGGTGGAGGACGTGGTGGAACGCTGCTGGGCGCACATCGAGCGGGTCCGCTCGACCGAGGCGCTGCGCGAGGCCGACCGCCACAAATCCGAATTCCTGGCCACCCTCGCCCACGAGCTGCGCAACCCGCTGGCGCCGGTGCGCAACGGCCTGGAGCTCATGAAGCTGGCCGGCGGCGATGCGCGCACGATGGCCAGCGTGCGCGCGATGATGGAACGCCAGGTGTCGCACATGGTGCACCTGATTAACGACCTGCTCGACATCGCGCGCGTCTCCAGCGGCAAACTGGTGCTACAAAAGCAACTGGCGGAACTCCAGACCTTTGTCGCCTCGGCGGTCGAGACCAGCCAGCCGCTGCTCGACGCGGCCGGCCACACGCTGACGGTCGACCTGCCCCAAGCGCCGGCCATCGTCGATGTCGACGTGGTACGGCTCAGCCAAGTGCTCAGCAACCTGTTGTCGAACGCGGCCAAGTACACGCCGCACGGCGGCCGCATCGCCATCTCGGCGCGCGTGGCCGGCGACCAACTACTGATCGAGGTGGCCGACAACGGTATCGGCATCCCGGCCGAGTCGATCGGCGGCGTGTTCGACATGTTCACCCAGGTCGGACGCAGCATCGCCCACTCCAAAGGCGGGTTGGGGATCGGACTGTCGCTGGTGCGGCGGCTGCTGGAGTTGCACGGCGGCGCCGTGAAGGCCGCAAGTCCCGGCGTCGGCCTGGGCAGCACGTTCTCGGTCAGGCTACCGCTTGCCGTCGTCGACCACCCGCAGCAGCAGCAGCAGCCGGCGACGCCGTCGGCCATCGGGCAGACAGCCCCCGCCGCCCCGCTGCGCGTGCTAATTACCGACGACAACCACGACGCCGCCGACACGCTGCGCGATTTGCTGGACGGCGGCGGCCATGTCACCCGCGTCGCCTATGATGGCGCCACCGCGCTCGCCATCGCCGAGACGTTCCGGCCGCAGGTGGTGTTGCTCGACATCGGCATGCCGGGCATGGACGGCTACCAGACGGCGCGCGCCATGCGCAGTCTGCCGGGCCTGGAGCGCGTCACGCTCGCCGCGCTAACCGGCTGGGGCGCAGCCGAGGACCGCGCGCGCTCGCGCGCGGCCGGCTTCGACCACCATTTGCTCAAGCCGGTAGTGTTGGCCGAACTGCAAGCCATGCTGCGCCAGACGGCCGCCTGACGCGGCGCGCCCGCGTCACAACGGTATCATCAAGGTCAGCGAACCGTAAGGCTCGCGCGTGGAACTCGGCGCCGTGACCAACGGACTGGCGCTTTGCAACGAGAACGACACCGACGCGCTCTTGAAACCGTAGGCGATGCCGGCCAGCGCCACGGTCTGGTGGCGGCGCAATTCGGCGACATTATTTTCCGGATAGTGGTTCTTGCCGATCCCCGCATGCGAAAACACCCTGTCGCCAACCAGGCCGGCATACACGAACCAGCCATTGCCCAGGAAAACCGGATCGCCGCCGCGTATTTCCTGATGGATGGCGCTGGGGAAGTTGCGTCGCAGTCCTGTCCCGTAGCGCAACATGACGCTGGCGCCGACCGACGACTGCAGGTTGCCGGCGGTGGCACCGGCCGACACGATCGCGTCGGCGTGCGGCCGGCCGTCGTCGGCGCCGGCAGAGGCCAAGCGCCAGGCCCGGTAGCGCTCGACGCCGAGCAGCAGGCGCGTGGGACCCTGCGAATCCCAGCCTTCCGGACGGTCCGAACCGATCAGGCGGTGGATCAGCGTTTGCGAGCGGCGCCCGCCCGCCGCCGGGCCGATGACGCCGAGGCGCAGGCCGAGCATGTCCGCCACGTTGTCGTCGACCGACACCTGTCCCGCGCCCAGCCATAGCGCGCCGAGGTAGGGGGCATCGAGCGGATCGGGTTCCTTGCGGGTGATGTCGCGCGGCGTCACCAGGATCTGGCTGAGCGAAAAACGGGTCAGCGCGGCCGGGCCGACACCAAGCCACGGCGCCACCGTGCCGAGCACCGGCAGCGTAGCGATCGACGCCTCGCCGGGCGCCACGCTGCGCAAGTGCGACAAGGTGATGCCGCTGGTGTAGCCGCCGCCGTCGCTGGCGACGAACACGTCGTTTTGCACCATGAGGGAGAGGCGGCCTTCCTCCGCGCCCGCCGGCGCACAGGAAAACATCGAACAGAGAAGCAGACTGGCGAACTGGAGCGGGCTTGGGCGTATTTTCATTATGCGGGCATGACACACTGGCAACGGAGCCCATCATAATCGAAATCGCACGACGATCAACCGTGCGCCCCCGGGCGCGCACGATGGATCTTCCACTTATGTGCGGCAGCGCACCCAGGCGCCGCGCGCCTACCGCGTCGTTGGTTCCGGCAAGGGCGCCGGCCGGCCCGTCAAGATGCCCACATAGTGCGTCAGTGGATCGCCGATGACGACACCGTCGGCGGTGATGTCGAAGAACCGGATGTCCTTGCTGTGCGCGCTCGCGCGCACCTTGACCACCGACATCACCCGCTTGAACTGCCCTTCGAGCTCGACATAGCGCTGCATGACGATGGCGTCGGCCAGGAAGGCGTTGCCGTAGGAACTGAAACGCAGCACCTCGTAGCGGTCCTCGAGCTCCGCCGTCATCAGCACCGTCACCCCCATCGCCGTCAGCACCGCCACCATGCGGTACAGCGATTCGCGGAAGTCGTCGCGGAAGGCCGACGCCAGCGCCAGCTCGAAGCCCGACAGCGAGTCGATCACCACCCGCTTGGCCCCCATGCGCTTGATCATGCCGACCAGGTCGTGCAGGATCTCGTCGATCGACAGGTCCAGCGTGCGCGTGTTGATCACGCCGACGCGCCCGCTGGCGATCAGCGCATCGAGCTGCCGGCTGAGCAACTGGTTCGGACTCTTCTCGAAGGCGGCGATGACCCCGGCCTCGCCGTTGCGCACGCCCTCGGCCAGGAACTGCGTGGCCAGCACCGACTTGCCCGAGCCCGAGGGCCCCACCAGCAGCAGCGAATAGCCGGCCGGCACGCCGCCGCCCATCATCGCGTCGAGCGCCGGCACCCCCATCGACAGGCGCTGCTGGCCGTCGATGTGGATCTCCTTGGCGGACGCGCCGAGCATCGCGCGCGGGAAGATCTCGATGCCGCCGTCGCTGATGCGGAACGTGTGCACGCCCAGGCTCTGCGCCTGGCCGCGCATCTTGACCACCTGGATCTTGCGCACCAGCGCGTCGCGGTGCACCAGCTGCGACATCCAGATGATGCCGTCGGCCACCGTGAACACCGGACTCGACTCGGCCTCCGGCGCCAGGTATTCGCCGATCAGGAAGGTGGTGGCCAGCCAACTGGTCATCTGCATGCCCAGCTGCTGGACGAAGTGCTGCAGGCCGGCCGCGCCGCGGTCCGTGCCGTGCGCCGACTGCACCACCGAGCGGAACGAATCGACGAAGACCAGGCTGGGCGCGAAGTCGCGCACCTCGTCGGCGATGCGCGCCAGCACGCGGTCGAAGTCGCCGTCGAGCAGGTCGGCGGCAAGGTTGACGAACCTGATCGACTCGTTGACCTTGGCGACGTCGAAGAAGGGGAACTGCTGCTGGTAGCGCAGCATCTTGAGCGGCGGCTCGCCCAGCACGGTGAAGAACAGCGCGCGCCGCTCCGGGGTGGCCAGCGAAAACATGATCTGGTGCGCCATCGTGGTCTTGCCGCTGCCCGGCGTGCCGGCCAGCAGGTTGAACGAGAACTCCGGAATGCCGCCTCCCAGCAGTTCGTCTAACCCGGGCACGCCCGTCGCCAGGCGTTGAATCTCGACTTTATTACTCATTGTTCAAATCCTTAGCGGCAGTGTCCGCGGTGTCCTGGCCCCAGGCCGATCGCAGTATGGCAGTGGTCAACGACGCGCCGATCAATTGGACCAGCGTGTCGGTGAAAGTGATGAACAGGTCGATGCTGGCGGCGCCCGCGGCCGCCGGCTCGCGGCCGTCCAAGGCGGCCCTGAGCCGCCCGAAACCGGTGTCGGCGCCCTCTTCCAGCCACGGGTGCCGGGTGCGCGCCACGTGGAGGCTGCGCGCGTACAGCGTGTCGAAACCGCTTTGCCCGATGATGCTGCTGAGCTCGACGGCCAGCCGTTCCCACAGCGCGACGATGTCGGCCCCCGGCGTGCCCGCGCCGCGCATCACGTTGCGCTCGATCATCTGGTGCCGCTCGTCGTTAGTCGCCATAATTAAGTGTGAGTACCGTGAAGCGATGAGTGGGGGTGCCGCCTGCGCGCCGCCGAAGGGCGTCAGTGTACATGCAACTCTATCAACGCGAGTAACATATCGATCGCCACCGGTTTGACCAGATAGTGGTCGAAGCCGCTGCGGATGGCGCGCGCGCGGTCCTGCGCCTGGTTGTAGCCCGAGGTGGCGATGAAAAACGGCATGCGGCCGGTCACGCCGGCGCGAATGCGTTCGACCACGGTGAACCCGTCCAGGCCGGGCAGGCCGATGTCGCAGATGACCAGGTCGTAGCTGCCGGCCAGCGCCTGCCGCACCCCTTCGGCGCCGTCGTGGCATTGGTCGACCGTGTGGCCGCCCAGTTGCAACAGCAAGTCCAGCGTGGCGGCCGCGTCGATGTTGTCCTCGACCAGCAGGATGCGCAGCGGGCGCGCGCTCGGCAGCGGCGGCAGTGGCAGGGCCGGCGGCGCGGCCGCGTCGTCGCCCAGCGGCAGCAGCACCGTGAACACGCTGCCCTGGCCGATGCCGTCGCTGTGGGCGCGCACGGTGCCGCCGTGCATCTCGACCAGCGAGCGCACCAGGGCCAGGCCGATGCCCAGCCCGCCCTGCGCGCGGTCGAGCGACTGCAGGCCCTGCGTGAACAGGTCGAAGATGAACGGCTGCAGTTCGGGCGCCATGCCCATGCCGTGGTCGCGCACGGCGATCTGCACCATGCCGCCCACCACCTGCGCCTCCAGCGCGATGACCTCGTATTCCGGCGAGAACTTGGAAGCGTTGTTAAGCAAGTTGGCGAACACCTGCGCCAGTCGCGTGCGGTCGCCGTAGAGGCGCACCTCGCGCGCCGGCTGCGTGACCTTCAACTGTTGCTGCCGGCCATCGAGTCGCGGCTGGCTGCCCTCGGCCGCCAGCGCCACGATGTCGGCCAGCAGCAGCGACGACTTGTCGAGCCCGATCTTGCCGCTGCTGATGCGCGAGGCGTCGAGCAGGTCGTCGATCAGGCGCGTCAGATGGCCCATCTGGCGCTCGATGATGGCGTGCAGGCGCGGCAGCTCCGGGTCGCCGCCGGCCATCTTGGCCAGCAAGGTGCTGGCGTAGGCGATCGGCTGCAGCGGATTGCGGAATTCGTGGGCCAGCATCGACAGGAAGTCGGTCTGGCGCCGCATCGACGCTTCCGCGCTCGCTTGTTTGTCCTGGGCATCGAAGGTCGCCAGCACCAGGTGCGCGTTGGCCTCGCGCAACTGGGTCACGTGGCGCTCGGCGGTTTGCGCGCCGGCATGCTCTTGTTGCAGCGCCTCCAGTTGCATCAGCAACTGGGCGATGAGCGCGCGCAGGTCGCCGAGCTCCTTGTCGTGCAAGGCCTGCATGTACTGGCCGTCCCGGCCGGGCGGCACTGGCGATACGGTGGTGGTATCGGGTTCCGCGTTGTCATTCATAATAGTGCAGCGAGCCTTGAATAGTCAGATGAAACGCTGTCGCGGCGGCGCCGCGCAGGATTACACCATACCCTTGTTTGCCCTCCGGCAGGGAAATACCTCGGCAGCCAGGGCGCCATCACGCGCCGCGCCGCGCCAGCAACGGCGCCAGGGCCGACGCCGGCAGCGGCCGCCCGAACAGGAAGCCCTGTCCCTCGTCGCAATGGTGCGCGCGCAGGAAGTCCAGCTGCGCCTGGTGCTCGACGCCCTCGGCCACCACCTTGTGCCCCAGGCTCGCGCCCATGGCGATCACGGCGCCGACGATGATGCCGTCGGCCGGCCCGGCGCTGATCTCGCGCACGAACGACTGGTCGATCTTGAGCACGTCGACGGGAAAACGGTTCAGGTAACTGAGGCTGGAATAGCCGGTGCCGAAATCGTCGATGGCCAGCAGCACGCCGATCTCCTTGAGCTCGGCCAGAATGGCCGCGCTGGCGCCGGCATCGTCCATCAGCACGCCCTCGGTGATCTCCAGCTCCAGGCAGTGCGGCGCCATGCCGCTGTCGTCGAGGATGGCGCGCAGGCGGCCGGTGAAGCCGTCGTCGCGGAACTCCAGCGCCGAGATGTTGACCGCGATGACGCCCGGATCGAGCCCGTCCTGCCGCCAGCGCGCCGCCCGCATGCACGCCTCGCGCAGCACCCAGTGGCCGATCGGCACGATCAGGCCGCAGGCCTCGGCCACCGGGATGAAGCCCGACGGCGCCACCGCGCCGCGCTCGGGATGGTTCCAGCGCAGCAGCGCCTCGGCGCCGGCGATGGCGCCGGTGGCCAGGTTGACGCGCGGCTGGTAATACAGCTCGAACTCGCCGCGCGTGAGCGCGCGGTGCAGGTCGGCCTCGACGCGCTGGCGCTCGAGCGCGCGCAGGTTCATCTCGGGCCGGTAAAAATAACACCGGTCGCGCCCGCTCTGCTTGCCGTGGTACATGGCCACGTCGGCGTTGCCGATCAGCGTGGCGGCCTGCTCGCCGTCGTCCGGGTACATGCTGATGCCGATGGTGCCGCCGATGTGCACGGTCTGGCCTTCGAGCTCGTAAGGCGCGGCCAGCGCGCGGCACAGCTTGTCGGCGAAGCCCGACACCGAGCGCTCGTCGGCGACGTCGGCCAGCAGCACGACGAACTCGTCGCCGCCCTGGCGGCTGGCCGTGTCGCTGCCCCGTATCGCCGCCAGCAGGCGCCGCCCCACCGCCTGCAGCAGCAGGTCGCCGATGGCGTGCCCGAGCGAATCGTTGATGACCTTGAACCGGTCCAGGTCGATGAACAGCACGGCCATCTTGCCGCCCTGGCGCTGCGCCATGCCGATCGCCTGCGCCATGCGCTCCATCAGCAGCAGCCGGTTGGGCAGGTTGGTCAGGAAATCGTGGTGGGCCATGTGGCCCAGCGCGTCCTTGGCGCGCCGCACTTCCTCGGTCATCATGTGCGCCTCCAGCGTGGCGATGACCAGATGGGCGTTGGCTTGCCGCAACTTGGTGATATGGCGGTGCAAGGTGCGTTTCATCTGCGCCGACGCCGCCTCGCCGGCGTCGATTACCGCCTCGCGCGCGCTCATCTGGCGCCCGCGGCCGTCCAGCGCGGCGTGCGCCGCCTTGCCCGCCGCACGCCGGTCCAGCCGGGTGACGCGGCGCTCGCCGTGCGTTGGATCGATGCTATTGCCGCTCATGGCGTAACCTTTGCTCGTGATGGTGATGGTGATGGTGATGGTGATGGTGATGGCGGTGGTGGTGGTGATGGTGATGGTGATGGTGATGATGGTGATGATGGTGATGATGGTGATGATGGTGATGATGGTGATGATGGTGATGATGGTGGCGGCGCGGCCGCCGCCGGCGGCATGCGGGCGCGCCAGGCCGCGCCGAGCACGCCGTCGGTCAGCGGCGCGCCGATGAGCAGCCGCAGCAAGCCGTTGAATTTGCCGAACAGGGCGCCGCTCGCGGCCAGCGCCTCGGGCGCGCCGCGCGCCGCCAGTTGCACGCCCAGCGTGTCGAAGCACAGCGCCGGCGCGCTGCCGGCGGGCGCGCGCCGCAACCACGGGTGCTCCGCGCCGCCCAGGTCGACGCAGCGGCCGTACAGCGCGAGGAAGCCGTCGACGCCGACGATCGGCGACAGTTCCTCGTGGATTGCGTTCCACAAGGCGATCGAGCGCTGGCACAGCAACGGCAAGTCGTCCGTTTCGATCCACGTCAGCATGGCTTGCGAACACTCGGTGTCGGCTGTCATGAGGTTCCCATCCGACGCACTGTACAGTAAAAGGTCCGCCGCCGAGCGGCTTGCCGGAATCACCCGAAGCGCGGGTCCCGTCGAGACATCCTGCCGGGCGCGCGCCGCCGCTTCCGTGGGTTTTCGCACAAACCACCGGCTTGGCAGCTTGCAACTCCTTTGTGTGGGGAAGCGCACAGACGGCGCGCGGCCAGGGTGCCAGCCTGCATGATAGAAATTGCTTTTTAAATAAGGACTCAGCGTCATGCGAAATGCCCGTCCCAAACAGAATTCCATGCTGGCGCTGCTCTCGCCCGCCGAATTCGACAGATTGGCCCCGCAACTCGAACTGGTGGACATGGCGCAGGGCGACGTGCTGTATCAAAGCGGCAGCCACCTGACGTTCGTCTACTTCCCCGTCACCGCCGTGATCTCGGTGCAGTATGAACTCGAGGACGGCGGCGCCTCGGAGATCGCCAGCGTCGGCCACGAAGGTTTGCTGGGCGTGACGCTGTTCATGGGCGGCGCGGCCGCCCCCAACCGGGCCGTCGTGCACAGCGCCGGCCATGGCTACCGCTTGCGCGCCGGGGTGCTGCTGGCCGAATTCCACCGCAAGGGGCCGCTGTTCGACCTGCTGATGCGCTACACCCGGGTGTTGATGGTACAGCTGGCGCAATCGGCGGTGTGCAACGGCCACCACTCGACGGTGCAGCGGCTGTGCCGCTGGCTGCTGCAGGCGCTCGACCACTCGCCCAGCAGCGAGCTGGCGGTGACCCAGGAGGCGCTGGCGGGCATCCTGGGGGTGCGGCGCGAAGGCATCACCGACGCGGCCGGCCGGCTGCAGACGCTGGGACTCATCAGTTCCAGGCGCGGCCATATCCGCGTGCTCACGCGTGCCGGCCTCGAGCTCCATGTGTGCGAGTGCTACGGCGTCATGCGGCGCGAAACGACGCGCCTGCTGGCGACGTCGCCAACGGCGGGCGCGGCGCACGAGCACCGGCCGTGGCGCGGCGGGCAACCGAACCGCCGCACCGGCCGCGCCGACCGCCGCGGCGCGGCGGCGCGCGGGGACGAGAGCGTAACCGGCGAGGCCCAGCTGGACCTGCTTTTCCCGTGACGGCGCCGGGGCGGCCCTCAGGTCTCGACGATGACCCTGCGCGCGCCGGTCTCGGCGGCGCGGCGCACGGCGTCGTAGGCCTCGAGCATGTGCGGAACCAGGCGCAGCGGTTCGATGAGGCCGGCGGCGGCCTTCTTCAACAGCACCGGCGTCGACACCCGGTCGATCAACCGCGACGTCAGCGCGATGTTCTGCGACCACAGCTTGTCGAGCCCCGGCCGCGCCGCCTTGCCCCGCGTGGCGAGCTCGACCACCTCGCCCTGCCGCGCGGTGATCGCGCGGCACAGCGCGAAGGTGGCCGGCACCCCCACCGCGTCGATCGCCGTGTCGACGCCGCGCCCGGCCGTCAGGGCCAGCACGCGCGCGACGGTATCGCCGCGCGCGCTGTCGAGCGCATACGTGGCGCCGAGCCGCAACGCCAGCGCCTGCCTGTCCTGGCCCAGATCGATGACGACGATCTTCGCCGGCGCGAGCAAGCGCGCCGCCAGCAGCGCGGCCAGTCCGGCCGCTCCGGCGCCGACGATGGCCAGCGACGATCCCGGCGCCACCTTGCCGCTCAAGACCCCGCATTCGAAGCCGGTCGGCAGCATGTCGCCGAGCGTGGCCATCGCCGCCTCGGCGTCGCCGGCGGGGATGGCGCACAGGCTCGTCTGCGCGTGCGGAATGCGGACGTATTCGGCCTGCGTGCCGTCGATCGTATTGCCCAGTTTCCAGCCGCCGGTGGGGCAGTGCGTAAACAGGCCGCGCCCGCAGTGGCCGCACCGGCCGCAGCTGGAGATGCCCGAGATCAGCACATGGTCGCCCGGGCGCAGCAGCGTGACGCCGGCGCCGGCCGACTCGACGACGCCGACGCCCTCATGGCCGAGCACGCGGCCCGGGGTGCAGGTGGGCACGCCGCCGCGCACGATATGCAGGTCGGTGCCGCAGACGGTGGTCTTGAGCATGCGGACGATGGCGTCGCCGGGATCGCGCAAGACCGGCATGGGGTGGTCCTGCCACGCGATCGAGCCGCCGCCCTGGTAGACCAGCGCCTTCACGGGCGGCCCGTGGCGGCCATGGTCGCGTGGCGGCGATTGAAGCAAGGGAGGTGCTGGATCATGGCGGTGCTTTCTGAGCGAAGCTCGGGGCTTGCCAGCGGCTGCGGCACACCCAGCATGGCCGCGCCGGGCGGCGCCGGTTTGTCTAAACGCACCATGGAAAACTATTCCGCGCAATGCGCGGAAACACACTGAACGCCGCCGCCATGCGCGTACGCTGGGCCACATGCACCCGTCCCCTCCCCTGCAATCCTGGCGGCTGAAACGGGCCTGCGCCTATGTCGAGGCGCACCTGTCCGAGCCGCTGTCGTTGGCCGAACTGTCGCGCGCCGCCGGCTTTACCGCCATGCACTTCGCCCGGCTGTTTCGCGCCAGCACGGGCCTGTCGCCCCACAACTATGTGCTGCGCCGTCGCATCGAGGTGGCGCAGGCCGCCCTGCTGCACACCGACCACGGGATGCTCGACGTGGCGCTGATGGTCGGCTTTCGCACCCAGGCGCACTTCAGCGCCGTGTTCAAAAAGCTCACCGGCATGCCGCCGCGGCGCTGGCGCCAGGCCCGCCTGGCGGGCCGCTGAACCGTCCGGCGGCGCTCATCGCAACGGTTCCAGATCGATCGGGGCCAGGTAACCGTACTTCCCCGGCGCCACGGAAGGAACCGAAGGCATAATCCTGGCCCGCCAGGTAGGCGTCGAACGAACAGTCCCGGGTGTCGCCGGCGGGCCGGATCTCGCGCCGGTCGGTGCCGTCGGTCAGCACGATGGACTCGATGGCGATATCGCGGCGCCCCTCGCGAAAACTGCCGGCCGGGTTGTCCGCGGAGGTGACGTCGGCGCCGATATAACCGGACAGGGTTCCCTGCGGCGCCAGCACAAAAGCCAGGTCGGCGGCCGCGCCGGCGCCGATGGTGACCGGCACGCTCGCCGGCGTGCTGCGGAAGGCGCGGGCGACCAGGCCCGCCCGATAGGCGCCTGCCGGGAACGGCCCCAATTCGCGGCCGCTGTCGAGCGCGCTGATCGGCACGACGATGGGCTCGCCGCCGGCCCGCACCGGCACGGTGGTGTAAACGCCGAACGGTTCGCCGACGTCCAGGGCCAGGTTGCCGTTGGCGTCGCCGAACGCGAAAACCGTGTAATCGCCCTTGGGCACGATCAGCTCATAGCCTCCGGCTTCGTGCAATAGCGCGTGGTGAACGATGTCAGGCAAGCCATCGCTGCCGTGGCGGGCATAGGCCGCGACCACCACGGGCTTGTCCCACGGCACCGCGCTGGTGACGTAGCCGGCAAGCACGGTGGACGAATAAAAAGCGCTGGAGTCATCCTTGAGCTTGACCAGGGAACGGCCGCCCAGGCAAAAACCCGGAACGGCCGCCCACAGGATGGCGCGGATGCGACGGTGATTCATAGACAGACACGACGTTAGCTGAACGAAGTGTCTTTATACACAACTATCCGCAGCGGCGCTTACTTTTTTGACAATGCCACCGGCGCCGGCGTCAACGCCTGGATCGCCCCCGACACGTACACCAGCGGCGCGTTCCAGTTGATGGCGATTTCATTGCTGGCGTAGGAGCAGTCGTGGTCCAGCCAGGACTTGGCCGGCACCGCCGACGGATACGGCGCGGGGCAATCGCCCTTGTCCTGCTGGCCGGGCTGCGGCCCGCCGACCAGGAAGCCGGGAACCGGCGCCGCGACGCCGTCGGCCACCGACGGCCGGTGGTGCGGGTGTTGCGCCGACCGGGACCCGTAGCCGGTGACGAAGGAAGTGCCGACCGCGTTGCGGCCGAGCACATAGTCCAGCCCGGACTGGGCCGCCTGCAGATAGTCGCGCTTGCCGTTCAGCCGGTAGCCTTGCAACAGCATCATCGACTGGTTCAACACCACGGCACTGCTGCCCCAGACATAGTCGCCGGCCTGCATGGTGATGCCGTAGGCCGAGTCCTTCCACACCTTGGCCAAGCCGTCGGCCAGGCCGTCTATCCGGGCGGCGATCAGCGCCTGGTCGGCGGCCGGCGTCAGCTGCTTGCGGTGGCGCGCCAGCGACATCCACGCCAGCCCACCCACATCGCTCCACGATGGAATGGCCGCCTTCAGCGCCGGCGCCCGCATCGCCTTGTAGTAGGCGTCGTCGCCGGTGCTGATATACAGTTCGGCCGCCGCCCAGCCAAACTCGTCGCTCACATTGGCGTCGCCGTATTCGCCGGTGCGGATGTCCTTGGGCTGGCGATAATAGACCGCCGGATTTTTCTGCGCCCATTGCCACGCGGCCTTGGACGCGGCCAGCGCGCGCGCCGAGATTCCGTTCAACTTGCCGTCATACGGCTTCAGCACGCGGCTCGCGGCCGCCATGACGGCGGCGAAGTCGAGCGCTGCGGCGGTGCTCTTTTGCACCACATAGCGCTGCTGCCTGGCCTGGTCCGGCATCACCATGCCATCGAAGGACTTGTCGGTCAGCTTGTGGTAGACGCCGCCGTCGGCGGGGTCCTGCATGGTGAGCATCCAGTCCAGGTTCCACAACACCTCGTTGAGGATGTCGGGAATGCCGTTGCCGCTCTCGGGGATGTTGAGATTCTGCGCCTTGTAGAACTCCGGGAAATCCTCGTAGGCGGCCAGCAGCGTATACATGGTGATGCCCGAGTTGACGATGTATTTGTTGTAGTCGCCGGCGTCGTACCAGCCCTTGGGGCTGGAAATGACGGTGCCGGCCGGCCGCGCGGCGCTGGCCGCCGACTCGTGGATCAGGATATGGGTGTCCGGATGCCCCGCCTTCCGGGCGAAGATCCCGGCATGTTTCTCGGGCAAGGCGATGCCGGCGCGGTTGAGGTAATAGGCCTTGATCGCGGCGGCGTTGAGCGCCCGGTAGGCATCGGCGCCGACCGTGAACGGCGCCGAGTCGGGCAGCCCCGCCACGCGCAGCTGGTAGCGCCCAGGCGCCGCCAGATCGCTGAAGTTGGCCAGGCGGACGGTCTCGGCCGCCGGCGCGTACGCCGCCGCCGCGCCCAGCGTGCCGCGCATCACGACGGTGTCGCTGCCCGCCTTGACGATGGCGAAGGCGGCGCCGTCCCCGTTCGGGACCACGGCGACCTTGGCCGATCCGGGCAGGTAGCCGACCTGGTCGAGCTTGATTTCGCGCTCGCCGGCAAGCGCGGCGGAGGCGGCGTGGCCGTGGCCCGCGGCGGCCAGCAGTGGCAGCAATGCCGCCATCGCGGTGATTTTTCCTGCGCCTCTACGGCGGATTGGTGCTGGTTTCAACGATGCTCCTCTATTTTATGAAAACGTTTTCACACTATAGTCTCGCGCTTTGCCGTAAAAGTCAATGCGCGCCCGCCGGCCGCTAGTCTGGCGCACGATCGCCGTCCAGCCCCGCTCACAAAACCAGCTCGTGCTTGTAGATCACCCATTGCAAGGCCGCGTGCGCGCCTTCGAAATCCAGAGCGTCCAGGCCGCGCTGTATCGCTTCGCCATCCCACACGCCGAAGTCGGTTTTGAATTGCGGCGCGCACGCGGCGAACAAGGCGATCGCGTCGCTGTCGCCGTCGCGCATCAGTTCGGCCAAGCGCCGCAAGTCGTCCAGCCAGTCCCCGTGCTCGCGCGCGGGCGCGGGGCTGGCGACGACGGCCTCCTCCGCCGGCAACCACGCGTCGAGCCCGGCGCACAGCCGCGCCAGCGCGGTGTCCAGCGACGCGATCGCCGGCCCCATCGTCGCCAGCGTGGGCGGCGCCTCGCGCGCCGCCTGCTCCAGTTCCCCGGCCAGGTGCGCGATCCGTTCCGCCCCGATGCCCGCCGCCACGCCGCGCAGCGAATGCGCGTGGCGGACCACGGCGCCATGGTCGCGCCGCGCGACCGCTTCGCCTATCCTCGCCGCGCAATCGCGCTCGTCCCGGCGGAACACGCGCAACACCTTGAGCAACAGCGCCTCGTCGCTGTCGACGCCCCGGCGCGCGCATGCCATATCCAGGCCAGGCAGCGTGTCGGGCAGCGTACCGGCCGGCACGCCCGCCTCGCCGCGCGTCCGGTTCTCCATGGCGGCGGGCAGGTGCCGCCGCAGCATGCGGTGCAGTTCGGCGGGGATCAGCGGTTTGCTGATATGGTCGTTGAAGCCCTCGTCCAGGCAGCGCTGGCGTTGCTCGGGCATGGCGTTGGCCGTCAGGGCGATGATCGGCAGCGCGTCGAAGCGCGCGTCGCGGCGCAGCCGCACGGTGGCGGCATGGCCATCGAGCTCCGGCATGTGCAAGTCCATGAAGACGAGCTGGTAACCCCGGCCGATGCCGGCCGCCTGGCGCCCCTCCAGCAGCTCGATGGATTCGCGGCCGTTGACCGCCAGATCGACCTCGATGCCGCAGGCGCCGAGCAAACCGACAGCGATTTCCTGGTTGACGTGGTTGTCCTCGACCAACAGCACCCGCGCGCCCGGGAATTGTGGAATGTCGTGCTGGCCGGGCGCGTGGAGCGGCGCCATGATGGCGGTGGCGCGCTCCAGCCAGAGCTCGACGATGAAACGGCTGCCGGCGCCCAACTCGCTCTCGACGCGGATGGTTCCACCCATCATGCGGATCAGATTCTGGGAAATACTGAGCCCGAGCCCGGTGCCGCCGAACTTGCGGCTCGCGGACCCGTCGGCCTGGGTGAACGGCTGGAACAACCGGCCCACCTGGTCGGCCGACATGCCGATGCCGGTGTCGCGCACGCTGAACTCCAGCCGCACCCGGCCGGCCTGCCGCTCGAGCACGCGCACGGCCAGCCCCACCTCGCCCCGCAACGTGAACTTGAACGCGTTGTTGAGAAGATTGATCAGCACCTGCCCCAGGCGCAGCGCGTCGCCGTGCAGGCCGCGCGGCACGTCGGCGGCCACATCGACATGGCAGTCCAGCGCCTTGTCGCCGCTGCCGCCGCGGCTGATGAAGGCGACGTGGGCCAGGGTGTCGTCCAGGTTGAAGTCGGCACGGGCGATATCGAGCTTGCCCGCCTCGATCTTGGAGAAATCCAGGATGTCGTTGAGGATGCCCAACAGGGAGTTGCCGGCCTGGTGGATTTTCTGGACGTAGTCGCGCTGCAGGCCCTGCAAACCGGTGTTGAGCACCAGGTGCGACAAGCCGATCACCGCGTTCATCGGGGTGCGGATCTCGTGGCTCATATTGGCCAGGAACATCGACTTGGCCTGGGTCGCCTCCTCCGCCCTGGCCCTGGCCGCTTGCGCCTCGCTGCGCTGCTGGTCGGCCAGCGCTTTTTGCCGCAGCACCTCGGCCGTGCGCTCCCCCACCTCGCGCTCGAGCGCGTCGCGCTGCTGCGCCAACTTCCAGATCCGCAAGCGATAGGCATAAAATAGCGCGCCGACGACCAGCAGCGCGGCGCCGGCGTACGCCCACAAGGTGCGCCACCAGGGCGGGCTGATGGTCAGCGGCAGGTCGACCATGGCGGAACTGGCCTGCAGCGCGCCGTGGTCGGCCACCACCTGCAGCCGGTACTCGCCGGGCGCCAGCGCCGCGTAGCGCAGCTCGCCGGTTTTGCTGGTCGACCATTTCTCCTCCTGGCCGACCAGGCGATAGCGGTAAACGAGCGTCTCGTGGTTCTGATAAACGGGCGCGGCCACCTGGGCGTCGAGCGCGGCGCCGCTCCACGGCGCGACCGCGCCCGCCAGGGGCGCGTCGCCATAGCGCAGCGACGCCAGCCGCAGCGGAATGGTCTGCGGCGCGAACGATTGCTCCGGCAGCCGCAGGTGGGAAGCGCCCTTGCTGGTGCCGACCCAGATCGAACCGTCCAGATCCTCCATCAGCGCGTTCTGGTTGCTATCATTCCACACCATGCCGCTCTGCTGGTCGAACAGGCGCCAGCGCCGGCCGTTCCAGGCCATCAGTCCGCTGTCGGTGCCCAGCCACAGCCAGTGGCGCCGGTCCACCAGTAGCGACAGCAGCGAGCGCCCCTCCAACACCTTGTGCTCGAACCGCTGCGGCTGCAACCGTGGCGCCGACAGATCGACCCGCCACAGTTGCGCCCAGTCGCCCAGCCACAGCGTCTGGCCGTCGCAGGCGACCTGCCGGAAAGCGTCGCTGCCCCATGCCGACAACGGCCGCGTCCAGGCGCCGTCCTTGTCCAGCCGCAGCAAGCCCTTGTCGGTGGCGAACCAGAGGCGCCCGCCGGCGTCGCGGCAGGCGCCGGAAAACTCGGCGTCGCCGCCCAGCAGGGACGCCGCCGCCTCCACCAGCCGCGGCTCGGGCTTTGCGCCGGGATCTTCGATCAGGTAGAGGCCGCGCGTGGTGCCGATCCACAGCCGGCCGGCGTCGTCGAACAGCAACCGGTAGATAAAGCTGACCGGCAGGCGCGCCACCACCTGTTCCCGGCCGCCGCGCCGGTCCCTGCGCACCAGCCAGCCGGCGCTGCCGGCCCAGACATCGCCCTGCCTGTCCTCGGCCATCCCGCCCCAACGATGGTCCTTGCCGAGCGCGTCCGCCGCCATGGCGAAGCGGTCGCCATCTTGCAGCGCCAGGCCGGCGCCGGTACCCACGTGCAGCACGCCGTCGCGCGAGCGCAACAACGACCAGACGTCGTCATGCGGCAAGCCCTGCTCCCGGGTCCAGTTCTCCCAACGGCGATACCCTTGCCACTGCAGCAGTCCATGCCCGGGAACGCCCAGCCACAGGTCGCCCTGCCGGTCGAGCAGCAGCGCATGCAAATCGCTGCCCACCCGCAGCCCCTGCCGTGGGCCGAAATGCTCCCAGCCCTTGGCGCCGAGGCGGAACAAACCGTTGTCGGTGACGCTGACCAGCGCGCCGTCGCCGTCCACCGTCAGCGGCGTCGGCCAGGCCGTTGGCGACGTGCCGAAATGCGCGGGCGTGCGGTCGCTGAAACGTCGCCCGTCCGCCGAGAGCACCATCAGCCGGTTCGACGCGCCCACCCACAGCTGGCCGGCGGCGTCGCGCCGCAGGGCGTACCAGCGCTGCGGCGGCAAGCCCTGGGCCTGGCCGAGCACCGTGAGCGCGCCGTCGCGGTAGCGGCACAGCGCGCGCCCGCAGGCCATCCAGAGCGTGCCGTCGGGGTCGCGCAGGACGGCGGTGATGTCGGCCATCCCGGGCTCGGCGGCGATTTGCGCGGGGAGGAAGAACGGCACGCCGTGCCAGCCGCCCTTGCCGTCCGGGCGCAGCTGCTGAAGCTTGCCCTCGCTCAGCACCAGCAGGTCGCCAGCCGTGGCCGAGGCGAATTGCTGGCCGTGCCAAACCCGCAGCGTCCCGCCGTCGGCCCGCGGCACCGGCACCAAGCGCTCGCCGTCGAGCAGGAACAGTCCCTGGCGCGCGCCCACCCACAGCCGCCCCGCCGGGTCCACGTGCAGCCCCATGATGGTGGGATAGCCCAGGGTCTTGTCGATCCGCTGGAAGCGGTCGCCGTCAAAGCGGTACAGACCGTTCTCGGTCCCGACCCAGATGTGCCCGGCGCCATCCTGCGCCAACGCCAGCACGACCAGATTGGCCAGGCCGTCCAATTGCCCGTAGTTGCGCGGCGCTAGCTGCTGGCCGCCGGCCGGTGCGCTCGACAACCACATCAGCGCGGCAGCCCACCAGGCGATGCCGCCACGCCACAGCGCGCGGCCGCGCGGCAACCGATTACGAGCGTGACCCATGATGTCCGGCTAACTTTCCGCATTTCGGCGGGGCGATCCATGACGCCGGCGTGCCGCAACGACTTTTGTTTTCAATCGCACAATCTTAATTGTGATACTCGATCTCCACAAGATACTATCAGGCAATCAGCGCGAAAAATGGCCTCCCGCCGACGTCGCCAGCGCCGGCGCCCCGCCCTGGCCGGCCTGCCAGCCACCGCCGAGCGCCTTGAATGCCGCCACCGCCGCGCGCGCGGACTCGGTCTGCGCCCGCGCCCGCATGTCGGTCGCGCGCAGCAGGTTCTCATCGGCTTGCAGCACCTCGATCAGGCTGACGACCCCTTTTTGATACGCCGCGAACGAGGCGGACCTGGCCCGGCCGAGCGCCTCCACGCCCTGGGCCAGCGCGCCGGCCTGGTCCTCGCGCTTGACCAGCGCCGAGAAGGCGTTCTCCACCTCCTCGGCGGCGCGCAGCACCGCCAGGCGATAGGCGGCAAGCGATTCGGCCTCCTGCCCCTTGGCCTGGTCGATCTGGGCATTGATGCGGCCGAAGTCGAACAAGCGCCAGCGCAAGCCGAGCACGCCCGCCGCCTGGCTGGCGCCGCCGGAGAACAGGTTGCCGCCGGACACAGACGTGGCGCTGCCGATCAGCCCGCTAAACGACAGCTTGGGGTAGTACTCGCCGATCGCCACGCCGATGCGGGCGTTCGACGCCGCCAGCCGGCGCTCGGCCACGATCAGATCGGGCCGGCGCCGAAGCAGGTCGCCCGGCGCTCCGGTGCCGGCGATGCCCGGGGCCACCGGTATCGCCGGCACCGCGCCGGCCTTCGCCAGCTCGTCCCGGTGCGTGCCGGGCGCCGTGCCCAGCATCACGTCGAGCGCGTTCATGGCCGCGTCCAGTCCCGCCTCGAGCTCCGGCACCGTCGCCCGCACCTGGGCCAGCGCGCCCTCGACCTGGCGCACCTGCAGTTCCGCCGCCAGCCCCTTGCCATATAGCAGATTGAGCGTCGACAGCAACTCCTGCTGCGTCTTTACCTGTCCGCGCGCGATGTCGACACGGGCTTGCAGGCCACGGATGCCGATATAGATGTCGGCGGTCTGCGCCGCCACCGCCAGCCGGGTGGCGACCGCGCCCGCCTCCGACGCCTGGTAGTCGGCCAGCGCCGCCTCGCGCCCCCGGCGCAGGCCGCCGAAGGCGTCCAGCTCCCAGCCGACGCCGAGGTTGGCTTCGTAGGCATTGCCGTAGCGGTCGAAGCCCGGCTGCGCATTCAACACTTGCCCCAGCGGCGTTTCCACCGACTGGTAGGCGCGCGCGCCCTGCGCGTTGACGCTGCCCGACGGCAGCAGCGCGGCGTTGGCCGCGCCCAGTCCGGCCCGCGCCTGGGCCACGCGCGCCGCCGCCTGGGCCAGGTCGAGGTTCTGCGCCAGCGCCAGGGTAACGTAGCGGGCCAGTTGCGCATCGCCGAAACCCGCCCACCAGGCGGCGAGGTCGGCGCCGGCGGCGGCCTGGCGCTGCTCGACGGCGGCTTGTCCCAGGTAGCGTTCGGGCAAAGGGGTGGCGGGCCGGCTGTAGTCCGGTCCAACGGCGCAACCGGCCACACCGGCGGCGACGAGTATCAGCAGAGAGCGTTTGAATGGCATGGGCTTTTCCATGGTGAGTGACGATTTAGTGACTATATCACTAAATCGTCACTCACTGTACAATCCCGCTGTACACTCATCAAACACCGAGTAATCAGGCAAGCAAACACCAATGACCAAACCGAACCCGTCATCGGCCTCCGCGCGAGGCCCCGCCGACCACGACGTGCGCGACCAGATCGTCGCCGCCGCGACCGAGCATTTCCGGCTGTACGGCTACGAAAAAACCACCGTCTCCGACCTGGCCAAGGCCATCGGTTTTTCCAAGGCCTATATTTACAAGTTCTTCGAATCCAAGCAGGCCATCGGCGAGCAGATCTGCGCCAACTGCCTGCGCGAGATCGAAGGCGACATCAGGGCCGCCGTCGGCGGCGCCGACCGCCCGCCCGAGAAGCTGCGCCGCCTGTTCAAGGCCGCCGTCGAATCGAGCCTGCGCCTGTTCTTCGAGGACCGCAAGCTGTACGACATCGCCGCCTCGGCCGCGACGGAGCACTGGCCGGCCGCGCGCGCCTACGAGGAGCGCGTCCGGGTGTTGCTGCAGGACGTGCTGCGCCAGGGCCGCGAGAGCGAGGATTTCGAGCGCAAGACGCCGCTCGACGAGACGGCGGCGGCCATCCATCTGGTGATGCGCCCGTATCTCAATCCCTTGCTGTTACAGCACAGCCTCGATCACACCGCTGAAGCGCCGGCCCTCCTTTCCAGCCTGGTGCTGCGCAGCCTGTCCCCGTAGCATCGCCGGTTCAACATGGTGACTGTTGACAAATTTGGTCACCAGTTACAGAATAGGGTCCTGTTCAGTTCTCCACGGGATTCCCATGTTCGGCCATCGCTACGCCCTCACCTCCGTCCTCGCCGTCTTGCCGCTCGCGCTCGCCGCCTGCGGCGACAAGGCGCCCCCCGACCCGCGCACCGGCGCGCCGCTGGTGCGCGCGGCCACCGTCGACGGCGCCGACGCGGCCGCCTCGCGCACCTTCACCGGCACCGTCGCCGCCCGGGTCCAAAGCGACCTGGGCTTCCGGGTCGCCGGCAAGGTGCTCGAGCGGCTGGTCGACGCCGGCCAAAGCGTCAAGCGCGGCCAGACGCTGATGCGGATCGACCCGGTCGACCTGAAGCTGGCGGCCAACGCCCAGCTCGAGACGGTTGCCGCCGCCCGCGCCCGCGCGCGCCAGGCGGCCGACGAGGAGGCGCGCTACCGCGACCTGCGCGGCACCGGCGCGATCTCGGCCTCGGCCTACGACCAGGTCAAGGCGGCAGCCGATGCCGCCAAGGCCCAGCTGAGCGCCGCCGAATCCCAGGCCGAGGTGGCCCGTAACGCCAGCCGCTACGGCGAACTGGTGGCCGACGCCGACGGTGTGGTCATGGAAACGCTGGCCGAGCCGGGCCAGGTCGTTAGCGCCGGCCAGGTCGTCGTGCGCGTGGCCCGCGCCGGCCAGCGCGAGGCCGTCATCCAGTTGCCGGAAACCCTGCGCCCGGCGCTGGGTTCGACCGGCCGGGCCACGCTGTTCGGCAACGAAGGCGGCGCCGTCGCGGCCAGGTTGCGGCAGCTCTCCAACGCCGCCGACCGCCAGACCCGCACTTTCGAGGCCCGCTATGTGCTCGACGGCGCCTTGTCCGACGCGCCGCTGGGCACCACGGTCGCCATCCGGATACCGGATGGCGACGCGTCCGCCCAAGCCGGCTGGTCGGTGCCTATCGGCGCCCTGTTCGATCAAGGCAAGGGGCCTGGCGTCTGGGTCATCCAGGGCGACCCGGCGAAGGTGGGCTGGCGGCCGGTGACGGTCCAGCGCCTCAGCGACGACACCGCGCGTGTCGCGGGCCGGCTCAAGCAAGGCGACCGGGTGGTCGCGCTGGGCGCGCACATGCTGCGTGAAGGCCAGCAAGTGCGCCTGGCGGCCCAGCCGGCGGCAGCGGCCCCGGCAGCGGGAGCGCGGCCATGAGCGAGGGTCGTTTCAACCTGTCGGCGCTTGCCGTGCGCGAGCGCTCCGTCACCCTGTTCCTGATCTGCCTGATCACTCTGGCGGGCGTCGTTTCCTTCTTTAAACTGGGACGGGCGGAAGATCCCGCCTTCACCGTCAAGGTGATGACCGTCGTCACCGCCTGGCCCGGCGCCAGCGCGAAGGAGATGCAGGACCAGGTCGCCGAGAAGCTCGAGAAACGCCTGCAGGAACTGCGCTGGTACGACCGCAGCGAGACCTATACCCGGCCGGGACTGGCGTTCACCACCCTGACCCTGCTCGACAGCACGCCGCCGGCAGAGGTGCAGGAACAGTTCTACCAGGCCCGCAAGAAAGTCGGCGACGAGGCCGGCAACCTGCCGTCCGGCGTGATCGGGCCGATGGTCAACGACGAATACGCCGACGTCACGTTCGCCCTGTTCGCCTTGAAAGCCAAGGGCGAACCGCAGCGCCTGCTGGTGCGCGACGCCGAGACACTGCGCCAGCGCCTGCTGCACGTGCCCGGCGTCAAAAAGGTCAACATCGTCGGCGAGCAGCCGGAGCGCATCTTCGTCGAGTTCTCGCACGAGCGCCTGGCGACGCTGGGTGTCGGCCCACAGGAGGTGTTCGCCGCGCTCAACGCGCAGAACGTGCTCACGCCGGCCGGCTCGGTGGAAACCAGGGGGCCGTCGGTGTTCCTGCGCCTCGACGGCGCCTTCGACGAGCTGCAAAAGATCCGCGACACGCCGGTCGTGGCCCAGGGCCGCACCCTGAAGCTGTCGGACATCGCCACCGTCCAGCGCGGCTACGAGGACCCGGCCACGTTCATGATACGCAACGGCGGCGAACCGGCCCTGCTGCTCGGCATCATCATGCGCGACGGCTGGAACGGCCTCGACCTGGGCAAGGCGCTCGACCGGGAGGTCGGCGCCATCAACGCCGACATGCCGCTGGGCATGGCGCTGACCAAGGTCACCGACCAGGCCGTCAATATCAGCTCGTCGGTCGACGAATTCATGGTCAAGTTCTTCGTCGCGCTGCTGGTGGTGATGGTGGTGTGCTTCGTCAGCATGGGCTGGCGCGTGGGCATCGTGGTGGCGGCGGCCGTGCCGCTGACGCTGGCGGTGGTGTTCATCGTCATGGCCGCCACCGGCAAGAACTTCGACCGCATCACGCTGGGTTCGCTGATCCTGGGGCTGGGCCTGCTGGTGGACGACGCCATCATCGCCATCGAAATGATGGTCGTCAAGATGGAGGAAGGCTATGGCCGCGTCGCCGCCTCGGCCTACGCCTGGAGCCACACGGCCGCGCCCATGCTCTCGGGCACCCTGGTGACGGCGGTCGGCTTCATGCCCAACGGCTTCGCCCGCTCCACCGCCGGCGAGTACACCAGCAATATGTTCTGGATCGTCGGCATCGCGCTGATCGCCTCGTGGGTGGTGGCCGTGGTGTTTACGCCCTACCTCGGCGTCAAGCTGCTGCCGGAGCTCAAACAGGTCGAAGGCGGCCACGAGGCGCTCTACGACACGCCGCGCTACAACCGCTTCCGCCAGGTGCTGTCGCGCGTCATCGCCCGCAAGTGGCTGGTCGCGGGCGCGGTGGTCGGCCTGTTCGCGCTGTCCGTGGCGGGCATGGCCGTGGTGAAGAAGCAGTTCTTCCCGATCTCCGACCGTCCCGAGGTGCTGGTCGAGGTGCAGATGCCGTATGGGTCCTCCATCGCGCAGACCGGCGCCAGCACCGCCAAGGTCGAGGCCTGGCTGGCCAGGCAACCGGAGGCGAAGATCGTCACCGCCTACATCGGCCAGGGCGCGCCGCGCTTCTATCTGGCCATGGGACCGGAACTGCCCGACCCGTCGTTCGCCAAGATCGTCGTGCGCACCGATAACCAGGAGGAACGCGAGGCGCTCAAGCACCGTCTGCGCCAGGCCATCGCCGACGGCATCGCCCCCGAGGCGCGCGTGCGCGTCACCCAGCTCGTGTTCGGTCCCTACTCGCCGTTCCCGGTCGCCTACCGTCTCAGCGGGCCGGACCCGGACACGCTGCGCGCCATCGCGGCCGAGGTACAGCAAGTGATGAACGCCAGCCCGATGATGCGCATGGTCAACAACGACTGGGGCACGCGCGTGCCGACCTTGCACTTTACCTTGCAGCAAGACCGGTTGCAGGCCGTCGGCCTGAGTTCGAGCGCCGTGGCGCAGCAATTGCAATTCCTGCTCAGCGGCGTGCCGCTGACCGCCGTGCGCGAAGACATCCGCACGGTGCAGGTGGTGGCGCGCTCGGCCGGCGATGCGCGGCTCGACCCGGCCCGCATCGCCGATTTCACCCTGGCCGGGGCCAACGGCCAGCGCGTGCCGCTGTCGCAGGTGGGCACGGTCGACGTACGCGCCGAGGAACCGGTCATGCGGCGGCGCGACCGCGTGCCGACCATCACCGTGCGCGGCGACATCGCCGAGGGCTTGCAGCCGCCCGACGTGTCGGCGGCGATGAGCGCGCAGTTGAAGCCGATCAAGGACAGGCTGCCGGCCGGCTATCGCCTCGACGAGGCCGGCGCCATCGAGGAGTCGGGCAAGGCGATGCAAGCGATGTTGCCGTTGTTCCCCATCATGCTGGCGGCCACCTTGCTGATCCTGATCTTCCAGGTGCGTTCGATCTCGGCGATGGTGATGGTCTTCCTGACCAGCCCGCTGGGCCTGATCGGCGTGGTGCCGACCCTGCTGCTGTTCGCGCAGCCGTTCGGCATCAACGCGCTGGTCGGGCTGATCGCGCTGTCGGGCATCCTGATGCGCAACACCCTGATCCTGATCGGGCAGATCCACCACAACGAACAGGCCGGACTGGCGCCGTTCCAGGCGGTGGTCGAGGCCACCGTGCAGCGCGCCCGGCCGGTGGTGTTGACCGCGCTGGCGGCGATCCTGGCCTTCATCCCGCTGACCCATTCGGTGTTCTGGGGCACCCTGGCCTATACCTTGATCGGCGGCACCTTCGCCGGGACGATCCTGACCCTGGTGTTCCTGCCGGCGATGTATTCGATCTGGTTCAAGATCCGGCCGGAGCAGCCATCGGCGCCGCTCAGGGACACGGCGCCCGCCCCGGAGGCGCTCCCAGCGTCTCGGCCGTCATGACGGCCGCCGCCCTCGGCAAGCTGATCGGTATGGCGATGAAGGAGAACATGGGCTGATACGCGACCCTGGCGCATTGACCGGTGTCGGCCGGGTCGCAGATGCGCGCCCGCACCAGCCGGATGCAGCTCGGGCCGTAGGGGTTCTGCATGCAGGCGACGCGGTTGTTGGCCGGGCACGACGGCAGCGACGCGGCCGGGATCTCGTTCACCGCCGCGCCGCCGGCGTCCGCCAGCGCCAAGTAGTCGATGCGGATGTGCTCGTCCGTCACCGGCGCGCCGAGCGTCAGCGTGCCGGCCGAAGCGCGAAAGATGGCGCGCTGGCGCACGCCGCGCATCGCGGCCGCGTCGCTGAAGTCGGCGTTCGCCGCCGCCGCCGCCGCCCGCTGCGTGACCACCTGCAGCGTGTTAAAGATGTACAACAGGCGCGCTATCTCGACCACGCCGCAGACGATCGCCAGGAACAGGGTGACCACGATGGCGAACTCGGCGGTTACGGCGCCGGCGCGCCGGCGCCGGGCGCCGTGCGGGTCCGCGCGCCTCATGGATAAAGCTCCACCGCGCCGCCCAACGATTGCTCTGCCACCAGTCCGCCGAACTCGGCGCGAACGCTGGTGGCGGTGGCCGGCACCGTCATCAAAAACTTGCCGATGCCGAGCACCGTGGCCGTCGACAGCGCGCCGGCCGGTACCGGACAGGACAGCAATGCCACATTCAGCACCCGGCGCCCGGCCGCGCCCTTGTGCGCCAGCGGCGGCGCCTGGAAGTTGGCGCCGCTGGCGGCCCGGTAGGGTGTGGAGCTGCCCCCGGGATACGACGCGGTGGCGGTGGGCGCGCCCGGCCCGTACAACGTGCCCCAAGCGCTGGTGGGGAACGCCGTGTAGCCGGAGGCCGGCTCGGCGGCGCCCGCCACATACGAGCTGTACGGCACGGCCCTGGCGTAGGCCCACAGCGGCCCGTACATCGGGCCGGTGGTGCCCGGCGGTTGCGGCAGCGGATCGGCGACGGTCCACAGCTTGCCGTCGACGGTGGTCGACTGCGCCACCTGCCCGGCGGGGGCCACGCCCATCCATGGCGTACCGCTGCCGGCGGCGCCGAACGCGTACTGCCGGATATTGGTGTCGGGCGGCGCGGTCGAATACGAGCACAGCGCGCCGGTGTACTGGTCGAACCTGGAATTGAACTGGTTGAACAGCGACGCCAGCGGGAACGGCCGGCCGACCGTCAGGACGCCGCCGGTCACGCGCGGCATGCCGAGTTGCCCCGTGCAGACATAGGGGCCGACCACGCCGGGCGCGATGTTGGGCAGCGCGCCGGCGACCCCGGGCGGCGAGAACGGGTCGATGACGAAATTCTCGGCGCCGGTGCCGTTGGGGTTGAGTTGCATCAGGTCGTAGGCGACGCCGCGCCGGAAACCGTATTGCACCAATTCGACGTTGGCGGTCGGCACCGGATTGGCGCGCGGGGCGGCCGCGACGTTGGACAGCGCGCACACCGCCAGCGGCGCGACGTCGATCGTCGAACGTCCCGCCACCGCCGTCACCGCGACGTCCATCGATGCCAGCGCATCGGACAGCACGCGCATGAAGAACAGCTCGATGTTCCCCATCGACGCGTCGAGATCGCCGGTGCGGGCACGCGCGTAGGTCAGGCCGTCCGGGGCCGCGCGGGCCGTGTCGATGTCGACCCAGCCGCCGTTCGGCGAGGCGCTGAACGACAGCGCCTGCTGGTCCCAGGCGACGGGCAACTGGTTGTATCGATACTTGAGCTCGTTCACAGCGAGCAGCGCCTGGCTGGCCGCGCCGTCGATGCCTGCCGTGGTGCCGTTGAGCCGGCGCGCCGCCGCCAGCGCGGCGACTTTCGCCACGGCCTGCAGGTCGGCCCGGCGGTTATACACGCGTCCCAAATCGAGCGCGATGCCGACGAAGCCGATCAGGCAGGCTAGCATCAGGCCGAAGACGATGGCGATGGCGCCGCGCTGCCGGCCGCCGCCCATGCTGATGTTGACGCCCCGATTCATACATTCGCCTCCGGCCGTGACACATGGTGGAGACATTATTGTAGCGGGGCAATTAAACCGAATAGTTGACGCAGAACAACAAAGCGGCCGCCGGACCGGGCCAACCCCGGAGCCAGGCTCCGGCCACGCCTACTCCCACGCCCGCGCCGCCGAACGGTGTATCGTCCACGTGAAGCCGGCGCCGACCGACAAGCCGCTGTTGCGCAGGAACAGTGGACTCTCGCGGTTGCTCGCGTGGCTGTAATTGTCGTAGCGCGTAAAACCGAACACGCGCCAGTCCGGCGACAACCTGCGCGACAGGCTCAGGCCAAGCCGGGTCATCAGCAAGCCGCCCGACGCCTCGTAGGCCGGGCGGGTCGCCGTCGCGTACCGCGGCTCGACCCCGTAGAAATACTGATGCAGCCGGGCGTTGCCGAACACCGCGCCGACGTTGGCGTCGGCCTGCCACTTGCCGGTGCCGTCGCCGGCCTCGAACACCACGCGCGGCTCAAACACCAGGCCCTGGCGACGAAAACCGCTTTTCAGCTCGATCGGCACCCGCAGCGGCAACTCCAGCCGCACGCGGCTCGTCGCCGTGGGCTCGGCCAGCAACACCTTCAGGCGCGGACCGAACTCCAGCAGCGAACGCAAATCCGGCATGCCGGCGCGGACGGCGACGTCGTCGGAGCGGGCCGGCAGCGACAGCGCGAAACCAAGGTCGAGCTCGACCCGCTCGGTGTTGATCAGGCGCGCGCCGATGCCGGAACGGTCGGCGCGCAGCACCTTGCCGCGATAGATCACCATCGGCAGCACCAGCGCGCGGGTCGAACGGTCTTCGGAGCCGGGATAGGCCGGGGTGGAGGCGGCGCCGCCGAAGAGGCCGACCTCCCACAACGGCAAGTCGGGGTCCGGCGTCGGCGCCAGCTGCTGCGCGGCGGCCGGCGCCGTCAGCGCCAGCATGGCCAGCGCGATACGCGCCCGAAGGCGCAGCGTCATGGTTGTACTCCGGCAGGGTTTCGATACATGGGAATCCTTAGCCGTCATGCGGCGATATGAAAACGAACACGATACCATGCCCTTCCCTCCACCGGCAGTGCCCGTCCTCCGGTAAGATGATGGCACCGACCGCACAAGGTTAATTTTAGTGAGCGCCATATTGCAAGAGCATGTGTATTGTCTGGATTGGGCTGTCGACGGCGCGACAACGCTCCCCGTGGCCTGCATCCGCTTCCAGCCGGCGCCGATCGACGCGGACAGCTTCCGTTCAGCCGGCATCGATTGTCCCGCCCACATCGCCGCCGCCGTGCCCAAGCGACAGCGCGAGTTCTTCTATGGCCGCTTGTGCGCGCGATCGGCGATGGAGCCGCTGCGCCGGGACATCCCCCAGATCGGCACCGGCCGGATGCGCGAACCGCTGTGGCCGGCCGATCTGATCGGCAGCATCACCCACGCGGCCGACATGGCGGCGGCGGTTGTCCTGCCGGTCTCCCTGGGATATCACGGCGTGGGCATCGATATCGAAAACATCCTCGGCGGCCAGGGCGCGCAGGAGGTGCGCGCCATCGTCGCCAATGACGGCGAATTGCGCTACCTCGCCGGATTCGAAGACCGGCTCGGCCCCAACGTCCCCCTGACCCTGGTGTTTTCCGCCAAGGAAAGTTTCTTCAAAGCGGTGCACGGCGAGGTGCAACGCTACTTCAACTTCGACGCCATCGAACTCGAACACATCGATTTGCCCGCGCAAAGCATGCGCTTCCGCGTGTGCGAAGACCTGACGCCCCGCTTGCGACGCGGAGCTGGCTGCGAAATCCTGTTCCGGATAATCGGCCCGGCGCACATTGCCACCTTGTGTCTCTGGCGGCGGATCGACGACGCGTAGCCGGGACGGGACGGCCTCAACCTAACGCGCCAGCGGTTTCAGCTGGGATACTTTACAATCGCAAGCCATATTGCGGCCCCATCCATAGTGCGCCGCGATGAAAAGTATCCAACTATCTCGCAAGGAACCCACATGGCCGCCACCGACCACCCCCACTACACCGCCGAAGAAAAACGCAAGCGGGTATTCGCCATCATCAGCGCGTCGTCCGGCAATCTGGTCGAATGGTTCGACTTCTATGTCTACTCGTTCGCGTCGATCTACTTCGCCAGCCAGTTCTTCCCCAGCGGCGACTCCACCGCCGAATTCCTGAAAGCGGCCGCCGTCTTCGCGGTCGGCTTCCTGATGCGCCCCATCGGCGGCTGGATGTTCGGCCGCATCGCCGACCGCGTCGGCCGCAAGAAATCGATGGTCATTTCCGTGCTGATGATGTGCGGCGGCTCGCTGGCGATCGCCGTGCTGCCGACCTACGCCACCATCGGCGTCGCCGCGCCGATCCTGCTGCTGATCATCCGCATGTTCCAGGGCCTGTCCGTCGGCGGCGAGTACGGCACCACCGCCACCTATATGAGCGAAGTGGCGCTGCGCGGCCAGCGCGGCTTCTTCTCCTCGTTCCAGTACGTGACCCTGATCGGCGGCCAATTGCTGGCGGTGCTGACCGTGGTGGTGCTGGAGCAGTTCCTCACCGAGGCTGAACTCAAGGCCTGGGGCTGGCGCATCCCGTTCGTGATCGGCGCCATCGCCGCCGTGGTCTCGCTGATGCTGCGCCGGACCTTGCACGAAACGATCAAGCCGGAAGACAGCAAGAACAAGGATGCAGGCACCCTGGCTGGCATCTTCAAGAACCACCGCGCCGCCTTCATCACCGTGCTCGGCTACACCGCCGGCGGCTCGCTGATCTTCTACACCTTCACCACCTACATGCAGAAGTACCTGGTCAACACCTCCGGCATGCCCGCCAAGACGGCCAGCGTGGTCATGACCGGCGCGCTGTTCCTGTACATGTGCATGCAGCCGCTGTTCGGCATGCTGGCCGACCGCATCGGCCGCCGGCATTCGATGATGCTGTTCGGCGCGCTGGGCGCGCTGGCGACCTACCCGATCCTGGCCATCCTGCGCGGCAACACCAGCCCCTACATCGCCTTCGCGCTGATCACGGTGGCCTTGGCGATCATCAGCCTGTACACCTCCATCGGCGGCCTGGTGAAGGCCGAGATGTTCCCGCCGGAAGTGCGCGCGCTGGGCGTCGGATTTTCGTACGCCATCGCCAACGCCATCTTCGGCGGCTCGGCCGAATTCGTCGGCCTGACGTTCAAGAACCTCGGCCACGAGAACTGGTTCTTCATCTATGTCACGGTGATGATGGTGATCGCCTTCCTGTTCAGCACGCGTCTGCCCAAAACGCCGTCGTATCTGCATACGGATCACTGAGATACGGCGCTCCCGGGCCATTCCGGGCGGGGGCGCCAGTTGAGGTAGGATGTCACAAAACACGCCATTCGCGCGTCTAGCAGGGAAGACCACTCACTTGTAGACACCATGACCGACTCCGCCGCCTTTACCGCCCTCCGGCCCCGCCTGTTCGCCATCGCCTACCGCATGCTTGGCGTGCGCGCCGACGCCGAGGACGTGATGCAGGACGCCTGGCTGCGCTGGCACGGCAGCGACCAGTTGGCCGTGCAGTCCGCCGAGGCCTGGCTGGTCACCCTCACCACCCGCCTGGCCATCGACCGCCTGCGCGCGCGCCAGGCCGAGCGAGAGACTTACGTCGGCTGGTGGCTGCCCGAGCCGCTCGTCGAGCTCGACGAGCGCACGCCCGAAAGCAGCGCCGAGATGGCCAGCGAGGTGTCCATGGCGTTTTTATGGGTGCTGGAGCGCCTGTCCCCCGAGGAGCGCGCCGCCTTTCTGATGCGGCAAGTGTTCGACCACGACTACGCCGACATCGCCGACATACTGGGCAAGAGCGAGGCCGCCTGCCGGCAGATGGTGCACCGCGCCCAGGAGCGGGTGCGGCAGCAAACGCCCCGCTTCGACGTGCCCAAAGACACGCATCGCGCCCTGCTGGGACGCTTCATGGCCGCCGCCCAGGCCGGCGACCGCGCGGCCATGAAGACCATGATGGCCGACGACGTGCAATTGGTGTCCGACGGCGGCGGCAAGATCAAATCGTTCCTGCGCATCCTGCGCGGCGCCGGCCGGGTGGCGGGCGTGTTCTGGTCGCTGGAACACCAGCACCCGCACAATGTCGCCTACCGCCAGGCCAGGGTCAACGGCGAGCCCGGATTGCTGCGCTATGTCGAGGGCAAACTGGAGTCGGCGCAATCGTTCGTCATCGAGGACGGCCGCATCGCCGCCGTGCTGGTGGTGCGGAACCCTGACAAGCTGGCGGGCATCCCGCAAACTATTTTTTAAAAGCTGTCACAGGCGGTGCGAGCGGCCCGTCTAACAAGGTATGAGAGGCGCAATCGTGCGCCTCCAACTTTGAAAGGCATCATCATGACGCAAACCGCCCGCATTTCCTCCTTCTACTCGGCCGCGCCGGCCAATCTGCAAGCCATGATCGCGCTGTCGGCGTCGGTCAAGAAGAGCTCGCTGGGCGTGCGCCTGGTCGAACTGATCAATCTTCGCGTGTCGCAGATCAACGGCTGCGGCGTGTGCGTCGACATGCACTGGCGCGACCTGATCAAACAAGGCGCCGACCCGCGCCACCTGAACGCCATCGCCGGCTGGCGCGAGGCGCCGGCATCGTTCTTCAGCGACAGCGAACGCGCCGCGCTCAACTGGGCCGAGGCGGTCAACGCGCTGCCCCACAGGCAGCCGACCGACGCCGATTTCGCTCTGCTCAAGGAACATTTCAGTGAAACCGCGATCGCCGAAATCAGCTACGCGATCGCCGTGATCCGCGGTTGGAACGTGATCAACGCCAGCTTGCACAACCAGATCCCGGAAGTGCCGGCACCGGGTTTCTAGTATCGCGGTCGCGGGCGGGAGCAGTCGAGGACGTGACGGCAGCGTCACGTTTTCGACAACCCTTAAAAATATCATAATTACAATTTTCTTAGCACACATTTTCACGATTACAACAGTTATATTTTTTATATCATAACGTCTTTCAGTTTCAGCCTGCGGGCGTATGCTTACCATGCAAGCGGCTTCAACGACTTGAGAAAAATCAAGGAGAGACGGCATGGATGAAAAACAAACGCTGAATACGTTCGCCGACGTGTTCGCCCGCGAGCACGCTTTACTCGCGCCGGCGCAATCGTCGCCCACGGCGGCCGACGACACGCAACCCAAGGCGGAGGCCGTGTTGTCCTCGCTCTACGACGAGGCGGCACGGCGGCAGTTCGCAGGACTGGCCCTGTCCGGCGGCGGCATCCGCAGCGCCACGTTCAATCTCGGCGTCCTGCAGGCGCTGGCGGACCTGGGCTTGCTGAGCAAATTCGACTATCTCTCCACCGTGTCGGGCGGCGGCTACATCGGCGGCTGGCTCAGCAAATGGATACATGTCGAAGAGAAAGGCGTGGAAGGCGTCGAGCAGAAGCTGCGCAGCGCCGGCAACGGTGCCGTACCCCGTTCGGAGCCCAGGGAGGTGCAATTCCTGCGGAAGTACAGCAACTATCTGACGCCGAAAAGCGGCCTGTTCACCGCCGACACCTGGACGCTGATCTGCACCTACGTGCGCAACACGATGTTGAACATGACGATGCTGGTGACGTGGATGGCGCTGCTGTTCCTGCTACCGCGCGTGATGCTGCTGCTGGTGGACCAGTTGCGCGACCATCAACAGGCCATCGTCTGGCCGCTGAGCGCGTTCATTTTCCTGGCGTGCGTCTTTAGCATGGCGTTGAACATCTCGCTCAAGGGGCCGGTGCTGCAGAAATGCGGCTGGGTGCAAAATCAGAAGTGGGTGCTGCGCAGCGTCTGCTACCCACTGATGATCGCTGCCTTCCTCGGTAGCATCGCCTTCGTCCAGTACCGCGACGAGATGATCGGCTACCTGGACAACCTGGAATGGGCATCGCTCCAGGCCACTTGGCTGCTACTGCCCGGCGCGGTGTACTCCTTTTTTTGGGGCTGCGGCTGGGCGCTCGCGCAAAAGCTCAACCGGGATGCGGCGCTGACACCGGGCGCGCCGAAGCGCTGGGGCTTTCCACCCGGCGTGTGGCGGCAAACCGGCCTCGAAGCGCTGGGCCACGCCCTGTGCGCCATCGGCGCGCTGGCGGTCGGCACCTTGCTGATGGTGTGGTTGTGCAAAAGCCTCGGCGCCACCGCCTTGAGTGGCTTGATCAACGTCCATCTGGTGACGCTGGGCATGCCGGCCATGCTATGCGTCTTCGGCGTGACGATGACCTTGATGATCGGCCTGATCGGCCGCCTTTACAGCGACGCCAGCCGCGAATGGTGGGCCCGGCAGGGCGCCTGGACCGTGATCATGGCGGTCGCCTGGCTGGTGGTCTGCTCTGCAACGTTCTATCTGCCGCCGCTGCTGGCTTGGGCGTTCGACCGCTACGCCACGTCGGCGTCGTTGGCCACCGGCCTCACCACCCTGGTCACCTATCTCGGGCTGCGCTCGGGCAGTGGCAAGTCCACCGGCCAACCGGGCAAATCCGGCACGCTGGAACTGCTGGCGCAGCTGGCGCCTTACGCGTTCGGCGTGTTGTTCCTCGGACTGCTCACCACCGGCTTGACGACGCTGGTCGCCGGCGCCCTGCCGCCAGTCTCCTACCCGCCCTTCTTCGACGATGGCGCCGTCCTGCCGCTGTTCTTCGACCGCCACCTTACGCTTAGCGACAACCTGGCCTGGCGCGATATCCAGCCCACCATGGCCGTTTGCGCACTCGCCGCCGTGTTGCTCGGCTGGCGCGTGGACATCAATAAATTTTCGCTGTACATGATGTATCGACTGCGCCTGTCACGCGCCTATTTCGGCGCCAGCAACAACGAACGCCTCCCCCATCCCTTCACGGGATTCGATCCCGGCGACGACCTGCCGCTGGCGGACTTGCTCCACTTGCGCCCCCGGACGGGGGAAGCGGTGATGGCCGGGCCGGTGCCCCGGCCGTACCACCTGTTCAACAGCGCGGTCAATCTGGTGCAGGGTAACGAGCTGGCGTGGCAGACCCGCAAGGCCGCCAACTTTGTCTTCAGCCCGGCTTTTTGCGGCTTCGAACTGCCGGCCGCGAACGGCGGCGTGGGCGGCTTTCGCCCCACTGCCGGTTACGCCTCGCGCAGCGCCATCGGCGACGACCACGACAACGGCATCAAACTGGGCACCGCCGTCGCCATCTCCGGCGCCGCAGCGAGCCCCAACATGGGCTACCACTCGTCGCCGCCGCTGAGCTTCCTGATGACGCTGTTCAATCTACGCCTGGGCCGGTGGTCGCCCAATCCCGCCCAGGCCAGCTGGCAGCGCGCCTCGCCGGCGTTCGGCCTGCTCAGCATCGTCAAGGAACTGTTCGGCTTGACCAACGCGGAGTCCAATTTCGTCTACCTGTCGGACGGCGGCCACTTCGAGAACCTCGGACTGTACGAACTGGTACGGCGACGCTGCCGACTGATCGTGGTGGTCGACGCCAGTTGCGACAACGGCGACCGCTTCGAAGACCTTGGCAATGCGATCCGCAAATGCCTGACCGACTTCAACGTCCCGATCACGCTGGACGTGGGCAAACTGCCCGGCGCGGCCGGAGGGATACCGCGCGGTAGTTTCGTCACCGGCCGCATCCACTACCACCAAGCCGACGGCGGCAGCCATGAAGGCGTGCTGTTGTACCTGAAACCGGCGCTGACCGGCGGCGAGAACGCCGACATTTTCAATTACAGCCGCTTGCATCCAGCTTTTCCGCATGAAACGACGGCCGACCAATGGTTCGACGAGAACCAATTCGACAGCTATCGCAGCCTGGGCCGGCACATCGCCACGCGGGCGCTGGGCCCGGCCGTTGCGGCGGCGGCCGGGGCCGGCTCAAGCGGGGACCAAAAGAACTTCATCTGCCGGCTGGCGGATGCGTTGGCGTCGCCAGGCCCCGGCACTTCAGTCAGGGCGCGGTGCCGTACTCGTCCGCCCCCAGATCGATCACGCCTTCCGCCCGCGCCTGGCCGTTGATGTCCTTGACGCCGTTGACCGGGATCGCGCCGGAAGGGAAATACGTCGCCCACAGCGGCGAGGTCCAGGTGGTCAGCGCGGCGCCGGCGTTGCCGACATTGATGGCCGGCGACGTCTGCTGGAGGTTTAGGTTGCCGGTCTGCGGCGCGACGTAACGCGGATCGGCCTTGACCTGGGTGCCCGGCAGGTTGGTCGAGCCGGAAGCGCTGCCCCACCACAGATTGACGCCCCACACATTGCCGCTATAGCCGCTCCCCTCCTGCACGTAGTTTTCCGCGATCGTGCCTTCGCCATAGAAGATGTTATTGCTGAAGCGTGAGTCGATCACCTTGTACTGGAACACCACCTCCGTCCCCCAGCCCATGTTCTTGTAGAAGGAATTGTTGTTCACATGGATGCGGCGCGCCTGGCCCGCGCCCGACGAATAACCGCCGACCGACAAGCCGGCCTCGCGGTTGTTGTAGACGAAATTATTGCTCATCACGATGTCTTCGGTGGCCTTGCCGCTATGTTCGCTCGCGAATTCAAAGCCGATGTCGTTGCCGCTCGAGATGTTGCGGTCGAAAATGATGTTGCGTCCGCCGTCGACATAGAAGCCGCCGGCCGAGCCCTCCCCGCCGTACCAGGGATTGGTCGTGCTTGAATTGTTTTTCGCGACGTTATTACGGACCATGCCGTTGCGCACGCGGTCGTTCTCGCCGCAACCCGAGCACTCGCCCTCGTAGCCGATGAAGTCGAAACCGATATTGTTATTGTCGTGCACGTTGTTGCTCAGCACCTCGAAGCGGTCCACATTACCGTTGATGACCAGCGCCTCGCTGGCCTGCAACACGTTCTTATAGACCTCGTTGCCTTGCACCAGCAGATCGGTGACGCCGGTCGCGTTCGTGCCGAACACCGCCAGGCCGTGGGCGCCGACCGAGCACGGGTCCTTGCAGGTGCTGGTGTTGCGGATGTCGTGGATTTTGTTGTTGACGATCTGCAGCTTCGCGCCGTTCCCTTCGATCAGAATGCCGACCGGCGTATTGCTGCCGCTGGACGTGAACCCCGTCACGTCGAACCCTTCCACGCGCACATAGTTCGAATTCTTGATCGTGATCAGACCCTGCCGGCCGGATGGGCTCAACCCGCTGCCGCTGATGATGGCGCCGGGATCGCCTTTCAGGGTGATAAAGGCGCTCGCGGTGCCGGATTTTCCCGAGATGGACACCTTTTGCGCGTAAGTGCCGGCCAGCACACGGATGGTATCGCCGGCGCCCGCCTGGTCCACGGCGGCCTGGATCGATTGGCCCGGGTTGACGGTCACGCTGGCGGCAAGCGCGGCGCCCACGCAGGTGGACAGCAGAAGGCCGGCAACCACGCGGCTCACGGTAGTTTTGACACAGTTCATAGGCGTTTTCTCCAGTTAGGTTAAGCGACCAACCATCTCATCCGGGTCGTGAAAAGAATAGTAGTAATCAAACAAAGAAAACACAAGAAACTTTCGAATTATTTCGTTTTCATCCTTGAATGTCGTTTTCCGACTTTTTATGTGGTTAGCACAACACTTAACGAAAGACTTCGAAAGTTACTTGCATTTCCGATTTCGTTTTATTACTATCGGTACCAGACAACAAAAAACGGGAGAACGGCATGGATGGAGCAATCGGCAAGGGACTTCGGCGCACATTGATGGCGGTGGCGGTGGAGATGGCTTTATGCGGCATGGCATATGCGCAGGTTCAACCGGAAGCGCCGGCCGCGCCGGTCCAGGATAGCTCCGGCGCAACGCCAGAAGCGCCGCCGGTCGTCGTCGTTACCGGCGCGCGCGCCGCGCTGGCCCGGTCGCTGGAATTGAAACGCAACGCCGACGTGATCCAGGATTCGATCTCGGCGACGGAACTGGGCCGCTTCCCGGACGATAACGTGGCCGACTCGCTGACCCATATCTCCGGCATCTCGGTCTCCCGCACACGCGGCGGCGAAGGCCAGTACATCAACGTGCGCGGTCTTGGCTCGGGCTACAACATCGTCACCCTGAACAAGCGCATCCTCGCCACCGACGGCGACGGCCGCGACTTCGCCTTCGACGTGCTGCCATCGGAGGTCATCAGCGGCGCCGACGTCATGAAATCGGCCGAGGCGGCCCAGATGGAAGGCAGCATCGGCGGCTCGGTCAACCTGCGCTCCGCCCGGCCGATGGACAATCCCGGCTATCACGCGTCGGTGCGCTTCGAGGGCGACCGCAATGACCTGTCGCGCAAGAACGGCGGCAAACTCTCCGGCGTAGTCAGCAACACCTTCAACAACAACACGATGGGCGTGATCGTCGGCGCCGTGCTCTCCAAGCGCAACGTGCGCACCGATTCGCTCGGCTACCAAACCTTCAACGCCGATTCGCCGGGCAGCTTCGACGCCAACGGCGACGGCGCCATCGGCAACGGCGAAAGCGGTTTGCTGGCGCCATGCTGCATCTCCTTCGGTTCCATTTTCGAGGAAAAGAAGCGCACCGCGCTGTCCGGCGCGTTCGAATGGAAGGTCACGCCGCAGTTCCGCATGACGGTCGACGCGCTGGCCACCCGCCTCGACTCACCGCAGGTTGGCTACCAGCAGTCGTACTACGTCGAGCACGCGCCCGGCCGCTGGTCCGACGTGGTCATCAAGGACCGCCTGATCACCAGCATGACGGTGAGCGACCTGGTGCCCGAAATGAGCAACGTGACCACCGACCGCGTGGTCGATACGCGGCAACTGGGCTGGCACGGCGACTGGAAACCTAGCCCGGCGCTCAAACTGTCGGGGGATTTGTACCGTTCGACCTCCGAGCGCAATTCCGGCGGCAAGGACAGCTTTGTCGTCGCCGGCATCGGCGGCCGCAACACCGGCTACTACCGCGCCAACAACGGCCGCCTGCCGGACATCCGCGTCACGCTCGAGGATGGCCGCGACCTGGCCACCGAGCTGGCGGCCGGCCGGCTGGGCAACAAGGATTACGGCGTCCACTTCGCCGGCCTGACCGGCACCGACATCAAGGACACCGTCGACGGCGCCACGCTCGACGGCCGCCTGTCGCTGGACGGCCGCTGGCACGTCGACGGATTGCAGTTTGGCGTCAGCGCCACCAACCGCAAGAAGGACCGCAACGCCATCGGCAACGAGAAAAGCGGCGGCGCCTGCCAGTACTGCAATATGTACTCGACCACTTTCTCGTCGCTGGGCGCCGACGTCGTCAGCCCGATGACCTTGCCGAACTACATGCGCAACGCCGGCGGCAGCTTCCCCGGCAGCTTCATCCGCTTCGACGTGCCGGCCTATTTTGCCGCGCTCAAGAGCCTGGACGGCAAGCCGGTGCTGGACGACAGCGGCAACCCGACCGGCGACACCTTCGACGTCAGCAAATCGCAACCGGTGTTCGTGCCGACCGATTCCTACTCGGTGCGCGAGAAGACCGCCACCCTGCACGGCCAGCTGGAACTGTCCGGCGAAAACTGGAACGGCAACATCGGCGCGCGCCTGGTGCGCACCAGGACCAGCTCGCGCAGCGCGATCGACCAGATCGTCGCCATCGACGACGCCACGCCCGACATCCCGACCAGCAGCCCGATTGTGACCTACAGCCCGGCCGTGCCGGTGTCGCAGGACGGCAGCTACACCAAGCTGCTGCCGTCGGCCAACCTGAGCTGGTGGGCGCGCGACGACTTCGTGGTGCGCGGCGCGCTGGCCAAAGTGATGGCCCGCCCCTCGCTCGACAAGCTGGCGCCGACCCGCACCGACAACACGCTCGACCGCAGCTACATCCTCAACATCGTCGGCGATCCGAACCTGCAACCGACGACGGCGGTGCAGCAGGACCTGTCCGTCGAATGGTACTACCGCCCTAAATCGGCGATCACGGCGGCCGTCTTCGCCAAGCAGATCAAGAATTTCGTCACCTACCAGACCGACGAAAAGGTCGACATCGGCGTGCCGGGTTACCTGTACACGGTCACGCACCCGGTCAACGGCGACAAGGCCCGCGTGCGCGGCATGGAGATCGGCGTCCAGCACCTGTTCGACAACGGCTTCGGCATCAACGCCAAGTTCGCCAAGACATGGACCAAGGCCTACCAGGGCGGCGAATATGTCGGCCAGCTCGAAGGCGTGGCGCCGACCGCCTCGTCGATCGGCTTCCTGTATGAAAAGGGCGGCGTCAACGCCTCCATCTCGTTCGACTACACCGGCGAATACACGCAGAGCACCAATGTGATCGCCGGTTTCCCGAACAAGGTCGATTCGCTGACATGGATCACCGCCTCGGCCTCGTGGGACATCACGCCGAAAATCACGCTGTTCGTCGAAGGCAAGAACCTCGGCGACGCGGTCATGCGCTCCAACCTGGGCCGCGCCGACGCGCAGTACGGCTTTGAAACCTGGGGCCGCACCTACGCCGCCGGCATGAGCGTGAAGTTCTAAACATGACCTCTTCGATGACGATGACGAACAAAGCCGGCGCCCGCCCCACCGGCTGGCTCGGCTACGCGCTCACCACCACCTTGTTGTGGGGCGTGTGGGGGGCCTTCGCCGGTATGCCGGGCCAGAACGGCTTCCCTGAAACGCTGATTTACGTGGTGTGGGCGCTGACGATGGTGCCGCCGGCCCTGCTGGTACTGGCGCGGAATGGCTGGCGCGTGCGGCGCGACGGCCGCTCCATCGCCTTCGGACTGACGATAGGCCTGCTCGGCGCGGGCGGGCAGATGATCCTGTTCTACGCCGTCAAGGCCGGACCGACCTACCTGATCTTTCCGCTGATCTCGCTCTCGCCGGTGATCACCATCGCGCTGTCCTACCTGTTCCTGCGCGAGCGCACGGGCATGCTCGGTGTGGCCGGCATCGTCCTCGCGGTGTGCGCGCTGCCGCTGTTCGACTTCACGCCGGGCGGCGCGCCACGACAGTACGGACTGTGGTTCGTGCTGGCCATCGGCGTGTTGCTGGCCTGGGGCTTGCAAGCCTACTTCATGAAACTGGCCAACGCCAGCATGGACGCGGAGAGCATCTTCTTCTACATGACCGCGAGCGCCCTGCTGTTCATTCCGGTGGCGCTGGCCATGACCGACTTCTCGCAGCCGATCAACTACGGCCCGGGCGGACCGCTGCTGGCCGCTGTCACGCAAATCCTCAACGCGGTGGGCGCCCTCACCCTGGTGCACGCCTTCCGGCACGGCAAGGCGCTGGTGGTCTCGCCGCTGGTCAACGCCGGCGCGCCGCTGCTGACCACGGTGATCGCCATGACCTTGGCGGCCACGCTGCCGAACGGCTACAAGCTTGCCGGCATCGCGCTGTCGCTGGGCGCCGCGCTATGCCTGGCGCTGCAGCCGGACGACAACCCAACCGCCTGAATACACAGACTTCAAGGAACCTGACATGCAATATCTTCTCAATCTGGTGCGGCGCCACAAGGCCGGCGAAGCGGCCGGCATCTATTCGGTGTGCTCGGCCCATCCGCTGGTGATCGAAGCGGCCATGGAAGTGGCGGCGGCCGCCGGCGAGCCGGTGCTGATCGAAGCCACTTCCAACCAGGTCAACCAGGATGGCGGCTACACCGGCATGACGCCTGCCACCTTCCGCGACTTCGTGTACGGCATCGCCGACAAGGTCGGTCTGGCGCGCGAACGCGTGCTGCTCGGTGGAGACCACCTGGGCCCGAACGCCTGGCAGGACCAGCCGGCGGACGACGCCATGGCGAAAGCCGAGCTGCTAATCGAACAATATGTGCTGGCAGGCTTCCGCAAGATCCATCTGGACTGCTCGATGTCCTGCGCCGGCGATCCGGTGCCCCTGCCCGACGCCATCGTCGCCCGCCGCGCCGCGCGCCTGTGCGCGGTCGCCGAAACCGCCTGGAAGCAGGCCGGCGGCGAGGCGCCGGTCTACATCGTCGGCACCGAGGTGCCGGTGCCCGGCGGCGCGCATGAGGATCTGGACGAACTGGCGGTCACCACGCCGCAGGCCGCCGCCGCCACCAGCGCGGTGCACCGCGCAGCATTCGCCGAGGCCGGCCTGCACGCCGCGTGGCCGCGCGTGGTCGGCCTGGTGGTGCAGCCGGGCGTCGAGTTCGACCACCACAAGGTGATCGACTACCGCCCCGAGAAGGCGCGCGAATTGAGCCGCTTCATCGAGGGCGAATCGACCCTGGTCTACGAGGCCCATTCGACCGACTACCAAATCCGCGACAGCCTGGCCGCGCTGGTGCGCGACCACTTCGCCATCCTCAAGGTCGGCCCCGGCCTGACCTTCGCGCTGCGCGAGACGCTGTGGGCGCTGGCCGACATCGAGGAGGAAATGCTCGACGGCCGTCCCGGCTCGAACTTCAAGAACGTGGTGCTGGAAACCATGCGCGCCGAGCCGGGCTACTGGCTCAAGTACTACGGCGACCCGGTGCGCGTCCGCTTCGACCAGCAGTACAGCCTGAGCGACCGGATTCGCTATTACTGGCCGCACCCGGCGATCCAGCAGGCCCAGACCGCGTTGATCGATTACCTGGAACACAACGCGCCGCCGCTGACCTTGCTCAGCCAGTACCTGCCGGCCCAGTACGAAGCGGTGCGCGAAGGCCGCCTGCGCAACCGGCCGACCGACTTGCTCAAGGAGGGCGTGGCCAAAGTGCTGCGCCAATATATGGACGCCTGCACGGCAGGCGCCGCAACAAAGGAGTTGGAAACATGTTAGTAGTGGATAGTAAAACAAGCATCATCGGCATCGACGAAGAAGTGCTGGACGCGGCCGGCGCGGGCCTGACGGCGCGCGAAGTCGCACAACAAAGCGCCGTCTGGCCGAAGATCGCCGAACTGCTGAAAAGCCGGCGCGCGGACCTCGACGCCTTCCTCGCCCCGCTGCTGGCGCGGCCGGACCTGCGCATCGTGCTGACCGGCGCCGGCACCTCGGCCTTCATCGGCGAATGCCTGGTCCCCGCCCTGCTGCGCCAAGGCCTGCGCGCGGAGGCAGTGCCGACCACCGACCTGGTATCCGGCCCACTGTCGTTCCTGCAACCGGCCGTGCCGACCTTGCTGGTCTCGTTCGGCCGCTCCGGCAGCAGCCCGGAAAGCGTGGCGGCCGTCGCGCTGGCCGACCAGCTGGTCGCCGACGTGCACCACCTGGTCATCACCTGCAACGCCGACGGCGAGCTGTATCGCATGGCCGGGGGTCGCGCCAACGCGCTGGCGATCCTGCTGCCGGAGGCGACGCACGACCGTGGCTTCGCCATGACCACCAGCTTCACCTCGATGCTGCTGTCGGCCGCGCTGGCATTCGACGCGGTCGCGGACGACGCCGTGCAAGCGCCATCGGCCGCCGCGCGCCAGCTGCTGCATGGCGCCCTGCCGCTGCTGAACGAGCTGGTGGCGCAGCGCTTCGACCGCGTCGTCTACCTCGGCAGCAACGAGCTGCGGGGATTGGCGCGCGAAGCCGCGCTGAAACTGCTGGAACTGACCGACGGCCAAGTGGTGGCGCTGTTCGATTCGCCACTGGGTTTCCGCCACGGACCCAAGACCATCGTCAACGACCGCACCCTGGTGGTGGCCATGCTGTCGAACGACGCGCACGCGCGCCGTTACGATCTCGACCTGCTGCGCGAGCTGCGCAACGATGGCCGCGCCGGCCGTGTCCTGGCGCTGAGCGGCATCGCCGACCCGGCGCTGGGGGACGGTTGCCTGCTGCTGGACGGCATGGGCGACGCCGATGAACTGGCGCTGGCGCTGCCGTATATCGTATTCTGCCAATGCTACGCGCTGCTGCAATCGCTCGACCTTGGCCTGCGCCCGGACACGCCCAGCGTCTCCGGCACGGTCAACCGCGTGGTGCGCGGCGTGACGATCTATCCATGTGAAGGAAAAAACGATGTTTCTGGGCGTTGACGGCGGCGGCACCAAGACCGCGTTCGCACTGGTAGACGCGGACGGCAACGTGCGCGCGCGCCACGAGGAAGGCAGCGCCTACTATCTCGAGGTGGGGATGGATGGCGCGGCCGCGATGCTGGAGCGCGGCTGCCGGGCGCTGTTCGCCGCCGCCGGCATCGGCGCCGGCGATATCGCGCAGGCCTTCTTCGGCCTGCCCGCCTACGGCGAGGACCGCGCCGTCATGCCCGCGCTGGACGCGCTGCCGCGCGCCATCCTCGGCCATGACCGCTATCGCTGCGGCAACGACATGGTGTGCAGCTGGGCCGGCTCGCTGGCCTGCGCCGACGGCATCAGCGTCATCGCCGGCACCGGTTCGATGGCCTACGGCGAGTTTGGCGGCAGGCAGGCGCGCGCCGGCGGCTGGGGTGAATTGTTCAGCGACGAGGGTTCGGCCCACTGGATCGCCCGCGCCGGGCTGGGCTTGTTCTCGCGCATGAGCGACGGCCGTGCACCGCGCGGCGAACTGTATGAACTGGTGCGCCAGCGGCTGGCGCTGCGGGAGGATCTGGACCTGTGCGGCGTGGTCTACGGCGATCTGAAGCGCGAACGCAGCGGCGTGGCGCGATTGTCGCGGCTTGTGAGCGAAGCCGCCGCGCTGGGCGACCGGCAGGCGGTGGCGATCATCGACGCCGCCGCCGGCGAGCTGGCGGCCCTGGTCGATGCGGTGCGCGCCACGCTGGGCGTGGCGGACGAGGTCGAGGTCGCGGTGTCGTTCACCGGCGGACTGGTTGGGGCGGACGGGCCGTTGCGGATGCCGCTCACCAGGGCATTGGCGGGCCGCGCGCGGCCATACCGGGTATCGCCGCCGCAGTTCGCGCCGGTGATCGGTGCGGCGTTGTATGCCGCCCGCAACGCCGGCACGCCGCTCGACGCCATCGCGTTGCATCGTTTGTCCGGGTTGGCGCAGGTTGGCGCGGCGTGATTGGTCATGCATACGATATCGACGACGCATAGATGGCCGATTACGGCGTTCCGCCTAATCCGCCCTACGTCCATCGTGGTGCAGGCCAGCCGCTTAACTACGGAGTCACGTAGGGCGGATTAGCGAAGCGTAATCGGCCATGCGTGCGGACACGCGGCATAAATAAACCACCAATACAAGAGGAAGCACCAATGCGTTCCACCCTCATTTCAATCGTATTCGGCGCCCTGGCCGCCCTGCCGGCGCAAGCCGCCAACGACAACTACACCATGGCCGACTTCGACAAGGTACCGAAGATCGACGCCCACCTGCACCTGCACGGCGACAGCCAAACCGCCTACCTCGCGCAAGCCCGCAAGGACAACTTCCGCGCGCTGACCATCAACGTCGACTACGGCGACTTCCCTCCCCCGGCACGGCAACGGGAAGTGGCCAGCAAACTGGCCCACGCCCACCCAAAGGATGTCGCCTGGGTCGCGACATTTTCCACTAATGGTTTCGAGCGCCAAGACTGGACCGCAACCACCCTCGAAGACCTCGACACCGCCTTGTCCGACGGCGCCGTCGGCGTCAAGGTCTGGAAAAACATCGGCATGGACCTGCGCGACGCCACCGGCAAACTGGTGATGGTCGACGACGCCCGCTTCGACCGCCTGTTCGACGGCCTGACCCAACGCGGCGCCATGGTGCTGGGCCACCAGGGCGAACCGCACAACTGCTGGCTGCCGCTCGACAAAATGACGGTCAACAGCGACCGCGAGTATTTCAAGGCCCATCCGGCCTACCACATGTACCGGCACCCGGAAATGCCAAGCTACGACCAGCAAATGGCCGCCCGCGACCGCCTGCTGGCCAAGCATCCGGCATTACGCTTCACCGGCGTCCACCTGGCGTCGCTCGAATGGGACATCGACCGGCTGGCGGGTTTTCTGGACGCCCACCCGGCCGTCAATGTCGATGTCGCCGCGCGCATCGGCCAATTGCAATACCAGTCGCAGCGCGACCGCGGGCGGGTGCGGGCATTCTTCATCCGCTATCAGGACCGGCTGATGTACGGCTCCGACCTGGCCCAATCGGCCGCCCAGCCCGACCAGGAGTTCGCCAAGGACCTCGACACCGTCTGGCGGCGCGACTGGCGCTACTTCGCGACCGGCGACAGCGTGACGGTGCCTGAACTGGACACGCCCGCACGCGGTTTGTCCCTGCCGCGCCGCGTAATCGACAAGCTGTTCCGGGAAAACGCCGAAAAAACCTTCCCGAACGCTTGGCAAAACGCGTCGGCAAGGGCCGCCAAAGGCTGAACCGGGAATATCGCCGAACTTTCGATTCTTTTCGCGCTGGGCGTCCTGTATCATCGGGAACACTCTTTATTTGCGCAAAATCGGAAAGATCGGCAATGAAAAAAAACCAAAAGACGGAAACGAAAGCCACAGCGAAGGACGCGCCAGCCGACAACAACCTGCTCGTTGAAGAACGGCGCCGCCATATCCGCGAGCTGGTCGCCGAGCGCGGCCGGATCACGGTGGCCGAACTGGTGACGATGTTCGACATCTCGCAAGTGACCGTGCGCAGCGACCTGAACGCGCTGGCCGATATCGGCGCCGTGGTGCGCACGCGCGGCGGCGCGCTGGCCCAGCGGGCCGACGAGGACCTGCCGATCGGGGTCAAGCAAACCCTGCGCCGCGCCGAGAAGATGCGCATCGCCGAGGCGGCCGTGCAACTGATCGGCGAGGGGCAAACCATCGTGCTCGATTCGGGCACGACGACGGCGGAGATCGCCAAGCAGATACGCGGCCTGAAGCTGCAGTCGATCAACGTCATCACCAACGCGCTCAACATCGCGGTGCTGCTGGCCGGCGCGCCGCACGTCACCTTGATCATGCTGGGCGGCGTGCTGCGACCGAGTTCTTATTCGTTGGGCGGGCCGCAGGCCGAGGCGGCGTTGCAGGGTCTGCACGCGGACATCCTGTTCCTCGGCTTCGACGGCCTCGATCCGGAGATCGGCGTGATGACGCCGCATCTGCTGGAAGCGCGCCTGAACTCGCGCATGCTGGAGATCGCGCGCAGCGTGGTCGCGGTGGGCGACTCGTCCAAGATCGGGCGGCGCAGCCTGTCCGTGATCGCGAAGATCGAACAAGTCGACCGCATCATCACCGACGCCGGCGCGGCGCCGGAAACGGTCGAAGCGCTGCGGGCACGCGGCGCGCAAGTCGTGCTGGTATAGGCGGTCGCTGCGGCCGCCCCGCGCCGGCCATGCAGTCCACCTACAAGACAGACGAGGAGATGTATGAAGCAAGCGCATCAAAAAACCAGCGACCGGGACAACGTCAACGACCACGACAAGGAACACGACAAGCAGCACGACCAGCAGCACGACCAGCGGCGCCGCACGCTGCTGGGCTGGCTGGCCGGAACGGCGGTCGCGGTGCCGGTGGCCTCCACCGCCTGGGCCGCCGAGGCGGCCACGACGGCCACCACCAAGGCCGGCGGCAAGAACGTCGCGCGCATCGGCGACGCCGCCATGGCGCTCGAATTCGACGGCCAGCTGCGCTGCCGCGTAGTGTCCAAACACGGGCCCCGCGCCGCCGCCATCACCGCCTTCGCGCCCAGCGAACGGCTGCGCCTAAAAAATGGCCGCTGGATAGAGCGCTTCGCCCTGACGGCGCAGGCCGCCGACCGCGTCGACGGCCCGCACGGCGCCGGCGTGCGCCACCGCTTCACCGGCGCGGCCGCCGAGGGCGTCGAGAAGACCGTCGACGTCACCTTCTACGACCGCCATCCCGGCTTCGCCATCCTCCGCGTCGGCTACCGCAACACCGGGACCGCGCCGCTCGCCATCGCGGCCTGGAGCAACAGCGCACACACCTTGCAGGCCGCCGCCGGCCGCAAGCCCGAGTTCTGGACCTATTCCGGCGCCAGCCACCTGGACCGGCGCGACTGGATCCAGCCGCTGACGGCCGGCTTCGACCAGCGCAACTTCATGGGCATGAACGCCTCGGACTACGGCAGCGGCACGCCGGCCGCCGACGTCTGGCAGCGCGACTGCGGCCTGGCCGTCGGCCATATCGACACCGTCCCGCGCCTGGTGGCCCTGCCGGTGCGGGCGGTCGAGGGCGGCGCCGCGCTCGCCGTCGAATGCGAACTGGAAGCGACCTTGCAACCGGGCGAATCGCTCGCCACGCTCGACACCTTCCTGGCGCTGCACACGGGCGACTACTTCGGCGCGCTGGACCGCTACCGCCGGGTGATGGCCGAACGCGGGCTGCGCTCGCCAGACTGCCCCGACGAATGCTACGAGCCGATCTGGTGCGCCTGGGGCTACGAGCGCGACTTCACGGTCCCGCTGATGGTCGGCACCTTGAAAAAAGCCAAGGAATTGGGCCTCGAATGGGCGGTGCTCGACGATGGCTGGCAGACCAACGAGGGCGACTGGAAGCTCGACACCAAGAAATTCCCCGGCGGCGAGGCCGACATGCGCGGCCTGGTCGGCTCGATCAAGGAAGCCGGCCTGAAGGCGCGCCTGTGGATCACGCCGCTGGCCGTCGATCCGGGCTCGGACCTGCTGCACGACCACACCGACATGCTGTTGCTCGACAAGGATGGCGCGCCGCAGCTGGTCAGCTGGTGGAACAGCCTGTACCTGTGCCCGGCCTACCAGCCCACCATCGACATGACCCGCGACCTCGTGCGCAAGATCCTCGGCGAATGGGGCTACCAGGGCCTCAAGCTCGACGGCCAGCACCTGAACGGCGTCGCGCCCTGCCACAACCCGGCCCACAAGCACGCGCGCCCCGAGGAATCGGTCGAGAAACTGCAGGATTTCTGGAAGATGGTGTACGACACCGCGATGGAAATCAACCCGAAGGCGGTCGTCGAGCTGTGCCCCTGCGGCACCTCTTACTCCTTCCATAACATGCCGTACATGAACCAGGCGCCGGCCGCCGACCCGCTGTCGTCGTGGCAGGTGCGCCACAAGGGAAAGACGCTGAAGGCGCTGATGGGACCGTCGGCGCCGTACGCGGGCGACCACGTCGAGCTGAGCGACGGCGGCGACGATTTCGCCTCGACCATCGGCATCGGCGCGGTGCTGTCGACCAAGTTCACCTGGCCGGTCGATCCCAAGCCGAAGGACAGCTTCCTGCTGACGCCGCAGCGCGAGGACAAGTGGCGCAAGTGGATCGGCATCTACCGCGACAAGATGCTGCCCAAGGGCGTATACCGGGGCGAGCTGTACGACATCGGCTTCGACAAGCCCGAAGGCCACGCCGTGGAGAAGGACGGCACGCTGTATTTCGCCTTCTACGCGCCGCGCTGGGAGGGGCCGGTGGAGATACGCGGCCTTGGCGCCGGGCGCTGGCGCCTGCGCGACTATGTCGGCGGGCGCGACCTGGGCGAGGTGCGCGGCGGGGCCGGCAATCCCAGCGTGACGCTGCGCTTCGAGCACGCGCTTTTGCTTGAGGCGGTTCGGGTCTGAACGGTCCGTCCTAAACGATCCGCCAACCCGGCGCAACCTCGCTCCGCGCGCTGTTGCAACTGCGCACAGAAACATTTTCAAATTGTTAAAAAACGGCGTTCGACATCTTCACAGGGGGTAACATACTTTCCATAAGCCAATAATAGATCCCTACCGTGAAGACATCGAACCGCCGTGCAGCGCGCCGCCGCGTCACATTCCTTGCAATGGTGGCGTTGCAGGCCGCCCGCGCGTCGGCGGCCGGAGCCGCGCCCCCGGAAGAACTGAGCACCTTGCCGCTGGAGAGCCTGATGGAGGTCACCATGGTGACCTCGGCCTCGCGCTTCGCCCAGCGCGTCAGCGAAGCGCCGTCGGCGGTCTCCGTGCTGACCTCGCAGGATGTCCGCGAGCACGGCTGGCGCACCCTGGGCGACGCCCTGGCCACCCTGCCCGGCCTGTACGTGTCGAGCGACCGCAATTACGACTACCTTGGCGCGCGCGGCTTCCTGCGCCCCGGCGACTACGACAGCCGCTTCCTGCTGCTGATCGACGGCGTGCGCGTCAACGACAGCGTGTACGACCAGGCCTGCATCGGCGACGACAGCCTGGTCGACATGGACCTGGTCGAGCGCATCGAGTACGTGCCGGGCCCCGGCGCCGCCGTCTACGGCTCGAACGCGCTGTTCGGCGTGATCAACGTCATCACCAAGACCGGCAGCGCCATGGCCGGCCCCCAGGGCACGCTGTCGATCGGCGGCAAGGGCGAGCGGCGCGCCCGCGCCAGCTACGGCTACCACGCGCAGGACGGCACCGACGTGCTGTTGTCGGTCCGGGCGGCCACGCGGCGCGGCGGCGCGCTGTACGCGTCCGAGTTCGATACGCCGGACCAGAACAACGGCCTGGCCGTGGGCCTGGACTACCAGCGCACGCGCGGCGCCTTCATCAAGGCCGGCCGCGACGGCTGGGGCTTCAGCGCCGGCCATGTCACGCGCGTCAAGGGCGTGCCGACGGCCTCGTTCGGCGCGGTGTTCAACACCCCCAACTACACGCGCGACGCGCAGAGCTTCGCCAGCGTCTCGTACAGTGCCGCGCCCAGCGATACCATGACGCTGTCGACCCGCGTCGACTGGGGCCGCGCCGATTACCTGGGCGCGGGCAGCTACCCCGACGACGAGGGCCTGCCGCGCCGGAACATCGATGGCGACCACGCCGCGTGGTACGGCCTGAACGTCAACGCCACGTTCACCGGCATCGCCGGACACAAGCTGGTGGCGGGCCTGGACGCACAGCGCAACGCGCGGCGCGACCAGTTCAACTTCGATCTGGACCCGTACCAGCGCAATCTGGACGACCGCCGCGCCGACAACCGCCTGGGCGCCTACGTCGAGGACGAGGTGCGGCTGGCGCCGCAGTTGCTGCTCAACGCCGGCCTGCGCTTCGACCGCGACAGCATCACCGGCACCCGCTTCAATCCGCGCGCGGCGCTGATCTGGCAAGCCACGCCGCGCGACACGTTCAAGCTGATCCACGGCACCGCCTACCGCTCGCCCAACGCCTACGAGTCGTATTACGCGGCGGGCGTGGGCGAAGGCGGCCAGGCGGCCAACACCGGGTTGCGCGCCGAGGAGATCGCCACCCATGAACTGGTGTGGGAGCGCCGGCCCGACGCCTACAGCAAATTGTCGCTGGCGGTGTTCCACTACCACATCGACGGCCTGATCGCCGAGACCCTGCGCGAGGACGGCATGCTCATCTTCGACAATACCGAGCGCGCCTCGGCGCGGGGCGTCGAGCTGGCGGCCGAGCGCCTGTTCGCCGGCGGCGCGCGGCTGCGCGCCAACTACTCCTGGCAACAGGTGCGCGATGGCGGGGGCGCCAGGCCGGTCAATTCGCCCCGCCACCTGGCCAAGCTCAACGCCACCTGGCCGCTGCCCGGCACCGGCGGCGCGCTGGCGCTTGGCGTCGAGGGACAATGCATGTCGGACCGGCTCACCGAAAACGCCGCCACCGCCGGCTTCTGCACCTGGAACCTGACCCTGGCGCCGGCGCGCAGGCGCGCGGGCGGCCTGGACTGGTCCATCAGCTTCTATAACGCGGCCGACCACCGCTACGCGGACCCGGCCGGCCCGGCGTTCGTGCAGGAGGCGATTCCACGCGCGGCGCGCACCGTTACCGCCAAGATCGGTTATGCATTCTGAACCGAACACCATGAAACTCGTGCTGCTGTGGTGCACCGCGCTGTCGCTGCTCGTGCTGGCGCGGGCCGGCTGGGCGCAGTCCGACGACGCCGCGCTCAAGGCGGCCTACGTCTACAACATCGCCCAGTTCACCACCTGGCCCGGCGCCGAGGCGGCGCGGCCCTTGACCGTTTGCCTGAGCAGCGCGCACGCCCTGTGGGACAGCCTGCGCAAGCTGCAGGGCAAGCCGGTCGGCGAGCGCAAGCTCGCCGTGCTCGAACCCGGCCCGGGAATCCAGTGCGATGTAGTCGTCCTGCGCGCCGGCGCCCAGCGCCCGGCCGGCGCCGCCGGCGGCACCCTCGCCATCGTCGACGAGCCCAAGAACGGCTACGCCGGCGCCGTCGCGCTGGTCGAGGAGGATCAGCATCTGCGTTTCGACATCGACACCGTGGAGGCGGCGCGGGTCGGCCTGCGTTTCAGCTCGCGCCTGTTGAAGCTGGCGAGGAACGTCCGATGAAACGCCCGCCCGCCCTCGCGCCGGCGCCGATCTCCAGCGCGCTCGGCACCGGCCAGATCATCGCCGCCGCCGCCGCGCTGGTGATCGCCGGCGCCGTGTTGATCGCCTACCAGTTGCTCGACATGCGCCACTCCCTGATCGAGGGCGCCAGGGTGCAGGCGGCGATCGTGGCCGACAGCGTGACCGCGCCGCTGATGTTCCGCGACCGCGACGCCGGCCGCGACGCGCTGCACGCGTTCCGCTACGCCCCCGGCCTGCGCGCGGTCGGCGTCTACGACAAGGAAGGCAAGCTGTTCGCCGAGTTCTCCTATCCGGACAGCCGCCTGCCGGCGCGCCAGCCGCCCGACGGCGCCGCGCCGGACGGCATGATCACCGTGAGCGACGCGGTACGTTACCGCGACACCACGCTGGGCCGCACGGTGCTGCACACCAGCACCGCCAAGCTGCGCGCGGCGCTGCTGCGCTACCTCGGCCTGCTGGCGGTCGCCTCGCTGCTGGCCATGCTGGTGGTGGCCGCGCTGGGCCGCAAGACGCGGGCCCGGGCGGCGGCCGCCGAGCGCAAGCTCGACTATATGGCCCACACCGACCACGTCACGCGCCTGCCCAACCGCCACGCCACCTACGCGCGCCTGGCCACCGACCTCGAGCGGGCGCAGGCGGAAGGGTGGCAACTGGCGCTGCTGCTGGTCGACCTCGACAACTTCAAGATGGTCAACGACAGCGCCGGCCACGCCGTCGGCGACGAACTGCTCCAGCACGTGGCCGAGGCGCTGACCGGCGCGGTGCGCCCGACCGACCTGGTGGGCCGCATCGGCGGCGACGAGTTCGCGATCATCGCCGGCCCGGTGCCGGACCGCGCCGCCGCGCTGGCGCTGGCCGCCGGCGTGACGCAGGCGCTGCAGGCGCCGTTCCGGCTCAAGCAGGGCGAGTTCTTCGCCACCGCCAGCGTGGGCTTCTGCCTGTATCCGGACGACGCCGGCACCATGGGCGAGCTCATGAGCAGCGCCGACACCGCCCTGTACCACGCCAAGCACGGCGGGCGCAACCGGCTCGCCGAGTTCGTGCCGGCCATGACGGCCGCCACCCAGCGCCGCGCCGCGCTGGAACGGGAGCTGCGCCGCGCCATCGAGCAGGACCGGCTGTCCGTGCACTACCAGCCGCAATTCGGCTGCGCCGACGGCGCGCTGGTCGGGGTCGAGGCGCTGCTGCGCTGGAACCATCCCGAGCACGGCCCGGTGTCGCCGGCCGAGTTCATTCCGATCGCCGAGGACAGCGGCTTGATCGTGCAACTGGGCCGATGGGTGCTGCAGCGCGCCTGCGACCAGGTCGCCGAATGGGAGCGCGCCGGCGCCCCGGCCTTGATGTTGGCGGTCAACATGTCGGCCCGCCAGCTGCGCGAACCGTGCTTCATCGACGATGTCACGCGCGCCCTGGCGCAAAGCGGCCTGGCGCCGGGCCGGCTCGAACTGGAGCTGACCGAAAGCGTGCTGATGGAGGACGTCGACGGCGCCATCGCCTTCATGCAGGCGGTGCGCGGGCTCGGCGTGCGGCTGGCGATCGACGATTTCGGCACCGGCTACTCGTCGCTGGCCTACCTGCAGTGCTTCCCGATCAACCAGCTCAAAGTCGACCGCAGCTTCGTGCAATTGTTGCCCCAGCGCGGAGAAACCATCGTCCACGCCATCCTGGCGCTGGCGCGCGGTTTCGGTCTGGCGGTCGTGGCCGAAGGCGTCGAGGAACAGGCGCAGCTGGACTGGCTGCGCGAGGCCGGCTGCGACATCGTCCAGGGCTTCCTGCTCGGCAAGCCCGTTGCCCAGGAAGAATTCGCCGCGCGCTATCTCGGCGCCCCCCAAGTCTGACCGCAGGGCGGAACGGGCGGCGCGCAGCGCACAAATGCAACTGTATTGCATTATGTGGCACAGCCGTTTATTATTGCAACCTTCTTGCATTGACGCTTTTTTTTCCGACACCCATGATTCCACGCCCACACCGTTCGCCGGCCGCCGCGCGCTCCCGCTCCAGCCGCACCAGCCGTTCCACCCGCGCCATTCCGGGCCCGCCGGCGGTGACCTTGCAGCCGCGCGAGTTCGCCAGCGACATCGCCTATGGCAGCGCCGCCGGCCTGCTGGTGTCGCCGGTGCCGCGCGCCCAGCTCGAAGCGTCGCTGCGCTACTTCTTCTGATGGCGGGGCAAACGATGAACAAGCTGGCCGGCATCGCCAACGCCACCGGCATCGCCGCCTCCACACTGTGCCTGCTCCACTGCCTGGCCATGCCGCTGCTATTGCTCGCGCTGCCGGCGCTGGGATGGGCGGCCGGAGAACACACGCACAAGGCGCTGATCGGGGTGGCATTGGCGGCGGCGCTGTTGTCGCTCGGCCCCGGCTACCTCGCGCACCGGCGCGCCCCGGTGCTGCTATTGGGCGGCGCGGGCCTCGCCGGCCTGGGGGCGGCGGTGTTCCTGGTGGGGCCGCGCTATGGCGAATCGGCCGAGACCGCGCTCAGCGTCGCCGGCGCCATCCTGCTGTGCGCCGCCCACCTGCGCAACGGCGTTTGCTGCCGCCGGGCGGCGGCGGGCACACGCGCGCATGGAGCGCGGCGATGACGCCGGAACTTAGGGTTTCGTCCGTCGGGGCGCCGCCGGCCGTGGCGCTCGAAGGCCTGCGCTTCGCCTGGCCCGGCGCACACTATGCCTGCCTCGATATTCCAGGGTTCGCGATCGCGCCCGGGGAACGCCTGTTCCTGCATGGCCCCAGCGGCTGCGGCAAGAGCACGCTGCTCGGCATCCTGGCCGGCGTGATCGTGCCGGCGGCCGGCGCCGTGCGGATCGGCGGCGTCGACGTGGCGGCGCTGCCGGCGGGCGCGCGCGATCGCTTCCGCGCCGACCACATCGGCATCGTCTTCCAGCAATTCAACCTGCTGCCCTACCTGTCGATACTCGACAACGTGCTGCTGCCTTGCCGCTTTTCGGCACAACGGCGCCGGCGCGCCGCGCAGGGCGGCGCGAGTCCCCGGGCGGAAGCCGACCGCCTGCTCGGCCGCCTCGGCATCGATCCGGCGCTGCGCCAGCGGCCGGTCGCCGAACTGAGCGTCGGCCAGCAGCAGCGCGTGGCCGCCGCCCGCGCCCTGATCGGCGCGCCGGACCTGATCGTCGCCGACGAACCGACCTCCGCCCTCGACGCGCGCAACCAGCGGCACTTCCTCGATCTGCTGCTGGCCGAATGCGCCGCGCCATCGGCACTCGTGCTGGTGAGCCACGACCTGCGCCTGGCCGAGCGCTTCGACCGCAGCGTAGCGCTGGCGGACCTGAACCGCGCCACCCGACCGGACAACATGGAATGACGATGCTATCGCTGGCCTGGCAAAGCGCGCGCAGCCGCCGCTACGCGCCGCTGCTCACGCTGGGCTCCATCATCCTGTCGGTGGCGCTGCTGCTCGCCGTCGAGCGCCTGCGCCACGGCGCGCGCGACAGTTTCACGGCCGCGCTGTCGGGCACCGACCTGATCGTCGGCCCCCGCAGCCACCCGGTGCAATTGCTGCTGTACTCGGTGTTCCACATCGGCGAAACCGACGCCGGCATGACGTGGGACAGCGTGGAGCGCATCGGCGCGCACCCGGCGGTGGCCTGGACCATCCCGCTCACGCTGGGCGACTCGCACCGCGGCTTCCCGGTGGTGGCCACCACCACGGCCTACTTCGACCACTATCGCCATGGCGGCGCGCAAGCGCTGACGTTCTCAAGCGGGACACGCTTCAACGGCCTGTTCGACGTGGTGCTCGGCGCCGAGGTCGCGCGCCGCCTCGGCTACCGTCTGGGCGATGAACTGACCCTCAGCCATGGCGCCGGCCATGCCGGACATGCCGACCACGAAGACAAGCCGTTCACCGTGGTCGGCATCCTGGCGGCCACCGGCACGCCGGTCGACCGCACGCTGCACATCGGTTTGCAGGCGATGGAGGCGATCCATCTGGACTGGCACGGCGGCGCGCACGTGCCGGGCGTGTCGATCGGCCGCGCGGAACTGCACAAGTTCGACCTGCGTCCCAAGCAGGTGACGGCGGTGCTGGTCGGGTTGAAGCAGCGCGCGGCCGTCCTGCGCATGCAGCGAATTTTCGGCGCCGACGACAAGGAGGCGCTGTCGGCGGTCATTCCCGGCGTGGCGCTGCAACAGCTGTGGGATATCACCGGCGCGGCCGAACGCGTTTTGCGCGCGGTGTCGTTGCTGGTGCTGGTGGTGGCGCTGGCCGGCCTCGCGGCGGCGGTGCTGGCCGGCCTCGGCGAGCGGCGGCGCGAGCTGTCGATCCTGCGCGCGGTCGGCGCCCGTCCATGGCAAATCTTTTTGCTGCTGGTGTGCGAGGGCCTTGGCCTGACCATCGCCGGCGCCGCCGGCGGTTTCGCGCTGGTGGAGGTGGCGTCGTTCGCGCTGGCGCCGCTGGCGTTGGCGAATTGGGGCCTGGCGATCGACGCTTCCGCCCCCGGCCTGGGCGAAGCCTGGCTGCTCGCCGCCGTCGTCGGCGCGGGCCTGATCGCCAGCGTCGTGCCGGGTGTGCGCGCGTATCGACTCTCGCTGATCGACGGATTGGCGCCGAAGGTATGAGCAATCACAAGAATTTGGCGCTGACCGTCGCGATGGCGGCACTCGCCGGCGTGGCGCTGACCGGCTGCAAGGGGGAAGGCAAACCGGCCGCACCCGCCGCCGCGCGGGTTGCGCCCAGGGAGGCACCGCCACCCCACGCGATCGACATGAAGCCGGCGACGGCGCCGTTCGAGGAGATCGAGTGGTTCGCGCTGGTTCCGGCCGATTGGGAGCCGGCCAAGACCTTCAACGACGACATCGCGCGCCTGCAGGACAACGATCCGCGCGCGATGACGGCGCTGGCCAAGCTGCGCGAGGCGTGGGCCACCGCGCCGGTCGAGCCATCGATGGACGGCGCGCGGGTGCGCATCGGCGGCTACGTCATCCCGCTCGACGGCGAGGGCCGGGCGTTCCGCGAATTCCTGCTGGTGCCCTACTTCGGCGCCTGCATCCACGCGCCGCCCCCGCCGGCGAACCAGGTCATCCACGTGTTCTCGGGCCAACCGATAGCCGGCGTCAAGATGATGGACGCCGTCTTCGTCAGCGGCACCTTGCGCGCCGCCCGCAACCGCACGCCCGACAGCGCCGCCGGCCTGCTCGACGCCGTCGGCTACGACATGCAAGCGCATTCGGTGAAGCCGTATCATACTGAATAACTGTGGCCGGATATAAGCCGGACTCCCTCCTGGATAATCGTCGCGTGGGCATTTTTCGCAACCGATCTTTAATTACCCGGCTATCCCCTTACTTCACCGCGCCAATATATTCCCCGCGATTCCCGCATCCAGCCGCCTCCCTGAATTAATAAAGAAAAGCCACGCCGGCATGGCACGGGAAAACCCGACCACAACCAAGCCGTTAATTTTTAAATATCAAAATTAATAAAATGGCTATCCACCTCTTTTATTGACCGCCGCGTTATCCGGATGAGTCGAGTTCTAAAATAAAAGTGTTGCATTTTTCTTATTTCTTGCGATGGTGTTGTAAGCAAATGCCCGACGCCAGATAACGTCAGAATAGAATGTTTTTCGTGGCCTAATATTTATCCGTTGGCAACAAACAATATTGGGCTAATATGAACGATCTTCTTTTACTGGGACGCAGTTCGGACGCAACCGACGAATTGGCGAATATCTTCCAAAATGCCGGCTATAAAGTCGTCGAAGTTAAGGATGTGATCGCTTGCTGCCGTCAGTTACGACAAAATATTGCGTCGACAGCAACCCACGACGCGCCGCCGAGGCAGGACTTGCCGGCGGCTAACGACCATCGCGCCATTACCATTCTCAACGCCGACTCGACCAAGGCGGGCCGTCGCGCCGACTCCCGCGAAGAGCAATTGCGGGAGTGCATCGTCAGCCTGGCCCGCCAGTTGACGCCGGGCTGGCGCCTGAGCATGCGCCACCGGCATCTGGAGACGCCGGGCGGCGCGGTGATCGAGCTGACCAGCCTGGAGTTCACCTTCATCAAGATGTTCACCGTGGTCGAGGTCGGCGAGGCGGTGTCGCGCAAGCTCATCGTTCAGGCTTTCGGCGAGGACTACCTCAGCTACGACCAGAACCGCATCGATACGCTGGTGCGCCGCCTGCGCCAAAAGATCGAGGTGCGCACCGGCGTCAAACTGCCGCTGAACACGGAGCGCGTGCGCGGCTTCTCGTTCGGCGACACCTTGATCATCGACCTATGAGCGCGCCCACTCCCCGCCCGGCGCCGGCGCTGCCGCCGGCGCTGCAGCTGACCGGCTCGACAACCCTGCAGCCGCGCATGCAGCGCGTCGCCGAGTCGTACATGCGCGATCACGACGCCCGCATCGTCATCAACGGCGGCTGCGGCACCGCGCGCGGCTACAAGGCGCTGCTCGACGGCGTGACCGACATCGCCATGGCCAGCGCCACCCGGTCCGACGTGCTGTCGGCCACGGCCGGCGCGCGCGGCTCCGCCTTCCACGAAAGCGTTCTCAGCCGCGACGCCATCGTTCCCGTGGCGCACCCCGGCAATCCGGTCGGGACCCTGACCATGCGCCAGCTGTGCAATATCTTCACGGGCCGCACCGACAATTGGCGCGCCCTGGGCGGGCCCGACGCGCCGATCGAGGTGCTGGTCGGCCCGCCCACCGGCGGCGTCTCGATCAGCTGGCGCCAGCAGGTGCTGGGCGGGGACGACACCTACACGCCCTCATGCCTGGTGCTGGACGCGGCCGCGCGGCTGGCGCGCGTGGCGCTGCGGCCGTTCGCCATCAGTTTCATGCCCGAGGCTGCCGTGCTGGCGGCCCCGGTCAAAACGCTGCGCGTCGACGGCATCGCGGCCGGCCTGTCGCCGCAACGCTACCCCTTGCACGCGCCGATGATGCTGGTCACGCTGGGCCCGCCGGCGCCGGCGGCGGCACGCTTCATCGCCTACGCCATCGGCGCCGGCGCGCCGGCCGCGCCGGGAGAACCGCGTGAATAGGCGCGACGCCTGCGCCGTGCTGGCCGGCGCGCTGGCCGGCGCGGCGTGCGCGCCCAACGGCGGCATGGCGCACCGCTCGCTGCTGATCAGCGGCGCCGACGCCATGCTGCCGCTGGTCAGGGCGCTGGTGCAAGCCTTCCTGCGCGAGCGCAGGGCGCTCGACGTCATCGTCGAACGCGGCGGTTCGCTGCCGGCCTACATCGCCGCCAGCCGGCGGGCCATCGACGTGGCGGCGATGACGCGCGCGCTCTCCGACGCCGAGGACGGACCCGGCGCCCGCCAGCACCTGATCGCCCGCGACGACATCGGCATCATCGCCCACCGCAGCCTGCCGCTGACCAACCTGACGCGCGCCCAGGTGCGCGCACTGCTCACCGGCGCCATCGCCAATTGGCGCGTGCTCGGCGGGCCGGACCGGCCGGTGACGGTGTACGCCCATCCGCGCGGCGCGCCCGCCCGCCAGTCGGCCGAACAACTGCTGCTGGACGGCGCCGACTTCTCGCCGGAGGCGCGCGAGCTCGCCGGCGAGGCCGCGCTGGCGGCGGCGGTGGCGGCCGATCCGGGCGCCATCGGCTATCTGGCCGGCCACGCGCGCGCCGGACGCGAGGCGGTAACGCTGCTGTCGGTCGACGGCGTGCCGGCCACCGCCGCCACCGTGCTGTCCGGACGCTACCCGTACACGCACGGCTTCCACCTGCTGCTGCACGGCGAACCCGGCGGCGAGCGCGACGCCTTCGTGCGCTTCGCCCGCGGCGGCGCCGGCCAGGCGCTGGTGACCGGCTTCGGCCTGGTCGCCGTTTGCTGATCGATCTCGACGGAAAGCCACCATGCCCCACCTTCCCAACTTGGCGCCGCTGGCGCGCCGCTGGCGTCAACACGGCCGCGCGGCGCGCGCGCTGGCGGCGGCCGGCATGCTGGCGCTGGCCGCCCTGGCGGGCGCCTCGCTGCTGGCGCTGCTGCCGCACGACGACGCGCTGACCATTTCCGGCGGCGACCTCACCGGCAACCGCCACTTCCTCGCCCGCGCGCTGCAGGAGGCGGCGGCCGGCAACGGCGTGCGGCTCGCGCTGCGCCCGACCGGCGGCTCGCAGGAGGCGCTGGCGCTGGTGGCGGCCAACAAGCTCGACCTGGCCTTCATCCAGGGCGGCCTCGACCAGCCCGACCAGAACGTGGTGCAGGTGGCCACCGTGGCGCCGGAGCTGTTGCACTTCCTGGCGCGCCCCGGCATCGACGGCATCACCGCGCTGCGCGGCCGCCGCGTCAACCTCAACACCCGCAAAGGCGGCACCCGCCTGATCGCCCACCAGATCCTGGCCTTCGCCGGCCTGCGCGCCGGGATCGACTACATCGAATCGAACATCGCCACCGAGCAGCTGCTCGGGCAGCGCGGCGAACGCCTGCCCGACGCCATCGTCATCACCTCCTTCGCGCCGTCCGACGTGGTCGATTACCTGGTCAACGAGCAGGGCTACCGGTTGCTGGAGGTGCCGTTCGCGCCCGCCTTCGCGCTGCGCCACACGTTGGCCACCGAGGCCGAGATCGGCGCCTACACCTATAGCGGGGCGCCGCCGGTTCCGCCGCGCGCCATCAAGACCGTCGGCATCAAGCTGCGCCTGGTGGCCAACCGCCACGTCGACGCCGGCGCCATCGTCAAGTTGCTGGAGACGCTGTACGGCCCGGCGCTGGCGGCGCGCCTGCCGATGCGGCTGGACGAACAGGCGATCCTGTCGGCCGGCGGCTCGGCGCCGTCGGAGGGCACGCGCCGCTTCATCAACCGCGACAAGCCTTTGTTCTCGCGCGCCCTGCTGGAACAGCTCAAGGCCACCATCGGCCTGGCGGTATCGGTCTTTTCGGCCGTGCTGGTGGTGCTCAAGTGGTTCAACGCGGCGCCGCCAGGCGATCCGTCGGCGGGCGCCGACAAGCACAAGGAGTAGGCCGATGCGATCCCCCGAATCCGACGCCCGCGACGGCATGGACGCCGCCGCCCATCTGCTGGACGACGCCCTGCTCGGCCGCGCCAGCCGCCCCAGCCTGGCACGCCTGCTGGCGCAGGCGCGGCGGCGCCAGTTCGGCGCCGGCGCACCGATCTACGCGGCCGGCGACGCCGCCGACTGCTTCTACCTGCTGCTCGACGGCGCCGTCACCCTGGTCTCGCCGCTGGGCAGGCGCAGCCCGGTGCGCGCCGGGCGCTTCGGCGAGGAGGCGGCGGCGGACACCCACGCCTACCTGACCGGCGCCGTGGCGACGGCCGACAGCACCGTGCTGTGCCTGCCGCGCGCGGCGATGCAGGCGCTGGCCAAGGCCAATCCTGCGCTGCGCACCGACCTGCTGCTGTCGCTGGCGAGCCACCTGGCCGGCGAAACGCTGGCGCGCCAGCCGCGCTGTTCGTCGGCGTCGGCGCCGGCGCCGGCCGCCGCGCGCCCGCGCCACGTGGCGCCCGGCTGGCTGCTGGTGATCACGCTGCCACTGCTGACCCTGGCCTTCGGCGACGGCCTCGGCGTCGGCCGTGGCGGCGTGATCTTCCTGGCCATCTTCTCGGCGACGATCGCGATGTGGATCTTCAGCCTCGTCGACGACTACATCCCGGCGCTGTTCGCGCTGCTGGCGACCTTGCTGACCGGCCTGGTGCCGGTGCCGGTGATACTGTCCGGCTTCGCCTCGGACGGTTTCATGATGGCGCTCAGCACGCTGGCGCTGGGCACCGTGGTGGCCAGCTCGGGCCTGGGCTACCGCGTCATGCTGCTGCTGTTGCGGCGCCTTCCCAACGGCCAAGGCTGGCACAACGCCGGCCTGTTCGCCACCGGCTTGCTGCTGACGCCGATCATTCCCACCGCCAACGGCCGCATCGCCCTGCTGGCGCCGTTCTATACCGACATGGTCGACAACCTGCGACTGCGCGCGCCCGGCCCGGCCGCGGGCCGGCTGGCGCTCAGTTGCTTCGGCGGCGGCACGCTGTTCTCGGCCATCTTCATCACCAGCAAGTCGGTCAACTTCGCCGTCTTCGGGCTGCTCTCGCCGCAGGGACAGGACCACTTCCAGTGGATGGCCTGGCTGCGCGCGGCGCTGGTGACGGGCGCCGTGCTGCTGGCGGCGCAGGCGGTGGTCGTCGCCCTGGGCTGGCGCAACGCGGAGCGGCCCCATCTGTCCCGGCCACGGCTCGACCGGCAGCGCGCGCTGCTCGGCGCCCTGACCGGGCGCGAACGGGCCGCGCTGGCCGGCGTCGCCTTCATGGCGGCCGGCATCGTCACCGGTTCGCTGCACAAGGTGCAAGCGCCGTGGCTGGGTTTTGCCATGCTGTTCGGGCTGCTGCTGTACGGCACGCTGGACAAAAAGGAACTGAAGGAAAAGGTCGACTGGACCTTCCTGCTGTACCTGAGCGGCGTCACCGGCATCGTCGCCGCCTTCGACCACCTGGGGCTGGACCGGGCGCTCGCGTCGCGCCTGCCCAACCTGGGCGCCGCCATGCGCGACCACTTCGCCCTGTTCGTGCTGGCGCTGTACGCCATCGTCAACCTGATCCGACTGGCCGCGCCGAGCAACGCCACCACGGTGATCCTGGCCGCCATCCTGATGCCGTTGGCGCAGGTCAACGGCGTGAACGAATGGCTGGTCGGCTTCATCATCCTGGTGTTCTCCGAAATCTGGTGGCTGCCCTACCAGTGCAGCTACTACCTGCCGCTGCGGCAGATCAACCGCGCCGCGCCGCTGTACGACCAAAGCCGCTTCCTGCTGCTCAACGCCATGCTGAACCTGGTCCGCCTGCTGGCCGTGTACGCCGCCTTCCCCTACTGGAAAATGCTGGGGATACGCTGATGGGCCGCCTCGAAAAAACCCTGCTCGGCCTGTTCATGTGCGGCGCGCTGCTGCTGTTCGGCTGGTACAACGTCAACAAGCCGAGCATCCTGGTGCTGCACAGCTACGATCCGGAGTACGCCTGGGTGCGCGACATCAACGTCGGCCTCGACCGCGTACTGGACCGCAAGTACCTGTACCAGGTGCGCTGGTACTACATGGACACCAAGCGCCATCCGTCGGCCGCGTTCAAGGCCAGCGCCGGCGTGGCCGCGCGCAACGTCATCGACACCGCCCGGCCGGACGTGGTGATCGCCATCGACGACGACGCCCAGGAGTATGTGGCGCGCCACTACGCCAACGATGCGCACATCAAGATCGTGTTCGCCGGCGTCAACCGCGACGCCGCCGATTATGGCTACGCGCGCGCGGCCAACGTCACCGGCGTGCTCGAACGCATTCCGCTGGCCGCCATGCGCGAAGCCCTGCGCAGCGCCGTCGGCTTCAAGGCCTTGTCGCGGCCGCTGCGGATCGCCTTCATCGGCGACCGCTCCGAGACCGTCGGCGGCGACGCCGGCCAGGTCCGGCGCTACGCCTGGGCGCCGCTGGAATTGGGCACGGTGCTGCAGGTCGACACCTGGGCCGAATGGCGGGCCGGGGTGCTGGCGTTGTCGGCCAGCCACGACGTGGTGCTGGTGAGCGGCTACCGCCGCCTGCGCCGCGCGGCCGACGCGCGCCTGCCCGCGCTGGTGCCGGCGCGCGAGGTGGTGGCCTGGACCGAGGCCCACTCGGCGGCGCCGGTGGTCTCGTTCAACGGCTTCTACACCGAGGACGGCGGCATGCTGGCGATCGGCAGTTCGCCGTATGAACAGGGCGAGCTCGCCGGCCGCATGGCGCTGCGCCTCGCGCTCGGGGAAGGCCCGCCGGGCATGCCGCCGGTGATGGCGTCGCGCCAGTTCATCGTCACGATGAACGGCGCCGCCATGCGCGCCAGGGGCTTCGAACTGCCGCTGGTGTACGAGGCGGCGGCGCGCACCGGCGACCAGTATCGGCCTTGATCCGCCTTGATGCCTTTCCCGTGGCGCATGGTCAGCAATGGCCATGCCCGGGCGCCGCCCGCTCCCTATAGTGGAACGGCAGCGCCTCCGGCCTGCGTTACGTCCGACCCACTCCTGAAAGGTAGATCATGACACGCTATATCCCCGCCGCCCTGCTGGCCGGCGCCTGCCGGCTCGCGCTGGCCGAACCAGCCTCCCTGCCCGCCCTCGGCGCCGACCTGACCCGCACCACGGTATCCGGGCTGTCCTCGGGCGCCTTCATGGCCGCCCAGCTGGCCACGGCATACTCGTCGCGCTTCGTCGGCGTCGGCGTCATCGCCGGCGGCCCCTACTACTGCGCCGGCACCTACCCGTCGCAAAGCCTGATGGCCAACGCCACCACCACCTGCATGACGCCGCCGATAGCGGCGGCCGGACCCGACGCCGGCGTCTCGTGGATCCACGCCAACCAGTTCGCCGAGGAGGGCTTGATCGACCCGGTCTCCCATATCGGCAGGCAGCGGCTGTACGCGTTCAGCGGCAGCGGCGACCGCACGGTCAAGACCATCGTCGTCGACGCCGTGGAAAAATACTACCTGAAGGCCGGCGCGGCGGCGGCGCAGATCCTGTACAACAAGAACAGTCCGGCCGGGCATGCGATCGTCACGAAAGTCGACACCGACGTGCCCTGCGCGCAGACCAGCGCGCCGTACATCAACAACTGCGGCTTCGTCCAGGCCCACGAGCTGCTGCGCCACCTGTACGGGACCGGCACCCGGGCGGCCAACGAGGCCACGCCGGCGGGCCGGCTGACCGCCTTCCCGCAGAGCGACTTCATCGACAGCAAGCGGGCCAGCATGGACAAGGTGGCCTACGTCTACGTGCCCGACGTGTGCAAGCGCGAGTCATGCGCGGTGCACGTCGCCCTGCATGGCTGCGAACAGGGTGCCAGCAAGATCGGCGACCGCTACCACGGCGGCACCGGCTACAACCAGTTCGCCGACACCAACCGCCTCATCATCCTGTACCCGCAGGCGGTGGCCTCGGCCGGGATACCGGCCAACCCGAAGGGCTGCTGGGACTTCTGGGGCTATTCGACGGCCACCAACACGCCGCCCTACGATCCCGGGCAGCCGCCGTTCTTCGCCAAGGGCGCGCCGCAGATGGCCGCCATCGTGCGCATGATCGATCGCCTGGGCCTGCCACGCGGCACGCAGCCCGCCGTCGCCGCCCCCTCCGCCAACCACCCTTGAAAAGGACTCCACCATGACCTCCACTCCACTTTCCGCGTGGCTCGCGTTCAGCCAGGCGTCGCTGTCCATGTACCGGCAACTGAACCAGGCCTCGCTGGCCGGCACCCGCCCGCCGGGCGACCAGGCCGCGCTGGCGCTGTCGCTCAAGACCGCGCTCGACCTCGGTCAGCAATGGAAGCAATTGCAGGACGAAATCTTCACCAAGCTGTTGCACACGCAGTTGACGGCGCTGCAGTCGCAGGGACGCTCGGTGCCGCTGCGCGACATGCTGGCGCTGCAACAGTCGCTGTCGGACGATCTGGCGGCGCGGCGCGGCGAGGCCATCAAGGCGGTGACGGCACGCGCCGAGTCCTGCATCGAGGATCTGTGCCAGGCGCGCGGCGGCGAGGAGATCGCGATCGTGGTCGCCGGTTTCGCCGAGGACGTCGGCGGCAAGCTGCGCGCGCACGCCGAAGAGAGTTTCACGCTGCTCAACGCGGCCAACGCGGCGGCCACGGTGCTCACCCACCGCGCCCTCGACGACGCCATCGCCGCCGCGCCAGCCCAACCCTGACGCCGCGCGCGCACCGGAAAAGCTCATCGCGGCCCGCCGCGATGAGCTTTTTTTCATGGCGCGGGCGCGGCCGGCACCGCCATGACGGCCACGGCGTCGGCGTCGGCGCCGGCCTGCGGCGCGGGCGCGGCCGCGTCGGCCGGCATGTCCAGCATATAGCCCGGCAGCGCCCGCCCGAACATGGCGCCGAACATGGCGCCGGCCTGGGTCGCGGCCAGCCGGAACTGGCGCCGCAGCTCCTCGGCCGCGCGCGGATCGCTGTTGGCGCGGTAGCGCTGCTGCAGGCTCTGCATGCCGCGCAACTGGTCCTGCAGCGGCGTGAGCTGGTCGGCCGCCGCGCGTCCGCCGACATAGGCGCCCTGGCTCATGCCCATCAAGGTCAGCAGGGTGGCCGAGATCTGGATGTTGCCCAGCTCGTTGGCGCCGCTGGCGATCACGTACGCGGCGATGACGAAGGTAAACACCAACATCTGGAACTTGTAGATGTCGAAGCGCTTGTTGGTCAACAACAATCCGCTCGGACGGCCCTTGCCCTGCATGTCGGCGAGCGGCGCGGTGAACCAGCCGAGTTGCTGCACGTATTCGTAGATCGCCGGATCGAGGTCCTTGCGGATGGCGATGGCGGCCTGGCTGGCGGCGGTGCCGGCGGTCGAGATGCCGATCAGGTACAGCAGGTCGGTCGACAGCTCCTGCAGCAGGCCCGTGCGCAGCCATTGGTAGAACAGCAGCGTGGCCACGATCAGGGTGAACACCAGCATCTGCAGCTGCGACAGGCTGGCCTGGCCGTTGGCGCCGGTGATATTCCACGGCAGCAGGCGGGCGGCGCCGCCGCGCCAGCGCCGGCCCGGCGCGCCGCCCGGGCCCGGCACGCGCGCGCCCAATGGCATGGCGGCGGCGGCCACCAGATAAAAGAACGCCGCGAACAGCAGCGCGGCGACCAGACTGGCGCCTTTGCCCGACACCGTGAGCGGCAGGTCGCGGCCGAAGTACGGCGCGCCGCGCCGGCCGTCCGCATAGGCGAAGGCGGCGATCTTCAGGTGCAGCGACTGGTCGCGCTCCCAGAACTTCCAGAACGGCATAGGCGCGGCGGCGCCGTCGAAGTCGTCGACCGCCGGCACGCGGAAGTAGACGCGCGTGGTCACCTCGGTCCGGTCGGCGTCGCGCGGGCTGGCGCTCTTGACCATCTCCACGCTCTCGACCTCCAGCGGCACCGTCAACAGCGCGCGGTTGCGCCGCAGCTCGAAGTAGCCGAGCACGCAGATGCGGTCGAGGCGTTCGGCGAAGTTGGGCGAAATGGACAGGTGGCCCAGGGTGCCGCTCGCCAGGCTCGGCGAGGGCAACCTGACCCGGGCGTTGTCGAGGGTGGCGATGGCGGCGGCGACCGGCGCCCGCAGGCGCGCCACCCGCGCGGCGGCCGGCTCGCCCAGGCGCGGCGTGCAGGCGTCGTCGCCGCCGGGGTTGCGCGCGCCATCGGGCCCGCCGGCCTGGGCGGCGGCGCCCGCCGCCAGCGCCCACACCAAGATGCAAAGCAACAATTTCATGGTCGTCCTCCGATGGAAATGGCGGCCGGCGCGGCGCCCCGCCCAGCCATATGGTGGGGCCGCCGGCCGCGCGCGCGCTGACGCTCGCTGGCGCCGCGCCAGTATTGGTCAGCAACGGCGCGGCGCGCCTGGCTATGCTGGTTGGGCGCTGACACCCGTCGGCGCCCAACCACTTCACGGGAACAGAAATGGCTATCTTGACGAGTCTGGAAGACATGGTGCGGGCGATCGCCGGCTCCGTGATGAACGCGCAGCACATGGTGGAAAAGGCCCAACTGGCCAACATCGCCTCGTTTTTCGACGACCACAAGCAGCCCACGGTGATGGAGCTGGAACTGCCGGCCATCCACAGCACCGCCGCGGCCGACGCCAACTACTTGTACCGCGTGCCGCTGATCTCGCTCGTTCCGCACAGCTCGCTGGTGATCGGCGAGGCCGAGATCGAACTGGACGTCGAGCTGGGCGACTTCGAGGAACACGAGCGCACCGGCGCGCACGATGAACTGATCGATCAGTTGGGGCGCGCCGCGCCGGCCGAGCGCAAGGCGGCGCTGATGGTCAACCTGGCCCACGGCGGCCTGGCCGCCAAGAACGGCAACGCCGTGCACATCAAGCTCAAGCTGATCGCCAACGACAAGTCCGAAGGCCTGGCGCGGCTGGTCGACGACGTCGTCAAGGCGCAGGGTCCGGCCGCCGTGCGCACCCAACCGGCGGCCTGAGCCGCCATTCAAGGAGCATGGGCATGGCGACCTTCCAATTGACCAACATCCGCTACATCAAGCGCGTCGTGGTCGGCAATGACAATCCGCAGAGCATGCGCACCGAGGCCGAGGTCCAGGAATCGATGGACCTGGTCAACCGCTGCCTGACGGTGTCGCCGCGCGGCTACGTGCTCAACGTCGAGAAGAGCTTCGGGCTGTACAACGTCGGCGAGCACCAGATCGTGCTGCAGTACGCGGTCTACCACATCGGCTTCGAGCGCAAACCGCTGTTCCTGGACCAGCATGGCGGCGCCTAGGCGGCCCGTCGCCGAATGCGACGACGCCTACCTGCGCCGCGCGCTGGCCGACGCGTGGCGCGGCGTCAACCTGGCGCTGGCGGCCGATGCCGATCGGCGCGCCGCGGCCATCCGCGTGGCGCCGCCGCCGTCTTTCCGCTACGTGGCGCTGGCTGCGGCGGATGGGGCCGAAGGCGGCGGCCCGCGCGCCATCCCGGGCGCCATGTTCCATCGCCAGTATGCGCTTTGCCTCGATACGCTGGAGCTGACCCTGCACGGCTATTGCGTGCCAAGGCGCGCCGGCTGGGAGCGGCGCATGGAACCGACCTTCACCACCCGGCCGCCGCTGCCGTGGCGGCGCTTGCTGGCCCCGTCGCCGCTGCTGGCGCTCACGGTGCGCGCCGACGCCGGCGCCACCAGCGTCCACCTGGCCGTCGCGCCACCGGCCGCCGCCTCCTCGGCCGCAGTGGAGGTGCGGCTCGAGCCGGCCTTGCAAGCGGAGCTGTCGCGCCTGCACGCGGGCGCGCCGCGCCGCGCCTCTGTGGCCGCGCGCGCGCTCGCCTGGCTGCTGCGCCGGCCCCGCGCCTGACGACGGCGCGGCGTCAGAAAGCGCCATCCCCGCCCGTTTTCCGGGCCGTAATCTAGCCATGTCGCCACCGCACCGCCGCCGTCCCGGGGCGCGTGGGCAGCGATATCCGCCACCCGTGTGGCATTCAACGACCCGCGAGGGTCGACCCTAACTGGAGTAAAAAAATGGCTGAAATTATTGACATCGCATCGCAATTCAAGGGACTGCCGATGGGCGACCTGATCGGCGGCCCGCTGACGGCGGCGTGCGACGCGCAGGTGAAACTGGCGAACGCCACCGCCAACTTCATCAAGTACATCGGCTTCATGCCGCCGAGCGAGAACGATCCCGGCGGCGTCGGCACCACGCGCCTGGCCCACTTCGCGTTCACCCGGCCGGTGGCCGATCCGGCCGACGCCAGCAAGACCGTGGAGGAAGCCGTCACGCTCGACGTGCCGCTGCTGGCGATCGTCAAGATCCCGAGCCTGTCGATCACCAAGGTCGACATCACCTTCGACATGGAGGTCAAGTCCTCGTTCAGCGCCAAGGAATCGACCGACTCCAAGGCGGCCTTCTCGGCCGACGCCAAGTTCGGCTGGGGCCCGCTCAGCGTGAGCGTGCACCTGGAGGGCTCGGTCGCCAGCCACAAGGAAAACACCCGCAGCTCGGACAACTCGGCCAAGTACCACGTGCAGGTGCTGGCCGAGGATGGCGGCATGCCCGAGGGCCTGGCGCGCGTGCTCGACATCCTGCAAACGTCGATCCAGCCGCGCGTCGCCCCGGCGGCGGCCAAGGCGGCCTGACGCCGCGCTAGCGGCGTGACACGTCGCCGCCGCCGCGCGCACCGGGCCGGCGGCGACGCTTTCCGACGATACCACCAGGAGTCCCCATGAACCTCATCACCGAACCACAATTGCGCGCGATCGTCGCCTGCGCATCCGACGACGCCCGTCCCGGCGCCTGGCTCGACGCCCTCAACGCGGCCATGCGCGACTGCGACATCGCCACCCCGGCGCGCCAGGCGGCTTTCCTGGCCCAGGTGCTGCACGAATCGGGCGCGCTGCGCCACCTCGAGGAGTCGCTGAACTATTCGCCGCAACGCCTGCGCCAGGTCTGGCCGCGGCGCTTTCCCACCGACGAGGCGGCGGCGGCCTACGGCCACGCGCCGGAACGGCTCGCCAACCACATCTACGCCGACCGGCTCGGCAACGGCGACGAGGCCAGCGGCGACGGCTGGCGCTACCGCGGGCGCGGCCTGATCCAGCTGACAGGCCGCGACAACTACGCCGCGCTGGCACGCGCGCTGGCCATCGACGCGCTGGCCGATCCGGCGCTGCTGCTGACGCCGGCCGGCGCGGCGCTGTCGGCCGGCTGGTTCTGGCGCGCGCACGGCCTCAACGAACTGGCCGACCAGGCCGTCGGCGCCGACGCCGACGCGCGCTTCGCCGAGATCACGCGCCGCGTCAACGGCGGCACCAACGGCCTGGACGAGCGCCGCGCCTACTGGCTGCGCGCACGCCAGGCACTGGACGCGTAGCGCGCCCGCCCCTTTTCGATTCCTCCATCAACCGACAACAAGGTGAACATCATGAGCAACTACAACAAGGTTCAATTCATTTCCTGGGAGCTGTACACCGGTCCCTTCCGCGTCGCCGCCCGCCCCGGCACCGGCTGGTATTCGGGCCTGCTCAATCCCGCGCTCGACAAGCGCCTCGACGCGCTCGGCCAGTGCTGGGACATCGAGGCGCGCATCGCCTTCACGGCCGACGCCATCGCCCAAGCCCAAAAGAAAAGCGACGACGCCAAAACGACGCTGAAAGTGTTCATGGCGCCCGAGTTCCTCTATCGCGGCGCCGGCGGCGCCTACCTGCACGACATGATCACCGGCTGGGCCGCCCACGCGCCGGCCGAGCTGGCGTTGCCGGCGCCTTACGCCGGCCGCTGGGACGGCCTGTTCGGCGGCCTGCGCGCGCTCGTCGCCAAGCCCGGCTATCAGGACTGGGTGTTCGTGTTCGGCACCGCGCTCAGCGCCTCGTTCCCGACCGCCAAGGCCGCCGACGGCAAATACCTGCTCGATCCGGGCGCCATGGGCGAGATCTACAACAGCGCGCTGATCCAGCGCGGCGGCGCGGCCAACGGCGACAGCAACTACGTCTCGCGCAAGCACTACATCTCCCACATCGACTTCGTCAACCAGCTGGGCGCGGCCATCCAGCACCGCCCCGGCAACGTGCTGCCGTTCGATCCGCGCGCGGTGATCCCGGCCGACATCCTCGGGGTGGCCGAAGGCGGCGCGGTGTTCGGCCTGCCCGGCGTCAACGACGCCAACGGCAAACCGATCGACTTCGGCATCGAGATCTGCCTCGACCATGCGCAGAGCGGCAACAACGCCAACCTGTTCGGCCGCATCCGCACCGCCGGCCAGTACGTCAAGCTGCAGCTGGTGCCGTCGGGCGGCCTGAACCTGATCGACGCCTCGATCCGCCTGCAGCCGGGCGGCGCGGCGACGCCCCGTTCCTACGCGTTCAACTGCGACGGCCTCAACGCGTTGCCCGGCGCGGCGGGCGGCTGCCATACCCAGGTGTGGAACGGCGCCAACGGCGCCAGCCCGGTGCCGGCCGCCAACAAGCTGGTCGAGGCCAGCGGCGGCCAGCCGCTGCCGGGCACCATCGTGGTGCCGGTCACCGGCAATGTCGTCACTCCGCACGGTCCGGTCGCCGCCGACATGCTGTGGAACAGCGGCGGTCCGGTGCGGGGCGCCGGCAGCGTGCGCCTGCTGTCGGCGCTCGACCTGTGACGCCCTCACCTTGATCGACGGCCTGGCGCCGGGCGGGCCGGCTCATTCGGTCAACTCGACGCTGGCGCGCAGCCGGATGTCGTCCGAACCCGCGCCCACCATCAGCTCGAACCGGCCCGGTTCGGCGACCCACTGCAGCTTGCGGTTGAAGAAGGCCAGGCTGTCGCGGTTCAGCGTGAAGCTGACCGTCTGCTGCTTGCCCGGCGCCAGCGCGACCTTCTGGAAACCCTTGAGCTCTTGCAGCGGGCGCACGGTGGACGCGACCGGGTCGCGCAGATACAGCTGCACGATCTCGGTGCCGGCCACCGCGCCGGTGTTCGCCAGCGTGAACGACAGCGTGATCTTGCCGTCGGCCTTCATCGCGTTCTGGCTCACCTTTATATCGCGGTAGGCGAACGTGGTGTAGCTCAGGCCATGGCCGAAGGCGTAGCGCGGCGTGTTCGGCATGTCGATGTAGCCGGACTTGTAGAGCACGTCGCGCGGATCGGTCACCGGGCGGCCGGTCTGGTATTGCTGGTAGGTGATCGGGATCTGCCCCTGGTGGCGCGGGAAGGTCATCGGCAGCCTGGCCGACGGATTGACGGCGCCGAACAGCACGTCGGCGATGGCGTTGCCGCCCTCGCTGCCGGGCAGCCACGCGTACAGGATGGCCTTGGCCTCTTCGGCCACGTTCTCGAACACCAGCGGCCGGCCGGCCAGGATCACCACCACCGGCGTCTTGCCGGCGGCCTTGAGCGCCGCGAACAATTGCCCCTGGCGTCCGGGCAGGCCGATGTCGGCGCGCGACTTCGCTTCGCCGCTCATTTCCCAGGACTCGCCGACGGCCAGCACCACAACATCGGCGTCGCGCGCCGCCGCGACGGCCGCCGCGAAGCCGCCATCGGTGGCGCAGGCGATGTCGCAGCCGGCGGCGAACCTCACACGCGTGCCCGGTCCGGCCTGCGCGCGGATGGCGTCGACCAGGTTGACCACGCGTTCCGCGCTGGACTTGACGATCCAGCCGCCCTCCAAATCGCGGCGGGCGTCGGCCAGCGGGCCGATGACGGCGATCGATTTGACGCCCCGTTTGATCGGCAGCGCGCCGCCCTCGTTTTTGAGCAGCACCATGGACTTGGCGGCCGTCGCGCGCGCGGCGGCGCGGTGCGCGGGGTCGCTGACGGCCTGTTTTTCACGCTGCACATCGGAGTAGCGGTAAGGGTCGTCGAACAGGCCCAGTTCGAATTTCTTGGTCAGCACGCGCCGCACGGCGTCGTCCACCAGCTTGACGTCGACCTTGCCGGCGCCGACCAGTTGCGCCAGCGAGCCGGAATAGGCATTGCTCTCCATGTCCATGTCGCTGCCGGCGGTGATGGCCTTGGCCGCCGCGTCGGACAGGTCGCCGGCGTAGCCATGGGGGACCATCTCGCCGATCGAGTTCCAGTCGCTGACGACGAAGCCCTTGAAGCCCCAGGCGCCCTTGAGGATGTCGCGCTGCAGGAAGGCGCTGCCGGTGGCCGGCACGCCGTTGAGCGTATTAAAGGAGTTCATGAACGTCGCCGCGCCGGCGTCGAGCGCCGCCTTGAACGGCGGCAGATAGGTCTCGTACAGCAGCTGGTCGCTCATGTCGACGGCGTTGTAGTCGCGCCCGGCGATGGCGGCGCCGTAGGCGGCGAAGTGCTTGGCCGTGGCCATCACCGAACTGGTGCCGCCCAGCTTGGCGCCCTGGAAACCGCGCACGCGCGCCTCGGCGATGCGGCTGCCGAGGAAGGCGTCCTCGCCGGCGCCCTCCATCACCCTGCCCCAGCGCGGATCGCGGCCGATGTCGACCATCGGCGCGAAGGTCCAGTGGATGCCGGAGGCCGACGCCTCGCGCGCCGCGATGCGCGCCGACTGTTCGATGGCCTCCAGGTCCCACGAGGCCGCCTCCCCGAGCGGCACCGGGAAGATGGTCTCGTAACCGTGGATGACGTCGAGCCCGAACAGCAGCGGGATCTTCAGGCGCGACTGCATGGCGATGGCCTGCACCGCGCGCGTGTCGGCCGCGCCCTTGACGTTGAGCATGGAGCCGACCTTGCCGGCGCGCAGATCGCCCTCGAGGTTGCGGCGCAATTCCGATTCCGGGCCGGTGATGAATTCCTTGTCCGATATCTGGTTCAGCTGGCCCACCTTCTCGGCCAAGGTCATCTGGCGCAGCAGCGCCTCGACCCGTTCCGGGATGGCCGCGCCGGCGGCCGCCCAGGCGCCGTTGGCGGTCAATGCGAGCAGCGCCGCTGCCGCCGAGCGTGCGATCAAGTTCCGTGTCATCGTGTCTCCGTGCTATCTATCAATTGATGAGAAAAAGTTACGCAAATACACACGCAAACAGGATGCGGGCTAAGCGGTTTCTGTTGGAATCGGAAACGATTCCAATCACGTCGCCGGCCGTCGCCCGCACCGGCCGTCTTAGTAGCCGTAGATCATCTTATAGGCCAATTCCGGCACGAACGTGCCCGCCGGCCCCGCGCAGCCGTCCGACTCGCCCGGCGACTTGATCCACAGCGCCATTTCCGGCTGGCTGCCGGCGGCGTTGACGCGCGGCGCCACGCCAAGCTTGCGACCGGCCGGATCGCACCACTCCGTACCTTTCGGGCCGTTGCCGTTGCGGCTGGTGTCGACGACGAAGGTTTTGTTCAGGCCGCGCTGACGCAGCGCGTCGGCCACGGCCACGCCGTACGGATTGCTTTCGGCGTCCGTGCGGTAATTCGACACGTTGAGCGAGAAGCCGCGGGCGCCGGCCACGCCGGCGTTGACCAGTCGCGTGGCCGCCTCGGCCGGCGCCAGCCAGGCGCTATTGCCGATGTCAAGGTACAGATAGGCGAGCGGCGCAAGCGCGGTGAACTGCGACACGGCGTACTTGAACAGGTCCAGGCGCGCCGTCTTGCCGGCCGCGTCCAGGCAGTCGAGCTGCGGCAACGCGTCCGGCTCCAGCACCACGATGGCCGGGCGGTTGCCGACGGCGGCGGCGAACGCGCGTATCCAGTCGCGGTAGGCCTGCACCGAACCCGCGCCGCCGGCGCTGTGCTGGCCGCAGTCGCGCGCCGGGATGTTATAGGCCACCAGGACCGGCGTGCGGTTGTTGTACGCGGCGGTGCCGACATAGTGGCCGACGGCGGCGCCGATCTCGCCGCTCCAGTTGCCGAACCAACGGGCGCCGGGCTGGTTGGCGATGCGGGTGCGGATGTCGGTGGCGCGGCCGTCGCCAGGGTTGTTGCGGGCCCAGGTTGCGGCGCTGGAGTCCGGGTCGACGTACAACGCGGGGTTGACCTGCGCCTGGGCGCCGTGGAAGGCGCCGCCACACAGTATCAGCATCGCGGCCAGGGCTGTCCGTATCGTCATCTTCATGATTGTCTCCTATTGATCTTCGAGGTCTGAAACCGTTTTCAAACCCATCGGACCTTACATGCGGCATGGTTTTCTCGCCAACAATTTGTTTAGCGGGGTTTACTAAATTTGCGAAACGATAGGAAATTGTGGCAATTTTGCCTCGTCTTGCAGCGCCCGCCGCCACGGCAAGCTTGCCCGCGCGCCCGAGCGGCGGCACCACACGATGTCTTGCCATGCAAAAGCGGCATGGCTTGCATACGATTTCATCTAGGTAGGATGGCGGGATACCGGTAAAATATCGGGATGACAAGCCCGCCATTCACCCGCCCCGCCATCCTGCTGGCCTGCGCCCTTGCCGCCGCCGGGCCGGCCGCAGCCGCCGACGGGGCGCCGCCGCAGTCTTACCCGCCCGACTATTTCACGCAATTCCAGGCCACGACGGCGATGGACATGGCGACCCGCCTGCCCGGCTTCGTCTTCGACGGCGGCAATCCGTCGCGCGGCGTGGCGGGCAACGTCCTGATCAACGGCAAGCGCCCGGCGTCCAAGACCGAACCGCTGGGCGACGTGCTGGGGCGCATTCCGGCGGCGGCGGTCGAACGCATCGACGTGATCAATGGCGGCACGGGCGGCATCGACATGCAGGGCTATCCGACCGTCGCCAATCTGGTGATCAAGCAAATGGACCTGGTGTCGGCCAGCACCACCGCATCGAGCTACCTGACCGAAGACGGCGACCTGACGCCCTCGCTGGAAGGCAACTACAGCCTGAAGCGCGGCGACAAGAGCATCAATTTCTCGCTCGGCTGGACGCGCTCGCCGGATACCTCGCAGGGCCAGGGACGTAAAACCACGGTGTACGCCGGCCAGCTGCCGACCGCCGAGGTGACGATGGCCGGCGCCGGCATGGCCGGCAACAAGGTGGCGAAGTGGAACTACGGGCAAGACCTGCTCGACGGCCAACTGACCTGGAACGGCGCGGTCAATGCGTGGACCTACCAGTCGCAGGCCCGCTATGACACCGAGACGGGCGCCCTGAACAACAACGACAACGCCGGACGCAACATCGAGCAAGGACTGGCCTATACGCGCGACCTGGCGCCGGGCGCCAGCCTGGACCTCAAGGCGCTGTACCGCTCCTCCGAGATGGACGCGGAGTCGACATTCTCCTCCAGCGGCCACACCTCCTACGCGGTCACGACCGCCAACGCCACCGAGCAGATCCTCGCCGCGCAGATGAGCTGGCAGGCGCTGAACGGCGTCGTGCTGCGCGGCGGCGTCGAGCGGGCCGTCAACACCAACGACAGCGCCAACGCCTACCAGGCCAACGCCGGCGCGGCCGCCGTGCCGACCGGCAGCGCCCGGGTGCAGGAAGAGCGCGTCGAGGGCCAGTTGTCGTCCGTCTGGCAGCTCGACAATTCGCTCAGCGCCGAAGCCGGCCTGAAGGTCTCGCACGCCAGCCTGAGCGTGGGCGCCGACCAGCCCGAGGCCAAGGCCCATTTCTATCCCAAGCCGCGCCTGCGGCTGTCGATGTCGCCCACGCCGTCGCTGCAATTGCGCCTGCGCCTGGAGCGCGAGGTCAGCCAGCTGAACTTCGGCGACGCGGCGGCCTATTTCGGCATCGCCGACGAGACGCTGCGCGCCGACTACCCCGAACTGGTGCCGGCCAAGACCTGGCTGTGCGAAGGCGCGCTGGAATACCGCTTTTGGGACCGGGGCGCCGCCGTGCTGAGCTACACGCAATCGCACATCAGCGACGTCATCGACCGCATGCCGATGCGCGCCGCCAACGCCACCTACGACGCCGCCGGCAATATCGGCGACGCCAGCGCCGACAGCGTGACCGGCATGCTGAACCTGCCGACCGACGACTGGGCCCTGCCGCAGGGCCTGCTCAAGCTGTCGACCACCTGGCGCTCGTCGTCGGTCACCGACCCGACCACGCAGGAGGCGCGCCGCCTGTCCGGCGAGCAGCCGCTGGCGTGGCGCATCGAATTCTCGCAGGACTTGCCGCGCCAGCGCACCGCCTGGGGCTTTTCCGTCGACAACGGCTGGAGCAACGACAGCTGGCAGCTCGCCGACCGCGCCACCAGCAGCGGCAGCGGCTGGGCGCGCGCCTTCGTCAACTACCGGCCGGCGTCGAACGTGATGGTGACCCTGGAATTGAACAACCTCACCAGCCGGACCATCAGCTACGACCGCACGCACTACACCGGCGACCGGCTGGCCGGCGGCGTCGACTTCGTCGAACACAACCTCACCCGCACCCAGCCGTTCGCCATGTTGCGCGTGCGCCGCGACTGGTAGACGCAACTCCGCCGGGGTCACCGCCGGGGTCAGGTCCGACATTCGGACACGACCTCGTCCACAAAGCCAGCGGTACATATGAGTCCGTGTCCGAATGTCGGACCTGACCCTCGTCGCTTGATGAGTCCGTGTCCGAATGTCGGACCTGACCCTCGTCGTTTTAGGGGGATGGGGCGTGCAGCTGGAACGCGGGAGCTGCGTTGCGATCGACGTGGAGCTTGCCGTTTTTGTAGACCAGCTCGGCGACCTGGATGACGGTGCGCTGGTTCCAGCGCGGGTCGGTGGCCGCCTCGGCCTCGTTCTTCTGGTGGACGAAGTAATAGATAAACGCGCGCGCGCCGTCGACCACCACGTCCGGGTGCTGCCCGATCGAACGGTCGGTCGCCGCGCGCCCCGGCTCGGCAAGGATGTAACCGGGCTGCTCCGTCCATTTGAGGGCATCGTCGGAGCGCAGCACCATCAAGCCTTTCCACACGTCGGCGATCAGCCAGTAGTGGCCCTTGAACCGGAACACCTTCGGCCCCTCGCCCTTGGTCGGATTGACCGGCTCGTCGCCGACCTTCTTCCATTCGCGCAGATCCTGGCTGTCGGCCGCCAGGATGCGGCTGCCCGCGCGCTCGTCCTTGTACCACATGCGGTAGCGCTGTCCCAGCTTCAACACGGTCGGATCGATCATGCGGCCGGTATCGAGTTTCACCGTTCCCGCGCACTCCCACCTGGTCAGGTCGGTGCTGGTCAAATGCTCGATGCGCCCTTCGGCGCCGGGCACTCCCCAACGGTGGAAGATGCCCGGCACGATGGTGAGCCACATGTGGTAGGTGCCGTTTTCATACATCACGTCCGGTGCCCAGAGCGTCGCGTCCGTGCACTCCTTGGGAAACTCCGCCGTGCCCTGGTAGCGCCAGCGCACGCCGTCCTGCGAAGTGGCGATGCCGATGGCCGTGCCGTGCACCCAGGCGACGTCTTGCGGATCCGGCAGCTTCACGGTTGCCCTGCGATTGGTGTAAAACATCTTCCACAGCTTGGCGGCCCGGTCGTACACGATGGAGACATCGGCGGCGCCGTCGAACACGGGATCGCGGTACAGCGGCTTGGACGCCGGCTCGTCGGCGTGCGCCATGCTTGAAAAGGCGAGCGGCAGCGCCAGCGCGAGGGTGGCCAGTGAGGACTTCATTCACATCTCCATTCGATTTCGTAGAACTGCCAAGCTTGCATTGTTATCGATAACAATGCAAGCATTTTCGAATGGAGGGAATTTTAATTGCGACGCGAGCCGGCGCTGGTTTTCGCCGTGGCGGCCCGGGCCGCCACGGGCTCCAGCACCACCACCGCGCCGCCGGCCGATGCCAGCTTCAAGGTGAGCACGTCGCCGGCGACGACCTCGCGCTCCACCCGCGTGACGTCGTTCGGCGAGGCGCCGTCCTCCCACATCGTGGCGCGGTACTTGCCCGCCCCCAGGAAGCGCAGCGGCACGCGCTGGACGCCGCCGCCGCCGTTGGCCTCGTCCGCCGTCATCGCGCCGAGATACCAGTTGGCGCCCTGGCGCCGCGCCAGCACGATGTCGCGTCCCGGCTCGCCGGACAGGAAGCGCGTCTCGTCCCAAGCCGTCGGTACCCGCTTGACGAAGTCGAATCCGGCGGCGTCGCGGTAGGCTTCCGGCGCGTCCGACACCATCTGCAGCGGACTCTCGTAGACCACGTACATGGCCAGCGCCTGGCCGCGCGTGGACTGCGTCATCGGCAGCACCTCGCGCACCTTGAAGGTCGCCGGCGAGCCGTTGCGGAAGCCGCCCGGCGTGTAGTCGATCGGGCCGGCCAGCATGCGCGTGTACGGCAGCATCAGGTTGTGCCGCGGCGTGACTTTGTCGGTCATCTTGTCCCATTCGGCGCCCAACACGCCTTCCTGGGTGATGAAGTTCGGGTAGGTGCGCTGCAATCCGGCCGGCACGTAGGCGCCGTGCATGTCGAGCAGCAGATGGCGCTTGGCCGTGGCGGCCGCGACGCGCTGGTAGAAATCGACGACATCCTGGTCGTCGCGGTTCATGAAATCGATCTTGACGCCTTTGATGCCCCAGGCCGCATAGGTATCGAGCACCGCGTCGATGCGCGGCGCGACATGGTCCCAGTGCGCCCACAGCATCAGGCCGACGCCCTTGCCGGCGGCGTAGCGCACCAGCGCCGGCATGTCGATGCCGACGGCGGCGCGGGTGATGTCGGTGCCCGGCAGCGCGTCGCAACATCCGCCCGGACCCGAGGCCCAGCCGGCATCGATCAGGTAATAAGGCAGGCCGGCGTCGGCGGCGAAATCGATGAAACGCTTGTAGTTTTCCATGCTCGGCTTCATGCCCGCCAGCGGGCCCGACCACCAGTCCCAGGCCGCCTTGCCCGGCTTGACCCAGCTGAAGTCGCCCTGCGATGCCGGATTCAGGTTGCCGATCAGGTGCGAGCCGATCAGGTCGCCGGCGCGGTCGCCCAGCATGACCACGCGCCAGGCGGTCGTCAGCCCCGCCGGGGACACCACAGCCGGCACCGGCCGTTTCGGCGGCGCCGACAGCCTCACTCTCAACCCGCCGCCCTCGCGCCACAGCGACGCTCCGGCATAGCCGTTGAGATTGGCCTGGGTGATGGCGTATGTGGTGCGTCCGGACGGCGCCGTGCACACCATCGGCACGTCGTAGCCGACGCCGTCGCGCAACTGCGACATCTTCAGGCGGTCGAACGGCTCCTCGTGCGCCCCCTGGGCGACAGTCGCCAGGCATGCGGGGTCGCCGGCCGGCACGAACGCGGTGCGTTCGCCGCGCACGCGCACCGGCTCCCTGCCGTCGATGCGGTAACGGAAGGCAACCCCGTCGTCGTAGGCGCGCACGTCGATGAACAGGCGGCGGCCCGCGGGCGCGCGCTCCCGGAACAGCAGGGTGGCGCCGCGATAGCGGTCGCGCGCTTCGGCTGCCTTGGTGGCGACCAGCGGGATGGTGCGGTCGATGCTGACGTTCTCCTGTTTTTCCAGCGCGAGGACGGCGAATTCCGGAGCGCCGTCGAGCTCCAGGCCCAGCGGCGAATCGGCGATGACGGTTTCGCCCGCCCGCGAAATCGAAAAGCGGCTGCCGTCGCGTTCGATCTTGATGACCGAGGCGCCGTTCGGCGACGAGATTGCGACCGGCCCGGTTGGTGCCGCCGAAGCGGACGACAGACACAGCAAGGACGCGGCCGTGGCCGCCATCGTCAAGGAAAATCGTTTCATAACACTCCGCAATATAAACGTTGCTGCGGTATGGAATATATAGAAAACATAATGGCAAGGCAAACCTTTTTTCATGCGCTTCCTCAAAAAGCGATCGATATCGATTTTGCTATCGAAAACGCTAAATTTGGAATTGGCATCGATCGAAATACTCTGCTAGCTTCAGCCCTATCCTGGCCGATCTACACGAGCCAGATCAATCACAAATGTGGAGACAAATGAACAAACATACAACGCTGCCGGCCGCCGCGCTGCTCGCCGTTCTCGCCGCAAGCGCCGGCGCCGCCGCGAAGGCGCCCGCCGGCCTCGACGCCAACGGCCACATGATGCCGGTCGCGGCTTCGCCCTCCTCCGCTTTCTCGTATTCCCCGATCGAGCACGGCGTCCAGATCCGCGTGGGCGGCGTGACCAAGAACGTGATCTTCTACGGTCCGGAGACGGTCCGCGTGAACACCACCTTGGCCGGCAATTTCTGGCGCCACCCAAGCATCGTCGTCACCGGCAAGCCGGCCGCCATCGCCTTTAAGACACGCGACGGCGCCGACACGCTGACCCTGGAAAGCAAACTGCTGCACATCGTCATCGACAAAACGAGCGGCGCCCTCACCTTCCAGGACGCCAACGGCAAGGTCTACACGCGGGAACGCCAGGCCGCGCCGCAGACGCTGAAGAAAATCGAGATCTCCGGCGCGCCGACCTACGAGGCGGAGAACACCTTCACGCTCAAGCCCGATGAAGGCATCTACGGCCTGGGCTTCGTGGGCCAGGGCGAACTCAATCGCCGCAACAAGGATTTACTGCTGGTGCAGACCAATGTCGGCATCGTCATCCCGGTCATGATGTCGTCGGAGCGCTACGGCATCCTGTGGGACACCTACTCGAAGATGCGCTTCAAGGACACGCCCGACGGCGCCTCGCTGTGGGCGGAGAGCGCGCCGGGCGGCGTCGACTACTACTTCATGGGCGGCGCGACGCTCGACAAGGTGGTGGCCGGCTACCGCGACCTCACCGGCGCGGCGCCGATGTACGCCAAGCAGGCCTTCGGCCTGTTCATGAGCAAGGAGCGCTACCCGACGCAGGCGCGCCTGCTGGAGGTGGCGCAAACGTTCCGCAAGGAGCAGTTCCCGCTCGACTACATCGTGCAGGACTGGCAGTACTGGGGCAGCGACAAGGACGGCACCTGGAGCGGCATGATCTGGAACCCCGAGCGCTTCCCAGATCCGAAGGGCATGACGAAGGCCCTCCACGACCTCAACCTCAAGCTGATGGTGTCGATCTGGCCATCGATCGGCAACGACACGGCGCTGGCCAAGGAGCTCGACCAGAAGGGCCTGCGCTTCGAACCGCTGCACTGGATTTCCAAGAAGGCGCGCATCTACGACGCCTTCAGTCCCGAGGGGCGCAAGATCTACTTCAAGCACGTCAAGCAGGGCCTGCTCGATGTCGGCGTCGACGCGCTGTGGATGGACGGCACCGAGGTGGAGGTCGGCACCGCCGTCCACGACGCCGGGGAAACCGAACGCGACATCAAGGGCCTGGGCGACAACGCCATGGGCGACTTCACCCGCTACCTCAACCCCTACTCGCTGATGACCACGCTCGGCACCTACGAGGGCCAGCGGGCCACCGGCAACAAGCGCGCCATGACCCTGACCCGGTCGGCCTGGGCCGGCGCGCAAAGGACGGCCGCCACCTCCTGGTCCGGCGACACCCGGGCCAGCTGGAAGACCTTGCAGGAGCAGATCAACGGCGGCGTCAACGTCACCATCACCGGCAACCCGTACTGGACCCAGGATACCGGCGGCTTCTTCGTCAGCGGCTTCCCGGGCGGCGAGAAGAACGCCTCGTACCGCGAGCTGTATGCGCGCTGGCTGCAATACGCCGCCTTCAATCCGCTAATGCGCATCCACGGTACCGACGTCGAGCGCGAGCCCTATCTGTTCAAGCAGTCCGATCCGGAGATGTACAAGTCGCTGCGCGACGCCGTCCACCTGCGCTACCGGCTGCTGCCGTATATCTACAGCCTGAGCTGGAAGGTCACCCACGACGGCTACACGATGATGCGCGCGCTGCCGATGGACTTCCCGGACGACAAAGGCGTGCGCGACATCAACGACGCCTTCCAGTTCGGGCCGTCGTTCCTGGTCCATCCGGTCACGCGCCAGATGTACCGCTTCCAGCCGCCTCCGCCGGCCACCATTCCGGCCAGCGCGCTGCGCACGGCCGACGGCAAGCCGGGATTGTCCGGACAGTACTTCGAAGGCACAGGTTTCGAAACGCCGAAGGGCAAGACCGTCGACGCCACCATCGACTTCCAATGGCCCGGGCCACCGCTGGCCGACATTCCGGGCGGGCTCGCCAGCCTGGACAACTTCTCGGCGCGCTGGAACGGCGCCGTCGTGGCGCCGGAGGATGGCGAGTACGAGCTGGGCCTGGAAGGCGACGACGGCTTCCGCCTGTTCATCGACGGCAAGCTCGCCGCCGAGGACTGGAAGAATGGCGGCAAGCGCTACGCCGGCACCAAAGTCGCGCTGAAGCGGGGGCAAAGCCTGCCGGTCAAGCTGGAGTATTTCCAGGGCACCAACGAGCGCAACCTGCGGCTGGTGTGGCGCACGCCGTCGCAACTGGCGGCCGCGGCCAAGGACACCGGCAAACCGGACACCACGATGCAGACCTACCTGCCGGCCGGCGCCGACTGGTACGACTTCTGGACGCACGAGCGCTTTGCCGGCGGCAAGACGGTGGCCAAGGACGTGCCGCTCGACGTGTTCCCGCTGTACGTGCGCGCCGGCGCGATCGTGCCGATGGGGCCGGTGGTGCAATACGCGACCGAGCGGCCGGACGCGCCGTACGAGATCCGCGTCTATGCCGGCGCCGACGGTAAATTCACCGTCTACGAGGACGACAACGAAACCTACGATTACGAAAAGGGACGCTACGCGACCTACGACCTGACCTGGAACGACGCCGCCAAGTCGCTCACGGTCGGCGCCCGCAAAGGCACTTATCCGGGGCTGGTCAAGACGCGTAAACTGAATATTGTGTTGGTGAGCCCGAAGAACGCCACCGCGATCGAACCGGCCGACGCGACCAAGTCGATCACCTATACGGGCAAGGCGCTGTCGGTGAAATTCCGATAGCCGAATCGAGGCTGCGGTACTGTTGCGCGGCCTCGCCCGCGCAACACGAGGGTGTGAGAGTGTATCCGGTTCTCGGTCAATCACGCCATGTGAACAGCGGCCCGTAGATTGTCGGCAGCAATGTAATCCCCCATTAAATGTATGAACTTAGCATATACCTTTTCATTACATCGGGCCACGACCGAGGAGACCCACCCGTCATTACGCTGGAATACTGATCCAGCGCGAGCCTTGCCGGCTGCTTTCCATCGCCGCGTCCATGAACTTCAGGCCGGCGACGCCGTCATTAACATCCGGCATGCCTTGCGTTAGCGCCGGGATGGCCCGCCCGGCGTCGATGGCATGGATCTGTGCGGCGGCATCGCGGTACAGCTGCGCGAACGCTTCCAGATAGCCTTCCGGATGGCCGGACGGCACGCGCGTGGCCGCGTCCGCCGCCGCGCTGCGCACCCGGCCGCGCGTCAGGCGCTGGGCGCAGCCGCCCTGCGGCGTCAGCCACAGTTCGTTCGGATTTTCCTGCTCGAAGCTGAGGCTGGCCTTGGTGCCGTAGACACGCAGGCGCAGGCCGTTCTCGCAGCCGGTCGCCATCTGGCTGCTCCACAGCATGCCGCGCGCGCCGTTGGCGTAGCGCAGCATGACCTGCACGTGGTCGTCCAGCTTGCGGCCGGGCGTGAACGCGTGCAGCTCGGCAAGGATCTCGTTGGGCAGCATGCCGCTGACATAGCCCGCCAGATGATAGGCGTGGCTGCCGATGTCGCCCAGGCAGCCGTTCGGCCCGGCGCGCAGCGGATCGTTGTGCCAGTTGTTGCGTTGGTAGTCCTCGCTCTGGTTGGCCGCCTCGGCCAGCCAGTCCTGCGGGTATTCCACGTGCACAAGCCGGATCTCGCCGATCTCACCCGCCGCCACCATGGCGCGGGCGTGCCGCACCATCGGATAACCGGCGTAGACGTGGGTCAGCGCGAAGATCTTGTTGCGTTCGCGCGCCAGCGCCGCCAGCGCCTCGCCTTCGGCCAGCGAGATCGCCAGCGGCTTGTCGCAGATGACGTGGATGCCCGCCTCCAGGAAAGCGGTCGCCATCGGCGCGTGCAGATAGTTCGGCGTGACGATGGCGACCGCGTCGATGCCGTCCGGCCGGGCCGCTTCCGCGCGCGCCATCTCTTGATAGTCGGCGTAGCTGCGCCCCGAGACTAGCCGCAGGCCGGCGGCGCTGGCCGCCGCCTTTTCCGGATTGCTGGACAGGCTGGCCGCCACCAGTTCATAGCAGTCGTCCAGGCGCCCGGCGATGCGGTGCACCGCCCCGATAAAGGCGCCGTCGCCGCCGCCCACCATGCCCAGCCGAAGTCGTCGTTGCACGTTCATATCAGTTCTCCAGTCCCATCAGCGCGCGGACCTGTCGCAGGTCGGCGCCGCTGCCGGCGAAATCGTCAAACGCCCGCCCGGCCACGCGGATGATGTGGCTGCGGATGAAGTCCGCGCCTTCGCGCGCGCCGTCCTCGGGATGCTTGAGCGCGCATTCCCATTCCAGCACCGCCCAGCCCGGATAGTCGTATTGCGCCATCTTCGAGAAGATCGCCTTGAAGTCGATCTGGCCGTCGCCCAGCGAGCGGAAGCGCCCCGCCCTTTCCTGCCAGCCCAGGTAGCCGCCGTAGACGCCCTGGCGTCCATTGGGACGGAACTCGGCATCCTTGACGTGGAAAGCCTTGATGCGCTCATGATAGATGTCGATGAAGGCCAGGTAGTCCAGCTGTTGCAGCACGAAATGGCTCGGGTCGTACAGGATGTTGGCGCGCTTGTGGCCGCCGACGGCGTCGAGGAAACGCTCGAAGGTCACGCCGTCGTGCAGGTCCTCGCCTGGATGCAGTTCGTAACAGATGTCGACGCCGGCATCCTCGAAGGCGTTGAGGATCGGCAGCCAGCGGCGGCCCAGTTCGGCGAAGGCTTCCTCGACCAGCCCGGCCGGGCGCTGCGGCCACGGATACAGGTAGGGCCAGGCCAGCGCGCCGGAGAAGCTGACATGGGCCGTCAGGCCCAGACGTTTCGACGCGCGCGCGGCGCGCAGCAACTGATCGACGGCCCAGGCCTGGCGCGCCACCGGATCGCCCCGGACATGCGCCGGCGCGAAGCCGTCGAACAGCGCGTCGTAGGCCGGATGCACGGCCACCAGCTGGCCCTGCAAATGGGTCGACAGTTCCGAGATCTGCAATCCGTGCGAGGCCAGCAGCGCGACGATGTCGTCGCAATAAGCCTGGCTGTCGGCGGCCTGTTCCAGATCGAACAGGCGCGGATCGCACGGCAGCTGGATGGCTTTGTAGCCCAGGCCCGAAGCCCAGCCGGCCAAATTCTCGAGGCTGTCGAACGGGACGTCATCGCCCATGAACTGCGCCAGGAAGATGGCCGGTCCCTTGATGGTTTTCATACTGAACTCCTGCGTTATGCCGCTAAGTTAAGGCTAGGTCAATTCTCGTAGGGCGGATTAGGCGGAACGCCGTAATCGGCCATGCATGTGCCGTCGGCGGCTCAACCATGGCCGATTACGCTGCGCTAATCCGCCCTACGTGGTTCCGTTGGCCGCTTAATTTCGCGGTGTTGGATTAATACGGCGAATCGGCGAAATAAAACTGCTTGGCGTTCTCACGCGTGATCAGTACCGATGGAATGACGGTCTTGGCCGGCAAGGCTTCGCCTTTCAGGCGGGCGGTGGCGGTCATCTTGATGGCGTCGTAGATGAACTTCGGCGAATACGAGACGTTGGCCTGGATCAGCTTGTCGCCGTCGATGATCTTCTTGACGGCGCTCTTGGCGCCGGCGCCGCCGAACACCTCCTTGATATCGGTGCGCTTGGCTTGCTCGATCGCCTTGACCACGCCGATGGCCATGTCGTCATCGGCCGCCCAGACCGCGTCGATCTGCTTGAAGCGGGTCAGGTAGTCCTGCATGACCTTGAAGGCATCGTCGCGGTTCCAGTTGCCGTATTTGGTGTCGAGCACCTTGATGCCTGGATTGGCCTTCATCACGGCGTTGAACGCGTCCACCCGCTCGTTGTCCAGGGTGCTGGGCATGCCGCGCAGTACGACGATATTGCCCTTTCCGCCCAGCTTCTTGACCAGGTATTCGGCCGGGAGCTTGCCGAAGGCGGTGTTGTCGCCCGCCACGTAGGCATTTTGCGCCGCCGGATTGGTCAGGCCGCGGTCGACCACGGTAACGTAGACGCCCTTGTTTTTCAACTGCGTCACCGGCTGCGTCAGCGACGCCGACTCCAGCGGGAAGATCACCAGCGCGTTGATCTTGTTCACCACCAGCATGTCCTGCAACTGGTTGGCCTGGTCCGGCGTGCTGGCGGCGGTCTTGATGATGACCTTGAGCGTGGGATTGGCCGCCTCCAGTTCCTTCTTGGCCTGGTTGGCCCACCAGACGATGCCGCCGGTGAAGCCGTGGGTCGCGGTCGGGATCGCCACGCCGAGCGTGACTTTTTCAGCGGAGATGGCCGACCCTGCGGCAACTGCCAGCAGGCAGGCGCTAACGATGCGTTTCATTGTGATCATTGTGTTCCCTATCTAAAAATTAACGGCGGCCGCGCTGCATGTAGGCGACGGTGATGATGACCACGCCCTGGACTGCGGCGTTCAGGTGGACGCTGATGATGCTGGTCAGGTTGACGATATTGCCGATGACCGACAACAGGATGGCGCCGATGACGGTGCCCATGATGCGTCCCGATCCGCCCTTGAGCGAGGTGCCGCCGACGACGACGGCGGCGATCGCCTCGAGCTCCCACAGGATGCCGGTGGTCGGCGTTGCCGAGCCCAGGCGCGGCACGTACAGGATGGTGGCGATGGCGACGCACACGCCCAGCAGCAGGTAAGTCAGCACCTTGATCCTGTCGACGCGGATGGCGGCGTAGCTGGCGACCTGCTCGTTCGAGCCGATGGCCTGCACGTGCTGGCCGAACGCCGTGCGGTTCAAGATCACCGCGCCGCCGACGGCCACCAGCAGGAACACCAGCACCGGAATCGGCACGCCCAGCACGCTCTGATAGTAGACCGGGCTGTAGACGTCGGAGACGGTGCCGTCCAGGGTCAGCGCGCCGCCGTCGGACAGGTAGGTCAACGTGGCGCGGAAGATACCCAGGGTGCCCAAGGTGGCGATGAAGGGCTCGATGCGTCCGCGCGTGACCAGCAGGCCGTGCGCGCCGCCCAGCACGCCGCCCATCAGCAGCGCCAGCGCGCAGCCCAGCATCACGGTCGCGATAGGGTCGAGCGGTTGCGCCGAACCGGCGGCGGCGTTCATCACCATGATCATGGCGCCGGCGATCAGCGCGGCCATCGAGCCGACCGACAGGTCGATGCCGCCGGAGACGATGACGAAGGTCATGCCGACCGCGATGATGCCGATGAAGGCGGTGCGGGTGAGCACGTTCATCATGTTCTCGACGGTGGCGAAATCGGGATTCAACAGGCCGCCCGCGATGCACAGCAGGACCAGCGCCACGACGGGGCCGTAGCCCCGGAAGCGCGACAGTCCTGGCAGCGCGAATGGAACTTTAGTGGTGGGTGTCGGTTGCATGGGAGATCAATTCTTCTTCGGTGAGATGGTCGTGGTCCAGCATCGCTTGCAGCTTGCCGCCGTGTAGGATCGCCACGCGGTGGCACAGGCCGATCAATTCGATCAGCTCGGACGAGATGACGATGACGGCCCTGCCCTCGGCGGCCAGGCGGTGGATCAGTTGGTAAATATCGCGCTTGGCGCCGACATCGACGCCACGGGTCGGCTCGTCGAGCACCACCACGCGCGGATCGCTGTGCAGGTATTTCGCCAGCGCCAGCTTTTGCTGGTTGCCGCCGGACAGCGAGCCGGCCTTGCAGTCGATGTCGCGCAGGCGGATGCCGAAATCGGTGATCGCCTTGTCCAGCGCGGCGCGTCCGCCTTTCAGGTCCAGCCATGGCCTGGAATCACGCTCAAGCGTCATCATCGTGAGGTTTTCGCGCAGGCCCAGGTCGACGTGCAGGCCCTTGCCCTTGCGGTCTTCGCTGAGGTAGGTCAGGCCGTGCAGCATGGCCTGGCGCGGGTTGCGGATATCGACCCGCTCGCCGGCTATCTCGATCCGCGCCGATGTGCGCGGGCGCAGACCGAGCAAGGCCTCGAACGCCTCGGTGCGGCCGGCGCCGACCAGGCCGCCGAAGCCGAGGATTTCCCCGGCGCGCACCTCGAAGCTCAAATCGCGCACCCAGCCCGGCACACTCAGGCCTTCGACCTTGAGCAGCGGCTTGGCGTCCGGCGCCGGCAATCGCTTGGCCACGAACATGTCCGACACGTCGCGCCCCACCATCAGGTTGGCCATCTGGTGGCGGTCGATGTCGGCGGTGACGGCGCGGGTGACGAAGCGCCCGTCGCGCATCACCACCACCTCGTCGGTGTTGGCCTCCATCTCGTCGAGCTTGTGCGAGATGTAGACGATGGTCACGCCCTCGGATTTAAGCCGCGCCATCAGCTCGAACAGCTTGCGCGTTTCGCCGGACGACAGGCTGGCGGTCGGCTCGTCCATGATCAGCAGGCGGGCCTTGCGGCTGAGCGCCTTGGCGATCTCCACCAGCTGCTTTTCGGCGACGATCAGATCGGCCACCTTGGTGTCGGGGCTGACGTTGAGCCCGACCTGTTCCAGGCAGGCGGCGGCGCCGGCGCGCATGGCCTTGGTGTCCAGCAGCCAGCCGCTGGTTTTCTCATGGCCGAGGAAGATGTTCTGCGTGATCGTCAAATGCTCGGCCAGGTTGAATTCCTGGTGGATCAGCGCGATGCCCAGCGCCTCCGCCTGGCGCGCGTCCGCGAAGTCGCGCGCCATGCCGTCGATCAGCAGCTGGCCGCCGGTCGGCCGTTCGTAGCCGGCCAGGATCTTCATCAGGGTCGACTTGCCGGCGCCGTTCTCGCCCAGCAGGCCGTAGACGCGGCCCGGCTCGAGCGCGAAGTCGACCCCGTGCAGCACGCGCACCGGGCCGAACTCCTTGACGATGTGTTGAAAATGTACTGACAAGCTCATGTAGTTCCCTGGTTAGCGCGCCGGCAGCTTGGCCAGCACCGCTTGCAGGCCGCGCATCGACGCCGCCACCGATTCCAGCTGGCCCATGCCGTTCGGATATTCCTCCTGCTCGACGATGATCCATTTGGTGCCGCCGACGCTGCGCACCGCCTTGGTCAGGCCGGCCCAGTCGGTCTTGTCCTGGCCGATGATGCTGACGCCCTCGGTGCCCTTGACGAACTTGGCCTTGTAATGCGTGGTCACGGTGCGGCCCGGATACTCCTTCACGAAGTCGATCGGGTCCTTGCCGGCGTAGGTGGTCCAGCCCACGTCCTGCTGCAGGATGAAGTTCTTGGGCGTGTTCTTGGCCAGCAGGTCCCAGTTGGTCTGGCCCTTATCGCCTAGCATTTCCGCTTCATGGTTGTGATAGCCCAGCTTCATGCCCTGCGCGTCGAGCTTGACCGACAAGGCGCTCAGTTCCTTGGCCAGTTCGGTCGAGCCTTCCTTGCTGGCGGCCCGGTCGTCCATCGAAATGATCAGATGGTCGCAACCGAGCTGCTTGTAGAAGTCGGTGGTGGCCTTGAAGTTGGCCGCGTTGAGCTGGTCGACACGCATGTGGGCGCCGGCGCATTGCAGTCCCTTCTTCCTCAAGAAGGCTTTCAGACCGGCCGGATCGGCCTTGTACTTGCCGAACTCGCCGGCGAACTCGACACCTTGGAAGCCCAGCTTGGACAGCTTGTCCAGGGTGCCCTCGAAGTCCTGCTTGACCTCGTCCTTGACCGACCACAGTTGCACGCCCAGCAGCGGGCTGGTGGCGGCCTGCGCGGAGGCGGCGCCCAGGGTGAAGCACAGCGTCAGTGACAATGCCAGGGCCTTGCGTTGGTATGTTTTCATTATTATTCCTTAGAGTTTGCCAAGTTTGAGTTGTTCAGCCGCGTAAGCACAGGCGCGCACGGTGAGCGCCATGAAGGTCAGCGACGGGTTTTGCCAGGCGCTGGAGCACATGCTGGCGCCGTCGGTCACAAACAGATTGGGAACATCGTGCGCCTGGTTGTAACCGTTGAGCATCGAGGTCTTCGGATCGCGCCCCATGCGTGCCGTGCCCATTTCGTGAATCGACAAGCCGGGCGCCCATTGCTCCGTGGTCTTGATCGATTTCCTGACGTCCTTGACGCCCAGCGATTCGAGGATGTTGGCGGCGGTGTCGGCCATGTCTTCGCGCATCTTGTCGTCGTTGGCCGAATAGGTACAGTCGATGTGCAGCTGCGGCATGCCCCATTTGTCCTTTTTGGTCGGATGCAGGCTGACCATGTTTTCATAGCGCGGCAGCATCTCGCCCTGGCCGTACAGGCCGAAGTGCCATTGGCCCGGCTTGCGTATCATGGCCTTGTAATCCTTGCCGAAGCCCGGCTTGCCACCCTGCTGCTGCCAGCCTTCGCGCCCGGCGCCGCCCGACAGCGCGTAGCCGCGCAGGAAGCCGGGATGCTGCTCCGACACGTTGCGGAAACGCGGAATGTACGGCCCGGTCGGACGGCGGCCCGAGTAGTAGTCGTTCTCGTAGCCCTCGACGCGGCCGGAGGCGCCGGCGCCGAACAGGTGGTCCATCAGGTAGTGGCCCAGCACGCCGGACGAGTTACCCAGTCCGGTCGGGAACGCCTCGGAGGTCGAATTCAGCAAGACCTGCGTGCTGCCCAGGGTCGAGGCGCACAGGAACACCACCTTGGCGTGGAACTCGCGCGTTTCCATGGTTTCGGCGTCGATCACCCGCACCCCGGTGGCGCGGTTGGTCTTGGCGTCGTACAGCACGCTGTGGACGATGGCGTTGGTGGCGACGCTCAGGCGCCCGGTCGCGGCGGCGGCCGGCAAGGTCGAACTTTGGGTCGAGAAATACGCGCCGAAGGAGCAGCCGCGATTGCACATGCTGCGCGCCATGCAGCTGCCGCGCCCCATCTCCAGATGTTTTTCGTTGGGTTTGGTCAGGTGGGCGCAGCGGCCCATGATCATGCGCGCGGGGGCGAAGCTGGCATCGAACTTCTTCTTCATCGCCGCCTCGACGGTGTTGAATTCGAACGGCGGCAGGAATTCGCTGTCCGGCAAGACGGGCAGGTTTTCCCGCGCGCCGCTGATGCCGACGTGGCGCTCGACGTGGGTGTACCAGGATTCCAGGTCGGCATAGCGGATCGGCCAGTCGACGCCATGGCCGTCCTTGGCGTTGGCCTCGAAGTCGAGGTCGCTCCAGCGGTAGGACTGGCGGGCCCACATCAACGATTTGCCGCCCAGCTGGTTGCCGCGTATCCAGCTGAAAGGCTTGCCCTCCGGCGTGCTGTAAGGCATGTCGCGGTCGTTGTTGAAGAAGTGCTTGGTGTGGTCGTCGAAGGCGTAGCATTTGCGCTGCTCGGCGAACTGCTCCGTCGCCAGTTTTTCCTCGACCAGGCCGCGGTTGGGCAGATTCCACTCGTCGACGCCCTCGCCGATGTAGTCGCTGCGGTGCTCGACCGGACGGCCGCGCTCGACCATGAGCGTGCGCAGGCCGCGCTCGCACATTTCCTTGGCGGCCCAGCCGCCGGTGATGCCGGAACCGACCACGATGACGTCGAATTGTTCGGCGCTTTGCTTGATGTAGAACGATGAAGTTTGGCTCATATCAGATTGCCCAGGTCCTGGTGTTTTTACGAACGGGGAAGTTGCCCTTGAAGCCGCCGGGCACCGGCAGATACGCCAGTTCGAGCGTCGAACCGGCCTCCGAGGTGTAGTAGGCGAACAGCGTATAGGACTTCATCTTTCGGAAAAACCGCTGGTCCTCGGCGGTGAACGGCGCGCTGCCGCCATCGAGGGCGTGCAGCAGCGCGATGCGGCGCTTGGCCGGCAACGCGCGGAAGCGCTTGCCGTCTGCCGCCCGCGCGATGGCGTCCACCCGCTCCAGGCCGGCGATAAAGCTTTGCTGCTCGGACGCGGTGGCGCACACCTTCAACATATGGTCGATGGTGCGGTGCGCGCCGACGGCCAGCGCGCCGGGCGTGTCGGTCGCGGGAATGATGTGCTCGGCCAGCACGGCCGTCAGCGCCAGCGCGTCGGCCGACAACAACTCGGGCGCGGCCGGCGCCTTGCCGGAGGCCGCCAGCGCCGCCAGGGCGTCGCCGGACAATGCCAGGCCACACAGCCCGGCTAGTTTGATGAGAGCGGATCTGCGTCCGTCTACCTCTCGTTCTGCTTGCAACATGTCTCCTCCAATGCTTCTTTGGTTCAACTACTCCTTCGGACCGTTCCCGCCCGCCCGGAGGCCAGCAAGGACAGCTGATACTGTTTGGGGGTGATGCCGACCACACTACGGAAAATCTTGGTGAAGTAACTCTGCCCGCCGAAGCCGGTCTCCACGGCCACGCGGGCGATGCTCTGCGCGCCCGGCAACAGGCGGCAAGCCTCGTGGATCTTCATGCGCAGGATGTACTGCTTGGGCGTCAGCGAAAAATGCTGCTTGAACTTGCGCTCGAAGGTGGACAGCGACATGCACGACAGGCTGGCCAGGTGTTCGATGCCGATGTCCTCGGTCAAGTGCGCCTGCAGGTATTCGATGCAGCTTTTGAACACGTGGAACGGCGCGATGGCCTCCTGCGAGCGCTGGGCGTCGCGGCTGAAGCCCTCGACGCCGACGATCTCGCCGTGGCGGTCGCGCACCGGCGCCTTGGTGGTGAACAGCCAGGTCAGCGCGCCGTTGTTGCCGTCGATGACTTCCAGCTTGTTTTTGACGGCGGCGCCGCTTTCCATCACCTGCAGATCGTCGGCGCGGATGCGGTCGGCGATGTCGCGGCGGAAGAAATCATGGTCGGACTTGCCGATGATGTCTTTTACGCTGGACAGGGAATGCTGCTCCTGCAGCAGCCGGTTGCCCCAGACGAACTGGCCGGCGCGGTTCTTGGCGAAATAGTAAGTATCCTGCAAATCGTCGAACAGGACGCTGGGGGTGGAGATGCCGTGGCGGTAGAAAAAGTCTGTGCAATCGGAGGTCGGCGCGGCGCCGTCACCGGCCAGGAAATTTTGGTGCTTTTCCTTTGCGGTATCGCCGGTGGCCACCACCATGCCCATCCTGATCATCCTCGTGCTCATCGCCGTTCGCCATTCGCTAGTCTGGCGAGAATGGTAGCATCGACAATGCCGGGAAAGTAATAAAAAATCGGAAGAATTTATAACGAAATCGGCAAGTCAAAAAGCTTCACATGGGTCGCCCCGCCCTGTGGCCGCTGTTGGAATTTGTCACAACCGTCGTCTTTTCCATGTCATTAACAGGGTCTTAAGGTTCCTGGACAATAATCGCGTGAGCTCACTCTACCTTTCCCCTGACTAATGAAGCCTACCAAATGAGTTGCGCAAGCGACGGCCCCGCACTTTCCCAGCTCTTGCGCCAACTGGCCGACGATACGTCGCGGGACCGGATCGCCGTGGGCGACCTGTTGCAAGCCTTGGGCGACCGCGCCACCGGCGCGCTACTGTTCATTTTCGCGTTTCCGAATATCTTGCCGGTGCCACCGGGAACGTCCGTCATTTTGGGCGCTCCCCTGGTGTTCCTCGCCGCTCAGCTGACATTCGGTATGCGGCCGTGGCTGCCCGGGATCATCAGCCGCCGCTCGATGGCGCGCGCGGACTTCCATGGCATGATGCGGCGCGTGATTCCGTGGCTGGAACGGGCGGAAAAGCTGCTGCGTCCACGCATCAGCGTGCTGGCGCTGCCGCCGTGCGAATACGTGATCGGCCTGGTATGTCTGCTGCTCGCGCTGGTGCTGGTGCTGCCCATCCCGCTGGGGAACATGTTGCCCGCCCTTTCCATCAGTTTGCTTGCACTGGGCCTGCTTGAACGCGACGGCTTTGCGATCGCGACCGGTGTGGTGGCGGCGACCGCTTCCGCCGTTTTGGTTTCCGGCGTCATCTGGGGCATCGTCAAGGCGTGTGTCTTCATGGTCGCGCAAGTAATGGTATAGCCGCCTCCCCGCCGGCATCGCACCGCGCAGCGCGATCCGATACCAATCGGCGTCCGGTCAATCGTCGTCGTGGCTGACCACCACCAGCACCTCGGCCTGCACCTCGCCGATGGTGCGCGTCTTATGCGGAATCAAGGCGTTGAAATACAGGGAATCGCCCTCGGCCAGTTCCAGCGTCTCGTTCGGGAACACGACCTCGATGCTGCCCCGGTGCACGAACAGCAATTCCTCGCCTTCGTGCTCCTTGTACGCGGACCCGGTTAACTCGCGGGGCGGAAAAAGGATGAAGGGAAGCATGCGCTTGGCTGCGGCGCCGGCCGCGATCCCCTGGGCGGCCGCGCCCCCGTCGCCGTCGCCCTCGCGACCCAGCGATGTCCGCTGGCCGGCCCGCGTGAGCACGATGTCGGCCCGGACGCCATCGCCGGAAATCAACTCCTCCACACCGACCTCCAGCGCCCGCGCCAGTTTGATCGCGACGGCGATCGACGGGACGCTCAGTCCCCGCTCCACCTTCGACAAATAGCTCTTGGTCAGTCCGGCGCGGTCCGCCAGGGCTTCGAGCGACCATGCGCGCTGTTTGCGCAGCAACTTGAGACGTATCGACAACGGCATAGGCTTCCTCAAAAAAATGATTGTAACAGATGACACATCGTGTCATACTAAACCCATCGTGTCATTTGACCAGGAAAAGGGGCTGCGGATGACAGATATTTCTTTGTGCACTATTGATTGGAGAGCTGCATGACCAATACTCTTGCGATGTCAAAACAAGAACTCGTCGCCATCGCGCAGAAGCGACTGGACGAGGAAGTCGGCGAAAGCGCGTGGACCATGCGCCAGCAACTGGCGCTCGCCTGCCGTATCCTTTACGACGGCGGCCACGATTCGGGACTGGCCGGCCAGATCACCTGCCGCGCGCAACAGCCCGACACCTTCTACACCCAGCAGCTGGGGCTCGGATTCGACGAAATCGCCAGCTCTAACCTGATCGAAGTCGACCAGGATCTGCGGGTGCTGTCCGGCCGGGGCATTCCCAACCCCGCCAACCGCTTCCATACATGGATCTACCGCCAGCGCCCTGACGTGAACTGCATCATCCACACCCACCCCACGCATGTCGCGGCGCTGTCGATGCTTGAGGTGCCGTTGGTCGTTTCGCACATGGACACCTGTCCGCTGTACGACGACTGCGCTTTTCTGGAAACGTGGCCGGGCGTGCCGGTCGGAAACGAGGAAGGCGAGATCATCGCCAACGCGCTGGGCGACAAGCGGGCCATCCTGCTGGCGCACCACGGCCAATTGATCGCCGCCAAGTCCATCGAGGAAGCCTGCGTGCTGGCGCTCCTGATCGAACGCGCCGCCAAACTGCAATTGCTCGCGATGGCGGCGGGCACGATCAAACCGCTGCCAGCGGCGCTGGCCAACGATGCGCATGACTGGATTTCGACCGACAAGCGCAACGCCGTCACCTTCAATTACTTCGCCCGCCGCGCGCTGCGCCAGCACGCGGATTGCCTGATCTAACATGCCAAGGAGCTACACATGAACCAAACATTCAAAGGCATCATCGCCTATCCTGTCACGCCATTCACCGCCGACGGCGCCGTCGACGCGCCGCTGCTGGCCCGGCTGGTCGACCGCATGATCGCCGATGGCGTGCACGCCATCGCTCCGCTCGGCAGCACCGGCGAAAGCGCCTATCTATCGGACGCCGAGTGGGAACTGGCGGCGCAAGTGTCGATCGAGGCGGTGGCCCGACGCGTGCCCAGCGTGGTCGGCATTTCCGAGCTGACGACGCTGGGTGCGTGCCGCCGCGCCCGCTTCGCCGAGCGGCTCGGGGCCGACGCCGTCATGGTGCTGCCGATCTCGTACTGGAAGCTGACCGAGGCGGAGATCATCGCCCACTACGCGGCCATCGGCGAGGCCGTCTCGATTCCGATCATGCTGTATAACAATCCCGCGACCAGTGGCGTCGACATGTCGCCGGACCTGATCGCACGCATTTGCCGCGACGTCCCGAGCGTGACGATGGTCAAGGAAAGCACCGGCGACCTGCAGCGCATGCACCGCCTCAAGCAGCTCACCGATGGCGCCATCCCGTTCTACAACGGCAGCAATCCGCTCGCCTTCGCCGCCTTGAACGCCGGCGCCGCCGGCTGGTGCACCGCCGCGCCCAACCTGAACGCGGCGCTGCCATTGGCGCTGTACGACGCGGTCGAGCGCGGCGATACCGCCAGCGCGCGCGCCACCTTCGAACGCATGCTGCCGCTGCTGCAGTTCATCGTCCGGGTGGGCCTGCCGACCTCCGTCAAAGAGGGCCTGCGCCAGCTTGGCATCGAGGCGGGCGATCCGCGCTTGCCGCTGCAACGCCTGCACAGCGAGGGCCGCGCCGAACTGGCCGGCATCCTGGCGGCGCTGCGGACGCCGCGCTGACCTTCCCGCGCCAAGTCCGCTGCTCACATCGCCGATTTGGCGAAGCTGTTGCGCGAGGCGGTGACGCCGATTCCCACCGGCATCGGCATTTCCGTCGCCGCCGCGCGCTGGGGCGCGTAGAAAACGGTTTGCGTCGGGAACGCCAGGCCAATGCCGGCCGCTTCGAGCCGTTCGTAGATCGTCAGCAGCAGCTCTTCCCGGATCACCACCTGGGTGTCGAAGTCGGGCACGTCGATGTACGAGAACACCTCGATATTGAAGGCGCGGTCGGTGATGTTGCCCAGCCTGGCGCGGGCGCCCTCGGCCATCTTGTCGTGCGTGGCCAGCACCTGCTGGACGATGGTGATGGCCTCGCGCAGCTTGGCCGACGTGGTGCCGTAGGAAATGGCGATCACCGGATTGAACAGGAATCGGTCGCGCTCGGCATAGTTCTCGATCTGGCGCGCCGACAGGTCGCCGTTGGGAACGGTCACGACGGTGCGCTCGCCGGTGCGGATGCGCGACGAGCGGATGCCGACGTCCTCGACCGTGCCGACGACGTCGCCGACCTTGACGAAGTCGCCCACCTGCAGCGGACGGTCGGCGATGATGGTGACGCTGCCGACCAGGTTCTCCACGGTCTTCTGGGCGCCCAGCGCCAGCGCGATACCGCCGATACCCAGCGCCGCGATCCCGGTGGTGACATCGATGCCGAAGGTGCCGAGGATGCCGATGCCGGCGAACGCGAGCAGCAGGAACTTGACCGTGCGCCGCGCCAGGATGATGACCGAGACGATCTGGCGGCGCTGGTGGCCCTGCATGCGCGCGACGGCCAGGTCGGCGATGCCGTCGACCAGGCGCAGGCCGAACCACACCACCGCGATGGCGGTGATGACGCCGGCGTAGCGCAGCAAATTCTGGCGCGCGACGATGGACACGGGCAGCGCGTCGGCCCAGTTGTAGAAGACGGCGACGGCGATCAACAGGCTCAGTGGCGGTAGCGCCGCCTCGGCGAAGCGGTAGCCGCTGCTGGCGGCCGGATCGGCGACCAGCCGGCGGATCACGGTCACGCAGATGACGGAAACGAGCCACAGGCCGCCGAACACCACCACGCCGAGCCCGAGCAGCACGCCCCAGTCCTTGAGCGGCGCGCCGGCGACAAACCATTCGTTTTTCGGTGGCGCCTGGGCCACCGGCGCCAGCTTGATCGCCGTCGACATCAGCGCCAGCGTCTCTTTTGAAATCCGCCACACCTGCCGGTCGCCATCCTGTCCGCGCGTGAGCAGGATGGGCACTTCCTTGCCCTGCAGCGTGACTTCGCCGATATTTTCCTCGTCGGCCGGCAGATCGTCGTCCAGCCTGCCCGTATCGACGTTCGACAAGGCGGCGAACGGCTTGAGCGAGCCGCTGTCGTCGAGCAGCGCGTGGAATGCACGCGCCTGGCTGGCGGCGGTGCGCTGCTGCCGGTTGCTGGTGGGCGCCGGCAGATCGAAGAACTGGGCGGCGCGGTCGTAATCGAGTTCGGCCAGGGCGCCGATCAGCCCGGCGACCATCGAGCGCGGGGTTTCGCGGCCGAGTACGTCGGCTGGAACGGCCGGCGCCTCGGCGGCGGGCTTGGCGGGAGCGGCCGCGGCGGCCACGGGCGCGGCCAGCGCGAGCATCAGCCAGATCAGGAAGGTGGGAATAAAACGCATGCTAAGAACGACTCCTATGCCTGTTACATGGAGTTTCCGCGCGCAAAGGGCGGAACTGCCATATCGGCTGTCAATGATAGGAGTCTCTGTGCCGTCGCTCCGTTCGCTACCGCACAAAGGAATGCGCTGCTAATCCTCTATCGCCGCACGGCCGCTGCCTCTTAACGCCGCCAGATTCTTGAGCATTTCTTGCACGGTGTCAGGCGGGTGTCCGGCCCAGTCCTTGGCGCGGATTACACGCACGGTGTCTTTCCACAATACTGCGAATTGCCGCGCGATGTGTATAAAATGCGTCGGATGGCTCATGATTTTGAGCTAACCTCTACGATGACGTCAGGATAGCCGAATTGTAGCATCGACAACCCTTAATATCACTTCGGGAGGTGCTAGGCGGACAACCGTCATAATCGATGACGATTTATCCCAGAAGGCGTTGGAAGTCGCAGATCCGGCGATGGACTAGGCCGACCTCGTCCGGGAGGCCATCATGACTTTTATACGGGCGCGGACCGCACAGCGCCTCGCAGCCTTGGGCGGGTCGGCGTCGAAGATGCCGAACATACCTCGTAGGGCAGTGGAAGCGACGTGATGAACACGTGGTGAAGCGCGGAGACGCGTTAAGGCCGCCGGCGCGAGACGATGAAGCGTTCAAGTTCGGCTGCGGCGTGTTCGATATGCCGCTTCAGCAGGCTGGCCGCCGCCCTCACCTCGCCGACCTTGCACAAGCGCACAAGTTCGGCGTGCTCTTCCTCGGCGCGCCGGCAGCTCTCGACGCTCAGGGACAATTGCAGGCGCGTGTAGCGGTCGGTCTGCAGCAACAGGCCGGCGACGATGGCCATGGTGCGCGGCTGCTCCGCGCGCGACATCAGCAAGTCGTGCAGCCGCGTGTTCAGTTCGCCCCAGCGGGTCGGATGTTGCGCGTGCAACTCCTGTTTGTACTCGGCCAGGATGGCGTCGATTTCCGCGAAGTCGGCAGCGGTGAGCTTGGGCGCGGACTTCTTCAGCAACAGCGGTTCGAGCAGGCCGCGCAACATGAACAGCTCGCTGATCTCGGCGATCGACAGCTCGGACACCACCGCGCCCTTGTGCGGCACGATCCTGACCAGGCCCTCGCCTTCGAGCTGCACCAGCGCCTCGCGCACCGGAATCCGGCTGATGCCGAATTCGGCCGCCAGCGCGTCCTGGCGCAGCTGGAATCCTTCCGGCAGGTCGCCGGCCATGATCTTGCGGCGCAACGCGTCCGCCGCCTGCTCGGCGACGGTGGTCACCGCGAAGCGCGGGGCTGCGGCCTTGGGGGCGGTAACGGTGGAACTCATGGCGGGACTTTCTGTGGGATGTCCGGGCAGGCACCCGAACTTTGCAGGCGGCAGTATAAATTATATTGCCGCCCCCGCCGGAGAATAAGCGGCGCGCCTTTCGGAAACCTTAGGCGGCGACCTCTTTCGACCAGCCGGCGTACCAGGTGCGGAACAGGCCGTACTGGATCTCGGCGTAGCGGCGCTGGCTGTCGCTGAGCACATCGGTCTCGTTGAAGTGCAAGGTGTATTCCTTGTCGCCGTTGAGCACCATCAGATACTTGTAGAACAGCACCAGATCGGTGCCCTCGTCGAACGACGACAGCACGGCCAGCGCCGATTCCAGCTCGCGCGCCTGGCGGCGGGCGGTGACGTCGCCCTCGGCGGCCTTGCGGCACAGCGCGACCAGTTGCAGCACTTCGCGTGGCAGCGCGTTGCCGATGCCGGTGATCGCGCCGGTGGCGCCGCAGTTGACGAAGCCGTGGAACACCTGCGTGTCGACGCCGGCCATCAGCGTGACGTTCTCGTCCTGGCTGGTGATGTGCTCGGCCGCGTAGCGCAGATCGACCGCGCCGCCGAATTCCTTGAAGCCGATCAGGTTGGAATGCTTGGCGCGCAGTTCGAAGAACAGGTCGGCGCGCGTGGCGAAGCCGTAGTAAGGGCTGTTGTAGATCACGCTCGGCAGCTTCGGCGCGGCCGACAGGACGGCCTCGAAGTGCGCCTTCTGCGCGGCCGGCGAGGCGCCGCGCGACAGCACGCGTGGAATCACCATCAGGCCGCTCGCGCCGACCTTGCCGGCGTGCGCGGCGTGCGACACCGCCTCCTTCGAGTTGACCGCGCCGGTGCCGACGATGGTCGGCACGCCGGCGGCGACCAGGCGCGCCACGCCTTCCTGGCGCTGCGCCTCGGTCAGCAGCGGCCAATCGCCCATCGAGCCGCAATACACGACCGCGCTCATGCCGAGGTCGACCAGCTCGCGGCCCTTCTTCACCAACGCGTCGAAGTCGGGGGTGCGCTCGGGGGTGCATGGGGTCATCAGGGCCGGAATGGTGCCGGTGAAGATGTTGTCGCTCATGGTGCTTCCTTCATAAAGTCGTCAGGTGATCGGGGAAAGGCGATGCGCAACCTCCGTCATCACCCACCGGTGGATGATAATCCTTTTGGATATTTTATACAATCTGAAAAATAAAGACTGAGCTAAATTTTCGCAAGTCATTGATTATTATAGGAAAGCCCGAGACCCGCTAACGATCCCACGGCGGAATTCCGGCAAACTCCTGCGCCAGGAAGTCGATCATCACGCGCACCTTGGCGCTCAGATGGCGCCGGCTTGGATACACCGCAAGCACGTCGATGTCGGGCAAATGATAGTCCGGCAACACTCGCACCAAACGCCCCGCTTTCAGGTCGGCACCGACCAAAAAGGTCGGCTGCCAGATGACGCCGCCGCCGGCGACGGCCACGGCCCGCGCCGTGTCGCCGTTATTGGTATGCATGGGGCAGCTGACCTTGACCGCCTCCGCCTGTCCCAGTTGATTGCTGAAGTGCCACTCGTCGGCGGTGGCCGCGTAGCGGTAGCCGATGCAGCGGTGCGCGGCGAGGTCTTGCGGCACCTTGGGCACGCCGTGTTTTTCAAGATACGCCGGCGCGGCGCAGCAGATATTTTGCGACGTGGCCAGCTTGCGCGCGGCGTGCGACGCCGAGCCGGAGCGCGAGATGCGGATCGCCATGTCGTAGCCCTCCTCGACGATATCGACCACCCGGTCGCTCAACGCCACCTCCAGCTCGACGCCGGGGTGCAGGTCCATGAACTTGCCCCACAGCGGCGCCAGTTGCAACACGCCAAAACTGAGCGGCGCGTTCAGCCGCAGCAGCCCGCGCGGCGTCATCGACGTCGACGAGGCGATCGCCTCGACCTCGGCCATATCCTCGACGATGGTCTTGGCCCGCTCGTAGAGCGCGTCGCCGCTTTCGGTCAGCGACATCTTGCGCGAACTGCGGTTCAGCAGCCGGGTGCCGAGGTGGCTTTCCAGATCGGCGATGATGCGCGTGACATTGGCCGGCGATGTATCGAGCGCGTCGGCCGCCCGCGCGAAGCCGTTCTTGCGCACCACCTCGACGAACACTTCCATCGCCCGCAACCTGTCCATACCGCCCCCATTATTCAGAAAACCTGAATATAGCATCGCGGACGCGTGCCGCGAAATCGCGGCGGCGCGGGATTGCCAGCTTACTTATCGAGCGTATAGAAATGCAGCACCGTGGTCTGCGAATAGTCGCGGCCCGGGTCCACGCGCGTGGTCGGGAACGCCGACTGGTTCGGGCTGTCCGGATAGCCCTGCGCCTCGAAGCTGATGGACTGGTACTTGGTCAACTTCTGCCCGCCCTTGCCAGTCACCTCGCCCTTGAGGAAATTGCCCGTATAAACTTGCATGCCAGGCTCGGTGGTGGCGATCGTCAGACCGCGTCCGGACTGGCGGTCCTCGATCCTGACGGCCGGTTTCGGTTGCGCCGTCTTGCCGCCGCGAATCAGGTAGTTGTGATCGATGCCGCCGTTGGCCAGCGCCAGTTGCGGATGCTGCATGCGCACGCGCTCGGTAACCACGCCCGGCGTGCGGAAGTCGAACGGCGTGCCGGCCACCGGCAGCGGTTGACCGGTCGGAATCAAGGTCTGGTTGACCGGCAGGATGGCGTCCGATTCGATGGTCACCTCGGCATCGGTGGCCAGGCGCGTGGCCGGGATGCCCGACAGGTTCAGCATGCTGTGCCAGGTCAGGTTGACCACCGTCGGCTTGTCCGTCTTGGCGCCGTAACGGATGGTCAGGTCGTTCTTGTTATTGAGCTCGTACGTCACGTCGGCCACCACGGTGCCCGGGAAGCCCTGGTCGCCATCGGGCGAGGTCAAGGTGAACGTCACCGACGCCTTGTCGGCCGTCTGCTCGACACTCTTGACCACCCAGTTGCGCTTGTCCCAGCCGATCGCGCCGCCGTGCAGCGTGTTGGGCGCCTCGTTGACCGACAGCGCGAACTTCTTGCCGTCGATGGCGAACGTGCCGTTGGCGATGCGGTTGGCGTAGCGGCCCACCGTCACGTTGGTGAAGCCCGGGGTCGTCTCGTAGCCGGCCAGGGTGTCGTAGCCGACCGCCACATCGGCGGCGTTGCCCTGTTTGTCCGGGAAGCGCAGGCTCTGCACGGTGGCGCCATAGGAGATCAAGGTGGCCGACAGCCCGCCGGCGTTTTTCAGGACGATGGCTTCGACCTTGGCGCCATTGGACAGCGTGCCGAAAGGCATGCGCGACAACGACACGCCGGAAGGCGCATCAGGGTCGGAGCCGTCGCGCGATGGCATTTGACCGCAGGCGCTGAGGCCGACCAGGGTGCTGAGCAGGAAAATCGTGGCGGGTCTGGTGGAAATAGTCATGTGTAGGTAAGGTGTCCGTTAAAAAAGAGGCGGCCGGCGGGTGCCGGCCATGCCTATGATAATTGCTGAGCCGGCCATCAGGCGCCCGGGAGGGCCGGCATCCGCATAAAAAGTCCCGGATTTAGCGCGCGAGGCTGGAAATCTCCCCGTCCGTCAACGCCGAACCGTAGATGCGCAGATCGTCCATCGACCCTTTGTACGGCGCGTCCCACCAGTTCACGCCCAGCGCGAATACGCCGGTGGTGGTGGTGAACACGTTGGGGAAGTTCACCCCGCTGTAGCGCTTGGCGCCGTTGACGTAGATGTTGACGGCGCCGTTCTTGACGCTGAACGCCACGTGCGACCATTGTCCGACGGGGATATTCATGCCCAGGCCGGCATCGTACCAGGCGGTTCCCGACCACAGCATGGTCGCTCCGCCGACGCCGTCATGGCCCCGCGGCAGCAGGCTGATCCACGAGTCGCCGGTGCGGGCACCGAAGAACGTGGTGGAGAACGCGGTCAGCTGGGCCGGCTTGAGCCACATGGCCACCGTGTAGGTGTTGCTGGAGATCAGGCCATTCGGCAGGCGCACACCGCTCGCGCCATTGAACACGGCGGCGCTGCCCTTCATGCCCGCCTCGTAGCCCAGGCTGCCGCCGCCGACATCGATCTTCGCGCCGATGACAGTGCCCGCGCCGAACGCGCCGGTCGCATCGCCCAGGTTGCCGTCGAAGGTGTAGTGGGCGATCATGCCGCCCAGCTTGCGGACCGTGACGACGAACGACTTGACCACACGCGCCTGCCCCTTGGTGATGGTGGCCGTCAAGGTGACGGTCACATCGCTGGCCGGGCTGGTGACCTGCCCCGTATTACTCAACACTTGCGGATTCGACGACGTCCATGTGATGACGGCGTCGCGCGCGCCGCTGGTCGGCAAGGTCATGTCGCCGGTGACCGCGTTGGTGTTGCCCAGGGTGAGCTGGTCGGCGATGGCGTTCACCGCCTGCATGTCGCTGCGCGGCGCCAGCCGGCTGCCCATGACGGAGACACCGTCGCGCGAGGTCGCCGAGAACGTCATCACATGGCTTTGCGAGGTTTCGTCCCACTGCTTGAGGAACACCCCTTTGAATGGCGGCGAGCCGGGCAGATTGATCTCGGCCTGGTTGGCGCCCACCAGCGCCCAGGAGCCGGTGACCGCGCCGCTGATCGAACCGTTCGCGTTGAGTGTGATGAACCGGGATTTCTTGACGGTGGCCGAAATATCCTTGCCGTGGTTGACGAACATATAGTCGCCGAACACGAATCCGCGCTGAACCGATTCCAGGGTCTCATTGGCGTTGCGGTACGGCGCCACGACGGGCCAGCCATCGGCGTTCACGAACATCTGGTGCACGCGGACTTGATGCTGTTCGCCACGCTCGGGGAAGCGGGTGTGGAAAATCAGGAAGTGCTTGCCGGTGGCCGCATCGTAATACGCCGAGTTGTGGCCCGCCGAGACATAACCGGTGCCGATGCCGGTGCCCGGCTCGCCCAGCTTGCGCTCGAACAGGAAGTTCCCCATGATCTTCACGCCGTACGGCGCGATCGACGCGTCGTCGAACAGGGGTTTGGACGGATCGGACTTGACGTTGGCCATGTCCACGCCCTGGGCGTCGTAGTACGGGCCGTCCGGGGAGGTGGCGCGGGCCACGCGCATGTTGTAGCCGCCGGCCGCGTCCAGGCCGCCGAACGACGTGAACATGTAGTAGTACTGCGTGACGGGACTGAACATCACATAGGCGCCTTCGATCCGGCTGTGATTGCCGCCCATCAAGCGCTTGCCGTATCCCTGTCCCGGCAGCGGCATGCCGTTGACCGGGTTCATCTGCATGATGAAGATACCGCCCGAATAGGAGCCATAAATCATCCACAGTCTGCCGCCGTTATCGAAAAACACGTTCGGATCGACGGTGTTCGGATGCTTGAGGGCGTCGTAGACGGTGCCGTCATAGCTGGCCTGGCCCCACATGCCGGACTTCAGGATGATGCCCTTGTTCGCGTAGGGACCTTCGATCTTGTCGGCCACCGCGATACCCAGCGCCGACCGCGGGGAGTCGCCCTTGCAGGCGTTGTAGTACATGTAGAACTTGCCGTCGGCGAGGCGGATCACGTCCGGCGCCCACAGCGTGTTCGTTTGCGCCCAGCTGAAGGTCTCCGCCAGTTCCGTGTAGACGTTGCTGGAACCGTTGAGGAACAGCTTGTTGGTGGCACTGACGGAATCGGTGATCGGGGTCCATCGCATCAAATCCTTGCTTTTGGCCGATGCCAGGTGGGAGCCGAAGACGTAATAGGTGCCGTCCGTTTTGATCACGGAAGGATCGTGGACGGAGGCGTTGAGGAAGGTCACCGGCGCGGTTGGCGCCTGCGCGGCGGCGTGGGTGGACAGCATGGATGCGGCCACTACAGCTACGGCCCCCCACAGCGAGAAGGATTTGGTCACGTTTGTCTCCATTGTATTTTTATCGTTTTACCCGCCAGGAACACGGACGCCTTCCTTGCCGCCGGAAGCACCCCGTAAATCCCATGATCGGCTTTGCACGATATAGCGCTGGAACCGCCGTGTCCAATGACCTTTTACGCCGCCGCGATAGCCAAACAAGCATCGAGGACGGCTACCGCCCCTTGGAGAAATTGCCGTATTGAAACGTGCGCTCGCACGACATGCTCAAATTTGTGACAGAATAGTAATGTTGCCTGAATAGTTTTCCCCGCCCCGCCATAACGCCACCACATCAATACGTCCCGAGCCGCCATGCCTACTTCCTCGCCCAAACCACTGCAATTGCGTGGCGCCGACCTCCAACTGCTGGCCTCGCTGGACGTTCTGCTGCAGGAACTGAGCGTGACGCGCGCGGCGGCGAAGCTGCACGTGAGCCAGCCAGCCTTGTCGGCGCAGCTGGCGCGCCTGCGGCTGCTGTTCAACGATCCCTTGTTGGTGCCGATGGCGAACGGACGCGGTTTGGTCCCGTCCCCGTTCGCCCACCGCCTGCACCGGCGCCTGCAGCCGGCGTTGGTCGCGCTCGCGTCGGCCGTGCAGTTGCCGCGCGACGAATTCGACCCGGCCACCGCCGCCCGGCAATTCAGCATCGCCGCCAGCAACACTGCCGCCGCCATGGTGCTGCCGCTGCTGGCCAAGCAATTTGCCACGCTGAATAATCCCCGCTTGAAGGTGACGGCGGCGGAGCCGGACTTCTCCCGCCTGGCCGGCGACCTGGAGAAAGCCCGGTACGACCTTTACGTCGGTCCAGCCTGCCTGCTGCCGCCGGACCTCGCCAGCGTGACGCTGGGCAGCGCCGCGATGGTCCTCGCCCAGCGCCGGCATCATCCGCGTGGCGTGTCGCCGTTGACGCTCGACGCGTATTGCGCGCTGGAGCATGTCAACGTCTCGCTGTCGGCGAGCCTGCACGGGGTAATCGACGAACACCTGTACCGCCTCAGCAAGAAACGCCATGTCGCCATGGCGCTGCGCGATTTCTCCTCGGTGCCGAGCGTGCTGCTGGCGAGCGACCTGGTATGCACCGTGCCCGACAGCCTGGCCCGGGGCTGGGCCGCGGACGTCGAACTGGCCGCGCTCCCTTTCGATCTGCCGCCGTACGTGCTCTGCATGGCCTGGCACCCGCACAACGAGGAATGCCCCGGCCTGCGCTGGCTGCGCGAACAAATCATCGCCGCCACGCGCAGCCTTGCCGATCAGGCCACCTTGTAACAGGCGCGCAGCCGCGCGATGGCGCGCCGGATGGCGCATTTAACCGTTCCCAGCGGCGCCCCCAGATGCTGCGACAATTCGGAATGCGAGAGCCCGTGCTCGAAGGCCAGCGCGAGGCACTGCCGCTGCATCGGCTCGAGCCCGGCGATATGCGCCGATAGGCGCATGCGTTTCTCCGCGTAGAAGGCTTGCGTCAGCGCATCCCCGCCGACGGGATCGCCGTCCGGCTGCTGGTCGTCGCGCGCTTGCCAGTCCTCCTGCCGGCCAAGGTCGTCACTCAGGCTGTGCTCCAATTGCTCGCTGCGCAAACGGCTGATCGCCTGGTTGCGCACGATCGTGATCAGCCACGTCATCGGCGTGCCGAGCCCGCTCCTGAAGCCGCGCGCGCCGGTCCACACCTTGAGGTACGCCTCCTGCAACACCTCCTCCGCCTTGAACGGCTGCCGGACCAGCCGGAACGCCACGCCGTAAAGGCAGGAGCGTGTCCGCCTGTAAAGTTCATTAAACGCCCGCTCGCATCCGGTGGAAATCTCCGTGAGGAGTACGGCCAGGTACTGTCTTTCGTTCGTCAAAGTATCCATGCGGGCATGGTCGCCCAAATCCACCGGAGCGGCCAATCGAACATTTGTATGGCTGGCTATCGACCGCGCTTATGGGCGTTTCTTGCAGGGCACAGCCCTTGCCGGCGCATCACCGGCCGGGGCTGCGTGACGGCCGGCCTAGGCGCCCTGGGGCACGGCAAAGCCTCGGCCGGCCAGGTGCGCATAGGTGGCGTCCGGGTCCCCGAACCAGGCGTACACCTGATCGAACCGGCCCGAATGGTTCAGCAGATCGGCGGCGATTTCGGGGACCACGCTGCCGGCGTAGACGGCCATTTGCTGGTGCGGTTGCAGCCCGGTGAGGAAATCGTTGGTCATGCGATAGCAGCCTTCGGCGTCGAGCCAGTACTCGGCGAAAACGCGGTCGATCCATTGCGCATCGAAACGGGCGGCCGGATCGGCCGCGATGCTGCGGGCGACGTGGTCGGCCGCTTTCGCGGCCGCGTTCAAGCCCTGGCCGCCCACCGGATCGTGCACGATCAAGGCGTCGCCCAGGGCCATGACCAGTTTGCCCGACGGCAGCCGTCCCGCCGGCCGGCGCACCACCGGCTCGATGGCGCCTTGCAGCAGTTCGTCCTCCAGCACCTGCGCATCCGCCAGGGACGCGTGGATATCGGGGCAGGCCTGGCGCAAGTAGGCGCGATAGGCATCGAAGTTGTCGGCGATCGACAGGTTACGGTCGTAGATGTCGAGTGGCCCACCGGGCACCGCTTCGATCAGCACCACGGCGGCGGCCGTGGTATCGCGATACATGAAGGGATAGAACAGGCACTCGCCAGCGCCGGCGATGATATTGGCCGCGTTCACGTGCCGCGCCGCCGGCGCCTCGGGATCGAAGGCCACGTTCTTCGCGTACAGCAGCACCAGGTTGCGGTGCGGCCGGTCGAGCCGGGATTTCTCGGCATCGCGCTCGAACAATCCCGCGAAGGCCTTGCGGCCAGCCGTGACGAACACCGCGTCATGGCTGGCGGCAGCCCGCTCGAGCAGCTCGATGTCGGCCTCGCCGATGACCAGCTCGCCGCCACGGCGGCCGAACTCGCGCATCCACCGCGAGTATTTCAGGCGCAGATCGATCGCCTGCGCGCGCGGCGCGATAGGCGTGCGCAACTTGACCTGTTCGACGCCCTCGGGCGAGTAGATCCGCATCAGGAAGGCATCGACCTTGATCGCGTCGTAGGCGCGCCAAAAGTCCAGCCCGAGATCGCGTTCGTATTGCATGGTCGGCTCGAACTGCAGCGCGACCGGCTGGGTTGGCGCGTCAAAAACCTGCTGCGCGGTGCGGTCGGTGTACAGCGTGACGCGGCGGCCCTGATCCAGCAGTTCCATGCCCAGCTGCAGTCCCGCTTGTCCGGCGCCCACGATGGCGATCTTTCTCATGTTAATCCTTGTTAAAGTTGTTTACATGATTGAGATACGCTGCCGGCCCCGTTTTAGACGCAGCATTGACCAGCCCTACCAGGCCAGCGCGCGCGGACCGAGCGCCGCCCCCAGCGCGGTCGGTATCAGTATGCCCAGCAAATACCAGAAGCCGACGAACACCGGGCTCATTTCCGGGCAGTGCAGGCAGTACACGACCGCCGCCGCGCCGCCGGCGGCGAAACCCGCCGCCGCACCCGCCAGGCGCAGGCGGGTCGGCGCCCGCCCGCGCAGGATGTGCAGCGCGGCGGCCAGCAGCGGCAGCGACAACACGGCGATGAGCAGCGGGCAATAGCGCCACGTGCTGCCCCAAAACAGATCGGCACGCAAATCCGGCGCCGCCAGCCACAGCGCGACGGCCGCCACCGCCCACAACGCCAGCACCGGCCCGGCGACAAACAGCGGCAACGCGCGCGTGCTGGCGCCGGGCGCGGCCAGGCGCTTGACCGCCAGCCCGCCAGCGCCCGCCAGCGCCAGCGAGAACACCAGCTTCAGCCAGAACGCAGGCCACGTCAACTCCAAGCCCAGGTCCGGACGCAGGCCCAGTATCGCCACCATCAGCGCGGCGCTGGCCAGCAGGCCGGCGAACAGCGGCAGCGCGGTGGCGCGCACCGGCCGCGCTGCCAGCGCCACGTCCGGACCGTTGGACAGCATGGTGATTAAATCGTCTGTTTTCATGGCGAACCTCTCAGGATAGTGGCCAATGTCTTCATTCCGCGATGCACAGAAACCTTGACGTCCGCCTCCGACATCTTCAGCGCCGCGGCGGCCTCGCGCGTCGACAAGCCGTCCAGCTTGGTATGGACGATGGCGTCGCGCTGCTTGTCCGGCAGCAGGGCGAGCAGCTTGGCGAGGTCGCGGCGCGCCTCCCCGGCCTCCGCAGCCGCGCTGGAGAACAGCGCGCCCTCGCCCTCGTCGACATCGTCCAGCGTATCGTGCAGGCTGTCGCGCCGCGCGTGCCGCCGCAGCCAGTCGATCAGCTTGTACTTGGCGATGGTATAGACCCAGGCCGTCAGCGGCACGGCCGTGTCGTAACTGAGGCGCTGGTTGTGGATCGCCAGCAGCGCCTCCTGCACCAGATCCTCCACCTCGTCGGGCCAGCGGCTCAGACGCCGGCGCAGGAAGGCGCGCAAATGCGTCGCCGTCGCCGTCAGGAAACGGCGATAAGCCAGGGCGTCACCGTCCATGCCCTGTAAAAACAGGGCATGGAGGCGTAGTTCGGTCATGCGCAGGTGGTTCACCTCTTCTATTCGTCGCATCGCGCCCTCTGGTTACATCGCCCTTGACATCCTCCCCTCCCTCAGCCTCGCGGCTGCCGCTTGCGCGGAAAGGAAGGGGATTCCTACGGCGCCGCGTGATGATCTACACGGTCGCTTCGGCGGGTTCCTGCTTCATCGAGCGGCCTGACCGCGCGCGTCTCTCCACAGGCTAACAAGCGGTGTCCCCGCTCTAAAACATTGATCGCGCCGACGACATCGGCATGATTTTCGTAACCACAATCGACACACAGGAATTGTGCCTGCGTTCGCCGATTGTCCTTCGACACATGGCCGCAGCACGGGCAAGTCTGGCTGGTGTGGTGCGGCGGCACAGCCAGCAAAACACCGCCGCGCCACGCGACCTTGTAGCCAAGCTGGCGCCTGAACTCGCCCCACCCCTGATCGAGGATGGCACGGTTGAGGCCCGATTTCTGCCCCACCTTCCTGCCCGGTTGCCCGGCCGTGCCTTTGGAAGATCTGGACATATTGCGTACCTGCAAATCCTCGACGCAGACGAGCGCGTGCATTTGGCTGATCGTCGTTGTGCTCTTATGCAGGAAGTCCTTGCGGACGTTGGCGATGCGGGTGTGAATCTTCTGGACGCGGGCCTTCGCCTTCTTCCAGTTGTTGCTAAACTTAACTTTGCGGCTCATACGACGCTGGTAGCGGGCCAGGCGCAGCTGATGGGTCTTGAAGCTGTTGAGCGGCGCGATGAAGCGTTCGTCGCTCATGGTGGCGAAGCGGGCGATGCCAACATCGATGCCGATCGCCGTCGTCGCCGTGGGCAACGGCTGCGCCACCTCGCGTTGCGTCTGGATCGATACGAACCACTTGCCGCCCGATTGACTCACGGTCACATTGCGCAATGCGCCGGGAGCGTCCCGGCTGTTGCGGTAGCGCAGCCAGCCCAGCTTGGGAAGAAAGAGGCGGTTGTTGGCCTGATCGAGCTTGATCTGTTTCGGGTCGGGATAGCGGAACGCATCGCCACCGCCCTTGCGCTTGAAACGCGGGAAGTCTGCGCGTTTGGCGAAGAAATTCTTGTATGCCTTCTCCAAGTCCTTCAAGGCATGTTGCAACGGGTGACAGGGGGCTTGTTTGAGCCAAGGCGTCTCAGGACCATTGCGCCACTCGGTCAAGCGCTTCGCCATCGCCACGTAGCCGATGAACTTGTTGCCCGCCTCGTGATTTTCCTTTTGCATCGCCAACGCCTTGTTGTAGACGAACCGGCACGACCCGGCGAAGCGGCGCATAGCGCGCGCCTGCTCGCCGTTCGGCATGAGTTCGTACTTGTAGGCTTGTAGACGTTGCATGCTTCGATTATAGTTTGGTCTATGATCGATGACAACGATATCCGCCATGGAAGACACTGTGTTTTCCTGATGCATGTACATTTGGTCTTTGTCACCAAATACCGCGGGGAGGTCTTCACCCAAGAGATTCTTGACGACCTGCGCCCGATATTTTCCAGTGTCTGTGCGGACTTTGAAGCGGAACTGGTGGAGTTCGACGGCGAGGATGACCATGTCCACCTGCTGGTGAACTATCCGCCCAAGGTCTCCATTTCCAATCTGGTCAACAGCTTGAAAGGCGTGTCCAGCCGGATGATTCGAAAGAAGAACTATCCGAGTATCCGTCAGAAGCTCTGGGGTGGCGCGCTATGGTCGCCATCCTATTTCGCCGGTAGCTGCGGCGGCGCCCCTATCGCCGTTATCCGGCGGTACATCGAACAGCAGCAGAGTCCACACTAAAAACAACGACAAGGACGGCTTCGCCGTCCGCGCTCTTGACCCCGCCGTGAACGACGAGGTTTGCCGCGCAACCGATCAAATAAATTTTTTTACGAATATTTCGACCCGGCCTGTAACCAATCGCCGGGCTGTTGCGAACTCAATGTTACCTTCATCGAGAACGCACACCATGAAATCCATCGATCCACCCGCTCGCGGCGCGCCGGCCATCGTCCACCCCGCATGGCTGCGCCTGACACACTGGCTCAATGCCATCGCCGTGCTGGTCCTGCTGACGAGCGGCTGGCGCATCTACAACGCCACCCGGTTTCTCGATTTCGCCATTGCGCCGGTCCTCACCCTGGGCGGCTGGCTCGGCGGCGCGTTGCAATGGCACTTCGCCGCCATGTGGCTGCTGGCAGCCAACGGCATCCTGTATTTGCTGATCAATGTCGCCTCGGGCAGGTTGCGTCGGCAGTTTTTCCCGGTCACGCCGCGCCAGCTGCTGCGCGACCTGGGCCAGGCCTTGCGGGGCACGCTGTCGCACGCCGACCCGCGCCATTACAACAGCGTGCAGCGGTTGGCGTATCTGTTTGTGATGGTCGCCAGCGTCGTCATCGTGCTGTCCGGGCTGGTGCTGTGGAAGTCCGTGCAGTTTCCGCTGCTGCGCGAGCTGATGGGCGGCTACGAAGGCGCGCGCCTGGTGCACTTTTTCGCGATGGCGGGCCTGTTCGGCTTCATCGTTATCCACGTGGCGATGGTGGCCCTCGTGCCGCGCACACTGCTTGCGATGCTACGCGGCCGCTGATCGCCGAACTGGAACATCATGATAAAACTCTTCAAAAAACGCGAGATCGCCATCCCCGCAGAGGGCGCCGCAATGCTGGCCGACGCCATCGCGCGGGTGGCGGAGCCGTCGCGCCGGGCCTTCCTGCAACGCAGCGTCACCCTGGGCGGACTGACCTTGCTGACCGGTTGCTCCCTCGGCAGCGAGGAAAGCATCGAGGCGGCGCTGAACCAGGTTTCCCGCTTCAACGACCGGGTCCAGGGGATGCTGTTCGATCCCGCCCGGCTGGCGCCCACCTACCCGGAATCGATGATCACGCAGCCGTTTCCGTTCAACGCCTATTACGGCGAGGACGAGATCCGTGACATCGACGGCGACGACTGGCGCCTGGAACTCGGCGGCATGGTCGCCGACCGCAAACCGTGGACGTTGCCCGCGTTGCGCGCGCTGCCGCAGCAATCACAAATCACGCGCCACATCTGTGTCGAAGGCTGGAGCGCGATCGGCAAGTGGGGCGGCGTGCCGTTCTCACGCTTCCTGCGCCACGTCGGCGCCGATTTGAGCGCCAAATATGTCGGCTTCAGATGCGGCGACGACTACCACACCAGCATCGACATGGCCACCGCGCTGCATCCGCAGACGCTGATGGCGCTCAGCTTCAACGACCAACCGCTGCCACCGCGCTATGGCTTCCCGATGAAGCTACGCATGCCGACCAAGCTCGGTTACAAGAATCCCAAGCACGTACAAGCCATTTTCGTCACGAATACCCACCCTGGCGGCTATTGGGAAGACCAGGGGTATAACTGGTTCGGCGGCAGCTGACCGGTATCCACGTTGTTAAACCTCGTTTTTAAACCCGCTGTTAAACCCCACTAAAAGGAATCACCATGAACAAACTGACCACCACCCTGCTCGCCGCCTGCCTGACGATCTCCGGCACCGCCTACGCCCAGGACGCGATGAAAAAGGACGAGATGTCCAAGGACGCCATGACCAAGGACGGCATGGCGAAGGATGGCATGAAGAAGGACGCCATGAAAAAGCCCATGCATCACGACAAAATGGCCAAGAACGGCATGAAAAAGGACGGCATGGCCAAGGATGAGATGAAAAAGGATGAAATGAAAAAGGACGACATGGCGAAAGACGCGATGAAAAAGTAAACCTCCCGCGTCACGGATGTTCGGCAGCCGGCTTGCCGAACATCTTCAGCCAGACGAAACCCGCCACGCCGGCAACGAGCGAGGCCAATAGAATCGCCATCTTAGAAGCGTTGATCAGCGCCGCGTCGTTGCTGAACGCCAGATTGGTAATGAAGATAGACATCGTAAATCCTATCCCGCCGAGCAGGCCGGCGCCGATCACATGACGCCATTTCAAATCGGACGGCAAGGCACAACCGCCAAACGCCACCGCCGCCACGCAGGCGAGCGTGATGCCCAGCGGCTTCCCGAGGACCAGGCCGGCAAGGATGCCGACGCTGTTCGATGACAGCAGCTCCCCCATCCATCCGGCGCCGATGACGATCCCGGTATTGGCCAACGCGAAGATGGGCAGGATGACAAACGCCACCGGCGTGTGCAGGGCATGCTCGAGCCGGTGCGATGGCGAGGCGGCGTCTTCGCCCTTGGCCGAATAGGGAATGGCGAATGCCAGCAACACGCCGGCGATGGTGGCGTGCACGCCGGATTTGAACATCAAGAACCACATGAGCGCCCCGCCGACCAGATATGGCGCGAGCGCGAGCACGCGAAACACCCGGTTCATGCACAACAAGCCGGCGAACACGAGCAGCGCGCCGAGCAGGTAGAGCGGCGCCAAGGTCGAGGTGTAGAAAACGGCGATGACGATGATGGCGCCGAGATCGTCCATGACCGCCAACGCCGTCAGGAACACTTTGAGCGAGGTGGGGACGCCGCGGCCCAGCAGCATCAGCACGGCCAGCGCGAAGGCGATGTCGGTCGCCATGGGTATGCCCATGCCGGCCTGGCTCGGCGTGCCGCCGTTGAACAGGAAATGGATCAGGGCCGGCACGGCGATGCCGCCGGCCGCCGCGAACATCGGCAACAGCGCGGTGCGAACGCTCGACAGCTCGCCGTTGTGGATTTCGCGCTCCAGTTCCAGGCCGATCAGCAGGAAGAAGATCGCCATCAAGGCGTCGTTGATCCACAGCTCCACCGACAGTCCGGCGACCTTGGCGTGCCAAAAATGCAGATAGGGCTCGGCCAACGGCGAGTTGGCCAGGCACAAGGAAACAATGGTGCAAGCGATCAGCAGGATGCCGCCGGCTTTTTCCGATTCGACGAAACGGTTGAAGGTGTTGGAGAGAGGCGTTGAAATGATTTTCATAAGGACGCGTAAAAACCGCGCGGCGGCCCGACCTGACGCATTCCCTGCCACACGACATGTGTGGACACCCAATCACGATGATAACAGAAGGTAACGACCGGCGGCGCACGGCACCGGCGCACGCCTGAAAATGATGGCAAATTTGCTACGGTATAATTTGCCATGAATTAAGGAGTTCCCATGCAAATTTTATTCCCCGCATGTTTAATCATGCTCGTCGTTTTGTGGGGAATTTTCTCTCCCGGGACGATGGCCACCGTATTCGGCGCCGCGCTGTCGCTACTGACCAAAAACTTCGGCTGGCTGTATTTATGGGTCGTGCTCGGCCTGGTCTTTTTCGCCGCTTACGTCGCCTTCAGCCGCTACGGCAATCTCAAACTGGGCAACGAGGACGACGAACCGGAATTCAGCGTCGGCAGCTGGTTCGCGATGCTGTTCGCCGCCGGCATGGGCATCGGCCTGGTGTTCTGGGGCGTGGCCGAACCGGTTTCCCATTACGTCACGCCGCCACCGGGCATCACCGCCGGCACGCCGGAGGCGGCGAACGCGGCGATGCGCTACGTCTTCTTCCATTGGGGCATACACCCGTGGGCGGTCTACAGCATCGTGGCGCTGGCGATCGCCTTCTTCCAGTACCGGCGCGGCGGCCTTCCCATGATCAGCACGGTGACCGGCAGCCTGCCGTGGCGCTGGGTGCGGTCGCTGTCGGGCGTCTTCAACGGCCTTGCGATCGTCGCGACGGCCTTCGGCGTGGCGGCATCGCTGGGCGTGGGGGCACTGCAGATCAATACCGGCATGCACGCCGTCTTCGGCCTCGATGTCAGCAAGACCTGGCAGATCGTCATCATCGTGGTGACAGCCGCCGTGTTCATGACGTCGGCCGTGACGGGCGTCGAAAAAGGCATCAAATATCTGTCGAACTTTAATATCGGCGTGGCCGTGCTGCTGGCCATCACGGTATTCGTGCTCGGGCCGACGGTGGCGATCATCGACACCTTCAGCAACACGCTTGGCAGCTACCTGACCGATATCGTGCGCATGAGCCTGAGGTCGACGCCGTTCCGCGACAGCGAATGGGTCGGCAACTGGACGATTTTCTACTGGGCGTGGTGGATCTCCTGGTCGCCGTTCGTCGGCTTGTTCATCGCCCGCGTCTCGCGCGGCCGCACGATCAGGGAGTTTATCGTCGGTACCGTGGTCGCGCCGTCGCTGGCGGCGTTCGTTTGGTTCTCGGTGTTCGGCGGCACCGCGCTGCACATGGAGATCTGGCAACACGTGCCGCTGTCGGAGGCGGTCAAGGCGGACGTCGCGACGGCGCTGTTCGCCATGTTCGCGGCCATGCCGTTCGGCCTGATCATGTCGGTGGTCGCCACCATGCTGGTGTTGGTGTTCTTTATTACTTCGGGCGACTCCGCCGTGCTCGTGCTCGGGATGATGAGCACCAACGGCAATCCCAACCCGCCCAACAAGGTCAAGGTGCTGTGGGGCGTGCTGGTGGCCGGCATCGCCGTCAGCCTGCTGCTCGCCGGCGGCCTGGAGGCGGTGCAAACCGCCACCATCCTGTTCGCGCTGCCGTTTGCCATCGTGATTGTGCTGATGGTCGTGGCGCTGTGGCGCGCGCTGCGCGAAGACTGGAACGCCGAGAACAAGCGCGAGCGCGAAATGCGCAAGCGGGTACGGGAGATGTTGTCCAAATAGGGGCGGAAACAGCAGCGATGTCCGGTGGATATATCCTGCCGGACACGGCTGCCCTTCCCCGGCATATATAATAGGCTTCCGTTCCCCGACTACGCCCCATGCATCCGCCCGACAAGTCCCCGCACGACATGCGCAGTGCCTTCCGGCGCGAGTTCGCCTCGCCGCAGGTGTGGATGGTGCGCACCGTGGTGGTGGGCGCGGCCGCCGTCGCAGGTCTGGTGGTGGTGGGCTTCACCTGGCTGGCCGAACGCGCGCTGGGCCTGTTCCTGCAACTGGCCGGCGCGGCGTGGTGGCTGCCGCTGCTGTGGACACCGGTCTGCTGCGGCGTCATCGTCTGGCTCACGCGGCGCTATGCGCGTGGCGCGGGCGGCTCCGGCATTCCGCAAGTGATGGCAGCCCTCGACCCGGAACTGTCCGGCGGCAGGCGGCCGCTGCTCGTCTCGCTGCGGCTGAGCGTGGCCAAGATCGGGCTGACGTCGGCCGGCCTGCTGGGCGGCCTGTCGTTGGGCCGCGAGGGACCGTCGGTGCAAATCGCCGCCGGCGTCATGCTCGCCGCGCGCCGCTGGCTGCCGCGCGGCAGCGGCGTGAGCGCCCATTCCCTGCTGGTGGCGGGCGGCGCGGCCGGGATCGCGGCGGCGTTCAACACGCCGCTGGCCGGCGTCATGTTCGCCATCGAAGAACTGTCGCGCACGCCCGAACAACGCAATAGCGGCCTGATCGTGTCGGGCATCGTGCTGGCCGGCCTGATCGCCGTCTCGGTGTACGGCAACGGCACCCATTTCGGCGTCATCCACCCGGGACCGATCGGCCTGCCACTGCTGGGGCCCGGCTTGCTGGTGACGCTGGTCACGGGGCTGGCAGGCGGCCTGTTCGCCCGCCTGCTGCTCGCTTCGCTGCGCGGCACCTCGCCCGACCGGCCCAGCCGCTGGCGGCAGCGCTATCCGATCCGCTTCGCCGTCGGTTGCGGGCTGGCGGTGGCGCTGATCGGGGTCGTCACCGGTGGCGCCACCTACGGCAGCGGCAACGAGGCCACGCGCGCCCTGCTCGACAACAACGGCCACGTCCCAACCGGGTTCGCGCTGTTCAAATTCACCGCCACCTGGTTGACGGCTTGGTCGGGTGTTCCCGCCGGCATCTTCGCGCCGTCGTTGTCGATCGGCGCGGCCCTCGGGCACGACGTGGCGGCGCTGACCAGCTATCCGCACGCGCCGGCCGTCATCGCGCTGGGCATGGTCGGCTTCCTGGCCGCCGCGACCCAGGCGCCACTGACCGCCTTCATCATCGTCATGGAAATGGTCGATGGCCACGGCATGGTGCTCAGCCTGATGGCCTGCGCGGTCATCGCCAGCACCGTCTCGCGCGTGCTCAGCCCGCCCCTGTACACGGCGCTGGCGATGATCCAGTTGCCGCCGCGCCGGGTTTTCCCATCGGCGGACAAGGGCTGACGGCTAATCGGCAGGCGTGGGAGCTCGCTCAAGGTTCCCTAAGCATTTTTGATTCGCCGGTTCGCTAAATTCATAATTGAAAAGGATTACGTGCTGTGCAATGCTATTCCGCGCAGAAATGTGCTACTTTTCCTCCTCTTAGCCCCGCTCAGGATTTCATGATCAACCTACCTCGCCGCCACCTTCTTGCCGTTTCCATCGCCACCGCCGCCGCCACGACCCTGCCGGGCGCCGCGCTGGCCGCCGACAAAAAAACCGCTACCGGCGCAGCGCTGGCGCCCACGCCGCCGATGGGCTGGAACAGCTGGAATTCCTTTGCCACCACCATCACCGAGGCCCAGGCGCTTGAGAACGCGCGCATCATGGCGCAGAAGTTGCTGCCGTCGGGCTATGACATATTCACCGTGGACATACAGTGGTACGAGCCGAACGCCACCGGCTACGACTATCGCAAGGATGCCGAACTGACGATGGACGCGCACAGCCGCCTGCTGCCGGCGCCGAACCGGTTTCCCTCGGCCGCGAACGGCAAGGGGTTCAAGGCGCTTGCCGACCAGATCCACGGCATGGGGATGAAATTCGGCATCCACGTCATGCGCGGCATTCCGCGCCAGGCGGTGCGGCTGAACACCCCGATCCTGGGCACGACTTTGCGCGCCCGCGATATCGCCGACACCAATTCCATCTGTGGCTGGAACGGCGACATGTACGGCGTCGACATGACCAAGCCCGGCGCACAGGAGTACTACAACTCGATCTTCAAGCTGTACGCGTCGTGGGGCGTCGACTTCGTCAAGATGGACGACATGTCGCGCCCCTATGACAAGAACTGGCGCGAGATCGAAGCGGCCCACAAAGCCATCCAGGCGTCCGGCCGCGCTATAACGCTGAGCCTGTCGCCCGGCGAAACCGATCTCAAATGGGCCGAGCACGTGCCGCACTACGCGCAACTGTGGCGCATCTCGGACGATTTCTGGGACGAGTGGAAATTGTTGAAGGATCAGTTCCAGCGCCTGGAAAACTGGAACCCGACGATGGCGGCAAACGCCTGGCCGGACGCCGACATGCTGCCGCTCGGACGCCTGGCGATGGGCGAGCGCGACACCAAATTCACACCGGACGAGCAACAGACGCTGATGACTTTATGGTCGATCGCGCGCTCGCCGCTGATCATGGGCGGCGACCTGCGGCGCCTGGACACGAACACGCTCGCCCTGCTGACCAATCCGGAAGTGATCGCGGTGAATCAAAAGAGCCACCACAACCATCCACACCGAGCCGATCCGGGCACGCGGATCTGGAGCGCGCGGGCGGACGGCGCCCAACCGGCCCACTACCTGGCGCTGTTCAACACCGAGGACGCGCCGGTGGAGATCGAATTCGACCTGTCGCGCCTCAACCTGGGCGACAAGACGGTGAAGCTGCGCGACCTGTGGGCACGCAAGGATCTCCCGCCGGTGCGCGGGGTCATCCGCCAGAAGCTGGTTCCGCACGGTTCCGTCCTGTTGCGCGTGGTGGCGTGACCGACCGGGCTGCGAGCGTCGCCCGGCGGATGGCGCGACGCGGTCCCCAACTCAACATGCAAGGAAAAAAAACGATGCGACTCTCCCTTGTACTGCTGTGCTCCACCCTGTCTTTGACCGCGCCGCCGCACGGCTTGGCGCAGAGCGCGGCCGACGACGGCTACGGCGCCGCCGTCGGGATCGGCAGCGGCTACAACGTCAACGCCAACGTGACCTACCTGACCGCCAGCGGACGCGACCTCAAGCTCGACGTCTACCAGCCCTCGCCCGCCAAGGCCGCCACGCCGGTGGTGCTGAACATCCACGGCGGCGGCTGGGTGGCCGGCTCGCGCGAGGGGGATTTGCTGCGATTGCTGCCGTACATGCAGATGGGCTTCGCGGTGGTCAACATCGAATACCGGCTGGCCAAAACCGCGCTGGCGCCGGCCGCCGTGGAAGACACGCTGTGCGCGCTGCAATGGGTCGGCCGCAACGCCAAGCGCTATAACTTCGACCTGTCCAGGGTGGTGGTGACGGGCGGCTCGGCGGGTGGACACCTGGCGCTGGCGACCGCGATGATCCCGTCCGATTCGCCGTTCACCAACCAGTGCGCGCCGAGCGGTTCGTGGAGCGGGCCCTACGTCAATCCGGCGCCGAAGGTGGCGGCCGTCATCAACTGGTTCGGTATCACCGACGTGGCCGACATGCTGCAGGGGCCGAACGTGCGCTCGTACGCGGTGGGCTGGTTCGGCGCGATGGAAGGCCGGATGGAGCTGGCGCGCAGCCTCTCGCCGCTGAGCTATGTGCGCAAGGACGGTCCGGCGGTGCTGACCATCCATGGCGACGCCGATCCGCTGGTGCCGTACGCGCACGCGCTGCGCCTGCGCCAGGCGATGGACAAGGCCGGCGAGAAGAACCAGCTGCTGACCATCAAGGGCGGCGGCCACGGCGACTTCACGCCCGAGCAGAACCAGCAGGCTTATCAGGCAGTGCGAGATTTTCTGCGCGGGCTGGGGATCGTCGCGCCGCCGAAATAATGCGCAAGGCCGCCGGCCTTAGCGACCGGAAGCGGTGAGTGGACTTGGCGCCACGCCTTCGGTCGTCATGACCACCGGCCGGATCGTGCCGTCCTCGTTGAAGACCATCCGCTCGACCGCGAGCTCGCGATGATTGCCGTCGACCTCGTGGAGGGGACGGCGATGGTAGGCGATATACCATTGGTCGGTCCCCGGAACATTGACGACGGAGTGGTGGCCGGCGCCCCGCGCGACCCGGTCGTCCTGTTGCAGGATTTTTCCGATGCGCTTGAACGGCCCCAACGGTGACGGGCTCATCGCGTACGCGACGCTATACCCCGGACCGGTCCACTCCCCCTCCGACCACATGAAGTAGTACACGCCCTTGCGCTTGACCATGAACGATCCTTCGACGTATTCCGGATCCGGCGTGATCTCCTTGTATGTGGCGCCGTCGGGGAATGGCACCACGCCGAGCAGATCCGGCGCCAGCTTGACGACGTTGGCGTGCTTCCAGCCGCCGTAGTACATATAGAACTGGCTGTCGTCGTCCTTGAACACCATCTGGTCGATGGGCTGGGCGCCGTTGTGGATTTGCCCGATCAGCGGCCGTCCCAGCGCGTCCTTGAACGGCCCCTCCGGCCGGTCGCCGACGGCAACGCCGATGCCGCCCAGCTGCGCGTCGCTTTTGATGTCGTTGGCGCCGAAGAAAAGATAGTACTTCCCCTTGTGCTCGATCGCCGAGGGCGCCCACAAGGCGTAGGCCGCCCACGACACATGCTCGACATCGAGCACATGCGGGTGCTTGGTCCAGTGCACCAGATCCGGCGACGAGAACGCATTGAAGAAGGTGCTCTTGAGGAAAGGCTCCCAGATCAGCTCCGATTGCGCGCGCATGCGTTGTTGCGCGGGCGTGAAGGCCTTGGACCTGTCCGACGTGCCCTGGTCGTCCGAATAGGTCGGGTATATCCAGTATCGCCCGTTGAAGATGCGGATCTCCGGATCGGCGTACCAACCGGGCACGACAGGATTGGCGGCGTGTGCGGATGCCGCCGCACCCGCAAGACAGAACACGGCCAGACAGCGCAGCAGACAGTTCATTTTTTACAAGCCCGGGAATGGAATGCGTCGAGTGTAACATTGGCCCCCCCACCGGAAGGATTCGATCACCGCGATCGAATCGCTCGGCGAACCTACTTGCGGTGGTCGAGCACCGCGGCAAGTTCCAGCTGGCCACGCACCTGCAGCGTCACGCGGCCACGGCCTGCCGCAACCAGGCGTACGGGAAATTTCCTTGTCTCCAACCGGCGACGCAGCAGTATCAAACGGGTTTCCAGATTATCCTTCATCGTGGGCAGGCGCAGCATGGTCTCCAGCCGGATCTCCTTATTGCTAAACTCCGAGCGCCCGAGCACCTGATACTGCGTGATCATGTAATGGAGCAGGCGGCCCGCAATGCCCTTGATCACATATTGTCCATCGATGAATATGCTGTCGTCGTATGCATAATAAAGGACCGGCGTCCTGGTTTCCACGCCTGGCAGGGCCCATCCTGGTGGCGTTTCGGTCTGCTCAGCGCCTTGCAGCGCTTCGAACGCCGCTTGCATGCTGCCCACCTGAGAAGCGATGATCGACATCCCGAACTCGTCATCGCTACAAAAAGCCATGCGTTCCGGACTTTCCGCAAGCAGCACACCGCGCACCCTGCCGTTGACCGGTACCGGTACGGCGATCTGGCTTTGAGCGTCGCCCAGCGCTGGTGTCGATAGACGAAAGCCCGGCTGATTCAGACGCAAATCGTCGTGCATGCTATCGATCCTGATCGCGCGTCCAGTCGCAGCGGCCATGCCGACAATCCCTCCGTCAAGCACCGATCCGGCGCCGAGCGCCGCATAGCCGCGGCTGCCGATCACCGTGAGCCGCCCGCTTGCCTCATCGAGCTGCAAATAAATGACATGCCGCATCGCCAGATCCTGCCGCAATCCGGTTAGCGACGCGCGTACAAGGCCGTCGATGTCGAATTGCCGCGACAACCGCTCAACAACACGCGCCACCGCTTGCAGCGTCGCAGTGGGACGACGGGTCATTCCAGCCCACCATTTATATCGCCGGGCCCTTCCCGCAGTTCCTGATTCATCATGCCAATTCTCAACTCCAAAATCCGCATAGCGCGCGGAACGAATGCCCGCATCGCCAGCCTGAACGCGACACGTATCCCTAGATACAGCGCGAACTCCCGATTGGATGCATCCCGTGCGGTAAAAATCTTTATTGGGTGGTGAATCGGGGCGTAACGGGAGCAACTGGCCGCATATGGACACGCATCCAAATTGAAATTGCTCGCGTAAGTAAATGGGTAAATAAGTACGGGCTCGCGTCAAATCATGCCTGCCCAGGCCGGCTTGCTGAAACCGCGGCCTTTTCTCCACCTCTATTCTACAAAAGAGAATTGCCATAATGATAATTAATCACGCGACCTATCCTTGCCACGCTGGACTCCCGCGCCACGCCGCCAGTGAACCGAATGCCGGCCGGTGCGGGCCCCTCAACGGAGCGCTGGGGGCATCCATCAAACACTGGCTCTTCGGGCTGACGTTCGCGGTGCTGCAGTTGATGACACCCTCTTCCGCTTTTTCCGCCACACCGGTTTGGCAGACCCTGCCGGTAGAGCAGCCGCTGCCGCCGCTCGAAGAAGGCAAAGTGGCGCATAACGGGGCCAGCTTATGGTACGGCGTCGTCGGGTCGGGCAAGCCGGTGATCCTGCTGCACGGAGGCCGTGCCACCTCTGCAAGTTGGGGCAACCAGGTGCCTTCATTGGTTGCCAGCCATCGTCGCGTGATCATGATCGACAGCCGGGGCCACGGACGCAGCACGCTGGGCGACAAAGCGCTTTCCTACGAGCTGATGGCGGACGACGTGCTGGCCGTGATGGACCGATTAAAACTGCGCCGCGCCGATATCGTCGGCTGGAGCGACGGCGGGATTGTCGGCTTGATCATCGCCATGCGGCACCCTGCCCGCCTGGACAAGGTCTATGCCTTCGGCGCCAACATGGATACCAAGGCAATTGGCGAGCCGCTCCCGTCCCCCGTGCTGCCGCTGATCGGGCCGCGCTTGGAGGCGGCCTATAAGTCGGTGGCCGAGCCCGCCGACTTCGAAAAGCTCACCGCCGCCGTGCGTTCAATGCAGAAAAACGAACCGAACTACAGCGATGCGCAGCTCGCGGCCATCCGGGGTCCGAAAATCGCGATCGTGGGCGCAGAGTACGATGAGGTCATACGCCCGGCTTACTTCGCGCATTTAGCCGATACCATCCCCGGCGCCCGCCTGATTATGCTGCGCAATGTCAGTCACTTCGCGCCATGGCAGGACGCCCCGGCGTTCAACGCATCGCTCATCGATTTTCTGGGTCATTAAAAAATCGCCGGCGTCACAATAGTCGGGACCGGACACCGCGGCCGGTCGGACGCAAGTTTCCCTTCAATCGAGGAATACCAAAATGTCAAACAACCTTTCCGGCCGCGTTGAAGAGCTGATCCGCGCGACGCGAATGCTGGCCATCGTCGGCGCATCGCTTAAATCGCGATCGGCCGAATACGTCGACGGCGCGATGGACGAGCAAATCAACAAGGGCTTGCGCTTGATTCTGGGCGATGCGGGTAGCGACGCCGGCGACGCGGACATCGCGCCATTGCTCACACAAATTGACATGGCGTTTGCGGAAAGCGGTGAATTGTGGCGGAATCCCCATCGGGCAGCCGGATGGCAAGTCGAAGACCAGCAGCTGTTGCAGGCGATGGGTCGGGCCTCCCGCGGCGCTTTCGACCGCATACTAGGCCTGGCCGAATCACGTCCCGCCTTGCGCCAAGCCTTGAACGGCAGGTTTCTTGATGTCGGCACCGGCGTCGCCGGGATCGCGCTGCGCGCCGTGGAAACCTGTCCCGGCCTGGAGGTCGACGCCATCGACATCTGGGAGCCCGCGCTACGCATCGCCGCCGAGAATCTCGCGGCCAGCCCGCACGCCCATCGCGTTCAACTGCGCCACCTGGATATCACCAGGCTTGAACCAGGTCCCCGATATACGTCGGCCTGGCTGCCCACCATGTTCCTCAACCGTGCGGTGGTGGGGCAAGCGGTTGAGCGGATCGCGGCGGCCTCGCGTCCCGGCGGCTGGCTGGTGGCCGCGATGTACACCCAGCCGGAGGATCCATTCATGGCGGTGATGTCGTCGTTGCGCACGCTACGCAGCGGTGGCGAGGTGACCGACCCGGCAGAACTTGAAGCGTTGCTGCGCGCTCGCGGATACGTCGATGTCGAGTCGGACGTCGCACCGGTGGCGACCTTCGTCCTGGGCAGACTTCCCTGAGGCGTGCGGCCGCTGCGGCAGGGGGGCGCAATCCTAAAAGTTCACTAACCAGGCCGCCCGCCAGCGTGGCGGCGGGAAGAAACCGGCCAATCCCGGTTAGACTCCGCAACATGTTCTTGCCGAACTGCAATTAAATGCGCCCGGACGCACCGCCAATGCGCGGCCCCAAGTCCATGCATTTTTTGCGATTAATGCAATAGAAGCCATTTTTATTTCCAACCATAAAATCAAGGGATAGCATGAGTCACCTTCCATATCGACGCAGATCAGTGGAAAGATTATTGCGTTTAAGCAAAGCCGGACTGCCGCTCGCACTCGGCCTGTCGTTGGCCGCCTGCGGCGGCGGCGGCGATAATTCGACGGCAACCGCGCCCTCGGGCGGCGCGATGAAACTGCTGGGCACCTTCAGCAGCGGCCGGATGGCCGCCGAGCCGGAAGTCGCGCTGACGCCGGTGGAGGCCAAGGCCAGCGGTTCCGAACGGGGCGACCTGTCGGCGACCGCCGCGATCGACCATGATCCCAACACGCGCTGGAGCAGCCTGTTTGCCGATGATCAGAACCTGACGCTGGACTTCGGCGTCTCGAAGCCGATCAACCGCGTCCATATCGAATGGGAAAACGCCCACGCGACCCGTTACCTGCTGCAGGTATCCGACGACAATTCCAATTGGTCCACCATCAAGACCGTGGACGACAGCCAGGGCGGCGTCGAAGACTGGACCGGTCTGAACGCGCAGGGGCGCTACCTGCGCGTGCAGGGCGTGAAGCGCTCTGGCGGTTACGGTTATTCGATCTTCCAGATCCAGGCCTATTCCGGCGGCTCCGCTACCTCCCCCGGCGATCCGGCCGATCCGGGCACACCGCCGCCGACCACCGGCGATCCGGTGATCGTCGACCCTACCAAGCCGGGCGTGCTGTTGAAGCCCGTTCAGGCGACGTCGTCGAAACTCGAAAACCAGGGCGACAGCGCCGGCAACACCATCGACGGCAAGCTCAACACACGCTGGGCCAGCGCGTTCGAAAACGGCGCCTGGATCCAGTACGATTTCGGCGTCAAAACCATGGTCGGCTACATGAAACTGGTGTGGCAGAACGCGTACGGCAAGCAGTACAACCTGCTGGTGTCGGACAACGGCCAGGACTGGACGCAGATCCGCGCCGTGACCGACGGCCAGGGCGGCACCGAGGAATTCTTCAACCTGGGCGTCAACGCGCGCTTCATCCGCCTGCGAGGCGTCGAGCGTGCCACGCAGTACGGTTACTCGTTGTTCGAAGTGGAATTCAAGACGCCAGGAAACGATAACTCGCTGACCAGCTCCGCCACATCGCCGCTGAAATTCCCGGCCGGCGGCGCCGGATGGGCGCCGTTGCCCGCCGCCGCCAAGCCGATCGAAACGCTGCAATTCACGCTGCCCGACGGCACGCTGGTCACGCGCTTCGGCGCGCGCGGCCTGGACCGCCATGGCCGCGAGCGCGGCGAAGAGTGGAACGAAATCGGCTACGGCCCCAACGAGACCGTCGATCCCGTCACCGGCCTGGCGTTTGACAAGGAACCGGGCAGATACCTGACGTTCGTGCCGCAGTACTTCAAGAACCGCGCCTGGGGTATCGAGATCATCGATAACAGCCGCGTCCCCGGCATCACCGAACCGAAACTGATCGTCAATGAATACTTCGGCCAGACCAACCTGCCGGGCGGCATCGCCTTCTTCCGCGCCTTCGACCGCGTCAACGTCACCGGCTACGGCTGGATGAACAACGGCCGGCTGGAAGGCGGCAACAATGTCGCCCCCTGCAAGGCGACGCCCTATCCGGTGGAAGCGAGGCTCAATTCGGCCAAAGGCATCAACAGCGCGTGCACCATTTGGATCGACAACTACCCCGGCCATGCCGAGCTGGGCGCGAATGGCTTCCCGAATGGCAGGAACGTGCCCGCCCGCGCGCTGAAGGTCGGCGATCCGATCGAGGTGTCGCCGTCCATGTTCGCTCCGGACGGCGTGATGGCCGCCAAGGGTGACAGCGGGGGCAACCGTTACTACTCGTCGGAATTCATGTACGTCGTCGGTAACGGCATCCGTCCATGGTACGGCGTCCAGCCGCGCCTGAACTCGATCCCGCTGCCGCCGGACACGCTGTCCGGTGGCACCGGTTCGGTCTCGTATGACTACGCCGACAACGGCAACTTCATGTTCCAGCAGCCGCACACCAACATCGGCATGGCCAATATGCAGCGCTTCGTCGAAGGGCGCCGCCTGTTCCACACCAACTTCACCACCGGCGCCCACAACGAGCCGGGCAACGACCGCTACGACGCCGCCGTGGGCCTGCAAGGCCAGCGCTTCAACCAGTCGTCGTGCTTCGCCTGCCACGCCAACAACGGCCGCAGCGTTGCGCCGAGGGCCTTGAATCAAAAGCTGGACAGCATGTCGGTCCGGGTCGCCACCACCAACGCCGCCGGCCAGCAACTGCCCCATCCGGTCTACGGCACCACGGTGCAGATGAACGCCATCTCATCGTCCGGCGCGCCGCAGAACTGGGGCACCGGCGTCACCGTGGCGGGCTTCGACACCATCGTCAAAAAGCTGGCCGACGGCACCCCGGTCGAGCTGCGCAAGGCGAAACTGGCGTTCGAGGGCCCGACGCCGGCCACCGTCTCGCTGCGCGCCGCGCAACCGATCATCGGTGCCGGATTGCTGGAAGCCATTCCCGAGGCCGACATCCTGGCGCGCGCCACCGCCACCCCCGACGTCGACGGCGTCAGGGGCGTGGCCAACTATGTCTACGATCCGGAAACGGGCGCCGTGCACCTCGGCCGCTTCGGCTGGAAGGCGGCCAAGGCCACGCTGCGGCAACAAACCGCCGCCGCGCTGGTGCAGGACATGGCGGTCACCTCGCCGGTGTACCGCAACCGTTCGTGCAACAGCGACCCCGCCGGTTGCCTGACGGCCGCCGCCCAGAAAGGCATTTCCGAGGCGGACCTGCAATCGCTGTCGAACTACCTCGCATTGGTGGCCGTACCGGCACAACGCAGCCTGTCAAGCGGTTTCCCGAAAGGCGTGGCACCGCTGGATGACCTGAACGTGGACCCGGCCAAGGTGACCGCCGGCGCCAGGGTGTTCCAGGGCATGCGTTGCGCGGCCTGCCACACGGTCGAGATGAAGACCGGCCCGGGCCACCTGTTCGCGGAGCTGCGCAACCAGACCATACGGCCGTACACGGACCTGCTGTTGCACGACATGGGCGCCGGACTGGCCGACGAATTCGTCGAGGGCCAGGCCAAAGGCAATATGTGGCGCACCGCGCCGCTGTGGGGCATCGGCTATACCGAAAAGGCCGCCGGTGGCGCCGCCAAGGCCGGCTACCTGCACGACGGCCGCGCACGCAACCTGACCGAGGCGATCATGTGGCACGATGGCGAGGCCGCCAAATCGCGTCTACGCTTTGAAGCACTGAGCAAAACCGACCGCGAGGCGCTGCTGGCATTCCTGAAGTCGCTGTAATTTCCACCGCTTGATCTCAAAAGCCGGGCGCCTCGCGGTGTCCGGCTTTTATCTGTCCCAGCCGTGGAATGATCGGAGCACTTGAAGAATGCCGCGCGGGCGCCGGTGCCGTGTTCGGCCCTGTCCCGGTTTGCTCAAGGCCCCGGCGCCTCGTAGCACAACCTCAACCGGACCAGCGCTCGCCTGACCCATGCTTTTGCCGTCCCCAGCGGCACTTGCAGATGGCCGGCGATTTCGGAATGGGACAAGCCTTCATAATAAGCCAGCGCCAGCGATTGCCGGTGCGCCGGGTCCAGTTGCGACAGGCGGCGTACCAGTTCCCGCTTTTCCAGCGCGACCGTCAGCAGTTCCAGCGGATCGGCGTGCTCGGCCAATAGCTCCGTTTCGTGATGCGGGCTATCGTCCCAGGCCACCACCGCATCGCCTTCCAGCTTGCCCTTGCGCAGGTGGTCGAGCGACTTGTTGCGCACGATGCTGATCAGCCAAGTCATCGGCGTCGACAGCGAGGCGGCATAGCTACCGGCGTGCTGCCAGACGTTGATGAACGCATCTTGCAGTACTTCATCGGCCAGCTCGCGCTTGCGCACGAAGCGCATCGCAATGCCGTACAGGTGGGCGGCGGTGAGATCGTACAGTTGGCGGAACGAAGCGTGATCCCGCACCGCGACGCGTTGCAACAGCGCCACCAATCGCTGGTTCTCGGGGGTTTTAATATGCATTGACATCAGTATCCGTTTGCCGGCGGCCCGCGCCACATACCGGACGCGGGCCCCGGGCTCATATCCCGTGGCTGGCCTTGATGATGTCCGCCGCCCGCTCGCCGATCACCACGCAGGGCGCCATCGTGTTGCCGGTGGTGATACGCGGCATGATGGAGGCGTCGGCGATGCGCAGGTTGTCGATCCCGTACACCCGCAGCTTGCCATCGACCACCGACATCTCGTCGCGGCCCATCTTGGCCGTGCACGACTGGTGCCAGTAGGTCACCGCCGCGTTGCGCAGGTAGGCTTCCATATCCTGCCGGCCCAGCTTGCCGGGCATGCACTCGCGCTTGATCAGGGAGCTGAAGGCGCTGGCGTTGCCCAGGTCGCGGCACATTTCCACCGAATTTAGCGCGGCCCTGATGTCGTCCGGGTCGCCCAGCGTGTTGGCGCGGATCACCACCGGATCGCTCGCCTCCGCGCCCGACAGCACCACTTCGCCCCGGCTTTTCGGGTGGGCCAGGCCGGCAAACATGGTCCAGCCATGCCCCGGCACGCCCAGCGGGGCGGTATCCGCGCTCGGCACCGGAAATTCGACCTGGCAATGCAGCATGTCGGGGGCGTCCAGCGATGCGTCGCTCTTCCAGTACAGCGTCGCCTCGGAGCCGCCGGCGCCGACTTCCTGCGGCTCCTTGTACTCCCAGATGCAGCCGAACGACACGTGGTCCTGGTGGTTCTGGCCGACGCCGGCCAGCGGCTGGCGCGGCTTGATGCCGTGGCGCCGCAGTTCCTGTTCGGGGCCGATACCGGATTGCATCAACAGCTTCGGCGTATTGACCGCGCCCAGGGAGAGCACCACCTCGCGCGACGCGCGAAACACCCGCTTCTCGCCGCCGACGGTGACTTCGACGCCGGTCACCTTGTTATTGTCGAAGGTCAACCTGGACACCAGCGCGTCGGTGAGCACGGTCAGGTTGGGCTGCGCCATGCGCGGATAGGTATAAGAGCGGAACACGGACAGGCGCTTGCCGTCGCGGATGCGCAAGTCGTTAATGGCGGCGCCGCCGTCCCCCTCCATCATGGCGCCGTTCGGGCTGTCGAAGGTGGGAACGCCCAGCGACCGCGCCGCCTCCAGCATCAAGGTGGCGGTCGGCTTCGGCGATTGCGCCGGCGCCACGTAGACCGGGCCGCCCTTGCCCCGGCGCTCCGGATCGGCCGGACCGTTCCAGTCCTCGATGCGTTGATAAATCTTCAACACGGACGCATAGTTCCACGCATCGTCGCCCGACTCGGCGGCAAAGTAGTCCCAGTCGCTGCGGTGTCCGCGCGCCCACAGCATGACGTTGATGCTGGAGCCGCCGCCCAGCACCTTGCCCATGTTCATCGGGATGGCGCGGCCGTTCAGATGCTGGTTGGGTTCGGCGACGAAGCCCCAGTCGCGTTCCGAGCCCAGGTTCAGCGGCCATTGGGCCGGCTCGATCACGCTGGCGACTTCGTCGCTGCCACCGGCTTCCAGCAACAGCACTTGCACTTCCGGATTTTCCGCCAGACGTGCGGCCACCACCGAGCCGGCGGAGCCGGAACCGCAAACGATAAAGTCGTACGTCGATTTGAGGGCGCCGCGCAAGGTCGCCTGGTTGGCCCGGACGGCAGCCGCGAACTCGCTTTCGTTGAGTTGAATGTTGTTCATTTTTAAAGTCCATTAAGTAGTTAGTGAAGGGCGCCGTACGTGGCAACCTTGCCAACGACGCATGCTTTTATTTTCGCATTTTTCCGATTATACTGAATTTGCCGATTTCGACAGGCGTTTTTCTTGGTTTTTGTTCAATTTATTAGCAAATAGGGTATTTACCCGATGCGTCTGAACGGCGATGCTTGGCGTAAGTAGCAATCGGGGAGCCACTTCCGCCCTCAACTCAACCGGGATATTTATGACAGACCTGAACAGATCGTCCTCCACGCCGCCAGCGGCGGCCGCACCGTCCTACCAATACGCCGCCATCGCCGGCAAGAAACTCGCCTATATCGACCAGGGGCAAGGCTTCCCCGTGCTCCTCGGGCACAGCTATTTGTGGGACGCCGCCATGTGGCAGCCGCAAATCGACGTCCTCTCACAGCATTTCAGGGTGATCGCCCCGGATCTGTGGGGTCACGGCTTGTCCGAGTCGCCGCCGGACGGCACCGAAGGATTGAACGACCTGGCAAGGCACCATCTCGCCTTGCTCGACGCGTTGTCGATCCAGGAATGCCATGTGGTCGGGCTGTCCGTCGGTGGCATGTGGGGCGCCGCGATGGCGCGACTTGCCCCGGAGCGGGTGCGCAAGCTGGTCATGATGGACACCTACGTCGGCCCCGAACCGGCGCCGTCGCAGGCGAAGTACCTCGGACTGCTGCGCCAGATCGAGGTGGACGGTGCGCTGTCGGGCGCGCTGCTGGATATCGTGGTGCCAATGTTCTTCAGTCCGCAGACCGATCCGGCCTCGCCCCTGTGCCAGGCCTTCCGCGCATCGCTGGCCGCGCTTCCGGCCGATCGCATAATGGACAGCATCGTCCCGCTGGGCCGCTTGATCTTCACCCGTCCCGACCTCCGCCCCGGCCTGTCCGGCCTGAATGCCGCCAATACGCTGGTGATGGTGGGCGAGAACGATATTCCCCGGCCGGTACGCGAAGCGGCCGAGATGGCGGACCTGGTCGGCTGCCCGCTGCGCACCATCGTCAGCGCGGGGCATATCTCCAACCTGGAGAATCCGCAGTCGGTGACCCGGGCGCTGCTCGATTTCCTGCTCAACGGACACTGATATCCCGCCGCCGGCCGATGTGGAACGCGGGCTTACGTTATACTCGCACCAATGAAAAGTTCGATTATCACAACGGCGCAGGCGGCGAAAATCCTGGGCGTTTCTCCCCGCACCGCCCAGCTATGGACCGAAAGCGGCGTCATTCCGAACTGGAAGACGCCCGGCGGCCACCGCCGCATGTTCGAGGCGGACGTGCTGGCGGTGCTGAACCGCGACGACGACATCATCGTCGCGCCGCGCCGGGTGCTGGTGCTGGCGCCCGCCAAGCGCCACGCCAGCTGGTCGCAGGCGTTCGCCGCGCTCGACATCAGCGAGCTCAATTTCATTGAAGACCCGGTCGCCGCCGCCGTGGCGCTGGGCGCGACCGTGCCCGATGTGTTCGTTGTCGAGGCGGCAGACCTGCACACGCTGCCGGCAAACTTCCTCAACACCCTGCGCAACATTGCACTGCTGAGCCGGCTGCAAATCGTGATCGCGACCCGGCTGCCGGCCGACGGCGCGCCGCTCGTCGACCCGGCGCTGCAATTCAAGGTCATCCAGCTGGAACAGGCGTCCGAGAAGATGGTCGAGGAGCTGGTCCACCATACGCACCTGAAGCACCTGCAACTGCTGCCCCTGCCGGCGGACTTGCTGAACGCGCCCTACCCCGTCAGTCCCAAGGAGGCGGGCCGTCTGCGCGCCGTCCACCGCTCCGGCATCCTCGACAGCGCCAGCGAAGAGGCCATGGACAACCTGACGCAGATCGCCGCCCTGAGCCTGGGCGCGCCGATCGCCCTGATCACCATCCTGAGCGAGGACCGCCAGTGGTTCAAGGCCAAGGTGGGCCTGGACATGCGGGAAACGCCGCGTAGCTGGGCCTTTTGCAACTACACGGTGCTGCAATCGGGCATCCAGCAATTTCCCGACCTGGGGTCCGATCCCCGCTTCGCCGACAATCCGGCGGTCGCGGGCCCGCCCCACTTCCGCTTTTACGCCGGCGCCCCCATCACCGACGAGCAGGGCTACGCCCTGGGCTCGCTGTGCATCATCGATATGCAACCCCGCCAGCTCGACGCCACGCAAGCGGAAATCCTGGGCCGGCTGGCGCGCCTGGTCACGGCCGAGGTCAATCGCGGCACCCGCCCGGGCGCCACGCGCCGCTGAATCGAAAAATGTCTCAAAAATAGTTCGCCGGAAGTGCGTCCAAACTGCCGGCCAGTGCGTAAGTAGCGATACACACTGGACCGTCAAAGACCTTTTCCGCGATGAACACGCATTACCAAACCACCCTCGCTGCGCTGCGGCTACTGTTGCTGGCGGCGCTACTGGCGCCCATGGCCCCGGCGCTGGCGCAGCGCGCGCTGCTGTCCTTCTCCGAGCAGCCCGCCAAGTTGATCCGCAAGACCACCGTCTACGACGCGCCGGCCGGGGTCAGGCTGCAGACCGGCGACATCATCGAATCCGGCGCCCGCGGCCTGCAAGTGGAATGGCCGGGTGACGCCTTGATCGCGCTGGGGCCGTCGAGCAGCGTGCAACTGGGTGACACCGGCGGCGCGCCGACCGTCAACCTGCTGAAGGGCTGGCTAAAGATCGCCGCCGACAAGCGCGCCGCCCGCCCGCTGACGGCCAGGGCGGGAACGCTTGAAGTGCGCGTGGGCAGCGCAGGCGCCAGCGGCCTGCTGCACCTGACACCGGACCAGATCGAGTTGTTCGTCGAGCACGGCACCTTGTCGGCCACCGACAAGGAAAAGGCCGGCGCCGCCATGCCGGTCACCCGCGAGCAGTACGCGCAGCGCCGCGCCGGCCTGGCCTTGCGCGTCGTTGAGCGTGCGCCGCAGCGGTTCATCGCCGAGATGCCGCGCGCCTTCTTCGATCCGCTGGTCGCCATCGCCGGCCGTGCCAAGCCGGCCGAGGTCAAAGCGCTGCGCGAAGCCGGCGCCCGCGACCTGGCGGAGTGGACCAATCTGCCGCCCATCGTCAGCAAACAACTGGTGGCGCAGTTTTCCACGCGCCTGGCCGACCCGGTGTTCGCCAAGGATGCGGAAACCATGCTGCTCGCCAATCCGGACTGGCGGGCAGCCGTGCAGCAGGCGGGCAAGGCCAAACGCAGCCTCAACACCATCTCCAACTCCTTGTTCTAATCCATGAAGAAATTTTCCCTCGCCGTCAAATTCAACCTGGTGTTCCTGGCGGTTGCCGTGGTCGGCTTCGCCGCGTCCAGCGTCGTGACCAACGCGCTGCTGATCGACAATGCCCGCGAAGAAACGCTGCAAAACGCCCGGCTGCTGATGCAGGCCTCGGCGGCGGCCGGCAAGTACACCAGCGCCCACGTGGTGCCGCTGCTGGAAAACCGGTTGAAGTTCGAGTTCCTGCCGGAAGCGGTGCCCACCTTTGCCGCCATCGAGCACCTCAACGAGCTGCTGAAAGCCTATCCCGACTACAGCTACAAGCAAGCAACGCTCAATCCCACCAACCCGCGCAATCTCGCCAACGACTGGGAAAAGCCGCTGGTCAACCAGTTGCGCGCCGAGCCCGGCGTGTCGGAACTGGTCGGCGAGCGCGCCACGCCGGCCGGACGCGCGCTGTACATCGCCAAGCCGATCACCATCGGCAATGCCGCCTGCCTCGCTTGCCACAGCACGCCGGACGCCGCGCCCAAGACCATGACCGATATCTACGGCGCCACCAATGGCTTCGGCTGGAAGCTGCACGAAACGGTGGGCGCGCAGATCGTCTCGGTCCCGATGACGGTTCCGCTCGAGCGCGCCACCACGCTGCTGCACACCTATATGTGGTCGTTGCTGGGGATTTTCGCCTTCCTGTTCGTGGCGTTGAACGTCATGGTGCACCTGTTCGTCACGCGCCGCGTCAGCCGGCTGTCGCGCATCGCCGACGAAGTCAGCCTGGGCCGTTTCGACGCCGCCGCCTTCGACATCCGCGACGGCGACGAGCTGGCGCAACTGGCGCAATCGTTCGACCGCATGCGCACCAGCCTGGCCAGCGCGATGAAGATGCTCGATGACTGAGGCGGCGGTCCTGCCCCGGCGGATCGGCAAGTACCGCCTCGACGGCCTGCTGGGCAAGGGCGCCATGGGCGTGGTGTACCGCGCGCTGGACCCGCTGATCGAGCGCACCGTGGCGCTCAAGACCGTGCGCCGCGACCTGGGCAACGAGGAGCAGGCGGCCGAGATCATCGAGCGCTTCCGCAAGGAGGCGCAGGCGGCCGGACGGCTGATGCATCCGAATATCGTCGCCGTGCACGAGTACGGCGAAGACGCTGAGATCGCCTATATCGCGATGGAGTACGTCGACGGCACGCCGCTGTCGGCGCTGATCGGCGAGCGGCCCTGCCCGCTGCCGCAGGCGCTGGACTGGTTCAGCGACCTGCTGGCCGCGCTCGACTATTCGCATGCGCACGGGGTCGTGCACCGCGACATCAAGCCGGCCAACCTGCTGGTCACGCGCGACGGCCGCATCAAGATCAGCGATTTCGGCATCGCCCGCATCGAGTCCTCGACCATGACGCAGACCGGTGCCATGCTGGGCACGCCGAGCTATATGTCGCCGGAACAATTCCGTGGCGAAGCCATCGACGGCCGCAGCGACCTGTTCTCGGCCGCCATCGTGCTCTACCAGCTGCTGACCGGCCAACGGCCGTTTTCCGGATCGGCCGCCACGGTGATGCAGCAGGTGCTCAATCACACGCCGATGCAGCCGTCAAGCTTGAACGCGGCGTTGCCGCCCGGTTTCGACGCGGTCGTCATGCGGGGGCTGGCCAAGGAGCCGGGCCAGCGGCACGCCACGGCGCGCGCCTTCCAGCAGGCGTTGAACGCGGTCTCGCGCGACGGCCCCGACGTCCCGCCTCCAGGGCAGGAGCCCGACAACGACGCCACCATCATGGCGACACCGGCAGCACTGCAAGCGCTAACCTCGCAGCCCGGTTGGGCGGACCGCTCGGCGCGGCACGGCACAGTGACTGGAACTGGGGCTGGAACGGGAACTGGAACCGGAACCGGCACGGGGACCGGGACCGCCAACCACCCGGCCTGGCTGCAAGCGATATTGCCATCGCTGGAAACGCTGCTGACGCGGCAGATCGGACCGATGGCCAAGCTGCTGCTGCGCAAAATCGCCGCGACCTCGCCGGACTTCGACACGCTGGGCCGGCAGTTGCTGGAGCATATTCCGTCGCCATCCGCCAGGGCATTGTTTCAACAGCAGATTGCGGCGCTTGGCGCCGAATCGCTGCCGGCGACGGCCACCAGCCACCCCGGCACCACCGGGACGAAGTCGACGCCGCCGGCCGCGCCCCCCGCTCCGGCGTCTGCACCACCCCTCACGCCCGAATTCGCGACAGCGGTCACGCCGATCCTGGCGGCGGCCATCGGACCGATCGCCGCCATCGTGGTCAAACGCGCGCTGCGTCAGGCGCCGAACCGTGACGACCTTATCGCGATGCTGGCGGCGCACATCGAAGCCGCCCCCGCACGCCAGCGCTTTTTGGACAACGCGGCGCGCGTGGAGACCCAACGCCTTCCTGAAAAATAGAGTGCGTCCTCGACCCTAGTCGCGCACGCCGGCAAGCAAAAGCTCTGTGAACAGGGATGGGGCCAACGAGCGCGGCGACACTACCGGCGAAGGCGTACCCGGCGGGCTGTCATCGCCGAGCCAGAATAACGCGCCACCGGAGAGATCGCCGGGAATTTCGTCTGCCGCGCCCGCAGGCGCCAGCGCCAGCAGCGAGGCGTCGAAGGCGGGCAACGAAAATCCATCGCCCAACGCGGCCAGCGCCATCGCCTCCAGCGAGGCGTACAAGGTTGCCGAGGGTGGGCGGCATCCGCTTCCATGGGTCGCCAGATCATCGAGGCCGACCGCTATCGTCAAGGGAAAATAGCGCCCTACGCGGTCGACACTGGGCATGAGCACCCCGCCCCACGCCTGCGGTCCGCAGACGCCGGCGCCCAGCGCGAAGCGCCAGATCGGGCTGTTCAGGTAAGTCGGCAGCCAGGCATCGCCGAGCCGGTCGAGGCTGTCGGCCATGCCCGCTTGCAGCCATGCGTCCCAGGGTTGGAGGAACCCGGCCGGCAGGCGCCGCGCCACGAAGTCGCCGTGGCTGGGAAACTTGCCGAAGAACCCGGCTGCGGAATGCGGCGTCGTCATCAAAGGCTGGCCGGGCAGCGGAACTGCTCCAGCGCGTCGCGGCGGAACGGATTGATGACGCTGCTCGCGGTCAATTCGTAGACGGCCTTGCGGCCCTCCAGGTCGAACGTCAGGCGGAAGCGCTCGCCCTGCAGCGGCTCCAGCGCGCCGCGATCGACCATGCGCAGCCACGCCCACGGTCCCTCGGTGCGCAGTTCGCTCCGCAGCGCCGGCGTGGCGTCGAAGCGCACCTGCCCGTTGCCTTTGCCGCTGGGCAGCAGCATCGGCGCCGAGCGCGGGGACTGCCCGGCCTGGAAGGCCAGCGGCTGCCCGTCGATGTCGAGGGTCAGCTGCGTCAATGCAGGATCGACGCCCGCCACCCGCAGGTCGAAGCGCAGCGATGGTTGACGCCCATTGGAGCCAAAGAACATGTCGCGCAGCCGCGCCCCCCGCTGGAACTGGTCCAGCGCTTCCTGCGACATGCCCGCAGCGCCGGCCGTGCCGCGCCAGCGCCACTGGCCGCCGCTCATGTCGACCAGGGTGGTCAGGTGCTTGTTGAAGAAGTCATCCATCAGCCCGCCGGGGCCGAAGAATTTGCCGAAGTCGTCGGCGGTCGCGTCACGACCGCTGCCGCGCGTCAATGGGTAGCGGCCGGCGATGGCGTCGCGGCAAAATTGCGCGCCGCTGCCGGCCCACAGCGCGTTCAGGCGCGCCCGCTCGCTGCCCTGGGCCAGGCCGTTGCCGCCGCTGTCGACGCTTTGGAGCAAGGTCGACAACGGCGCCGGCAAGCCCTGCCCGCCCCGTTTCAGCCGCACCAGTGCATCGCCGGCCGGGGCCGGCGCGCCGCTGCGGCGCGCGCTTTCGGCCGCGTCGAAGTACAGCGCGGCGTCCTTGAGCAAGGCCAGCGTCTGGTCCAGCGGCGTCGGCGCCGGACCGGCCGCCAGCCGATGCAGCGCGGAAAAGTGCTGGTCGACCGGCTGCTGTGACGCGGCGACCGGTGCCGCCTCCTCGGTCGAGCCCAGCGCGGACGCCAACTGCCGGCGGGCGGAGTTGAGCTTGTCGCGCACCAGCTTGTCCACGGTCGCCTGCGCGGCGGACGGCTTGACCGCGCCCAGCGTGGTCTCGCGCGCGGCCGCCTGCAGCAGCGTGCGCAATGGCGAGTCCGCGCCGCCCAGGGCGTTGGTGACCCGCGCCGCCTGGTCCAGGCTGGCCAGCGGTACGAGCCGCACATCGGCCAGGAAGCGGTCCCACTGGGCGATGTAATCGACAAAATACAATTGCAGCACCGCAGCCCGGATCTGCTCGATGCCGCCGATGGTGGCGGCCGACTCCTGGCGGTCCAGCACCCAGTTGTCGCGCGCCACGTCGGCGACGGCCTGCCAGCTCTGCTCCAGCAGCGCGCGGTAGCCGGCCACGCTGTAGACGCCGCTCACGCCGCGCGACAGCGGCGCCCCGCTGGCGCGCGCGAAGACGCTGGAACCGTCGCGGCCCAGCGCGCCGTTGATGCTGAATTCGGGCAGCCGCTCGGCCGCCGCCAGGCGCTTGAGCCGGTTGTAGATGCGCTCCGGCAGCGCCATGCCGGCCAGGGTCAGCCGCACCTGCGCCACCAGCGCGGCGTCAAGCTGGATCGCCTCGGCGTCGGCCTCGTTTTCCAGCAGCGCGGCGACATGCGCCAGCAACTGTTCGCGCTGCGCCTCGCTGGCGTCCGGCAAGGTACCGCGCCATTCGAACTCGACCCACGCCTGCACCGAGGCGGCGTCGAAGTACTGGTGCTGGCCCAGCATCAGATAGACGCGCAAGGTTTCGTACAGGAAGTCCTGCTGGTTGGCGTCGCCCCGGCGCAGCGCGCCTTCCATGTTGGCGACAATGCGCGGCAACAAGGCGCTGCGCAGCGCCCGGCGGTAGGCGTTGACGGCGCCGTCGCCCAGCTTCTCGCCCTGGTACAGGCTCATGCGGCTGAACAGCGGCACACTGTCCTCCCGCTCGGCATACCCGGCCGGCAAGTCGCGCGCCGCGTTCAGCACCGGCAAGGCCACCAGCGCGTTGCCGGCCGCCGGCGTGGCCGCCGCCAGCCTGGACAGTTCGGCTGCGGCCGCCGCCGAGCGCGCCACCAGCGCCTGGTTGCGGCCGTAGCTCACCGTCAGGCCGATCGCCAGCGACACCGCCAGCAGGCCGGCGGCGGCCAGCGCGCCCCATTCGATCAACCGGCGGCGCCGCTCGGCGGCCTGGTTGACGCCGGCCAGGCCGGCCTCCTTGAAGATTACCTCCCGCAGCAGGCGGGTGAGGAAGTAGCTGCGCCCGGCGCCTGCGCCGGCCGGCAGCACCTTGCGGCCCAGGCCGAACGAGGCCGCCAGCGACGCCATCACGCGGTCGATCGGACTGCCCTCCTGCGTGCCGCTGGTGAAGTAGACGCCGCGCAGCAGCGCCGGCTGTTCATAGCGATTCGGCTCGAACACGGCGTTCAGGAAACGGCCCAGCACGTCGCCGATGGCCGCGAATTGTTGCGGGAACCCGTACAGCAAGGCGCGCCGCTGCAAATCGCGCTCCTTGTGCATGCGCTGCAACACGCGCGCCTGCAGCTGGCGCTCGAGCGCCTCGAACTCGGCCGGGAAGCCGGCCAGCGCCGCCGCCGGCGTGCCGTCGGCCGGCAGCGGGAAGGTCACGCCCCACACTTGCGAGCGCTCCTCGCGGCCCATGGTTTCGAAAAATTCCGCGAACCCGGCCAGCAGGTCGCTTTTGGTCACCATCACGTACACCGGGAACGCCTGCCCCAGTTGCTCGTGCAGCTCATGGATGCGGGCACGGATCGCCTGCGCCTGCGCCTGGCGCCCGGACTCGCCCTGTTGCAGCAGGTCGGCCACGCTGATGGCGACGATGATGCCGTTGACGGGGCGCCGGCGCCGGTACTTCTTCAGCAAGCCGAGAAAACCGGTCCAGGCGGCCTTGTCGACTTCGGCGTAGCTGTCCTGGGTGGTGTAGCGGCCGGCCGTGTCGAGCAACACCGCCTCGTCGGTGAACCACCAGTCGCAATGGCGGGTGCCGCCTATGCCGCCGATGGCGCCGGCGCCCAGCGCGTCGGCCAGCGGAAATTGCAGGCCGGAGTGGGTCAACGCGGTGGTCTTGCCGCTGCCCGGCGCCCCGACGAAGACATACCACGGCAGCTGGTAAAGGTACTGGCCGCTCATCTTCCAGCCGGGATTGGCCTTGCGCAGCACCGCCATCGCCGAGCGCATGCGCTCGCCCAACAGCGCGACCTCGGCCGCCGACTCGGCCGACTGGCTCGAATCGCCCGACGCCGGCGCGGCCCCGTCGGGCGCGGCGGCGACACCGGCCATCAACTGGCCGTTTCTGCGGCGCGCCATCCACAGGCGCCAGCCCAGCCAGGCGCCAGCGGCCGCCCACACCAGCGCGATCAGCGTCCAGCGCGCCGCGGCCGACGCCAGCGGCTCGCTGCCGTCGAACGCCAGCAGCGGTCCTTCATACCAGATCAGCAAGGCCAGCAACAGCAAGCCGATCACCGACAACACCCATGGCTTCATCAGCCAGTTCAATATACGTTTCATACCTTGCGCTTCTCCTGGTCGCCGCTTACTGCGGCTGTGGCGGCGTCAACACGACTATCTCGACGCGGCGGTTGCGGGCGCGATTGCCCGCGTTGTTATTCGGCGCCACCGGCTCGGTGTCGCCGCGCCCCTCGCTGGTGTAGCGCGTCGGCGGTCCGGAACGCTCGGCCAGCAAACCGGCAACGGTGCGCGCGCGCGCCTTCGACAAGTCGTAGTTGGACGGCAGCCGCGCCGAAACCGCCGGCTTGGTGTCGTCGGTGTGGCCGATGACGAGCACCTTGCCGGGCACCGCCTCGAGCGCCGTGCCGATGCGCAGCAGCACCGGCAGCTGGCTGCGCGCCACCTCGGCGCTGCCGGAGGCGAACACGCCGTCGCCACGCAAGGTCACGGTGGAGCGGTCGGCGGTCTCGGTGACGCTGACCAATCCGGCGGCGATCTCCGGCGCCAGGAAACGCGCCACCCGTGACGGCGCCGGTCCCGGCGCCACCACCACCGGAGTGCGCGGCGGCGGCGCCACGCGCAGCGCGCCGAGCTGCGCGAACACCGGATCGGAGGCGCGGTTCAGCCACCAGCTGTAGGTCAGCTGCAGCATCAGCAGCACGGCGGCGGCGGCCGCCGCCAGCACCCACAGCGGCACGCGCCGCAGCATGGAGCGTTGCGGCGCGGGCGCGCCGCGCCAGCGCGGCGACAGGTCCGCCTCCAGCGGGCCGTGCTGGCGCTGGACCATCAACAGCAGGCGGTCGCGCAGCGTCGCCAACTGGTCCTGTCCACGGTCGATCACGCGGTAGCGGCCTTCCAGCCCCAGCGACAGGCACACAAGCATCAATTCCAGCACGTCCAGGTTGGCGCGCGGGTCCTGGCTCAGCCGCTGCAGCACGACGAAGAACTTTTCGCCGCCCCACGATTCGTTGTGGAAGGCGGCCAGCAGGCTGCGGCTGTTCCACACGCCGCCGCCCCACGGCGTGCTGGAAATGGTCTCGTCGAGCAAGGTGCACAGCGCGTAACGGGCGGCGGCCACCGTTTCGACGTCGGCATGGCCGGCGCGCGCGGCGGCCTCGAACCGCCGCACCTCGTCCGTGAGACGCCGGCGCAGCAGCTCCATGTCCGGCGGCGCCGGCAGGAAGCGCAGCGGCACGACCAGGTCCAGCAAGGCGTTGGCGGCCTGCACCAGCGGATTGAGGCCGCGTCCTTGCAGCGCCGGGACGCCGGCCGTGCCGGTCTTTGCGGCGGCAGGGTACGCAGCCGGCGGCGCCGGCTGGGCGGACCCTGCCCCTGCCCCTGCTCCGGCTGCGGCTGCGGCTGCGGCCTGGGACTGTGCAGCCGGCGCGGGACGGCGTCCGCCCGGCGTCGGTATCAGCACCGTGCTATCGGGATCTTGCGTGGCGTCGAATGGCGTATCTTGATTCACCGGAACCTCTTAATGACTTTTTCGGATAGCCCAGAACTGCATCTGCAGTCCGGGGAAGTTGTCCACCACGTGCATGGCGAAACCGGCCGAGTTGTTCAATTGCGACCAGTACTCGCTGGTACGGTCGAGTTCGAAATAGGTGTAACCGGAGAGGAACGGCAACTGGCGCGGCGCCACCGGCAGCGGCCGCAGCGCGATGCCCGGCAGTTGCAGGTTGACCAGGTCGCGGATCTTTTCCACCGAACCCATCTTGACCTGCGGCGGGAAGCCGTTGCGCACCGCCTCCGGCGGCAGATCGGCCGATACGGCCAGCACGAAGCTGGCCGAACGCAGCAGCGTCTGGTCCGGCAGTACCGCCACGCGGATGCCAAACTGGCGCTCTTCGAGCGGAATGGCCACCGCGTGCGGGTCCATGACGGCCGACAGCGCGCGGCGCAGGTCCAGCATCAGCGGCGCGAACGTCTCGGTCAGCGCCGTGTGGCGGTAGGTCGGATAGCGCGCGCCGCGCTTGTCGGGGCGGGTGAAGGTGGCCAGCTCGCCGGCCAGCTGGACCAGCTCGCGGTACAAGGTTTCCGGATGCAGGCCGGTCATGCCGGCCAGATGGGAAACCAGCGGCTGGCTGCGGTTCAGCACTTGCAGCAGCAGGAAGTCGGCGATCTCCGCCGCGCCGGCGCTGCCCGGTTGGGACAGGCGCACCGCCAGCGCCTCGCCGCGCTGGTGCAGCAGGCCCAGCAGTTCGTCGAGGAAGCCGCCCAGCGCCGGCGCCGCCCGCACGTCCAGCGCCGGCGGACAATAGGCGGGATCGAGCACCACGCGGTTGTCGGCGCGGCGTTCGACGATGCGCGCCACCCCCAGCGTGGCGTAGGCGTCGGCGACGTCGCTTTCCAGCGCCAGGCGCAGGCGCAACTTACCCACCGTCATCAAGGCGCTGTTGTCGAGCCCATTGCTGTCCCAGGCCTCGTGTTCGGCGCCGCGATGGCGCGCGAAGTTGTCGTGGCCGGGACGGTCGTCGACTTCGGCCACGCCGTGGCGCCGGATCGGCAAGGCCAGCACCACGGTGACGTCGCGCGCGTCGGCCGGGATGTCGATCGGCGCCGGCAGGTCCTCCTCGGTGGGTGTACCGACCGGCGTGCCGTCGGGCAGCACGGCGCTGAACGACGACAGCGCCAGCTTGCCCAGCGCCAGTTGTTGCTGGTCGATTGCCAGCGCCGACACCCCCCACGCATACGGCCGCAAGGCGCCGACGCGCGCCTCCAGCTGGGTGTGCAGATAACGGTCATGCTGCTGCAGGTGCTGGGGCTGCAACAGCATCCCTTCGGACCAGACTACTTTGCTATTCCACGACATGGAGCGACTTCCTGTATCAGATATTGGTGGGTGGGCGTTCGCCGCGCAGGCGTTCGACCTGCTGCGCGTAGGCGCCGGAGAATTTTTCGCCGAAAAGGCGCTGCAAATCTTCGTCGGCGTCGCGCGCCAGCTCGCCGTAGAGCTCGACCAGGCGGTCCCACATGCGGGCCTTGCGGCTGGCGGGCAGCAGCTTGTCGAGGCGGCCGGGGTCAGCCAGGCGCTGCTCGATGCGGGCCGGGTCGAAGCGCTGAACGACCGCCGCCAGCGCGGCGCGCATGCCGGCGATCACCGCCAGTTCGTGCGCCTTGAGGTCGTCGAAGGCGCCGCCGATGGCGGGCAATGGCGGCAGGTAGCCCGGGATCTGCGCGCCCAGCATTTGCGTCAGCGCGCTGTCGGCGTCGGGGAAAAACTTCAACGGATTGTTGGCGCGCGGGGCGATCATGGTCATGTCGATGTGGCTCTCGCGCTTGGTCAGCGTGCGCGCCATCAGCACATCCATGGTGCCGGCGGTGGCGGCGCGCAGCATCTCGCCAACCAGGCGCGCCAGTTGTTCGGGCGTATGGCTGGACCGCAGATGCGGCAGTCCGAGGCCGTCCAGCAATGCAAGCAGGACGGCCTCGCCGCCGGCTGGCGGAGCGACGGGCGACTGCGGTGGCGCCGATGGCTGCACGTGCGCCTGCTGCGGCGGCGTGGCTTGCGCCGGCGGCGGCGCGACCGGCGCCGGAGGTGGCGCTGGAGGTGGCGCTGGCTGCGGCGGCGCAGGCTGCACGCTCGCCGGCGTCGCGGCCAATGGCGACGCGGGCCAGGCTTTCGCGGCCGCCGGTGCGGTGATCGGTGAAGCGGCCGGCGCGGGCGCCTGCAAATCCGCCAGCAAATCATAGTCGGCCGGGATCGACATCGACGCTGCGGACGGCGGCGAATACGCCTGTAGTTCCGGCGACACATGATCGTGCTGCGCGGCGCGCGCGGCCGGCGCCATGCCGGCAAACAGGTTCAGCCCGAGCGGATCGGCCAGTACATCGTTGCCGACGGGCACGGCGGCGCCATCGAGGATGCGCGCCCCCGCCAGCGCATCGAATGTCGCTGCGGTAATCGGCGCCGGGGCCGGCGGCGGCAGCATGGGCTCGAACATCGGCAATGGCGGCGGCGCCTGCACCGGCGGCGGCACGAAGGGCGGCGGCGCCATCAGCGTGGCGTCGGCCGACGGCTGCGCCGGCAGGACCGGCAGCGTCAGCGAAGCCTGCAGGACGTAGTCGCCCAGCACGATGCGGTCGCCCTCGCCCAGCGCGATCTCGACCCCGGCGCCCAGCGGCCGGCCGTTGACGATGCTGGGATTGCTGCCCGCATCGGTCAGGTAGTACCGGTCGTCGCGCCAGGTCACGCTGGCGTGGCTGCGCGAAATGTATTTGCTTGGATCGTCCAGCACGAGCACGTTGCCGGGCGCCCGCCCGACCATGCCGCCTTCCAGGCCAAAACTGGCGTGCAGCGGCTCGGCCGGCGGCTGGTCGCGGTAACTCTCCACCCGCAGCAGCAATTGCGGCATGGCCGCTTCATTCATATTCATATCGGTTCCTTATTTCTTGCCGTCGTCGGCTTCTTGCGGCGCGGTGGGCGGCCCCGCCGGCGGCACGGTGGCCGCCAGCACGGCCGCGTTGACCACTGTCGATGCGGACGGCATCGGTATGGGAATGGTGGAGCCGACGATCACCGCCGGCCCGATGCTCAGGAAAGCCGCCCCCGCCTTCAGGGTGATGTTGGCGCCCGCCTCGATCACCACGTTCATGCCGGCCTTGATATGCACCGTCTGTCCGGCATGGACGGCGGTTTTGAGGCCGCCCTTGACCACCATGTTCATCGTCGCCGAGTGCGACGCCGAGCCCTCGGCGACCTCGATGCGGTCGCCGCCGACCTTCAGGTGCCGGTCGCCGCCGACCTCCTCGAAGCTGTCCTTGACCACCATCGCGTGGCGGTCGCCGCCGATCCACGCCAGCGCGTCGCGCCGCACGCGCTGCTCCAGATCGCGGCCGGCATGCAGATAAAACTGCTCCGCGCCCTTCTTGTCCTCGAAGCGCAGCTCGTTGTAGGCGCCGCCACCGACCGAGGAATTGCTCTTGATGGCCGAACGCGTGGCCTGCGCCGGCAGCGGATAAGGCGGCATGTGGTCGGCGTTGTAGACCGCGCCCGTCACCAGCGGCCGGTCCGGGTCGCCCTCCAGGAAACTGACGACCACTTCCTGCCCTATGCGCGGCAGGAACATCGCGCCCCAGCGCTTGCCGGCCCAGCCCTGCGCCACGCGTACCCAGCAAGAGCTCATCTCGTCTTCCTTGCCGACCCGGTCCCAATGGAATTGCACCTTGATCCGGCCATATTTGTCGGTCCAGATTTCCTCGCCGGCCTTGCCGACCACGATGGCCGTCTGCGGCCCCTGCACCACCGGCTTGCGCGCCGCGGACGGCGGCCGGAACTCGGTCTGCCTGGCGATGGCGGTGAAGGCGCAGCTGAGCACCGGCTCCGGCTCGGCCGGCCCGGTCGGCTCGTAGGTGTCGGACGACAACGCGTATTGCGCTTCGATGACGAGGTACTCGCGGTTCTGATCGCCGCGCGGATGCTCGACCAGTTTGAACAGGCTGCCGGGGAACAGCCCGCGCGCCCGTGTCGCCGCCCGCACCCGCTGATAACTGGTGTGGCGGGCATCGAGCCGGTGGCGGGCATAAGCCTCGCCGGCGGCGCGCTCGGTATAGTTGCCGGGATAGTCGAACGACTCGTGGCGCGATTGCGCATAGCCCCGCGCCACCGACGACTTGACCAGCAGGTTGGCCGACGGCTTCTCGAAATCGAAGTCCTGCAGGCTCTGAACGCCGCTCTCGATCTCGCCACCCATATGCCATTCGTACACCACTTCGCTTTCGCGCATCGCGTGGTCGGCGGCCGGCATGAACAGCAGCGAGGCGTAGCCCGGCGCCGGCCGGTGCGCCGCGTACGAGTCGACCAGCACCATCGTATGGCGCCCCGCCACGCTCTTGAAATAGTAATAGATGCCTTCGCGCTCCATCAGCCGGCTGACGAAATTGAAGTCGGTCTCGCGGTACTGCACGCAATACGGCAGCGGTTTGTAGGCCGCGCTCAAGCCAGCCGTATCGAAGTCGGCGATCGCATAGGGCGCGAACACCGCCTTGATGATATCGAGCACGCTCTTTTCCTGGAAGATCCGGCAATCGGACGAGCGCGTCAGGAACCACAGCCACGGACGCACCGTCGCCTGGTAGGTCAGGAAGCGTCCCTGGCGCCCGGTCAGCGCGAAACGCGTGATGAAGCCGTTGAAGTAACGCTGGCCGCCCTTGGGCAGGTCGACCTTCACCGTGACCAGGGTCGCCAGCAACTGATCCAGCTGAAGGTCGGCGCGTTCGCTGTACAGTTCCAGCTCGTATTCGCTCAGCTGCGACAGGCCCTCGCCGGCGCGCATGCGGCGCAGCAGCAGAACGTTCGCGCCGAGCACGCAATCGATCGAGATTTCACGCTGATTCTGGGTGGTTGCCATGTCTATTTACCATCCAAATCTAAAGCCTTGACCATGGAATCAATCCGTTTTCATCGCGTCGGCGAGGGCGTTGGTCATGATGCTCTCGTAGTTCATGCTGATGATGGCGACGATGATCTCCTTCGCCAGCGCGGAGGCCACGCCGCTGCCCTTTTCCGACAGCTCGACCAGGCTGCCCGCGCAGTTGCGGCGATGGACGCCCTTGGTGCCTTGCACGAACTTCGACACCGCCTTGCCGGCCCGCACCAGCGGCACCACCGGCTGGCCCACGAGCGCCGCGTTGGCGACGCCTTTCTTGAACTTCACGTTCTGCTTGGCGAGGCAGTAAGTGATGGCGTCCTGCACCAGCAACAGATCCGGGCTTAACGGCTGCGGCTGTCCCTTCAACTTGGTCTGGATGGTCTCCAGCTTGGCGATCGTCTTGCTGGCGTCATAGGCTTTCAACCCGCCGGTGACCGCCGTGGCGACCACCCCCAGCACCGTGCCGGCGACCGCGCCGGCCGGCCCCGCCAGCTGGGAAAAATTGGCCATGCCGGCGGCGACGCCGGCGCCGGCGGTCAGCAAGGTGGTGGTCGCGACGCGGCCGTCCACGCTGCGCACCACGTTGCCTTTAGCGTCCTTCTCGACCGTCAGCAAACCGGTGGTGCCGGACAGGCCGCCGGCCGTGGCAAGCCACGTGCCGACCGCCGCGCCGCCCCCCATCTGCGATTCGCCCACCGATCCCTGGTTCGGGTCATACACCCATGACGGCTTGCCGCCGACGCCGGTCATCTCTACGCCCATAGCAATTCTCCAATTCTAAAATGTGATGTTGATACGCTTAGTCAAACTTGTAGCTGAACTCGCCTTCGTGGACGGCCACCCGCACCGCCCGCGCCGGCCGCCCTTCCAGCAGGCGCGTGAGGAATTCGGCGCTGATCGCCGGCAGCAGCGTGTTGGTCAGGATGGCGTCGATCATGCGGCCGCCGCTTTCAAGCTCGGTGCAGCGGCTGGCGATCAGCGCGACCACCTCTTCGCTATAGGTGAACGGAATCTTGTGGCCGCCGGCGATGCGCTGTTCGATACGGCCCAGTTGCAGGCGGATGATGGCGCCCAGCATCTCGTCGCTCAACGGGTAGTACGGAATCGTCACCACCCGGCCCAGCAGCGCCGGCGGGAACACCTGCAACAGCGGCGCGCGCAGCGCGCTGGCGATGTCGTCCGGCGCCGGCATGGCGTCGCGGTCGGCGCACAGGCGCGTGATCAGGTCGGTGCCGGCGTTGGTGGTCAGCAGGATCAGCGTGTTCTTGAAGTCGATCACGCGGCCCTCGCCGTCCTCCATCCAGCCCTTGTCGAACACCTGGAAGAACAGCTCGTGCACGTCCGGGTGGGCTTTTTCGACCTCGTCGAGCAGCACCACCGAATACGGCTTGCGGCGCACCGCCTCGGTCAGCACGCCGCCCTCGCCGTAGCCGACGTAGCCGGGCGGCGCGCCCTTGAGCGTGGAGACCGTGTGCGCCTCCTGGTATTCGCTCATGTTGATGGTGATGATGTTCTGCTCGCCGCCGTACAGGGACTCGGCCAGCGCCAGCGCGGTCTCGGTCTTGCCGACGCCGGACGTGCCGGCCAGCAGGAACACGCCGACCGGCTTGCCCGGATTGTCGAGCCCGGCGCGCGCGGTCTGGATGCGGCGCGCGATCATCTCCAGCGCATGGCGCTGGCCGATGATGCGCTTCGACAACGTGTCGGCCAGCTTGAGCACATTCTCGATTTCATTCTTGACCATGCGGCCGACCGGAATGCCGGTCCAGTCCTGCACCACGGCGGCCACCGCCTGGCGGTCGACGGTCGGCAGGATCAGCGGCGTTTCGCCCTGCCGTTCTGCCAGTTCCGCCTGCAGCGCCCGCAGTTGGGCCAGCGCGGTGTCATCGGCGTCGGTGCCATCTCCCTGGCGCAGGCGGGCGCGCAGCGCCAGGATGCGGTCGACCAGCTCCTTCTCGCCCGCCCAGCGCTGTTCCTTTTCGCCCAGGCGCAGGCGTTCGTCGACCAGGCGCCGTTCGGTCGCGCTTCTGCGCTCGGCCGTGTCGACACCGAGCCTGCTCTCCCGGCCGATGATGGCCAGTTCCGTTTCCAGCGCCTCGATGCGGCGACGGCTGTCGTCCACCTCGGCCGGCGTGGCGTGCAGGCTGATCGCCACCCGCGCACAAGCGGTGTCGAGCAGGCTCACCGACTTGTCCGGCAGTTGGCGCGCCGGGATGTACCGGTGCGACAGCCGCACCGCCGCCTCCAGCGCCTCGTCGAGGATCTGCACCTGGTGATGCTGCTCCATGGTCGAGGCGATGCCGCGCATCATCAGCAACGCGCGCGCCTCGTCCGGCTGGTCCACCTGCACCGTCTGGAAACGCCGCGTCAGCGCCGGGTCTTTCTCGATATGCTTCTTGTATTCGGCAAACGTGGTCGCGCCCACCGTGCGCAAGGTGCCGCGCGCCAGCGCCGGCTTGAGCAGGTTGGCGGCGTCGCCGGTGCCGGCCGCGCCGCCGGCACCGACCAGCGTGTGCGTCTCGTCGACGAACAGGATAATGGGCGATTCGCTGGCCTGGACTTCATCGATGACCGACCGCAGGCGCTGTTCGAACTCGCCCTTCATGCTGGCGCCGGCCTGCAGCAGGCCGACGTCGAGAACCAGCAGCCGCACCGCTTGCAGCGACGGCGGCACGTCGCCGCGCGCGATGCGCTGGGCCAGTCCTTCGACCACGGCGGTCTTGCCGACGCCGGCCTCGCCCACCAGCAGCGGATTGTTCTGGCGGCGCCGCATCAGGATGTCGATCACCTGGCGGATCTCGTCGTCGCGGCCGACGATGGGGTCCATCTTGCCTTCGCGCGCCTGCGCGGTCAGGTCGCTGGTGAAGCGCTGGAGCGCTTCCTGCCGGCCCAGCGCCGCGGGGGCGATGGCACCGGACTCGGCGCCGGGTTCGGCGGCCTCGAAGCCATCGGTGGCGCGCATGGCCGCTTCCGGCGAGGCCTGCAACAGCTGCGCGAAGCGCTCGCCGAGATCGTCCAGCTTGATCCGGGAAAATTCCTTCGACAGGCCGTACAGCGCGTTGCGCAAGCCGCTGGTTTTCAGCAGGCCGATCACCAAGTGGCCGGAGCGCACCTGCGATTCGCCGAACATCAAGGTGGCGTAGACCCAGGCGCGCTCGACGCTTTCCTCCAGCTGCGGCGACAGGTCGGTGACGGCCGTGGCGCCGCGCGGCAGGCGGTCCAGCGCCGCCGTCAGGTCGCGCGCCAGCACGGCGGCGTCGATGTCGTAGTGGCGCACGATGCGCTGCAGGTCGCTATCCTGCCCCTGCAGGATCTGGTGCAGCCAGTGCGCCAGCTCGACATACGGGTTGCCGCGCAGTTTGCAAAACACGGTGCTGCTTTCGATCGCCCGGTAGCACAGGCTGTTCAATTTTCCAAACAAGGCGACGCGACTGATTTCAGCCATGGACTGCTCCTTCTGATAAGTGATGGCGGTGGCGCGGCGGCGTCAGCCGTAGCTGGCGGTCGTCGTGCTCCGGTGGTTTACTGCTGAGCCAACTGGTCCATCCCAGTTGCGCCGCCTTGCCCAGCCGAAGGCTGGGCAGCGATTGTTTTTCGACGATCAGGCGCACGTCCCACTCCTGGGTCAGGCCGACGTACTGGCGCACCCAGTCGGTGAGCCGGCGCATGCCGGCGCCGTCGGGCAGCAACTGGCGCGCCTGCGCCATGTCCAGCGGGCCGATCACCAGCCTGAATTTGTGCTGCGCGTTCCACACCTGTTTGCCCAGCACCGTGGTCTCGCCCAGCGCGCCCGCCATCGCACCGCTGCGCAGGCGGAACAAGCCGTCTTCCGGCAGACGCATCCAGTGGCCGACGAATTGCTGGACTTGCACCGGGACCTGGAAGAAGTCGCTCAGGATGGCTTCCAGCCCGGCGGCGCTGCCGGCGTGCGGCGCCAGCCGGCCCGCGTAGTGCAGCTTGGCGAAATCGGGCACCGTGTCGCGCTCCCGCAGCGACGCCATGCCGATGCCGACCAGCGCGCCGACATAGCCGGCGAAGCGGTCGTCGCCGGCACGGTCCATACTCACCGCCGGCTGGGCACTGGACCAGGCGCGGTAAAACAGGCTGGTCATGCGGTGATGGAACATGTCCAGAAAGCGCGCCAGGGTGGGATCGTTGACGTTGCGCAGTCGATCACGGATGTATTCGGTCAGGTGCACCGGCATCGGGCCGTTGGCGCCCAGCAGGCCGAAGAAATTGACCAGCAGGCGTGGCGGAAGCGGCGCATCCCCGCCGGCGGCGCCTTCCCCGCGCCGCAAGCCCGCCAGCATCGCCGGCTCGAAGCCGAGCGACGGCTGCTGGCCGAAGCGCACCGCCTCGTCGCGCGGCCGCCTGGCCTGGCCGATGCGCGGCAGTTGCGGATAGGCGCATTCCAGCTGGCGCAGCGCGGCGTAGAAATCGAAGGCCGCCGGCGCGCTCTCCAGCCGTTCCAGCAGTTCTACAGGATCTCGCATCGCCCCACCCTCGCCGGCCACGCCATCACGGCGCCGCGGGCCGTCTTGATCACGGTTTCCGTGAAGCTGTTCAAGCTGACGTACTTGGCGAAAAACTGTTCCAGCACCATGCCCAGCACGAACACGCCGCTGCCCGCGTACGCCTCTTCGTCCAGGGTGACGACGACTTGCAAGCCGCGTCCATAGGTGATCGGACCGGGCAGCGGCAGACGCCGCACGATGCTTTCCGCCCGCACCGAGCGCACGCCCTCGACCTGCTTGTGGGCGGCCGAATCGGCGCTGCCGCAATACAGCCGCAACAGGTCGCGCAAGGCGGCCGCGCCGGACTTGGGGTCCTGGTCCATCAACGACAGGTAGTTCAGCGACAGGTGGCTGACCAGGCGCCACGCGGTCTGGCCCTCGGCGTGCGACGGCGCGGGCATGGTAGGACCGGCCACGCAGCGCACGGCGCCGACCGGCGCGCCGGCGCCGATCGTGAAATCGGTCTTGCCGCTGCCCAGCGGCATGCTCAGCACCAGGTCGCGGTTGGTGCACAGCGTGTCGACACCCAGCTGGCGCAGGCCGCTGCGGTGCGGCGCCTCGGCCGCGTCCACCAGCGACAGGAAGATCTCGCTGCCGATGTAGCTCGAACGCGGCCCCTGCCGGCGCTGCCGGTCCGACAGCAGGCGGGTGTCGCGCCGCACCTGGTAATAGGCGCCCGGCTCGCCGGCGCGCAGGTCGTTGGCGCGGTAGAACGACTCGAAGGTCTGCACCGCCTCCGCCCCGCTGCCGTAGCCGGTCACCTCCAGGACCTGGTAAATCTCGTAATCCATCGGCCGGGTGCGGTCCGGCACCACGTGATAGTCGGACTGCTGGTCCGACAGATGCACCCGGTCGCCGCGCTTGGGAAACAGGTTGATCGCCGGCGTGCAATACAGGCCGATGTTGGCGGCGCCGATCTGCGCTTCCAGCGACGAATCCAGGTGTCTGAACAGCACCACGATATCGAGCTCGGCGCCGGCGCAACGGCGCACCGCCGGCCCGATGCCGCCGATGTCGACAAACATGAAGCGTTGCGGCAGCGCGAAATATTCCTGCAGCAGGCGGTAGCCCTGGAACGAGCGCGGCCCGGCCGGCAACAGCGCTTCGTCGTCGCTGGCGCCCAGTGCGCGCAGCTGCTTGACGGAGATGAACTCGTGCCACGCGGGCGCCGATTGGCCGGCGGGCGCCGGCATCACCAGCACGCCGGCCGCCTGCGCCAGCAACTGTTCCAGCAAACGGGCCGGCACCACGTCGCTGCCGCGCAGATGGATAGGCAAATTGTCCAGCGCCAGCTCGCTGAAGGTGAGCCCGGCGCCGGCGCGCAGCCGCAGCCGCAGCGCCGCCTTGACGCCGCCCAGCCGTCCCAGCTCGATGCCGTTGAGCTGGCCGCCGCAGGAGAAGTAACGCGCCTCGGCCAGCTCCACCGGCCACAACGTCACGTCATGGGCGGTGCGGAATTCGCAGGCGGTCTGGTCGCCTTTGCCCAGCATGCTGTGCAAGGCGCTGCCGCGCGCCACCTTGAAGCCCTGCGCGAGGCTGCCCTCGTCCATGTCGGGCTGCAGCTGCACCACCGCCATGGCCGGCATCGGCGCAAGATACTGCGGATACACCAGCTCCAGCAAGTGATTGGTAAAACGCGGAAACTCGGCGTCGACCTTGAGCTGCACCCGTGCCGCCAGGAAGCTGAAACCTTCCAGCAGGCGCTCGACATACGGATCGGCGCAGGCCTGGGTCTCCAGTCCAAGGCGGCCGGCGATCTTGGGGAAATCGCGCGCGAACTCGCCACCCATTTCACGCAGGTGCTGCAATTCGCTCTCGTAGTAGTGCAACAGTTTCGGGTTCATTGCGATGCTCCGGCATCCAGGTCGATCAGCCGGATCTCGCCGATCTCCAGATCCAGTTCGGTTTTCAGATACAGCCGCTCGGGCAGCGGCTGGCCCCACAGTTCGCCACGGATCTCGAACGCCACCTGGTTCGGGGCCATGCCATGGCGGCCCGGCGCCAGCGCGACCACCTGCACGCTGTCGCGCAGGATGCGCGGTTCGAAATCCCAGATGGCCTGGCGGATGCGGCGCGCCAGTTCCAGCCGGTCGAGGCCGGACGCGGTCTTGCCGGCCAGGTCAGGCAGGCCGAAATTAAGCACCGAACCCGCCGCCAGCGGGTGCGCATCCAGCGGGCGCACCGCGCCCAGGCCGGTGGTGTTGAGCAACCAGCCAAGGTCGCGCAGCACCGCCTTGCGCAGGCCGCGCATCGACAGCACGCGCTGGTCGCGCGACTCCAGCGTCGCCGCGCTGTCGTCGTCGCTCAGGCGGTCCAGCAACGATGGCTGCAGGCGCTCCTTGCTGAGCAGCTCAGCCATGATGGCGGTCCTTCCCCGGGGCGTGGTGGCGGTGGCTCATGCTGTGCGCTTAATAGGTGGCGTTGGTTTCCAGGTCCCACTTCTTCGGCGTGCCGGTCACCACCTTGTCGCCGGTGAACGAGTCGTACTTGTAGCTGATCTTGGTGAAGTTGATCGAGAACGTTTCGCTCGGCCGCTCGCCGCCGCTGCTGGCCGAGTAGGAGCTGATGATCGGCTCTTCCAGCTCGATGGTCAGGAAGACCTGCTCTTTCTTCTCCGCGCCGCCGGTCTGGATGAAATGGATCTCGGCCTTGCCCAGGCTCTTGCCGCACACCGCCTGCATGAACAGGTCGGCGGAGGCGATGTCGGTGGACTTCGACAGCGACAGCTCGGAGAACGAAGGATTGCTGGTGTCGCGGTCGCTGCCGCCGCCGCTGACCGAGATCGCGCGGCCCACGCCCATTTGCAGCGAATCGATGGTGATCCAGTCCTTGTGGCCGGTGACGGTGGAAGTGCCTTTGATTTGGGTGGTGAATTTCAGCAGGATCATGATGTACCTTTAAAAAGTGAAAAGAGAAATTTGGCGCCGCCGCGGTCTGCCGCGACGCGCCTTTTTTACGCCTTGGCCGACGGCAGTTTCGATACCAGCCGCAGCGACACCGTCAGGCCTTCCAGCTGGTAGTGCGGACGCAGGAAGAACTTGGAACTGTAGTAGCCCGGATTGCCCTCGACCTCTTCGACGATGACCTCGGCGCCGGCCAGCGGCTTGCGCGCCTTGTCCGCCTCGGTGGCGGTGGCCGGGTTGTGCTCGACGTAGCGGCCGATCCAGTTGTTGAGCCACACCTGCATGTCGCTGCGCTCCTTGAACGAGCCGATCTTGTCGCGCACGATGCACTTGAGGTAGTGCGCGAAGCGGCACGTGGCGAACAGGTACGGCAGGCGCGCGCCCAGGTTGGCGTTGGCGGTGGCGTCCGGATCGTCGTACTCGGCCGGCTTGTGCATCGACTGCGCGCCGATGAAGGCGGCGAAGTCGCTGTTTTTCTTGTGCACCAGCGGCATGAAGCCGTTCTTGGCCAGCTCGGCCTCGCGGCGGTCGCTGATGGCGATTTCGGTCGGGCACGTCATGTCGACGCCGCCGTCGTCGGTCGGGAAGGTGTGCACCGGCAAGCCCTCCACCGCGCCGCCGGACTCGATGCCGCGTATCTGCGAGCACCAGCCGTAGTTCTTGAACGAGCGGTTGATATTGACCGCCATCGCGTAGGCGGCGTTGGACCAGGTGAAGTCCTTGCTGCCGGGCGCATCGGTGGTCTCTTCGAAATCGAACTCCTCGACCGGATTGCTCTTGGCGCCGTAAGGCGCGCGGCCCAGGAAGCGCGGCATCGCCAAACCGACATAGCGCGCGTCCTCGGAATTGCGGAACGAGCGCCACGCCGCGTGCTCGGGCGTCTGGAAGATCTTGGTCAGGTCGCGCGGATTGGCCAGTTCCTGCCACGATTCCATCAGCATCACGCTGGGATCGGCGGCCGCGATCAGCGGCGCGTGGGCGGCGGCGCTGACTTGGGCCATCTGGGTCAACAGCTCGACATCCGGCGCGCTGTTGTTGAAGTAATAGTCGGCCACGAAGGCGCCGTAGGGCTCGCCGCCGAACTGGCCGTACTCCTCCTCGTACAGTTTCTTGAAGATCGGGCTCTGGTCCCAGGCCACGCCCTTGAACTTGCGCAAGGTGCGGTGCACCTCGCTCTTCGAGATGTTCATCACGCGGATCTTCAGCGACTCGTCCGACTCGGTGTTGGTGACCAGGTAGTGCAGGCCGCGCCAGGCGCTTTCGACCGCCTGGAACTGTTCATGGTGCAGGATGTGGTTGATCTGCGCCGACAGCTTTCTGTCGAGCTCGGCGATCAGGCCTTCGACCGTGCCCAGCACGTCGCCGGAGATCACGGTCGCGCCCTGCAGCGCCTGCTCGGCCAGCGTGCGCACGGCGTCTTCCACGGCGGTGCGCGCCTTGTTGGTCTTGGGTTTGAATTCCTGGCGCAGCAGCGCGGCGAAATCGCCGTGGTCGACTGTTGCGGTCCCGGCCGATAGCGCGGCCGATTCGATGGTGGCTGTGGACATGTTTGTATCCTTGGTGGGTGATGGTTGCGCCGGCCGGCTTACTCGGCGATGGCGGCGGTGGTGGCGGCGCCGGTGTCGGCCGGCTTCGGCGCCGAGCCGAGCGCCTGCATCAGCGCCGGATCCTTCAGCAGGCGGGCGATCAACTCTTCCGCGCCGGTCTTGCCGTCCATATAGGTCAGCAGGTTCGACAGCTGGCTGCGCGCCTCCAGCAGCTTGCGCAGCGGCTCGACCTTGCGGGCGATGGCGCCGGGCGTGAAATCGTCCATGCTCTCGAAGGTGATGTCGACGGCCAGCTTGCCCTGGTCGGTCAGCGTGTTCGGCACGTCCAGCGCCACGCGCGGCTTCATCGACTTCAGGCGTTCATCGAAATTGTCGACGTCGATCTCCAGGAACTTGCGGTCGGCCACCGGCGGCAGCGGCTCGGCCGGCTTGCCGGACAGGTCCGAAAACACGCCCATGACGAACGGCAGCTGCACGGTTTTCTCGGCGCCGTAGACTTCGACGTCGTACTCGATTTGCACGCGCGGTGCGCGATTGCGAGCGATAAATTTTTGACTGCTTTCTTTTGCCACGACTAACCTCCGTTGATGTGTGTGTTCCGACGGCACGGCGACTGTCGCCGGGTCCGCTGGAGTGGTTTGAAACAAATGGTCTATTCCTCGTTGCCATGACTAATGCCGCTGACTTGCGCCAGTTGCGCCAGCCCCTCGGGCGCCAACTCGCGCATCAGGTCGGCGAAGCCCATGTCGACCAGCTTGGACGCGCGCTGCAACAGCAGCGGCACCGGACTGGAAGGCTCGTGCGCCGCGTAGTAGGCGCAAAGTTTTTCCAGCGTGCGGGTGACGTCCGCGCGACTGTTGATCTGGTCGCCGCGCGGTGCGGCGCTGCCCGGCCCGGCCGCCGGCGCGCCGGCCGTTGATGGCGCGTCGTCCGCCGGCTGCCGCGGGTCCGCGCCCGCATCGCGCAAATGCGGTTGCAGCGCGGCGCCCGCGCGCCGCAGCAGCGTCGACAGCGGCGCCAGGTCGAGCGCGCTGGCCGCGCCCACCTTGTCCGTCAAGCGCTGTTCGATCGTCCGCGCGCTCTCCGCCGCCGCCTGCAGCGAGGCGAATGTCGCCGCCAGCGCGGCCTGCTCCGCCTCGGCGAAGGCGGCGTCGATGACGGCCATCGAGATCTTCTGCTGTCCCGGCAACGGCGCCGCGTCGCTGGCGGCCAGTTCGATATCGCGCAAACTGAAGCTGCCGAGGCCGCGCACCTGCACCAGCGGCGCCTCGCGCAATTCGCGCAGCAATTCATCCTGCTGGCACAAGGCCGCCAGCACGTTGACGCGCAACATCGGATCGTAGTCATCGTCCGGATCGAGTTGCGGATGCACCTCGTCCCAGTACTGCTCCAGCAATGCCGTCAGCAGCGCCAGGCCGGCCGCCAGTCCCGGCAGTCCGCCCAGCCCGAGCTGCGCGCGCGTCAGCGCCACCGCCAGCCGCAGGTCGCGGCTGCGCTCCATCAACTGCAGGGCCAGCGCGCGCACCGCCTGCCAATCGGGCGGCGTGGCCGGCGTGATCGTGCTGCCGTATTGGACTTCCGGCTTGCCGCGTGCGGCCTCGTCGAGCGCCAGGAACAGCGGATCGTATTCAAGGTTGTCGCCGCATGGCGCGGTGTCGCCCAATGGCGCGCACAGGGCCGCGATGTCGATCGCTGTCATATCGGTGTCATAAATCATGGTGGTTCCAGTTCCTTTGCATGAGGACTTACGCGCCGAGGCGCGAACTGGACGCGGCTAAATGAAAAAAAAATTGATTTTTTTTTTGGCCGCCCAAGCGGCGGCGCGCACAAGTGCGGTTACCATAAGTAACAGTTTGTTTTTAGCGCCGCGCATATAATCGCGGCTCGCTCGGCCATCGCGATCCGGTGCCGCCGCCAGCACTCCACCCCACCGTGCCTGTACCTACAACTATGCTTACCCACACACCGGAAAATCAACGGCTGGTCGACTTGCTCCAGCGCGTCTCGCTGCAGGACCACGCCGCCTTCAAGCAGCTGTACGACCTGACCAGTGCCCACCTGTACGGCGTCGCCATGCGCTTCGTGCGCCAGCGTGAAGTGGCCGACGAAATTCTGCAGGACGCGTTTATCAATGTATGGCAGCAGGCGGGCAGTTATGCGGCCACGCTGTCCACGCCGATGACGTGGCTGATCAGCATCGTGCGCAACAAGTCGCTGGACCGCTTACGCAAGGGCAAATTAGAATCTGACAACACCTCTTCCCTTGAAGATAATAGTGTGGACCAGTATCATGACGAAGAGATCGATCATGCGGACCCGCAAGAGTTGTATACGGCCGCCACGGAGAAGATCGAAGTGCACCGCTGTTTGTCCCTGTTGGACCCGCCGCAACGGCAATCCCTGGCGCTGGCCTATTACAATGGCCTGTCGCATTCGGAATTGGCGGAGCAGCTGCAGGTGCCCCTGGGCACCGCGAAGGCGTGGATACGGCGCGGGCTTGATCGGCTGAGGAAGTGTTTGGAACAGGCGCCTGTGGCGCCAAAAGGCAAGTCATGAATTACGAACGTCCGGAACTGCTAAAGAAGCTGGCTGGCGCCTATGTCTTGGGCACCATGGCGGCGCGCGCGCGTCCGCGCTTTGCCCGGCTGCTGGCGGAATCGACGCAGGCCCAGCGGGCGGTCGCGGAATGGAACGATCAGCTGGCGCCGCTGTATACGACGGTGCCGCCGATCCAGCCGCCGTCCCATGTCTGGCAGGCGATCGCCGCCAAAACCGAGCCGGGCTCGGCCAAGTCCGCTGCTGCGGCGGCGGCAGAGGCGACCACGGCGCCGCGCGGCTGGTGGTCCAGATTGAGCGCCGCGCTCGACGGCTGGGGCCGCGCGGCGGTGGCCTTCGGCCTCGGGGTGGCGCTGACCGCCGGTCTGGTGTCGCAGAACGCCCATGTGCTCGGCATGCACCATATGGATGCCGCCCTGCCGGCCAGCTATTTCGGGATTCTCGCCAACGACCAGGGCGAGGCGGTGCTGACCGCCGGCTCGCACCGGCGCGGCAAGACCATCAAGATAAAACTGCTGAAGCCGCTCGCCATCCCGGCCGGCAGCGTCGCGCGCCTGTGGGCCCTGCCCAAGGACGGCGCGCCGGTCGCCATCGCCAATGTGCCAGCCACCGGCGCCGTCATCGTCGACCTCGACGCACCGGCCGAAGACATTTTCGCCCAAGTGTCCAGGCTGGGCGTGACGTTCGAGACCGACCCGGCCGCCCAGCGGCCCGGCACGCCGTTCGTGCTGCTGGGTCATTGCGTCAAGTTCTGGTAGGACCGTCCCCCTTCCCATTGGCTGGCCGCGACGCCGCGCGCCAGCCCTCCGTCTTATTATTTTTCCCCCGGCCCCGCATCCAGACGGCTGCTTGCTGCGTAAATAGCGTTATGCCGTCCGTTCGACGGCGCTAACCGAAGCAAGGAGCAAGATTGACTACCCACCAGGTCGCACCGGCGGCTACCGCCAGGTCCACGCCGGGACTAGCGGAGTTCTACGGACTCAGCGATATCGGCGACGTCCGCCGGCACAACGAGGATAGCTTCCTGATCGATGCGGCGCTTGGGCTGGCGGCAGTGGCCGATGGCATGGGCGGCCACTTATCCGGCGAGATCGCCAGCGCCGGCGCGCTGGACTCGCTGCGCGCCTGCCTGTCCGATGCGCCCGCGCCGCGCGGCGCGACGGAGGACGGTTCCGGACCGGACCCCGACGCCACCACCGTCAATCAACGCTGGCGCCACACGGCGCTGGTGATGCAGGCGGTCGACCGGGCCAACGCGACGCTGTATGCGGCGAACCAGGCACGGGGCCACGCCGATGGCGCCGGCATGGGCAGCACGCTGACCGGCTTCCTGCTGGTGCCGGAAACGCGGTCCCTGATCGCCTTCCACGTCGGCGATAGCCGCCTCTATCGCTGTCGCGACCACACGCTGGAGTTGCTGACGCGCGATCAGACGGCGTATCAGCTCGCGCTGGAATCCGGTGCGCCAGGCGCGTTGCCGCCGCCGAACCTGTTGTTGCAAGCGGTGGGGCCGGCCCCGGCCGTCACGCCGGACGTCGCGCTGTTCGATTGCCGGGCCGGCGACTTGCTGCTGCTGTGCAGCGACGGCCTGCACGGCTGGGTGCCGCACGCCGAACTGGCGCAGACGCTCGCACAGCCCGATGTGCCGCTGGAACAGGCATGCGTATCGTTGATCGCGCTCGCCAAGCGGCATGGCAGCCGCGACAACATCACCGCGCTGCTGGCGCGCATCCTTCCGGCGCGGACTTGATGGTCGCCCGATAGCGCTCGCCGATCCGCGGCGACGTCGCCGACGATACGGCAAGCGCTGGCCAGCGGTACATCGTGCCGCGGCGCCTTGTTCGGTCTTCCGGGTACGGCACGTTGATTCAAACGTCCCTCGTGTAAAAAGGCGAAAGACCCGGTTGCAGGGATTGGACCGGCCGGCACCGCTTATCGCCGGTGGCGGTCCGGAACGGGTTCAGGGATTCTGCAACGTGACGTCCGCCTGGATATCGGCCAACGCCATGCGCAGCACGTTGTGGTCGGGCTGGATGATGGCATTGAGTTCGGGAGAAAACAACAGGCACGCCAAGTCTCCGGCCATTCGGCAGACCAGTCCGTGAAACTGAACGCTATCGCTTCTTCTATCGAAGCGCGCCACGATGGTCGCCGTCGACGCGTTCGAGAAGATGACGTCGATGCGGCTGCCGTTTTCCGGACCGAACACAAACCAGTCGTCTGCGACCGGCCACGACGGCCCGAGGTATCCGGACAACATCTGCTGCGCTCGTAGTACCCGATTCGGGTCCAATACCGGTGGCGGCCAGCCATCCAGGGTTGTATCGGGCAGCTTGTCCAGACCCGATATCAGATACAAATCACACTGCCATACCGCCATTGCGTCTACTTTCGTGGTTCGCCAAGCAAAGTTTACCCAAGGAAAATTACCTGGGCCCTTCTCAGTCGGCCATGCGCACGCAATTGCGGCCCTGGCGCTTGGCGCGGTACAGCGCCTGGTCGGCGCGGCTGTAGGCCTGCTCGAACGTGCTGCCGCGCGCGTTCCAGCTGACGCCGACGCTGGCCGTCACCGCCACCTCGATCGGCGCCGGCCAGGCGGTCGCCTCGATGGCCTGGCGCAGGCGCTCGCCCAGCGCCAGGCCCTGCACCGGCGTCAGCCCCGGCCACACGACCGAGAACTCCTCGCCGCCGACGCGGCCGATGACCGCCTGGCCGTCGGCCAGCGTCTTCAGGCAGCGCACCACCGTTTGAATCACGGTGTCGCCGGCCGGATGGCCGTAGGTGTCGTTGACCTGCTTGAAAAAATCGATGTCGAGCACGATCAGGACGATGTCCTGCTGCGCCAGGCAGCGGCGGGCCTGTTCGATCACGGCGCCGCGATTGAGCGCGCCGGTCAGCGGATCGTGGCTGGCGCGGTATTCCAGCTGTTCGGCCATTTCCTGCAAGCGGGCGTTGAGCTGGGTCAGATGGCGTTCGGCGCGGTCGCTGCGCTGCACCAGGCGGCGGCTCTCGCGCAGCAGCCGTTCGTAATGAACCGCCAGCTCGCCCAGCGCCGGCAAGTGCCCGCCGGGGCTGTGGCAGGCGCGCCGCGCGGCGTCGAGCGCGCGCTGCTCCGCGCCGAACAGATCGGGCGCGGCGTCGGGCGCCGCCGTGGGCACGCTCATCATATCGGACAGTCGCGGAAGCGCAGCGCGGCGAAATCGTCGCGCAGCTCCTCGCCGAATTCGAGGATGGTGTCGTCCTCCGGGTCGCGGTACCAATTCAGCAGTACCTCGTTGCCGGCCAGCGCCGTGTCGTTGAGCGCCTCGAACAGCGCGAACAACATCTTGGTCGACGAACTGTTGAAGTAGGCCAGCGAGACGTGCACGGTGATCGTGCGGCCGTCGCACCCGGCGAGGTAGCGGCGCAACTGTTCGATCACCGGGCCGTAGAAGGCGGCCGCGTTTTCGGGATAGGACTCGCCTTTCAGCGACAGGGTGTGCTCGGCGAAACGGAAGTCGACTTCGGGCGAGGTGGGCGTGGCGGCGATAAATAAGGGGTCCATGGTGTTCAAATGATGGCTTTGATACAAAAAATGGTCGTGTCGGGGTCGTTCGCCGCCGGCACGAACTCGAATTCGAGCGGTTCGCTCGCCTCCCGCGCCATCGTCAGAAAGCCCAGTCCCGCGCCTTTGCTGTCGGCCGGCGCCTCGGCGCGCAGCGCCTGTTTGTAGGCCGCCTTGAGCTGCTCGACCGTCATGGTGCGTAGCGGTTCGAGCCGCGCCTGGATCGCCCGCGCTTGATCGCTCATGACGGGGTTGGCGCACAGCAGGAAGAACTGGTCGCCGCTGGCGCCGATGCAAAACGAGCCGCGCCGCATCTGGCGGTCGCGCTGGTCGGCCGGGGTCAGCGCCTCGGACGAGTAATGCATGATGTTTTGCGCCATCTCGACAAAGGCGGAAAAGATGCGGCGGCTGGTCGGCCCGGCCGCGCCGGCGCTGTCGAGGCGGGCGCGGATGGTTTCCGACACGGCCGCCACCACCGGCTGGGAGAAATACCCGGCATAGAAAAAGATCACATGGCGCTTTTGCGCCACCTGCCACAACTCATCGAACTCCTCGTACAACACGGCGCTACTCCTCAAGGACGGCAACAAAAGAAAGTCAGGTCGTCGCGGCGCGGCTGCTCGCCCTGCCAGTCTGCCAACGCCTCCAGCAGCAGCGCGGCCAGGCGGGGCGCCGGCTCGCCCGCTTGCGCCGCGAGCAACTCGCGCACGCGCCGCTTGCCGAAGGCGATCGCCCTGGCGCCGCCGATCTGGTCGGTCAGGCCGTCGCTGGCGACGAACAGCAGGCTGTCCGGGGCCAGCGTCAGCACATGGGTCGGCCATTGCTGCGACGGGTCGGTGTCGACGTAGCCCAGTCCGGCCCGTTCGCCCTCGACCACCCGCAGCGGCTCGCCCGGCGCCAGCACGTGCAGCGCGATGCGCGCGCCGGCGAAGTGCAGCCGGCGGCCGGCCGGTTCGAACCACAGGAAGGCGGCGTCGAGGCCGTCGTCCGACTCGGCCACCGCGCGCCGCTGTCCGGTGTGGGTCTGGCCCAGCAAGGCCTTGACGCCGGCGCTGACTTCCCGCAGCAGGCGGCCGGGGTCGCGCGCGCCCACGCGCGGCAACGCCTGGTTGAGCACCTGCGAGGCGATCAACGTCATGAAGGCGCCCGGCACGCCGTGGCCGGTACAGTCCCCCAGCCCGACGAACCAGCCGTCGGCATGGCGCTCGACCAGGTAAAAGTCGCCGCCGACGATGTCGCGCGGCTGCCATTCGAGATGGGCATCGGCCAGGCCGGCGAGCGCGTCGCGCGACGGCCGCAGCACCGCGCGCTGGATGACGCTGGCGTACTCGATGCTGTGCATGATCTGGCGGTTGCGCTCGGCCTGCATGGTGGCGACCACGTTCATCAGCTGCAGTCCGAAGCCGACGCCGGCCAGTTCGCCGTCGCGCGTGATGATGAAGCCGTCGGCCAGCGCCTTCTCGCCCGACGCCACCGCGCGGAACGTCAGCTCCTCGATGCTCAGCGACGCCTCGACGATCAGCGGTTCCTTGTCCATGAAAGCGATGCAGCTCTTCTTGCCGTACAACTCCTGGTAGAACGGCTTGGACATCTGCGACATGAAGATGTTGCGGCTGATGAGTCCGATCGGACGCACGCCGTCGAGCACCGGCAGACTCATCAGGTCACGGCGGTCGGTGAACAGTTGCTGCACCTCGGCGTTGCAGGCGTCGGCGGCGACCGCCGCCGACTCGCGGCACAGGTCGCCCGCGGTCGATTGACGGAAACGCGGCAGATGCTGGCGGGAGGCGTCGAATTCCACAGTTCACCCAATCAAGTAAAAATGCATAATAGCAACTCAATGTGACAACATTATGACCGGATTGGCAAGCCGCCCGGCCCCTTCCGAGGCCGCCAGCAGCTCGGCCATCGCCGCCGCCGGCACCGGCCGGCCGAGCAGGTAGCCCTGTGCCTGCTGGCAGCCCAGTTCGCGCAGCAGCTCCAGTTGGCGCGGCGTCTCCACGCCCTCGGCCACCACCACCATGCCCAGGGCGCCGGCCATCGAGACGATGGCCTGGAAGAACACCCTGCCTTCGCGCGACCTGTCGAGTTCGCGGGTGAAGGCCTGGTCCACCTTGAGGCCGTCGAGGCGCAGGCGCTGCAACTGCGACAGCGACGAGTAGCCGGTGCCGAAGTCGTCGACGAAGACGCGCACGCCGAGCGCGCGGATGGCGCCCAGCTCGGCCTGCACATCGGCCTGCTCCGACACCATGGCCGACTCGGTGATCTCCACCTCCAGCAGGCCGGGGTCGATGGCGTGCTCGGCGAGCGCGCGCGCCAGCTGGCCCGAGACGCTGCCGTAGCCGAACTGGTGCGGCGAGACGTTGATCGACACCGGCAGCAGCGGCAGCCCGGCGGCGCGCCACGCGGCCAGTTGCGCGCAGGCCTGGCGCATGACCAGTTCGCCGAGACGATTGATCAAGCCGCTCGACTCGGCCAGCGGGATGAATTGCGACGGCGGCACCATGCCCAAGGTGGCGTGCTGCCAGCGCGACAACGCCTCCATGCTGACCGGGCGTCCGCCGACGACGTCGACGCGCACCTGGTAATGCAAACTCAACTGGCCGGCGTCGATCGCCGCCGCCAGGCTGTGCTTGAGGTGCGCGCGCGCGCTCAGCAGAACGAACTGGGACGGGTCGAAGAAGCGGTAATGCCCCTTGCGTTCGTTCTTGCCGCTGGCCATGGCGATGTCGGCGTGCCGCAGCAGGGTCTCGTGGTCGGTGCCGTCGCGCGGGAACACGGCGATGCCGACCGAGGCCTCGATGCGCTGAAGGTCCGCGCCGGCCGAAGCCGGTCCCGCCAACGCCGCCAGCACGCGCCCGGCCAGCGCCGCCGTCTCGCCATCGTCGGCCGCCGGATCGACCAGCAACACGAACTCGTCGCCGCCCATGCGCGCGAGCCGGTCGCCAGGCCGCAGCAAGGCGCCGATGCGCTCGGCGGCCGTGCGCAGCAGGCGGTCGCCGGCGCCGTGTCCCAGCGTGTCGTTGACCTGCTTGAAGTCGTCCAGATCCACCAGCAACACGGCCAGCGTTCCATAGCGCTCGCCGGCCGCCGCCAACCGGCGCGGCAACTCGCGCGCCAGCCACTGGCGGTTCGGCAGCCCCGTCAGCAGATCGTGCAAGGTCAGGCGCTCGACATCGCGCTCGTGCGACTTGCGCTCGCTAACGTCCTGCAAAGTGATCGCCAGGCTGTCGCCCACGCGCGTGATGCGCCGCCGCCCCCAGCCGATGTTGACCTGGGCGCCCGGCCCCATCTGGCGCTCGTCCTCGTGGGAGCCGGCCGTCATGGCCGCCAGATAGACCGGCAGCAGCGCCTCGCCGAACACCGCCCGGTCCAGGGTCGAGATGCGGCGGCCGATCAACTGCTGGCGTTCGAAGCCGTAGAAAAAAGCGCCCCTGGCGTTGCAATCGGTCACTTCGAAGTCGCACACCGCGCCGGCGGTATCACGCACGGCGGCGGCCAGATAAAAACCGTCGCTGCCCTGCTCGGTGGCGATGCGATAGGCCTGGCGCTCCTCGTCGCGGCGGCGCCGTTCCCGCCGCAGGCCCAGGCTGTGGCGGGTCGCCGCCGCGCCCAGCAGGACGATCAGCGCGCTGAGCCAGAGGGCGCGGCCACGGCGCCGGTTCCAGTCGGCGCGCGCCGGCGCCAACGCGCGCCCGACCGTCATGCCGGCGACGGCGAGCAGCGGATACGCGCCCGAACGCTTCCAGCTCAGCAAACGGGCGCTGCGGTCGTAAAACGCCGTGCCGTCGAATTGGGTGCCACCCTTGGCGCCGCCCAGATCTGGCGCGGTGCTGAACAGCGAACCGCCGGCGCCGAGCCGCACCTGCTCGCCATGCGCCTCGAGCCGCAGCGCGCCGGCGTCGCCGAGCACGGCCAACAAGCCGCTGTCGCCCAACACCGCCGGGTTGTAGAACGAGGTCAGGTAGCGGGCGTCGACGGTCAGCGAAACCAGGCCGCCGTATCCCTGGCGCGCGTCGTCGAGGCGGCGCGTGAATTGCACCAGCGGCTGGTTGGCCTGCACCGTCCCCTCCGGCACGACGATGCGCAGCGCCGGGGAGCGGTGGTCGCGGTGGAACGCGAACGAGACGGGCGGGCCATTGTCGGCATGGCGGCCGGCGCGGCCGACCAGTATGCCGGTGGCGTCGTAGATGGCGATGGCGGCATGCGCGGGATCGGCCAACATGCCGTCGCGATACCAGCCGTCCAGCGCCAGCCGCCCGCCCCCCTGTTCCCAGCCTTCCTTGAGCTGCATCGACAGCTGGTCGATCTGGGCGACGCTGCGCGTCAGGTAGAGCTCGAAAGCTTCAACGTGGTGTTCCAGGTCGCGCCGGGCGGATTCGACGGCGGCTGCCCGCACCTGATCCGCGCGCCAGTACGCGTGCGCCCAGCAACCAGCCGTCGCCAAGGCGGCGAGCAGCGGCCAGATCCAGGGTCGAAAACGGTGGGCGGGAAGGCGTGGCATGGCATCTTTGGAAACAAAAGTTTCCTAATGGTACTTGTTGATTATGTCATCGCCATGACACACGAGGCCGCCGCCCTGCGCTCGGCCTTCCCCCGCTAGCGGTGGTGTGAGACCATGGGGACTTCCCCCTCGGACCGGACAACCCATGCCAGCCTACCCGCAACATCAGACCATCGCGACGCTCACCGACCTCGAAGCGTTGTTCGCGCCGCCGGCGGCTTCGTCGATCGCGAAGGAAGCCGCTTTCATCCACCCCCACTACGCGACATTGATCGCGGCCTCGCCCTTCGCGGTGCTGGCGACCAACGGCCAGGACGGCCTCGATGTGTCGCCGCGTGGCGACGCCCCCGGTTTCGTCGTCGTGGAGGACGACACGACGCTGCTGCTGCCCGAACGGCGCGGTAACAATCGCATCGACAGCCTGCGCAACCTGGTCGTCGATCCGCGCGTAGCGCTGCTGTTTCTGATTCCCGGGCATGGCGAAACGTTGCGCGTTCAAGGCCGGGCGAGCATCGTCGTCGCGCCCGCGTTGCTGGAGCGCTTCGCCGTCAACGGCAGCGCGCCAAAGTGCGTGCTGGTGATTAAGGTGGAGTCGGTCTTCTTCCAATGCGCCCGCGCGGTCTTGCGGTCACGCCTGTGGGACGCGTCGGCGGCGGTGCGCGACACCGCGCTGCCGAGCCCCGGCGCCATCCTCGCCGCCCTCAGCGACAACATCGATGGCGAAAAGTATGACGCCGAACTGCCGGACCGTCTGCGCACCACGCTTTACTGAGCGCGCCGCGCCACGCGCGCGGCCTGCCGGCCGGCGCGCCGGCAATGCCGCTTAGGCGATTTGCGTGAGCAACAGGGCCGCCGCTTCCGCCGACGAGGCCGGGTTCTGGCCGGTGATCAGCAGGCCGTCGCGGACCACATACGAACCCCAGTCGGGGCCCTTGGAATACACGCCGCCCTTGGCGACCAGCTCATCCTCGACCAGGAACGGCACCACGTTGGTCAGGCCGACGCCCTCCTCCTCGGTATTGGTGAAGCCGGTAACTTGCTTGCCCTCGACCAGCGGACGGCCAGCCGGCGTCTGCACATGACGCAGCACGCCGGGCGCGTGGCAGACCAGCGCGACGGGCTTGCCGGCGGCCAGGAACGATTCGATCAGCGCGATCGAGCGGCGGTCTTCGGCCAGGTCCCACAGCGGGCCGTGGCCGCCCGGATAGAAGACGGTGTCGAAGCCGGCCTGGTCGACGCTGTCGAGGCGGACGGTGGCCGCCAGTTGGGCGGTCGCGGCGGCGTCGGCCTCGAAGCGGCGCGTCTGCTCCGTCTGGAACGATGGCTCGTTGCTCTTCGGGTCCAGCGGCGGCTGGCCGCCCAGCGGCGAGGCCAGCACGACTTCCACGCCGGCATCCTTGAACGTGTAATACGGCGCGGCCAATTCCTCGAGCCAGAAGCCGGTCTTGCGGCCGGTGTCGCCCAGGGTGTCGTGCGAAGTCAAAACCATCAGTACTTTTTTCATCTTAGTTCTCCAAAGTTAAATTAAAAACCGGGGCAATTTTCAAAAATAATAGACCAGTCGTCTATAATATATTCAAAAAATCAACCCACGGGACGCGGGAGCTCTCCCTCATTCAAATGGGATGAAACCCTTGGCGCCGCTGCCTCGTGAGTTCATGGGAAGTACTTTAACATCCATTAGACCAGTCGTCTACAACTATTTGAAAAATTGTTTAACCTCGTCGACGCGATTTCACCCGTCCCCGCTCGCCTTTGCCGTTTTTTTCACGCGGCGCGTTTTGTCGTTGACGATCTGGTGCCGCTTGTGATCGGTCATTTTCTGCCAGTCGCGCGCCTCATCAAGCGCACGCAGGCACTCCCTGCGGCAACCTGTGCAGGGGGATTTGAGTACCATTGTGCCTGCCTACCTGTTCAAGCGCCGGATTCCTACGCCGAATCCCCCTTGGCCATCTGGCCGAACACCTCGTCGCGCCGCACCCAGGCGTGATACAGCGCCGCGCCGAGGTGGGCGAGGATGGTCAGGAACAGCACGTAAGCCAAGACGCCGTGCAGCGGGCGCAACATTCCATACGCCACGGGGCTGTGCGGCAGGATGGCCGGCAGGTGCACGCCGCCGAACATCGGTATCGGATAACCGCCGGCCGACAGCATGGCCCAGCCGATCACCGGCATCGCCAGCATCAGCGCATACAGCAGCCAGTGCGAGGCGTGCGCGGCGAGTTTCTGGATGGCCGGCAGGTCGGCCGGCAGCGCCGGCGTCGGCCGTGTCAGTCGGTTGACCAGGCGCACGATGGCCAGCAGCAGGATGGCGATGCCGAGCGGGCGATGCAGGTCCAGCAGCTGGTCCCGGTACCGCAGCGTGACGACCATGCCGGCGCCGACGAACAGCATGGCGAGGATGGCGATTGCCATGGACCAGTGCAGCACCCGGGCAAGAAGGTTGAAGTGGCGTGGGCGGTTCATCGTGCGCTCCCGTTCTGGCCGATAGGTTGGGCGGTCTTGCCTGCGCTGATTTCGCGCTCGCGCCGGTTGAACGACACCGAGTACGCCGCCGAGCGGGCGTGCAGCACCGGATCGTCGCTGGCGGCGATCCCGGTTGGCAGTATCAACGGGTCGAAATTGATGTCACGGCAAGGACCGTTCGCTTGCGGCTCGGCATGGGCCAGGGTCAAGGTGCCGATGGTGGCCTCCTGCCGCGTGTCGGGCCAGGCCTTCGAGGGATCGGTGACCGGATCGCCGGGCGCGGCGATTTGCACCACCATGTCCCACACCAGCGGGCCGGCGGCGAGGCGCCGGTTCAGGTCTTCCATGAGGAAATTGGGGTCGGCCGCCTTCAGTTGATCGGGGGTCATGGCGACGAACGGCGCGCGCGGACGCATCGACCAGCGCACCATGCGGTCGGTGCCCTGCCCGTCCGTCAGGCGGAACGCGTTCACGCCGTTGAAACGGGTGCTGCCCAGGCTGTCCGACCGGGGCGCCGATTTCGCCCACGCCTGGAACGCGGCGATCTCCGGGTTCGCGGCCAGCACGGCCTTCATCTTGGCCGGGTCGGGCTTGCCGGTGGCAGGATCGGGTTTGCCGGCCTCGTTCATGGCCTGGAACGCCTGCGGCGTGGCGGCGGCGAAGAACGGGAAGCTGTTCATCGCGATGCGCCAGTCCTGGCCGTCGTCCGTTTTCAGCTGCACGGCCATGCCGCGCACCGGCGAAGCGCCGTCCGGCGCGTACGGATTGTTGGAGGACGCGGAAAAGCGGCCGATGACGGCGATCGACGGCTGCGAGAACGCGCGCGCCGTCGACAGTTTCGCCGCTTCGGGCGCCGGCGCGAACGTCCCGGCGAAGCAGACGCCCTTGCTGTGCGCGCGCCGGAAACCGGCCGCCTGCTTGCCGGACGTCTCGGCGAAGTCCATCATTTTTTGCGGCGTCAGGTTGTGGTTGCCGAACCAGCCGCCCACCCACGCGAACAGCGCGGCGAGGACGGCCAGGATCAGGGCGATCGGCAACAGCAAAATCAGGGAGCCGCGGCGGGACGTGGGCGTGGGTGTGGGCATGTCGGTCTGGCTTTCGTTGGTTCGATGGCTGGTGACGGGGACTGACTTCGTGGCGACGATCATAGCGGTTCCCGCGGGACGTACCGGTCCCGCAGGACATCCGGTGCGGAAGCGGGTGCGACGAAACGCCGGTCGTTTGCCGCCTCGGTGAACCGAGTTTAGCCGCTCTATCATTACTTCCGGATTACTAATTGTTTCGGCTATGTATCAACTGCGGTGGATGATACTATCGCCAACTCGTCCGCCCATTTACAGGAAATCCATGGCCGTCTCCAGCGCAACAGTACCCGTCACCGCCCCCCTCATCGCGTCCGATCCCGTGGTGCTCGGCATCCTGGTCACCATCCTTGCGCTGGTCATGGCCAGCGAGCGTTCGGCCCACCCTTTCTGGCGCAAGTTCTACGCGGTGGTGCCGGCGCTGCTGCTGTGCTATTTCATCCCCGGCCTGCTCAACACCTTCGGCGTGATCGACGGCGAAACCTCGCGCCTGTATCCGATGGCGCGCGACTACCTGCTGCCGATGGCGCTGGTGCTGCTGACGCTCGCGTGCGACCTCGGCGCGATCGCGCGGCTCGGCCCCAAGGCCATCATCCTGTTCCTGACCGGTACCACCGGCATCATCATCGGCGCGCCGGTGGCGCTGGCCATCATGGGCGTGTTCGATCCGTCGCTGCTGAATCCGGAAGGCCCCAACGCCATCTGGCGCGGCATGTCCACCACCGCCGGCGCCTGGATCGGCGGCGGCGCCAACCAGGCGGCGATGAAGGAGGTGTATGGCGTGGGCGCGGACGTGTTCGGGAAATTCGTGGCGGTCGATGTCATTTGCGCCAATATCTGGATGGCCTTCCTGCTGTTCCTGGCCAGCCGCAGCGCCCGCCTCGACGCCTGGCGCGGCGCCGACACCAGCGCGCTCGACGCGCTGCGCATCCAGGTCGAGAAAGTGCAACTGGAAAGCGCGCGCATCGCCGGCTCCTACGACATGGTGCTGATCCTGGCGTACGGCCTGGGCGCCACCGGCCTGGCGCACTGGATGGCCGGTTACATCGTGCCCTTCATCAAGACCCACGCGCCGCACCTGGAACGCTACAGCCTGACGGCCAACTTTTTCTGGGTGACCGTGCTGGCCACCACCTTCGGCCTGCTGCTGTCGTTCACCCGCGCCAAGAAGCTCGAAGGCGCCGGCGCGTCCAAGGTGGGCTCGGTGGCGATCTACGTGCTGGTGGCCACCATCGGCATGCAGATGAACCTGGCGGCGATCTTCTCCGATCCCGAGCTGTTCGTGCTCGGCCTGATCTGGATCAGCTTCCACGGCGCGCTGATGCTGGGCATGGCCTGGCTGATCAAGGCGCCAGTGTTCTACATGGCCGTGGGCAGCCAGGCCAACGTCGGGGGCGCGGCCAGCGCGCCGGTGGTGGCCAGCGCCTTCCACCCGGCGCTGGCGCCGGTGGGCGTGCTGCTGGCGGTGCTCGGCTATGCGCTGGGCACCTACGGCGGCTGGATCGCCGGACAATTGCTGCGCTTGCTCACGGGGGCGTAAGCGGTGCCGCGAGGCCGCCTTCCCCGGCGTCGGGGCAATCAGCCGGCCTCGAAAACAACAGCGGCGGCATGGAAATCGCCGCGCAGGTCGACCCGCACGCCGTGTCCCATCCAGAACGCGCCGCTGGCTTTTTTCGGCGTCTCCGGCATGACGCCGCCTGAAATGACGCGCATGGCGTACACCTTCGCCGGATCGAGTCCGCGCAGTTGAATGCGCGCCGGCGCGTCGCGCCGTGTCCCCGAGTGCAGGAAGGCAAACAGAACCGCTTGTGTGCCATCCGGCGACACCGACAAGGTCGCCGAGCGGGAAGAGCCGCCACGGGGCGACACCAGCCGGTACAACTCGCCTTGCTGGACGGTCATGCGGATCGTCTTGTAGGCGGCGACCAGTTGTTTCGCCTTGGCGAAGTCGTCGGCATTCCAATGGTTGAGATTGGCCCCTATCCCCAGCGCGCCCTGCATGGAGGACAGGAAACGATACTCCAGCGAGGTGACGCGCTTGTTGACGAAGTTCGGCGCGTCGGTCACCCACGCCATCATGATGGCCGGCGCGTACGCCTGGCTGAAGCCATCCTGGATCAGCAACCGGTCATAGGGATCGGTGTTGTCCGACACCCATACCTGGTCGGTCAGCCGCATGATGCCCAGATCGACGCGGCCGCCGCCGCTGGCGCACGATTCGATCTCAAGTCGCGGGTGGCGCCGGCGCAGCTCGGCCAGCAGCTTGTACAGGTTGTCCACATACGCGACATACAGCCGCTGCTGATCGGCCGGCCCGGCGTCCGGCCAGCCGGGCTCGGACCACGCGCGGTTATGGTCCCACTTGAGAAACGCGATGTTATTGGAGACGAGTAGCTGGTCCAGCACCCGCAGCAGATAATCGTAGACGTCCTTGCGCGCCAGATTGAGGACCAGCTGATCGCGCGCTTCGGAGCGCGCCCGCCCGGCAAAGTGGATGACCCAGTCCGGATGCGCGCGATACAGATCGCTGTCCGGATTGACCATCTCCGGCTCGACCCACAGCCCGAACTCCATGCCGAGGTCGTTGACGCGCCGGATCAGCGGCGCCAGCCCGTTCGGAAACTTCTTGCGGTTGACCACCCAGTCGCCCAGGCCGGCGCGCGAATCGTTGCGCGCGCCGAACCAGCCGTCGTCGACGACAAAGCGCTCGACGCCGATGCTGGCCGCCTTCTCGGCCAAGGCCATCTGCCCGGCCTCGTCGACGGCGAATTCGGTCGCCTCCCACGAATTGTAGAGAACCGGACGCTGGCGCGGCGTGGGGGTGCCCGGCAGTATGCGCGTGCGCTGATAGCGGTGAAACAAGCGCGACGCCCCGCCGAAGCCGGCGCCGGAATACCCGGCGTGGAACGCCGGCGACGCCAGGCGTTCGCCCGGCTTCAGGCGATAGGCGAAATCGAAAGGGTTGTACCCTGCCGTCGCGCGCAGTCCTCCAAGGGAATCGATGTCCACACTGATGCGCCACGAGCCGCTCCACCCCAGCGCGCCGAACCATACCGGACCGGACTCCTCTTCGGTCGCGCCCCGGCTGATCGCAATCCAGGGATTGGCCTGATGCGACGTCATGCCCTTGCGGCTTTCGAGCACCGTGGCGCCCGGCGTAATGGGACGGGTTTGCAACGCGAACTCGCCCGCCCAGCGCCCGGTCAGGTAGGATAGCTGGTAGTCGTCGCTGTAGGGCAGGTTGACGCTGGCGGCCGCCAACTGGTCGATCTGGATCGGGCCGCTGGTCCGGTTCTCCACCGTGGCGGCGCGCGAGAGGATGCCTGTGCCGGCGTCCATCGCATAAGTCAGGGTGACATGGACCGCGCGGCCCACGTCCTTGAGCCGGACCACCAGTTCGTCGCCTTTCAGTTGATGATCGACATAGCGCAGATCGAGGTCGCGCACGCCATCCGGAAAGGCCACCTTGAGCGCCGGTTCCACCGTCAGCCCGCCGCCGAAGCTTGGAAATTCGAACGGCGTGACGGTGATCGACATCTCGTTGCTGGAATTGTCCGGCACCGGGACGGCCCCCGGCAACCGGTCGTCAAGCGCCAGGGAACTGCCCCAATAAAGGGTTTGCAGGCGGCCGTCCGGATTGACGCCGAAGGCGTACGTCACCGCGCCCCCGTCCAGCCGGAAGACCTTGCCCGCCGCATCGACGGTCGGCAGCGCCCTGGCGCTCCCCGCGATGGACAACCCGGCGAGACCACCCAGCAGTCCCATGCATACAGTGCGGCGGCGTTGATCGATATTCGTCATGGCGTCCTTGTAATGGTGGTGGCGGGCGCGAGGGGTCGTCCCGTCCCGCCCCATTGTATTGCGCGGACGAACGATCAAGCAAGCGCCCGGCCGGGCGCGATCCGCAAGGGGGGAACCCGCAAGGCAACCATTTGCAACGATGGGAAGACAATGTAATAATCAGATCAGTCAATAATGCAATTGAACTGCATCTTCCAAGGAGCATGATGATGACCATCCCCCGAAATCGACGTGACTGGTTGCGCGGCGTCGCCGGCCTCACCCTCGGCGGTACCGCCCTGGCCGCGCCGATGCGCGGCGCTGCCGCCGGAGCATCCGGCAAATGGGATAGCCTGGCCGCGCACTACGATGTGGCGCCCGGCTTCATCAATCTGGAGAACGCCTACTACGGCATCATGCCGACGCCGGTGGCCGACGATTTCAAGCGCAACATCGATTACCTGAACCGTCAGAATTCGCACTATCTGCGCGGCCAGTTCGACCGCGCCGGGACCGAGGCCATCCGCGCCAGCCTGGCGGAACACGCCGGCGTCGCCACCGGGGAAATCGCCATCACCAGGGGCGCCACCGAGTCGCTGCAAAACTTGATCGCCAACTACCGGCCGCTCAAGGCCGGCGACACCGTCATGGTGGGCAACCTCGACTACGACACCATGATCGACGCGATGAACGACCTGGCACGCCGTCGCGGCGCCAATGTGGCGACGGTGCGCATTCCCGAACCGGGCACCCGCCAGGCGGTGATCGACACCTACGATCGGGCATTGCGCCAGCACCCGCGCACCCGGCTGCTGCTGCTGACCCACATCAGCCACCGCACCGGCCTGGTGATACCGGTGGCGGAGATCGTCGCCCTGGCCAAGCGCCGCAACGTGGACGTGATCGTCGATATCGCCCAATCCTGGGGCCAGCTGGATTTCCGCATTCCGGACCTCGGCGCCGATTTCGTCGGCGCCAACCTGCACAAATGGATAGGCGCGCCGCTGGGGCTGGGCTTCCTCTACATCCGCGAGTCGCGCCTGCAAGACATCGATATCCAGCTTGGCAACAGCAGTTACCCTGCCACCGACATCCGCGCGCGCGTCCATGCCGGCACCGTCAACGCCGCCGGCGTCATGACCATTCCCGCAGCGCTCAGATACCACGGCCAGATTCCAATCGCCGAGCGCGGCGCCCGCTTGCGCGAACTGCGCGATTACTGGGTGCGGCGCGTGCTGGAGGTGCCGGGCGTGCAAATCCTCACACCAGAAGAGCCCGGCGCGTACGGCGCGGTCACCTCCTTCCGCCTGCGCGGCAAGACCAGCTTCGAGGACAACGTGGCGCTGGCCCGGACGCTCATGGACGATCACGGCATTTTCACCGTCGCGCGCAGCGGTCCGGTGGGCGGCGCCTGCATCCGCGTCACGCCGGCCTTCTTCACCCGCACGGCGGATCTGGACCAACTGGTGGCCGCGATCCGCGCGCTCGCCGCCAAGGCTTGATACCCGTCCAACCGAACCCGGCCGGTCGGCAAACGCCGTTCAGACGGACGGGCCGCCGGCGGTTGATTGCGACAGGATCGCGCCCAACAAGCCGGGAAAGCGGCTGTCGATGTCGGCGCGGCGCAGCGTGTTCATGTGGGTGGTGCCGGTGCTCTCCGTGCGCACCAGCCCGGATTCGCGCAACACCTTGAAGTGGTGCGATACGGTCGACTTCGGCCGGCCGCCGTCGAGTTCGCCGCAGGTGGCGCTGTCCACGCGCGCCAGGTGGCGCACGATTTCAAGGCGGATCGAATCGCTGAGCGCGTAGAGCACGCGTTCGAGGACGAAATCGCTGGCGACGGGATGTTTATAGGGACGCATCGGCGACATCATACACCTTGCGGTATAATCGTTCCATAGTTCGAATGTTTTCGAACTACCGCCCAATCGATCCGTTAGCTCTTTTACAAAGGAAATCCATGTCCGCCCTATTCCAGCCGTTCACCCTGAAGGATGTCACGCTGCGCAACCGCATCGCGGTGCCGCCGATGTGCCAATACTCGGCCATCGACGGCCTGGCCAACGACTGGCACCTGTCGCATTACGCCAGCATCGCGCGCGGCGGGGCCGGCCTGGTGATCGTCGAGGCGACCGCCGTCTCGCCGGAGGGCCGCATCACGCCCGGCTGCACCGGCTTGTGGAACAATGAACAGACGCAGGCGTTCGTGCCCATCGTGCGCGCCATCAAGGCGGCCGGCGCGGTGCCGGGCATCCAGATCGCCCACGCCGGCCGCAAGGCCAGCGCCAACCGTCCGTGGGAAGGCGACGACCACATCGCCGAAGGCGACGCGCGCGGCTGGCGGACGATCGCGCCGTCGGCCATCGCGTTCGGCGCCAACCTGCCGCAAACGCCAAGCGCGATGACGCTCGACGATATCGCCCGCGTGCGCCAGAACTTCGTCGACACGGCGCGCCGCGCCGTGGAGGCCGGCTTCGAATGGCTGGAGCTGCATTTCGCCCACGGCTATCTGGCGCAGAGTTTTTTCTCCGAGCATTCCAACCAGCGCGACGACATCTACGGCGGCAGCGTCGAAAACCGCGCCCGCTTCCTGCTCGAGACGCTCAAGGCCGTGCGCGAGGTGTGGCCGGAGCACCTGCCGCTGACGGTGCGTTTCGGCGTGATCGAATACGACGGCCGCGACGAACAGACCTTGCTCGATTCGATAGGGCTGGTGCGCCAGTTCAAGGCGGCCGGCATGGACATGATCAGCGTCAGCGTCGGTTTCACGATTCCGCAGACCTCGATTCCGTGGGGGCCGGCCTTCCTCGGGCCGATCGCCGAACGGGTGCGCCGCGAAGCCGATGTGCCGGTGTCGTCGGCATGGGGTTTCGGCACGCCGGCCATCGCCGAACAAGTCGTACGCGACCGGCAGCTCGACCTGGTCATGGTCGGCAGGGCGCACCTGGCCAATCCGCACTGGGCCTATTTCGCCGCCAAGGAACTGGGCGTCGAGCGCGCGTCGTGGACCCTGCCGGCGCCCTACGCGCACTGGCTCGAACGGTATTGATGGCCCGCGCGCACGATGCGGCGGGCGTTGACACGGGGAGCGTGCAGAATGCAGCGCATTCTCCGGAGACCAGTCCTGCAACATCGCACCATCCCAAGCGCGCTCTCGCCGGCAGGCCCCGTTTTGCGCGTTGGGGACTTCATGATGGTTCAGTCAGCATTGCATCATGCACCAACTCGCCGGTGGCAGGGTTGCGGCCGGCATCCGGCTGCGGGCCAGGTCAAGGAAGCGTTCTACACCGGGCAGCAATAGTCATTCGGCGAACAGCTCCACCACCAGGCGCCGCAGCCAGCGCCCGCCTTCGTCCCGCTGGTAGCGGCGATGCCAGAACATATTGGTCTGCAAGGGCGGCAAATCGAGCGGCGTGGGCGCATAGCGCAGCCGGAACGGTCCGGCGGCGCGCTCCGCCATCTTTTGCGGCACCGTCGCCACCAGGTCCGTGGTGCTGACGATGTAGGGCACGGCGGCGAAGTGCGGCACGCTGAACGCGCGGTCAAGATCGACGCCGGCGGCGGCCAACGCCGGGTTGATGCCGTTGTAGGGGCTGTCCATGCCCGTGACGATCAGATGGCGCGCGCCGGCCAGCCGCTCGGGCGTCGGCGCCAGCGGGTGATCGCCGCGGAACATGCTCACGTAGCCCTGGCGGAACAGCCGGCGCTGAAACAGCGCGCCGGGCGCGTCTTCAAAAGCGCCCAGCGCCAGATCGACGCGCCCGGCCTCCATCTCGGCGCGCAGATCGACCGTCCCCAGGCGCATGCAGGCGATGTCCACGCCGGGCGCCAGGACCGCGCATTGCTCGATCAGGCGCCCCATGAAGTAGATCTCGCCGACGTCGGTCAAGGCCAACGTAAAGCGGCGGCTGGTGCTGCCGGGGTCGAACGCTTGCGGCGGACGGAACGCGTGTTCAAGTTGTGCCAGCGCAGCGGCCACCGGTTCCGCCATATGCTCGGCATACGGTGTCGGTTGCATACCGTCGGCGACGCGCACGAACAGATCATCCCCCGTGCTGGCGCGCAAGCGCGCCAAGGCATTGCTGACAGCCGATTGGCTCAGCCGCAGCGTCTTGGCGGCGGCCGATATCTGGCGCTCACGATAGATTTCGCGAAAGACCAACAGCAAATTCAAGTCGAGGTCTCGAAGATTCATTATTCACGATGTAAATAGTCAAAATTTCCACATTTATATCGCAAATCCTCGCCCGGTGCACTACATTCATACCTTCACCCGCAGGAGGAGACAGCATGGAAACGCACCATCCCGGCAATCGGCATCCCGGTTATCAGTCCGGCTTCGGCAACGAGTTCGCGACGGAAGCGTTGCCCGGCGCGCTGCCCGCCCACCAGAATTCGCCGCAGCGCGCGCCCCACGGCCTGTATGCCGAACAGCTGTCCGGCACCGCCTTCACGGCGCCGCGCGCGCACAACCGCCGCAGCTGGCTGTACCGTATCCGCCCGTCCGCCATGCACCAGCCCTTCCGGCAGGTGGGCAATGGCCGCATCGTCGGCCGCTTCGACGAACCGGCGGCGCCACCCAACCAGCTGCGCTGGGATCCGCTGCCGGCGCCCGATGCGCCGACCGACTTCATCGACGGCTGGGTCACCATGGCGGGCAACGCCGGCTGCGCCATCCACCTGTACGCCGCCAACCGCCCGATGCAGGGCCGCTACTTCTACGACGCCGACGGCGAACTGCTGATCGTGCCGCAGCAAGGCCGCCTGCGCATCGCCACCGAGATGGGCGTGATCGAGGTCGAGCCACAGGAAATCGCCGTGGTGCCGCGCGGCGTGCGCTTCCAGGTCAGCCTGCCGGACGGCGAAGCGCGCGGGTATATCTGCGAAAACTTCGGCGCCCTGCTGCGCCTGCCCGACCTGGGGCCGATAGGCTCCAACGGCTTGGCCAACCCGCGCGATTTCCTCACCCCGCGCGCAGCCTACGAAGACATCGAAGGCGATTTCGAACTGCTGGCCAAATTCGGCGGCAACCTGTGGAGCGCCCGCATCGGCCACTCGCCGCTGGACGTGGTGGCCTGGCACGGCAACTACGCGCCCTACAAATACGACCTGCGCCACTTCAACACGATCGGCTCGATCAGCTACGACCATCCGGATCCGTCGATCTTCCTGGTATTGCAAGCGCCATCGGACACGCCGGGCGTGGACACGCTGGACTTCGTGATCTTCCCGCCGCGCTGGCTGGCGGCCGAGAACACCTTCCGCCCTCCCTGGTTCCACCGCAACGTGGCCAGCGAATTCATGGGCCTGATCGAAGGCCAGTACGACGCCAAGTCGACCGGCTTCCGCCCCGGCGGCGCCAGCCTGCACAACTGCATGAGCGGCCACGGCCCGGACGAGGCCACCTTCGAAAAAGCCAGCAACGCCGATACCGCGCAGCCGCACAAGGTCGACGCCACCATGGCCTTCATGTTTGAAACGCGCGACGTGATCCGCCCGACCGCGCAGGCGCTCGCCTCGCCCCAGCTGCAGCCGGACTACTACCAGTGCTGGCAGGGCTTCAAGAAAAACTTCGGGTAAGCCGCTTGCCATGGCGCGTGTTTGCCAAACCCGGCCAGATCACCGACCGTTGGGGTGTGGGAGACGGTGTCCACCGAACCCCTCCATGAAAAGTCGGGTCGAAATGCATTCTATACCCTATGATGCCGTTTCAATTGCCGCTCCCGTCAAGCGGTCCGCTTTCCGCCCACCGCCGCCTTCACGCGTTCGGGGGTCATCGGGAACTGCCTTAGCCTCACGCCGATCGCATCGAACACCGCGTTCGCTATCGCGCCGGCGGCCGCACCCATGGCCTCCTCGCCCGCCCCGGTCGAGGGCTGATCGGTCCGCTGCACGACAATCGGTGTGATGCCCGGATGCTCGTCGAAGCGCAGCACCGGATAACTCATCCAATCGAGGCTGGTCACCGCCTGTTCCGAAAAAGTCACTTCCTCCTTGAGCATGCGACTGCTCGCCTGCGTCAGCATGCCGACGATCTGCGCCTCCACCAGCCCCGGGTTGACCACCAGCCCCGCATCGAGCGCGCCCCACACATGCAATATCCGGATCACGCCGGTATGCAGATTGACCTCGACGTCGGCGACGGCGGCGCCGTACGAGACGAAGTGGGTGCCGAGCGCGATGCCGCGGCCGCGTGCCAGGCCATGTTTGCGCTTGCGCCCCTTGCCGATGCCGCCCTCCCATCTGGACGCCTTGACGACGGCCTCGAGCACGCCGCGCCAGCGCGCGTCCTCGATGTTGGCGTGCCTGAACGCGGCCGGATCGATCCTTAGCCGGTGCGCCACTTCGTCGATGGTTTGTTCCGACGCGAACGAAATCGCCAGATCGACGGGCGAGCGCAACGGGTTCCCGCGCAGGAAGCCGTCGCTGGCCGAGATGTGGTGGTTGTTCAGCCGCCTATTCGGAATCGCATACATCGCGCCGGCGTTGGCCTTGTTGACCACGCGCGCCGGCCCCGACGGCGCATACGGCGCTTTGGTACCGAGCGCCAGCTCGTCGGACATTTCGCTGCCGATCCAGCCGTGCTGCCAACCATCGTATTGATAGGCCAATAATTTACCGTGGCGGTCCGCCGCGATCTTCACATCGGCCAGGTGCGCCGGCCCATAGTTATCCCATCCAAACTCATCCCACCGCATGAATTGAACGCGCACGGGCCGGCCCACCGCCTGCGACATGATCGCGGCGGCCTGCGCCACGTCGTGGTAGCAGCTCGGCCCATAAGTGCCCGATCCCTCGACATGGGTGACCGTCACCTGCTCCGGCGACATGCCGATCACCTTGGCCACTTCCATCCGCGTGACATAGATCCCCTGCGTGGCGCAACTGACGGCCGCGCTGTCCGGGCGCACGTCGGCGACCGCGCAGTTGGGCGCGAACGGCGCGTGCGCCTGATACGGCGCGTGGTAGGTCGCCGCGACAACGCAGGCGGCCCGGTCGAACGCCGGCCCCACCTCGCCGGTCGTCAAAATAACGGAATCGGTGGTCTTGGCGGCCCGCATCGCCTGGTATAGTCGCGCGTTGCCAGGCAACTTGCCGGCGCTTCCCCAGCTCACCTTCAGCTGCGCGGCGGCTTTGACCGCATGCCACTCTTTGTCCGCGACCACCCCGACGAAGTTCCCCTTCCGCACAATGCGCACGCCTGGGATATCGTCGATCGACGCCGCGTCGATGGAAAGGACGGGCGCGACCCGACCGTACACGCCCTGCCCGCGCGGCCTGACGACCCGGCCATGCAACATCCCAGGCAGCGTCACGCCCTGCACATAGGTGAACTGGCCGGTCACCTTTTCCCGCACGTGCAGACGCGGCACGGATTGGCCGACGATGCGGTAGGCCGAAACCGGCTTGGCCCGGGCCTTGCCGGTTATCCGCAGGTCGAAGCGGCGCTCGCCGATCAACTCGCCGTAGGTCACCGATGCGGCGCCTGCCGGCGCATGCACCACGCCGTCGACGACGCGCAATTCTTGTTCCGAAACACCCAGCCTGGCGGCCGCCAAACCCAACAGGACGGAACGCGCCTCGGCGGCGGCCTGCCGCACGAGTTTGCCGGCCATTTCGATGCTCGAGCTCGCGTCCGTCTCGCCCGTCTCCGGGGCGTCGCCGGTACGCGCCGGGCCCGAGCGGATCTGGCGCATCGACAAGTCCAGTTCCTCCGCGGCGATCTGCAGCAAGCCCAGCACGCCGCCCTGCCCCAATTCCGAGCGCCCGGTCAGCAAACTGGCGGAGTTATCGGGATGGATGACGATCCAGCTATCGAGGCGTCCGAGGTCCGGGACCGGGCCCGGCACATGGCCGGGAAACGGCCCCGGACTGACGGCCGATGCGGCGCCGAACAGGCTAAAGCCGACGGTCAGCGCGCCGCCCTTGAGCAACAAGCGGCGCCCCTGGTTGCAGGCCCGCGTCATGCCCCGCTCCCCTCTTGAACCATCAACACGGCGGCGCGCCGCACCGCCTTGGTGATGCGGCTGTAGGTGCCGCAGCGGCAGATATGGCCGGCCATGGCATCGCGTATCTGGGCCTCGGTCGGCCGCGCATTCGACGCCAGCAATTCGGCGCCTTTGACGACCATACCGTTGTAGCAATAACCGCACTGCAAGGCTTGCTCGTCAATGACGGCTTGCTGCATCGGGTGCAATTCGGGAATCTGCTTGAGCCCCTGCTTCAGGGCGTGGAACCTCGGCAGGCCCTCAAGCGTGGTGATGTCGGTTCCCGCCAGTGCCGAGGCGGGCGCGACGCAAGAACGTACCTCGACGCCGTCCACCAGCACCGAGCAGGAACCGCACTGCGCCAGGCCGCATCCGAAGCGTGGCCCCTTCAGTCCCAGTTCGCCGTTGAGGACGTAAAGCAAAGGGGTGTCCTCGTCCACATCGATCCGATGGGCGGTACCGTTGATCTTCAATTCGAAAAGCATGTCATCTCCTGTTTATTCTATGCGGATCGACGCCGGCGGCCCCGGCGCCGGGACGGCTAGGCCGGCGCCGCGGCCTTGGTTTCCCCACGGCGGGCGCCGGCACTCCTGTGCAGGCCGTACAAGCTACCTGCGCACAACATCGTCAGCCCGCAGAAGACCCACAGCCCAACCGCGTAGGTGCCCGTGTACGCCCGGCTCAGCGGCAGGAACGCGGCCCCGCAGCCGGCGCCGAATTGGAACAGCGCGAAAATCACGCCGTACAGCCTGCCGAACGATTTCATTCCGAAGAACGACTTGAGCAGATAGCTCAGTACATCGAACTCGGCCCCGAACACCAGGCCGAACAGCGCCGCCGCGACGAACACGAGGTCGTTGTTGACGCCCATCGCATACAACGCGCAGGCGACCGTCGCCCCCAGTACGAAAGCCATCATGACCAGGGCCGGCGCGAACAGGTCGATCAGAAAGCCGGTGATCAGACGGCCCAACAGGACGAACATGCCGTAGACCGATTGCACCACGATCGCCTTCGACAGGGGCACGCCGGCATCGGCGAGCAAAGGAACCTGGTGCACCACCAGGGCCGTGTTGATGAATCCGAGGATCAGGAATGCCAGCACCAGCAACCGGAACTTCGACGTGCGCGCGGCGGCGCCGAAGGCCAGGCCTTCCGGCGCCGCCGCGCGCGCCGGCTGGCCGGCGCCGCGTTCGCGCTCGCGGATGAAGAGCCAGGCGACCGGCAGCGTGGTGAGCACGGTGATCGCGCCAAGCACGGCGAAACTGAGGCGCCAGCCATAGGCGTCGATCAGGAAGCCGATCAGCAACGGCAGCAGCATGCCGCCGATCCCGATGCCGGCGTTGGCAACGCCCAGCGCCAGGCCCAGCCGGCCATTGAACCACGTGCTGACGGTCTGCAGGTAAGACAGCGGGAACAGCCCGATGCCGAGGATGGGCAGCAAAATCCACGCCGCATAGTAAACCGCGTGCACCGGCGGCAGGAAGTACAGCATCGCCAAGCCCAGCCCGAACAACGGTATGCAAGGCAGTATCACTTTGCGCGGCCCGAAGCGGTCCGTCAGATAGCCGTGCAGCGGCGAAATGAGCATGATGGTGTAGGAAATGAAGGTGCTGGCCAACGCGATCTCGGTCCGGCTCCAGCCGAACTCCTGTTCCAACGGACGGATGAACAATCCAAAACTCAGCACCGCGATGGTGCTCGGCCCGAATATCAGCGCCACCATCGACGCCACCGCCACCAGCCAGCCCGGGTAGGCCGCCTTGTCCTCGTCCCGCGTGCTGCTGCCCACGAATGACTTACCTGCCATACAATGTCTCCCGATTATGTTCTTCTTGTGAATTCTGCCAGCCTAGATCGCCAGGTTCAACGCGGCGAGGGATTGCTCGAGCAACGCCGTGTGCACGGCCACCGGCGCGCGGACCACCTCGAGTCGTCCGAGTTCCAGCGAATTCTCCACCACCATCCGGCACCGCTCGAACCGGCGCTCCATGAACCGCTCCAGGCCCACGCCGATATCGTCCGCCGCGCAACACTCCTGCTGCAGCACCAGCGCGTCTTCGACCGCCAGTCCGGCGCCCGAGGCCAGTTGCGGCGTGGTCGCGTGGGCGGCGTCGCCGATCAGGACCGCGCGGCCGCGATACCACGGACGCGGCACCAAAATGCCTTCGAGCGGTCGATAAACAATCCTCGAGCGCGGCGTCAGGCCCTCGCGTATCCGCGCCAGTATCCCGCCGTAGCCATCCATCAGCCGCGCCAGATGGACATGCAGTTCGCCCTCCTCGAAGCGCAGCTTCTGCTCGGCGGGGTGAAGCAGGAACATGTACATCTCGTCGGGCGAGACAGGGTTCAGACCGATTTTCACCGGCCCGCCCAGATAAAAGTGGCGCCGGTCGATCTCGGGCGGCCGCTCCATCATAAGTCGCCAACACGCCTGGCCGGTGAAACGCGGCTTGGGCGCCTGGGGAAAGATCAAATCGCGCACCCGGGAGAACAGTCCGTCGGCCCCGACCACCAGCGCATAGCTGCCGGTCCTGCCGTCCGAAAAGCGCACCTCGGCGGAGGTGGCGGTGTGCTCCAGCGTGTCGAGCGTGACGCCCAATGTCACCTTCACCCCCAACGCGACGGTGCGCGCCGACAGGATCTGGTGCAGCGTCGGACGCAGGATGCCGCCGGCGCCGGGCACCGCGCCACCGTCGAGCCGGGGCGTGGCGACCTGATGCCTGACGACGCCATCGACGTCGCAGACATTGAGGCCCTCGGCCGTGTAGCCGCGCGCCACCACCTCGTCGAGTATGCCCAGCGACTTGAAGGCCCTCAGCGTCGGCCCGGTGATGGTGATGCCGGCGCCGTACACGCGCCACTGGGGATCGAGATCGATCAACTCCACCTCGGCGCCCGCCGAACGGAACTCGATGGCGGCGGACATGCCGGCAATGCCTCCGCCGACCACTAGTATTGCTTGTTTATTGGACATTTTTTCGTTAGGGGTAAATGACTGCGGCACCGCGCCGCCGTATGGAGACACCTTACTGGAGCGCGGCGACCTGGCTTGTCTCAAACTGTGGCGGAATTTGACCGTCCGGGTCGATCGTCTATTGCAAGCGAGGCAAGGACTATTGCATAATCGGTCGAGTCCGGGCCTACCCGGGCGTAAAAAAAGCACTCGGACAACCGGGAGGAGACATGATCGAAACCGAAACGTTCTGTACCGACGGAACGCCGCACGACAGGCGCGCGCGCCTGTTCCAGGAGAAAATGGATAGCTTGTTTTCCATGGACTTGGCCGTGCACACGAGCAATAAGCAGCCGCTGCATACGAGCATGCTGGCGTACAGCAGCGCGCGGCTGCACTTCGCCGCGATCCGCTTTTCCCCCCATTCGACCTCGTTCGTGCGCAAACCGCCGCAGCACACCGCCCGTTTGCTGGTGACGCTGCAAAAGGAAGGCGTGGCGACCGTCGCCCAGGACGGACGGGAAAGCCGGGTCAACGCGGGCGACATTTTCGTGCTCGACCCCACGCGGCCGTTCCATATCGAAACAGGTGAGATCCGCACCCATTCGGTCTATTTGCCACGCGATCGCGTGCGCCAGCTGGTGCCGCACATCGACGACCTGACGGCGTTGACGGTGAGCGGACAAGACGGTCCCGGCGCGATGTATCGCGCCGTGATCGACGAACTGTTCAACATGGTGCCGAGACTGACCGACGACACCGCCGACCGCATCGCCGACATGATCCCGAGCGTGCTGGCGACGGCCTTGACCGCGCTCGACCGTTCGGACACGATGGCGCAGTCGCGGCTCAAACAATTCCACCGCGACCGGGTCGGCCAATACATCCAGGACCACCTGAGCGATCCCGGCCTGGACGTCAACATGATCGCCACCGCCACCAATCTATCGGCGCGGTATCTGTACCAGCTGTTTGACGATGAAGCGGTCACGCTGATGAAAAGCGTGTGGAACAAGCGGCTGGAGAACTGCCGGCGCGAACTGGCGGCGGCCACGCTGAGGAAACGCACCATCGGCGAGATCGCCTATAGCTGGGGATTTAGCGATGTGGCCCATTTCAGCAGGGCGTTCCGCGAGCGCTACGCGGTCTCGCCGCGCGACTTTCGCAAGCAGGCGCAAATGGCGGAGGCCGGTCAGGGTTTTGACCTGTTCTGAGGGCCGAGTTGACTGAACCGGCATTCAGCCGGTTTTCCGTTGACCAGGATCGGGGTGGCACGCATGCTCATCGATAGCAATCCCGCGTACTCCCGATCCGCCGCCGGCCAGGCGGCATGCCAACCATGACAACCGACATTCGCACTTCCTCCCACGGCGCCGGCATGGCGCCGCTGACCATCTGCGTCGCGCCCAACGGCGCGAGAAAAACCCACGCCGACCACCCCGCCCTGCCCCTCGACAGCGCAGCGATCGTGCGCGAAGCGCTCGCCTGCGCCGAGGCCGGCGCCACCGCGCTGCACTTGCATGTGCGCGACGAGCGGGGCGGCCACAGCCTCGATGCCCAGCGCTACCGCGAAACGGTGCGGGCGCTGGACGCGGCCCTCGGCGAGCGCCTGCTGGTCCAGGTGACGACCGAGGCCGTCGGCATTTACCAGCCGGACCAGCAGCGCGCCTTGCTGCGTGAACTGCGCCCCCGCGCCGCCTCGGTCGCCCTGCGCGAATTCATTCCGGACAGCGGCCATGAACAGGCCAGCGGCGACTTGTTCCAATGGGCCCTGCGTGAGGGAGTGGCGCTGCAATACATCGTCTACACCCCGCAGGAGGCGGCGCGCCTCCAGGAACTGGTGCGCCGCGGCGTCGTCCCGCAGGCCCGGCCCAACACCCTGTTCGTCCTCGGGCGCTACAGCGCCGGCCAGCAGTCGCAACCCGGCGACCTGCTGCCATTCCTTGAGAGTTGGCCCGCCGACTGGCCGTGGACGGTGTGCGCCTTCGGGGCCACCGAGGCGCGCTGCATGGCCCTCGCGATCGCGCTGGGCGGCAATGCCCGGGTGGGGTTCGAAAACAACTTCGCCCTTCCCGACGGCCGCGTCGCCACCGGCAACGCCGACCTGGTGCGGGTTGTCGCCGCCATCGCCAGCCACACCGGGCGCCGCCTTGCGAACGCCGCGGAGGCGCGCGCCCTGTACGGCGCCTGAGCACCGGCGCGGCCCCGCACAGCGAGTCAACAACCAGCGCAGGCGCGGCCATGTTGCGCAGGCGATGGCCGCCTACAATTTCCGCACAACCACGCGCCCGGCAGTCCGCCGCGCCGCGTTGAATCCTAGGAGGAATCTTGAATACCGCAATCACCAATGGCGCCGTCAGCGGCCGCCCGAAAACCCTCGAAGAAACCAAGGCATGGATGCGCGCCAAACTGGCCGCGCGCGCCCATCCGATGAACATGGTCTCGCCGGAGGAGGCGTTGCCACTGATCGACAGCCTGTCCGGGCTCGATGGAGCAAGCTGGGCGGCGGTCTGGGGCGGCGCCGGCGACGCCGCGCTCAAGCAAGCGGCGGCGGCCGAAAAAGCCGACGGCATCGGCGCCGCGTCGGCGCTGTACATGCGCGCCAGCGGCCTGTATTTCATGGGACGCTTCCCCTGCCCCAACCACCCGGCCAAGCTGCGGTGCGCGGAGATGGAACGCGAATCCTACCTGCTGGCCGCGCGCGCCTGGGACATTCCGGTCGAGCAGCTCCGCATTCCGTTTGCCGGCCGCGAAGGCGAAGGCGACGAGGTCGTGGCGCTGTATCGCCGCCCGGCGCATGTGGCGCGGCCGCCCGTGGTCGTGATGTGGGGCGGCGTCGACGCCTGGAAGGAACAGATGACAAGCGCGAGCGACGCCTTCCTCGCCCGCGGCATCGCCACCATCGCCATGGACAACGCCGGCACCGGCGAATCGCCCGTCCGCGGGGTGCAAGACGCCGAGCGCCAGTTCCTGGCCGTGTTCGACTGGGCCGCCGCCCAACCCGACCTCGACGGCGCCAAGGTCGGTTGCCTGGGCCGTTCGTTCGGCGGCTACTGGGCGACCAAGCTGGCCCATACGCACCCGCACCGGGTCGCCGGCGCGGTCAACTGGGGCGGCGGCGCCCACCATATGTTCCAGCCATCGTGGGTGGAGGCCTCGCGCTTTCCCGACAGCTACCTGATGGAGTTGGTCGAAACCCGCTGCCGCATGCTCGGCGCCAACAACGACGCCGAGTACATCGAGGGCTTCCGCCGGCTCTCGCTGCTGGACCAGGGACTGCTCGACCGGCCCAGCGCGCCGATACTGCTGGTCAACGGCAAGGAAGACCGTCAATGTCCGATCGAAGATGTCTATCTGCTCATCGAGCATGGCGCGCCAAAACATGTGCGCTTGTTCCCTGGCGGTCACATGGGACACACGCCGCTGACGGTGCCGACGATCGTCGACTGGCTCGTTGCCCGCGTCAACGAAGGAGCGGCATCATGACCGCGCGGAACTGGCGGCAGGACATGCCGACCCCGCAGGCCTACTGGATGAACAAGGTGCTCTACGACATCCACCACAAACCCGCCGAACTCGAGCGCTACAAGCGCGACCCGGCGTCGTACGTGGCCGAATTCCCGCTCGCGCCCGCGCTGCGGGCCGCCATCAGCGGCGACGATATCGGCGCCATGTATATGAACGGCGTCAGCCCTTACCTGTTGCGTGCGCACTGCCTGGGCATGCGCATCCCGGAAGAGGTATTCCTGTCGTCGCTGCGCGCCCTGGCGGAGGTCGATCATGGCTAAGCTGGTGAGCGTGCACGCGGTCAGTCACGTGCCTTCGATGGTCAACTTCCCGGCGGCGATCGGCGAGGCCGATCGATTGGAAATCTTCGCCGCGTTCAAGCAGGTGGGCGCGGAAATCGCCGCGGCGCGTCCCGATGTGGTGATCATCGTCTCCGACGATCATCTGCACAACTTCTTCCTCGATAACCTGCCCGCGTTCTGCATCGGCGCCGCCGACCGCTATCCCACGCCGGTGGAGCACTGGCTGAAAGTGGACAAGGCGGTGCTGCCGGGCGACGCCGCGCTGGGCGCCCATTTGCTTGGCGAAATGCTGCAAAACGATTTCGACCCCGCCTTGTCGATGAACCTCACCCTTGACCACGGCACCATCGTGCCGCTGGTACTGGCGGGGCTGCCGGCCGACATCCCGGTCGTGCCACTGCTGGTCAATTGCGTGCAGCCGCCGCTGCCGCCGATGCGCCGCTGCCTCAAGCTCGGCAAGGCAATCGGCGCGGCGGTGCGCACTTATCGCGGCGCCGGGCGCGTGGCGCTGCTTGCCACTGGCGGTATCAGCCACGATGTCGCCACGCCCCGCATGGGCATGGTCAACGAGGCGTTCGACCGCGCGTTCCTGAACCATCTGGTCGGCGGGGACGAGGCGGCGCTGACCGCCTACGCCACCGACCACGTCAACGAAGCGGGCAACGGCGCCGAGGAAATCCGCAACTGGCTGGTCGCGCAGGGCGCCGCCGGCGGCGCGGCGGCCGAAACCATCTTGTACAAGCCGATGCCGGCATGGTTCACCGGCATCGGCCTGGTGCGCTGGCACATCGACCCGTCGGAGGACGCATGCGCCGACTAAACAGCCAGGTGTCCGGTCCGGATGGCGCGCCCGCCGTCGTGCTGATCCATTCGCTGGCGACATCGTCCGGGATGTGGTCGCTGCAGGTGCCCGTCTGGCGCCGTCACTTCCGCCTGGTCGTGGTCGACCTGCCGGGGCATGGCGCCAGTCCACCGCCAGATGCCGGCGCCACCATGGCCGGCTATGCGCAGGCGATCGCCTCCGAGCTGGACCGGCTTGGCATAGACGCCGCCGCGCTGGTCGGGTTGTCGCTCGGTTCGATGATCGCGCAGGCGTTCGCCCTCGCCCATCCCGAGCGTACCCGCGCGCTGGTGCTGGCCCATGGGGCGGCCGTCACCGGAGCCCATCTGCGCGAGGTCTGGGAAGCGCGCATTGCGGCGTTCCGCAACGGCGGGTTCGCCACCGAGGCGCCCGCGACCATCGCGCGCTGGTTCACCGCCGGCTTTGTCGACCACGCGCCGCTGACGGTGGGATGGATCGAAAGCCTGATCAAGGAAACCAGCGCGGCAGGCTATATCGCCGCGATCGAGGCCATACAGCAGCTCGACCACAGCGCCGATTTGCAGACAATTCGCTGTCCGACACTGGTGATCGCCGGCGAACACGACGTCGCGCTGCCGCCATCGGCCGGCGCAGCCATCGCGGCGGCGATTCCGCAGGCACGATTCTCGGTGCTGAAAGGCGCGGCGCATCTGGGCAACATCGAGCAGCCGGCGGCATTCACCGAACTGGCGGGCGCGTTCCTGCGCGACGCGCTGAGTTGAGGACGGAGCGACAGCAATCGCTGGTCGACCAACCCTTCTTTATATGCCGCCGAGAGCGGCATTTTTTTGGACGGAACACCACACGTCCGAGTCCAGTCAAGTCCGCCCGCACAGCCAGACAAAAGGCCACATGCCGCTGCTGTAATGTCTTCCTATCCCAGCCTGGGAAAAATAAAACAATACAAGGAGACAGCATGCAACGACCCCACCCCCGCGCCACCGGGCCCGCACACCCCGCTCGCCAACGCCTGCGCACACTGGTGGCCTTGATGGCCCCCCTGATCGCCGCGCAACCCGCGCTGGCGGCGCAATTCGATACAGGCAATGCCGATCTCCAGATGCGATGGGACAATATGATCAAGTACAGCGGCGCCTACCGGCTATCGCAGCCGTCGGCGCAACTGATCGGTAGCGCCAACGCCAACCTCGACGACGGCGACCGCAACTTCGGCAAGGGCTTCATCTCCAACCGGGTCGACTTGCTCTCCGAGTTCGACGTGACCTATCAAAACGTCGGCGCGCGCGTGAGCGCGGCGGCCTGGTACGACGGCATCTACAACCGCGGCACCGACAACACCGCCGCCGCCACCTTCAATCCGCGCTCGGTCCAGGTCGGCAGCTTCACCGAGGCGACGCGCGACCTGCATGGCCGCAAGGCGGAATTACTCGACGCCTTCATCTTTGGCAAAGGCACGGTGGGGGACATGAGCGGCAGTTTTCGGGCGGGACGCCACTCGCTGCTGTGGGGCGAGAGCCTGTTCTTCGGCGAGAACGGCATCGCCGGCGCCCAGGCCCCGGTCGACTTGATCAAGCTGCTCTCCGTCCCCAACACGCAATTCAAGGAATTGATACGGCCGACCAACCAGCTGTCCGGCCAACTACAGCTCACGTCGAACCTGACCGCCGGTGCCTACTACCAGTTCGGCTGGGAGCCGAACCGCATCCCGGCCTCGGGCAGCTATTTCTCCCGCACCGATCTGTTCGATCGCGGCGGCGAAACGCTGGTCGCCGGCGCCGCGCCCGGCGTCGGGCAGTTGGCGTTCCTGCGCGCGCACGATCTGCTGGCGAGCAAATCGGGCCAGGGCGGCGTTCAATTGCGCTGGCGGCCGGCCGATACCGACTACGACCTGGGCCTGTACGCCGTGCGCTTCCACTCCCGCAACTTCATCGTCGAGGTCACGCCGAACGGCGGCTTCCCCGATCTGGGGACCTACCGGCTGATCTACCCGGAAGGCATCCGCGCCTTCGGCGCAAGCGTTTCCAAGTCCATCGACGCCACCAACCTGGCGGCCGAGGTTTCCGTGCGCCGGAACACGCCCCTGGTCGCGACCGGCGGCTCGATCACCGTGGCGCCCGGCGCCGTGTCCGACAACGACGACCATCCCTTGTACCCGGTCGGCAATTCGCTGCACGCCCAGTTCTCCGCCATCCATACCCTCGCCCGCAGCGACCTGTGGGACGGCGGCCTGCTGATGTTTGAAGCGGCGTGGCATCGCCGCACGAGTATCACCCGCAACGGCGGGGCGCTCGATCCGAACACCACCCGGGACGCGCTGGGCACGCGGCTGATCTTCTCGCCGACGTGGTACCAGGCGGCGTCCGGCCTCGACCTGTCGCTCCCCGTCGGCATCGGCTACAACCCGTACGGACGCTCCTCCGTGACTACCTTGTTCAATGGCGGCTCGAGCAAGGGGGGCGATATCAGCGTCGGCCTCAGCGGAGACTACCTGCAGACATGGAAAGGCAGTGTCACCTATACCCGCTACGTGGGCGGCGCCAACACCGTCCTCGATAGCAAGAATGCCTTCTCCTTCAAGCAGTCGCTGAAAGACCGTGACTTCATCTCGTTCGCGTTGTCCCGCACGTTCTGACCACCTCCATGAAAGCACAGCACATGAAACAGTCTTCCACCCTTCTCACCGCCACGCTGGCGATGCTGAGCATCCATGCCGCCGTCGCGACCGCGGCCGTCACCGCCGACGAGGCGGCACAGCTGAAAAACAAGTTGACCCCGCTGGGCGGCGAGCGCGCCGGCAACAAGGACGGCACGATTCCGGAATGGGACGGCGGCTACAAGGACAACCGCGCGAAAGCGGGCGCGAAACGGACCGACCCCTACCCTGCGGAAAAGCCGCTGTATGCCATCACCGCGCAGAATCTGGCGCAGCACGCGTCGAAACTGAGCGAAGGCCAGCAGGCGATGTTCAAGAAGTATCCGGCCTATCGGATCGATGTCTATCCGACCCACCGCACCGCGCAGGCACCCCAGTGGGTCTATGACAACACATTGGCCAATGCGACCCGCGCGAAGACCGTCAACAACGGCTTCGCGGTGGAAGGCGCCTATGGCGGCGTGCCGTTCCCGATTCCTAAAACGGGTCAGGAAGCGATGTGGAATCACCAGTTGCGCTGGCAGGGCGAAGCCTACAAGTGGCGCATCAACACCTGGATCACCACCGCCGATGGCAAGAAGGTGCAGGTCTCCGACTCCGTGGTGGACAACCAAATGCCCTACTACTACAAGGACGGCACGTTGGAGAGCTACAAGAAGGAGCCCTACTTCCTGCGACTGGTCACCAACGGTCCGGCGCAGAAAGCCGGCGAAGCCCTGCTCATCCGCGACCCGATGGACCCGGTCGCGGTGGGCCGCCAGAGCTGGCAGTACCTGACCGGCCAGCGCAGGGTGAGGAAGTTGCCCAACGCGGCCTACGACACGCCCTCGTTCGTCACCTCCGGCGTGTCGAATTTCGACGAGATCTACGTTTTCTCGGGCGCGATGGATCGCTACGACTGGAAGCTGGTTGGCAAGCGTGAACTGCTGATTCCCTACAACGCCAATAAAATCTTCGGCCCCGCCAAGGACGCCGACGTCATGGATGAGCGCTACCTCAAGCCCGACTTCGTCCGCTGGGAACTGCACCGGGTGTGGGAAGTGGAAGCGACGCTTGCGGCGGGCAAGCGCCACGTCATTCCCAAGCGCCGCTTTTACCTGGACGAGGACAGCTGGCTGCCCGTCCTGGCCGACGGCTGGGACGCCAAAGGCCAACTGTGGAAAACCTTCTGGTTCCTTCCCATCGTCGCGCCCGACGTTCCGGCCATCCTGGGCGGACCTTTCGGCCACTACAACCTGCAGTCGGGGGATTGGATCGCCAACAACATGATGAACGAAAAGGCGGAGCAAATCACGGTCGGCAAGCGCCAGCCGGAGAGCTATTTCACGCCGGACGCCATGGCCGGCGAAGGCGTCCGCTAAGCCCCCCCTCCTTTCCACAGCGGGCCGCGTTCGCGGCCCGCGCACCCTCGATACCATGAACGCACACATTTCATTGATAAGCCTTTACGTCGTTGCGCTCGCGCTCATCGCGCCGCAACCCGCCGCCGCCGACACAGCGCCGACCCGGCCCGATACGATCACCCGCCCGGCATTGGCCATTCGCCATGTCGGCAACGTCGCGCTGCTGGCGGTCACGGCCGCCGGGCCACGGCTCGTCGCCGTAGGCGAGCGCGGCGTGATCGCATTGTCCGACGACCAAGGCAAGACCTGGCGCCAGGCGCCATCCCCAGTCAGCGTTTCACTGACTGCCGTGCGCTTCGTCGATGCCCGGCACGGCTGGGCGGTTGGCCATCGCGGCATCGTGCTGCATACCGATGATGGCGGCCTGCGCTGGACGCGCCAATTGGACGGCAACGCCATCGCGGCGCGGATGGAGCGGTATGCCCAGCAACTGGAACAACAACAGGAACAAGGCCCGGACAGCGGCGCGGCGCAGCGCCAGCACGCCGCCGCGGCACGCCAGATGGCGGCCGACGGCGCCGACAAGCCCTTGTTCGACCTGTTTTTCCGGGATCCGCGCAACGGCATCGTCATCGGCGCCTACGGGTTGGCGCTGAGCACCGACGACGGCGGAAAAAGCTGGCAACCGATCATGGACCGCCTCCACAACCGGCGCGGCCTGCACCTGTACGCGATCGCGGGCGCAGGCGCCAGGATATACATCGCCGGCGAGCAAGGCACTTTCCTGCGATCCGGCGACGGCGGCGCCAGCTTCGAGGCGGTAGCGACGCCCTATCGCGGCAGCTACTTCGCGCTGGCGTTGCGCCCCTCCGGCGCCATCGTCGCGGCCGGCCTGAACGGCAACGCCTATCGCTCCGCCGACATGGGCGCGCAGTGGCACAAGGTCGACATCGCCTCCAGGGCCTCGCTGACCGCGTTTGCGCAGGGCGATGACGCCAGGCTGCTGCTGGCGAACCAGGTCGGCCAGGTGTTCGCCAGCAGCGACGACGGCGAGACCTTCGCCGCGGCCGGCGCCGCGCGCGCGCCGCTTTCCGGACTGGCAAGCGGCGGTGGCGTGCTCACCGGCGTGGGCCTGATGGGCGCGGTCGCCGTCGCGGCCCCAACTCAACAACAATAATGGAGTGTGCAAGATGAACGCTGACAGCTCTCTGGCTCAGCAACCGGTGGTGCGCGACCTGGCCGATTTTGACCTGCGCTCCGGCAATATGATTGAACGGCTGCTGTTTAACAATCGACTGCTGGTATTGATATCGTGTGTGGCGTTGACCGTGCTGCTGGGATGGCAGGCGACCCGGGTGGAACTGAACGCCAGCTTCGAAAACATGATACCGAAGCAGCATCCCTATATCGCGAACTTCCTCGCCAACAAAAGCGAGCTCACCGGATCGGGCAACGTGGTCAGGGTGGCGGTCGAACAACGCTCCGGCGACATCCTCGACGCCGACTATCTGGCGGTGCTGCAGAAGGTGAGCGATGAACTGTATCTGCTGCCGGGTGTCGATCGTCCACGCATGAAATCGCTTTGGACGGCCTCCACCCGCTGGATATCGGTCACCGAGGATGGCCTCGAAGGGGGGGCCGTCATCCCCCCGGATTACGACGGTTCCGCCGCGAGCCTGGGCAGCGTGCGCGCCAATATCGAGCGTTCCGGCGAGCTGGGCCAGCTGGTGTCGCCGAACTGGCGTTCCAGCATCGTCGCCGTGCCGCTCCTGTCCACCGACGCCGACGGCAAAGCCCTCGACTACGCCACGCTATCGGCACAGATCGAGCAGATCCGCGCGAAGTACCAGTCCGAACGCATCAGCGTGCATGTGACCGGGTTTGCCAAGGTCGTCGGCGACCTGATCGACGGCGTGCGACAAATCCTGCTCTTCTTCGCGGCGGCCATCGCGATCGCGGCGGCCATGCTCTACTGGTTCACCCGCTGCCTCCGCAGCACGGCATTGGTGCTGGTGTGCTCGCTCGTGGCGGTCGTTTGGCAACTCGGCTTGCTGCCGGCGCTGGGCTATGCGCTCGACCCGTATTCCGTCCTGGTGCCGTTTCTGGTCTTCGCCATCGGCATGAGCCACGGCGCGCAAAAGATGAACGGCATCATGCAGGACATCGCGCGCGGCACCCACCGGCTGGTGGCGGCGCGCTACACCTTCCGCCGGCTGTTTCTGGCCGGCGTCACCGCCCTGTTGTGCGATGCGGTCGGCTTCGCGGTGCTGATGCTGATACGCATCCAGGTCATTCAGGATTTGGCCGTCATCGCGAGCATCGGCGTTGCCGTACTGATCTTCACCAACCTGATGCTGCTGCCCATACTGTTGAGCTACACGGGGGTCAGCGCCAGGGCGGCGGCACGCACGCTCGAGGCCGAACAACAGGAGCGGCAACCGGGGGCCGACGGCAAACACCCGATGTGGGCGTTCCTCGACCTGTTCACCCGGCGCCGCTGGGCGACGGCGACCATCGCCGTCTGCGCGGCGATCACGCTGGGCGGCTACGCCGCCAGCCTGCGGCTCAAGATCGGCGACCTCGACGCGGGCGCGCCCGAACTGCGCGCCGACTCGCGTTACAACCGCGACGCCGCGTTCATGTCGGCCAACTATGGCGCCAGCAGCGATGTCTTCGTCGTCATCGTCAAAACGCCGGCCGGCAAATGCGCCGGCTACGAGGCGCAGTCGCGCGTCGACGCCTTGGAATGGGAACTGCGGCAGGTGCAGGGTGTCGAGTCCACCAATTCGCTGTCGACGCTGACGCGCAAGGTCATGGTGCTGATGAACGAAGGCCTGGCGAAATGGTACGAGCTGCTGCCCACCCAGAGCATGCTCAATTCGGTGACCAACCAGGTTCCGCCGGAACTGTTCAACGTCGATTGCAACACGCTCTCGCTGCTGGTTTATCTGCAAGACCACAAGGCCGACACGCTGAAACGCGTCGAAGCGACAGTGGCGGCCTTCGCAAAGGCGAACAACACGCCCGAGGTGCGATTCCTGCTCGCCGCCGGCAGCGCGGGGATCGAAGCCGCGACCAACAGCGTGGTCGCGGATGCCAGCCGGGCGATGCTTTTCTGGGTGTATGGCGCGGTTGTGCTGCTGTGCCTGATTACCTTCCGCTCCTGGCGGGCGGTCGTCTGCGCCGTCGTGCCCTTGATCATGACGTCGATCCTGTGCGAGGCGTTGATGGTCGCGCTCGGCATTGGCGTCAAGGTGGCCACCTTGCCCGTCATCGCCCTGGGCGTCGGCATCGGCGTGGACTATGCCCTGTACGTCATGAGCATCATGCTCGCGCAGCTGCGCGAGGGGAAAACCCTGTCCGAGGCGTACTACCGCGCGCTGCTATTCACCGGAAAAGTGGTGATGCTGACCGGCTTCACCCTGGCGATCGGCGTCGCCACCTGGGTGCTGTCGCCAATCAAGTTCCAGGCGGACATGGGGGTGTTGCTGGCGTTCATGTTCATCTGGAATATGCTGGGCGCCCTGGTCCTGCTTCCCGCGCTGGCATGCTTCCTCCTTAAACCGGGCGTGGCGTCGGCCGATACCGTGACGATGAAAGCAGGGAGGGCCGCGCGACCGGCCCCCCAGGCTGTCAATTAAGCCACGGCGATAGCGGCGATCGCCCGCCCGGCATTCAACAAATGGATAGACAAATCCCACCACGCTCCTGAACAAAAAAGGAGTATGGGCGGGATTACCATGAACAATACATTTCAATAAGGAGTGATCAAAATGAACGAAACCACAAGCTCGGGTCCACTTTTCGACACCGGTTTTAGCGCCGTCGGCGGCCAGACCAGAGCGGAACCGCTCAAAGTCATTCTGTCGTCGGCCAGGCACCCCTCCATGTCGCGCGAAGAATTTTTCAACCATCTGTCGAACATTCATGCGCCGCTCGTGCAAAGCCTGCCGGAAACCATGCGGTATATAGGCAAGTATGTTCAGAACCACAGCCGCCTGGCGGCGGACGGCGCGCCGACCGACACCGCTTACCCGCATCTGACGACGCGCGACTCGGTCATCGAACTGTGGTTCGACACCAAGGAGATGTTCCTCGATCTGATGTCCGCCCCCAATTACGCCGAGGTGGTGCGTCCCGACGAGGCAAGGTTCAACGACCTGAGCAAACTCATCGTCGTGGCCACGCACGAGCAGCGCAAACACGTCAATGCGTTGCTCGCGATTGTAGGCGGGCCGGCGCAGATCAAGACCTTCGACTTCGTTAAACGCAAACACGGCATGTCCACCGAAGACTTCGCGGCCCTTTGGCCGGCTTACCAAAAAGCACTGACCGGCAGCCAGGCGTACGAACGCAACGTGGCGGCGCATGTGTGGAACAGTGCGTTGACGCCGGCCAGCAACCCGTTCGGCGTGGCGGCGGACTACGATGGTGTCGTCGAGACCTGGTTCCAGAGCTACGAGGCGCTGGCGCAATTTCAGCGGGAATACGCGGCGACCCGGAAGCTCATGGACCTGGAAAGCCAGCTCGTGAGTCGGCTCGACTCGTTTTCAGTCGTGGCGGAGGAACGGCCCATTTACGACAATCTGCGTCGATAACCCGACGGCCCTTCACCCGCACGCGGCTCTACGCCTTACGAGTACAAGGACTTAAGGTCTTTTCTTGATAGCTGTTAGTCATGAGTACAATCGACAGAACAGGCTCGGCCTTGCTGATGCTTGCCGGACCTCGCCAGCCAAAAAAGAAAAAGCCCCTGAAATCAGGGGCTTAGTCTCATCAATTTACTTGGCATTGCCAGCGGCTGCCAGGCTAAAAATCATTCCCATTCGATGGTCGCCGGCGGCTTGCCGGAAATGTCATACACCACCCGGTTGATGCCACGCACCTCGTTAATGATGCGGTTCGACACCTTGCCCAACAACGCGTGCGGCAGATGCGCCCAGTGCGCCGTCATGAAGTCCTGCGTCTGCACCGCGCGCAGCGCGACCACATATTCATAGGTGCGGCCGTCGCCCATCACACCGACCGACTTCACAGGCAGGAACACCGCGAACGCCTGGCTGGTCGCCTCGTACCAGTTCTTGGGCAGGTTGTCCGGATCGACCGCCTGGCCGGCGATGAATTCGTACGGCGTGTTGCGCAACTCTTCGATGAATATGGCGTCGGCGCGACGCAGCAGGTCGGCGAACTCCTTCTTCACTTCGCCGAGGATGCGCACGCCCAGGCCCGGACCCGGGAACGGGTGGCGGTAGACCATGTCGTGCGGCAGGCCCAGTGCCACGCCCAGCTTGCGCACCTCATCCTTGAACAGTTCGCGCAACGGCTCGAGCAGCTTGAGCTTCATCGTCTCCGGCAGGCCGCCGACGTTGTGGTGGCTCTTGATCGTCTGGCCCTTCTTGCCCTTGCCGGCCGATTCGATCACGTCCGGGTAGATGGTGCCCTGCGCCAGCCATTTGGCGTTGACCAACTTGCCAGACTCGACCTGGAACACCTCGACGAACTCGCGGCCGATGATCTTGCGCTTTTGCTCCGGGTCGGCGACGCCGGCCAGGTGGCCCATGAACTGGTCCTCGGCGTCGATGCGGATGACCTTGACGCCCAGGTTCTTGGCGAACATGTCCATGACCATCTTGCCCTCGTCCAGGCGCAGCAGGCCGTGGTCGACGAACACGCAGGTCAACTGGTCTCCGATGGCGCGGTGGATCAGCGCGGCGGCCACGGATGAGTCGACGCCGCCGGACAGGCCCAGAATGACTTCATCGGTGCCCACTTGCGCGCGGATTTTCTCGACCGCTTCCGAGATGTAGTCCGGCATGTTCCAGTCCGATTTGCAGCCGCAGATCTCGTGCACGAAGCGGCCCAGCATGGCCTTGCCCTGCACCGTGTGGGTCACTTCCGGGTGCCACTGCACGCCGTAGAAGTGTTTCTCTTCGTTGGCCATCGCGGCGATCGGGCAGCTTGGCGTATTGCCCATCAGGACGAAGCCCGGTGGCATTTCCAGCACCTTGTCGCCGTGGCTCATCCACACCTTCAGCATGCCGTGGCCTTCGTCGGTGACGAAGTCGTTGATGCCGTCGAGCAGCTTGGTGTGGCTGCGCGCGCGCACCTCGGCGTAGCCGAATTCGCGCACCAGGCCGTTTTCCACTTTCCCGCCCAGCTGGGCGGCCATCGTCTGCATGCCGTAGCAGATACCCAGCACCGGCACGCCCAGTTCAAACACCGCGTCCGGAGCGCGCGGGGCGTCGCCTTCCAGGGTCGAGCTGTGGCTGCCCGACAGGATCACGCCGGCGGCGCCGTAGTTGCGCACGAACTCGTCGCTGACATCGTACGGGAACACCTCGGAGAACACGCCGGAGTCGCGCACGCGGCGGGCGATCAGTTGGGTGACTTGGGAGCCGAAATCGAGAATGAGGATTTTAGAATGCATGGATATCTACAGAAGAGGTCTGGAATGGAAAAACGCCGGCTTCTGGAAGCCGGCGTTGCAAGGACTAATTAGTCGCCGGAACGGTAGTTCGGCGCTTCCTTGGTGATTTGCACGTCATGCACGTGCGATTCGCGCATGCCGGCCGAGGTGATCTCGACGAACTCGGCTTTGTTGCGCAGCTCGTCGATGGTGGCGCAGCCGCAGTAACCCATCGATTGACGCACGCCGCCGACCAGCTGGAAGATGATCGCCAGCACGCTGCCCTTGTAGGCGACGCGGCCTTCGATACCTTCAGGCACGAACTTGTCGGCCTTCATCGTGGCGTCCTGGAAGTAACGATCGGCAGAACCGTCCGACATCGCGCCCAGCGAGCCCATGCCGCGATACGATTTGTACGAGCGGCCCTGGTACAGGATCACTTCGCCCGGCGCCTCTTCGGTGCCCGCGAACATCGAACCCATCATCACGGTCGACGCGCCGGCGGCCAGCGCCTTGGAGATGTCGCCCGAGAAGCGGATGCCGCCGTCGGCGATGCATGGCACGCCGGTGCCTTCGAGCGCCTCGGCCACGTTGCTGATCGCCGTGATCTGCGGCACGCCGACGCCGGCGACGATGCGGGTGGTGCAGATCGAGCCGGGGCCGATGCCGACCTTGACCGCGTCGGCGCCGTATTCGACCAGCGCCTTGGCGGCGGCGGCCGTGGCGATGTTGCCGCCGATGACGTCCACGTGCGGGAACTTGGCCTTGATCCATTTCACGCGGTCGAGGATGCCCTGCGAGTGGCCGTGGGCGGTGTCGACCACCAGCACGTCGACGCCGGCAGCGACCAGCAGCTCGATGCGTTCCTCATCCTTGGCGCCGACGCCGACGGCGGCGCCGACCAGCAGCTTGCCTTGCGAATCCTTCGACGCCAGCGGGTGCTCGGTCGATTTCTGGATGTCCTTGACGGTGATCAGGCCGCGCAGTTCGAACGCGTCGTTGACGACCAGCACGCGCTCGAGGCGGTGCTTGTTCATCAGGCGCTTGGCTTCGTCGCGGTCGGCGCCGTCGCCGCTTTCCTTGATGTACACCAGCTTTTCACGCGGGGTCATCTTGGCGCGCGCTTCGGCGTCCAGCTCCTGTTCAAACCGCAGGTCGCGGTTGGTGATGATGCCGACCACTTCCTTGCCTTCGACCACCGGGAAGCCGGAGATGCCGTACTGCTCGGTCAGTTTGATGACGTCGCGGATCTTCATCGTCGGCGGGATCGTGATCGGATCGCGCAGCACGCCGGCCTCGAAACGCTTGACCTTGGCCACTTCGCGCGCCTGGTCCTTCGGATTCAAATTCTTGTGGATGATGCCGATGCCGCCCTCTTGCGCCATGGCGATCGCCAGACGGCCTTCGGTCACGGTGTCCATCGCCGCCGACAGCAGCGGAATGTTCAACGTGATATTGCGGGTCAGACGAGTTTTGAGGGACGTATCGGCAGGCAGAACATTCGAGTACGCTGGGACGAGAAGCACGTCATCGAACGTGAGTGCTTTTTGGAGAAGACGCATAGCAATTCCTATAGGCGCAAAAGCAGATTATACAGAAAAAGCGGTGTTCTGTCTGGAACTTCCTAAGCAACCGCCCCGGCCTCTTCGTGACAATTGGATACTTTTCAAGATGTCCATATTGATACAATATACATTCGCAAACTATTTTTAAGGTATTGTTTATGTTTAGAAGATTATTGGCGGCCGTTTTGATGGCTGGTGCAGCGCTCGTAACGTATAACGCCACAGCGGCGAATACGCTTAGCACTAATGAGGCCCTGGAGTCCAACCAACGCATCACGTCCACCAACGGTAAATATACGTTCGTGCAACAAAGTGACGGAAATCTGGTGTTGTACCGCGGCGCCACGGTGGCGTCGAACGCGCTTTGGTCGTCGAGCAAGAATGGTGCGCGCACCTACATGCAACAGGACGGCAACGTCGTCCAGTACAACGCCGCCAATGTGGCGGTGTGGAGCTCGGGAACTGGTGGGCGCGCCATCGGCAATTAGGTTTGACCTTGAACGACGACGGATCGCTCGTCGTGGCGGCACGCCCCCCTATGGTTAGCTGGAGCAAGGTCATTATCGCAGCAGACAACCAGACACCGACCACGCCGACCGGCCCTTGCGGCGCGGGAAAAACCTACCAGACGTATGAGGTTTGCATTCCTACCGGTAGCGGCCGCGGCATGTACGGCACCGTTCAAGCGTGCTCGCAAAGCGAGGCTGCGACCCAGGCCAGCCGCAACGGCTGGCGCTTCGGTGCCTGCACCTTCTAATGCGCCACAACTGAACTGAGTAAGCAACCGGGCCGCGTGGCCCGGTTTTTTGACGAACAATCATCTCCATGCCAAGCAAACTTCTCACACTGACCGCGGCATGCGCCACGCTGGCGATCGCGGGATATTTTCTGTCAGATAGCGCGGACACCACGGCCGTCGCGCCGCCATTGCCACATGGCGCCGCCCCCGCCGCCGCCGCGACTGCCGCGACACAACAGACACGTTCGCCTTTCTCGGGTGCGGCGCCGACTGAAACGACAATCGCTCAACAGCGGTATGACGCGCGTGAAAAACGGATGGCGCAGGGCGGCTATGGCACGCCGGCCGAATACTTCTACCTCCCGCTGGCCCAGCTCAAGCAACTAGCGGCCACCGGCAATATATACGCGCTGATTCAGTTGGGACAGCAATATTGGGACGAGCCGGATGCGATTGCGGCACAGGCGGGATTCGACGCCAGCGTCCCGCCGAACAAGCTAGCGGTGGCGTATTTTTCGCGCGCCGTGATGGCAGGCGCGACGCAACCGGCTTTAACGCTGGCGACCCGGCTGTCCGCGTCTGAGCCCTCCGAATCCTACGCATGGGCGCTGTTCGCCGAAAAACTTCAAGTCAAGGGCGCCTCCGAGCTGGCGTCGCAGCTGCGCGCCCGCTTGAGCGACCGCGAGATCGACGCCGCCCGCATCAGCGCGGAGCAAAAACTTGACCAGATGACTCAAGCGACCACGGACGCCCGCGCCACAACCGCCCCGGCCCCGTGACCTCGACCGGCGAGGCCGCACTTGTCGCGGCGCGTCGACAGCGGTTGACACCGGGCACGAATCATGGCGAAATCAGCTCCATAGTTACCGGAGCGCACCATGGACCACCTTCGCAGTACGCGCCGAGCGCACTTCCCGCTCGCCAAATCTTCCGTCCTCTTGCTGGTGCTGCTGGCGCTGGGCCTGCCGCGCGCGGCACTCGCGCAGTACATCTGGCTCGATGACAAGGGCGTCAAGCAATTGTCGGACCGCCCGCCTCCGCCGTCGGTGCCCGAAAAGCGCATTTTGAAGGCGCCGGGCAAGGTCCCGTTCAACCCCAACGCCGCGCCGCCGGAAGCCGATGCGCCGCCGGCGGGCGCCGTCCCGGCGGCCGAAGCCGGAGCCAAGCCCCCTCCCACCCTGGCCGAACGCAACGAGGCCTTCAACAAGCGCCGCGCCGACGCCGACGCCGCCGAACGCAAAACCGCCGAAGATGCCCGGCAAAAAGCCGACGCCGCCGCCAACTGCGAGGCCGCGCGGCAAAACCAGCGGGCGCTGGACCAGGGCATGCGCATGGTCAATGTCGATAAGAATGGCGAGCGCGCCGTCCTGAGCGACCAGGAGCGCGCCGAAATGGGTAAAAAGAATCAAAAAGTGTTGGCTGGCTGCCAATAAGCACTTTCCCCCTCTCCCTTTCGGCGTAAGCTGCCGTATGATATCGCTATCAATACCACTATAAGTATTACCGATGACGAAATCACAAGCGGGCAGGAGCCGCGCCAGCGGCCGCATCACCCTGGCGATGGTGGCGAAACACGCCGGCGTGGCGACCATGACCGCGTCGCGCGCGATCACCCAGCCGGACATGGTGTCGCAGGCGCTGCGCGACCGGGTCGACAAGGCGGTTATCGAGCTGGGCTACGTGCCCAACCGCGCCGCCCGCGCGCTGGCCTCTTCGCAATCGAAGGTGATCGCGGTGCTGGTGCCGTCGCTGTCGAACGCCGTGTTCACGGAGGTGCTGGCCGGCATCCAGGACGCGCTCGACGCCGACGATTACCAGATCCTGATCGGCAACACCCGCTATTCGGACCAGGAGGAGGAAAAACTGATCGGCACCTACCTGCAGTCGAATCCGGACGGCATGTTGTTGTCGGGCCTGTCGCACAGCGACCGGGTGCAGCAGATCCTGACCAACTCGCGCGTGCCGGTGGTGTCGATGATGGACATGTCCACCGACCCGGCCCAGCTGACGGTGGGCTTCTCGCAGTTCCAGGCGGGCCAGGCGATGACGCGCTATCTGCTCGACAAGGGCCACAAGCGCATCGGCTTCATCGGCGCCCAGCTCGACGAGCGGACCCTGCGCCGCGCCGAGGGCTACCGCCAGGCCATGAACGAGGCCGGCCTGGCCGATGTCCGGCTGGAGGTCATGGTGGCGGAGCCGTCGACCATCGCGCTTGGCGCGGAGCTGCTGGGGCGCATGCTGGCCCAGGCGCCCGACTGCGACGCCATCTTCTGCTGCAACGACGACCTGGCGCACGGCGCCATCTATCAATGCCAGCGGCGCGGCATTTCGGTGCCGACCCAGCTGGCGATCTGCGGCTTCAACGACCTGCCGGCGTCGGCGTGGATGAATCCGTCGCTGACCACCATCGGCACGCCGCGCTACCGCATCGGCTTCGAGGCGGCCACGCTGCTGCGCGCGGTAATCAAGGGCGAGGCGCCGCCCAACCGCCAGATCGACCTGGGCTTCACGCTGATGGCGAGGGAAAGCGCCTGAGCCCCGGGAGCGCGCCAGCCGCGCTGCATTAACGCCGCGCTATGGACTCTTGCATTGATGCGGCGCACCATAGATTCTTGTTTACAAATCGCCGCAAAAGCTTACACTACAACCAATCTGTTAGCGCTAACATATCTATCCAAATATGAGTAATCAAACAACGCCGGTCCGCTGGGTCGTCATGGGCGTGAGCGGCTGCGGCAAGAGCTCGGTCGGGCTGCAACTGGCCACCGCGCTGGGCGCGCCCTTCCTGGAGGGCGACGCCTATCACTCGTATGCCAACGTTGCCAAGATGTCGGCCGGCATGGCGCTGACCGACGGCGACCGCGCCGACTGGCTCAAGACGCTGCACGCCGAGATTCTCGAGGCGCGCGACCGCCAGACCGGTCTGGTGCTGTCGTGCTCGGCCCTGAAGCGCCGCTACCGCGATCTGCTGCGCGGCGCCGATCCGCAACTGCGTTTCGCCCATCTGCACGGGCCGCGCGAGCTGATCGCCTCGCGCATGGCGGCGCGCGCCGGCCACTACATGCCGGCCTCGCTGCTGGACAGCCAGTTGGCGTCGCTGGAACCGCTGCAGGCCGACGAAGCCGGCATCGTGCTCGACATCAGCAAGGACCCGTCCGAACTGGTGCGGGAAATTTTAAAAACAACCAAGCAGGAGACACGATGACATCCGCCCCAATTACCGCTACCAGCGTTAGCGCAAAATTCGCGCCGCCGCCCCCCGGCTGACGGCCGCAACCCGAGCTCTCTCGGGGCGGCGTCTCCCCCTGACCCGTGCGCAGGCATGCGCGCCTGTGCACGGCATCAGCGATCCGCCCCGTTCGGGCAGTGGAGTTCCGGCTTCACTGCCTGTTTTTACATGTGCAAGAATCGACGGCATCAGACTGTCATCGTTAAAACAAGGCGACTGTGAATAAACAACTGACCTGGCGTGAAAAGATCAGCTACGGCATTGCCGATATGGGCTTCAATTTTTATTGGACCAATATCGCCACCTTCCTGCTGATTTACTACACGGACGTCTTCGGCATCTCGGCCGGCGCGGCGGCGTCGATGATGTTTACGATCAAGATCATCAACGCCTTCACCGACCCGATGATCGGCGCCGCCGCCGACCGCACCACTACCCGCTTCGGCAAGTTCCGCCCCTATTTGATCTGGGTGCCGGTGCCGCTGGCCTGCGCCGCCATCCTCACCTACACCACGCCTGACCTGGGCGAGGACGGCAAGATCATCTGGGCCTACGGCACCTATCTGCTGATGATGGTCTGCTACACCTGCATCAACATCCCCTACAACGCGCTGTCCGGCGTGCTGTCGGCCGATCCGCAGGAACGCTCCACCGTCAACGGCCTGCGCTTCATCTTCGCCTTCGCCGGCGGCACCCTGGTCACCGCCGCCACGCCGGCGATGGTGTCGTGGCTGGGCGCCGGCGACGACAAACTGGGTTGGCAATTGACGATGCTGGTGTGGAGCGTGTTCGCCTCCGGCCTGTTCGTGCTGACCTTCCTGAACACGCGCGAACGCATCGCGCCGGCGCCCTCGCAAAAATCCAACGTCGCGCAGGACATCCGCGACCTGTCGCAAAACCGGCCGTGGGTGGTGCTGTTCTTCCTGGCGCTGATCATCATGATCACGATCACCTTGCGCACCACCAGCGCGGCCTACTACTTCAAGTATGTGGTGGGACGTCCGGAACTGATGCAGGGCTTCGTGCCGGCATATATGATCTCGGCCGCCATCGGCGCCTCGATCACGCCCTTCCTCACCCGCTTCGTCGACAAGAAGAAGCTGATGATGATTTTGATGAGCGTGACCGCCGTGCTGTCGTCGGCCTTCTTCTTCGTGCCCACGGACCAGGTCACGCTGATGTTCACGCTGCAGATCGGCATGGGCCTGGCGCTGGGACCGAAGTCGCCGCTGGCCTTCTCGATGTACGCCGACACCGCCGACTACAACGAATGGCGCACCGGCCGCCGCGCCACCGCGATGACCTTCGCCGCCGCCACCTTCTCGCAAAAGCTGGGCACCGCGATCGCGGTCGCGGTCATCGGCTCGCTGTTCACGCAGCTCGGCTATGTCGCCAACGCGGCGCAGTCGGTCGGCTCGCAGGCCGGCATCGTCTGGCTGATGTCGTTCATTCCGGCCGCCTTCGCGGCGCTGGCCGTCGCGGTCATGTTCTTCTATAACCTCGACAACACCAAGCTGGTGCAGATCCAGGCGGAGCTGGAAGAACGCAAAGCCAAACCCGCTTGACCATATCGTTAATCCAACACGCTCGATACAGCACGTTTTAATATGGAGACCGTCTCATGCTACGCCCAACCCACAATGGCGACCGCTTCGAACTGACCAGCGCCACGGCCATGCCGCGCGCCGCCGGCTTCCTGTGGAACCAGAAAATGATGATACAGGTGACCTGCCGTGGCTACGCCGTCGCCCAGTACATGCAGCCGGAACCCGCCAAGTACGCCTACGCGCCCAACCTGGAGGCCAAGACCTTCATGCAACCGGAGCAGAACTATTACGCCCATCATCCGGGCCGTTTCTTCTACATCAAGGACGAGGAAACGGGCGAGTTGTTCTCGGCGCCGTACGAGCCGGTGCGCACGCCGGTCGACAGCTTCAATTTCTCGGTCGGCAAAAGCGACATCGAGTGGACCATCGAGCACCTGGGCCTCAGGATCGAACTGACATTGAGCATTCCGACCACCGACGTCGTGGAACTGTGGTCGCTGCGCGTGACCAATCTGTCCGGCCGCGCGCGCAAGCTGAGTGTCTATCCCTACTTCCCGATCGGTTACATGTCGTGGATGAACCAGTCGGGCGAATACCGCGAGGATCTGGGCGGCGTGGTGGCGAGCAGCGTGACGCCGTATCAGAAAGTCACCGACTACTTCAAGCAGAAGGATTTCAAGGACAAGACCTACTTCCTGTGCGAGCAGGCGCCGGTGGCGTGGGAAGTGCAGCAGCAGGCGTTCGAGGGAGAAGGAGGCCTGCATTATCCGAGCGCGATCCAGGAGCCGTTGCTGTCCAACGACGACGCGCGCTATGAAACGCCGGCGGCGGTTGTACAGTACCGCCTGGAACTCGGCCAAGGCCAGGCGCGGGACTACCGCTTCATCTTCGGCCCGGCCTTCGACGACGCGGAAATCGTCGCCATGCGAAAGAAATACCTGGGCGCGGCCGCCTTCGACGCCGCCCGCAAGGACTACGCCGACTACATCGCCGGCGGACGCGGATGCCTGCGCATCGAGACGCCGGACAAGGAGCTCGATAACTTCGTCAATAACTGGCTGCCGCGCCAGGTGTTTTACCACGGCGACGTCAACCGCCTCAGCACCGATCCCCAAACCCGCAACTACCTGCAGGACAATATGGGCATGAGCTTCATCAAGCCCGGCGTGATGCGGGCCGCCTTCCTGCACGCGCTGTCGCAGCAGGAGGCCAGCGGCGCGATGCCCGACGGGATCCTGCTGGCAGAGGGCGCGGAGCTCAAATACATCAACCAGGTGCCGCACACCGATCATTGCGTGTGGCTGCCGGTGGCGCTCAAGGTGTATCTGGACGAAACGGGCGACTACGACATCCTCAACGAGGACGTGGTCGGCCACGAAAGCGGCGTCGCCATCACCGTCTCCGAACGCATGAGCAGCGCCATGGACTGGCTGCTGCAGGCGCGCGACAAGCGCGGCTTGAGCTACATTGCCCAGGGCGACTGGTGCGATCCGATGAACATGGTCGGCTACAAAGGGCGCGGCGTGTCGGGCTGGCTGACGGTGGCCACGGCCTACGCGCTGAATCTGTGGGCCGATATTTGTGAGAAAAGCGCCGCCAGCGCCTCGCTGGCGGAAAGCGCGAAGCACTTCCGCGCCGGCGCGGTGGCGGTCAACCGCGCGGCCAACGAACACCTGTGGGACGGCGACTGGTACGCGCGCGGCATCACCGACGACAACGTCACCTTCGGCATCAGCAAGGACAAGGAAGGCCGCATCTATCTGAACCCGCAGGCCTGGGCGATACTGGGCGGCGCGGCAGATGCCGGAAAACGCGCGGCGATGATGGCGCAGGTCGCCGAGCAGCTGGACACGCCGTACGGCGTGGCGATGTTCGCGCCGCCCTACAGCGCCATGCGCGACGATGTCGGCCGCGTGACGCAAAAGCACCCCGGTTCGGCCGAAAACGGCGCGGTCTACAACCACGCCTCGATCTTCTACATCTACAGCCTGTACACGATCGGCGAAGGCGACCGCGCCTACAAGCTGCTGCGCCAGATGATCCCCGGCCCGGGCGAGGCCGATTACCTGCAGCGCGGCCAGCTGCCGGTCTTCATCCCCAACTACTATCGCGGCGCGTACCACCAGTATCCGCGCACGGCGGGCCGCTCCAGCCAGTTGTTCAACACCGGCACCGTGTCGTGGGCCTACCGCTGCTTCATCGAGGGGCTGTGCGGCTTGAAAGGCGATAGCGACGGTTTGCTGGTCGATCCACAGTTGCCCAAGCACTGGGACGGCATCAAGGTCACACGCCAGTTCCGCTATGCGACGTTTGAAGTGTCGATCCGCCGTGCCGACGTCGAGGAAATTCAGGTCGCGCTGGACGGAAAACGATTGCCTGAACCGCGCGTGACCGGTATCGTTGCGGGTGGAGTATACGCGCTCGAGGTTTTAATCCCGCGCGCCGACCTATAAATCGAAATATAAGGACATTGTAATCGTATGAAGAAGCGTCTCTGGCTGTCACTGGCACTGGTTTATCCCCTCATGCTGTCTTCCACGTTAAGCGGAGCGGCCCACGCCGCCGACGCCAAGCGCCCATGGCTCGATAAAAAGCTGACGCCGGACGTCCGTGCCGAGCAGCTGGTCAAGGCGATGACGCTGGATGAAAAAATCCAGACCGTGTTCGGCTACTTCTCCACCGATTTCGAGTCCAAGAAACACATCGCGCCGAAGGAAGGCCGCAAGGATTCGGCCGGTTTCATTCCGGGCATCGAGCGTCTGGGCCTGCCGCCGCAATGGCAGGCCGACGCCGGCGTCGGCGTCGCCACCCAGGCGGCGTCCAAAAAACCTTACCAGCGCACCTCCCTGCCCTCAGGCCTGGCGACGACGGCCACCTGGAATCCGGAACTGGCGTTCGCCGGCGGCGCGATGATCGGCAGCGAGGCGCGCAAGACGGGCTTCAACATCATGCTGGCGGGCGGCGTCAACCTGCTGCGCGAGCCGCGCAACGGCCGTAACTTCGAATACGGCGGCGAAGACCCGCTGCTGGCCGGCGTCATGGTCGGCGAACAGATTCGCGGCATCCAGTCGAACCACATGGTCTCGACCTTGAAGCACTTCGCCTTCAACGACCAGGAAACCAACCGCAATAACATCAACGTCAAGATCGACGACACCGCCGGCCGCATGTCGGACCTGCTGGCGCTGCAAATCGCCATGGAACGCGGCGATCCGGGCTCCGTGATGTGCGCGTACAACCGCGTCAACGGCTCCTATGCCTGCGAGAGCGACTACCTGCTCAACCAGGTGCTCAAGCAGGATTGGGGCTTCAAGGGCTACGTCATGTCCGACTGGGGCGCTACCCACTCCACCGTTCCCGCAGCGATGCACGGCCTGGATCAGCAATCGGGCCACCCGTTCGACAAATCTGCCTACTTCAACGAGGCGCTGAAGGAGGCGGTGGTCAACGGCCACGTGCCGCAGGCGCGCCTGGACGACATGGTCAAGCGCATCACCCGCGCCATGTTCGCCAACGGCTTGATCGAGCATCCGGTCGTCACGCCGACCACCGACGACGCCGGCATCGACTTCGCCGCCAACGGCAAGGTCTCGCAAGCGGACGCCGAAGAGGCCATCGTCCTGCTCAAGAACACCAACGACCTGCTGCCGCTCGGCGCCAACGTGCGCACCATCGCCATCATCGGCGGCCACGCCAACGTCGGCGTGCTGTCCGGCGGCGGCTCGGCCCAGGTCTATCCAATCGGCCTCTCGCCGGTCGCCAACGAAGGCCCGGCCTTCTTCCCGGGACCGATGGTCTACCACCGCTCGTCGCCGCTGCAGGAGCTGAGCGTGCGCACCGGCGCCAGGATCGTCTACAACGACGGCAAGGACGCCGCCGCCGCCGCCAAGCTGGCCGCGTCGAGCGACGTCGCCATCGTGTTCGGCAACCAGTGGATGGCCGAAGCCATCGACGCGCCGGACCTGAACCTGCCCAACAAGCAGGACGCGCTCATTTCCGCCGTGGCCAAGGCCAACGCCAAGACCATCGTGGTGCTGCAGACCGGCGGCCCGGTCGTCATGCCCTGGCTGAACAATGTCGGCGCCGTGGTCGAGGCCTGGTATCCGGGCACGAGCGGCGGCGCGGCGATCGCCCGCGTGCTGACCGGCGAAGTCAATCCGTCGGGACGCCTGCCGGCCACCTTCCCGGCCTCGGTGGCGCAGTTGCCACGTCCGGTGCTCGACGGCGACGCGGTGACCAAGGATGAGAACATCATTGAGAAGATCACCACCGACTACAACATCGAAGGCGCGGCCGTCGGCTACAAGTGGTTCGACCTGAAGGGCCACAAGCCGCTGTTCCCGTTCGGTTACGGCCTGTCGTACACCAGCTTCGCCTTTGCGGACCTGAGCGCGAACAAGTCGTCCGACGGCGCCGGCATCGACGTCAGCTTCAGCGTGCAGAACACCGGCAAGCGCGATGGCAAGGCGGTTGGTCAGGTGTATGTGTCGCCTGCGGCCGGCGGCTGGGAAGCGCCGAAGCGCCTGGGCGGCTGGGACAAGGTGGCGGTGAAGGCCGGCGCCAGCGGCAAGGCCAAGGTGAAGATCGATCCGCGCCTGCTGGCCATGTACGACAGCGCCAGCAAGACCTGGAAGATCGCCGGCGGCGAGTACATCGTGACCCTGGCCGAATCGGCGGGCGCCAAGCCCGCGGCCACCGTCAAGGTGAAACTGGACGCGCGCACGCTCAACATCAGCGGCCGCTAAGCCGTCCCGCACGCGGCATCGCGGTTCACGCGATGCCGCAATCCTCTTGCATTATTTCTCTTTCCAGAACACGTCGACGGTGTCGACGCTGTTCTGATTCCACGCCTGGACCTTGGCTTCGACGAAGGTGCCTTCCATATCGTCGCGCGGGGTGATGCTGGCCGCGTGATAGCGGAACTGCGCGCCGTGCTTTTCCTGCGCCAGCTGCTCCGCCTTCTTCTTTAAATCACTGTTCTGTCCTAGCTGTTTGCCGGTCAGCGCCAGCATCGACAGCGCCACGCCGATCGTCAGCGCCACGTTGATGGCAGGCTTCTTGCGGCCGGTGGTCTGGATCGCCGATTGCACCGGCTGGCGGCCCAACTGCTGCAACAGCCAGTACAACAGCGCGCAGAAGATCACCAGCGGCAGCGCCGCGCCGAAACGGGCCGCCGGCGCCAGGCGCAATTCGGTCATGGTCAGGTCGAGCGGCTGCATCAGCGACATGGCGCCGCTGGCCACGGCCATCGGCAGCAGGATGGCGGCGATCCAGATCAGCGCGCTGGCGGCCTTGAGGCTGCCGCGCATCAGCAACACGCCGGCGATCACGGCGGGGATGGTCATGCTGTAGGAATAGCTGGCGCCGGTGGAAAGGCACCAGATCATATAGGCGATATCGACCGCGCCGACGACCAGCAATACGACGCCGGCCCGGTGCAGGATTTGTGGTGCGGTTTGTGTTTCGATCAATTTGGCTCCGCAGTCATTACAATGAGCCAATATTGTAGCTGATGCCAGCCGCGGCGCGCGGCATGCCGCCCGCGGCGTCGATGGCTACGGCGTCCGGCATGCGAAGGCCGGGCGCTTAGATGCTATGGGATGCGCGCGAGACTTGCGATCGTGAGCGGCAATACTCGGCAAACTCCCGTTCGACGTACGCGGGATTCTGAGCAATATGCCACAGCAGTGTTTCCTCGTTAAAGCTGGGGCGGGCCTCGCCCGATTCCCAGCGGCGAATATTGCGCAGGCTAAGGCCGAAACGACTGGCGAAGTCGGACTGCGACAGGCCGGTCGATGCGCGCAAGCCGGCCATATTGATCGGTTCGGGAATGAACTCAACGGTTTCCAGTTCGATCTCGCCACGGAGGTGCCGGCCCATTTCCTCGATGGCCTCAATGAGTGCTTGTACGTCCATCGCTAGCTCCTGTCATCAGTATCTTCTTGTTGGACTGCTTAGAAATCTATAAGGTTCCATATCCATTTCAACCCGCTGCGCACCGTCAACGTCATAGCGCTCCCGGTCGCCGCCGACAACGCGACACGTAGCAAGCTCTTTCCGTTCAACACCGGTGCCCGCTCATCCCACTCCACTTTCTCGATGCTTAGCAAGTGAATCCGCATGCCGTCTGATGAAAGATTGTAGTAAATAATGCTGCCGGCGAAGTCAAGGCCTCGCAATCCACCGGCACCGCCGACCGGCTTACCGCATCCAGTATCATGCGCCAGCATCAGCAACAGCGCGCGGTACTCTTCCCGGTTCAACGACACATCCCGCCCGCGCTTGAACCTGTTTGTCGAGGAGATCCGCACTGGCGGGTTGGACGAGGGATATGGATGGTTCATAAGGCCGCCGCACGGTAGGAACAGTCATTGTCTTCCTGCCAACGACGAGGCGTATGAGCTATCTCAATTGAAGCCACATTGACCGGCATCGGATCAAACGAAGCGTGGACTTTGCCCGCGGCCTGTCAGGCCGCGGCTTTGCGACCGCTAACCGCGTAGCCGGGAGAATCGAAAATTGCAGTGGTCCGCTCCGCCTGCCAACGTTTGGGTCCTTTCCAACCGAATGCCCCGCGCGGCATAAGCGACGAAATCAAGCCCGCAAATGTTCGGCAGGATTTCCTTGTCTTCATGGCGGCCCGCGAATTTGCAAAAGCCGCAAGCGCGGTAGTTGACGCCGAATTCAAAGTTGTCGTCGGGGTCCGGCTCGACGAAGTCGTAGACGAAATCTTCCGGAAACTCTTTCTGATGGCTATCTGTCGCGCTTCTCGCGGCCTGCTCGCGCAGCAAAGCCTGGTTCTCGAGCGACATGAAATGACGTCCGGCGTCGAGACGTTCCGCCTCGGGCACGGTGAGCAGTTGCGCCTCGTAGGTCTCCCGCTCGATTTCGCCGATCACGGACACCGGCACGCCGTGGCGCCGCAGGACCCGGCTGATGGCCATAAAGCCCATGAGGCGCATAAAGAAATCGCTCATGCGGCTCTCCGCGCCGCCGACATAGGGCGTTTGGGTGAGCACGATGTGGAATTCGTCCATCACCTCGCGCCGAATCCTATCCATATCGGATAGATGCGCTTCATCGGTATAAATTATGCCAACCACTTTGTCGCCGCGCACTTCAGCCACATGAAATCCAGCCAAGCCGCTCCATTTCAGCGTGACACGCCGCCCTGCACTGACAGCCTCAAAGCCTTCCACATTCAACCTAAGAAAAGTCGCACCAGGCCCATACAAATAAAGCGTAATCAGAAAAAACGGCACTGTAAAGGCTGTCGCGATCCATCCCAAAACAGGTTTAAGTGAAATGCAAAATATCGATAAAAAGGCAAACGGTCCCATCAGCAGTATTAGCCATGCTAATTTCTGACGCTAGACTTTACGATCAAATTTCCGGTTTGGGAATACATTAATATCCACCTTGGCATATAAATTGGGCAGCCGACAACCGTCCGAGCAGTTCCTCAACAATGGCTTGGCCATTTAAAGCCTGCTTCCAGCGATCCGGAATCCCTTGCTCGCCATAGAGTACGCCTGCCAGGCCACCAGCAATGCAGGCGGTCGTGTCGGTATCGTTTCCCAGGGCGACGGCGTTGCGGACGCAGTCTTCATATCCGGAGGTAGCAAGAACGCATCGGATTGCGGACCAGAGGCTATCGACCACGTATCCGGAACCCTTGGACGGTTCCAGGCGCCCGTCCAATACAATCACCAACTCAGCCCGTTCGGAAGGGTGGACTACTTCCTCAAGGGTATCCTGAGCGTAATCCAGGGCGTCAACGGTCCCTTTTCCCTCCACCATCTGCCATGCCATGAGCGCATAGAGCGCGCAGGCTAGTTGCGACCTCAGGTGCGCATGCGTCGGTAAACTTTGGCGCCGGGCGCGATTAATGATGTCGGTCGGCGTCGCGCTCGAAATGAATGCGCACGGAAGCGCTCGCATCAGGGAGCCGTTCCCGTTACTCCAGTCTTCGTAAGGGCTGCACGTGAGGGGATTGCCATGTCGGGCATAATTTTCGAGCGCTTGCATCGTTTGGATGCCGACATCGAAAACATGCTCGTCAGGTGTCATGTATCCAGTGCGGTACCAGGCGGCCAGTCCATCCGCGAACTGTTTGAGGTCGGGCGCCGGGTTTTTCACGAGCGAGTCCAACAGCACCAGCGCCTGCGCGCCGTCGTCGCTCCAAGTCCCGACAGGGACGGAGCGGTGCGCCCTGTCAAAGCCGATGGGCGGCGACATCTCGATCAAATGTCGTTCGGGAATATTCGCCGGAGGTGAAAATTCATAGGGTACGCCGAGCGCGTCCCCGATCAACAAACCATACAACCCACCGCGGATTCGTTCCCATCGCTCTTGGCGCATAAAGCCCCTTCAATTTTTAGTCCATGCCACGACAGCGCTCTGCACTTCCCTCAGACGGCGGCCTTGCGGCGGCGGCGCGCGTTCTTGGGATCGGCGATCAGCGGACGGTAGATTTCAACGCGGTCGTGCTCGCGCAGCACCGTGTCCAGCGGCTTCTTCTTGGCATAGATGCCGACCTGCATCGTGGACAGGTCGATGCCGGGCACTTCGGCCAGCACGCCGCTGGCCGCGATCGCCTGCTCCAGCGTGGTGCCGGCCGGCACCCTCAACGCGCGCAGGAATTGCACCGCGTCGCTGGCGTAGCACACTTGCACGTTGATCAGTTCAGCCGCCATAGACGGTTTCCGCCCGTTTGCAGAAGGAGTCGACCATGCTGTTGGCGATCATGCCGAACACCGGCCCGACCAGCTTGTCCAGCAAGGTGCCGGAAAATTCATAGCGCATATCCAGCTCGATTTTACAGGCGTCCTCGCGCAGCGCCTTGAACGTCCACACGCCGTCGAGGCACTTGAAAGGACCGTCGACCAGCTTCATCTTGATGGTGGTGGGCGCCGTGTTCTCGTTGGAGGTCGTGAAGCTTTGCTTGACGCCATGGTAGTTGATGCCGATGCTGGCCACCACGACGTTGTCGCGGCGCTCGCGGATCTCGACGCCGCTGCACCACGGCAGGAATTTGGGATAGTCATCGATGTTGGCGACCAGGTCGAACATCTGCTGGGCGCTGTAACCGAGGAAAACTGATTTGTGCACTACTGCCATTGGCTAACCATTTGCTATGATGTTGAATTAGTCGCGTTTTTTGACGCGAAGCAGTAGTTTAACCGACCCGCACGGGTTTACAGCTGATTTACGAACCCCATGACCATAGCCGATAACAAAAAAGCCTTTTTTGACTACTTCATCGAGGACCGCTACGAAGCGGGCATCGTGCTCGAAGGCTGGGAAGTGAAGGCGATCCGCGACGCCCGCGTGCAGATCAAGGAGGCCTACGTCACCATCCGGGGCGACGAGCTGTTCCTGTTCGGCGCCCACATCAGCGCCCTGCCCACCGCGTCGACCCACATCAGCCCGGAAGCGGTGCGCACCCGCAAGCTGCTGCTGCACCGCCAGGAGATGGACAAGCTGATCAGCAAGGTCGAGCGCTCTGGCTATACCCTGGTGCCGCTCAACCTGCATTACAAGGGCGGCAGGGTCAAATGTGAAATCGGCCTGGCCAAGGGTAAAAAAATGCACGACAAGCGCGCCACCGAGAAGGATCGCGACGGCAAACGCGAGGTGGCGGCCGCGATGAAGACCCACAGCCGCTAAAACCGCCGAAACTGTTGCGCGCCCCGTACACAACCCGGTCCCGAACCGGGTTTTTTATCGCCTTGAGAATTTCTAATCGGAAACATCCATGCTAAACTGGACGCTGGATGATTTTACATTCGGCGGCCGCCGTTCACCCTTCACGGCCCCGGATAACGTTAGACTTTTGACGATGAGGCAACAATGGCGCTGAAAACTGCAATGGCTCTGGCAGCCGGCTTGGTCCTGTCAGGATGTGCGGCGCGCTACACGCCCACCCCGCTGGCCGCGAACTTCCCCATCACCAAGCAGGCCAAGCTGCAAGCGGCCTACCATTGGGGCGTGGTGTCCAACAGTATCGAAAAACGGTTGGTGGCCGAGCTCAAAAAGAGCCCGCCCCGTCCGCTCTTCATCAACGAGCCGGCCGACTCGAACGCCTTCCAGCGCGCGATGGTGGCCCAGCTGACGACCTCGCTGGTCAACGATGGCTATGTCGTCTCGCGCACGCCGGCCGGTTCGCTCAAGATCGATCTGGACATCCAGGCCGTCACCTTCTCCGCCCGCCGTCCGCAATACCGCCCCGTCGGCGAGCGCACCGCGCTGCCCGGCGGCGTCTCGATGGCCGAGCTGACGCCGGCGCCGCTGTCGAACGACGAAGCCTTCCACGGCGGCTGGGACCCTTACGACCTCAACAACTCCCAGTTCGCCCCCGGCCAAACGCCCAAGACCGAAATCATCGTCACCCTGTCCGTGTCCGACCAGTATCGCTACCTGGCCCGCACCACGTCGGCCTACTACGTGGCCGATTCCGACCGCGAGCTGTATGGCATCGTCGAGCAGGACGCCGAACTGACCAAACTGACCCGTACCTTCAAAGTACGCGGAGACATGTAAATGCCGATGACATCCCTGGCCCGCGCCGCCGCGCTGGCGCTGCCGCTGCTGCTGGCGGCGTGCTCCTCCACCGCCACCAAGGAGGAAGGCAATTATTCGACGATCTCGTCCAACCAGTTCATCGACGCCAACTACAAGGCCGCCGATTCGCTGATGCATCAACTCAACGGCAAGCTGACCGCCGACAAGCCGCTGATCATGGCCACCATCGTCAACATCGACGCGCTGGAGCAGACCACCACCCTCGGCCGGCTGGTGTCGGAGCAGGTGTCGACCCGCCTGGCGCAAGGCGGCATGCGCATGATCGAGATGAAGCTGCGCAACAACGTCTACCTGAAGCGCAATCAGGGCGAACTGATGCTCACCCGCGAAATCGGCGAAGTGGCCACCGCCCACAACGCCCAGGCGATCGTGGTCGGCTCGTACGCCGAAACCAGCGACATGGTGTTCATCAACGTCAAGGTGATCCAGCCGAACTCCAACCTGGTGCTGGCCGGACAGGACTATGTGCTGGCCAAGGAAGCCATCGTCCGGTCGATGTTGCAGCGGAACTGACCGCACCCACCGCTAGACCAGGCGCGGCAGCACGTCGGCGGCCGCCGCCTCCACCTTCAGTCCGATCAGGTCGTCCGCACGGGTCTTGCCCAGGTTGATCGCCGCGATCGGCTTGCCTGCGGCGGCCGCCAGCTTGCAAAAGCGGTAGCCCGAAAACACCATCAAGGACGAACCGACCACCAGCAAGGCGTCGGCGTGCTCCATCATGGCCAGCGCGTCGGCGGTGCGCTGGGCCGGAATATTGTCCCCGAAGAAGATCACGTCCGGCTGCAAGGTGCCGCCGCAGTGGCCGCAGACGGGCACATGGAAGTGCTGCAGCGCCTCCAGCTCGACTTCGGCGTCGCCGTCCGGACGCACCTCGGCATCGACCGCGAACAGGCCGGGATTCGCTTGCAGCAACTCCGTCTGGATCGCGGCGCGCTCGCCGATGCGGCGGCAGTCCAGGCAGACGACGCCGTGGATATTGCCGTGCAACTCGATCAGGTTGCGGCTGCCGGCGCGCTGGTGCAGGCCGTCGACGTTTTGCGTGATCAGGCCGTCGATGCGGCCGGCCTCCTCCAGCGCCGCCAGCGCGCGGTGGCCGACGTTCGGCGCGGCCTGTGCCAACGTTGGCCAGCCGACCATGCTGCGCGCCCAGTAACGGCGGCGCACGCCCTCGTCGCGGCGGAAATCCGGTCCCTGGATCGGTGTGCGGCCGCGCCGCACGCCATCCTTGTCGCGGTAGTCGGGGATGCCGGAGTCGGTGCTGAGGCCGGCCCCGGTCAGGACCAGCACGCGCCGGTGCTGGTGTAAAAACGTTTGCAGGCGATCGATTTGAGCGTTCAGGTTCATGAATGCCATGGTAGCCGAATCCGGGTGGTAGCATGCGGGATGGACAGGTTTTGACCCGGCGTCGCGGGGTACCGCTTGTTGCGTATATTTATTTACTGTTTAGTAGAACCATTTGTCTGCGGGACGGCATCTACGGCAAACAATGGAGGATGGCGGATGCGTCAATCACAGGGCCTGTCGACGGGCTCATTACCGGATGCGAACGAGGCGTGCCTGCTAGGCAGGATAGCGGGCGGGGACAGGGCCGCCTTCGAGCAGTTGTACCGCAGCTATTTTTCGCGCCTGTCGCGCTTTATCGGACGGATGACGCGCAATGCGACGTTGATCGAGGAAATTGTCAATGACACCATGTTGGTGGTCTGGCAAAAAGCCGAGACCTTCGATGGCAGTTGCAAGCCTTCCACGTGGATTTTCGCCATCGCCTACCGCAAGACCCTCAAGGGTTTGCGTGGCAGCGACGAGCCGGTGGAATCCGATGCGTCATTGTACGAGGATGAAAGCGGCAACCAGCCCGAGCAGACGATCACCCGGCTGCAATTGCAGAACACGGTGGCCGAGGCGTTGGATCAGTTGCCCGCCGCACAGCGCGCGGTGATGGTGCTAACCTATTATCACGAGATGGCCTACAGCGACATCGCTGAAGTGGTCGATTGCCCGGTGAACACGGTCAAAACCCGTATGTTCCATGCGCGGCACAGATTGAAGGATTTGTTGTGGAACGAGAGAGAGAACGGTCGATGAACGGGCGAGTCTTCAGACTGGATGTCCCGGCTCACCAGGCGGTGCAGGAACTGCTGCCCTGGTACGCGTCATCGCAACTGGAACCGGACGACGCGCACCGCGTGGAAGTGCATCTGCACACCTGCGAGCAATGCCGTCAGGATTTGCAATGGGAGCGCGAGATGCTGGACCAAGGGAGCGCCGACACGGCCCTGCCGCCGGGTGTGGACATGGAACGGGCCTGGGCGCGCATACTGCCCGCCCTCGGTCCGGTGGACGACATTGAAGATGCCCCGGTGCGCGCCAACGCGGCGCCGGCCGGCAAGGCAACGGTCGCGCCTCCCGCCGATGTCAAGCCCCTGGCGGATATACCGGCGCCCGGTGTCCAAGTCGTGCCACGGCGCTGGTGGGCCATGGGCGCGGCCAACCAGCCGACCTGGCTGCGCTGGGCGGTGGCGGCGCAATGGGTGCTGATCGTCGGCCTGGTCGCGCTGCTGGCGCGTCCCGACGAGGCGCCGGCCACGTATCGCGTGCTGGGCAACAGCGTCGGCGCCAACCCGGCCGGCAACCTGGTGGTGATGTTCCAGCCCACCACCACCGAACGCGAACTGCGGCGCATCCTGCAAGGGCAAGGCGCGCGCGTGGTCGACGGCCCGACCGTGACCGACGCCTACCTGATCAGCGTGCCGGCGGAAAACCGCGACCACGCGCTGCAGGCGCTGCGCGCCGACCCGGCCGTCAAGCTGGCCGAGGCGCTCGACGACGGCGGCGCGCCGTGAACGCGCGCGCCATCGTGCTGGCCTTAGTGCTGACGCTATCGGCCGGTGCCGTCTTCGCCGGCGCCCATGACGCGCAAGCGGCGTCGCCCGCGGCCGGCGCCGCGCCGCCGGCGGGCGACGAGCGCATACTGCCGCCGGCCGACGACGGCGCCCACGACCCGGGTGCCAACCAGCTGCTGGTGATGCTGCGCCTGCCCGCCACCCACTACCGGCCCGACGCCACGTACGGCGGCCGCTACATGGACGACAGCGGCAGCGGCGGACGCCGGCGCCGCGCCGAGGCGCTGGCGCGGCAGCACGACATGACGGTGGTCGAAGGCTGGGCCATGTCGCTGCTCGGCATCGATTGCTACGTGATGCGCTACAAGGACAACGCCGACGCCGCCCGCCTCGTCGAACAGTTGTCGCGCGATCCGCAAGTGGAATGGGCGCAGCCGGTGGCCCGGTTCGAAGGCATGGCCGGACAGGCGCCGCGCGGCGCTCCCGGAGGCAACGCCGCGCCGCCGGTCACGCCGTTTGCGCCCGTCGCGAACACGGCGGCCGGCGCCGGCGCGGCCGACGCGCTGTATCCGGTGCAGCCGGCGGCCCGCTACTGGCATGTGGCCGACCTGCACCGCTACACAACCGGCAACGAAGTACGTGTGGCGGTGATCGACAGCGGCATCGACGGCAACCACCCCGATCTGCAGGGCCAACTGGCGGTCAACGCCAACTTCGTCGACAACGGCGATCCGCCGCCGGAGATCCACGGTACCGCCGTCGCCGGCATCATCGCCGCGCGCACCGGCCACGGCGGCATCGTCGGCGTCGCGCCCAAGGCCAGGCTGATGGGCTTGCGGGCCTGCTGGCAACTACCCAACCAGAGCACCCGATGTAACAGCTTCACCTTAAGCAAAGCCATCAACTACGCCATACTCAACGGCGCCAAAGTGATCAACCTGAGCCTGTCCGGTCCGCCCGACAGGCTCTTGGACCGTTTACTGGACGTCGCGCTGCAGCGCGGCATCGGCGTGGTCGGCGCGATCGACGCGCAGGCAAGCGCGCCCACCTTCCCGGCCAGCCATCGCGGCGTGCTGGCCGTGGCCTCGCAGCCGAGCGTCAAGGTGTCCGGCAATTTCGCACCGGTGAGCGCGGCAGCGTTGATGGTCAAGACGGCGGCGGCGGCCGGTCTGGAGCGGCCGCTGTTCGCCCCGGGCAACGACGTCCCGACCACCGCGCCGGGCGCGCGCTGGTCCTTCGTCAGCGGCAGCTCGTACGCGGCGGCCCACGTGTCCGGCATGCTGGCGTTACTGGGGGAGTTACAACCCGGCGCGACGCCGGCGCAGTTGCGGGGCATGCTGCAGCCGCCGGAAGTGTTGAACGCTGTTAATATTGACGCATGCGCCACCATTTCCCATCTCATCGACCATTGCAGCTGCGGCTGTCCAGCCAAATTGACCCAGCGCGGCGCCACCCAGTGAGCTTGCACGGCGCGACCATCGCCATCGCCTGCCTCTGCGCGCTGGCGCCGCCGGCCCACGCCCAGCTGGATATGGATATCAGCGGCAGCGTGGCGCTGCAGTCGGAGTACCGCTATCGCGGACAGAACCCCGGCAAGGGCAACGCCGTGCCGCAGGTCACGATCAATGTCGACGGCGTGGCCGGCTGGTATCTGGGCGGGTTCGCCAGCGCGATGACCATCGGCGACGCCGAAGGCTACAAGCTGCAGGGGTATGCCGGCTATGCGCGGCGCCTGCAATCGGGCAGCAGCTGGGAGGCCGGCTGCAGCCGCATCACCTACACGCAGGCGCATCAGAACGACTTTTCAGAGTGCTATGCCGGCTTGAGCTTCGAGCGCGGCAGCACGCGGATCTATTATTCGCCCAAATACCTGGGCTTCCCGGTGAAGACGGTGTACGCGGAGGTCAGCGCGTTCTATCCGGTGCATCCCCGCTTCAACCTGATCGCCCACGCGGGCGTGCTGCACAACATCAGCGGCGGCTATTGGCCTGGCATCCCGACTTCTTCGCGGATCGATGCGCGCCTCGGTGTCGGTATCCCGTTCGGCAACTGGACGGTGCAGATCGCCCGCGAATATGTGCAGGACGACGGCCGGCGCTATGCGTGGTATCCGGTGCACCCGCCAAAATCCTGGAGCCTGGGGCTGACCTACGCGTTCTAAGCGTTGGCTCACCGCAACAAGCAACCACGAAAACACGTAGGGCGGATTAGCGCAGCGTAATCGGCCATCTATGCGCCGTCGACGACGCGTAGATGGCCGATTACGGCGTTCCGCCTCTCAAGGCCTACCGGCTAGGTAGGCCGCCTCTTCGATGGGCCCCCGGGGCGGATTGGCGGGCCTCGCCCGCTAATCCGCCCTACGGGTTCAAGGTTTCAGGGCTGCACGCGCGCGCGCAATTCCTCCACCGACGCGTGCCACGCCTCGTAATGCTCGCTCTCGGCCCACAGCTCGCGCAACTCCGATCGGTCGGACAGGATGCGGGCGATGGCCTGCAAGGCCTTGTCCTCCAGATCGGCGCGCCGGCGCGCTTTCGGCTTGCGCGCCTCGACCCACTCGTCCACCGCCGCGCTATCCTCACTGGCCGCGCCGCCCTTGCCCTGAAGGCGCGCGAGGACCTCGATGGCCACCAGCGCCTCCGCCGCGAACGGCGCCTCCAACTCGCCGGCGGCGGTGTCGAGCGCCGTGTTCAGCGTGTCCTCGACCGCGTCCAGATTGCTAATCTCCTGCAAGTCCTGCGCCCAATCCTGCGCGTAGTCGTTGCCGAAGGCGTCCACCGCCCATGTACCCATCGTCCGCTCCTTATGCTTTGGCGGGTTTGATCAGCGACGCGTCCTTCTGCGTTTTCACCACTTGCATCGCGGTCGCGATCAAGCCGCTCATCTCACCCAGGTTGGCCGGGATGATAATCGAATTATTGGTTTTGGCAAGCTGGCCGAAGGCGCCGACATACTGCTCCGCCACTTTCAGGTTGACCGCGTCCTCGCCACCGGGCTCGCGGATCGCGGCGCCGACCTGGCGCAGCGCCGACGCATTCGCTTCCGCCAGCGCGACGATGGCGGCGGCCTGGCCTTCGGCGCGGTTGATGGCGGCCTGCTTGTCGCCTTCCGAACGGGCGATCTGCGCTTCACGTTCGCCGTTGGCGATGTTGATCTGTTCCTGCTTGCGGCCTTCGGAGGCGGCGATCAACGCGCGTTTTTCGCGCTCGGCGGTGATCTGCGCCTGCATCGCGTGCAGTATCTCCTTCGGCGGCGTCAGATCCTTGATCTCGTAGCGCAGCACCTTCACGCCCCAGTTGGCGGCCGATTCGTCGATGGCGTTGACCACGGTGGTGTTGATGTGGTCACGCTCCTCGAAGGTCTTGTCCAGCTCCATGCGGCCGATCACCGAGCGCAAGGTGGTCTGCGCCAGCTGCGTGATGGCGGCGATGTAGTTCGACGAGCCGTACGAGGCACGCATGGCGTCGGTGATCTGGAAGTACAGGATGCCGTCCACCTGCAATTGCGTGTTGTCCTTGGTGATGCAGACCTGCGGCGGCACGTCCAGCGGGATCTCCTTGAGCACGTGCTTGTAGGCGATGCGGTCGACGAACGGGATCACGATATTGAGGCCCGGCCCCAGGGTCGCATGGTATTTACCAAGCCGCTCGACCACCCACGCGTGCTGCTGCGGCACCACGTTGATGGTCTTGAACACAAACACCAACGCCAGGACAAACAGGACCAGACTTACGTTACCAAAACTGATATCCATCTAAACTCTCCAGTGAATTAATCTTAGCCGGCCACGATCAGGCGGCTGCCGCGCACTTCGCGGATCTTGTACTGCCCCGGCGCGGGATTGGCCTCCAACGCGCTGCGCTCGAGCTCCACGTCCCACAGCGCGCCGCGATACATCACGCGCGCCGAGCCATCCTGCCAGGCAGGCACATTGACCGTCTGCCCGATATCCATATTGACGTTGGGATCGCGCTCGGCCTGCACGCGGCCACCCTGCTTGCCAAAGCGACTGCGACGCAGCGCGACCGTGGCGGCGACGCCCACCAGCGCGGCCACCAGCGTCTGCAATGCGAGGCCGAGCCCCAGCAGCGCGGCCAGCGCGCCGGCGGCCAGCCCGATCGCGATCATCAGCAGGTAGAACGTGCCGATGAACAGCTCCACGATGACGATCGCCCCGGCGGCGACAAGCCAGTAACTCCAGTCAGCCATGATGTTCTCCCTTTATGGCAGTTGAAAAATGCAAAAACCCCCGCTTCCCGAATCGGGACACGAGGGTTTTTGCTACGAGACCGCTGGTAAATGCGATGGTATTGATAGAGTATTTTGCAACTAAATTCGACAACTCCAGTCTATACCATTTTTAGTCCGCGTCAAACTTTATTCTTACTTCTGCAGCGCGGCCAGCTTCTGCCACGTGTCGATCACCGAATCAGGATTCAGCGACATCGATTCAATGCCCTGCTCCATCAGCCAGACCGCGAAGTCCGGATGGTCGGAAGGACCCTGGCCGCAAATGCCGATGTACTTGCCCTGCGCGCGGCAAGCCTTGATCGCCAGCGACAGCAGCGCCTTGACGGCCGGATCGCGCTCGTCGAAGTCGGCGGCCAACAGCGCCATGCCGGAATCGCGGTCCAGGCCCAGGGTCAGCTGGGTCAGATCGTTGGACCCGATCGAGAAGCCGTCGAAGTGCTCCAGGAACTGGTCGGCGAGGATCGCGTTCGACGGCACTTCGCACATCATGATCAGGCGCAGTTCGTTTTCGCCGCGCACCAGGCCGTTCTTGGCCAGCAGGTTGACGACCTTCTCGGCTTGGCCCAGGGTACGCACGAACGGCACCATGATCTCGACATTGGTCAGGCCCATGTCGTTCCGCACACGCTTCATCGCCTGGCATTCCATTTCGAACGCGCCGGCGAAGTCCTCGGCCAGGTAGCGCGCCGCGCCGCGGAAGCCCAGCATCGGATTTTCCTCGTCCGGCTCGTAGCGCGAGCCGCCGATCAGCTTCTTGTACTCGTTCGACTTGAAGTCCGACAGGCGCACGATCACCGGTTTTGGCCAGAAGGCGGCGGCGATGGTGGCGATACCCTCGGCCAGCTTGTCGACGTAGAAGGCCTTCGGCGAGGCGTGGCCGCGCGCGACCGATTCCACCGCTTTTTTCAGGTCCGCATCGATGTTCGGGTATTCCAGAATCGCTTTCGGGTGGACGCCGATGTTGTTGTTGATGATGAATTCAAGACGCGCCAGGCCGACGCCGGCGTTCGGCACCGACTGGAAGTCGAATGCCAGCTGCGGATTGCCGACGTTGAGCATGATCTTGGTCGGCAGTTTCGGCAGCTCGCCGCGCGCCACTTCCGATACTTCCGTTTCCAGCAGGCCGTCGTAGATCTTGCCCTCGTCGCCTTCGGCGCAGGACACGGTGACGAAGGTGCCGTCCTTCAGGATCTCGGTGGCGTCGCCGCAACCGACGACCGCGGGCACGCCCAGTTCGCGGGCGATGATCGCCGCGTGGCAGGTACGGCCGCCGCGATTGGTGACGATCGCCGAGGCGCGCTTCATGACCGGTTCCCAGTTAGGATCGGTCATGTCGGCCACCAGCACGTCGCCGGGCTGCACGCGTTCCATGTCGGCCGGGTCGTGGATCACGCGCACCGGACCGGCGCCGATCTTCTGGCCGATCGCGCGGCCGGAGGCCAGCACCGTGCCGCTCGATTTCAGCTTGAAACGCTGCTGCACGTCGGTCGCCTTCTGCTGCGATTTGACGGTCTCGGGACGCGCCTGCAGGATGTACAGTTTGCCGTCGCGGCCATCCTTGCCCCACTCGATGTCCATCGGACGGCCGTAGTGGTTTTCGATGATGACGGCGTACTTGGCCAGCTCCACCACTTCGGTGTCGTTCAGCGAGTAGCGGTTGCGCATTTCCACCGGCACGTCAACGGTCTTGACCGAGCGGCCAGCCTTGGCTTCGTTGGTGAACTCCATCTTCAGCAGCTTGGAGCCGATGTTGCGGCGGATGACAGGCGATTTGCCTTTTTCCAGCATCGGTTTGTGGACGTAGAATTCGTCGGGATTGACGGCGCCCTGCACCACCGTCTCGCCCAGACCATAGCTGGAGGTGACGAAGACCACGTCCTTGAAGCCGGACTCGGTGTCGATGGTGAACATCACGCCGGCCGCGCCCAGGTCGGAACGGACCATGCGCTGCACGCCGGCCGACAGGGCGACTTCGGCGTGGGTGAAGCCTTTGTGGACGCGGTACGAGATCGCGCGGTCGTTGTACAGCGAGGCGAAGACGTGCTTCATCGCGTCCAACACGTTTTCGATACCGACGACGTTGAGGAAGGTCTCCTGCTGGCCGGCGAACGAGGCGTCCGGCAAATCCTCGGCGGTGGCCGACGAACGCACGGCGAACGACATTTCGGTGCTCGAATCGGCCACCAGTTTGTCGTAGAAAGTCTCGATCTCTTGTTGCAGGCGTGGCTGGAACGGGGTCTCGACGATCCATTGACGGATCTCGGCGCCAGCTTGCGCCAGCGAGCGCACGTCGTCGATGTTCAAGTCGGCGAGGCGGTCGGCGATGCGCTCGGCCAGCGGCTTGCCGCCACCGACGCTATGCGACAGGAAGTCGCGGAATGCCTGCGCCGTGGTGGCGAAGCCGCCCGGAACACGCACACCGGCTTCCGCCAGTTGGCTGATCATTTCGCCCAGCGAGGCGTTCTTGCCGCCGACGGATTCGACATCCGTCATGCGCAAATTTTCGAACGACGCGACGTAAACCGCTTCGTTGTTTTGCTCCTTCAATGCTGCGTTAGACATATTGACACCTTTTGATGATAGAAATCTTCCGGCGGTGCGCAGACGCTTTGTTTCATTCTTGTTATTCTGGGCGTCGTGCAGCACAATCTTACCTATGGCGTCCATTCTACAGCCTGCGGCTCAAATTGACGATTCACAATCCTGACAGGCTTACATCACATGACACAAGAACAACGTCCTCCCCTGCCGTCGTCCGCCCGCACCGTGTTCTTCGTCTCCGACGGCACCGGCATCACGGCCGAAACTTTTGGTCACTCCGTGCTAACCCAGTTCGAGTTGCGCTTCCGCCAGGTCCGACTGCCTTTCATCGATACCCTGGACAAGGCGCACGACGCGGCGCGCAAGATCAACGAGGCTTTTGCAACCGACGGTCAACGTCCGATCATCTTTTCGACCCTGGTGCAGACCCAATTATCGGACGTGATCCGCGCCTGCAAAGGCATGTATATGGACTTGTTCCAGACCTTTGTTGCTCCGCTGGAACAAGAATTAAATGTCAAATCGACACACACCATTGGCCGCTCACACAACATTGTCGACAGCGAGGAATACAAGAACCGCATCGAGGCGATCAACTTCTCGCTGGCGCACGACGACGGCCAATCGCACAAGAACCTGGCCTCGGCCGATGTGATCCTGGTGGGCGTTTCGCGCTCCGGCAAGACGCCAACCAGCCTGTATCTGGCCATGCAGTACGGGATCAAGGCGGCCAACTATCCGCTGATCCCGGACGATTTCGAACGCGGCAAGCTGCCGTCGTCGCTGTACGACTTCAAGCCGAAGATTTTCGGGCTGACGATCACGCCGGAGCGCCTGGCCGAGATCCGCAACGAGCGCCGGGCCGGCAGCAAGTACGCGTCGATCGAGAACTGCCGCTATGAGGTCAACGAGGCGGAAATGATGATGAAGCGCGAAGGCATCCGCTGGCTGTCGTCGACGACCAAATCGATCGAGGAGATTTCGACCACGATCCTGCAAGAGATCAAACCTAACCGTCGGGAGTACTGACATGATCCGGCGCGCCGCGTTGACCATGCTGTTGGGGACTTTTGTTTTGAACGGGGCCGCGCAGGAGACGCCTTCTTTGGCGAAAGCCTACGAGGGCCGGCTGAAGATCGGCGCCGCCATCGAACCGTCGCAACTGACGTCGGCCGAAGCGCCGCTGCTGGCGAGGCACTTCAACAGCATCGTCGCCGAAAACGTCATGAAGCCGACCGATATCCAGCCCAAGGAAGGCGCGTACAATTTCGCGCCGGCCGACAAGCTGGTGGCCTACGCTCAAGGAAGCGGCATGGCCATGCGCGGCCACACCTTGCTGTGGCATCTGCGTACCCCTGAATGGATGTGGACCGACAGGGAGGGCAAACCGGCGTCGCGCGATCTGGTGCTGGCGCGTTTGAAGTCGCATATTGAAACGGTCGTCGGCCGCTACAAAGGCGCGGTGTATGCCTGGGACGTGGTCAATGAAGTCATCGACGAGAAGCAGCCCAACTGCCTGCGCAAGGACAAATGGTTCGCCGCGACCGGCGACGCGTATATCGAGCAGGCCTTCCGCTACGCCCACGCCGCCGATCCCAAGGCGCGGCTGTATATCAACGACTATTCGACCGAGGAACCGGCCAAGCGCCAGTGCCTGGAACGGATCGTCAAGGGCTTGATCGCGCGCGGCGTGCCGGTGCACGGGGTCGGGCACCAGATGCATGTATCGGTGTTCGGCCCGTCGGTGGAATCGATCGACGAATCGCTGACCACCTTCGCGCGGCTAGGCCTGGAGAACCAGGTCACGGAGCTCGACATCAGTCTGTACCGGTACCAGGCCAAGTCGCTGTCGGACACCGAGGAGAAGCTGCTGCAACTGCAGGGCGAGCGCTATGCGGCGCTGATGAAGGTCTTCCTGGCGCACCCCGAGCTGCGCGCGGTCACGCTGTGGGGCATCTCCGACAGCCACACCTGGCTCAATCACGGCGAGTATGAAGGACGCCACGACTCGCCGCTGCTGTTCGACCGCCAGCAAAAGCCCAAGCCCGCATACTTCAAGATGATCGACACCGCAAAAAGCATCGCTCATTAAATCAACGGCCATGGAGACAAAAAACCACGGAGACACGTAGGGCGGATTAGCGAAGCGTAATCGGCCATGCAAGCTCCGTCGGCAAACAAACTCAAACCCGAGGCGGATCGGTCTCCCTTGCATAAATCCGATGCTGCGCCAACGCCGTCTCGAAGCGCGCCAACGCCGGCCCCACCTCCCCCTCCTGCGCGAGGATCACACCCGGATCAGGCTCGCCATTCGGCAGCTTGGCCGGAATACCGGCCGCCCGCAGCAACACCGCGCCCGACCCCAGCGCCAGCAGCGGCTTATTATGCCGGTACTGCAGCTTCAGGAACTCAATCGCCAACGCATCCCGGCTAAGTTTACCTTCCCCATCCGCGCAGTCCGGAACGATCGCCCCATCGAACAGCACCGAAGGCCCGGCCTCGAAACTGATTTCGATATCCAACGGCGCATCGTCGTCGGCGGCCACCTTCCCCACCCGCTGGCCGACCAATCGCGGCACGGCGGCGGCATCCAGCAGCGCGGCATACAACTTGCGTGTCTGCAGCCCATCGACACCGGGTGCCACCAGCAGCGCGACCCGCCGCGTGGCCACCCCGATATTGCCCGGGCGGCTAAACAACGACAGCGCCGACGACGGCGGATACTGGTACAGCGGCCGCTCCGTCGCCGGCGGCAGCGGCGGCGGCACCGCCATCCCCAACCCGGCCGCCACCATCGCCGCCAGCCGCTCGTCGACATTGACCAGTCCCGCCAACACGCGCCGGCGCACGGCCGGCGTCTGCACCCGCGTCAGCTCGAAACGGAAGGCGCTGATGATGTGCGCCTGCTCGACCGGCGTCTGGCTGATCCAGAACAGGCGCGCCTGCGAATAATGGTCGGCGAACAGCTCCGGCTTGCCGCGCACCTTGGTCGCCCGCACCGGCTCGGGGAAGCTGGCAAACCCGCCCGCGCCGGCCTGGAACGGATAGCCGCCGGCCAGCGAATTCGGCTCGTAGTTGACGCGTCCCCGGTTGATCGACTGCCGATGAAAACCCTCGCGCTGGTTGTTGTGGATCTGCGCCAGCGGCGTGTTGATGGGGATCTCGTGGAAGTTCGCGCCGCCCAGCCGCGAGATCTGGGTGTCGATATACGAATGTAGCCGCCCTTGCAGCAATGGGTCATCGGTGAAGTCGATGCCGGGCACCACATGCGCGGCGCAAAACGCCACCTGCTCGGTCTCGGCGAAGAAGTTATCCGGATTGCGGTCCAAAACCAGCCGGCCCACCGGACGCAGGCGCACCATCTCCTCGGGCACGAGCTTGGTCGGATCGAGGATATCGAACGGGAACTGGGCGGCCTGCTCCTCGCTGAACAACTGCAGGCCGAGCTCCCACTCGGGGAACTGGCCGCTGTCGATCGCCTCCCACAGGTCGCGGCGGTGGTAATCAGGATCGGCGCCGGCCAGCCGTACCGCCTCGTCCCACACCAGGGAATGCGTGCCGGCCTTCGGCGTCCAGTGGAATTTGCAGAATACCGATTCGCCCTTCGCGTTCACCAGCCGGAAGGTGTGCACCCCGAAGCCCTGCATCATGCGGTAACTACGCGGGATGGCGCGGTCGGACGTATGCCACATCAGCATATGGAAAATCTCCGGACTGAGCGAGGCGAAATCCCAGAAGGTGTCGTGGGCGCTGGCAGCCTGCGGCATCGCGTGGTGCGGCTCCGGCTTGACCGAATGAATCAGGTCGGGGAACTTCATCGCGTCCTGGATGAAGAAGACCGGCATGTTATTGCCGACCAAATCCCAATTGCCCTCGTCGGTATAGAACTTGACGGCGAAGCCGCGCACATCGCGCACGGTATCGGCCGACCCGCGTTCGCCGGCCACGGTGGAGAAGCGCACGAACACCGGCGTGCGTTTGCCGGCAGCGCTAAACGGCGCGGCGCGCGTGATGGCGCACAGGTCGTTGTAACTTTCAAAGTAGCCGTGGGCGGCCGAGCCGCGCGCGTGGACCACGCGTTCGGGAATGCGCTCATGGTCGAAGTGGGTGATCTTCTCGCGCAGGATGAAGTCCTCCATCGCCGTCGGGCCGCGCAGGCCGATCTTCAGGCTATGCTGATTGTCGGCCACCGGCACCGCCTGATTGGTGGTCAGCTCCCGGCCGCTGTCATCGACCCGCACGCGGTCCAGCGGACCATCGAGCGGATTCTCGCCGATATCGGGCTGGCCGTCGCCGACCTTGGGCGAGGCGACGCTCTCGGTGCTGGTGCTGGCGGTGGCCCAATTGCTGGCCGGCGTCTCCGTATCGCCCTCGTGCGGCGTGTAGGCAGCTTCGCCATACTCCAGTGGCTTGGTCGGATTGAACGGCATGTCGGCGGCAAGCGCCTGGTCGGTCACGACTTTCGCCAGCAGTTGTTCGGCGATCTGATTGGGCGGCCCGAGACGGGTCGGCTGCGGCGGTTCCGACGGCCCCGCGACGGTGCTCAAAACGGAGCCGGCGCCATCTACCGCCCCGCCATTCGGTTTACGTTTTGCCATGTCTGACCTCACAGGAAATGGAAAAGCTGAGGTCGAGTTTGCTTTTGTTGAAGCCGGACAGGTTTGATACGGCGCAAACCCGAAGGCTGGGACGCGAGGATACCTGGGCGACACGTAGGGCGGATTAGGCGGGACGCCGTAATCGGCCATCTATGAGCCGCTGGCCAGGCATGCATGGCCGATTACGCTGCGCTAATCCGCCCTACGTGTTTTAGACGCAATTAGACAGACGCAGGCAATTGTGGCGCAGATTCAGAAGAAATGTTGCCAGTCGGCGAGCCAGGCGGGGAATTCTTCGACCGGCATCGGCTTGGCGATGTAGTAGCCTTGCGCGTAGGTGCAGCCCAGCCCTTGCAGGAAGTCCCAGTCCTGCTTGGTTTCGACGCCGACCGCGACCGAGCGCCGGTCCAGGCTGCGCGCCAGGCCCAAACACGACCGCAGCACCGTGCCGATCGCTTGCTTCTTGGAGGCGCCGTCGACGAAGCTGCGGTCGATCTTCAATTCCGAGAACGGTATGCGCGCCAGCAGTTGCAGATTGCTGCGCCCCGTGCCGTAGTCGTCGATGGCGAGACCGAAGCCTTTCATCCGCAGCCGCAGCAGCCGCTCGAGGAAGTGCGGGTCGGTCGTCAGCACCGACGATTCGGTCATCTCGAAGGTGATGTAGTCCGGCAGGATGCTGTGCCGCGCGAGACAGGCCGCGATCTGCTCCATGAACTGCGGGTGCGCCAACGTGCTTTGGTCGACGTTGATCGAGAACGAGATCGGGATGCCCTGGTCGTGCAAGGTGCGGCAGGCGGCGACCGACTTTTCGATCATGCTCCAGTCGAGGAAGTCGATGCGCCGGTTCTGCTCCAGCGCCGGCATGAACGATGCCGGCCCCAGTACGCCATGCAGCGGATGGCGCCAGCGCGCGAACATCTCCAGCCCCTTGACCTGCCCGGTCTCCAGTTCTATCTTGGGCTGGAAGTGGGGATCGAATTCGCGCGCCTGCAATCCGGCGCCCACTTCGGCGAACGACATCGGCTGCACCTTGCCGGTGGCGGCGTGGGGTTCAGGACGATGCAAATGATTGGCGACCAGCGCTTCGAGGCGACTGCCGATGACCGGCTTGCCGACCGCGCCCAGCACGTTGACGCCGTAGGCGTAGGCCATCGTCTCGACCGAGAACAGAACCGCGTTGGTCTGGGCGCCGACGATGATGATGCCGGCGCTGCTTTTCGCTTCCCCCAACCGGCGTATCAGTTCCAATGCGTCCATGCCTGGCAGGGCCAGGTCGAGGATGGCGATATCGACCGGCGGCGTGATGCCGGCGCTGAAGTGGCGCAGCGCGGTGTAGCCGTCGGGCGCTTGCGTGATCCGGCCCACGCCCAAATGGACCAGGATATCGGCCAGCGCGTGTCGTTGTACCTGATCCCCTTCCGCTACAAGAAAGTGCAACTGCGCGATATCCATGACGGCTCCGATCAAACGTTCTACAGTTGATTCTGCCTGACTTGTTCGAAAAAGCATACTGCCGCGCATGCGGCGACGTTGAGCGACTCCACTTGTCCCAGATGCGGTATCACCACCTGGTGGGTCGCCATCGATAAAAGATCGTCCGCCACGCCCTGCCCTTCGTGGCCGAACAGCCAGGCGACCGGCTGCCGCAGATCGACGTCGTACAGGCGCTGCGTGGCGTAGCCACTGGTGGCCAGCGACGTCACCTTGGACGAAGACACCAGCGCGGCCAGGTCGACGTTCTCGAAAATATCGAGCACGAAGTGCGCGCCCATCGCCGCCCGCAGCACCTTGGGCGACCAGCAGAACGCGGTGCCGGCGCTGCAATAGACTTGCTTGATGCCAGCCGCCGCCGCGCTGCGCAGGATGGAGCCGACGTTGCCGGGGTCCTGCACGTTATCGAGCAGCACCGCCGATACCGCCAGCGGCTCGGTGACGGCCCGCTCCGGCGTTTGCACCGAGAACATCACGCCGACGCCGTGTTCGACCTGGCTGACGGCGTTGTACAACGCATCCGGCAGCGCCAGCACGTGCGCGTGCCTGGCCTCCAATTGGCCGACGATGTCCATCACTTCCGGGTTGTGCAGCGCGGTCTCGCTGACGATGCACTGCTCCGGCAGGCCGCGCAGCTGCAAATAAGCCTGGCACAGATGCACGCCGTCCAGCAGGGTGCGGCCGGACTTGCGGCGCGCCTGCGAACTGCCGGCCAGCTTGACCAGTTCCTTGTATTGCGCGTTGTCGCGTGAGGTGATGGTCTTCATGCGAACCTTCCGGCGGGCAGCAAGTCCATGGTTTGCGCGGCTTGCCCCACCTTCGCCACCTTGACCGTCTCCACCACCACGCCGTTGCGCAGCGCGTGCAGCTCCAGCACCTCGCGCACGGGCGCGAACGACCGGCGGTGCACCGGCGAGGCGCCATGCTCGCGCAGGCGCTCCATATGCAGCGCCGTGCCATAGCCCTTGTGCTGGTCGAAGCAGTAATGCGGATATCGCGCGTGCAGCGCCACCAGCGCGGCGTCGCGGGCGGTCTTGGCCAGGATCGACGCCGCCGAAATGGCGTCGACCTTGTCGTCGCCGCCGATGACGGCGATGCTCTGGATTTTCATGACCGGGCAGCGGTTGCCGTCGATCAGGGCCAAGGTCGGCACCGTCTTCAGCGCCTCCACCGCGCGCCGCATCGCCAGCATCGACGCCTGCAGGATATTGAGTTTATCGATCTCCTCTTCCGACGCCTCGGCGATGGCCCAGGCCAGCGCCTGCGCCTTGATCAGGGGCGCGAGCAAATCGCGCTTGGCCTCGGTCAGCTTTTTCGAGTCGCGCAGGCCGGCGATGGGCCGCGAGACGTCGAGGATGACGGCGGCGGCGAACACCGGCCCGGCCAGCGGGCCACGGCCGGCTTCATCGACGCCGCAAATGATCTCGTCGGGCGAATCGGGCAGGTCGTCGAACAAACCGGGATGTTGATTTTTCACGTTGATTCTCTACTTTGAAATTACCTTGAGCACCGCCGCCGCGCTCTCCACCGCGCTATTGCGCAGCAGGCTGTGATGCATGTCGCTGAAGCGCTGCACCAGCTTGAGGCGGTGCGGCACGTCGCTCAATTGCTTCCACATGGCGTCCGCCAGTCCCTGCGGGCTGGCCTCATGTTGCACCATTTCCGGCACCAGGAATTCGCGCGCAAGAATGTTCGGCAATCCGATCCACGGCTGGTAGCCGAAGTGGCGCAGGATCTGGTATTCGGCCGCCATCATTTTATACGCGATCACCATCGGCTTCTTGAACAGCGCCACCTCCAGCGACGCCGTGCCCGAGGCCACCAGCACGGCGTCGGCCGCCGCGATGGCGGTGTGCGACTGGCCGTCGAGCAGCTGGATTTCCACGTCCTGCAGGCCGGCCTGCGCCACCAGTTCGACGAAGTACCGGCGCTGGCGCTCGCCCGCCATCGGCGCGACGAAGCGCAGCGAGCGGTCGCGCTGCTTGAGCAGTTTGGCGGCGCCGATGAAGGCGGCCGTGTTGTACTTCAGTTCCGACATGCGGCTGCCCGGCATGATGGCCACCACGTTGGCGGCCTCCGGCAGGCCGAGGACGCGGCGCGCCGCCGCTTCGTCCGGCGCCATCGGTATCAGCTCGGCCAGCGGATGGCCGACATAGCTGACCGGCACCCCGGCCTGCCGGTAGATCTCCTCCTCGAACGGGAAGACCACCAGCATGTGCGACACCGCCTTGATGATTTTCTTGATGCGGCCGCCGCGCCAGGCCCAGATCTGCGGCCCGATGTAGTGGACGGTCGGGATGCCGGCGTCCTTGAGCTGCATCTCCAGGCCCAGGTTAAAGCCCGGATAGTCGGCGCCGATGAAGGCGGCCGGCCGCTCGGCCAGCAGGCGGTCGCGCAGTTCGTTCTGGATGCGCTTGATTTCGGGATAGCGCGGGATCACGGCCAGCAGGCCGCGCACGGTCAGCTTGTCGATCGGGTAGTGCGATTCGAAGCCCTGCGCCATCATATGCTCGCCGCCGATGCCGTGGAAGCGCGCGTCCGGCAGATGCGGACGCAGTCCCGATAACAGGCGCGCGGCCAGCACGTCGCCCGAAGGCTCGCCGGCGACGACCGCCAGCGATAGTGGCGATCGCTCCGGCTGCGTCATGTCAGCGGACGATGCCACGGCTGGCGGTGCCGAGGAATTCGCGCATCGAACGAATCTGCTCGGCGGCGGCAGGCGTGGCCTGCTCCTCGGCCAGCAGCGCGGCCTTGGCCTCTTCCAGGGTCAGGCCGGAGCGGTAAATCAGCTTGTAGGCGGTGCGGATGCCGTTGATCTGCTCGCGCGTGAAACCGCGCCGCTTCAGACCCTCGATATTGACGCCGTGCGCCTGCGCCGGGTTACCGTTCAACAGCACGAACGGCGGCACGTCCTGGGTCAGCGAGGTGCTCATGCCGACGAAGGCGTGGGCGCCGATCTTGCAGAACTGGTGGACGTTGGCGAAGCCGCTCATGATCACCCAGTCGCCGATTTCGACGTGGCCGGCGATCTGCGCGTTGTTCGAGAAGATCGTGTTGCTGCCGACCTGGCAGTCGTGCGCCAGGTGGACGTAGGCCGAGATCCAGTTGTCGTGACCGAGCGTCGTGACGCCCTTGTCCTGCACCGTGCCGGTGTTGAAGGTGCAGAATTCGCGGATCGTGTTGCGGTCGCCGATGTCCAGGCGGGTCGGTTCGCCCGACCACTTCTTGTCCTGCGGCGCGGCGCCGATCGACGAGAACTGGAAGAACTTGTTGTCGCAGCCGATGGTGGTGTGGCCTTCGATGACCACGTGCGGACCGACCACGGTGCCCGAGCCGATGCGCACGTTCGGGCCGATGACCGAATACGGCCCGACCTCGACGCTGCTGTCGAGTTCCGCTTTGGGATCGACGATGGCGGTGGCGTGAATCTTCGACATGCTTACTTCCCCATCGGCTGGCTGGCGTCGGTGGCGCTGCGGATGGTGCACATCAGCTCCGCCTCGAGCGCGAGCTGGCCGTCGACCGTGCCGACCGCCTTGTACTTCCAGATGCCGCGCGCGTGGCGCAGGATCTCGACATTCATCACCAGCTGGTCGCCCGGTTCGACCGGACGCTTGAAGCGGGCGTTGTCGATGCCGACGAAGTACACCACCGAGTTCTCGTCCGGCTTGACGCCGATCGACAGGAACGACAGGATGGCCGCCGTTTGCGCCATCGCCTCGATCATCAGCACGCCCGGCATGACCGGCTTGTGCGGGAAATGGCCGTTGAAGAATTCCTCGTTGGCGGTGACGTTCTTGATCGCCGTGATGCGCTTGTTGGCCTCCCAATCCAGCACGCGGTCCACCAGCAGCATCGGATAACGATGCGGCAGGTACTGTTTGATCGCGTGAATATCCAGGCACTTCTTGGTGCAGGACGATTCGGTGGTTTCCGGAGTGGTGGTCATAATTATTTCTCTTCTTGATTCGTCAATGTTTTAATTGTTTTTTCCAGCGCGCGCACCTTGTCGCGCATGGCCGACAGGTTGCGCACGATGACGGCCGACTTTTCCCATTCGGCCGGGCGCGACATCGGGTAGTAGCCGATATAGGTGCCGGGTTCCGTCAGCGAGCGCGGGATCATCGTCGACGGACCGACGTTCACGTGGTCGGCGATGGTGATATGGCCGTTGATCATGGCGGCGCCGCCGAACGTGCAGTACTTGCCGACGGTGGTGCTGCCGGCCATGCCGACGCAGCCGGCCATCGCCGTGTGCGCGCCGATATGGCAGTTGTGGGCGATCTGGATCAGGTTGTCGAGCTTGACGCCGTCCTCGATCACCGTGTCGGCCAGCGCGCCGCGGTCGACCGTGGTGTTGGCGCCGATGTCGACGTCGTCGCCGATCATCACGCGGCCGGTCTGCGGGATCTTGATGTAGACGCCCTTCTCGTTGGCGAAGCCGAAGCCGTCGGTGCCGATGACGGCGCCCGAGTGGATGATGCCGCGCGCGCCGATCTGGCAGTAGGCGTGGAAGGTGACGTTGGCGAAGAAGTGCGTGCCCTCGCCGATGACCGCCTCGCGCCCGATGTAGCAGCCGGCGTCGATGACGGCGTGCTCGCCGATCACCGCGCCCGGTTCCACCACCACCTTCGGTCCGATATGGGCGGAGGCGGCGATCTGCGCGCCCTCGCCGATGAAGGCGGTCGGATGGATGCCCGCCGGCGGCACGATGGCCGTCAGCGAGTGGAAATACTGCGCCGCCCTGGCGAAGTAGACGTACGGGTTGGGGGTGACGATGCGCGCGCCGGTGTAGCCGGCGGCGATGAATTCATCGTCGGCGGGCGAGACGATCAACGCCGCCGCCGCCGTCTGCAGCGCCTGGGCGCGCAGTTTGCTGTTGCTCAGAAAGCTGATGTGCGAAACGCCGGCGTCGGTCAATGGCGCGATCCCGGTCACTTCCAGGTTCGCGTCACCCATCAACTGCCCGCCGAAGCGTTCGACCAATTCTCCCAGTCGAGTGCCCATCGGGGTATCCAATCTTGTGTGATTTATTTGTCTTTATCGAGCGCCGCCAGCACCTTGTCGGTGATGTCGATGCGCGGGCTCGCCCATACCGCGTCCTGCAGCACGATGTCGAAGCCTTCGACATTGGCCATCTGGCGGATGATCTTGGTGGCGCGGTCCGAGATGGCCTGGCGCTCCTCGTTGGTGCGCTGGCTCAGATCCTCGCGGAACTCGCGCTGGCGGCGCTGGTATTCCTTATCGAGTTCGAACACGTCGCGCTGGCGCTTGACGCGGTCGGCCTCGGACAGCGCCGGCGCTTCCTTCTCCAGCTTGTCGGACGCCGTCTTCAGGCGCCCCGCCATGTCCTGCATGGCCTTCTCGCGGCTCTTGAACTCTTCCTGCAGCTTCTCGCTGGCCAGCTTGGCCAGCTTGGACTCGTTGTAGATGCGCTCGGGGCTGAGCCAGGCGATGCGCGAGGCCGAGGTCTGGGCCTGCACCGGCGCCAATGCACTCCAGCCCAGCGCGAGCACGGCGAGATATTTGGTCAGATTAGCGGATGCAGTCTTCAACTTGTTTCTCCGAGGTAAATATTGGTACGGTACGCTGCGCGCTGCGATGTCGGCGACCGCCGGCATCAGAAGCCGCTACCCATCTGGAACTGGAAGCGTTCCAGGCGGTCGCCTTCCTTGGCGTTCAAAGGCTTAGCATAACTCAACTTGAGCGGGCCGACCGGCGAAATCCAGCTGATGCCCAGCCCGGACGAATAGCGCAACTGCTGCAGGCGCATCTTCTCGCCTTCCTGGTAGACCTGGCCGCCGTCGAGGAAGGCGAACCAGCGCAGGCTGCGGTCCTGGCCCGAGCCGGGGAACGGCATCTGCAGCTCGGCGTTGCCGATCAGGCGCGAGGCGCCGCCCAGCGCGTCGCCGTAACGCGGATCGACCGCGCCCAGCGAGGAGCTCAGGTAGCCGCGCACCGAACCGATACCGCCGCCGTAGAAGTTCTTGAACACCGGATAGGAGCTGTCGCGCAGCCCGCGGCCGTAGTCGATCTCGCCCTTGAGCGCCAGGGTCACCTTCGAGAACAGCGGCTTGTACCACTGCTGTTCGTAGACCGCGCGGTAGTACTTCTGCTGGCCGATGATGTCCAGTTCCAGGTTGGCGCGCTGGTAGCGGCCCACGGTCGGCGTCAGCGCCGAATCGCGGCTGTCGCGCGCCCACGCCATCGTCAGCGGCACGGCGTTGGTCTTGGCGCTGCCGATGCCGCTCTGGATGCCGGTGATGTCGCGCACGTATTGCAGGAAGCGGGTCGGCGAGGTCTGGTCGGTCTCGATGTTCGAGCGTTCCAGGCCGATGCCGAAGAAGACGGTGTCGACTTCGGAGAACGGCACGCCGTAGCTGACGCGCCCACCCTGCTGCTTGATGGTGTAGTAACCGGTGTTGAGCGCCGGCGGTTTCTGCGTGCGCAGATAAATCTCGTACGAGCGCGAGACGCCGTCGTCGGTGTAATACGGGTCGGTCTGCGAGAACGAAATCGTGCGGCTGTACTTGGACGTGTTGAGCTCCATGCCGACGGTGGTGCCCGAGCCGGCGAAGTTGGCCTGCTGGATCGCCGCCTGGAAGGTGAACTTCTCCGACTGCGAGAACGCGCCGCCGATCTGGAAGTTACCGGTCGGCTTTTCGACCACGGTCAGGTTGACGTCGACCTGGTCGGAGGTGCCCTGCGCCTCCGGCGTGTCGACGGTGACGTCCTTGAAGTAGCCCAGGCGGTCGACGCGGTCGCGCGACAGCTTGATCTTGTTGGCGTCGTACCAGGACGACTCGAACTGGCGGAACTCGCGGCGTATCACCTCGTCGCGCGAGGTGGTGTTGCCGGCGATGTTCATGTGGCGCACGTAGGCGCGCTTGCCCGGATCGATGAAGAAGGTGAACGCCACTTCGCGCTTTTCGCGGTTGATGTCCGGATTGGCGTTGACGTTGGCGAAGGCGTAGCCGAAGGTGCCGAGGCGGTCGGAAATGAGCTTGTTGGTCGCGGTCAGGCGCGCGCCGGAATAGGTCTCGCCGTTGCGCAGCAGGACCAGCGAGCGCAGCTCTTCTTCGCGGCCGAAGGTCTCGCCCTCGAACTTGATGCCGGAGACGGTGTACTTCTCGCCTTCGGTGATGTTGATCGTGATGTAGATGTCCTTCTTGTCCGGCGTGATCGACACTTGCGTCGAATCGATGTTCATCTCGATGTAGCCGCGGTCGAGGTAGAAGGACTTGAGCGACTCGATGTCGCCGGTCAGCTTGGTCTTGGAATACTGGTCGGCCTTGGTGTACCAGCTGAACCAGCCGCCGGTGTTGAGGGCCAGCTGCTGCTTCAGTTCCTTGTCGTCGAACACCTTGTTGCCGACGATGTTGATCTGCTTGATCTTGGCGACGTCGCCCTCGTCGACCGCGAACGTGATGTTGACGCGGTTACGCTCGATCGGCGTGACGGTGGTGACGATCTTGACGCCGTACAGGCCGTGCGACAGGTATTGGCGCTTCAGTTCCTGCTCGGCGCGGTCGACCGAGGCCTTGTCGAAAATCTTGGTTTCGCCGACGCCGATGTCTTTAAGCGCCTTGACCAGCGTGTCCTTCTCGAATTCCTTGGTGCCGGTGAACTCCACCTTGGAGATGGCCGGACGTTCCTCGACCAGCACCACCAGCACCTGGCCGTCGGCTTCGAGCTTGACGTCCTTGAAGAAGCCGGTCGCGTACAGCGCCTTGATGGCGGTGACGCTCTTGTCGTCGTTGAAGGTCTCGCCCACCCGCACCGGCAGGTAGCTGAACACGGTGCCGGCCTCCGTACGCTGAATACCTTCCACGCGGATGTCCTTGATGACGAACGGTTCGATCGCCATGGCACGGCCGGCGCACAGCGCCAGGACGGCGGCGCCGATCAGGCTGCGGCGTAAAGAAGGTGAAGTAATACGGTCAGAATATAATTTCATTGGGGTTATTCAATGGCTAAATCAACGAACTACTTTATAAAAGCCGGGCGACGTCGTTAAATACCGCCAACAGCATTAACGTCATCAGCAAACCGATGCCGACCCGCTGCGCTATCTCGTTAAAACGTTCCGGCACAGGACGCCCAGTTAAAACTTCCAGCGAATAATACAGCAAATGCCCCCCATCTAGAACCGGAATCGGTAGCAAATTCATTACCCCTAAACTGATGCTGATGAAGGCGATAAAGCTTAAATAACTGACCACGCCCATGCGCGCGGTCTGGCCGGCGTAGTCCGCGATCGTGATCGGGCCGGTGACATTCTTGAGCGAGACCTCGCCGACGATCATCTTGCCGATCATCTTCAGCGTCATCGTACAAGTGTCCCAGACGCGGGTCATCGCCTTGCCCACCGCCTCCAGCGGCGACGATGGCACGACGATCATATCCGGCAGCAAAGCGACGTAAGCGCTGATCTTACCGACTGTTACAGTTCCTTTGCCGCTTTTTGCCTGCTCGGCCTGGGGCGTCATGGCCAGGGTGACCGGCTGGCCGGCGCGCCGCACCACCACGTCGACGGTCTTGCCGGCCGAGGCGCGGATGATGTCGATGAAGGCGATGCCGTCGGCCACCGGCGTGCCGCCGACCGACAGCAGCAGGTCGCCGACCCGCAGGCCGGCGCGCTCGGCCGGGCCGCCGGGCAGCACCTGCTGCACCACCGGCGCCGGACGCGCCACGCCCAGGCCCAGTTTGCCCAGCACGTCGCCGTCGAGGTCGAGCGCGTCCAGCACGTCGGCCGGCAGCACGAAGTGCATGCGTCCCTCGCCCGGACGCTCGACCGTCAGGCGCGCTTCCTTCTTATCGATGGCCGATTGCATCAGGTTCCAGCGCAGCTCGGACCAGACGGCCACCGGCTGCTCGTTGATGGCGGTGACCAGGTCGCCGCTGCGCAGGCCGGCCCGCCACGCCGGCGTGGCGGCCGGGCTCGCGGCCGGATTGGCGGTTTGCCTGTCCTGCGCGGCGGAGTCGTCCACCGCCGACGAATCGGTGGCCAGCGCGGCGACGTCGCTGGCGCGCACGCTGATCTTGCTGACCGGTTCCTCGACGCCATACATGTACAAGCCGGCGAACAGCACGATCGCGATCAGGAAATTGGCCAGCGGGCCGGCGGCGACGATGGCGATGCGCTTCCACACGTTCTGGCGCGTAAACTCGCGCTTCAGGTCTTCCGGCGGCAGGTCCTTGAGCTCGCCCTCGCGCGCGTCCAGCATCTTGACGTAGCCGCCCAGCGGCAGCGCCGACACGGCCCATTCGGTCTGGTCGGGGCCGAAGCGGCGCGACCACACGACCTTGCCCATGCCGACCGAGAAACGCAGCACCTTGACGCCGCACCAGCGCGCCACCAGGTAGTGGCCCAGCTCGTGGAAGACGATCAGGGAGCCGAGGCAGACGACGAACGCCAGGACGGTTTGCAGGAAGTTCATTTTGCCATTCCGGCGATGTGGGTTTCGGCGGCGGCGCGCGCCAGCGCGTCCTGCGCCATGACGGCCTCGATGCTGTCGGCGGCGCCGTGCGGCAGCGCGTCCATCACGTGGGCGATCACGCGGTCGATCTGGCGGAAGCCGATCTTCAGGTCGAGGAAGGCTTGCACCGCGATCTCGTTGGCGGCGTTCAGCAGCGCCGGCGCGGTGCCGCCGGCGCGCAGGGCGTCGAAGGCCAGCGCCAGGCACGGGAAGCGGGCGAAGTCGGGACGCTCGAACTGCAAGGTGGCGATCTGCGTCAGGTCGAGCTGGGCGACGCCGGAGTCGATGCGCTCCGGGTAGGCCAGCGCGTGGGCGATCGGCGTGCGCATGTCCGGGTTGCCCAGTTGCGCCAGCACCGAACCGTCGACATACGACACCATCGAGTGGATCACCGACTGCGGATGGATGACAACGTCGATCCGGTCGGCCGGGGCGCCGAACAGCCAGTGCGCCTCGATCACTTCCAGGCCCTTGTTCATCATCGTGGCCGAGTCGACCGAGATCTTGCGGCCCATCGACCAGTTCGGGTGCTTGCACGCCTGCTCCGGCGTGACGTCTTCCAGGGTCTCGACGGCGCGCGCCAGGAACGGGCCGCCCGAGGCGGTCAGCAGGATCTTGGCGACGCCGCTCTGCGCCGGCTTGCGGCCGTACGACGATGGCAGGCACTGGAAAATCGCATTGTGCTCGCTGTCGATCGGCAGCAGCACGGCGCCCGCCTCGGCGGCGGCGTCGATGAACAACTGGCCGGACATGACCAGCGCTTCCTTGTTGGCCAGCAGCACCTTCTTGCCGGCGCGGGCGGCGGCCAGGGTCGGCGCCAGGCCGGCGGCGCCGACGATGGCGGCCATGACGCTGTCGACCTCGGGCGCGCTGGCGATGGCGCACAGGGCGGCCTCGCCGTAGTCGACCTCGGTGGCGACGCCGGCCGCGCGCAGCAGCGCGCCCAGGCGGTCGGCGGCGTCGGCCGTGCCGACGACGGCGCGCGCGGGACGGAATTGCACGCACTGGGCGGCCAGTTCATCGACGCGGCTGTGCGCCGACAGCGCGTAGACGGCATAGCGCTCCGGATGACGGGCGAGCACGTCCAGCGTGGAAACGCCGATCGAACCGGTGGCGCCGAGGATGGTGATGCGTTGCATAGGAAGGTCTTTCAGAGCCAGGCGGTCAGCAGCGCGGCCAGCGGCAGCACGGGAATCAGCGCGTCGACACGGTCGAGCACGCCGCCGTGGCCCGGCAGCAGGTTGCTGCTGTCCTTGATGGCGGCGCGGCGCTTGAGTTGGGATTCGAACAGGTCGCCGATGACGGAGGCGGCGACGATGACCAGCAGCGCCAGCAACGTCAGCGCCCAGCCGAAGCGCGCCTGCAGGCGCACGGCGAAGGTGTCCTGCAGCCATGGGGCCGAACCCGCCAGCAGGATGGTCAGCGAGGCGATCGCCAGCACGGCGATGCCGCCGCCGATGGCGCCCTCCCACGATTTGCCCGGGGAGATGGTGGGCGCCAGCTTGCGCTTGCCGAAGGCCTTGCCGGAGAAATAGGCGCCGATGTCGGCGATCCACACCAGCGCCAGCACCGACAGCAGGTACAGCGGCGATTTCAGATACAGGCCGACGATGGCGAAGAAGCAGGCGAAAATGGCGAAGCTGAAGGTGATGGCCATCGACCAGTTGGCCGCGCCCTTGAGCGGCGGCAGGCCCAGGCCCAGGGTCGGGGCGTAACGGATCAGCCACAGCAGCGCGGCCACGCCGTACAGCGCGGTGACGGCGCCCGGCTGGGCGCTGTACATCAGCAGCACGAACAGGCCGCAGCTGACCACGCCGGCGACCCTGGCGGCGGCCTCGGACAGGCCGAACAGGCGGGCGCCCTCCCACATCGCGGCGCCGACGAACAAGGTGACGACCACGGCGAACGCGGGGAAATAATTGAAGAACAGGACCGGCAGCAACACCGCCAGCAAGAGCACCGCGGTAATAATCCGTGTTTTCAGCATTAGTTTGTCTTTTCCGCCAGTTGCGCGCCGGTGCGGCCGAAACGGCGCTCGCGGTGCTGGTAGGAGGCGATCGCCTCGTCGAGGCATTCGATGGAGAAATCGGGCCAGTAAATATCGGTGAAGAACAGTTCGGTGTAAGCCAGTTGCCACAGCAGGAAGTTGGAGATGCGCTGCTCGCCGCCGGTGCGGATGAACAGGTCCGGCTCGGGCGCGTAGGCCATCGCCAGGTGCGGGGCCAGTTGTTCCTCGGTGAAGTTGCCGGCGCCGGGGTGGGCGGCCACCATCTTGCCGACCGCCTGCATGATGTCCCAGCGCCCGCCGTAGTTGGCGCAGACGGTGACGGTCATGCGGGTATTGTTGGCGGTCTTGCGCTCGGCGTTGGCGATCATGCCTTGCAGCTTGGCGTCGAAGCGGCTCAGGTCGCCGACGACTTTCAGGCGGATATTGTTGGCGTGCAGCTTGGAGACCTCGCGGTCGAGCGCCGTGACGAACAGGCGCATCAAGAGCGACACTTCCTCCTCCGGGCGGCGCCAGTTTTCGGAGCTGAAGGCGAACAGGGTCAGGTATTCGACGCCGCGGCGGGCGCACGCCTCGACCACGGTGCGCACCGCTTCCACGCCTTTGACGTGGCCGGCCACGCGCGGCAGAAAGCGTTTGGTCGCCCAGCGGCCATTGCCATCCATAATGATCGCCACGTGACGCGGCACATTCGGAGCTTCCGGAACCTCAGTAGTCGAACTCGTATATTTCATGAAAACTTTGGTGCCAAAGTATAAAGTATTGCAGGTGTGACGCAAAAAAACAAGACGCCACCAAAGCGGACGCCGCCCGGACGCACATGCGCGGCCGGGCGGCTGGCGATCGGGACGTCGCTGAACTTAAACCGTCAGCACTTCTTTTTCTTTTTCAACAACCATCTTGTCGATGTCGGCGATGAACTTGTCGGTCAGTTTTTGCACGTCGTCGGAGGCGCGACGCTCGTCGTCCTCGGAGATGGCCTTGTCCTTGACCAGCTTTTTCAGGCTTTCATTGCCGTCGCGGCGGATGTTGCGCACGGCGATCTTGGCGTCCTCGGCTTCGCTCTTGACCAGCTTGACCATTTCCTTGCGGCGTTCCTCGGTCAGCGGCGGGGTCGGCACGCGGATCATGTCGCCCTGCGACGACGGGTTCAGGCCCAGGTCGGCGTCGCGGATGGCTTTTTCGATGGTCGAGGCCATTTTCTTCTCGAACGGCTGCACGCCGATGGTGCGCGCATCCATCAGGGTGACGTTGGCCACCTGGGTCAGGGCCGTCGGCGAACCGTAGTACTCGACCATCACGTGGTCGAGGATGCCGGTGTGGGCGCGGCCGGTGCGCACCTTGGCCAGATCGGCGCGCAAGGTTTCCAGCGATTTGGTCATGCGTTCTTGCGCATTCTTTTTAACGTCAGCTACGGACATTGCTGCTCTCCTGTGATCGGATATAAATGATGATGGTATTAACTAACAGCGTTAGACGTGGACCAGTGTACCCTCATCCTCGCCCATGATGACGCGTGCGAGCGCGCCCGGCTTGGTGATGGAGAACACTTTGATCGGCAATTTCTGGTCGCGGCACAGCGCGAAGGCGGTCGCGTCCATGACTTGCAGGTGCTTGGCGATCGCCTCGTCGAAGGTGATCGAGTGGTACAGGGTGGCGTTCGGATCCTTCTTCGGATCGGCCGTGTAGACGCCGTCGACCTTGGTGGCCTTCAGCACGATCTCGGCGCTGATCTCGGAACCGCGCAGCGCGGCGGCCGTGTCGGTGGTGAAGAACGGGTTGCCGGTGCCGGCCGCGAACACCACGACCTTGCCCTCTTCCAGGTACTGCAGCGCCTTCGGGCGCACATACGGCTCGACCACCTGTTCGATGCCGATGGCCGACATCACGCGCGCGGTGATGCCGACATGGCGCATCGCGTCGGCCAGGGCCAGCGCGTTCATGACGGTGGCGAGCATGCCCATGTAGTCGGCGGTGGCGCGGTCCATGCCTTGGGCGCCGGGGGCGACGCCGCGGAAGATGTTGCCGCCGCCAATGACGATCGCCAGTTCCACGCCCATTTTCGCGACCTCGGCCACATCGGCGACCATCCGTTCGATCGTGCCGCGGTTGATGCCGTAAGGATCATCGCCCATCAGGGCTTCGCCGGACAATTTGAGGAGGACGCGCTTGTAGGCTGGTTTGGACATGAGACGGGGCTCCTAAAGTGTGTATGGGGTTGATTCAGGGAAGGCTGCCGGCGCCTATCATACCTTGAGATAGGCGCGAAGGCCGCCGGGGACAACTTGTGTTACAGACAAGATTATCTTGCCGGGCTAAAAAAACGGGCCTCGCGGCCCGTTTTTACTATTAACCCTGGGAAGCGGCCATCTGAGCGGCCACTTCTGCGGCGAAGTCATCGACCTTCTTCTCGATGCCTTCACCGACGACGTACATCGTGAACGCTTTCACGGTGGTCGCTTTTTCCTTCAGCATCTGTTCGATCGACTGCTTGTCGTTCTTGACGAACGCCTGGTTCAGCAGCGACACTTCCTTCAGATACTTCTGGACCGAGCCTTCGAGGCGCTTGGCGACGATTTCCGGCGACTGCGCAGGCTTGCCGGCGGCGGCGGCGGTGGCCGCGTCCTCGTCGGCCTTCAACTGGGCGACCGAGCGCTCTTTTTCGATCAGTTCGGCGGGAACCTGGTCGGCCGACAGCGACACCGGCTTCATCGCGGCGATGTGCATGGCGACGTCTTTACCGACTTGCTCGTCGGCGCCGTCGAACTCGACCACGACACCGATGCGGGTGCCGTGCAGGTACGAGGCCAGCTTGGCGGTCGTTTCGAAACGCTGGAAGCGGCGGATCGACATGTTTTCGCCGATTTTACCGATCAAGGCGGCGCGCACCTCGTCCAGGGTCTGGCCGTTGCCAGCTGGCAGGGCCAGCAGCGCGGCGACGTCGGCCGGGTTGTTTTCGGCGACCAGCTTGGCGGCGGTGTTGGCCAGGTTCAGGAAGTCGTCGTTCTTGGCGACGAAGTCGGTTTCCGAGTTCACTTCGATCAGCGCGCCCACGCCGTTGGCGATGTAGGTGGCGACCACGCCTTCGGCGGTCACGCGCGACGACGCTTTCGAGGCCTTGCCGCCCAGCTTGACGCGCAGGATCTCTTCGGCACGGCCCATGTCGCCTTCGGCTTCGGTCAGTGCTTTTTTGCATTCCATCATTGGCGCGTCCGTCTTGGCGCGCAGTTCGCCTACCATTGCTGCAGTAATCGCTGCCATAGTGTTTCTCCTGTATTCGGTATTCGGTGGAGGGGAGCGGCCGGTGAGCCCTGCTCTACCCATTTACGTTAAAAAAAAGGGGGAGCTGTTGGCCACCCCTTTTTCCTACATCTAGCTCAGAACAATTAAGCCTGTTCGTTCACTTCGACGAATTCGTCGCCTGCTGCGGCTTTGACCATTTCAACGATCTCGTTACCGGCGGCTGCACGGCCTTCCAGGATCGCGTCTGCCACGCCACGGGCGTACAGCGTGATGGCTTTCGACGAGTCGTCGTTGCCTGGAATAACGTACTGAACGCCTTCTGGCGAGTGGTTGGTATCGACCACGCCGATGACCGGGATGCCCAGTTTAGCGGCTTCGGTGATGGCGCCTTTATGGTAGCCAACGTCAACGACGAAGATTGCGTCAGGAACGCCGCCCATGTCCTTGATGCCGCCGATCGATTTTTGCAGCTTGATCATTTCGCGTTGGAACATCAGCGCTTCTTTTTTCGACAGCTTCTCAACCGAACCGTCTTCGATCTGGGCTTCCATGTCTTTCAGGCGCTTGATCGAGGTCTTGATGGTTTTGAAGTTGGTCAGCATGCCGCCGAGCCAACGCTGATCGACGAAAGGAACGCCTGCGCGTGCCGCTTCGGCAGCGATGATTTCGCGGGCTTGACGCTTGGTGCCGACCATCAGGATGGTGCCGCGGTTCGAAGCAACCTGCTTCACGTGTTTCATCGCTTCTTGATACATACCCATCGTCTTTTCCAAGTTGATGATATGGATCTTGTTGCGGTGACCGAAGATGAACGGTGCCATCTTTGGGTTCCAGAAACGGGTTTGGTGACCAAAGTGGACACCGGCTTCCAGCATTTCGCGCATCGTTACGGACATATTTAACTCCAGGGTTGGGTCTGGAATCCGATCAGTCACCATATAGGCACCCTTGTCGATCGGATTCGCGTTTATGAATAAACAATATTGACTACTTTATTGCCTGAACCGAAAGTCAAATCCAAGCAACCCGAGATTCTACACTGAAAACAGCCGCTTAGGCAAGCCCGCGGGCGGCCCGCCGGATCACCGGCACAGTGCGCTGACCGGATTTTCGCCCTGGGCCGTGATCAGGCCAAGGCGGTACGGAAGTTTGATGTAGTCGTCGACGCGCACCGTGGGGTCGTTGCCCTGGAACAGGTATTGTAGCGGCTTGCAGGGATCGATCGTCATCGTTTGATCGGTATTGGTACGCACCAGCTCGCCGTGGGAAATGCCTTCCGACCAAATCTTTTCGACATTGTCGGCGGTCGCGAAAGCGTTCATCGGCGCGGAAGAGAAAGGCTCCCATTTTCCGTCGAGGCGGTCGCTCTTCCATTTGTCGAAGCTGGTGTAGCCAAGACCCCAGCCAGCCGACCCTGCCGTTGTGAGGAATACATGATATTTGCCGTTCGCGTAGAGAATCGAAGGATCCTTGACGCTGTAAATCGTTTGCTTCGGATCGGCTTGCGGCGCGACAAGCGGTCGGCTCGAGGTCCAGTTAAACGCCGAATTGGCGGGTTCGGCGGCACCGCCGGCCATCGCATTACTCCCGCCGCATACCGCCAGGGGAGCCCCCAGGATCATCCCGATACCGCATTTTTTCAGTCTCATTCGTCTCTTCCTCTTTTTTGGCGCGTCTACAGTTGGTTGCAAATTGCACCCAGAGCGTAGGCCAAAACATGTGCGCACGAATAATGCCAAGCGCACTGTCTATTGCAACGCCCCGCTTGTTCAAGGAAGTGTGCGAAAAGCGCTAGGGGTGGCGGCTCACTTGAGCTCCCTGACCCAGATGTTTCTAAACTCCACACCCGGCCCCTTGTCGCCGTGATCCTGCAGCATGATAGGCGAGCGCCCATGCGCGAAATACCGGGGCGCTCCCGCATACAACGTTTCACCTTTAAGCTCGACGTTCCATTGCACCAGCACCCCGTTATGGAATGCCGTCACGCGCGCCGGACTCTGCAACGTGCCATCGGCGAGGAAGCGCGGCGCGGTCCACACGATGTCATAGCTTTGCCACTCCCCGTTCGGCCGGCAGGCGTTCACCAGCGGAGGAAACTGTTTATAGATGCTGGCCGCCTGCCCGTTGACATAAGTCTTGTTGGCGGCGCAATCGAGCACCTGCAGCTCGTACCCGCGCAATGCCGGACCGGTGGCGGCCAGGAACACCCCGCTGTTGCCGCGACTCTGGCCGGCGCCCACCACATCGGCCGGGGTGCGCCATTCGATATGCATCTGGTAATCGAGAAAGTCGCGCCGCGTCTGGATGTGGCCCGAGCCGCTGCGCACCTTCAAGACCCCGTCGGCCACCGTCCATCTGGCCGCGCCGGGCTTGGCGTCGCTGGAAACCCACTCCCCCAGGTCGGCGCCGCCGAACAGCACGATGGCGTCCGATGGCGGCTTGCCGCCATCGCCCGGCGCCACCTTGACCGGCTCGGGACCCCAGAGCTCAGTCGCGGCCGGCTCCACCTGCGCGGCCGAGGCGGCGGCGATAAGGAGATTGGCGAGCAAGGCGCCCACCGACAGGGGGATAATTTGCATTGTTTTCCTTTTGGCAAGTAACTGTTGTTTTATAGGTAAACGTCTTCCCGACGCTTTTACTAGCGATAGTAGCAATCTTTGGCCGGCGCGACGCGCTCGCCCTCATGCCGACGCCCAGCCGATCACGCTTGCCCTGGACAAACAATGTCAATTGTCGGCCGCAATACAACGACGCAAACGTTAAATTGCAACAATCGGAAATTTATTATTCTGAATCATGGGAATCATGAGCAATTTGTAATATCATTTGCAAAAGTTTAGTGCCGCAACCATAAGACACTTGCTTTTTTGTAAGACCTGATAAAATTGCAATATTGCGTTTCGGAGATTGTCTTAATGTCTACCCTCTTTGCCATTACCCTCGCGGCTGCGGCCACCGTGCAGCCCAGCTGCTCCTGGGATCGGCCGGGCGCCAACCCGTATACCGGCAAGACCGACGCGGCGATCGACCGCTACACGGACATCCCGGAACGCACCCGCGTCAAGCTCAAGCACCGCATCACCTATGGCAATCCGGACGAGACCGTCAACATCACGCGCGACGCGATCACCGGCAAGTACGTCTACGACGCCGAGATCCGCGACATGCACTTCGGCGCCGCCTCCGTTTGCCACACCGTCACCCGCAGCAAGTGGGCCGCCAGCCGCAATGAACCGGGCGCCGTCTACTGCGTCGACCAACATTGCATCCTGGTGCCAAAAATCTGCGGCAACGTGAGCCGCATCGTGCGTCCCCGCCCTGCCGTGGCGCAACTGCCGCCGCCGGCCGCCGCGACGCCGCCGAACTGGAACGAGCATGTCGGCGACAGCGACCTCGGCCTGCTGGACGCGCCCATCGTCGAAGACGTGCCCAACCTGCGCACCGCCGGCTTCCTGCCGGCGCCGCTGGCGATGGCGCCGGTCGAGGAACGCACGGTCGACGGCCCGGGCGGCTTCACCGGCCGCCCGACCCCGGCCAACGAGCCGATCTTCCCGGGTGGCAGCGTGCGTCCGATCACGCCCCCGCCGCCGGGCGTGACGCCGGTCGCCCCGGTGCCCGAGCCGGAAACCTACGCCATGCTGTTGAGCGGGCTGGGCCTGCTGGGCTTCGCGGCGCGCCGCAAGCGCCGCGCGGCCGCCGCCCTGGCCGCCGCCGGCAAGGCCGCCTGAGTCCAGGACCGGGCAGCGCCGGGACCGATTCCGCCACAGACCGGTCGTTGCCGCACGCGACGCCCCCGGCGTCGTTTATAATTTCAGCATATTTGCACGCCGCGACGGACGAAAGTCCGCTCGCCGCCTGCGTTTTTACCGTTTACCTTGCTGATTGCGATCCTCTATGTCTATCTCCATCAAATCCGCCGAAGATATCGCCGGCATGCGCGTGGCCGGCCGCCTGGGCTCCGAAGTGCTGGACTACATCACCCCCTTCGTCAAGGCCGGCGTGACCACCGGCGAGCTGGATCGCCTCTGCCACGAATACATGGTCAACGTGCAAGGCACCATCCCGGCGCCGCTGAACTACTGCCCGCCCGGCTACACGCCCTACCCCAAGGCGATCTGCACCTCGGTCAACGACGTCATCTGCCACGGCATCCCTGGCGACAAGGTGCTCAAGAGCGGCGACTCGGTCAACCTGGACATCACCGTCATCAAGGATGGCTATCACGGCGACAACAGCCGCATGTTCCTGATCGGCGAGCCGTCGATCATGACCCGCCGCCTGTCCGACATCACCTACGAATGCATGTGGCTGGGCATCGCCAAGGTCAAGCCGGGCGCGCACCTGGGCGACATCGGCCACGCCATCCAGCAGCACGCCGAAAAAGCCGGCTACAGCGTGGTGCGCGAGTTCTGCGGCCACGGCATCGGCAAGATCTTCCACGAGGAGCCGCAGGTGCTGCACTACGGCCGTCCGGGCACGCTCGACGAACTCAAGCCAGGCATGATTTTCACCATCGAACCGATGATCAACGCCGGCAAGCGCGAAATCCGCGAAATGGGCGACGGCTGGACCATCAAAACCAAGGACCGCAGCCTGTCGGCACAGTGGGAACACACCATCCTGGTCACCGAGACCGGCTATGAAGTGCTGACCCTGTCCGCCGGCAGCCCGCCGCCGCCGGCGTTTATCACGAACGCCAACGCGTCGGCCGCACCAGCCGTCGCGGCGTAAGCGCGCATGTCGGCGGTCGTCATGAAGAACGAGCTGCGCGAGCAGCTCAAGCGCCAGCTCAAGGCCGAACGCCAGATCGTCATCGCCGGCTTCCAGGCCGACGGCATGCCGGAAAAGCTGCTGCGCAGCCTGCGCCAGAGCGTCGACGCGGTCTTGACGACGGCCTGGCACGAGGCGCGCCTGCCGCCCAACACGGCGCTGATCGGCGTCGGCGGCTACGGCCGGGGCGAGCTGTTCCCCTATTCCGACGTCGACCTGCTGATCCTGCTCGAGGAGGCGCCCGACGCCCCCACCACCGCCAAGCTCGAGGAACTGGTGCAGCTGCTGTGGGACCTGGGCCTGGAGATCGGCCACAGCATCCGCACCGTCGACGAATGCCTGACCGAGTCGGCCGCCGACATCACGGTGCAAACCAGCCTGCTCGAGGCGCGCGTGATCTGCGGCGACGAGCAATTGTTCGAACGGCTGCAGCGCCGCTACGACGCCGCGATGGACCCGCGCGCCTTCTACCACGCCAAGCTGCTGGAGATGCGCCAGCGCCACGCCAAGTACGAGGACACCGCCTTCAGCCTGGAGCCCAACTGCAAGGAAAGCCCGGGCGGCCTGCGCGACCTGCAAGTGATCCTGTGGCTGGTCAAGGCCGCCGGCCTGGCCAACTCGTGGCGCACCCTGGCCACCAGCGGCCTGATCACGCAGACCGAGGCCAAGCAGCTGATGGAAAAGGAGCGCGCCTTCAAGGACATCCGCGTGCGCCTGCACCTGCACGCCGGCCGGCGCGAGGACCGGCTGGTGTTCGACATCCAGACCGCCATCGCCGAGTCGCTGGGCTTGCAGGCCACCGGCAGCGGCCCGGGCATGCGCCGCGCCAGCGAATACCTGATGCAGCGCTACTACTGGGCCGCCAAGACCGTCACCCAGCTCAACACCATCCTGCTGCAGAATATCGAGGAACGGCTGTTCCCGCAGGAAGAGCTGGCCGTGCCGATCAACGAGCGCTTCAACGATCTGAACGGCCTGATCGACATGCGCGAGGACGATACCTTCGCCCGGCGGCCGTCGGCCATCCTGGAGATCTTCGTGCTGATGACCGAGCGGCCGTCGCTCAAGGGCATGACCTCGCGCACCATGCGCGCGCTGTGGCACGACCGCTTCCTGATCGACACCGCGTTCCGCGCCAATCCGGCCAACCGCGCGCTGTTCCTGCGCATCCTGCAGGCGCCGCAGGGCATCATCCACGCGCTGCGCCGCATGAACGATTTGTCGATCCTCGGCCGCTACCTGCCGAACTTCCGCAAGATCGTCGGCCAGATGCAGCACGACCTGTTCCACGTGTACACGGTCGACCAGCACATCCTGATGGTGGTGCGCAACATGCGCCGCTTCACGATGGCCGAGCACGCGCACGAGTACCCGTTCTGCAGCCAGCTGATGGCCAACTTCGCCCAGCCGTGGCTGCTGTACCTGGGCGCGCTGTTCCATGACATCGCCAAGGGACGCGGCGGCGACCACTCCAAGCTGGGCACGGTCGACGCCCGGCAGTTCTGCGTCGAGCACGGCATGGGCGCCGAGGACACCGAGCTGGTGGTGTTCCTGGTCGAGCAGCACCTGGCCATGTCGCAGGTGGCGCAAAAGCAGGACCTGTCGGATCCGGACGTCATCGCCGCCTTCGCCAGGACGGTCGGCGACGAGCGCCACCTGACGGCGCTGTACCTGCTGACGGTGGCCGACATCCGCGGCACCAGCCCCAAGGTGTGGAACGCCTGGAAGGCCAAGCTGCTCGAGGACCTGTACCGCATCACCCTGCGCGTGCTGGGCGGCGAGCCGCACAGCGCCGACCACGAACTGAAGAACCGCCAGCAGGAGGCGCTGGCCACGCTGCGCCTGTACGGCCTGGGGCCGGACGCGCACGAGGCCTTCTGGCGCCAGCTCGACGTCGCCTACTTCCTGCGCCACGACGCCTCCGACATCGCCTGGCAGACGCGCGCGCTGTACGACCGCTTCACCAGCGACAAGCCGGTCGTCAAGTGCCGCCTGGCGCCGATCGGCGAGGGCTTGCAGGTGGCCGTCTACATCCGCGACCAGCCCGACCTGTTCGCGCGCATCTGCAGCTATTTCGACCGCAAGAACTTCAGCATCCTCGATGCCAAGATCCACACCACGCGCCACGGCTACGCGCTCGACACCTTCCTCGTGACCGAGCAGAACTTCGCCAAGAGCTACCGCGACATCATCAACCTGATCGAGCACGAGCTGTGCGGCGCGCTGACCCATCCGGAGCCGCTGTCGGCGCCCGGCAAGGGCCGGCTGTCGCGCCTGTCGCGCACCTTCCCGATGCAGCCGACGGTGGACCTGCGCCCGGACGAGCGGGGCCAGTACTACCTGCTGTCGATCGCGGCCAACGACCGCACCGGCCTGCTGTATTCGATCGCCAACGTGCTGGCCAAGTACCGCCTCAACCTGCACACGGCCAAGGTCATGACCCTGGGCGAGCGGGTCGAGGACGTGTTCCTGATCGACGGCGCGGCGCTGGGCAATGCGCGCAGCCAGCTGCAACTGGAAACCGATTTGCTTGAGGCGATCAAGGTGTAAACTGCTGCATTGGCGGCTCATGGCCGATTACGCGCGATGCGCTAATCCGCCCTACGTGTTTTAGACCGGATTTAATGTCCGTATTCATAGGATCGTAGGGCGGATTAGGCGGAACGCCGTAATCGGCCATGCGCCGCCAGCGGCGTATGCCCGATGTGATTCAAAACAGATTTACCCGTATTCACCATTATAGAAAAGCATCATGTCAGAAGAATTATTACGCCTGTCCAAACGCATGTCCGAACTGGGCCTGTGCTCGCGCCGCGAAGCCGACGAGTGGATAGCGCGCGGCTGGGTCCGGGTCGACGGCCAGGTCGTCTCCGAGCTCGGCAGCAAGGTTTACCCCAGCCAGAAAGTCACCGTCGAACGCCAGGCCGCCGCCGAGCAATCGAAGCGCGTGACGGTGCTGATCAACAAGCCGATGGGCTACGTCAGCGGCCAGGCCGAGGACGGCTACCAGCCGGCCGTGGTGCTGGTCAAGCCGGAGAACCGCTGGCCGGACGACCCGTCGCCGGAACTGTTCCACCCCACCCAGCTGCGCTCGCTGGTGCCGGCCGGCCGCCTCGACATCGACTCGGTCGGCCTGCTGGTGCTGACCCAGGACGGCCGCGTGGCCAAGCACCTGATCGGCGAGACCACCAGCGTCGACAAGGAATACCTGGTGCGCGTCGAGTACACCAAGCCGGGCAAGCTGCCCGACAGCGACCTGAAAAAACTCAACCACGGCCTGTGGATGGACGGCAAGCCGCTGCTGCCGGCCAAGGTGCGCTGGCAAAACGACGACCAGCTCAGCTTCACCCTGCGCGAAGGCAAGAAACGCCAGATCCGCCGCATGTGCGACATGGTCGGCCTGAAAGTGATCGGTTTGAAAAGGGTGCGCATCGGCAAGGTCAAACTGGGCGACCTGCCGGTCGGCCAATGGCGCTACCTGCGTCCCGAAGAGCAGTTTTAAGCGGCGCCCCGGGGGGCGCCGACGGCGCGTCCCCGGCCCGCGCGTGGACCAAACCGCACATTCCGAGAAATATTCTCGCCGGTTATTGCTATTTAGCAAGCCAAGCGCGCGAATAACTTGTAAACTGTTCGAACCGACCTCGCATTGCTGAAGTCACAATCAAAGAGATATGCCGTCGTGAACGATCCCATACCCAACGAAATGCGCCGTGGCCCACCCAGCCTAAAAGATGCTGTGGAGCCGATACCGGCGGGTTCGAAACCGCATGACATGACCGATGAACATGACATCGGTGATTCGCTGACCCTGCTCGCCGACAACGGCGACCCGGTGTCGATCTACCCGGCCAGCACCACCAATGTGGTGATGGCGCGCATCCGCTCGGTGGACCCCGAAAATCCGTGCTTCGTGCTCGAACTGAACGAGGGCGAGTTCCTGCCACCGGGCGAGGCGACCTTTGTCGCCTGGCTGCGCTCGGCGAAGATCCAGTTCAAGCTGACGTCCGAGGACTGGGCCTGCCAGCCCGGCGTGCCGACCCTGATCCCGCTGGGCTTCCCGCTCAAGTGCCTGGTGCTGAACCGGCGCGCCTCGACCCGGCTGGAAACGCCGCTGGGCATCTATTACATGGCCTCGTTCGTGTTGAACGGCAAGCCGTACGAATTGCAGCTGTACGACTTCTCGTCGGGCGGCGTCGGCATGCGCGCGCCGCCGCGCGACTGCGTCGGCCTGCACGTGGGGCGCAAGCTGCAGCGCGTACGGCTCGAGCTCGGTCCCGATTCGGTCATGATCGCCGACCTCGAGGTGCGCCTGTCGCGCACCTTCCGCTCCTTCCTGCTGGGCGAGCAGGTGCAGATCGGATGCCAGTTCACCAATCTGTCGCCGGCCATGCAGGACGAGCTGGCCCGCCTGCTCGACAAGCTCAACAGCGGACGCCACCGCTAGCGCCAGCACCACAATGGTGCGGCCGGCGCCAGTCGCACCACGATGGCGCACGGCGCCCGCCGCCCTCCCCGCCTCGCCCCTGCCCGCCCTCGGTTCGCGTTTGTTTACCGGCATATTTCTTGCTTTAAAATCAGGAGAACATAACGATAAGCCAGACAGGGAGCACATGAGCACCACCGCGGCAGAGACCGAACCGCCCCAGCGCATCGTCAAGATCCGGCGCGACTACAACACCTGGGTGGCCAACGAGACGATCGAGGATTACGCGCTGCGCTACACGCCGCGTTCTTTCCGCAAATGGTCGGTGTTCCGCGTCTCCAACACCGCCTTCGGCGCCATCTCCTTCCTGGTGCTCGAGGCCATCGGCGGCACCATCACCGTCAACTACGGCTTCATCAACGCGCTGTGGGCCATCATGGCCGTCGGCCTGATCATCTTCCTCACCGGCCTGCCGATCAGCTACTACGCCGCCACCTACGGCGTCGACATGGACCTGCTCACGCGCGGCGCCGGCTTCGGCTACATCGGCTCGACCATCTCCTCCTTCGTCTACGCCTCGTTCACCTTCATCCTGTTCGCGCTGGAGGCGGCCATCATGGCCTACGCGCTCGAACTGTATTTCGGCCTGCCGCTCTACCTGGGCTACATGGTCAGCGCGCTGGCGGTCATCCCTTTGGTGACGCACGGCGTGACCCTGATCAGCCGCATCCAGATGGTCAGCCAGCCGGTGTGGCTGGTGCTGATGGCCCTGCCCTTCGTCGCCATCCTGCACAAGCAGCCGGAATTGCTGCCGCAATTGATGGACTACGCCGGCCGCTCCGGCCAGAACGGCCAGTTCAATGTGCTGATGTTCGGCGCCGCCACCGCCGTCGGCGTGGCGCTGATCACGCAGATCGGCGAACAGGTCGACTTCCTGCGCTTCATGCCGCCCAAGACCGCCGAAAACCGCGTGCGCTGGCACCTGGGCGTGCTGATCGCCGGCCCGGGCTGGATCCTGCTCGGCATCGCCAAGATGCTGGGCGGCGCTCTGCTGGCCTTCCTGGCCATCAGCAGCGCCGTGCCGCTGGACCTGGCCGTCAACCCCACGCACATGTACCTGGCCGGCTACGGCCAGGTGTTCTCCGATCCGCGCTGGGCGCTGCTGGCGACCGCGCTGCTGGTGGTGATCTCGCAGGTCAAGATCAACATGACCAACGCCTACGCCGGCTCGCTGGCGTGGTCGAACTTCTTCGCGCGGCTGACGCACAGCCACCCGGGGCGCGTGGTGTGGGCCGTGTTCAATGCACTGATCGCCGTGCTGCTGATGGAGCTCGACGTGTTCCAGGCGCTCGACCAGGTGCTCGGGCTGTACTCGTGCATCGCCATCTCGTGGATCACGGCGGTGGTGGCCGACCTGGTGGTCAACAAGCCGCTGGGCCTGAGCCCCAAGGGCATCGAATTCCGCCGCGCCTACCTGTACGACATCAATCCGGTCGGCGTCGGCGCCATGGTGCTGGCGTCGGCGCTGTCGGTGGCCGCCTTCATGGGCGTGTTCGGCCACCAGGCGCAGGCCTTCTCCGCCTTCATCGCGCTGCTCACGGCGCTGGTGGCGGCGCCGCTGATCGCCATCGCCACCAAGGGCAAATACTATATCGCCCGCCAGCCCGGCGTGGTGCAGAAGACCTGCGTGATCTGCGAGAAGGAGTACGAGGCCGAAGACATGGCGCACTGCCCGGCCTACCAGGGTTCGATCTGCTCGTTGTGCTGCTGCCTGGACGCGCGCTGCAACGACGTCTGCAAGCCGCACGCGAAGGTGTCGGCCCAGTGGCAGCAGGCGATGCGGGCGATCCTGCCCAAATCCACGTGGCGCTACCTGGGCAGCGGTCTGGGACACTACCTGCTGCTGATGATCGTCACGGTGCTGTTCCTGGGCGCCCTGCTTGGATTGATCTACTACCACGAGCAATCGGTGCTGCCGGCCGGCGACGCCGCGCTGCTGCCGCAACTGCGGCTGGTGTTCTTCAAGATCTTCGCCGCGCTGCTGATCACCAGCGGCATCGTCGCCTGGTGGCTGGTGCTCACCAGCGAAAGCCGCCGCGTGGCGCAGGAGGAATCGAACCGGCAAACCGGCCTGCTGACGCGCGAGATCGAACTGCACAGCCAGACCGACGCCCAGCTGCAGCAAGCCAAGAAGACCGCCGACCTGGCCAACCAGGCCAAGAGCCGCTACATCGCCGGCATCAGCCACGAGATCCGGACGCCGCTCAATTCCATCCTCGGCTACGCCCAGCTGCTCGACAACGATCCATCGATCCCGGAGCACCGCCAGCAGGCCATCCGCGTGATCCGCAGCAGCGGCGAGCACCTGCTGTCGCTGATCGAAGGCACGCTCGATATCGCCCGCATCGAAGGGGGCAAGCTGACCTTCGACACCAAGGAGATCAACTTCCCAGACTTCATCGGACAGCTGGTGCGCATGTTCGAACTGCAGGCCGCCAACAAGGGCCTGACCTTCCGCTACGAGCTGACCGGCGCGCTGCCGCGCATCGTGCGCGCCGACCGCAAGCGCCTGGGCCAGATCCTCATCAACATCCTCGGCAACGCCGTCAAGTTCACCAGCGAGGGCGGCGTCGTTCTGCGGTTAAAGTACGCGCGCGAGATCGCCTCGTTCGAGATCGAGGATTCCGGCCCCGGCATCCTGAAGGAGGAACTGGACCACATCTTCGAGCCGTTCACGCGCGGCAGCGCCAGCGCGCACGCCAACGCCAGCGGCACCGGCCTCGGTCTGCCGATCAGCAAAATGCTGACGCAGCTGATGGGCGGCGAAATGAAGATCGGCAGCGCGCCGCTGCAGGGCAGCTTGTTCCACATCCGGCTATTCCTGCCCAGCGTGCACGTCACCGGCAAGGAGCTGCGGGAACTGGAGGCGCCGGCGCAGCAGCGCACCGGCTATCGCGGCCCGCGCCGGCGCATCCTGGTCGTCGACAACGAACGGGTCGACCGCGAACTGCTGCTCAACATCCTGGCGCCGCTGGGGTTCGAGATCGCGCAGGCCGCGTCGGGCCTCGAATGCCTCGACCTGTACGCCTCGTTCCGGCCGGACCTGATTTTGATGGACCTCGCCATGCCCGGCATGGACGGCTGGGAGGCCAGCTACATCCTGCGCCGCCGCCAGTTGTCGCCGGTGCCGATCGCCATCGTCTCGGCCAACGCCTTCGACAAGGGCATGGAGAACGCCGCCGGCATCAAGGCGGAAGACTTCATCATCAAACCGGTCAACGTCACCGAGCTGCTGGACTGGATCGGGCGCCGTCTGGCGCTGGAATGGATCACGCGGCCGCGCGCGGAAAGCATCAGCAGCGAGATGCCGGCGCCGTCGCAGGCGATTGCGCTGCCGCCGGCCGCGCAGATGGCGGCGCTGGAGGAATTGATACGCATCGGCTATGTGCGCGGCATCCAGGCCAAACTCGACGAAATTGACGCGCTCGATGCGCGACACACGCTCTTCACCCACACCATGCGCGATTTTGCCAAGCGCTTCCAACTCGATGCGATGGCTGACTTTGTCCGAAAGAACAAGAGCGATGAACTTCAACATTGAACCCGCGCGCGGCAGCCTGGTGCTGGTGGTCGACGACGTGCCGGAAAACCTCGCCGTGCTGCACGACGCGCTGGACGAATCGGGCTTCACCGTGCTGGTGGCGAACAACGGCGAAGCGGCATTGCAGCGCGCCGCCGAAGCGCAGCCGGACATCATCCTGCTCGACGCCATCATGCCCGGCATGGACGGCTTCGAAGCGTGCCGCCGGCTGAAAGCCAACCTGGCCACGCGCCATATCCCGGTGGTGTTCATGACCGGCCTGACGGAGGCCGAGCATGTGGTGGCGGCCTTCGAGGCGGGCGGCAACGACTACGTCACCAAGCCGCTGCGCACCGGCGAGGTGCTGGCCAGGATCGCCGCCCACATGCAGACGGCGCGCCTGATGGACCAGGCCCGCAGCGCGCTCGACGCCTTCGGCAACGCGGTCATCGCGATGTCTCCGCGCGACGGCAAGATCGTCTGGCAAACGCCGCTGGCGCGCACCTTGATGCAGGGTTATCTGGTCGACTCGGAGCTGACTAACTGGCTGGCGGCCACGCAGGCCGCACACAGCCAGGGCCAGTCGCATCCTCCGTTGACGCTGGCGCGCGGCAGCCGCCGGCTGATCTTCTCGGCGGCGGAATATAGCGAGGACGAACAATGGATGATCGTGCTGCGCGAGGAATCCGACGTGGCCCAGATCGAAAAGCTGATGGCCGCGTTCAAACTGACGCAGCGCGAATCGGAGGTGCTCAATTGGCTCATCAAGGGCAAGACCAACCGCGATATCGGCGAGATCCTCGGCACCAGTCCGCGCACGATCAACAAGCACCTGGAGCACGTGTTCGTGAAGCTTGGCGTCGAGACGCGCACCTCGGCGGCGGCCGTCGCCCTGAGCAAACTGCGCGCCGGCGGCCGCAAAGAGGAACTCGAACGGTCGTGATTCAGGCGGCGCTCGCGGGTATCGGCAAGTTGGCGATCAACGGCTCGAATGCCCGGATCAAAGGGGCCGGCGACACCGTAGGACCGCCCGCCACCCAGGAATTCTGAAACTCCGCGATTTCTACGCCGACCACCTCACCCTCGGCGATCACCGCGCAGGCGGCGCGCAGGTCTTGCAGCGTCAATCCATGCGCATGCACATAATCCGTCGGAACGATGCCGGGTTCGAGAACGTCGCAGTCGAGGTGTACATACACGACCCGCTATCGCTGCGCGCAGCCTCTGGTCCAATCCCGCGCCCGGCGGGGCAAGGTGCGCACTAGTATGGAATCACCACTGTGGAATAAGGTGAGATAGCAGTCCAACCGAACGTCGAATACAGCGCGCGCCCGGAGTCGGTCGCCACAAGCACGCGTCGCGCGGCAAGCGAGCGTTGCGCGGAACCCAGCGCCGCCATCATCGCCCTGCCCAACCCGCGTCGCTGGTGCGCCTCTTCGACGATGATGCGATCAAAGATGAACATTCCCCCGTATTCCGCCGCATAGCCGCTGGCCGCCAGGCTGGCGTCTTCGGTGAAAATGCGCGCAACGGTGACAAAGCCTTCGGTGAGCAGTTCCAGCCGATACCCCACGGGCAATGTGGGCGGCGCATCAGGTCTGCCATCGTGGATCATCACGTAGGCGTCTGGCTGCAATTACCAGGAGGACGGCACAAGTTCCAGCAGACGTTCGGCAGGCCCGAACATTTTGATGAAGACGCGCGGAGCCGTTATCGACATGGCCAGCTCGCGTATTTCCGGCGACGGCCCGGCGAACACATAGCGCTTCGTTTCGATGGCCGACCCTGTGTCGACACGCAGTCCACCGCTATCGGGTACCGGCAGCGGCAGGCCGCGCGCGATCGACCGCGCGCACAGCCAGCCCGCAAACAATTCGGGGCCGCCACCATATGAGGTATTTTGCTTGTCCATCGTCCGGGCCCTCACCCAATCAACTGTAGGGCGGTCACTGGCCGGCGGCGGCACGGTTATTGGCCTGCCGTTCGGCGGCCTTTTCCGCCATGTCCTTGCCGGCGGCGATCGCCGTGGTCACCTGCTGCGTCGACAGCGTCCCCTTCAACGCGCGGTCTACCTCCGCCTTGTAAGGATTGGGGAAGGTCGGGTCGCTCCGTGCCAGCATGCGCTCGAATACCTCGCTCACCGCGTAGGTATAGCGCAGCGCCAGCGCCGGATCGGGGTCCAGCGTCTCCCCATGGCCACTGTATTCCTGCATCAGTGTCAGCATGCTTAACATGTCGCCCGCCTCCGCGTGCGCCGTCAGCAACTGCTCGGCCTCGACAAGCCACGCCTTGACCAGCGGATCGTCGGGCCGCGTCTTCAGCGCGCCGCGATCGCCAAAAGGACCGGCACGCAGGAACGCATCGTCCGCGCCGCTCACCCCCGCCCTGGCAGCGATCGCCAGATGGTCGAGACGCGACATCTTGATGCGCTCCGTCATGCCGGCGCAAAGCGCTGTCTGCGCCCGGTACTCCTCGTCCGTCAAGCCGCGCAAATGCGTTTAGCTTTGCGCGTCCGTTTTCAGAAGCGTGCCCTTCTCAGCGATGTCGACGCAGGCCTGCACCAGCCAGTAAGCGCGAAGCGCGTCGGCCGGCACCCCGGTGGATATCAGACGATCGATTTGAGTCGCCAGCGGCACGCGCGGCCCGGCCGCGGAAGGATCTGCTTGCGCCGGATCGCTCGATGGCGAGTGGCGCATCGCGCGGGGATTGGACAACCAGGCGTCCGGCCGATGAGGGGTCGCCGCCGCTCCCGCGTGCCGTGGAAAGCTGGAATAAAAGTACAGTGCGAACAGCGCGAACATCAACAACAGGAACGCGTACAGCGAATGCTTTGCTTGCATGTGACGACGCGGCGTATACGCCGCTCGGAAAAGAAAACAAGGCAATGTAGCACAATACTTAACAGAAAAGGTACGCGCTTTGTCACAAAGCTTTGCCACGACGCCGGCCGTATCACACCCATGCAGGCTCACGGCCTGATACACATCCCCAGCATCAGCATCGGCACGCAAGTCCACAGGATGGCCGCCAGCCCCAGCGCCGCCGACGCGCAATGGCCCCAGTCGATCAGGCGCACGGGCTGCGGCGCGCGGCATACCCGCCGCAGCGCGCCCGCCAGCAGCAGCGCCACCGCGCCCACCGCCAGCACCGACGCCACTCCCAGCGCCATGGCTGGATCGCCACCGCGCTGGCAGGCCGCCGCCGTCCACGCATAGCAAAAGAAGAAGTGCGCGGCCCAGACCAGCAGCGGCGCGACCGCCAGTGTCGTTTTTCTCAAAAGCCGGTCTTGGGTGCCCATGATCATTCCATCAGATTGGGCAGCCATTGCACCGCCGCCGCGATGACGAATCCCTGCAGCGTGGCGTAGTGCCAAACCAAGGCGCAGTTGTCCAGGGTGGCGCGGCTGGCCGGCGCCAGTTTTCCGGTCCACGAGCGGGCCAACAGATAACACGCCAGGATGAACAACAACACAGCGTGCAGTCCCTGATAGGCCAGCATCGCCGCCACGGTCGCACCCCATGCGTGGGCGGTCGGATCAAGTCCCGCCAGCGCCTGGCCGCGCAGATCGAGTCCGAAGGCGCCCAGCATGCACGCCAACGCCAGCGCGATCGCCAGCCTTTGCCAGCCCTGCCCCCGGCGTGGCGCCTTGCCCGCCTTCGCCGGCGCGACCGCGCAGGTGCGCCGGGTCCATTCGACCAGCAGCGACCCGGCCAGCAACAGGCCGCACGACAGCAACGGCCAAAACGGTTCGGGCAGGCGGCTGCCCGGCGGCGGGCACACCTCCAGCCGCATCGATATGTGGATATGGGCGAACAGGAAGGAGGCGAAGATGGTGCCATCCACCACCAGCATGATCACCGTCCCCCACCACGAGTGCGAGGCCGTGCCGGTGACGCCGACCGGCAGCGCGACGTCGTCCGCCACCTTGGCCGTGCGCTGCGCCGGCGGCGTGTCGGATTGCCACATCCACGCCAGCACCGAGGCCACCGCCACGATCCCGCAGACCCAAGCGACCAAGGTCATTTTGATCGTCAACAGCAGGAAGAAGCCGGCCGTGCCGACGGCGGCGGCGAACGGCCACCAGCTGTCGCCCGGGAGCACCAGCAGATACAGCGGGCGCGCCCGCACCGGGCTGGTGACGATGGACTCGCGCCGACCGGTCGCGCTGCCCGGCAGCCAGTGCGCGCCGTCTTCCACCTCTTGCGCCAGTTGCGGCCTATCCCACAACGGCTCGCGCGACGCCACCTGCGGAATGCTGCGCGTGGCGTAATCGTCGGCCGGCAGCCATTCGAGCGTGGACGCGCGCCACGGGTTGCCATGCTCGCGTTCCGGCCGGCGCAGGGTGCGCACCGCGTCGACGATGAACACCAGCACGCCCAGCGCCAGGGCGAAGGCACCAATACTCGACAAGAGGTTGAGAAGATCCCACCCCATCTCCGGCGAATAGGTGTACACCCGGCGCGGCATGCCCAGCAACCCTGTGATATGCATCGGGAAGAACGCCAGGTTCATCCCGCCGAACATCAGCCCGAACACCCAGCGCGCGACCGGCTCCGACATGCGGTTGCCATTCACCAGCGGCATCCAGTAATACAGCGCCGCGAACATCGGGAACACCAGGCCGCCGATCAGCACATAGTGCAGGTGGGCGACGATGAAATAAGTGTCGTGCACCTGCCAGTCGAACGGCAGCACCGCCACCATCACGCCGGTCAGGCCGCCCAGCACGAAGATGAACATGAAGCCGAGCAGGAACAGGGTGGGCGCGTTGATGCGCACCAGGCCGCGCCACAGCGTGGCGATCCACGCGAACACCTGCACGCCGGTCGGTATCGCCACCGCCATGCTGGCCGCCGACACCAGACTCGTTTCCAGCAGTCCCAGACCGGCCGTGAACATGTGGTGCGCCCACAGCGCAAAGCTGAAGAAACCCACCGCCACCAGCGCGGCGACGATCGAGCGGTGCCCCACCAGCGGCGTGCCGGCCAGCGCCGGGATCATCGTCGAGACCATGCCGGCCGCCGGCAGGAAGATGATATACACCTCGGGGTGGCCGAAGAACCAGAACAGGTGCTGCCACAGCAGCGGGTCGCCGCCGCGCGCGGGAATGAAGAACGGCCAGTCGTAGGCGCGTTCCAGCTCCAGCAAGGTGGTACCGGCGATCACCGCAGGGAATGCGAACACGATCATCACGCCCACCACCAGCATGGCCCACGCGTACACCGGCATGCGGCCCAAGGTCATGCCGGGCGCGCGCGTGAAAAGGATGCCGACAATCAGCTCGATGGCGCCGGCGATCGCCGAGATCTCGATAAAGCCTATGCCCAGCAACCAGAAGTCGGCGTTCATGCCCGGCGAATACTCCTTGCCCGTCAGCGGCGGATACATGAACCAGCCGCCGTCCGGCGCCAGTCCCCAGAACAAGCTGAAGAAAAAACCGATGCCGCCCACCGCGTAGGCCCAGAACGCGTAGGCCGACAGGCGCGGGAACGGCAGGTCGCGCGCGCCCAGCATGCCGGGCAACAGAAACACGGCGATCGCCTCGACCACCGGTATCGCGAACAGGAACATCATCACCGTGCCGTGCATGGTGAACACCTGGTTATAGGTGCCCGCGCTGAGCAGCGCGTTCTCCGGCACCGCCAGCTGCGCCCTGATCATCAACCCCAGGATGCCGGCGAGGATGAAGAACAGTAGCGCGGTGCCGATGTAGAGCAGCCCGATGTTGGTGTTGTTGACCGTGGTGAGGAAGGCCAGCCCGCGCGGCGTGCGCCAGACGCGTTCAAGTTGTTCGAGCTCCCCCGCCGGCCGTGGCAGGGAGCTGGGGAGATCGTCGCGTACCGCCGTCATTTGAGCTGCTCCAGGTAAGCGGCCAGCGCGCGCAAGGTGGCGCCGTCCATGTCGGCGCTGGCGGGCATGCGCACGCCCGGCTTGGCGACGTGCGGGTCGGCGATCCACGCCGCCAGCGCGCCCTGCCCGTTGGGTAATGTGCCGGCGCCCAGATACAAGCGGCTCCCAACGTGCGTCAGGTCGGGACCCAAGGCGGCACCGTTGTCCGATGTCGCGCCCACGCCAGGTTCCGTGCGTATCGTATGGCATGAGCCGCAACGCTGTTCGTCAAAGGCGCGCCGCCCGCGTTCGACCTCGCCTCCCTGCACCATGATTCCCGCCGGCCGCGCCTGCGCCGCCAGCCAGGCGGAAAATTCGGCCGGCGACTGCGCCACGACGTGCAAGGCCATTCGGGCATGCTGCTCGCCGCAGTATTCGGCGCACTGCGCGCGATACACGCCGGCGCGGTCGGCCTGCAGCGTCATGCCGTGCACGCGGCCCGGCACCATGTCCACCTTGCCCGCCAGCGCCGGCACCCAGAAGCTGTGGATCACGTCGGCGCTGCTCAACCCCAGATACACGGGCTGGCCGAGCGGCACGCGGATCTCGTTGGCCAGCACGATATCCCGGCCACCGGCGGGATCGGTGTAGCGCACCTCCCACCACCACATGCGCGCGATCACCGAAATCTTGATCGCGTGCTGGGACGTGGGCTTGCTCAATTGGGCGCTGCGCCAGGTGCCGAACACCAGCAACGCCGACAGCAGCACAAGCGGCAGCAGCACACCGCCGCCGACAATCCACACCATCGGCCGCACCGGACGGCCGCCGCGAAGGCTCATCGCGCACAGGACCATCACGCCGATGAACAGCAGCGTGCCGCCGATGAACAACACCCACGTCAGCTGCGCGATGACGGCGGCATCCGGCCCGGCCGGGTGCAGCGCCGATTGCAGCCACTCGGTTGGGCTCATGGATACGCTCATGGCAGCGCGTACAGGTAGGCCGCCATGTCGCGGGCGTCGGCGGCCGACACGCCCATGGCGGGCATCGCGGTGCCGGGCTTCATGGACGCCGGATCGACGATCCAGCGCGCCAGCGCATCGGGATGATTGGGAATCTGGCCGGCGATATAACTGCGCCGGCCATAGCTTTCCAGCGCCGGGCCGAGCGTGCCGCGCGCGGCCGCCACGTCGGGAATCTGGTGGCAGGACCCGCACTGGTACTGCGTAAGCAGCAGCTTGCCGCGCCCGACGTCGGCGCCTGGCGCCGGCGAACGCGCCTGCTCGCCGGTATCGCAGGCGGCCAACAACACCAGTAGGGAAAGGTAAAGGATGCGCACGATTGGAACCTGCTCAAGCCTGTTGAATGGCTATAATACAAGAAACATATCATTTCGCTATTTTCAACAGAACACCAGCCAGCGCGGCGCTGTATGCCCGTTCGGCGAAGGGCTCGAACGATGACGATGCACCGCCGACGACTCGTTTTGATCACCGTCGCCGCCACGTTGGCGACGCTCGGGGTACTGGGTGCCGCCATCGGCGCGGTGGTCTTTTTCGGCGGCTTTTACGACATCTCCTCGACCAAGCTACACCTCCAGCCGGTGCACACGGTGCTTGAACAAGGCATGCGCGAATCGGTGCGGCACTACGCACGGGATGTTCAAACGCCGGCGTTCGTGGCGCAAGCCAAGGCGCGGGCAGCATCGGAAGGCGACGTGGCGTCGTCGCCGGCCCTGCTGCGCGGGGCAGGGCTATATCGGGATAATTGTGTGGTCTGCCATGGCGCGCCGGGTGTGGCCCAGGACGATATCGGCAAAAGCATGCAGCCGGTGCCGGGACCTCTGGCCGACGCCTCGCGCCGATGGCGTCCGAATGAACTGTATTGGATCACCCGCCACGGCATCAAGATGAGCGGCATGCCGGCGTGGGAGTTCCATCTGGCCGACGAGGATTTGTGGGCGGTGGTCGGTTTTCTGGTCGCGCTGCCGGAGCTGTCGCCGCAGGCTTATGCGGCGGTCACCAAACAGGCAGGCGCGCAGCCGCGCGCGCCGCGACCGGAGCGCCTTTACGCCGACGGCGCGCGCGGACGGCTCGCGCTCAGCCAGTATGCCTGCAACGCCTGCCATGTGATTCCGGGCGTGACCGGGCCGGACACCTTCGTCGGTCCGCCACTGAAGGACCTCGCGGCGCGCAAATACATCGCCGGGCACCTGCCCAATAGCGCCGCCAACCTGGCTCGCTGGATACGCGATCCACAGCAGATCAACCCGCAGACGGCGATGCCGGCGATGGACGTCACCGAATCGGACGCCCGCGACATGGCCGCGTATTTGTTGTCGCAATAGCGATGTTGGCGGCTCATGGCCGATTACCCCGTTCCGGCTAATCCGCCCTACGTAATTGCGTAGAATCTTGAGGCCTGACGTGTTCCACGTAGGGCGGATTAGCGCAGCGTAATCGGCCAAGCTCCGTCGACGACGCAGGCGAAAATCCAGTATCAAACGGCTAAATGGCGTTTGACGTCCGAATCGCCCATAGTCGCCTGCGCGCCCGACGCCACCACCTCGCCACGCGACAGCACCATGAACTGGTCCGCCAGCTCGTGCGCGAAGTCGAAATACTGTTCGCACAGCAGAATCGCCATGTCGCCGCGCTGGCGCAGCAAGCGGATCACATTGCCGATGTCCTTGATGATCGACGGCTGGATACCCTCCGTCGGCTCATCGAGGATAATCAACTTCGGCTCCGCCAGCAACGCCCGCGCGATCGCCAGCTGCTGCTGTTGGCCGCCGGACAGATCGCCGCCGCGCCGGTGCAGCATATCCTTCAGCACCGGAAACAGCTCATACACCTCGCCCTTGATCACACTCGCCTTCTTGCCGCTATGCGTGGCAAGCCCCATCAGCAGGTTCTCCTCCACCGTCAGGCGCGCGAAGATCTCCCGCCCCTGCGGCACGTAAGCGATACCCGCCCTTGCCCGCTGGTGCGGCGCCATCCGCGTGATGTCGCGCCCTTCGAGCTTCACGCTGCCCGCCGACACCGGCAGCACCCCCATCAAACACTTCAACAAGGTGGTCTTGCCCACGCCGTTGCGGCCCAACAGCGCCATGCACTTGCCGCGCTCCAGCTCCAGCGACACGCCGCGCAAGGTATGCGAGGAACCATAGTACTGATTGATTTTTTCAACTTGCAGCATATTCTTAGCGTCCCAGATAGACTTCGATCACCCGCTCGTCGGACTGCACCTGCGCCATCGTCCCCTGCGCCAGCACCGAGCCCTCGTGCAGCACCGTCACCACGCCCTGCTGCGCGATCTCCGTCACGAACGCCATGTCATGCTCGACCACCATGATCGAATGCTTGCCGCGCAGTTCATTCAGCAGTTCCGCAGTGCGCGCCGTCTCGGCGTCTGACATGCCGGCCACCGGCTCGTCGAGCAAAATCAGCTGTGGCTCCTGCATCAGCAGCATGCCGATCTCCAGCCACTGCTTCTGGCCGTGCGACAGCAGGCCGGCCAGCCGCGCCTCGCTGCCGTTCAGGCGTATCAGCTTGAGGATCTCGTCGATTTTGCCGCGCTGCTCGGAGTTCAGCCGCGCGAACAAGGTGGGTCGCACGCGCTTGTCGGTCTTCATAGCCAGTTCCAGGTTCTCGAACACCGTGTGCTGCTCGAAGATCGTCGGACGCTGGAACTTGCGGCCGATGCCGGCGTGGGCAATCTGGTACTCGGTCATGCGGCTCAGATCCATCGTCTGGCCGAAGTAGGCGGTGCCGGACGTGGGCCGCGTCTTGCCGGTGATGACGTCCATCATGGTCGTCTTGCCGGCGCCATTGGGCCCGATGATGCAACGCAGCTCGCCGACCGAAATATCCAGGCTCAGTTTATTGAGCGCACGGAAGCCGTCGAACGACACCGTGATCTCCTCCAGGTACAGGATCGCGCCGTGCGTCGTATCCAGTCCGTGGCCTGCAACGCGGTCATAGCTCTCGTTTCCGCTCATGCCGCCTCCTCTTTGGCCTTGCCCCAACGCGCCGCCAGTCCGGCGATGCCCTGCGGCAGATAGCGCGTCACTAAAATGAATATCAACCCCAGCGCGAACAGCCACAGGTCCGGGAAAGCGCCGGTGAACCAGCTTTTCAAACCGTTGACCGAGAACGCGCCGATGATAGGGCCGATCAGCGTTCCGCGCCCGCCGACGGCGGCCCAGATCACCATCTCGATCGAATTCGCCGGCGACATCTCGGACGGATTGATGATGCCCACCTGCGGCACATACAAGGCGCCGGCGATCCCGCACAGCACCGCCGACAGGGTCCACACGAACAACTTGAACCACAGCGGGTTATACCCGATGAACATCAGCCGCGATTCCGAATCGCGCACCGCCTGCAGCACCCGTCCCAACTTCGATTGCACGATCGCGCGGCACAGCAGCAGCGAGCCGGCCAGCACCGCCAGGGTCACGAGGTACAAGGTCGCCTTGGTGCCCGGCGCGCTGATCGAATACCCGAGAATGCGCTTGAAGTCCGTGAAGCCGTTGTTACCGCCAAATCCGGTGTCGTTGCGGAAGAACAGCAGCATGAAGGCGTACGTCATCGCCTGCGTGATGATCGAGAAGTACACGCCCTTGATGCGCGAACGGAAAGCGAAGAAACCGAACACGAAGGCCAGCACGCCGGGCACCAGCACCACCAGCGCCAGGCAGTACCAGAAGCTGTCGGTCGCGGTCCAGTACCACGGATAGGTTTTCCAGTCGAGAAAGACCATGAAGTCCGGCAGATCGCTCTGGTACACGCCGTCCCTGCCGATGGCGCGCATCAGGTACATGCCGTGCGCGTAGGCGCCCAGCGCGAAGAACACGCCGTGGCCCAAGGACAGGATGCCGGCGTAACCCCACACCATGTCCAGCGCCAGCGCGGCCAGCGCGTAGCACATGAATTTTCCGATCAGGCTGACCATGTAGCTTGGCACGTGCAGCGCGTGGCCGTCCGGGAAAACCAGGTTCAGCAACGGCAGCGCCGCCAGCACCACGCAGGTCGCGACGATGCCGCTCCACGCCCGGCGCGAAAATAAAGAGTTGTGAATCATTCGGCACTCCTGCCTTTCATGGCGAACAGACCCTGCGGCCGCTTCTGGATAAAGATGATGATGAAGATCAGGATGGCGATCTTGGCCAGCACCGCGCCGGCCACCGGCTCGAGGAATTTATTGGCCTCGCCCAGGCCGATCGCGGCGATGATGGTGCCGGCCAGTTGGCCGACGCCGCCCAGCACCACGACCATGAACGAATCGACGATGTAGCCCTGGCCCAGGTCCGGTCCCACGTTACCAAGCTGCGACAGCGCCACGCCACCCAGGCCGGCGATGCCGGAGCCCAGGCCGAAGGTCATCATGTCGATCTTGGCGGTGGAGACGCCCACGCAGCCGGCCATGCGGCGGTTCTGCATCACGGCGCGGACGAACAAACCCAGTCGGGTTTTGTTCAGGATCAGCCACACGCCCGCCACCACGATCATGGCGAAGATGATGATGGCAATGCGGTTGTAGGCCAGCACCAGGTTGCCCAGCACAGTCACGCCGCCCGACATCCAGGACGGATTGGCCACTTCGACGTTCTGCGCGCCGAAGATGGTGCGCACGCCCTGCATCAATATCAGGCTGATGCCCCAGGTGGCCAGCAGCGTCTCCAGCGGACGGCCATAGAGCCAGCGGATCACCGTGCGCTCCATCGCCACGCCCACCGCCGCCGTCACCAGGAAGGCGGCCGGCAGCGCGGCGAGCAAATAGGCATCCACCGCCGACGGAAAGTACTGGCGGAAGGCCGTCTGGCACAGATAGGTGGTGTAGGCGCCGATCATGAGCAGCTCGCCGTGCGCCATGTTGATGATGCCCATCAGGCCGAAGGTGATGGCCAGGCCCAGCGCCGTCAGCAGCAGCACGCTGCCGAGCGAGAGGCCGTAGAAGACGTTGCCGATAAATTCGGTGCGCGCCAGGCGGCTGTCGATCGCGGCCAAGGTGCGCGCGGCGGCGACACGCACGCCTTCATCCGGCTCGGCCGGTGTGCCGTCCGCATTCTTGGTCAGCATGGTTTGCAAAGTCGGGCGCAGGTTGGCGTTGCTGCTGTCGGCCAGCGCCTCCACGGCCGCTTTGCGCTTGGCGGCGTCGGGCGATTGCAGGTTGGCGGTCGCCGCGACCAGTTGCAGCAAGGGGCGGATGTCGGCGTCGGTTTCCTTGGCCAGCGCCTTGTCGATCAACGGCGCCTGCGCCAGCGTTACGCTTTTTTGCAGCTCGGTGACGGCCGCCAGGCGTTCGGTGCGGTCGGGGGACAGGAGCTTGAGCGCCGACAGCGCGTCGTCGATGGCGCCGCGCAGCCGGTTGTTGATCATCAGGCCATCGATCCCCTCGGGCAGCGGCCCGGTGGCGCCGGTGGCGGGGTTATAGGCCTTGTCGTCGGTGACGATCAGGACCTGGCCTTCTGGTGTCGCGTAGGCGTCGCCGTTTTTCATCGCCATCAGCAGGCGGGTGGCGTCGTCATTGGCCAGCGCGCCGATCTGGCCGACCGCCACGATACGGGCGTCGGCGTCGTCGCCCGTCAATGGCGCCAGCAAGGCGCTGTCGATGGACGCCTGTGCCGCGCCGGAGAGCAGCAGCGCGGCGATGAGCAGGAGTTTTTTCAAGATACGTTCCTCAAATGAAGCCGGCCGGCCGCCGGACGGCGGCCGGCCTTCGACCGATTACAGCTTCTGCTTGCCCTCGTTACCGGGGATGTACGGGCTCCAAGGCTGCGCGCGCACCGGCCCCGGCGTTTTCCACACGACGTTGAACTGGCCGTCGGCGCGGATCTCGCCGATGAACACCGGCTTGTGCAGGTGGTGGTTGGTCGCGTCCATCGTCAGTGTGAAGCCCGAAGGCGCCTTGAAGGTCTGGCCGCCCATCGCCGCGATCACCTTGTCGGTGTCGGTCGACTTGGCCTTCTCCACCGCCTGCGCCCACATGTGGATGCCGACGTAGGTCGCTTCCATCGGATCGTTGGTCACCACCGTTTTCGCGTTCGGCAGTTTCTTGGCGACGGCGTAGGCCTTCCACTTCTTGATGAAGTCCGTATTGACCGGATTTTTCACCGATTCGAAGTAGTTCCATGCCGCCAGGTGGCCCAGCAACGGCTTGGTATCGACGCCGCGCAGTTCCTCCTCGCCCACCGAGAACGCCACCACCGGCACATCGGTCGCCTTCAGGCCGGCGTTGCCCAGCTCTTTGTAGAACGGCACGTTGGAGTCGCCGTTGATGGTCGAGATCACGGCCGTCTTGCCGCCCGCCGAGAACTTCTTGATGTTGGCGACGATGGTCTGGTAGTCGGAGTGGCCGAACGGGGTGTACACCTCGTCGATATCGCTATCCTTCACGCCTTTGCTTTTCAGGAAAGCGCGCAGGATCTTGTTGGTGGTGCGTGGATAGACATAGTCGGTCCCCAGCAGCACGAAGCGCTTGGCGCCGCCGCCGTCCTTGCTCATCAGGTATTCGACGGCGGGTATCGCCTGCTGGTTCGGCGCCGCGCCGGTGTAGAACACGTTCTTTTCCAGTTCCTCGCCCTCGTACTGCACCGGGTAGAACAACAGGCTATTCAGTTCTTTGAACACCGGCAGCACCGATTTGCGCGACACCGAGGTCCAGCAGCCGAAGACGGCGGCCACCTTGTTCTGGGCGATCAGGCCGCGCGCCTTTTCGGCGAACAGCGGCCAGTTGGAGGCCGGATCGACGACCACCGCCTCCAGCTTCTTGCCCATCACGCCGCCCTTGGCGTTGATCTCGTCGATGGTCATCAAGGCGACGTCCTTGAGCGACGTCTCGGAGATGGCCATGGTGCCGGACAGCGAGTGCAGGATGCCGACCTTGATGGTGTCGGCGGCGTAAGCCGAAGTGGATAAAGTCGCGCCGGCAGCCAGGAGGGAGGTGGCGGCGGCGATGCGGCTGATGGTGCCGATGAAATTGCGACGATTTTGCATGTGATAGCTCCGTGGGTGGCGAGATTAGTATTGCAGCTGCAAAGTGACCGAGAACTTGTCCTGGCTGGCCACGCTGGTGACCTTGGTCTTCGAGTACACGGCGCTGATTTGCGCGTTGTAGCCGTCGATGATGTAGTTCACGCCGGCGTCGATTTGCTTGGTGTCGATGTTAGTATCGGCGGCGAACTTCTGCCAGCGGGCGAACGGCTGCACCTTGCCCCAGCCGAGCTTCTGGTCGAAGATGTAGGACACGCCCGCCGAATAGGCGTTGCCCTGCTCCGCCAGGATGATGTTGTCGGTGTCGTAGTCGTAGTAGGCCGCTTCCACCGCCACCGCGCCGGAGCCCTTGATACGCTTCTCCATCAGGAAGTCGACGTTGTAGGAGCTGTATTTGCCGCTTTGGACGGCGGTCAGGATGCCGTCCTTCTGGTAGCGTCCCGCCACGCCGATCGACAGGATGTCGGCGTTGCCGAGGAAATTGCCGGTGCCGTAGTAGCCCGGTTCCGCATCCCAGAAGTCGTACTGCAGGCGGCCCGCGTACATCAACGAGTCGTCGGCGTTGACGCCGGCCGCCTTGGCCTGCGACTGCGTCAGCGAACCGATGCCGAAGGTGTGGCCTTCGAAGGCGCCGAAGGAGTAACCGAGCTTGCCGTCGGCGACATTGCCCCAGACGACGACGCCGTCGTCGCGGCCGCGGAAGATGCCGCCGTTGTAGCCGTAGCGCGAGGCCACGCCGGCCCAGTAGCCGCCGCCCATCGAGTAGTAAGGCCCGGCCATGTTGGCGCGGTCGCTCGGCGACAGCAGGCGGCCGGCCCAGATATTGAATTCGGGGGAGATGGCGAACTGGCCGGCGGCGTCGAGCACGCGGATCTTGTCGCCGTCCCACTCGGTATTGAACATGCCCTTGATGTTCTTGTTCAGCGAGGCGCCGAAGTACAGGCGGCCGCTATCGAGGTTGAAGTCCTGCGAGCGCCCGGTGCCGTTGGGCGCCGCGTCTTCCGCGCTGGTGAAGCTCTCGCGCAGGCCGAAGCCGACGCTGACCGACTTGTCGTCGCCCATGTTGATCGTCGCGCCGGCGCAGGCACTACCCGCCGCCACCACCGCCACCGCCGCCAGCAGCACTTGCCGGCTTCCCCGTTTCAGACGCATCGTGATTCCCCTTGGTTGGACTATTGTTGAACTAATGTTGCAACTTTAGTCAGCAAGGAGGACTCGGGGAATACGTCGAATGACGTAGGGCGGATTAGCGCAGCGTAATCGGCCATGCATGCGCCGTCGACGGCCCGACGATGGCCGATTACGGCGTTCCGCCTAATCCGCCCTACGTAATCCCGAGACCAGACCTCAACGGCCCGCGATTTGGTGCACAATTGCGCTTTCAGATTTTAAGAGAGCTCCGATCATGACCATCTTTGCCGCCCCCGTATTCGACGCCACCGTGATCTACGAAGGCAACGAACTGTTCAAAGGCCAGGGCGCGGCGCGCGGCTGGGCCGAAAAACTGGCCAAGGAACTCGAGTGCGAAATCGGCGTCGAAAAGATCGGCACCGGCTGGGTCTTGTGCGGCACCGTGGACGGCACGCCATGCAAATGGAGCATCGTCGGGCAGCGCCTCAAGCGCATGGATTAAAGCGTGCGCTATCGCACATCATTGCCCTGTTTCAAGAGGTAGGATTATTTCCTAATCTGATAGACGAGGACGGTAATGAAGCGCGATCACCCAGCGGCAAACACCCCGGCCGTGACACCAGCGACGGCCGAAGCGGCGGCGCAAGCCTCGGCGGCGGCCAAATCGGCCGGCCTGCGCTACGTGCACGACGACCAGCCCGGCATCGCGCGCCGCAAGCGCGGCAAGACCTTCCACTACGTCGACGCCGACGGCCACCCGATCAAGGACGCCGACACGCTCGCGCGCATCAAGTCGCTGGTGATACCGCCCGCCTGGACCGACGTCTGGATCTGCAAGCAGCCGCTGGGCCACCTGCAGGCGACGGGACGCGACGCGCGCGGCCGCAAACAGTACCGCTACCATCCGCGCTGGCGTTCGGTGCGCGACGAATCCAAGTACGAACGCATGCTCAAGTTCGGCGAGGCGCTGCCGACCATCCGCAAGGCCGTCGACGCCGCGCTCAAGCTGCCCGGCTTGCCGCGCGAAAAGGTGCTTGCCACGATCGTCTACCTGCTGGAGGCGACGATGATGCGTATCGGGAACGAGGAATACGCGCGCGAAAACAAATCGTTCGGGCTCACCACCCTGCGCGACCGCCACGTGCGCCTCGACGGCACCAAGGTCGAGTTCCGCTTTCGCGGCAAGAGCGGCGTCAACCACACCGTCCAGGTGCAGGACCGGCGGCTGGCCAACACCATCCGCCGCACGCTGGACCTGCCGGGACAGGAGTTGTTCCAGTACATTGACGACGACGGCAATCCGCATACGGTGGGCTCGGCCGACGTCAACGAATACCTGCAATCGATCGCCGGCGAGGACTACACCGCCAAGGACTTCCGCACCTGGTCGGGCACCGTGCTGGCGGCGGTGGCGCTGCTGGAATATGAAAAGTACGACTCCGAGGCGCAGGCCAAGAAGAACATCGTGCAGGCGATCGAATCGGTGGCCAAAAAACTGGGCAACACGCCGACCATTTGCCGCAAATGCTATGTGCATCCGGCGGTGATCGAATCCTACCTCGACGGCACCATGCTGACGGCGCTGCGCCAGCGCGCCAAGGAGGAGTTAAAGGAAGACCTGCATGAGCTACGGCCGGAGGAAGCGGCTGTGCTGGCGTTGTTGCAGCAGCGGCTACAAGCCGCTTGAGGATGGCTGTGCCGCCGTGTCGGACAGGCTCCAACGGCCGGACAGATAGTCGAGCGTGATCACGCGGTCGCCGAACGGACGCAAACCGAGCACGCCGATTAGCTTGACCTCAAAATGGAACTCCTGGTCCACGCAGTAGGACACTGTGGCCTGCAAATCCCGCGCACCGCCAGCGTCGAATCCGCCGGCGAGCGCGGTCTCGTAACAAGGGAGCTGGCGCCCCCAGCTCTGCACGGACATGGTCTTGACCTTCGGCCCGTCGGCCAGCGGCAAGCCGCCGGAGAAATCGGCCCATGCCTGCGCGCTGGTCGCCACCAGGCCAAAGCGCGCCGATCCGGTATCCAGCATCGCGTAACCCGTCTTGCCGCCGGGGCGTTTGACGTCCACCAGCGGCGCGCCGCCGCCGTCCTCCGAGCGGGTGTAGCGCATCGCTTGCGCCGCCGGCTCACCCGCCAACTTCGGCGCCGCCTCGAACGCGAAGCGCGCGCCGCGCAAATCCAGAGCCAGTGTGCCATGCTCGAAGAAGACGTTGCCGACGGTGGCGACGGGGCCTGCGGCGCAAGTCTCGGCCGTCAGCGGGGCCAGGTTGGCATGCTGGGCGGGCACGGACTTGCGGATGCCGGCGAGTTCGACGAGCGCCGCCTGTGGCACGGCAGGCGTAGGCTCGGACGAAGACGCCTGTTTCGACCAGATCAGGGCGTCCCTGACGCCGGTGTCGAGCTGCACTTGGCAATCGACACCGTTGACCTTCGCCGGCAGCAGCATCGCCGCCCGTTCGACGGGACCGCCGCCGATGCTGGCCATATACCAACGGAATGGATGCCAATCGGCCGCGTGGGCCGCGCACGGCAGGGAACATGCGAGCAGTATGGCGAATGTCGAACGCATAGGCGAATTGGTTATTGGCGGGAGGAAAATCTTAACATATCAGCCACACATGCAAGCCCATGCCGGCTTGTGCGATGGTCGCGCCGCACCCGCCTTCGGAGTAGAATCGAACTCCCTTTGTCGCGAGTTCTCCCATGCCCCCTGCCCTGCCATTTCCCATCCGCAAAGAGTGCCCGCCCGGCGCCTGCGAATGCCGGCATGGCGAGCTGCTGGACGCGTGGGAGCGCGACGGCCAGACCGACATCCGCGTACTGCGGCTGACGCGCGAAGAGGAAAAAGCGCTGGTCGCCCGCATCGAGGCGATCGACAGTTATGAGGCGCTGGGCCGCATCGAGCAGCGCATGCAGGAACTGCTGGGCATCCGCCTGACGATCACGCCGAGCGCGAATGGCGTGCGCACCGTCATGGGTTTGCAGATCAAACTGGCGGATCAGCCCGGCCTATGCCGGCGCACGCGCGAAAACATTCCCGCAGCGATACGCCGTTGCTTCGGCCAGCATCCCGAGATCATCTACGCGCTGCTGAACGCGCGCGACCTGCTTGGCGCCGAGCAGGACTGACGGCATCGCTGCTGCGGATACCGCAATGTTGGCGAACCCGGCGGCCGTCCGGTCGGGCCCGACTATGTCCCCGCCTCCAAATATTTTACCCTCAAGCAATAATAAACCGGCTGTGTTACAGTTGTGAATTGCCATGCGACAATAATAACAGTCGTTATCCATACAACAACTGCAACAGAGGACATAATGAAGTTCAAGGGAATGAAGATCGGCACGCGTCTGGCGATGGGTTTCGGCGCCGTGTTCGTGTTGATGATAGCCCTTACCGGCCTGGGCATCGGCCGGGTGTCGAGCATCGACCGCATGCTCACCCATATCAGCGACGTCAACAACGTCAAGCAACGCTACGCCATCAATTTCCGTGGCAGCGTGCACGACCGCTCGATCGCCGCGCGCGACGTCGTGCTGGCCGCCGACGCGGCCGCCTTGCAGGTCGAACTCGATAAGATCGCCAAGTTGGCCGACGCCTACGCGCAATCGGCCGCGCCGCTCGACCAGCTCTTTGCCGCCGCCACCGATTTGACGCCGGAAGAACGCGCCGCGCTGGCCGGCGTCAAGGCCAGCGAGACCCGGACCGTGGCGCTGCTAAATCAGGTGATCGCGCTGCGCAAGGCCGACAACATCGCCGAGGCCACCACCATATTGCAAACGAAAGCCGCGCCGGCGTTCGTCGACTGGCTGGCCTCGATCAACACCATGATCGACCTGGAGGAAAAGATGAGCCGGGAGGAAGCGGCACAGGCGCGCCACGTGGCCGCCAGCTTCTTCGTCTTCATGGTGATGCTGTGCGCCATCGCCATCGCGGTCGGCATGTTCGCGGCCTGGCGTATCAGCCGCGGTCTGCTGCGCGAACTGGGCGGCGAGCCGTCTTACGCCGCCGACATCGTCGGCAGCATCGCCGCCGGCAACCTGGCCGTCGTCATCGACACCAGGGCGGGCGACCAGGGCAGCCTGCTGCACGCGATGCGCGTCATGCGCGACAGCCTGGTCGACATCATCGGCCAGGTGCGCGCCGGCAGCAAGACCATCGCGCAGGCGTCGGCCGAGATCGCGGCGGGCAACCTGGACCTGTCCGGCCGCACCGAGCAGCAGGCCGGCACGCTCGAAGAGACCGCCTCGTCGATGGAAGAGTTAACCGGCACCGTGAAGAAAAACGCCGAACACGCGCGCCAGGCCAACCAGTTGGCGCTGTCGGCGTCGCAGGTGGCCGTCAAGGGCGGCGACGTGGTGGCCGAAGTGGTCACGACGATGACCTCGATCAACGCGTCGTCGAAGCGTATCGTCGACATCATCGGCGTCATCGACGGCATCGCGTTCCAGACCAATATCCTCGCGCTCAACGCCGCCGTCGAAGCGGCGCGCGCCGGCGAGCAGGGCCGCGGTTTCGCGGTGGTCGCCAGCGAGGTGCGCAACCTGGCGCAACGCTCGGCGGCCGCCGCCAAGGAAATCAAAACCCTGATCGGCGACTCGGTCGACAAGATCGACACCGGCACCAGGCTGGTCAACCAAGCCGGCGCGACGATGCTCGACATCGTCGACAGCGTCAAGCGGGTGACCGACATCATGAGCGAGATCTCGAGCGCCAGCGCCGAGCAGACCTCCGGCATCGAGCAAGTCAACGTGGCGATCGGCACAATGGACGCGGTGACGCAGCAAAACGCGGCGCTGGTCGAGCAGGCCGCGGCGGCCGCCGACGCGCTGGAAGCGCAGGCCGCCAATCTGGCGCGCGTGGTCGGCGTGTTCAGGCTGGACGACGGGGAAGCGCCTGCGCCGCGTAAGGCGTATTCGCGACAGCTCGCCGGTTGAAATCGGGCGCGCCGTCGGTCCACCACACGGGGCCGCGCTCGCCCAACGCGCGCTTGGCCTCGTCGACGGCGGCGCGGGCGCGGCGCTCCGCCTCGGCCTCGCCGGACTTCTTCGCCGCGCCCACCTGCCTGCGCGCCGTCATCAGAACCTCGACCAGCCGCTGCCGTTCTTGCGGCTCGAGGTTGGGATTGCTCATACGCCAAAGCCGGCCGTTGACGATGAAGTAGCGGCCGTCCGGCGTGCTGGGATATTTGTTCGCGGAAGGCATGGGATGACTATACCCCGCACCGCTTCCGGCTTTCGTACGGCCGCTAACCCAGCTCGATGGACAACATCCCGCAAGGTCCGACCGTGTAGCCGAGCTTTTTGAAGAGCCGCTGTGCGCGCTCGTTCTCAACGCGGGTCGCCGTACAGATCGAGCAACGCCAAGGCATCGGCATCCTCCATGGCGCGCAGGACCAGTCTTTCGCCCCGCAACGGGGCTAACGACATCGGGAAAAGAAGCGTCGGGGTCAGGTCCGACATTCGGACACGCTCTCTTGCATGGACCTCACTCCACGTGGAACTCGGGGGCGGTGGCGAACAGGTCCCAGGCGGCGATGAACAGCGCGGCGATCACCGGGCCGATGACGAAGCCGTTCAGGCCGAACAGCGCCATGCCGCCCACCGTCGACAGCAACACGACGTAGTCCGGCATCTTGGTGTCCTGGCCGACCAGGATCGGACGCAGTACGTTGTCGACCAGGCCGATGACGAACACGCCGAAGGCGGCCAGGGTGACGCCCTGCCACACGTCGCCCGTCGCCAGGAAGTAGATCGCGACCGGCGCCCAGACGATGGCAGCGCCGATGGCCGGCAGCAACGACAGGAAGGCCATCAGCACGCCCCACAGCACCGGAGCCCGCACGTCCAGGAACCAGAAGATCAGCCCGCCGAGCGCGCCTTGCGCGATGGCGACCAGGATGTTGCCTTTGACGGTGGCGCGGATCACGGTAGTGAAATTCTGGAACAGGCGCTGCTTGTATTTGGGGCTCAGCGGCACGGCCGACCTGATCTTCTTCGACAGTTTGTCGCCGTCGCGCAGCAGGAAGAACAGCAGGTACAGCAAAATACACAGGCTGGTCAGGAAGTCGACCGTGTAGAGGCCGGCGTTGATGGCGCGCGTGGCGACCTCCTGGCTGACCTGCGAGGCCGCTTCGGTGAGCTTGTCCTGCAGGTAGGACAGGCTGGTCAGGTGGAAGCGGTCAAGCAGGCTGATCAACCAGTTCGGCAGCGCGGCCATGATCTTGTTGAAGTACATGCCGACCGAGATGTCGCCCGAACGCACCAGTTCCACCACCGAGGCGGCCTGGTTGACGATCGATATCGAAATGAGCGTGAGCGGCAGGATGACGATCACAACGATCAATAGCAGCGTCAGGAGCGCGGCGAGGCTGGGTTTGTTGCGGGTGCGCTGGAGCAGCCAGCGGTAGATCGGTGCGAACAGGATCGCCAGCACCACGCCCCAGAAGATGGCGCCGCCATACGGCGCGAGTATCCATACGAAGGCGATGGTGACCAGGCCCAGCAGGGCCAGGAACACTTTTTGTTGAAACGAGAATTGTGGCATGGTTTATAGTTATTTGAATAATGATCTAGTTTCATATCATAGGCGAAGCCGCACCACGCCCGCGTACGCCACCTAACAGTCGCCGCAGCGGCGACGCAGGACAACAACAGTCGTCAATCGTCGTCGTCGGGATCGAGGTCGGGGAACATCACTTCGGTGAAACCGAACTTGGAGAAATCGGTGATGCGCATCGGGTACAGCATGCCGAGCAGGTGGTCGACTTCATGCTGCACCACACGCGCGTGGAAGCCGTCGACATCGCGCGAGATCGGCTGGTTGAACTGGTCCACGCCTTCGTAGCGCAGTTTGGTCCAGCGCGGCACGCTGCCACGCAAGCCGGGCACCGACAGGCAGCCTTCGAAGCCCTCTTCCTTCTCGTCCGACAGCGGCGTCAGGACGGGATTGATCAACACCGTTTCCGGCACCTGCGGCGCGTCCGGATAACGCGGATTTTGCTTGAAGCCGTAAATCACCAGCTGCAGGTTGACGCCGATCTGCGGGGCCGCCAGCCCGGCGCCATTCGCGGCGTGCATGGTGTCGAACATGTCGGCGATCAGCTGGTCCATCTCCGGCGTGCCGAATTCGGTCACCGGTTCGGCCACGCGCAGCAGGCGCGGATCGCCCATCTTCAGGATTTCACGTACGGTCATCTTGCCACCCTTTTCCGTTATTTCGCCAGCAATTCCTGCAGGCCCGCCTCGTCGAGGATGGTCACTTCCAGCTCCTGCGCCTTGGCCAGCTTGCTGCCGGCGTCGGCGCCCGCCACCAGATAGTGCGTCTTCTTCGACACCGAACCGGAGACCTTGCCGCCCTGCGCTTCGATCATCGCGGCGGCCTCGTCGCGGCTCAGGTTCGGCAAGGTCCCGGTCAGTACGAAGGTTTTGCCGGTCAGCGGCCCCTCGGCCGCCTCCTCCGGCAATTGCGCCAGCAGGTCCTCGCGCAGCTGGTGCAGCGACGCCACCAGTTCGCGGTTGCCCGGTTCCGCCATCCACGCCGTCAGCGCTTCGCCGACCGCGGCCGGCAGGCCGAACACGGTGAAGATCGGCAGGTTGGACATCGCCTTCAAGTTCATGCCCTGGTCGACCAACTGCTTGCTGCGCGGCTCGGTCAGTTTCGGGATCCCCAGGGCCGCCATCAGCTTGACCGTGTCGAGCTTCTCGCGCAGCTTGGCGCTGGGCGGATGCTCGCCCTTCGGCGTCACGCCGGCAGCCAGCAAAGCGTCGATGGCTTCCTGGTTTTTCGGCTCGGCGAAGAACTCGGCGATCGACAGCGCCACCGTGCCGCCGATATCGGGCAGCACGCGCAGCAGCGCGGCCGGCACGCGGCGTATCAGGTCGAAGCGTCCCAGCCACTCGGCCAGGGTCTTGGCGGTCGATTCACCCACATGGCGGATGCCTAGCGCGAACAGCAAGCGTTCGAGCGGCGGGTTCTTGCTGGCGGCGATGGCCTCCAGCAGATTATCGGCCCACTTGGTGGCGATCTTGCCCTTGGCGACGGTCTCCGGCGTCGTGCCGTCGCGTTCGTCGGCCAGGCGCTTCATCTCCAGCAGGTCGTCCAGCTTGAGCGAGTAGAGGTCGGCCACGCGCTGCACCTTGCCCCATTCGACCAGGCTGTCGATATAGCGGTCGCCCAGGCCCTCGATGTCCATCATCTTGCGGCCGGCGAAGTGGCGGATCGCCTCCTTGCGCTGGGCCGAGCAGAACAAACCGCCGGAGCAGCGTGCGATCGCCTCGCCTTCTTCGCGCACCACATGCGAGCCGCAGACCGGGCAGGTTTTCGGCAGCTCGTACATCGCCGGTTCAGGCGTCGGGCGGCGCTCGAGCACCACGGCCAGCACTTCCGGAATCACGTCGCCGGCGCGGCGCACGATCACCGTGTCGCCGACGCGCACGTCCTTGCGGCGCACCTCATCCTCGTTGTGCAGGGTGGCGTTGGTGACGTTGACGCCACCAACGAACACGGACGCCAGCCGCGCCACCGGCGTGATGGCGCCGGTGCGGCCGACCTGCACCTCGATCGCCTGCACCGTCGTCAGCGCCTCCTCGGCCGGGAATTTGTGCGCCAGCGCGAAACGCGGCGCGCGCGAGACGAATCCCAAGGTGCGCTGGTCCTGCAGCAGATTGGTTTTATAGACCACACCGTCGATCTCGTACGGCATGCCCGGACGTGCTTCGCCGATCTGTTTGTAGTACGCCATCAAGCCTTCGTAGCCGCGCACCACTTTGCCTTCCTTGGCGACGGGCAGGCCGAGCGTGCGATACCAGTCCAGCAAAGCGGAATGCGACGGCGGAATGTCTGCGCCCTCCAACAGGCCGATGCCGTAGCAGAAGAAACTGAGTTTGCGCGCGGAGGTGATGCGCGAATCGAGCTGGCGCAGACTGCCCGCCGCCGCGTTGCGCGGGTTGACGAACTCCTTCTGCCCCGCTTCGCGCTGGCGCGCGTTCAAGGCGTCGAAATCGGCTTTGAACATCAGCACCTCGCCGCGCACATCGAGGACGGCGGGCGGATTGGACGTGTTGAGACGTAGCGGAATGGTGCGGATGGTGCGGATATTGGCCGTGACGTCCTCGCCGGTGTAGCCGTCGCCACGTGTGGCAGCTTGCACCAGCACGCCGTTTTCGTAGCGCAGGTTGATGGCCAGTCCGTCGTATTTGACTTCTGCCGCGTATTCCACGGCGCCTGCCGCGTCCAGGCCCTCGCGCACGCGGCGGTCGAAGTTTTCGACATCCTCGTCGGCGAAGCCGTTATTCAGCGACAGCATCGGCACCGAATGGGTGACCTGGTCGAACTGCGGCAGCGGCGCCGCGCCCACGCGCTTGGTCGGCGAGTCGGCCAGCGCCAGCTCCGGATGCTCAAGCTCCAGCGCCTGCAGCTCCATGAACAACTTGTCGTACTCCGCGTCCGGGATGGTGGGCGCGTCCTCCACATGATAGGCGTGCAGGTGCCGGTTCAGCTCAGCGCTCAGCGATTCGATACGCGCCTTGTAATCCACTTCAGTCATTGCTACTTCCAGAATCAGCTAAACAAACGCAGTGCGCGGGTGGAACCGGCCGGGATGTCGGCCTCGTTCATCTCGGTGTAGAAGTCCTGTACCTGCGTGGCGATTTCGCCCAGCGCGGCGTCGGTCAGCGGCTGGTTGTAATCGTCGACGATGGTCGCGTCCAGGCGCCCCACCAGCGATTTGGCGCAGGCCACCATGGCGCCGAAACCGTCGCGCGCCGGCGCCACGCATGGCACGTCCAGCAGCAGGGTCAGACGCGAGCTGGTTTCCTCGGCCAGCGTGACGTTGGTCGACAGCGAGAACAGGAAGCCGCCGTCGCCGTCCGGCATGACGAAGCGGCCGTCCGGACGCACGTCGAAGCCCTGCTTCTCCAGCGCGCCGATCAGCGTCGAAATCGCCCACGGCGCGCCGTTCGATTGCAGGTTGACGCCCAGCTGCGCGTCGTGGCCGGCGACGAAGCGGTGCAGGTTGCGCGCCTCGGCCATCACTTCGATCATGTCCGGGATTTCCGGCTCGGCGCCGATTTCGTCGGCCATGGCGCGCAGGCGCGTGACCAGCTCCGAGTATTCCAGTTCATTCAGCGCGGTGCTGCGGCTGGCCAGTTGCACGCCGCCCTGCAGCTTGGTGTAGACGCCGCCGTGGACGATCGGTTCCCAGTCGCCGCTGACGGCCAGGCCGATGTAGTGCACCGGCTTGTTGCCGACCATGCGCAGGGTTTGCAGCACGGGCAGCAGCTTGTCGCCGCGCGCCGCGCCTTCCAGCGCCAGCGGCAGCAGGCAGTCGATCAACGGGTCGACCAGGGCCGTGGCCTGTTCGGCGGCGGCCGCCGATGCCGCGTTGGCGCGCGCGATCAGCGCCGCTTCGGCGGCTTCCGTCGACGAGGACGGATCGACAGGGTCGGTGCTGAAGTCGCCGCCGACGGCGCCCAGCGAAGCGGCGACTGCCGCCTCGGCGCCTGCCGCAACGCCCGGTGCCGGCGTGTCGCCGTCGAGCGAGAAGCTAGGTTCCTGGCGCGGGCCGCCGACCGGGTCGACGCGCGGTTCCAGACGCGGCTCCGGACGCGCCGTAGCCGGCGAAGGCGCCTCGCCGGTGCGCATCAGCACATCGTCGTGATCGGTCGCGAAGGCGCGTTCGACGCTCTTCTTGGCCTTGTATTCCTGGATTTTGTTGTAGGTGAATACACCGGCGACGAATACGCCGGCGATCCCGATCAAACTCATTTGAAGGTCTGTCATGCTGCTTGTGCCTCTGAAGCGAAATTGGCGGCGGATTGCATATCCACCGCCACGATGCGCGATACGCCCTGCTCCTGCATCGTCACACCGATTAGTTGATTGGCCATCTCCATCGCAATCTTATTGTGCGAGATGAAGAGGAATTGGGTATGGTCGGACATCCGTTTGACCATCCGGCAGAATCGTTCGGTATTGGCGTCGTCCAGCGGTGCGTCGACCTCGTCGAGCAGGCAGAACGGCGCCGGGTTAAGTCGGAACATCGAGAACACCAGCGCCGTCGCCGTCAGCGCTTTTTCGCCGCCGGACAGCAGGTGGATGGTGGCGTTCTTCTTGCCGGGCGGCTGCGCCATGACCTGCACGCCGGAGTCGAGGATTTCATCGCCGGTCATGATCAACTTGGCCTGGCCGCCGCCGAACAGGATCGGGAACAGCTCGGAGAAGTGACCGTTGACGCGGTCGAAGGTGTCCTGCAGCAGATCGCGCGTTTCCTTGTCGATCCGGGCGATGGCGTCTTCCAGCGTGTTGATCGCCTCGTTCAAGTCGGCGTTCTGCGAATCGAGGAAGTTCTTGCGCTCGGACGCCGTCGCCAGTTCGTCCAGCGCCGCCAGGTTGACCGCGCCCAGCATCGAGATGGCGTTGGTCAGGCGCGTGACCTCGCCCTGCAGATACGACGCCTTCATATCCGGATGCAGCTTCCCGGCCAGCGCCGCCTCGTCGGCCTGCACCTCCGCCAGCTGCGCGGCGAACTGCTCCTGGTTCAGGCGCGCGGCCTGCTCCTTGAGCTGCATTTCCATGATCTTGTCGCGTTGCGGTTGCAGCGCACGCTCGGTCGACATGCGCCCTTCCTCGAACTGGCGCAGTTGCTGCGTGATCTGGTCCAGTTCATGGCGCGCGTCGGACAGCGCCTTCTCCTGGCCCGTGCGGCGGTCCAGCAGATCCTGCAGGCCGTCGTTGGCGGAGCCGGATTCCATCGTCGCCAGTTCGAGCTGGCCCGCCTCCAGGCTGTGCGTGACCTGCGCCACCTGCGCGGTCGCGGTGGCGATCGAGCGGCGCAATTCCTCGATCTTGTTGCGCTGGGATTTTTCGGCGAACTGCGCCTCCTGCGCGGCGCGCTCCAGATCGCGCAGGGCTTCGCGGGCGTCGGCCAGGCGCTGCTCCTTTTCCAGGAAGACGGTCTGGCCGTCCTCGTGGTCGCCCTGCAGGTTGCCAAGCTCCATGTCGAGCTGCTCGAACTTTTCCTCGGACTCCATCTTGATCTGGGTCTGCTCTTCTTCCTGCGCGGCGATTTCGGCCAGGTCGGTTTCGATCTGGTTGCTGCGCTGGTTGAAGCGCGCCTCGATCTCCGACAATTTGACGACGTCGAGCTGCAAGGTGTGCACCGACTGCTGCAGGCTTTGCAGCTTGGCGCGGTACTCGGTCAGGCGGCGCGTGTGTTCCGACAGGGCCGCCTCGGCGCGCACGGAGCGGGCGCGCGCCTCGTCGGCCAGCATCTGCTGCGCGCGCAATTGCTTGGTGATGTTCTCGATTTCCTGCTGCCGTCCCAGCATGCCGTCCTGCTCCGAGTCGGCCGCGTAGAACCGCACGCTGTTCTGCGTGACGACGTGGCCCTGCCGGGTGACGAAGTAGCCCCCGGCCGGCAGCTTCGCGCGCTCGGCGAAGGCCTCGGCCGCGTCCTCGGCGTGGTAGGCGTTGTGCAGCCAGTCCTGCAGCAGGCCGCGCAGCGACGGGTCGTTGAGCTTGAGCAGATTCAGGAAAGGCTTCAGGCCCGGCGCCTCCACCGGCGCCGGCGGCACCGCCGTCGACGGCGCGAACAGCGCCAGCTTGGCCGGCGGCGCGTCGCCGAAGAAGGCCTTGGCCCATTCGATGTTCGACATTTGCAGCGCCGAGGTGCGCTCGCGCAGCACCGATTCCAGCGCCGTCTCCCAGCCGGATTCGATATGCAGTTTTTGCCACAGGCGCGGCAGGGAATCGAGCTCGTGCTTTTGCAGCCACGGCGTCACCTTGCCCTGGGTTTGCACGCGCTCCTGCATCTGGCGCAGCGCGTTCAGGCGCGCTTCCAATTGGGCGTTGGCGGCGGTCTCGCTATTGACCTGCTGCTGCGCCGCCTGGCGTTCCTCTTCAAGGCGCGGCTGCTGCTCCAGCGCCTCTTCCAGCAGGAAGCTTTGTTCTTCCAGCGCCTGCTGCTTCTCCTCCAGCTGCATGCGCATATTGGTCAGGTGCGCGCTGTCCGGCAGACTAAGGCCGCTCTTTTCCTGCTGCAGGCGCTCGCGCCGCACGGCCAGGCCGTTGAGGATATTGTTGGCGTTGCGCTGGTGCGCCGACTCGAGCTCCAGCTGCTGCTGCGCCTGCATGATGCGGGCACGCGATTCGGTGCTCTTGGCCTGGGCCTCGCGCCAGGCCTGCTCCAGCATCGGCAGCGACTCGCCTTTTTGCTCGGCCATCATCTGCGATTGCTCGACCTTGGCCGACAGCTCCTCCAGCGTGAATTCGGCCTCCTCGATCTGGCCGCCGTATTCGGTGGCCTGGTTCTGCCACTGGTCGCGCTGCGCGGTCAGCGCCGCCAGCTGCGATTGCAGGCGGCCGCGCGACTCGATGACGAACTTGATCTGCGCTTCCAGGCTGCCGATTTCGGCGTTGGTCTGATACAGGCTGCCCTGCGCCGTGTGCAGGCGGTCGCCGGCGGCGAAATGCGCCTGGCGCATGTGCTCCAGGGTCGCCTCGACGTTGCGCAGCTTCGCGGTTTGCTCCTCCAGATCGTTCTGCGCCAGCTCCACCTCGCGGAAGTACTTTTTCTGCTCGTTTTCCGCTTCGATCTTGCGCAGCAGCCAAAGCAGCTTTTGCTTCTCTTCCTGGTCCGACTGCAGCTGGTGGAACTTGGTCGCGACGGCGGCCTGGCCTTCCAGCTTTTCCAGGTTCGAATTCAGCTCGCGCAGGATGTCGTCGACGCGCAGCAGGTTTTCACGGGTGTCGTGCAGGCGGTTTTCGGTTTCCCGGCGGCGTTCCTTGTACTTGGAGACGCCGGCCGCCTCCTCGAGGAACACGCGCAATTCCTCGGGACGCGATTCGATGATGCGGCTGATCATGCCCTGGCCGATGATGGCGTAGGCGCGCGGACCGAGGCCGGTGCCGAGGAAGATATCCTGGATGTCGCGCCGGCGCACCGGCTGGCCGTTGATGTAATAAGTCGAGGTGCCGTCGCGCGTCAAGGTGCGCTTGACGGCGATCTCGGCATACTGGCCCCACTGGCCGGCGGCCTTGCCGTCGTTGTTGTCGAAGACCAGTTCGACGGAGGCGCGCCCGGCCGGCTTGCGGTGGGTCGAGCCGTTGAAAATAACGTCCTGCATCGATTCGCCGCGCAGCTCCGAGGCCTTCGATTCCCCCAGCACCCAACGCACGGCATCGATGATATTCGACTTGCCGCAACCATTCGGTCCCACCACGCCAACCAGCTGGCCCGGCACCTGGAAATTGGTGGGATCAACGAAAGACTTGAATCCCGACAATTTAATGGAAGATAGACGCACGTGATTATCTGGACTATGGGCTGTAAAGGATCACAATAATACCATTTGGCGCATTAAATAAGGTTATAACACGGTCAAAACCCCGGCCGGAGCCGGGGTCGGCGTTACAGCCCGCGTCTCTATTCGTGCCCGCGATGCTTGGACTCCGCCCACATGGCGCGGGTGTAGGGCTGGTCGCGGCCGGAGAGGTACAGCGCGGCCTGGGTGATCCATTGCTCCGCCGGCACCGGCTCGACGCGCGGCGCGATCAGCACGATCGGCAAGCACAGCACGACCAGCATGCGGCTGAGCGCCCAATGATGCTCGGTGCTGGCGAAGCGGATGAAGGCGGCGGCGATCGTCAGCCCCAGGATACAGCCGGTGACCGATTCGGAGACCGAATGCGCCATCATGGGCACGCGCGAAATGGCGATCAGGATGGCGAAGACGACGCCGGCTGCGGTGGCCGCGTGCCTGATGCCGCTGCTCGAACTGCGGAAAGCGAGGAAGGCGGCGACCGGATACACGGCGGCGGCGCGCATCGCGTGGCCGCTAAAGCCGGCGAACTCAACCGACTCCACGCCGATACCCCAGCCCACGAACGCCATCTTGGTCACGACGACCAAGGCCATGCCGACGCCGAACAGCAGCGCCCACATCCACGAAAGTCTCCAGGACTTGCCCGCGAGCAGCCATACGCCGATCGCCACACCGATTGGTCCCGTTACCGCCAAACTACCCGCTACGCTTAAAGCATGCCACCACATCATCCAATCACCGCCTTTCAATTTTTTGCACTGCACCATCATTAAAGCACACCCGGCCGTATTTGACCGAACAATTGCCGCGCACCAACTTCATGACATCTGAAGACAAGTGCGCAAAGAGCGTGCCCGGCGTAAAAAAAGCACCCGCCAGCGGCTTCGTGCGACGCATGGCATACTGTTGCTCATACTCATTGTTGTTTGATCGGATACGCTTTATGACACTCTCGACCTGGCTGTTGTTCCTCTCCGTTTCCCTGGCGGCGGCCTTCAGCCCCGGACCGGGCGTTCTGATGGCCATCTCGACGGCCGCCACGCAAGGCGCGCGGCGCGCATTGTATAGCTCCCTGGGCAATGCGCTGGGTGTGTTTATCGTCGCCACCACCGCCGTCGCCGGCCTCGGCCTGGTGCTCAAGACCTCGGCGTTGGCGTTCGGCGCGCTTAAGGTGGCCGGGGCCGCCTATCTGATCTATCTCGGCGTGAAAACCTGGCGCCAGGCGTCGAAAGCGCCGGCCCCGGCCGATGACTCCGCGAAGCCGGCCGCGGTCGCGCAGGCCAGCCGCTGGAGCACCTTCCGCTCCGGCCTGCTGGTGGCGGTCAGCAATCCCAAGGCGATCCTGTTCTTCACCGCCGTGTTTCCGCAATTTATGCCGCACGACCACATCGATCCGGCGCGTTTCCTGCTGCTGACGTCGACCTTCACCGCCTGCACGCTGCTCTCGCACTTCTTCTATGTGGCGTGCGCGTCGTGGATGAAGCGCCGGGTACGCCAGAGCGCGGCCCGCTCGCGCTTTACCAAGCGCACCACCGGCGCCTTGTTCATCGGCATGGGCGGCGCGCTGCTGACCGTGAAGTAATCGGAGGCGGCCGGACGCACTTCAACCGAAGGCGGACGCCGGCCGGGCCGGACTGGCGGACATGTCGTTGACGGCGCCGCGCGCCAGCGCTTCGGACAGCGCCAGGGCGACCACGCCGTCGTTGCGCACCACCCGCGCGGTGTCTTCCCGGAATTGCCGCGCCAACTGCTCGCCCGACACCGAAAAAGCCTCCTGCCGCGCGGCGGTCGAGAAGATATACAGGGTGCGCAGCGGACTGATCCACGCCAGCTTGACCTTGCGCCGGCCGCCGTCCGGCTGCGCGAACTCAAGCCACATGCCGCGCCTTAGCCCCTCGACCTCGATGGCGGCCTCCTCCTCGGCCGCTTCGAGCTCCGGCTGGCTGGCGCGCGCGTCGGCGTCGGCCTTGTCGGCCGCGTCGGCTTTCGCCTGCAGCTCCAGACGCCGCTCGGCGGCCTGCTTCGCCACCTGCACCGATATTTCCAGCTGACGCTCCGGCGACAGGTCCAGCGGCGCGCGCACGATGGACGCGTGGCACTCGGCCAGCTCGGCGAAGAATTGCAGGCGGTCGGCGTCCTGCCACTTGATCACGTCGAGCCACTTGTTCAAGGTCGCCAGCATGCCTGGCAATTTGGAGATCAGCAGCTTGCGGTCGTCGGCGTTCAGCTTGGGGCGCACGCTCCAGATCAGCTCGTCCATGGCCCTGGTGGCGTTGTTGACGGCGCCCGGCTTGCCGTCTTCGATGCTGTAGGCGACAGTCAGCACCGAGACCCAGCGCTGTTCGAGGAAGGCTTCCACCACCGCGATGACCTCGCCGGTGCCGATGCGCAAGGCCACGGCGTTTTTCGCCAGCTTGGCCGATTCCGCCATCTTTTCCTGCTTCAGCGCGGCGGCGATCGGTTCGGCGATGGTGGCCGCGGCGGCGCGCTCTTCGGCCTGGATCGACGCTTCCAGGTCGTTGACGGCCTGCGCGAACACCGACAGTTCCTGGTCGTAGTCGCGGCCGACGCGGTCGACGCTGCGCCGCATCGCCTTGAACAGCGGATCTTCCGGCCCCTTGCGTTGCTCCCAGCCCATGCGCGACAGCAGATCGATCATGCGCCGCGCCGGGTGTTCCTCCTGGAAGAAGAAGTTCTTGTCGACCAGCGCGGCCTTGAGCACCGGAATCTGCAGGAAACGGATCAGGTCGCGTATTTCCTGCGAGATGTTCTGGTCGCGGAACACGGTGTCGAAGATCGCCGTCAGCAAATCGATGGTGCTTTCATCGGCGCGCGTCAGGCTGCCTTGCGGCACGCTTTGTTTGATGTTGGGCAGGTAGAACACGTTGGCCGGAACGGCCGCGCCGCCGGCCGCCGGCCCGCCCCCGGATTCGCCCTGGGATGCGCCGCCCCCCTCGTCGTTGCCGGCCGCGCCGGCCGCCATGGCCTGCAACCGCGCCAGATAGGCGAACAGGGGCTGCTTGGCGCCGATCTGCGACTGCCGCTGCGCCTGCTCGTTGCTGACGCTCCGCGACTGGAAACCTTGCGCCGGGCCCTGCACCCATGCGCCGCCGGTGGCGAAGCCCGGCGCCGCCCCCGCCGCGGCGCCGGAGCCGGCGGCGGCAAAGCCCGCACCTGCCACACCCGCCGCGTCCGCCGCACCGCCCATCGCCTGCGCCGGAACGCCCTGCCCGGCCGCGTTCGGCACCCAGACGGCGCCCGAATTCAGCGCCGACACCGGCAAATCCGGAATGCTCAGATCGATGCCGCCGGCGCCCTGCAGCAGGCCGCCGGCGATGTTGTCGACGATCTGGCCGGCGGCCGATCCGGCGACGTCGCTGGAGGCGAAAAATTGCCGCAGCTGTTGGGCCAGCGCAGCCTGGTTGGCGCGCGCGCGCTCGCCGGCCGCAGCCTTGGCCGCGTCGGCCTTGCGCCCCTTGTAGCCATCCACCGCGCCCGGCAGCACGCCCTTGCTTTGCAGTGCCAGGTTCAGCGCCTCGAGCATCGGCCCCAGCTCGATGAACATGCCTGGTTTGATGAGCGGTTGCAACAACGGCGCCGATTCGGGCTCGGGATCGAATTCCAGCCACGCCCGCTGCAAGGCCACCAGGAATACCTCCGGGCGGAACGGGTTCTGGCTCACGCGCAAGATATCGCGGTCCAGCAGGAACGCCAGCCGCACGTTCAGCGTCTGCAACGCGTCCGAATGCAGCGATTCGAACGGCTTGCTGACGCCGCCGAGCGCCACCCTGGTATCCATTTCCTCGAACGGCACCAGCGACATGGGCTGGTCGGCCCCGCCGCGCTTGTCTTTGACGACCGGCGCCAACTCGGCGATTTCTTGCCGCAGCGCTTTTTCAAGGGCCTCCGTTGCCAGATGCAGGAATGCGAAGTGGCGGTTGCGCAGCATATTGCCGGCACGCAGCCGTTGCTGGATGGCGCGCGTATCGCCGTCGGTGGCGTCGATCAGCGCGCCGGCCAGTTTGGTGGCCAGGTCCAGATATTGGTCGCCGGCATGCTTGACGGCGATACCGATCAAGTCCTCCAGCAAGCCATGCCGCGGCGAGACCGTCTTTTTCGGCGCAACGCTGGTGATCGGAGTGGTTGAAGTGTTAGCCATCGTGTCGGCCTGCTGGTGATCGATCCGTAGACCCCATTCTTACACAGTATTTCCACATGGCAATACCAACAATGAAAGAATTCGGGATTTTTTTGCCCGTTTGCGGGCCGTGTAACACTTTCCCCGTTCCAACAGGGGCTTTGACGAGGCGCAATGAACAAGCTTGGGCTTTGCTTAACATCATTATCTGGTCCGCCCCGCGTTCCCGCCCTCCGCCGCCGCTTCCCTCACCAAGGATATCCATGAAATTCCTGCATAACCTGGAAACCTCCAGCAAATTGCTGGTCGCCTTTGCCACCTTGCTGGTCCTGACCGTGCTGCTGGGTCTGAGTTCGCTCTCGCGCATGGGCGACATCAATCAGGCATCGACGCGATTGTCGGGCACCTGGCTGCCCCAGACCATCGCCGCGTTGTCGCTCAAAAACGACCTGCAGGAATTGCGCAAACTCGAGCACGTGGTCATCAGCGACAAGGCCAGCATCGAAGGTTCCGAGCAAAAACTAAGTCTCGCACTATCCGCGTTCGGTGACAATGCCGACAGGCTCGTCAGGACGGTCAACGATGCAAACGCCAAGGCGGAGGCGACCGAATTACAACGAATGGCCGCCGCCTACCTTGCCGAACACGCCAAAATGATGGCGCTGGCCAACGAAGGCAAAAAGGACGAGGCGGTCGGCGTCCTCAAAGGCTCGTCGCAGCCGGCCCTGGACGCGGTCAACGGCCAGCTCGACAAAATACTGTCCAGCAATATGTCGGGTAGCCAGCAGGCGGCGCGCGGCGCCGACCAGGTGTACACGGTCGCGCGCGCCACCACACTGGCCATGCTCGGCGCCGCGATCGGCTTCGGCGTGCTGCTGGCGCTGTGGCTGTCGCGCTCGATATCGGCGCCGCTGCGGCAAGTGATGCTGGTGGCGCGGCGTATCGCCGATGGCGACCTGAGCACCCGCATCGAAGTGAGCTCCAGCAATGAAACCGGCAAGCTGCTGCAAGCGATGCAGCACATGAACGACAGCCTGATGACGATGATCGTCCAGGTGCAAAGCGGCGCGCGGGCGATCGGCGAGGCATCGGCCGAAATCGCGGAAGGCAATCTGGACCTGTCGAGCCGCACCGAGCAACAGGCCGCCTCGCTGGAGGAAACCGCCTCGTCGATGGAGCAGCTGACGGCCACCGTCAAACAAAATGCCGAGCACGCCGTGCAGGCCAACAAGCTGGCCGTGTCGGCGTCGGCGGTCGCTGTGCGCGGCGGCAACGACGTCGACCAAGTGGTCGGCACCATGGCATCGATCAACGACAGCTCGAAGAAAATCGCGGAAATCATCGGCGTCATCGATGGCATCGCGTTCCAGACCAACATCCTGGCCTTGAACGCGGCGGTCGAAGCGGCCCGTGCCGGCGAGCAAGGCCGTGGCTTCGCCGTGGTCGCCTCCGAGGTGCGCAACCTGGCCCAGCGCAGCGCGGCGGCGGCCAAGGAGATCAAGAGCCTGATCGACGACTCGGTCGACAAGGTCGTGCGCGGCACGCAACTGGCCGACCAGGCGCGCCTGACAATGGACGAGGTGGTGGGCAGCGTGCAACGGGTAACCGGGCTCATCGGAGAGATCGCCGACGCCAGCGCCGAACAAACCGCCGGGCTGGAGCAGGTCAATCAAGCGATCGCGGCGATGGATCAGGCGACCCAGCAGAACGCCGCGCTGGTCGAACAGGCCGCCGCCGCCGCGTCGTCGATGCGCGATGAAACCGGCAAGCTAAACGCGGCGATCGGCGCCTTTGCCGTCAACGACGGCGCGTCCCGCGCCACGCAGCAGTCCTTCGGCACCGCCGACGCGCTGAAAACGCGCGGCACCTCCGGCATGGCGGGCAGCGCGGAGATCCCGGACCACGGGGACACGCCCCCCTTGCCGGCCAGCGCCGGCCGCGAACCGCTCAAGCAGGCGTTGCCGTCGCCGGACAAACGCAAGGGCGCGGCGCGCCGTCCGGACGCCAATATCGGCCCGGCAACAAACGCCAAAGCGGACGCCGACGCGCGCGCCAAGGCGCGCCCGACCGGTCGCGCCGGCTCCGCAAGCGGCCTGGGCAAAGCGTCTGGCAAGCTCAGCAATGAAGTCGAATGGGAAGAGTTTTAATGGCGAGTGCGAGGCGTGTTCCTACAATGCCCCAAGACGCACTCCGATAGCAAGTGCCTGAGCGAAAACGCATCATTGCTCTACCAGAAACGCGCACGGTGTCCATCGGCGGTGTCCATCGGCGGTGTCCATCGGATTTCGACAAGCACGGCGCGCTTTTGGCGAGTACGTTCTTTCACTTTCACAAAGGAATTAAAATGAACTCGAATCAAAAAGGCGGCAGCAGCAAGCAAGGCCCCAATCAAGGCGGCAGCAAGCAATCGGGCGACCAGGGTTCTTCCAGCGGCTCGCGCTCCGGCACCCAGGGCGGCACCCATGAGCAACATGTGGAAGCCGGCCGGCAAAGCCACAAAAACGATGGCAACAAACAGACGGGCAACAAAAACCGCTAATCAGGCTGGACCATAGTTAGCGGCATCGGCGGCGCCTCCCTGGCGCCGCTCCATTTTCGGCTGGCGATCCGGGCTTGCGATCCGGACTTGCAATCCGAACTTGCAATCAAATATTGGCCACGCGCTGTCCGCGCGGCGGCACGAAGTCCTTCACCGCGTTGACCATCCCCACCGCCACGCCCTCGGCCGCCGTCAGGTGCAGGTCGGAATACGCGTGCGTGCGCCAGTGCTCCTCGGTCAGCTGCACATGGTCGCGCAGGATCTGCTCGGTGCGGGCGTCGTCGGCCTGCAAGCCTTCGACGATGATGCGCAGCGCGTCCGGCCGGGCGCCGTGCGGCGCGCTGGCGTGCGACTTGTGCACCATGAAACGGGCCGTGTCGCTGGCATAACGTTCCTGGCCGGACAAAAACAGGATGACGGCGATCGACGCCACGGCGCCGGCGTTGTAGGTGACGATCTTGATCGGCAGCTTGCTCAGATAGTTGTACAGGCAGATGCCGTCGCTGACATAGCCGCCGTTGGACTGGATCAGGATATGGGCGGTGGTGATGCGGTCCTCCGTCATATCGGCGACGGCGTCGAAGACACGGCGCACCATGTCGCTGTTGACGTCGCCAGACAGGGTGAACCACGCGTGGCCCTCGTAGGAATTTTGATCTTGGCTCATGGGTGGGCTCTCGAATAAGTGTGATTTATTCTAGCAAATAGTTGTTTATATAGCGTTTTTATTGTTCGCCATTCGTGCGCGCCCCCGCTCGTCGCCTCGTCCCGCCTTGCCCGCAAGATTGACATTCAGGCCCTTCTGGCATATATTCCCGAGTCTTGATCGGGAGAGGGTTGCGGGCCAATTGGCCAACGCGGCCGCCGAAGGGGCACTACCCAAAAACTCTCAGGCAAAAGGACCGATCAAGGGACCAACGCGGCCGCCGTTCGATAACATTATCGCGTCGGGATGCCAACTGGTCCAACTCTGGAGAGCGGTCGCGGCACACGCCGGCGGCCCACCGAAGGGGCGCACGGGAATCGAGTCGAGCTGCATGACTCGCCCGTAATCTCTCAGGTACCAAGGACAGAGGGGTCTGCGATCATTGTGGAAACAGCTTTTTAGCCGTTCCTTGTATGTTCTGTTAACCCCTTTTCGATATGGACCGAGGAATTATGACGCTCAAAGCCACCCCACTCAATAACGCACACCGTGCCGCCGGCGCCAAGATGGTCGATTTCGGCGGCTGGGACATGCCCGTCAACTACGGATCGCAGATCGAAGAACACAACGCCGTGCGCACCGACGTCGGCATGTTCGACGTCGCCCACATGTGCGTGGTCGACATCAAGGGCGCCAACGTGCGCGCCTTCCTGCGCGGCCTGCTGGCCAACAACGTCGACAAGCTGCAGGTGTCGGGCAAGGCGCTTTACTCGTGCATGCTCAATCCGCAGGGCTTCGTCATCGACGACTTGATCGTCTACTTCATCGACGAGAGCTGGTTCCGCCTGGTCGTCAACGCCGGCACCGCCGAAAAGGACGTGGCGTGGATGCAGGCGCAAAACACCGCCACCAACAGCGGCGTGACGATCACCCAGCGCAGGGACGGGGATAACGCGATGGCGCTGATCGCCGTGCAAGGCCCGAACGCCCGCGCCAAGGTGTGGGAAGTGATCCCCGAATCGAAGGCCGGCACCGCCGACATGAAACCGTTCAACGTCGCCTTCGCGCACAGCGCCGCCTTCGGCGAGGCGATGATCGCCCGCACCGGCTACACCGGCGAAGATGGCTTCGAGATCGGCGTCGCCGCCGACCAGGCCGAGAAGCTGTGGAATGCGCTGGCCGCCGCCGGCGTCAAGCCGGCGGGCCTGGGCGCGCGCGACACGCTGCGCCTGGAAGCCGGCATGAACCTGTACGGCCAGGACATGGACGAAACCGTGAACCCGCTCGACGCCGGCCTGGCCTGGACCATCGACCTGGTGTCCGAGCGCGATTTCACCGGCAAGGCGGCCTTGCAGGCGATGGGCCAGAACGCCCAATTCGTCGGCTTGATCCTGCGCGAAAAAGGCGGCGTGCTGCGCGCCCACCAGAAAGTCATCGTGGCCGGCACCGACGCCGTCGGCGAGATCACCAGCGGCACCTTCAGCCCGACCATGCAGCAGGCCATCGCGCTGGCGCGCGTGCCCAACGGCGTGGCCGTCGGCGACACCGTGCACGTGGAAATCCGCGACAAGAAGCTGGCCGCCTCGGTGGTCAAGCTGCCTTTCGTCCGTAACGGTAAAATCCTTGCTGTTTGACTGTTTTAGCCATCCGAATTAGCCCCCCTACCCTCTGGAGCCTTACATGAATATTCCTGCAGACCTGAAGTACACCGAATCCCACGAATGGGTACGCGCCGAGGCTGACGGCACCGTCACCGTCGGCATCACCGAGTACGCGCAGGACGCGCTGGGCGACATCGTCTTCGTCGAACTGCCAAAGGTCGGCAAGAGCTACACCGCCGGCGACGACGCCGCCGTGGTGGAATCGGTCAAGGCGGCCAGCGACATCTACGCGCCGGTGTCGGGCGAAGTCATCGCCGTCAACGAAGACGTGGCCAGCGCCCCGGAATCGATCAACACCGACGCCTACGCCGCCTGGCTGTTCAAGATCAAGCCGGCCGACGCCAGCGCGATCGACGGCCTGCTGGACGCAGCCGCCTACGGCAAGACCACCGAAGCGTAATTACGGTTCGACAGGGGCCGGCCTGGCGCCGGCTCCGCGCCAGTTTGCCTGCTTGCTCGTTTTGCCTCCCTTGCCCGCGCGCCGCGCCGGCACTTCGCATCCCTTTTGGCCCTGACAAATCATGACCCGCTCCAGCCTGACCCAACTCGAAGCCCGCGACGCTTTCATCGCACGCCATATCGGCCCCGACGCCGCAGAACAGGAAGCCATGCTGGCGGTCCTCGGCTACGCCTCGCGCGCAGCCCTGATCGACACCATCGTCCCTGCCAACATCCGCAACAAGGCCACCCTGCCGCTGGGCGCGTACACGCAGCCGATGCCGGAGCAGGAAGCGCTGAACAAGCTGAAAAAAATCGCCGGCAAGAACAAGGTCCTGAAGTCGATGATCGGCCAGGGCTACTACAACACGCTGACCCCGGGCGTGGTGCTGCGTAACATCTTCGAAAACCCGGCCTGGTACACCGCGTACACGCCGTACCAGCCGGAGATCTCGCAAGGCCGCCTGGAAGCGATCCTGAACTTCCAGCAGACCGTCACCGACCTGACCGGCATGGGCATCGCCAACGCCTCGATGCTCGACGAAGGCACCGCCGCCGCCGAAGCGATGACCTTGATCCAGCGCGTGGGCAAGTCCAAGTCGAACGTGTTCTACGTCGCCGACGACGTGCTGCCGCAAACGCGCGAGGTGGTCGAGACCCGCGCCAAGCCGCTGGGCATCGAAGTCAAGGGCTTCCATCCGGCCGAATTGTCCGGCATCGCCGAAGCGTTCGGCGTGCTGCTGCAGTACCCTGGCGTCAACGGCGTGGTGCGCGACTACAAGGCCGACGTCGAGGCGGTCAAGGCCAAGGGCGCGATGGTGGTTGTCGCCGCCGACCTGCTGGCGCTGACCATGCTCACGCCACCGGGCGAATGGGGCGCGGACGTCGTCGTCGGCAATAGCCAGCGCTTCGGCGTACCGCTGGGCTTCGGCGGCCCGCACGCCGGCTACCTGGCGACCCGCGACGAATTCAAACGCAGCATGTCCGGCCGCCTGGTCGGCGTCACCATCGACGCCCAGGGCAACAAGGCCTACCGCCTGGCGCTGCAAACCCGCGAGCAGCACATCCGCCGCGAAAAAGCCACCTCCAACATCTGCACCGCGCAGGTGCTGCTGGCGGTGATGGCGTCGATGTACGCCGTCTACCACGGTCCCAAAGGCCTGCTGCAGATCGCCCGGCGCGTGCACCGCTATACCGGCGTGCTGGCGTCGAACCTGAAGACGCTCGGCTACACCGTCACCAACGACACCTTCTTCGACACGCTGACCGTCGCCGTCGCCAACGCCGAACAGCTGCACGCGTCGGCCCACTCGCACGGCGTCAACCTGCGCGTGATCGACGCCTCGCACGTCGGCGTCTCGCTCGACGAGACCACCACGCGCGAAGACATCGCCCTGCTGTGGACCGTGTTCGCCCATCCGGTCGGCGGACCGGCCCACGGCCCGGACTTCGACACCGTCGAAGCGGCCGTCGCCGAGTCGTTCCCGGCATCGCTGGCGCGTTCGAGCGAATACCTGACGCACCCGGTCTTCAACCGCTATCACTCCGAAACCGAGATGCTGCGCTATCTGCGCAGCCTGGCGGACAAGGATCTGGCGCTGGACCGCACCATGATTCCGCTGGGTTCGTGCACCATGAAGCTGAACGCGACGTCCGAGATGATCCCGGTCACCTGGCCCGAGTTCTCCAACATCCACCCGTTCGCGCCGGACAGCCAGACCATCGGCTACCGTGAAATGATCGCGCAACTGGAAGAAATGCTGTGCGCGGTGACCGGCTACGCCGCCATCTCGCTGCAGCCCAACGCCGGCTCGCAGGGCGAGTACGCCGGCCTGCTGGTGATCCAGGCCTACCACCAGTCGCGTGGCGAAGGCCACCGCAACATCTGCCTGATCCCGTCGTCGGCGCACGGCACCAACCCGGCCTCGGCCAACATGGTCGGCATGCAGGTGGTCGTCACCGCCTGCGACGCCAACGGCAATGTCGACCTGGCCGATTTGAAGGCCAAGGCCGAACTGCACTCGAAGAACCTGGCCGCCGTCATGGTGACCTACCCTTCGACCCACGGCGTGTTCGAGGAAGGCATCCAGGAGCTGTGCGAGATCATCCACTCGCACGGCGGCCAGGTCTACATCGACGGCGCCAACATGAACGCGCTGGTCGGCGTGGCCGCGCCGGGCGCGTTCGGCGGCGACGTCTCGCACCTGAACCTGCACAAGACCTTCTGCATTCCGCACGGCGGTGGCGGCCCCGGCGTCGGCCCGATCGGCGTCGGCGCGCACCTGGCCAAGTTCCTGCCGAACCAGCGTTCGAACGGCTATATCCGCGACAACGCCGGCATCGGCGCGGTCAGCGCCGCGCCATACGGCTCGGCCAGCATCCTGCCGATTTCGTGGATGTACATCGCGATGATGGGCGCCGAAGGCCTGACCGCCGCGACCGAAACCGCGATCCTGAGCGCCAACTACATCGCGCGCCGCCTGTCGCCGCACTACCCGGTGCTGTACTCGGGCCACGACGGCCTGGTGGCGCACGAGTGCATCATCGACCTGCGCCAGCTGCAGGACGCCACCGGCATCAGCAACGAGGACGTCGCCAAGCGCCTGATGGACTTCGGCTTCCACGCGCCGACCATGAGCTTCCCGGTGCCGGGCACGTTGATGATCGAGCCGACCGAGAGCGAATCGAAGGCCGAGATGGACCGCTTCATCGACGCCATGATCGCCATCCGTGGCGAGATCGCCAAAGTGGAAAGCGGCGAATTCGACAAGCTGGATAATCCGCTCAAGTTCGCGCCGCACACCGCCGAGGTGCTGACCGCCGACAAGTGGGAGCACAAGTACAGCCGCGAAGTGGCGGCCTACCCTGTGCCGTCGCTGCGCAAGCAGAAGTACTGGCCGCCGGTCGGCCGCGCCGACAACGTCTACGGCGACCGTAACCTGTTCTGCGGCTGCGCGCCGATGAGCGACTACGAGTAATTGACGGCACGCGCACCGGCCAGGAGCGCGTGCACGAAGATGAATCACGTAGGGCGGATTAGCGCGCAGCGCGTAATCGGCCATGAGCCGCCGTCGGCGCGTGCATGGCCGATTACGCTACGCTAATCCGCCCTACGTGGTTCAGAACTTATTCATCGGCCAGTGCGGATTAGCGCAACAGCGCGTAATCCGCCGTGAGCCGCCGTGAGCCGCCAGCGGCCGACGAGTGCGCTCAATTCCTAATCGATGCCAGCCGCAGGCGCACTACCCGCGGCGAGCCCGGTTGCTGGGGGACGTTTGGCTCCTGTCCTTCTTCCAGCTTGAACATCGCCACCGCCTCCGACAGATTGAGCGCCTGCCGCTGCAACCCCGTGGAAGCCGCAGCCGCCTGCCGCACCAGCGCCAGATTCTGCTGCGTCACCTGGTCCATCTCGAGGATCGCCATGTGCGCGCCCTGCAATCCCTGGGCCTGTTCCGCGCTGGCCTCGCTGATCTGGCCGATGATGTCGCCCACCTGCTGCACCGACGCGACGATTTCCGCCATGCTGTCGCCGGCCTCCTCCACCGAGCGCGCACCGCCCTCGATCTCGGCCACCGACTCGGCGATCAAGGCCTTGATCTCGTGTGCCGCCGTCGCCGAGCGCTGTGCCAGGCTGAGCACCTCGCTGGCCACCTGGGCGAACGCTTCGCCCTGGGCGCCGGCCCGTGCCGCCTCCACCGCCGCGTTCAGCGCCACCAGATTGGTCTGGAACGCCAGGCTGTCGATGACGCCGACGATGTCGACCACCTTGCGCGAGCTGCCGCGTATCGACGCCATCGTCACCACCAGCCGCTGCACCACGCTGCCGCCGCGCACCGCGAAGTTGGTGGCGCAGCGCACCAGCTGGTTGGCCAGCTGCGCGTTGTTCGCCGTCTGCGCGACCGTGGAGCTGAGCTCACGCATCGCGCCGCTGGTCTCCCCCAGCGAACTGGCCTGCCTTTCGGCGCGCTGCGTCAGATCGACGCTGCCTTGAACCACCGAGCGCGAGGCGGAGTCCATCGACTCGGCCGACGCCAGTATCGTCTTGAGGGTGGTGTTCAGGTTACGGATGCTGGTGTCGAGCGCGCGCGAGGTCTCGGAGATCTCGTCCCTGCCGTAGACGCGGTTCTTGACCGTCAGGTTGCCCTCGGCCAGATCGATCGCCGCCGCGCCGATCTCGCGCACCTCCCTCAGCAACGCGTTACGCACCGCCATCGTCACCAATAGCGACAAGATAATTGATATCGCTACCATGATCGGCATCCAGACCGACACGCTGGTGAACTCCGCCTCCGCCTGCGTGAAAGCGCGTTCGCTGAGCGACTGTTCGAGCTTGGACAACTCGTCGAGCCGCTGCGACACCACGTCGAAGGCCCGCTCGGCCTTGAACATGGCGTTGGCGGCCATCGAATGATCGGCCATTCCCAGTTCGATCACATCGGCGATGGCCTTCACATACTGGGCATGCGCGGCCTGCGACTGCACCACGAAGCGGCGCTCGGCCGGACTCGATTGTGTCATCATTTCCAGCTGCGCGAACTGGCGGTCCAGCGCCGCGTGGCGGGTGTGGATGTCGCGCACCAGCGCGTCGATGCGCGGCGGCGCGAAGCTGGCGTTGATCCAGGTGAGCAGCTGGTAGATTTCGGTATGGGCGCGGTTGGCGCCGGCCACCAGGTCGGCGGTCGCCTTCAGGCGCACCGCGCGCTGCTGCACCATGTTTTCGAGCGAGGCGTTTTGCCGCACCATGCCGAGGTAGGCCCCGGCCGACAGGCAAATGAGCAGGATCAGCACCACACCGGGCGCCAACAACAGTTTGGGACCTATACGAAGTTTGCTCAGCATGACATTGACCGGTCAGTGTTTGTAGATGCCCGCTTCCAGCGCCACGTCGTCCACCCGCAGCACGTAGGTGCTCTTGGGTGCGACCTTGCCGGTTGCCGGATTGCGGAATTTGTAGTCGACCCACCCTTTGCCGCTGCCCTTGGCCACGGCCACCATCTCGTGGCGGAAGGCCTTGCCGTCGGCGTCCGGCACGTCGAGGAAATCCTTGCCGATCAACGCCGTGGTGGGATGGGCGATGGTGATGCCGCGCATGTCGCGCATCGCCAGATAGAGCGCGCCCTGGTTGAACAGCGGGTCCTTGCGGTTGATGCGGGCGATCATCTCCGCTTTGCCGTAGGTTCTGATGAACAGCGCGCCCTTCTCGGCCAGCGCGACGGCATCCTTCTCGCCGGGCTCGGCGTTGGCGGCGACGTTGACCGATAGACAGCTTAGCAATGTGACGATTCCGAATATGGCGCGCATGATTTCCCCCCGCAGGTAACATGCTGTAATCTACGCCTCGTACCCCCACGCAATCTTGCGTTGTCTCAACGTGGCGCCAGCCCTACCAATAAACAACAGCAACCAGGAACGGAACCACGCACGCATGATGAAACCCACTACCAAGGCGGCCCTGGTGTCGGCGCTGATCTTTCCCGGCCTCGGCCATCTGGTGCTGAAACGGCCGTTGCGCGGCTGCCTGTTCATCGTGCCGGCGCTGCTGGCGATCGGCTTCCTGCTGCGCACCACGCTGGAATTGGCCTACAAACTGGTCGACGAGATCAACAGCGGCAAGCTGGCCATCGATCCGATCGACATCATCGCGCGCATCCACGCTTCCGGCGTTGACAATGCGGCCACCAACGCCGCCTCGCTGGCGATCCTGTTGTGCTGGATCGGGTCGGTGGCCGACGCCTATTGGCTGGGACGGCGCGGACAGGCGTAGAATCGAACGGCGCTCCCGCGCTCCGAGGTCCAATCCACCACAGAAAGGATACGCCATGAGACAGCCGCCGCTTCCCCGCCCCTACCCGAAGATCCGCTTGGTCCTGCCGATGGTGCTGCTGGCCGCCAGCGCCGTGACGGCGACCGCGCTGGCGCAATCGTCGGCCATCCGCCGCACGGTGATTCAAAAAGGCGACGTCTCGGTGCCGGGCCGCGAGGCCGTCGTCGCCCGCGTGGAGCTGGACAAGGGCGCGACGGCCGGGCGCCATTCGCACCCGGGCGATGAAATCGGTTATGTGATGGAGGGCGAAGCGGACTTGATCGTCGACGGCGAAGACCCGCGCCGCATCAAGGCCGGCGAGTCGTACATCATCCCGGCCGGCACCGTCCACGACGCCGTCAACGCCGGTCCCGGCACGCTCAAGCTGGTGGGCGTATTCGTGGTCGACAAGGGCAAGCCGCTGGCGACCGCCGCCAGGTAGCGCCCGCGCACGCGCGGTCGCTTGTGGTCGCGCCTATTTTTCCTCCGAAGGCTGGTCCTCATTCTTGAAGGCGCCGCGAACATTGGTGGCGACCAGGCACAGCTGAAGAGCGATCAGCGCGTAGGCCTCGTCGTGCAGGCCCCACACGACCCACAGCACATTGCTGGCGAGAAAACACCAGAACCCGACCTTGCGTCGGGTGTGTTGGGTGGACGCGACCAGCCACGCGGCGAGCACCGTCACCGCCATCGCCGGCCACTGCAAGAAATCGATCCAATCGGGCATGCTCACAGCTTATGGGTTCGGCACCCCATCCTATGTGCGCTGCCTCACCGCCGCCGCGATTTGACCCGGCACCAGCGCGCCGTGGCTGCGGCATGCTGCATATAATGCAATGAAATCGCCGGAACGAAGCGGCTCAAAATCGTACGGGAGAAAAGCATGTTCGACATGGAATTGCCATGGTGGGAATTCGTCTTGCGCGCAAGTATCGTGTATATCGCCTTGCTGGTCATGATGCGCTTTTCCGGCAAGCGGACGGTGGGCCAGTTCACGCCGTTCGACCTGCTGGTCGTCATGCTGCTGAGCGAGGCGGTATCGTCGTCGCTGTCCGGCGGCGACGACTCGATCCCCGGCGCCCTGATCCTGGCGCTGACCCTGATCGTGCTGAACGTGGCGATCGCCGTCGCCACCTCGCGCAGCGAGAAGATCGCCGCCATCATCGACGGCGAGGCGGTGCTGCTGGGACGCGACGGCCAGGTGTTCCAGGACGCCATGCGCCGCAACCACGTGGTCAAGGGCGACGTCGACCAGGCGCTGCGCGAGGCCAACTGCGCGCAGGATAAAATGAAGTGCATATTCCTGGAGGCGAACGGCCAGATCACCGTCCTCCACGACGAGTAGCCCACAAAACACAAGGAGATCCATGCGCATCGCGACCTTCAACGTCAACGGCATCGGCAGCCGCCTGCCCGCCCTGCTCCAATGGCTGCACGAAACGCAGCCCGACGCCGTCTGCCTGCAGGAGCTCAAAGCGCCGCAGGAAAAATTCCCCGAGGCGGCGATCAACGAAGCGGGCTACCAGGCCATCTGGCACGGCCAGAAAAGCTGGAATGGCGTCGCCATCCTGGCGCGCGGCGTGGCGCCGATCGAAGTCGGACGGGGCCTGCCGGGCGATCCGGACGACGAACAAAGCCGCTACATCGAAGCGGTCGTCAACGGCGTGCTGATCGCCGGCCTGTACCTCCCCAACGGCAATCCCGCGCCCGGCCCCAAGTTCGACTACAAGCTGCAATGGTTCGAGCGGCTGATCACGCACTCGGCGCGCCTGCTCGACAGCGGCACGCCGACCGTGCTGGCGGGCGACTTCAACGTCATGCCCACCGAGCTCGATGTCTACAAGCCGGAGCGCTGGGTCGACGACGCGCTGTTCCAGCCGGAGGTACGCGAAGCCTTCCACCGGCTGCTGGCGCAGGGTTGGACCGACGCGCTGCGCACCATGCATCCGGGCGAGACGATCTACACGTTCTGGGACTACTTCCGCAACGCCTACGGACGCAACGCCGGGCTGCGCATCGACCACCTGCTGCTCAGCCCCGACCTGGCGCCATCGCTGAAGGCGGCGGACGTCGACCGCGACGTGCGCGGGCGGGAAAAACCCAGCGACCATGCACCGGTGTGGATCGAGCTCGATATCGACGGAGGCACGTGATGGAGCGCGAGCAAAAATGGCCTGACCAAATCTGGCTGGTGCGGCACGGCCAAAGCGCCGGCAACGTCGCGCGCGACGCCGCCGAGGCGGCGTCGCAGTTCTTGATCGACATTGCCGAGCGCGACGTCGACGTATCGTTGTCACAGTTGGGCGAGCGCCAGTCGCAGGCGCTCGGCGGCTGGTTCCGCGCGCTCGGGCCGGACGGCCAGCCGACGGTGGTGCTGTTCTCGCCGTACATCCGCGCGCGCGCCACGGCCAGCGCGGTGCTCGATCAACTTGGGCGCGAGAACCTGAGCACCGTGGTGGCCGACGAGCGCCTGCGCGAAAAGGAGTTCGGCATCCTCGACCGCCTCACGCCGCTGGGCATCCGCGACAAATACCCGGACCTGGCCGAGCAGCGCCAGCACGTGGGCAAATTCTATTTCCGTCCGCCCGGTGGCGAAAGCTGGTGCGACGTCATCCTGCGCCTGCGCAGCACGCTCGACACCATCAGCCGCGAATACCGTGGCGAACGGGTGCTGATCATCGCGCACCAGGTGATCGTCAACTGCTTCCGCTACCTGCTCGAGCGGCTCGACGAGGAAGGCATCCTGGCGATCGACCGCATGGGCGACGTGCCCAATTGCGGCATCACCGAATACCGTTATGACCCCAAGGCCGGCAAGCACGGCAAGCTGGTGCTGGTGCAGGCCAACTTCGTCGCGCCGCTGGAAGAAACCGGCACCCCGGTCACCCACCAGCCGGACATGCCGGCCGCACCCAAATCATGAGCGCCGGAGTTGCCATCACGGCCGAGGTGCTGCGGGACTGGAAGCTGCCGATGCCGGGCGCGGATGCCGACAAGGAGGTGCGCGGCCACGTGTTGATCGTCGCCGGCTCGCGCGAGATGCCGGGGGCCTTGCTGCTGGCGGCGACCGCCGCGCTGCGGGCGGGCGCTGGTAAATTGACCATCGCGACGGCGGCCAGCGTGGCGCCGCAGCTCGGCGTGGCGCTGCCGGAGGCGCGTGTGATCGGTTTAGCAGAGACGCCGGACGGCGGTCTGGTGGCCGATGGTTGCGCGAGTTTGTTCAAGGCGTGCGAGCGGGCCAGCGCGGTGTTGATCGGCCCAGGCATGCAGGACGAGGCCGCCGGCGCGGCGCTGGTGCGGCTGCTGCTGCCGTATTGCGCGCACGCGCCGCTGATACTGGACGCCGGCGCCATGTGCCTGATGCGCGATGGGTTCCGCTTCGATAGCCCGGTGCTGTTGACGCCCCACGCGGGCGAGTTGGCCGGGCTGACGGGGGTTAGGAAGGAGGATATCGCGGCGGCGCCGGAGCTGGCGGCGCAACGCGCGGCGGGCAATTGGCGGGCGGTGGTCGCGCTCAAGGGCGCGGTGACCACCATCGCGGAACCGTCGGGCAAGCGCTGGCGCCATGAGGGCGGCAATACGGGGTTGGCGATTTCGGGGTCGGGCGATGTGCTGGCGGGCTTGATCGCGGGGCTGGCGGCGCGCGGAGCGGCGCTGGAGCAGGCGGCCGCCTGGGGCGTGGCCTTGCACGCGATGGCCGGCGAGCAGTTGTCGCTGCGGCATGGGCCGCTGGGGTATCTGGCGCGCGAGATCAGCGGCGAGGTGCCGGCGCTATTGCGGGCCCTCGCGGCGCATTGAACCGACGGCCCGCGCCAACCTCGGGGACACGTAGGGCGGATTAGGCGGAACGCCGTAATCGGCCATCCATGCGCCGCCGACGGAGCATGCATGGCCGATTACGCTGCGCTAATCCGCCCTACGCGTCTCCGTGGCGGGGCAATACCGTGGCGTCGTCTGCCGGCGTTAGACCAGCTTGGCCGAGTGCTCGCGCGTGGCGTGGAACTTCAGCTTCGGCCAGCGCTCCTCGGTCAACCGCAAATTGACGCTGGACGTGGCCAGGTACGCCATGTTGCCGGCGGCGTCGTAGGCGACGTTGTGGCCCAGCGCGTTCTCGAAGTCGGCCAGCGCCTTCTTGTCGTCGCTGGAAATCCAGCGCGCGCTGCTGATGCTGGTGCCTTCGAACACGGCGTCGACGCCGTACTCGTTCAACAAGCGGCTCGCCACCACCTCGAACTGCAGCACACCGACCGCGCCCAGTACCAGCTCGCCGCCCTGCACCGGCTTGAAGACCTGCACCGCGCCCTCCTCGCCCAGCTGCTGCAGCCCCTTGTGCAGCTGCTTGATCTTGAGCGGATTACGAATGCGCACCGACCGGAAGAAGTCCGGCGCGAAGTACGGAATGCCGGTGAAGGTCAACAGCTCGCCCTCGGAGAACGAGTCGCCGATCTGCATGTTGCCGTGGTTGGGCAGGCCGATGATGTCGCCGGCGTACGCCTCCTCCACCTGCTCGCGCGACGACGCCATGAACGTCACCACCGACGAGACCTTGATCTCGCGCCCCAGGCGCAAATGCTTGACCTTCATGCCGCGCTCGAAACGTCCCGAGCACACGCGCAGGAAGGCGATGCGGTCGCGGTGCGCCGGGTCCATATTGGCCTGGATCTTGAACACGAAACCGGTGAACGGCTGCTCCTTCGGATCGACCGAGCGCACCGTGGCGTCGCGCTCGCGCGGTGCCGGGGCCCAGTCGACCAGCGCCGACAGGATCTCGCGCACGCCGAAGTTGTTGATCGCGGAGCCGAAGAACACCGGCGTCTGCACGCCCGACAGGAACTGCTCCAGGTCGAACGGATGCGAGGCGCCGTTGACCAGCTCCACTTCCATGCGCAACTGGTCCATCTCCAGCGGGAACATCTCCTGCAGGCGCGGATTGTCGATGCCCTTGATGATCTCGAAGGCGCCGTCGGCCTTCTCCTCGCCGGCCTTGAACAGCATGATCTCGTCGTTCAGCAGGTGGTACACGCCGCGGAAGTTCTTGCCCATGCCGATGGGCCAGGTCACCGGCGCGCACTGGATCTTCAGCACCGATTCCAGCTCGTCGAGCAGTTCCAGCGGATCGCGCGTCTCGCGGTCCATCTTGTTCATGAAGGTGACGATCGGCGTGTTGCGCATGCGGCAGACGGCCAGCAGCTTGATGGTCTGCGCCTCCACGCCCTTGGCGGCGTCGATCACCATCAGCGCCGAGTCGACCGCCGTCAGCACGCGGTAGGTGTCTTCCGAGAAGTCCTGGTGGCCCGGGGTGTCGAGCAGGTTGACCACGTGGTCGCGGAATTCGAACTGCATCACCGACGAGGCGACCGAAATGCCGCGCTGCTTCTCGATCTCCATCCAGTCCGAGGTCGCGTGGCGGCCCGACTTACGGGCCTTGACGGTACCGGCCATCTGGATCGCGCCCGAGAACAGCAGCAGCTTTTCGGTCAGCGTGGTTTTACCCGCGTCGGGGTGGGAAATAATGCCGAAGGTGCGGCGGCGCTGCACTTCGCGCGCGATCAGCGCCGGCGTTTTGGCGCTGGCGGCCGGGGCCGCGTCGTCGTTATTTTCGGGTATTGCGGTTTCGATATCGTTGACCATTTGTTCGCGATCTAAGGCGGTTCTGCAAAACCCTCGATTTTACCGGCACTTGGCTCTGCCGTGTGAATTGTTTCACGGGCCGGCGGGGCTGCGTCAAGCCCCACGGCCCCGCTTACACGGACGATCACTCGCCCCGGACGCGGCGCCAGCCCACCCGGTGCGCCTCGGCGCCGGCGTCCTCGACGCCGTCATTGACGACTTTGCGGCCGTCGGCCAAGGTGCTGATCAGTTTCAGCTGGCCGCTCGGCAGGCGCACGATGATGAAGCCGACCGCCGCCGACGTGCTCGACAAGGTGACGCCGGCCGGGTGGGTGCCGATCGCGTGGCCGTTGCAGACGTTGACCTGATAGATGTTGCTCGACCCGCCCACCGAGCACGACGACGAGGACGTCGGCAAGTTGGTCACCACGTTGGCCACCCCGCTGACGATCTGCGGGTCCAGGTTCATGCGCTCGCCCGGCACCAGCGACCAGTCGAAGAACCAGCCGTCCTTTTGCGACAGGTCGACCGGATTGGTGGTGATCGCGTAACTGTTGGTGTTGCTGCCGGATCCGAGCAGGCTGAGGGTTTGCTGCACCATCGTCGAGCCGCGCACGTTGCTGATCGGCACGCCGCTGTCCTTGAGCAGGTACAGGCTCTGGATCGCGGTGTTGGAGGTGTCCGGGATGTCGAGCAGGCGCCCGGTGCCGTACAGCACCACCCGCACGCCCTGCACGCTGGTGGAGGTCACGCCGCCGGTGGTGGTGGTCACCGGCACGCCGCACATGGTGACGTCGGGGCGGGTGGTGATCGGCTTGTCGACCCCGGCGTCGCCCATCTTGATCACCGACACCGCGCCGCTGTCGGCCGTCAGGTCGAAACGCCACATCTGGCCCTGGTTGTCGCCGCCGTAGATATAGGTGGCGCGCGGGTCGGAGCTCGGATCGTCGGAAATGGCGGTGATCTTGGCCAGCCCGGACGGCGTGGCGGCGTCGCCGGAATTGGTGCCGACCTTTTTCAGCAACTGGCCGGTGTAGGCGTCCAGGATGTACAGGTAGCCCTTGCCGTCGCCGCCGCCGACGCCGTCGGTGCCGGTGATGTTGTTATAGCCGGAGGTGACGAACACCACCCACCGGCCGTCGGCCAGGGTGCCGAACTGCGGGTTGCCGAAGGTTAGCCCCATATCGGGATCGTTGAGCGCGCACACGGCCGGATCGGCGCAGAACTCCCACAGCTGCTTGGGCGCGCTGCCGGTGTCGGTGATGTCGAGCGCGTAGTAGCCCCTGCCGCCGCCGTTCAGGCCGGCCACCAGGATGGTCTTCCACTGCTTTCCGGAGGGGGTGTCGACCTTGACGTCGGCCACCTCGGGCGAGCCGTCGGTGGTGTACTGGTGATTGGTGCCGTAGGTGGTGCTGGCCTGCAGGTGCAGCTTTTTCATCGTGATGCGCGGCACGTAGGCCCAGATCTCCTCGCCGTTGGCCGCGCTGAACGCATGCAGCATGCCGTCGTTGGCCGCCGCGTAGACGGTGCCGCCGCGGTAGGACAGGCTGTCGGGACTGCCGTACTTGTCCTTGAAGGCGTCGTAGTCGGCGTCCGGGTACTCGCCCAGCGGCGCCCGCACGAAGGCCGGCTTGGCCGAGGCGATGTCGCCCAGCACGATCGGGATCGGCCCGGTGGCGCCGGCCGGCGTGTCGGCGGTCAGCGTGTAGGCGCGGAACAGGTTGTCGTCGGCGTGCTGTTGCTGGCCGCGCAACCAGTTGACCAGGTTGTCGCCGTCGTTGACGATGGCCCGGTCGGCGGCCGACAGCAGGGTGCACTGCGACAGCGCCGCGCATTTGTTGCTGAACCAGCCGGCGGTGATGCCGCTCATATTGGAGAAGCGGAAATCGATCAGATCGCCGCCGGCCGCGCCGGTCGGATTCATCATGTAGATGCGGCGGGTGTCGGTGCCGGCGGCCACCCGCTTGCCCAGGGTGTCGCTGGTGGTCCAGGTCGGCGTCTGGCTGACGCGGCCGTCGGTGACGTCGATTTTCTGGTCGGACAGCTCGCTGTACCACTTCACCGTGGTGAAGGTGGCCGAGAAGATATCGTTGTCGGTGCGGGTGATGTTCGGCGTCGAAGTGGCGGCGGCGGCGGCCGCGCCGGTGCGCACCTGCATGTTCGACAACGCCTCGCTCAGGCCGCTGACCACGTCCCTCGGTTCCTGCGCGCTGAAATACTTGCCGTGGCCGTTGATGGCCGCGTGCCACAGGTCGTCGACCCGCTCCTGCACCGTGTTGGCGGTGCTGGCGGTGGCCGGATCGGGCCAGACGTAGGCGCCGTTGCCGTTCCACGGACAGCCGCTGGTGGCGCCGGTGATCAGGTTGTAGAAGTCGCCCCCGGTCCTGGGGGCGGTGTCGTAGTTGCGCTCGTAGGTCATGACGCCGTCCACGCCCAGGCCCAGGGTGTAGGTGCTCATGTGCAGGTGGGTGTTCTCGCCGCTGCGGGCCGGCACCGAGCCGGGACGCGTCATGTCCGGCTCCAGCGCCGGGCGCAGCGACACGGTGGTGGTGCTCGAGCCGCCGTTGTACCAGTGCAGCGCGACGTCGGCGATCGACGGCTGCGCCTGGCCCCGGCCGTCGACGCAGCCGCGCGCCTGCGTGCAGAAGCGCGCCGGGTTCTCCAGGTTGTCGTTGTTGGCGACGTTGTTGGTGGTGCTGCCGTTCCAGTAGCCGTCCGTGGTCAGCACCAGGAAGTTCTGCTGGCATGGATACTGCACCACCTCCTGCCCCGCCCCGTAGTTGTAGGGCGCCAGGTTGCCGAACATGCGCCCGACGTTGTCCATCGCGGTGCGGATCGGCGTCGAGCCGGAGGTGGTGGTGTTGTACAGGTTGCTGTACCAGTTGGTGCGGGCGGTGCCGGTGAAGTCGGCCGGTTTCTGGTCGATCGCCTGGCCGGCGCCGGCGCTCGACAGCCTGACGTAGCCGACCTTGTAGTTGCCGGTGATCGGCGCGAAGGCCAGCCCGACCGAGGTCTTCATCATTTGCAGGCGGCTCTTGTAGTACACATACCAGTTGGCGAAGTTGGTCATCTCCTCGTCGTAGGTGCAGCTGGTGGCGCCGGCGCAATCGACGCGGTCGACGCCTTTCGGATAGGTCTGGCCGCTGACGATGTTGACGCGCACGAAGGGATTGGGCGCGCTCGATCCGGCCGAGATGGCGGCGGTCGACACGGGTATGCCGTCGTTGACGGCGGCCTGGTAGCCGGCGGTCGCGCCGCGCGTCCAGGTCACGCCGCCCTGGTTGTCCATCGTGAAATTGCTGATCGCGGCGGCGTTCGACGTGGCGCCGTAGTCCAGCAGGCAGACGTTGGTGTTGTTCAGGCCGGGACACAAGGTGCTGCCGCCCAGATAGGCGCGGACGGTGCCGGCCGTGCCGATGCGCCCGGCCAGCGCGTTGGCCACGTAGGCGGCGCTGCGGTTGCGGCCCAGATTGAAGTAACTTGGATTGCTGCCGCTGCTGCCGCCGACCAGGGTCGTCCCGCCCAGCGACAGGTTGCGGATGATGGCGTCCTGGCTGTTGGAGGTGTTGCCGGAACTGTTGAAGGTGATCACCGACTTGGCCGGCACCAGCGCGCTCACCTGCGCCTGCGGCGCGGTCACGGCCAGGCCCCATCCGGCGCGGCTGGCGTCGGTGATGGCGACGCAGCCGCTGACGGTTTTGGGCGTGCTCGAACACGTCACCGGCACCACGGCGACGATATTGTCGGCCGCCAGCGTGATGCCGAACACGCTGCAGGCGGGCACGCTCGACTGGCTGGTGGGCGTGCGCACGCAGGCATACATCTGCTTCTGCGTGGGGTTGGTGGTGGCGATGATGTTGGCCGCCAGCGCGCTGGCCACGGCCTGCTGCTTGATGGCGCTGTTGGTGCCGGTGGCGGCGGTGATGGTGGTGTTGGTGAGGTTGGTCTGGACGCCGCCGGCGTCGGTCAGGGTGACGGCGGTGATGGTCATCGAGGTCGCCGTGGCCGAGGCGCCGATGGCGATGGTGCCGTAGGCGGCCACCGCGCCGGCCGGCGCCGAATAGCTGGGGTAGACGAAGGTGCCGACCCGCTTGCCCTGGCATTGCGTCAGCAGCCGGTCGCTGCACCAGCGCACCTTGACCGGCACCGGATAGCCGGCCGGCGCGGTCGCCCCCACGGCCGTCGACTGGCACACCTTCATCGTCTCGTCGGTGCAGAACTGGCCGACGCCGATGGTGTAGTAATACGGGCCGGTGGTGGCCGCGCTGGCGGTCTGGTAGGTGGCGTCCGGATAGGTGTAGCTGGACGTGTTGGTGCGGCAGGTGCCGCCGGAACACCAGCGCAGGTCGGGGAAGCCGGTCACCAGGTTGATGTCGGCGGTGACGGCGTTGCCGGCCAGGTCGCGCTTGCTGGCGCCGAAACCGTCGCCGCTGACGACGGTCCAGCCGCTGGTGTTGGCGCGGTTCTGCTCGGCGTAGAAGCTGCCGTCGGCCCTGACCGGCACCGCGTAGCGGATCGCCGGATTGTAGTACTGCTTGTTGAAGTCCGGGCTCATGAACGGCGGATGGCCGACCGCGCACGCGGTGGTGCCGGCCTGCAGCGAGGCGCCGCTGCGGCACAGGCTGTCGTTGACGTAGTCCGGCGTATAGGTCTGCTCCATCGAGCCGGAGTTATCGAACAGCAGCATCAAGTTGGGCTTGACGGTGCCGGTGCCGGTGATGTTGAGCAGCGGCACCTGGGCGATCTGGGTGGCGGCGGCCCCGGCGGACGATGGCGCCAGCGCCGAGGCCAGGACCAGGGCCAGCGCGACCGCCGGCGGAAAGATGTGTTTGTTCATGATCAGGGCCCCTTCAAGACCACCGCTTGCGTTACCACATTGCCGCCGCGCGCGCCGTTGATGCGCGCCGTCACCACATAGTGGATCTGCGGCTGCTGCGAGAATTTCGGTGCGCCCAGCGCCAGCGAGGTGCCGAACGGTTGCGGCGCCCGGCTATTGGGGCGCGCCGACGTCGTCCGGCAGCTGTTGTTGCCGCTGTTGTACTCCCCCGGGAAGGTGCACATCCGATGGATCACGTACTGGACCCGGTCGCCGGTGAGCGGATTGGCCGGCATCGTGACCGCACCCAGCCAGAAGGCGGCGGTGCTCGCCGTCCAGGTCGGTGTCAGGGTGGCCACGTAGCCCTGGGCGGGCTGGTCGACCAGCAAATCGGCGCGGTTCGCCACCGAGCGCAGGTACGCGAAGCCGGCGTGCAGCCCGGCGTCGGCCGACTTGCTCAGCGCCGAGTCGTAGGCCAGGTTGGCGGCGGTCATCGTCGTCGACGTGCTGGACTTGAGCAGGTAGATGCTGCTGACCAGCATCACCGTCAGCATGATCAGCATGACCGGCAAGGCGATGCCGCGCTGGCGCCGGCGGCGGGCGGGGCCGGCGGCAAGGCGCTGGAGCGCGGTCGAAAGCGGGCGGGCCGTCGTCGTCATCATGGCCTCCACTGGGCGTTACGGATCGGCACGATCGTCTCGAACACGCGGTAGCGATAGCACTTCCAATCGACCGTGTCGCCGGCCACCGCCACGTTGACCTGCACCGGCGCGGCGGCCACCGTGGCCGGCGCGTTGCCGGCGAACACGGTCGGGCGCACGGTGGTGGCGCCGCACTGGCCGGCGCCATCGGGCTTTTCGGCGTTCTTGCCGCGCGCCACCACCGCCAGCCGCACCGAGCCGATGCGCTGGTAGTCGCCGGCGCCGCCGACCACGCCGTCGTTGTCGGCATCGATCATGGTCGAGCTCCACACGCCGATGCGCATGCCGCTGGCGGTCGACACCTCCGCCACGCCGTTGCCCGGCGTGTTGGGGTCGTATTCGGCCACGGCGCGGTTGTCGAAGCCGTACTGCGCCTTGAGCGACACCACGTTGTCGATCACCGACGCGCCCTGCTGCGCCGAGCCCGGCATGTCGGTGGAACGCAGCAGCAGCACGCCGTTGTTGACCGACCACGTATGGAAATGCAGGCGCGCCGCGCTGCCCAGGTTGTAGACATAGCTGACGTTGAGCGGATACGCGGTCGTCAGGCCGGCCTGCGGGTTGAACGGGAAGCCGGCGCCGGTGGCGACCTGCAACTGGTTGCCGTTGAGGCCGATGCCGAAGCCGGACAGCTGGAACAGCGTGCAGCGCCGCGCCCCCGGTGTCATCGGCGCCACCACCAGCACGTCGCCGACATTGAAATCGTAGGGATTGCGGCTGTCGACGGTCAAGGTGCTCTCGCCGGGCACGTAGTTGGTCACCAGCTTGGTCGAGCCGACCCCGGTTTGCGAGGTGCCGCTTTGAAACTGCACCACGTCGCTGTCGGCGCCGTTGGACTGGATCACCACCGGCGCCAGCGGCATGACGTTGGCGCCGCCGCGCGGCTCCGTCGCCAGCTGGTAGCCGTTGGCGTCCGAGAACACGGTGTCGCAGCCGGACAGCATCGTATCGTTCAAGCCCCAGCCGGCGTCGGCGGCGTCGCCGCTGAGGGAGAACAGCGCCAGCATGCCGTTCTGCATGGAATCGGAACCGCCGACGGCGGCGTCCTTGTTTTGTTCGCCGCTGATGACCAGGCGCGTGGCGAACACCAGCGCCAGCAGGCCGATCACGACGCTGACCATCAGCTCGACGAGCGAAAAGCCGCCGCCGCGCCGGCGCGCGCTCAACAGGACCGGGGAAGGATGGGCGTCCATGTCAGTTCGCGATGTAGGAAGTGAGCAAATGCCGGTTCTGGTCCGTATTGGCCTTGCGCTGCCAACGGATGGCGATATCGACCTGGGTTTGAACCGTCTGCCGGGTCACATTGACGGACACGATCGCGCCGGGGATCGCCGCGCGCGTCTCGGCCACCCACGGCGCGACGGCCGCGCCGGGCGTGCCGTTCTCGGCCAGGTTGTAGTCGGCCAGGTTGGCCGTGTCGGCCATCATCACGCCCAGCAGCTTCTCGCCGGCCATGGTGGCCTCGGCGCGCATGCCGGCGTCCGACAGCGCCGAATAGGCGCGCGCCTGCAAGCCGATCGTGCCCAGCAGGCCGATGCCCAGGATCACGATGGCCAGCATCGCCTCCAGCAGCGCGATGCCGCCCTGACGGCGGCTCGGGACGGTTTTCATGGCGGACAGCTCCGGTTGTCGGTGTCCGGCAAGGCTGGATTGCACTTGGTCGCCATGCCGGCCAGGGTCACCACCAGCGCCACCGGCTGCACCTCGTCGGCGAACGCCGCCGACGGATCGAGGCGCAGGCTGGCGAGACGGGCGGCGAACCGCGGATCGACCCAGCCGAGCGGTGTGTAGTACACCTGGCTGGCACCGGCCGGCAGCGTGGTCGGCTGCAGGACCTCGGCCGGCGGCAGCGCGTCGGCGGCGCGGAACACCGACTTCCAGCCGGCGGCGCCTTCCGGATCGCTGGCCGACGGCGCTTCTGTGGTCGACCAGTCGCCCTGGACGTCGGTGCACGGGGCGGCCTGGCTGACGAAACAAATATCGACCTGCCAATCCATCTGGCCGGTGTTGACGTTGGGGGTGAGCGAAATGCGGCTGAAGGCGTTATGGGCCACGGCCTGGCGGCGCGCCAGGCTGAAGCCGTCGGCATAGAACTCGCTGGCGCCGCGCGCACGGTTGGCCAGCAGCCAGCGGCTGGCGTTGGGAATGCCGACCGCCAGCATGATGCCGAAAATAGTGATCGTCACCAGCAGCTCGATCAGCGTGACGCCGCCTTGGCGACGCCGGCCGCGCGGGCGGTGCCGTGGCGGTGGCGTCAATTGGTGCATGCGCCACCCTTGTGGTCGACCCAGCAGGCGGCGTTGACGCCCCAGCCGGCGGGACTGGCGGTGGTCGCGTGGGTGCCGTTCTGGTCGATGGTATAGGTGAAGCCGGCCATCTTGCCGGTGCCGGTCGCGGTCAGGGTGTAGGTCGACGCCGACTCGCCGCTGAGGGCGTAGGTGAAATACGGCGTATTGGCCGGAAAGGTGTTGGCGGCGCCGAAGCCGACGTAGGTGCGGTTGTTCGACCAATACTGCTCGGCGGCGGGCTGGGCGCCGCCGAGCGCGGTGAAAGCCTCGCTCAAGCGGCCGCGCACCACGTAATCGCTGTAGGCGGGAACGGCCACGGCCAGCAGGATGCCGACGATGGCCACGGTCACCATCACCTCGATCAGCGTAAAACCCCTTTGTATGCGTTGCTTCATGGCCGGCTCCAGGTATGTTGTCTGCTGGCACCAGTCTACGCGCCCAAGCTTGCATTTCCCTGAGGAAATGCTGACAAACACCTGACAAACAACACTTAGGGGAAGCGGACTGTGAACAGGGCGCCCTGGCCGCCGGCGGCGTCGGCTATGCCCAGCGCGGCGCCGTGGACGACGGCGATGTCGCGCACGATCGCCAGCCCGAGGCCGCTGCCGTGGCTCTTGTCGTCGAGCCGGACGTAGCGGCTGAAGACTTGCTCGCGCTTGGCCGCCGGGATGCCGGGACCGCTGTCCTCGACCGTCAGCACGCCGCCGCCCTCCTCGCCCGCCCGGCATGCCACCGTCACCATGCCGCCCGCCGGCGTGTAGCGGATGGCGTTGTCGATCAGGTTGTCGATCAGGTCGCGCAGCAGGAAACGGTCGCCGTTGATCTCCACCGGCCGCAAATCGAAACCGATGTCGATCCCCTTGCCCGTGGCCTGGTCGACGAAGGATTGAATCGCGTCCTCGACCAGTACGTTCAGCGCCACCGCTTCCAGCCGCGTCTTTTCGAAATGATTCGGTTCGGCGCGCGCGAGCGCCAGCAGCTGGTTGGTTTGCCGTATCATGCGCTCGGTGGCCGACAGCATCAGCTTGACCGAGTGCGCCGTGTCGGGCTCGGCGTGGCGCGCGCCCAGCCATTCGAGCTGCGTCTTGAGCCCCGCCAGCGGCGTGCGCAGCTGGTGCGCGACGTTGGCCAGGAAGTCCTGCCGCGCCCTGGCGCCCTCGCCCACCTTGTCCAGCAGGCCATTGAGGGCCGACACCACGGGCTCCAGCTCATACGGGACATCGGCGACGGCGAGCGGCGCGAGGTCGTCGCCGTCGCGCGCGTTCAGGCCGGCGCGCAGGCGGTTCAACGGCCGCAGCCCGTTGCTGACCGAGAACCAGATCAAACCGACACAGGCGAGCGCGATCGACACCTCTAGCAGCACCAGCCCGCGCACCATGGCTTGCCGCATCTGCACGTGCTTGTCTGGCGCCTGGTCGGCCGCGACCCGTCCCGCCGCCGCCGGGCCGGCCTGGGCCGGCGTCCGCCCCCGCGCCGGCGCCTCGGACTGGCTTTGGTCGAAGGCGATCCGCGCCGGCAGCCACGCCAGCATGTAGGCCAGCGCCCCGCCCGCCAGATTGATCAACAGGATGGGCACGATCAGCGTCTTGAGCAGCCGCAGCCGGATACTAGTCATCGGCACCCCGCGCCGGCTCCAGCATGTAACCAAAACCACGGATGGTGCGTATCGAGACGCCGGCGTCGGCGATCTTCAGCCGCAGCCGCGAGATGTACACCTCCACCGCGTTCAGGGTCAGGTCGTCGCCCCACGGCAGGATGGCTTCGATGATCTGCTGCTTGGACACCACCCGCGCGCCGTGCTGCAGCAGGTATTCGAGCACCGCCCATTCCCGCACCGACAGCTCGACGGTTTTGTCGCGCACGCGCGCCCGCTTGGCCGACAGGTCCAGCGCCAGGTCGCCCAACGCCAGCACCGCAGGCTTGGGGGCGTTGCGCCGCGCCAGCGCCTTCAGCCGCGCGACCAGCTCGGCGGTCGCGAAGGGCTTGACAAGGTAGTCGTCGGCGCCCAGCTCCAGCCCGCGCACCCGGTCCTCGATGGCGTCGCGCGCCGTCAGCAAAAGGACCGGCACCTGGCTGCCGCGTGCGCGCAGCCGGCGCACCACCTCGAAGCCGTCGATGCCCGGCAGGCCGATGTCGAGCACGACCACCTCGGCGACGGGGCCGGGACCGGTGCGCTGCAGCAGCGCGTCGGCCTGGGCGCCGTCGCCGACCACCTCGACCACCATGCCGTGCCCGCCCAACACGCGGCTCAGGCCGTCGGCGAGTACGGCGTCGTCTTCCACTACAAGTACATGCATGTTGTGCGCCCTTCGACTGGGATTTGTGCATTATGCACCGGCGATAAACAGAAACATAGCCACCGTGTAGGAGTAGACCTACAGTCAACCATGTTGCAAGCCTACATTTGTGCGTCCACTCCTCTTATGTTCGCAAACTAACATTCCCCATAAAGTGCTACCAGCACGTCAGATAACCCCCGACGTGATTTGCATAGCCAGAGATTAGTGAGGAAAAATATGAACAACGCCCAAGTCAACGCAACCAGGAAATCCACCGCATCCAGCGCCATGGCGGTCGATTCAAAAGAATTTAAGGTTGCGTCGCGGCCTGTTGTCAGCTACAGCGGCACCCAGCAAAACGAACTGCTGGCCGCGCTTCCGCGTGACGTGCTTGAATCCTTGTTCGAACACCTCGAACTCGTCACCCTGCCCTTTGGCAAAGAATTGTTTGAATTCGGCGGCGCGATGGAGTACGTCCATTTCCCCACCACCGCCATCGTGTCGCTGCTGTATGTGATGGAAGACGGCGCCACCACCGAGATCGCCGTGGTCGGCCATGAAGGCGTGGTCGGCGTGTCGCTGTTCGACGGCGAGCGCGCCATGTGCAGCGCCGTGGTGCAGGCCGCCGGTTACGGCTACCGCATGAAGGCCCAGCACCTGCGCGACGCCTTCAACCAGGGCGGCGCCCTGCCCGCGCTGCTGATGCGCTACAACACCGCGCTGTTCGCGCAGATGGCGCAAAACGCCGTCGGCGGCCGCCACAGCTCGATCGAACAAAAGCTGTGCCGCTGGCTGCTGGACCGCCTGGACCGCTCGCCATCGAACGAACTGAAAGTAACGCAGGAAATGATTTCGATCATGCTGGGCGTGCGCCGCGAGAGCATCACCGCCGCCGCCGGCAAGCTGCAGGAGGAAGGCTTGATCACCTACCGCCGCGGCAACATCACCGTGCTTGATCGCTCAGGCTTGGAGGATTATGCGGGTGAGTGCTATAAGGTTGCGAAGACCGAGTATGATCGTCTGCTGGTTGATGTAGCACGCTGTTAAGCACATCGGTGATGGCGGTCGGCAGCGGCGGCAAGGGTGCCGGCGTTGGCGCCGTTGCCGCCATCATCGCCTCCACCGTCCTCGGCTGCATGCGGCGCTCCTGTCCCGGCGCCTGGGCCGGCTGACTTGCCGCCCCCTTCCCGCCATCGCTCTTACGCAGCGGAATGGCCACCTCGATGCAGGTCCCCGTATCGTTGCGTCCCCGCCGTATCGTCATCGTCCCGCCCAGCAGCAAGGCGCGCTCGCGCATGCCCAGCAGGCCGTGCGACATCGGCTTGACGATGTTGTTGGCGTCGATGCCGATACCGTCGTCGATGATGCGCAGCATCAGCGCTTCCTGATTGCGGTTCAAGGTCACCGTCACGCGGCTGGCCTTGGCGTACTTGCGGATATTGGTCAGCGATTCCTGCACGATGCGGAACAAGGCGATCGACAGGTCGCCGGAGTCGCGGCCCAGCGCCTCGATGTCGGCGGCGACGTCGCAATCGCAGCGCACCTGCGCCATGCGGCTGAACTCGTCGCAATAACTTTCGATGGCGGCGCACAGGCCCAGATTGTCCAGCAAGCTGGGGCGCAGGTTCTCGACGATGCGGCGCTTCATTTCCACCGCCTCCATCAGCGTGCCGCGCGCGCGCTTGAGCTGGGCGGCCATCTCGGGCTGGTTCTTTTGCAACTGCTGCGTGACGGCGGCGATGTCCATGCTGATCGAGGTCAGGAAGGCGCCCATCTCGTCGTGCAGCTCGCGCGACAGCCTGACCTTCTCCTCCTCGCTGATACTGATCAGGTGGCGCGACAGCACCGATAGCTGCTCGGTCCGCTGCTCGACCTGCGTTTCCAAGGTTTCGTTGGCCGCCTGCAGCGCATGCTCGACCTGGGCCCGGTTGGCGAAGCTGCGCCGCACCAGTTGATAGAACATGATCAGCACCACGATGGCGACGGCGTTGATGCTCATGCCGAGCAACACAGCCTTTTGATATTCCTGGTAGAACATGGCGCTGCGCGTGGCCATGGTCTCGTTCTGCTCCTGCTCCATGATGACCACCTGCAGGCGGATCTCGTCCATGCTGCCGCGCCCGTCGCTCAGCTTGGCGATCTTGACGATCTCCTCGAGACCGCCTTCGCGGTAGACGTCGATCGCCTGGCTGACGGTGGTCAGGCGGCGGCGCACCAGGGTTTGCAGCTGGGTCAGATTCTTGAGCTGGGTCGGATTATCGGCCAGCAGCTTTTGCAGTTCCTTGAATTCGTGTTCGCTGTCGACCAGCGCGGTGCGGGTCGGCCCCAGATAGGCGTCGCTGCCGGACAGGAAATAGCCGCGCATGCTGCTTTCGGCGTCGAGCACCAGGACGTTGAGATATTGCAGCCGGTCGGCGACGCGCGCGCTCTGTCCGAGCAGCACTTGGGCGCCGCGCAGCGCCTGCAGATTGTAAAACAGGCTGAAGCCGTTCACGATCAGCAGCAAGGCGCAGGTCACGCACAATACGGTCTTGTACAGCGGCAGGCGGTGGTGCGGCGCTGTTTCGACGGTGAAATACATCCACTTCCTTCGCGGGTTATAACAGCCGGCAACACGCCTGGCTGGCTAATTATAGTCCGTTAGGGAAATAGATGCAGCAGCGGCGCACCCCAAGAGTGCGCAACTGTATCCATTAAGCAAGTGGTCTCAGGAAGAGGCCGCGTTGAAAAATTTCAGTCCAGCAAGTTATTTTTCATTGCGTAATATGTTAAATCGCTGTTCGACTGCATCCCCATTTTTTCCATGATGCGGGTGCGGTAGGTGCTGACGGTTTTGATGCTTAAAGACAACGCCACACCGATATCGGACACCGTCGCGCCGCGCGCCAGCCGCAGGAAGACCTGGAATTCGCGGTCGGACAACTCGGTGTGCAGCGCCGTGTTGGGATCGCGGTCGAAGCTTTGCGCCAGCAATTCGCCGACGGTCGAGCTGACATAGCGGCGGCCCTGGTACACGGTGCGCACTGCGGTGATCAGCTCGTCGGCTTCGCATTCCTTGTTCAAATAGCCGTTGGCGCCCATTTTGAACAGGTTCAGCGCGTACTGCTGGGCCGGATACCCGGACAGGATCAGCACCGGCAGATCGGGCTGCCCCTGGCGTATCGTGCGCAAGGTGTCGATGCCGCTTTGATCCGGCATGGCTATATCGAGCAGCAACACGTCGCAAATCTCGCGGCGAGCGATATCGAGCGCTTCACGCCCCGTACCGGCTTCCGCGACCACGTCGAAATCGTCCGACGCCGAAAAAATCTGTTTAAATCCTGCTCTTACTATCTGATGGTCGTCACAAATGGCAACGCGTATCATTGTTTCCCCTCGTCTTGTCCGGCTCGCGCCCTTCGGGCACGCCGGACTTCACGCCACCGTGTATATCAGCGTCGCTGATAAATGAATAATATTGAAAGTATATCAGGAATTAGCTTCTTGCCACGCTACGCGCAGTGGTGTGCGCGTTAGTCTTGCTGGAGCAGACTGAGGATGGAAAGCAGTTCGCTGCGTATCATTTCGCGGTCCAACGGAGCGGGAACCGCTTTAGCCTCTTCGCCGAAACCGCCATCATACTCCGCCGCCGCGCCATCGACAGCACGGCTGTCCAGTTTATTGCGCGCCCCGCTGATGGTGAAGCCTTGCTCGTACAACAGCTCGCGGATGCGGCGTATCAGCAGCACTTCGTGGTGCTGGTAATAGCGGCGGTTGCCGCGCCGTTTGACAGGCTTGAGCTGGGTGAATTCCTGCTCCCAGTAACGCAGCACATGCGGCTTGACGCCGCACAGCTCGCTGACCTCACCGATGGTGAAGTAGCGCTTGGCCGGTATCGGCGGCAGGACGACCAGTTCGGACTTGGCGAGACGATCGTTCATCGCTTCTTAGCTCCCACTCAGGCGGCACGCGCCATCGGATTGGTCTCTTCGACCATGCCCTTGAGTTTTTGACTCGCATGGAAGGTCACGACGCGGCGCGCCGTGATCGGGATTTCCTCGCCGGTCTTGGGGTTGCGGCCCGGACGCTGCGGCTTGTCGCGCAGCTGGAAGTTGCCGAACCCGGACAGCTTGACGGCTTCGCCACGCTCGAGCGCGTTGCGGATCTCGTCGAAGAAGGTCTCCACCATGTCCTTGGCCTCGCGCTTGTTCAGACCGACCTGTTCGAACAGCAGTTCGGCCAGCTCCGCCTTGGTCAGCGTGGGCAAATCCTTTTCCGCATCCTGGCGTACCTTGGCGACCTGCATGGCGCGATGCAAATCGGCAGCCAATGCGGATTGGAGTACGGCGGAATCAACGTCGTTGTTATTAATTTTCCTGCCCTGCCTTATCAAAGAACGAATGAGTCCGGCCTGTGCCGGACTCCCGAATGATCAAAAAAAGAAAACGCGACCGCGTGGCGATGGCCTTATCGGCACATTACGTGCGCAAGCGGGCGCCGTGTTTTTGCTTGGCCGCATCGCCTGCCGCGGCCATGACGGCCTCGACAACATCGTCCTGCAGCGTGTTTTGAGTATCTTGCAAGCTAAAGCGGAAAGCAAGCGATTTCTCGTCTTGCTCCAAACCTTTTCCACGATATTCATCAAACAAAACAATGGCTTGCACGATCTTTCCTTGTGGACTTGCTTGCACGGCAGCATTAAATGCGTCCAACAAATCCTGCGCCGGCACGTCTTGCTTGACGACCACGGCCAGATCGCGCGTGGCGCCGGGGAACTTGGAAATCTCGGCGTATTCTGGCACGGATCGTTGCTGCAAAGCAATCGCATCCACCTCGAACACGACCGGCGCCTGCGGCAACTCGTACTTCTGCATCCAGCGCGGATGCAGCTCGCCGATGAAGCCGATCACCTTGCCGTCGAGCAGCACCTGCGCCGAGCGGCCCGGGTGCAGCGCCGGATGTTCGGCCTTGACGAAGCGCAGCCGCAACGGCGCGAACAGGTGCTCCAGGTCCGCCTTCAGGTCGAAGAAGTCGACCGCGCGGCTGTCCTGGCCCCATTGCTCGTCCGCCACGGTGCCGTAGGCGATCGCGGCGACCCGTTTCGGCTGGCTGTAGCCGGCCACCGTCAGCGGACCGTCCGGCACGCTGTCGTCGCGCTGGTAGATGGCGCCGACTTCGAACACGCGCACGCGGTTGGTCTTGCGGTTCAGGTTGTAGCGCACGTTGGCGACCAGGCTGCCGACCAGGGTCGAACGCATCACGCTCATCTGGCTGGCGATCGGGTTTTGCAGCTTGATCGGATTGGCGTTGCCGCCGAAGTCCTGCTCCCATGCCGCTTCCACAAAGCTCATGTTGACCACTTCCTGGAAGCCCAGGTCGGCCAGCTGGTGGCGCACGGCGAACAGCGAGCGGGTATTCTCCGGCGCGATGATCATCGTGTTGGCGGCCACCGGGGCCACGGTCGGAATGTTCTCGAAGCCGTAGACGCGCGCGACTTCCTCGATCAGGTCTTCCTCGATTTCGATGTCGAAGCGGTAGCTTGGCGCGGTCACCGAGAAGACTCCCCCGTTCGGGCCGTCGTCTAATGTATAGGGCAGCGCCAGGCGGGTGAAGATGTCGGCCACGGTCTTGTCGTCCAGCGCCACGCCGATGACTTTCTGCGCGCGCGCGGTGCGCATCTTGACCGGTTCGCGTTGCGGGATGTTGACGATCTGGTCGTCGACCGGACCGACCTGGGTCGTCGCCGTGCCGCAGATTTCGATCAGCAGCGAGGTGATGCGCTCGATGTGCTCGACCGTGGTCGCGTAGTCGACGCCGCGCTCGAAGCGGTGCGCCGCGTCGGTCGAGAAGTTGTATTTGCGGGCGCGGCCCTGGATGGCGTTCGGCCACCAGAACGCCGCTTCCAGGTAGATCGACTCGGTCTCCAGCGAGACGGCGGTGGCGTCGCCGCCCATGATGCCGGCCAGGGATTCGATTTCCTTGTCGTCGGCGATCACGCCGACCCACTCGTCGATGTCGACGGTGTTACCGTTCAACAGCTTCAAGGTTTCGCCGGCCTTGCCCCAGCGCACGTCGAGGCCGCCGTGGATCTTGGCCAGGTCGAACACGTGGGTCGGACGGCCCAGTTCCAGCATCACATAGTTGGAGATGTCCACCAGCGCCGACACCGAGCGCTGGCCGCTGCGCTCGAGGCGCTGCTTCATCCAGTCCGGCGTGGCGGCCTTGGCGTTCAGGTTGCGGATCACGCGGCCCGAGAAACGGCCGCACAGGTCCGGCGCCGAGATTTTCACCGGCAGCACTTCGTCGCTGTTGACGGCGGCGTTGCGGAACTGCGGCGCGTGCAGCGCCACGCCGGTCAGCGCCGACACTTCGCGCGCCACGCCCAGCACCGACAGGCAGTCCGCCTTGTTCGGGGTCAGCTTGATGGTGAACTTGAGGTCGTTGAGCGCGTAGTAATCGCGGAAATTCTTGCCCACCGGCGCGTCGTCCGGCAGTTCCAGCAGGCCGCTGCCCTCTTCCGACAATTTCAGTTCCTTGGCCGAGCACAGCATGCCCTGCGACTCGACGCCGCGCAGCTGGCCGACCTTGATCTCGAACGGCTTGCCATCGGCGCCGGGCGGCAGCACGGCGCCGGCCATGGCGCACACGACCTTCAGGCCCGGGCGCACGTTCGGCGCGCCGCAGACAATGTTGAGCAAGGTGCCGGTGCCGACGTCGACCTGGCAAACGTTGAGGCGGTCCGCGTTCGGATGCTTGGCCATCTCGCGCACCAGACCGACGACGACGTTGGAGAACGGCGGCGCGACAGGTTCGACCTCTTCCACTTCCAGGCCGGACATCGTCAGCAGGTGGGCCAGTTCGTCCGAAGTCATCTTCGGATCGACCATGGTACGGAGCCAGTTTTCGGAAAATTGCATAATCAAGCCTTCAAAGAGTGTCCAGCGGGAGCGCCTGCCTTAACGATGGCCGCGCTCGACCGCCTGTATGAGTCGTAAGCCGAACCGTTAGTTGAACTGCTTCAGGAAGCGCAGGTCGCCTTCGTAGAACAGGCGCAGGTCGCTGACGCCGTAGCGCAGCATCGTCAGGCGCTCGAGGCCGGAGCCGAACGCGAAACCGATGTACTTTTCCGGGTCCAGGCCGAAGTTGCGCACCACCGACGGATGCACCTGGCCCGAGCCGGAAATCTCCAGCCAGCGGCCCTTCAGCGGTCCGGAGCCGAAGGCGATATCGATCTCGGCCGACGGTTCGGTGAACGGGAAATACGACGGACGGAAACGCACCTGCAAGTCGTCGGTCTCGAAGAAGGCCTTGACGAAGTTCAGGTATACGCCCTTGAGGTCGGCAAAGCTGATGTTCTCGGCGATCCACAGGCCCTCGACCTGGTGGAACATCGGCGAGTGCGTGGCGTCGCTGTCGACGCGGTAGGTGCGGCCCGGCGCGATCACCTTGATCGGCGGCGTGTGGCTGCGGGCGTAGCGCACCTGCATCGGGCTGGTGTGCGTGCGCAGCAGCAGCGGCTTGCCTTCGCTGTCGTTGCCTTCGATATAGAAGGTGTCCTGCATCGAACGGGCCGGATGGTTCTCCGGGCTGTTCAAGGCGGTAAAGTTGGTCCAGTCGTTTTCGATCTCGGGGCCGTCGGCCACGTCGAAACCGATCGAGCGGAAGATTTCCTCCACGCGCTCCCAGGTGCGCATGACCGGATGCAGGCCGCCGCCGGCGCGTCCGCGGCCAGGCAGCGAGACATCGATGGCCTCGGCGTTCAAACGGGTTTGCATCTGGGCGTCGGCCAGCGCGTCGCGCCGGGCCGTCAAGGCCGCTTCGATCCGCCCTTTGGCCGCGTTGATCAGGGCGCCCTGCGCCTTGCGTGCCTCGGGGTCGAGCTTGCCCAGACCCTTCATCAATTCGGTGATCTGGCCGGTCTTGCCCAGATATTTGGCTTTGGCATTTTCCAGCGCGGCGGCGTCATCTTGCGCGGCCGTGAAATCCTGCACTGCTGAGGCGACGAGTTGTTCCAGGGAGTCCATGCGTTTTTCTTATCCTCAATCAAAAACGGGGCACAGGTCTAGACCTTTGCCCCGTTCCCACCACCGGCCCGGTGAAGGGCCAGCGATCAACAATCAATGCTTACGCAGCGATTTTTGCTTTCACAGCGTTGACAATCGCGGCGAAGGCCGGCTTGTCCATCACTGCCATATCGGCCAGAACCTTACGGTCCAGTTCGATCGAAGCTTTTTTCAGACCATTCATGAACACGCTGTACGTCACGCCATGCTCACGGGAAGCGGCGTTGATACGAGCGATCCACAGGCGGCGGAAGACGCGCTTCTTGTTACGACGGTCGCGGTAGGCGTATTGGCCAGCGCGCATGACTGCTTGCTTGGCAACACGGTAAACCTTGCTGCGACGACCACGGTAACCTTTGGCCAGGTTTAAGACTTTTTTATGACGGGCACGAGCTGTAACCCCACGTTTTACTCTAGGCATAGTAACTCCTTAAATTGAGTGTGAGATTAAGCGGATGGCATCATGCGCAGGACGGATTTCACGTCAGCCGCATCGACATTCGTGATACCGCGCAATTGGCGCTTCGACTTGGTGGTTTTCTTGGTCAGAATGTGGCGCTTGAACGCGTGACCACTCTTAACAGTACCACCCGGACGCACGCGAAAACGTTTCTTCGCGGAGCTTTTGGTTTTCATTTTTGGCATAGCAATCTACCCTGAGGGTAGCTCCATATCAAACAGGATTGCAGGTGGTGACACGACGTCACACTTAGATGCCTGCTTTCACTTGTTTTTGCAGCAGATGCGAGTCCACTACATTTACAACAGCCGGCAATTATAGACCACTTGCGGCAAATCTGCACCACAAATTACCAGGGGCGCCCGAAAGCGCCCCCAGTCGATCCACACCAGCCGGATTTACTTCTTTTTCTTAGGAGACAGCACCATGATCATCTGGCGGCCTTCCATTTTCGGGAACTGCTCGACCTGGCCGTACGGCTCCAGATCGGCTTTCAGACGTTCCAGCATACGGAAGCCAATATCCTGGTGCGCCATCTCACGGCCGCGGAAACGCAGCGTGATCTTGGTTTTGTCGCCTTCATCAAGGAACTTGATGAGGTTACGCAGCTTGATATTGTAGTCACCGTCATCGGTACCCGGGCGGAATTTGACTTCCTTCACGGCGATGATCTTCTGTTTCAATTTAGCTTCGTGAGCCTTCTTCTGCTCCGAATACTTGAATTTGCCGTAGTCCATCAAACGGCAAACCGGCGGTACCGCCGTTGGCGCGATCTCGACCAGGTCGACATTGGCCTCTTCCGCCAGGCGGAAGGCTTCGGCCAAAGTGACGATACCGAGCGGCTCGTTCTCGACCCCACTTAAACGCATTTCAGGGGCAGTGATTTCGCCGTTGATGCGATGCGACTTGTCAGTAGCTATGGTGATTCCTTTTAAAATCTAATGGTAAGGCCAGTGCGATCAGGCTTTATTGGCGACGTCTTGCTGGAGTCGCTCGATCAGGGCATCGACGGACATGACGCCCAGATCGACATTGCCCCGCGCCCGCACGGCCACGGTGTTGGCATCCCGCTCTTTATCGCCGATTACAAGGATGTAAGGCAGTTTTTGGACGGAATGTTCACGTATTTTATAGGTTATTTTCTCGTTGCGCAAATCGCTCTGCACGCGGAACCCGCTGCGGCGCAGCTTTTCGGTGACCTGGTTCACATAATCGGCCTGCGCGTCGGAGATATTGAGCACCGAAACTTGCACCGGAGCAAGCCAGGTCGGCAAAGCGCCGGCGTAGTTCTCGATCAGGATGCCGATGAAGCGCTCCATCGAGCCGACGATGGCCCGGTGCAGCATGACCGGCACCTGGCGGGTGTTGTCGGCCGCGACATATTCGGCGCCCAGACGCTCCGGCATGAAGAAGTCGACCTGCATCGTGCCGACCTGCCATGGGCGGCCCAGCGAATCCTTCAGGTGGTACTCGATCTTCGGACCGTAGAACGCGCCCTCGCCCGGCAACTCGGTCCACGTCACGCCGCAGGCGCGCAGGCCGGAGCGCAGCGCGTCCTCGGCCTCGTCCCAGACTTCGTCGGTGCCGATGCGGTTGTCCGGACGCAGCGCCAGCTTGACGTCGATGTTGTGGAAATCGAAGTCCTTGTAGACTTCCATCGCCTGCGTGTGGAAGGACACCACTTCCGGCTCGATCTGCTCTTCGGTACAGAAGATGTGGCCGTCGTCCTGGGTGAAGCCGCGCACGCGCATGATGCCGTGCAGCGCGCCGGACGGCTCGTTGCGGTGGCACTGGCCGAACTCGCCGTAGCGCAGCGGCAGGTCGCGGTAGCTGCGCATATTGCTGTTGAAGATCTGCACGTGGCCAGGGCAGTTCATCGGCTTGAGCGCGTAGGAACGGTTTTCCGATTCCGTCACGAACATGTTTTCGCGGTAGTTGTCCCAGTGGCCGGTCTTGCCCCACAGGCTGGAGTCCAGGATCTGCGGCGCCTTCACTTCCTGGTAGCCGTTGACCTGGTATTTGTTGCGCATGTACTGCTCGACCTGTTGCCAGATGGTCCAGCCCTTCGGATGCCAGAACACCAGGCCCGGCGCCTCGTCCTGGAAGTGGAAGAAGTCCAATTGCTTGCCCAGCTTGCGGTGGTCGCGCTTTTCCGCCTCCTCCAGCTGGAACAGGTATTGTTCTTGATCTTCCTTCTTGGTCCAGGCGGTGCCGTAGACACGCTGCAGCATTTCGTTCTTGCTGTCGCCGCGCCAGTAGGCGCCGGCCAGCTTCATCAGCTTGAATACTTTCAGCTTGCCGGTCGACGGCACGTGCGGGCCGCGGCACAAGTCGGTGAACTTGCCTTCCGAGTACAGCGACACGTCCTGGTCGGCCGGAATCGACGAGATGATCTCGGCTTTATATTCTTCGCCGATCGACTTGAAGTACGCCACGGCCTCGTCACGCGGCAGCACCTTGCGGGTGACAGGCTCGTCCTTCTTGGCCAGCTCGGTCATTTTCTTTTCGATCGCGACCAGGTCGTCCGGCGTGAACGGACGCTTGTACGAGAAGTCGTAGTAGAAGCCGTTCTCGATGACCGGGCCGATGGTCACTTGCGCATCCGGGAACAATTCCTTGACGGCGTAGGCGAGCAGGTGGGCCGTCGAGTGACGGATCACATCGAGGCCTTCCGGATCTTTGTCGGTGATGATGGCCAGGTCGGCATCCTTCTCGATCAGGAAGGAGGTGTCCACCACTTTGCCATCGACCTTGCCGGCCAGGGCGGCCTTGCCCAGGCTGGTGGCGATGCTGGTCGCCACTTGAGCCACAGTGACGGGGCCGTCGAATTCGCGGGCGGAACCATCTGGAAGGCGGACTGAAAGCATAGTGATCTCCTGTTGGCGCGGGGCCGGTATAGTTACAGCGGAATTTGATAATAAAAACGCGGACGAAAAAAAAACGCGGGCTAGCCGCGTTTTCTCTTTTTTTGAGCAAAAGAATCCCGATCGACTAGCGTCACTCCCAAAGCTTGGTAGTAGTTCGCGGTGTCATAACCGGATTGCCTTTCTCGCTCTTACATGTGTTCTGGTGGGCGGTGCAGAATTCGAATCTGCGACCCCTTGGATGTCGACCAAGTATTCTAACCAGCTGAACTAACCGCCCGAGGTACTTCTTAACTTTACTGCCCTACTTCTATTTTACCGCTTTTTACCGCTCATTTACTACCGTACTGCGTAATCTGGTGGGCGGTGCAGAATTCGAATCTGCGACCCCTTGGATGTCGACCAAGTATTCTAACCAGCTGAACTAACCGCCCGAAGACCAGCATTATAGAGAGCGATTCGGAGAAAAACAAGGGCATTCATAGGAAACATTTACAAAACGCACTATGACGGCGCAAGACGCGCCGGGCGGCATCCTTTAAACTGTGGTTATTCTTCACCAAGTCGTTTCCATCGACCCATCCCATGCAAGCTGAAACCCGCATCAACACTGGTCCCGAGGCGTCCGCCTCGCCTTCCGCCCATCTGCACGAGCACCGCGACGGCGACGCCAAGCATGCGCACTTTACTTTGCAGCGCAGCCAATCGGTGCTGGCGTGGTCGCTGGCGTTGACGCTGGGCTTCGCGGTGGTCGAGGTGATCACCGGCTTCATGTCCAACTCGCTGGCACTGATTTCAGACGCCGGCCATATGGTCACCGATGCCGCCGCGCTGGGCCTGGCGTTGCTGGCGCAACTGGTCGCCAAACGGCCGCCGTCGGCACGCCACTCGTTCGGCTTCGGCCGCGCCGAGGCGCTGGCCGCGTTCGTCAACAGCCTGGTGCTGCTGGTACTGGTCGGCTGGATCGTGTTCGAGGCGGCGCAGCGGTTTGCGCATCCCGAGCAGGTGCACGGCGCGACCGTGTTCATCGTCGCCACCATCGGCCTCGTCATCAATATCGTGCTGGCTTATATGTTGTCGCGCGGCGACAGCAACATGAATACGCGCGCCGCGCTGGTCAACGTCATGGGCGACTTGCTGGGATCGGTCGCCGCGCTGGTCGCCGGCGCCGTCATCTATTACACCGGCTGGATGATGATCGACCCGCTGCTATCGGTCTTCGTCGCGCTGCTGATTTTGAAATCGACCGTCGGCGTACTGCGCGAGTCCTACCACTTCCTGATGGGCGGCGTGCCGGAGCCGATCGACTATCTTGAAGTGGGCGCCGACCTGGAAAACATCGACGGCGTCTGCTCGGTGCACGACCTGCACGTATGGGACATGTCGCCGGGCGAGCCGGCGCTGATCGGCCACGTCGAGATCGACGACCTCGAGCGCTGGCCCGACATCCTGCACGCGATCAAGGCCATGCTGCTCGACAAGCACGGCATCGACCACATCACCTTGCAGGCCGAAGTCGCGCCGCAAGCATCCCTTTGACAACATTCCTGGAACACCATGCACAATTTTGAAAAGCGCCGCGATCGGTACAACCTGTTCGCCGCGTTTGAAAAGCCGCTCGTCAACGTCAGCTTCGAGATGCCGCTGCCCGACTTCCGCCCCTACTGCAAGGAGCACAAGCTGCCGCCGTTCCACTTCTTCCTGTATTGCATACTCAATTCGATCAAGGAGATCGACAACTTCATGTACCGCATCCACGACGGCGAAGTGATCAAGATCGAGGAGTTCTGGGCGTCGTACACCGTGCTCAACAAGGACAAGAATCTCAATTTCGCCTGTTTCGCCATGTCGACGGACTTGAAGGAATTCGTCGCCCGCAGCCTGGAAGCGAAGGCCGTCGCCGAGGCCAGCACCGGGATGATCAACTCCGCCAAGGAACAGTCCGAGCGCGAGCAAAAGAACAACGTCCACATCACTTGCATGCCGTGGTTCAAGCTGACGTCGATCGAGCATCCCATCTACAGGCACGGTGGCTATGACATTCCCTCGCTGGCCTGGGGCAAGTTCAGCGATGCAGACAACGGCAAAATGACGGTGCCGTTCTCGGTGCAGGCGCACCACGGCTTTGTCGACGGCTTCCACATCCATTTGCTGGCCGAAACCATCGCCGCGCGCGTTGCCGGGATCATCGAAGCATGATCGCCGGGGTATCTAATAGAGAAATGATGCGCCGTGGCCTGCTTGCGGTATCGCTCGCGGTCGTCAACGATGCCCGGAACACACTGCGCTCGCTCCGGGGTCACGCTCCGGGGTCAGGTCCACCATTTCTACACGAACTGGACTGTAACCCGCAAAAATCCCGGTTCGCGCACCATTTCCAATGCACGGAATAAAACATTCGGCCGAACGGATCAGGCCGTGTAGAAATGGTGGACCTGACCCCGGAGTTGCTCTTAGGCGCGGCGGGCTTCTTGCACGCCGCTGACCTCGGCGATGGCGTTGAGCGCTTTTTGTAGTTGCGCCGTGGCGCCGATTTCGGCCGTAAACGTCATGCGCGCGTAGCCCTTGGCACTTTGCGTGTTGACGCCAACGACGTTGATCTTTTCACGCGAGAAGATCTCGGAGATGTCGCGCAGCAGGCCCTGGCGGTCGCCCGCCAGGATGAAGATGTCAACCGGATAGACCGTGTCCGAGACGGCACGCCCCCATTCCGTGACGATCACCCGCTCCGGCGCCTTGGCGCGCATTTCGGCGAAGTTCTTGCACGTGGCGCGGTGGATCGAGACCCCCTTGCCGCGCGTGACGAAGCCGACGATGCCGTCCGGCGGCGCCGGCTTGCAGCATTTGGCCAACTGCGTCATCAAGCCATCGGTGCCGACCACCAGCACGCCCGACTTGGCGCCCTGGTCCACGCTCGACGCCTTGCTCTTGCCCAGGACGACCGCGTCTTCCGGCTCGACCGGCTCGCCGGTGTCGTGCAGCGCGTGCTCGACATGGCGCAAGCTGAATTCATCCTTGCCCACCGACAGGAACAAATCGTCGACCTTGGCAAAGCCCAGCTTGTTGGCCAGCGCTTCCAGGTTGACCGCCGTCTTGCCTTCGCGCTGCAGCGATTTTTCCACCATCGCGCGCCCGTGCGACAAGGTTTCCTGCATGTCGATGGCGTGGAACCAGGCGCGGATCTTCGAGCGCGTGCGGGTGGCGACCGTGTATTCGTCGCTGAGCCAGTCGCGCGACGGTCCGGCCGTGCCGGGCGCGCCCTTGGCGGTGATGATCTCGCAGGTCTGACCGTTTTTGAGCGGCGTGTTCAGCGGCACCATGACGCCGTCGACGCGCGCGCCACGGCAGCGGTGGCCGACATCGCTGTGCAGGTGATAGGCGAAGTCGACCGGCGTGGCGCCGACCGGCAACTCCAGCACCCGCGCCTGCGGCGTCAGCACGAAGATGCGGTCGTCCAGCGCGGCCGACTTGAGCTTCTCGACCCATTCGCGCTGCTGCTCCTCCTGGCCGACCACGGCGTCGGCGACGTCGGTCTTCCAGGCCAGCAGCTGGCGCAGCCAGGCGATCTTTTCGTCATACTTTTGTCCGGCGAAGTTGGAGCCGCCCTCCTCCTTGTAGCGCCAGTGCGCGGCCACGCCGTATTCGGCGAAGCTGTGCATCTCTTGCGTGCGGATCTGCACTTCCAGCGGGCGGCCGTCCTCGGCGGTCACCACCGTGTGCAGCGACTGGTAGCCGTTCGGCTTCGGACGGGAAATATAGTCGTCGAATTCCTTGGGGATCGGCGTCCAGATGTTGTGCACCACGCCCAGCACCGTGTAGCAGGTCTTGACGTCGGCGACGATCACGCGGAAGGCGCGCACGTCGTACAGGTCGGTGAAGTCGAGCTCCTTGCCCTTCATCTTGCTCCAGATCGAGTAGATGTGCTTGGGCCGGCCGAACACCTCGGCCTGGATGCCGGCGGCCGCCATCTCCGATTGCAGCCGCGCGATGGCGCTGGTGACGAAACCTTCGCGCATCATGCGCTTTTCTTCGAGCATCTTGGCGATGCGTTTGTACGCCTCCGGCTCGATGAAGCGGAACGACAAATCCTCCAGCTCCCATTTCAGTTGCCAGATCCCCAGCCGGTTGGCCAGCGGCGCGTACAGGTCCAGGGTTTCGCGGCCGTAGGCGCACGTCATGTCGTTGAACAGCTTGATGTCGGCGAAGTAGCGCAAGGTCGTCACGCACGAGGCGAGGCGCACCAGCACCACGCGCATGTCCGAGGCCATCGCCAGCAGCATCTTGCGCAAGGTTTCGACCTGCGCCACCGCCATCTGCGCGGCGTTGCGGCCGCGCCCCACCGCCACCGGCGCCACGCCGCCATGGCCGCCCGGCGCCTGCGTCAGTTCACGCAGCCGTATCAGCTGGCGCACGCCGGCCACCAGGTCGCCGACCTCCTGGCCGAAACGCGGCTCGATCACCGCCGCCTGCGTGGTGTCGAGCAAGGTCAGCTCGAACATCAGGCCGGCGATGCGGGTCTCGACGTCGGTGCGCATGAACGACAAGGTGCCGGCCACGCCGATCGAGAAATCCAGCGCCGACTGGCCGCTGGTGCTGGCCAGGTCGCCATACGCGGTGCTGGCGAAGTCCAGCGCCGACAACATGCGCGCGCTGTCGTCGGGCGTGAGCCCCTGCACCAGTTGTTCCGACGTGGCGCTGGTAAGCGCGGTGATTGAAACCATGATGTTCCTAACGCTGCGCGGCGACGATAACGATCTCGACCAGGACTTCCGGATTGGCCAACTTGGCTTCCACCGTGGCGCGCGGCGGCGTGTGCCCGCTCGGCACCCAGGCGTCGTATTCTTCGTTCATGCCGTCGAAATCGGCCATGTCGGCGATATAGATCTGGCAGCTGAGGATGCAGGTCTTGTCGCTGCCCGATTCGGCCAGCAGGCGGTCGACGTGGCCGAGCACTTCACGGGTTTGCCCCTTGATATCGAGACTGGTTTCCTCGGCGATCTGGCCCGCCAGATAGACGGTGCCATTGTGAATTGCCACTTCGGACAATCGTTTGCCTACGTGCAGTCGTTTGATTTCCATACTTTTTCTTCTTTAACTTAATGTGATACGCCGGGCTAATCAGCCGAGCAGGAATTTCCTGGCGATCGCGATCTGATCGTCATGGATGAAGGTCGGCGCGTGGCCGACGTTGGGAATTTCCACCAGGGTGGCTTTCGGGCCGCGCTGGGTCATCATGGCCGCCGTCTCGCGCGTCAGCAGATCGGAGTCGGCGCCGCGCACCAGCAGGGTCGGGCAAGTGATGGCATCGTAGGCGGCCCACAGCATCGCCTCGTCGGCGCCGGCCGACTCCGGCGTGGCCGAGCGGAACGGCAAGGACAACCCCATGTCGTAATGACGCACCCACTTGCCGTCCTTATCCTGGCGCAGGACATCGGTGGCCAGTTTATGCCATTCCTGCTCGGTGTGCTCGCCGAACGACGCCGAGACGTCGCGGACGAACTTGGCGCCATCGTCGAACGTCTCGAAGCGCAGGTCCTGGCCGATGTAGTCGCCGATGCGCTGCAGGGCCGCCGGCGCCAGCACCGGGCCGATGTCGTTGAGCACCAGCTTGCGGATCGGATTGTCCGGCAGCGAGGCCAGGCCCAGGCCGATCAGGCCGCCCATGGAAGTGCCGAACCAATCGATCTTTTGTTCCGGGCCCTGGTCCAATACACGTGCCAGCAACGTCACCATGTCGCTGACATACTGGGGAATGCGGTACAGCTGCGGATTCCCGAGCCAGTCGGAGCGGCCGCGGCCGACGACGTCCGGGCAGATCACGCGGTAGTCGGACGCCAGCGCGCGCGCCATGCTGTCGAAATCGTCGGAGACGCGGGTCACGCCGTGCACGCAGACCAGCACGTTGGGGTTGGCCTCGTCGCCCCACTCCTTATATGCCATCCGGTGCAAGCCAGCCAACGACAGGCACTGAACAGACTTTATTTTCGCTTCGAGCATGCGGCTTCCTTGATGGTTTTTATGTAATGATGTTCTGAAATACCATTTTACCGGGCGTTGCGCTTAAAATCCTACCGAAGTGTAGCGCAGCCAGCCTTTTATCTCCAACCCCGCAGAGGACACCATGACAAACAAGACTTTGAGCGGTAAAACAGCATTGGTCACCGGCTCCACATCCGGCATCGGATTGGGCATCGCGCGCACCCTGGCGGCCGAGGGCGCCAACGTGGTGTTGAACGGTTTCGGCGACGCCGCCGAGATCGACAAACTGCAGCAGGACCTGGCCAAGGAATTCGGCGTCCAGGTCGCCTATCACAACGCCGACATGTCCAAGCCGGCCGAGATCGAAAACATGATCGCCTTCGCCGGCGAGAAGTTCGGCGGCGTCGACGTTCTCGTGAATAACGCCGGCATCCAGCACGTCGCCAACGTCGAGGATTTCCCGGTCGAGAAATGGGACGCCATCATCGCCATCAACCTGACGTCGGCGTTCCACACGTCGCGCCTGGTGCTGCCGCGCATGCGCGCCAACAACTGGGGCCGCATCATCAACCTGGCCTCGACCCACGGCCTGGTGGCGTCGGCCGGCAAGTCGGCCTACGTGGCGGCCAAGCACGGCCTGATCGGCCTGACCAAGGCCGGCGCGCTCGAGACGGCCGCCACCGGCGTCACCGTCAACGCCATCTGCCCGGGCTTCGTGCTCACGCCGCTGGTGCAAAAGCAGGTCGACGCCCGCGCCGCCAAGGACGGCATCAGCAACGACGCGGCGAAGAAGGCGCTGCTGGCCGACAAGCAGCCGTCCGGCGAATTCGTCACGCCGGAGGAGCTGGGCGCGCTGGCCGTGTTCCTGTGCGGCGACGCGGCCAAGCAAGTGCGCGGCGTGGCCTGGAACATGGACGGCGGCTGGGTCGCACAGTAAGCGGACACGGGAGACACGTAGGGCGGATTAGGCGGCACGCCGTAATCGGCCATGCATGAGCCGCCGGCTACGCATGCATGGCCGATTACGCGCTGCGCGCCAATCCGCCCTACGTGTTATCCCTCATATGGAAGAGATATCACAGCCAGTGATTTGCGGGTTTCCACAATAGTGATAACTCTCCAGTTGGGACATCATGAACTCCTCAAACGAACGCGAGGAGACCCCGTGAAAAAGCCCTTCTATAAAATCCTATATATCCAGGTGTTGTTCGCCATCGCCTGCGGTATCCTGCTCGGCATCTTCCTGCCTGCCGATGCGGTCGCCATGAAACCCCTGGGCGACGGCTTCATCAAGCTGATCAAGATGATCATCGCCCCGGTGATCTTCTGCACGGTGGTCTCCGGCATCGCCGGCATGCAAGACGTCAAGAAAATCGGCCGCGTCGGCGGCAAGGCACTGATCTACTTCGAAGTGGTCTCCACCTTCGCGCTGGCCATCGGCCTGGTCGTTGCCAACGTGCTCAAACCGGGCGCCGGCTTCAACGCCGATCCGGCCCACCTGGACGCCAAGTCGATCGCGCAATACACGCACGCCGAAGGCCTGACCACCACCGACTTCCTGATGAACATCATCCCGAAGACGTTCGTGGACGCGTTCGCCAAGGGCGACATCCTGCAAGTGCTGCTGATCGCCATCCTGTTCGGTTTCTCGCTGTCGCTGCTCGGTGAGCGCGGCCGTCCGATCACCAAGCTGATCGACGAGCTGTCGCACGCCATCTTCGGCGTCGTCAACATCATCATGAAGGTCGCCCCGATCGGCGCGTTCGGCGCCATGGCTTTCACCATCGGCAAATACGGCCTGGCCTCGCTGATCCCGCTGGCCAAACTGATGGGTTCGTTCTACCTGACCTGCGGCCTGTTCGTGTTCGTCGTGCTGGGTCTGATCGCCCGCTACACCGGCTTCTCGATCTTCAAGTTCATCAAATACATCAAGGAAGAACTGCTGATCGTGCTGGGCACCAGCTCGTCGGAAAGCGCGCTGCCTTCGCTGATGACCAAACTGGAACGCCTTGGCTGCGCCAAACCGGTGGTCGGCCTGGTTGTTCCAACCGGCTACTCGTTCAATCTGGACGGCACCAACATCTACATGACGATGGCCGCGCTGTTCGTTGCCCAGGCGACCAACACCGAGCTGACCCTGATGCAGGAACTGACCATCCTGGGCGTGGCGATGCTGACCTCCAAGGGCGCTTCCGGCATCACCGGCGCCGGCTTCATCACCCTGGCCGCGACCCTGGCCGTGGTGCCGACGATCCCTGTGGCCGGCATGGCGCTGATCCTGGGTATCGACCGCTTCATGAGCGAATGCCGCGCCCTGACCAACTTCGTCGGCAACGGCGTGGCGACGGTGGTGGTCTCGGCCTGGGAAAAAGAACTGGACCGCGACAAGATGAACGCGGAACTGAACAACCCGGGTTCGACCGTGGTCGCCGTGGACACCGAAGTGAAACCAGCGATCATCGTGCCAGCGCACTAAGCCGGCACCCCGCCGGTAAAAAGCCCCGCGCAGCGATGCCCGGGGCTTTTTCTTTGCCGGGCAGCGGCGCGCAATGGCGGGCTAAATTTTCTTTTGTATAACTTTGTAGTCCATGAGACAATTAAAGTTATCCACTAGGAATCCACAATGAACAACACCCTACGCACCCTCGCCTGCGCCGCGCTGCTTGCCGGCAGCGCCACCGCCCAGGCAGCCAGCTACGTCTTCGAGTACACCATGCTCGACAACACCCACGTCACGGGCAGCTTCGACGGCACGGCCAACGGCAACCTGGTCGAAGGCATCAGCAAGCTGGCGATCGCGGTCAACGGCTACGCCATGCCGAACAGCGGCAACCTGTACGCCTACGCCATGGACGGCGGCTTCGTCCAGGGCGGCGCCCGGATCTCGTTCGACGGCCTGGCCACCTCGCTGCTGGCGTTCGACGGGCCCGTCACCGGCAACTGGACCTCGAGCTTTATCATCGGCGCGTTCAACGGCGGCGCCACCGATGCCATCAACTACAACATCGCCGGCCTGCCGTTCAACGGTGAAGGCGACGGCGACTATTCGGCCGGCCGCTGGAGCCTGACGGCCGTGTCGGCGGTACCGGAGCCGGCGAGCTACGTCATGCTTCTGGGCGGCCTGGCACTGATCGGCGCCCTCGCCCGCCGCCGCGCCCGGTTGGCGTAAAAAACCGCTTCAAAGCTCTGGGTGCCACACTGAAGAGAAATGTCGTGCGGTAGCCACAGCGCCATGAACTTGAAGCGCGTCCAGCAGGCGCGCTCGGGTGTAGCGTGGATTTTTCAAACTGTTCACGCATCTCTCCAGAGCCGAGCCAACACGGACACTGCTCACTTGCGTTAGGCTGTCGATGAATTTCCCGGGCGCGAGCACAAGGACATCTAGCCGCCTCATGTCGGCAACCGCAAGATGTTTAAGATTGTTGGAGACAATGATGACTCTATTATCAGCATTATCTTGCAAAACTAAATCCCGCAACACCAAAGCGGCTGCCGCGACATGCCGGTCTGCGACATTCACCGCAGCTGGAACTCTGGCTAGAACCGATGGCGCTGCATAGCCGATAATTTCATGACCTCGAACAGCTTGCTTATAACTAAGCAAGCGTTTGCTGGCCTTGACTGTCTCGGCGTCGGCCTGTTGGCCCGACTTGGCGGCGCGCGCACCATAGGCGACCCTTGGCCAATTCCGCAAGAACTCGGCTTCGATTTCCGCGCTCCACCGCGCCCAGAACAATCCCTCCAGACACAAGTCGAACAAAACGTCGGAAAGGCGCGGCGGCAGTAAGACATTTGCGTCCAGCAGCACGTGCGTCTCGCCACCAGGGGACAGAGGATGGCTGACCGCCATTTTTAGAAACGGCGGCGCTTATTTGCCTGGATAAATGCTGTCTCCGGAATGTCATACATTCCATTCGCCTCGGCGACCGCGTGATAGTCGGGTTCTTGCCCCCCAGCCTCGCGTTCCTTGATCCATGCGCGTACCGATGACTCCGGCACCAGGCGGTACCCGCCCGCAGCAACCGACGCGCCGTCGAACTTCTTGTTGTCGATCAGCATGGCGACATAGGGACGGCTGCACCGCATCAGCTCAGCCGCAGCCTCGACAGTCAACATCACCTCGCTCGGTTTGCGTGCGAGGCGGCCTTGCTGCCCGGGGACCTCCGCCACAATATTTGGCGTATTGCGTGATTTTCTCACTCCATCGTTCATGGAGATCACTCCTTCGGTTTTCGTTTCATTTTAGTGAAGATCGAAAATAACGCAATGATTGCCTCGTCCAGAACAGCGATCCAATCATCATGCTGACGCCACACATGAAAAAACGGCAAGCGCCCCCAGCGTTTGCCGTTCTCAAAACTGACATCGGCTGAGGCTCTCAAGTATTCTTAAACGCCCCGCCCGATCAGCGCCGCCTGTTAAAGCGCCGACATGTCCAGCTCGACGCCGGTGGCGGCCTGGATCTGTTCCCGGCTCACGCCCGGCGCCAGCTCGGTCACCTTCAGGCCGGTCTCGGTCACTTCCATGACGCCAAGATCGGTGACGATCAGGTCGACCACGCCCACGCCGGTCAGCGGCAGGTCGCATTTTTTCAGCAGCTTGTGCGACGTCGTGCCGTCCTTGGCGGTGGCGACGTGCTCCATCAGCACCACCACCCGCTTGACGCCGGCCACCAGGTCCATCGCGCCGCCCATGCCCTTGACCATTTTTCCCGGAATCATCCAGTTGGCCAGGTCGCCGCGCTCCGACACCTGCATCGCGCCCAGGATGGCCAGGTTGATCTTGCCGCCCCGGATCATGCCGAACGAATCGGCCGAACTGAAGTAGGCAGCGCCCGGCAGCGCCGTCACGGTCTGCTTGCCGGCGTTGATCAAATCCGCGTCGATCTCATCCTCGGTGGGGAACGGGCCGATGCCCAGCAGGCCGTTTTCCGACTGCAAATACACTTCGATACCGGGCGGCACATAGTTGGCCACCAGGGTGGGCAAACCGATGCCCAGGTTGACGTAAAAACCGTCCTGCAATTCCTTCGCCGCGCGCGCGGCCATTTCGTCACGTGTCCATGCCATGATAGTTGTCTCCGATGTTCTTAGTTGGCGCGCACGGTGCGCTGCTCGATGCGTTTTTCCGGCGTCGCGTTGACGACGATGCGGTGCACGAAAATGCTCGGCAGGTGCACGGCGTCCGGATCGATCTCGCCGATCTCGACCAGATGCTCGACCTCGACGATGGTGATCTTGCCTGCCATCGCCGCGTTCGGATTGAAGTTGCGCGCCGTCTTGCGGAACACCAGGTTGCCGGCCTTGTCGGCCTTCCACGCCTTGACCAGCGCCACGTCGGCCACCAGGCTGCGTTCCATCACATATTGTTCGCCGTCGAATTCGCGGATTTCCTTGCCGTCGGCGACGATGGTGCCCACGCCGGTCTTGGTGAAGAAGGCGGGAATGCCGGCGCCGCCGGCGCGCAGCTTCTCGGCCAAGGTGCCTTGCGGCGTGAATTCCAGTTCCAGCTCGCCGGCCAGGTACTGGCGCGCGAACTCCTTGTTTTCCCCGACGTAGGATGCGATCATCTTCTTGATCTGGCGCGTTTCGAGCAGCTGGCCCAGGCCGAAGCCGTCGACGCCGGCGTTGTTGGAGATGGCGGTCAAGCCGGTCACGCCGGAATCGCGCAACGCGCCGATCAGCGCTTCGGGTATGCCGCACAAACCGAAGCCGCCCACGGCGATCGTTTGACCGTTTTGAACGACGCCGGCCAAGGCTGCGGCGGCATCCGGATAGATTTTGTTCATGTTGTCCCTTAACTCTTGTATTTAAGTGGTGCTGGTCTTATTTGTCGAAGTCGATTGTTCGTGCTTTGTTGCTAAATCAGTTGATAACGTTGTTAACTGCGCTACCGATGCGGCGTCTCAGCATAGAATACGCTCTCTAAAAGCACAATACCGTAGAACTACCTGCCACTTTCATAATGAACGCCGCCCCCGCCATCGACTACGAATCCATTTTCCTGCACGCGCCGGTTGGCATGTGCATCTCGGAAAATCGCGTCATCCAGCGCTGCAACGACGCGCTGGCGTTGATGTTCGGCTATACCCGCGCCCAGCTCGAAGGCTTGTCCTTCCTGGCGCTGTATCCGACGATGGACGAATTCCTGCGCACCGGCGACCGCATCATTCCGATCATGAACGCCAAGGGCCGCTACTCGGACGAGCGCATCATGCGCCGCGCCAACGGCGAACTGTTCTGGTGCCACGTCACCGGCCATTCGATGAAGGCCCAGGAGCCGCTGGGCCCCGGCATCTGGACGTTCGAGGACGTCAGCGAAAAACGTCCCGTCACCGCCGAGCTGACCCCGCGCGAACGGGAGATCGCCGCGCTGCTGGTCGAGGGCAAGACCAGCAAAAGCATCGCCCGCCAGATCGACCTCAGTCCGCGCACGGTGGAAATGCACCGCGCCAAGCTGATGCGTAAATTCTCGGCCTCCACGTCGTCCGAGTTGGTGCACAAGCTGGTGGGCATCCAGCTCTAGCGGGTACCCGCTCCTTTACATGGCGGTCATGCCATCGTCCGCCGAGATGATGGCGCCGTTGATGAAATTCGAATCCTCCCCGGCCAGCAGCAACAGCAAACCATCGAGATCCTCCGGCGTGCCCGGACGCTTGCGCGGCAGCATGTTGATCAGCTTCTGGCCCTGCTCGCTGGCGAAATAGTCCTCGTTGATCTCGGTCGAGATGTAGCCGGGGCAAATGGCGTTGGTGTTGATGCCGTACTTGCCCCACTCCACCGCCATCGCCTTGGTCATCTGCACCACGCCGGCCTTGCTCATGCAATAGACGCCGATCTGCGGCAGCACGCGCAAGCCCGCCACCGAGGCGATGTTGATGATGCGGTGCTTCTTGCTCGGGTCGCCCTTGGCGCGCGCGATCATGCGCTTGGCGGTCTGCTGCGCGACAAAAAAGGCGCCGCGCAGATTGGTGTCCATCACGAAGGCATAATCCTCGGGCGTGACGTCGACCAGCCGCTGCGTCGTCGACACGCCGGAATTGTTGACCAGGATGTCGATCGGCCCGGCCTCCGTCTCGGCGTGGGCGATGGCCGACTTGATGCTGGCGAAGTCGGTCACGTCCAGGCTGACCACGTGCGCGGCGCCGCCGTCGGCCTCGATCTCGGCGCGCAGCTCCTTGAGCCGCTCGGTGCGGCGCGAGGCCAGCACCACCTGGGCGCCGGCCTGGGCCAGCACTTTGGCGAACCGGGCTCCCAGACCGCTGGAGGCGCCGGTGATCAGCGCGATTTTTCCCTCAAAGTTGACTTCTATGCCCACAAGCTACTCCTAGATTTATTGGTGACGAATTCCTGATAGCCGGGTCTAACCCGGGTCTAACCCTAATGCCACCAAGTTAAATGATGTTCGTAGGGCGGATTAGGCGGAACGCCGTAATCGGCCATGAGCCGCCGACGGAACATGGCCGATTACGCTGCGCTAATCCGCCCTACGTGATTTAGATGAACGCTAACTTAGCGGCATTAGGGTCCACCCCCGGGGGTTCGCCCCGGCTGTCGAAACGTAATCATTACACAAATCGCCAGTATTAGATTGCGGTGTCTAATAATGTCCCTCAAAATGGCGCCAAAGTTGCATTCGGACGGAAAAAGAAGCACACTCGTGCTAAAATTTTCTCCATCACGTAGCCGTCCCCTATTAAAAACATCATAACCACTATAAAAAGACCATGACACAGCCCCAAAATCTCGTAGAACAGTACGGCCCGCGCGACGCGATGGAATACGACGTCGTCATCGTCGGCGGCGGCCCGGCCGGTTTGTCGGCGGCGATCCGCATCAAGCAGCTGGCGGCCGACAAAGGCCGGGAAGTCTCGGTCGTCGTGCTGGAAAAAGGCGGCGAGCTGGGCGCCCACATCCTGTCGGGCGCCGTGATGGACCCGAAGGCGCTGACCGAGCTGCTCCCGGACTGGAAGGAAAAAGGCGCGCCGCTCAACACCGCCGTCACCGAGGACCGCGTGCTGTTCCTGACCGAAACGAAGTCCTTCAAGACGCCGGGCTTCGCACTGCCGGCCTGCTTTGAAAACCACGGCAACTACGTCATCTCGCTGGGCAATGTGGTGCGCTGGCTGGGCCAGCAGGCCGAGGCGCTGGGCGTCGAGGTGTTCCCCGGCTTCCCGGCCGCCGAGATCCTGTACAACGACGACGGTTCCGTCAAGGGCGTGGCCACCGGCAACATGGGCGTCAAGCGCGACGGCGAGGCCGGATCGGACTTCCAGCTCGGCATGGAACTGCACGGCAAATACACCTTGTTCGCCGAAGGCTCGCGCGGCCACCTGGGCAAGCAGCTGATGGCCAAGTACGACCTGAACAAGGGCAAGGACCCGCAATCGTACGGCATCGGCATCAAGGAACTGTGGGAAATCGATCCTGCCAAGCACCAGCCCGGCCTGGTGGTGCACACCACCGGCTGGCCGCTGGATAACAAGACCTACGGCGGTTCCTTCCTGTACCACATGGAGAACAACCAGGTCGTGGTCGGCTATGTGGTCGGACTCAATTATGAGAACCCCTACCTGTCGCCGTACGAGGAATTCCAGCGCTACAAGACCCACCCGGCCATCAAACCGTTCTTCGAAGGCGCCAAGCGCATCTCCTACGGCGCCCGCGCGATTACCGCGGGGGGCTTGCAATCCTTGCCGAAACTGGTCTTCCCGGGCGGCGCGCTGATCGGCTGCGACGCCGGCTTCCTCAATATGAGCCGCATCAAGGGCAGCCACGCGGCCATCAAGACCGGCATGCTGGCGGCCGAGGCCGCGTTCGAGGCGCTGGGTGCCGGCCGCCAGCACGACGAGCTGGCCGCCTTCCCGGCCGCGTTCGAACAATCGTGGCTGCACGAGGAGCTGCACGTGGCGCGCAACGTCAAGCCTTGGCTCAACAAGGGCCTGGTGCTGGGCTCGCTGATGACGGGCATCGACCAGATCGTCTTCCGCGGCAAGGCGCCATGGACCCTGCACCACACGCACGCCGACCACGAGTGCCTGAAACCGGCCTCGCAGTTCGCGCCCATCGCCTACCCCAAGCCGGACGGCAAGCTGACCTTCGACCGCCTGTCGTCGGTGTTCATCTCCAACACCAACCACGCCGAGGACCAGCCGATCCACCTGACGTTGAAAAACGCGAGCGTGCCGGTCGACGTCAACCTGGCCCAGTACGCCGGGCCGGAGGCGCGCTACTGTCCGGCAGGGGTCTACGAGTTCGTCAAGACCGACGCCGGCGCCGACCGCCTGCAGATCAACGCGCAAAACTGCGTGCACTGTAAAACCTGCGATATCAAGGACCCGACCCAGAACATCGTCTGGGTGACGCCGGAGGGCGGCGGCGGGCCGAACTATCCGAATATGTAAAAAAGCAACAATATAGACGCAGCACGGCCTTCGGACCGTGCTGTTTTTTTTATGCGCGGCGCGATTTAGCGGGACTGCCGGCAGGAAACGGATAATAATTGACTGGTGGAAAATAGCGGATAGGCAGCACCACGGCGGCGGTTCCGCTGGGGAAAGTCACTGTTACATATTTTTTTTAAGAAATTTCCACAAAGCATTTAACGTCCTGCGCAGTACGGTCGTCTTGTACTTGGGAGAGCGCAAAATACCGACGCTCCGAACTGAATCCACCTACCAGGAGTATTTCCATGCTGAGCCTTCACACCAACTCTTCCGCCCTTTCGGCACAAAACTCGATCTCGCGCACCCAGTCGTCGCTGTCGACCTCGCAGACCCGCCTGAGCACCGGCTTCCGTGTCAACTCGGCGATGGACGATGCTGCAGGCCTGCAGATTGCAACCCGCCTGAAAGCCCAATCGAGCGGTATGGCCATGGCCATGCGCAACACCCAGAATTCGATCTCGATGCTGCAAACGGCCGAAGGCGCGTTTGACGAAGTCACCAACATGCTGATCCGCATGAAAGATCTGGCCACCCAGGCAGCCGATGCCTCGTCGACCGCAAAAGACCAGGCCGCACTGCAGTCCGAGTTCGACGCGCTGGGTAGCGAATTGAACAACGTGATGAAAAACAGCACCTTCGGCGGCGCCAAGCTGATGGAAGGCGGCACCATTGCAGCGTCGATGACGTTCCAGATCGGCGCCACCAAGTCCGAGCAAATGACGATCGACCTGTCGGCCGCCATGACCGCCCTGACCGGCACCGCCCTGACCGCCGTCTCCGCACGCTACGCCGCCGGCGGCGCCGCCATCGGCACCGAAATCTCGGACGGCACCGACGGTACCGCCTCGGCCAGCAACGCAGCCGGTCAAACCGCCGCCAACAACACCATCGACACGATCAGCACCGCAATCGACCAGGTCGGCGGCATCCGTTCGTCGCTGGGTGCGGCCTCGAACCGTCTGGATCACATCTACAACAACCTGTCCAACATTTCGAGCAACACGAAAGCCGCAACTGGCCGTATCATGGACACCGACTTCGCGACCGAATCGTCGAACATGACTTCCAGCCAGATGCTGCTGCAAGCCGGTACCGCGATGCTGAAGCAGTCGAACAGCACGTCGTCCCTGGTTATGTCCTTGCTGCAATAATCACAGCCTTTCCGTCCCGCGCGCGGGACGGAAAAACAAGGAGCCAACCGGAGTTTTCGGTTGGCTTTTTTTTCACCGGATCGTATCAGCCACATTAAAGAGCGAGCCTGATGGCCGTAGACCGCGTCGGCGCCACGTCGCGCCCCCTGAGCATCCCAGATCGGCAAGCCGGACAGCCAGGCCCGTCCGTGCGCGGACCGATCGATGCGCGCGACAGCAACGCCCCCTACCCGGTCACGCCGCTGGCGCCGGCCGGCCCGGGCCGCGTCGGCGCGCTGTTCGACGGCCCCGACGCCCAACCGCTGCCACAGTCCGGGCTCGACGCCCTGGCCGCCGCGCTCAACAATCTTGCCGACACGGCCGAACCATCGGCGATGCGGCCCAACCAGGTCTTCATGTCGCGCCAGCTGGTCTGGCAACCGCCGGACACGGCCATGATGGCCGGCTCGTGGCAAACCATGGTGCGCGCCTACGGCGAGCAGCGCGCGGCCTGGCTGGAACAGGCCAGCGGCCAGCACGTCCCGTCGAGCCTGTTCATGGCCGACCACACGCCGTCGGCGCTGCGCGAAGGCCGTCCCGGCCTGCCGCTGGTGACGGAAATGGAACCGTGGCGCTTCGCCGTGTTCGCCTGGGGGGCGGAACGGCTGGTGCTGCGCGTGGTCGTCAACGACGACGAGGAACCCGAGCGCCAGCGCCGCAAGCGCCCGCGCGTGGCGCTGCGGCTCGAACTGATGCTGCCCGGCCTGGGCCGGGTCGTCATCCAGATGGAACCGGCGGCCGGCAACGGCGTCATCATGGAAGTGGGCGCGGCGCACACCTCGGCCATGCAGCACATGCGGGAAATCCTTCCCCATCTGGCGGCGATGGTCGGCCGCTGCGGCCTGACGATATTGCGCTGCCGCCTGCGGCGCGAACTGCCGCCGACCAGCAGCGAGCACCCCTACCCCACCCGCGCCCACACGGCGGCGCTGACGCCGGCCGTCTTCAAGGCCATGGCCGAGATGGCGGTCATGCTGTCGCAGCCGCTGCCGCCGGACGACGTGTTTGCGGAAACGGCATGATAGCGGCGTGATAAACTCGCGCCCATGAGCGCAAAAGACATCGAACCCCTCCCCGCCCGGGCGGCGCCGGAAGCGGTCGGCTTCGGCGCCGCTTTTCTGTATTGGCTCAAGCTCGGCTTCGTCAGCTTCGGCGGACCGGCCGGCCAGATCGCCATCATGCACCAGGAGCTGGTCGAGCGGCGCCGCTGGATCTCGGAGCAGCGCTTCCTGCACGCGCTCAACTATTGCATGGTGCTGCCCGGTCCCGAGGCGCAGCAATTGGCGATCTACATCGGCTGGCTGATGCACCGCACCCGTGGCGGCATCGCCGCCGGCGTGCTGTTCGTGCTGCCGTCGCTGTTCATCCTGATCGGCCTGTCGTGGATGGTCATGGCCTATGGCCACACGCCGGCCGTGTCCGGCCTGTTCTACGGCATCAAGCCGGCCGTCACCGCGCTGGTGTTGCACGCCGCCTGGCGGATCGGCTCGCGCACGCTGAAAAACGGCTGGCTGTGGGCCATCGCCACGGCCGCCTTCCTGGCCATCTTCCTGCTGAAGATCCCGTTCCCGCTGATCGTGCTGGCGGCCGGCCTGGCCGGCTACCTGGGCGGGCGCTACGCGCCGCAACGTTTCACCGGCGCGGGCGGCCACGGCAAGGCCGCCGCGCCGGCCGGCCCGGCCCTGATCGACGACCACACGCCGACGCCGGCGCACGCGCAATTCAGCTGGAGGCGCTTCGGCAACGTGCTGCTGGCGCACCTGGCCCTGTGGCTGGGCGGCATGGGCGCGCTGGTCGCCCTGTTCGGCACCGACGCCGTGCTCACGCGCATGGCCTGGTTCTTCACCAAGGCGGCGCTGCTGACCTTCGGTGGCGCCTACGCGGTGCTGCCGTATGTGTTCCAGGGCGCGGTCGAGCACTACCAATGGCTCAGCGCGGCACAGATGATAGACGGCCTGGCGCTGGGCGAGACCACGCCGGGGCCGCTGATCATGGTGGTGTCGTACGTGGGTTTCGCCGGCGGCTGGAACACGGCCATCTTCGGCGGCGACGCGCTGTTGCTGTCGGGCGCGGTGGCGGCGGCGGTCGTCACCTGGTTCACCTTCCTGCCGTCGTTCCTGTTCATCCTGCTGGGCGGGCCGTTCATCGAATCGACGCACGGCAACCTCAAATTCACCGCGCCGCTGACCGGCATCACCGCCGCCGTCGTCGGCGTCATCGTCAACCTGGCGCTGTTCTTCGCCTGGCACACCTTGTGGCCGAGTGGTTGGAGCGGCGCCTTCGAGTGGCCGTCCGCGCTGATCGGGCTGGCGGCCGGCGTGGCACTGTTCCGGTACGAGCGCGGCGTGATCCAGGTCGTGGTAGCCTGCGGACTTGCCGGCCTGGCCTGGACGCTTTTCGTCAAATGAGGACTATGAGAGCTAACATTTACCCCGTTTACATTTATCCCGCGCTGCTGCTGGCCGCCCTTGGTGGCTGCGCCCTGCGAACACCGGCGCCGACGCCGGTGCAGGTCTGGGAAAGTCCGGCGGCCGAATATCCGGCGATCTGCATGGTGATGCGATCGGACGGCTCGCTCGCATTCCAGGGTGGTTTCCAGTTCTACCAGCCGGGCAAATGGCGGCAGGACGGAGCCACCGGGATGCTGACGGTGACCCTGGGCGGCAACGCCGACTTCCCGTCCGACATCGCCAAGGTACAGCTGCGCAGCAAGATCGGCGCGCTGGAGGCATACAACGAACAGCGGCGCGAGCTGATCTACAAGGTCGGCGCGGCGACGCAGTTCATCGCGCTGGGCAATTTCTATTTTTACCGCACCGACCGTTGCAGCGTAAGGTGACACGGCACGCCGCGGGCATTACACAAGACCGGCGACATTGCTCGATTGCTCGACCACCCCGTGTTTGCCCAGGACGATGACACGGTCGGCGGCCGCGATCGTCTCCCGGCGGTGCGCGACGATAATACGGGTCATATCGAGCTGGCGCAGCGCGTGATTGATGGCCGCTTCGCGCGCCGCGTCCAGGTGCGAGGTGGCCTCGTCCAATATCAGTATGCGCGGTTTCCGATACAAGGCCCTTGCCAGCAGCAGGCGCTGCTTCTGACCGCCCGACAGATTCGCGCCCATGTCGCCGATGTAGGTTTCGCCGCGCATCGGCATCGCCAGAATGTCCTCGGCCAGCGACGCTTGCCGCAAACAGGCCCAGACCAGCTCGGTGTCGATGCGCTCGTCGAAGAAGGCGACATTCTCGGCGATCGTTCCCGCCAATAATTCGTCGTCCTGCATCACCACGCCCAGGCTTTGGCGCACGGCGGCGGCGCCCCACGATTCGAGCGAGCGGCCGTCGATGCACACCTGGCCTTGCGAGGCGGGATACAGGCCGCACAACACCTTGAGCAAGGTGGACTTGCCGACGCCCGACGGACCGACGATGGCGACGAATTCCCCTGGACGAATCGCCAGCGACACGTTGCGAAACACCGGTGCCTCTTGCGGCGTGTAGCCGAACGCCAGGTCGCGCAGTTCGATCCCGCCCGCGACCGGCTGCCGCCCGGGGCTGATGTCGTCGATGCCCGCCTCCTGCGGCGACAGCACGATGTCGGCCAGCCGGTAGGAATACATGTCGGTCATGCGCCAATGCAGCATCTGGTCGAAAAGCGAGCTGGTGCGCGAAGAAAACTGGCCCTGGTAGGACATGAACGCATACAGCAAGCCAACGGTCATGCCCCCATCGAGCACGGCCTGGGCGCCGAGATAGACCAGCGCGACATGCGCGCCCGCCTCGACCAGCGCGTGCAAGTCGTTGAAGACCAGCGCGGCCACGCCCTGCGACTGCTCTTTCTTGATCACGGCGGCAAACTTGTTGGCCCAGTCGCTTTCGCGCGCGGTTTCCGCCCCCATCACCTTGAGCGTCTGGATGGCGCGGATGGTTTCGATGCGCTTGCCGCTTTCGGCCACGCGCGCGGCGAGCGCCTCCATGCCCAGGCGTATGCTCGAGGGCAAGGCGCCAAGGCGCAACGCCACGTTCAGCGCCAACGCCGCCAGCACCACCACCGCCAGCCTGGCGCTAAAGATGAACATCATCACCAATGTGGCCAAGGCCAGCACGCCGTCGATCAACGTCGCCACGAGGGCGCCCGAGATCAGCTCGCGCACCGGCGCGATCGAGTCGAAGCGCGACAGCACGTCGGCCAGCTTGCGGCGCTGGAACCACGGCAGCGGCAGGCGCAACATGTGCCGGAACAGGCGCACCGTCATGTCCCAGTTGAGCATGGCCGTGAGCCGCAGCGTGATGTAGCCGCGCAACGCATCGGCACCGGCGTTAAACAGCGCGAACAGCCCGAAGCCCAGCGCCAGCGACAGCAGCAACCTGCCATCGCCCTTGAGCGCGGCCTCGTCGATGGCCAACTGCATGTAGAACGGGCTGGCCACGACATAGGCCTGCAGCAGCAGCGACAACAGCAGGATCTGCGCCAGGCCGCCGTACATCGATGGCGTCAGCCGGAACCACGACCACAGGCTGAGCGCGCTCTTATCGCGGCGCCGTTTGAACCCGGCCGCCGTCGACAATTCCAGCGCGACGCCGCTGAAGTGGCGCGACAGCGACGCCAGCGGCACCTCGCTGCGGCCGATGGCGGGGTCGTGGATGCGCGCCCGGCCGCGGCGCACCCGTTCGAGCACCACGTAGTGCTGCATGCCCCAATGCAGGATGGCCGGGCACTTCAGGTCGGGCACCTCGTCCAATTCGCAGCGCACGGCGCGCGTCACCAAGCCGTTGGCGGCGGCGATGTCGGCCAGTTCCTTGAGCCGCAAGCCGCGCGCCGACACCACGTGGCGCCTCCGCAACTCGGACAAGTCGATCGCCGAGCCCAGCAAGCCGAGCGAAATGGCGATGCACGCCAGCCCGCACTCGTTGCTCTCGGCCTGGACATACGCGCGCACCGTTAGCCTCCACCTTGCTTGACAACCGTGCCGGCCGGCACGCGTACGCTGGTGCAGTTGCTGCGCTTGCCCCAGGCGGTGGCCCGCGCGGTGCACAGCGTCAGCAAATCCCGGCCGCCGCCGTCGCCGATCGCAGTCAGCATGGCGCGCTGGTCGCCCCAGGCGCAAAGCAGGTTATGCGGTACCGGTGTGCAAGTGCCCGGCCACGCCGCGCGTTGCCACCCTGTTTGCGCCGCCGTCGGCACCGGCGGCGGCGGGGAAGGCAATTGCGCCAGCAACCCACGCAATTGGCCGCCGTCGCGCACCAGGGTGAGACGGTAGCCGGCTTCGCGCAACAGATGGATGACGCCCGGACCGGCGTTTGAATCGGGAAAGTGGGCGGCGCCAAGCACGAAAAATGGCAGGCGCTGTCCGGCCGTCAGCGCCGGCAGGCGCTCGATCCAGCCGCGATTGCGGGCCGCGAGCACGAAGCGCTCGACGCCAAGCTCGGTGGGCGTCAACGCGGGCGCCACGGCGTCGCCATCGAGCGTGTGCGCGTTTTGAGCCAGCATCGCGCGATAGGCCTTGCCCATGGCCGCCAAGCTGGCGCCTAGCGTCGCGGGCGACGCGGCCACGCCGGCGCCGGCATCGTCGTCGCGCATGCGCAGCAGCGACGCCGCCAGGTCATTGCGCGCGCTCGGCGGCAGCGAGCAATAAGCCCGGTACAGGCTGTTTGGCGTATCGACCGAGACATGGGGGCGCGGCGCGCCCAGCATCAGGTGCGCGGCGTACCCTTCGGTGACATCGGCGGGCAAGTCGTGCGGCCGCCGCTCCGGCGCGGTGGTCGCGGCGTCCGCGTACTTGTGAAAGTAGATGTCGTCGATTAAGAGCTCGGTGCGCATGAAACGACCGAACCCGGTCACCGGTGCGGGCGGCGGAACGCGCCCCCAGATGGTTTTTGGTAGTATCTTCGGCAACGCATCGTTGACGGCAAGATCGACTTGCCGCTCGACCGTGTCATCGTCGGCGCACGCCTGGTAGCGCAGCCCCTGATCGAGCTGAACCTCCTCGGAGCGTTCCGACAGCAGCACACTGGCCGCGGCGTAAGCGGGCTCGATGACACGCTCGAAGTACGGGTCGAACTGCCAGCGCAGGCCGACATGGGTTTCCGGCAGCAGAAAGATGAGCTGTCCATGTTTTTCGGCGGCCAGCAAGCGGGGTGGCAGCGCCGGCGCCGGCGCACCGTGCGCCGGCGGCAGCGCGCAAACCGCCGCAAAAAAAATAGATCGATTACGCATAATGCCTTTCATGGGCGCGGCAAGGCCGGGCGTCGGCCGCCGTCCTTGCCGCGCGCTCCGGACTTATTTTTTCACCGGCGTACAGGTATAGCCCGCAGTGGCGCCAGCCTGAATTTGGCCGCCATCGAATATCCCCTTGAAGAAATTGAGGGCAAGCGAGAATGACCAGTCGGTGTCTTTGGTGCAGCTGAGCTGGCTGATGATGTTGCCGTGGCTATCCGTCGTGGTCACGACGAAGTCGTTCGCCGTACCGACCACGCATTGCGAACCGCCACCGGCCGTGCCTTTGCAGGTCGCGGTGACGGACCCGTTGTCCGACACCGCCTGCTCCAGGTTCCCGCCGCTCGGCGGCTCGCCCTGGTCTTCCACCCAGGCGCTGTCGCCGGTGTCGCCCGTGTCGCCGGTATCGCCGCCGGCATCCGCGCCGCCGCTGTCGCCGCCCGTATCGCCGCCGCCGTCGCCGCCGCCGCCGCCATCGCCGCCGCCGTCGTCGACAATCTCTTCGTCCGTGTGCGCCACGCTATCGCCACTCAGGTTGGCCGCCGCATGGGCGCTGATCTTCTTCAACGCCACGCCCTTGCCCGACGCCGGCGCCGCCGTGTGGGCCGTCTTGAGCACAGCGCCGCTGGCACGGCCGCCGGCGACAAATTCCATTTCCACCGCATTCAAATCACGCATATCGTTCCTTTGGTTGGACAACTCGGAAAAATTAACCACTGCGCTTGCGCATCGCAAGCAAAGGGTCCAGCAGCCAGCGGAGCAAGGTACGCTCCTCCAGCACCAGATCGGCGGACACGCGCATGCCGGGCGACAACGGCCAGTTGCGTCCATAGGCGGACAATTCGGCGCGATCGAGCGCGACGCGAATCCTGAATAATTGTTCCTTGGTCTCGATAGGCACCGGCAGGTCGGCCGGCAGTACCGGCGCGCGCGTCACCTCGGTGGCGACGCCGTGGCCGACGCCAAAGGTTTGATAGGGAAAGGCGTCGTACATGATGCGCACCGGCGCGCCCGGCTGGACGAAGCCGATCGCCTTCGACGGCGCCCACAACTCCACTTCCAGCGCGCCGCCGGCGGCGCCGCCGCTTTCGGGCACCACCACCGCAAGCGTTTGGTTGGCGACGACCGGCGCGCCGGCCTTGACCTGCAGCGCGGTGACCACGCCATCGACCGGCGCCACCAGGTGGTCGGCGTAGGCGGCTTCGGCGTTCAACCGCTTTTCTGTCATCTGTTCGCGCTGCGCCTCGGCGTCGAAGCCGACCAATTGCAGTTCGGCGCGCATGCGCTGTTGCTGCGCCGACAATTGCGCCAGCATGCTGGTTTGCTGGGTCGATTCGCGCTCCAGCGCCGCCAGATTCTGGCGCGCGACGATCAAATCGTCATCCTTGGCCCGCACCGTCACCATCGGCATCATTCCCTGGGTGCCCAGCGCGCGCACGGCCGCGGCCAGCTGTTCCTGGATGCGAACGCGCTCCCCTTGCAACTTGCGCGCCTCGTCCAGTTTCAACAAGTCCGTCCGCACGCCTTGCCGGTGGGCCAGCAACTCTTCGAGCTGGTGTTTGATTTCCGCGCTTTTCGCCATCGCCTGGCGCTGCTGCGCGGCCTCCTGGTCGCGCTGGTTGGCCGTCAAACTGGACGACAGCAAACCGCCCGACGCGAGCTTGGGCGCGAACGAGAGGCCGATGAGCTCCTGCCCGGCGACGACATGCTGTCCTTCCCTGACCAGCATTTTGTCGACCACGCCGTTGCGCGCCGCCGTCACGCGCAGGGCGCCGGCCACCGGCGTCACCTGGCCAAAGACGTTTTCCTTGCGGGTATAGCGGGCGGTGCACAGAAATGCCGCCGCAACGCCAAAGACCACGAGGAAAAACAGTGACAACGCCCACGGCGCGACGCCCTGGTTGCCGATCGGATCGCCCAGCCGGTTGCCGTGCTCGGCCACAGCTTCCGGGCGGAACAAATCGTTGGCGCCGTGGCGCTCGGATGCAAGAGTCATGTGTTTTCGCCTGTCCAGGTTCTATCGTGCAGCGGCCGAGGCGGGGATCGCCATCGGAACGAACACATCATGAACCTGAAACTGGTTTCACACTCTATCCAAAACTATCAATCAAGTAGTCGGTTTGTAACGCCATGTGTCGCGCTGTAACAAGACGGCGGGCGCTCGGGGCGCCCGCCGGGGAAATCCGACCGCAAGCGTCCGGGCCGCCGCTCAGCCCACCGTGCCGATGATGCTCACTTCGCGGTTTTCGGGGATCTCGTTGTACGACAGCACGTGCAGGCCGGGCGCGAACAGGCGCGCGTAGCGCGCCAGCAGCGGCCGGATCTGCGGCAGCACCAGCAGCAGCGGCGGCGTGGCCTGCTGCTTCATCTGCTCGCGCGCCACCGGCATGTTCATCTGCAACTGCGCCAGCAAGTGCGGGTCGATCGGGTAGTTGTCCAGCACCACCTTGCCGCTCTGGCGCGCCTGGTTCAGCGAGCCCAGCAACATGTTTTCCAGGTCGCCGCCAAGGTTGAACGCCAGCATCTCGGTCTTTTGCCCGAACAGCCCGGTGACGATCTGGCGCCGCAGCGCGCAGCGCACCTCGGCCGCCAGCAGGATCGGGTCCTTGGTGGTCTCCGAGCTGTCGACCAGGGTGGTGGCGATCGGCACGATATCCTTCAGCGACACGTTCTCGGCCAGCAGCACGCGGAACACGCGCAGCATCTGCGTGTGCGTCAGCGCCTTGTCGAGCGAGGCCGACAGCTTGGGCGACAGGGCCGTCAACCGGTCCATCAGCGCCGGCACGTCCTCGTGGCGGAACAGCTCGGGCAGGTATTCGCGGATCAGCTTGGACAGGTGGGTGGCGATCGCGCTCGGCGCCTCCACCACCTGGTAGCCCAGCCCCAGCGCGTTGGCCTTCTCGCTGGTCTCGATCCACGTCACCGGCATGCCGTAGGCCGGCTCGATGCCGGGGATGCCGTCGATCTGGCCGTAGACGTTGGGCGACGGGATCGCCATCAGGCGGTCGGCGAACACCTCGGCCTGGGCCACCACGCTGCCCGAGAGCATCACCGAATACTGCGACGGCTTGAGGCCGAGGTCGTCGCGCACGACGATCGGCGGCAGCAGCAGGCCCATCGATTCGGACAGGCTCTGGCGCACGCCGCGCACCCGCTTGGTCAGCGGCTCGCCGTGGGTCTTGTCGATCAGGCTGACCAGCTTGTAGCCCAGCGCGACCTGCAACTGCTGCACCGCCGGCAGGCTGTGCCAGTCGAGCTCGGGCGCGCGGTCGTCGCGCAGCGCCGCCTCGATGGCGTCGATGCCGGAGGTGTCCGGCGCCTTGACCACCTGCCCCAGCTTCCAGCCGACATAGGCCAGCACCAGCGCGAACGGCGTGAACATCTGCCACGGCATGCCCGGCACCACGGCCAGGATGATCATCATGCCGGCGGCGCTGAACATCACCTGCGGCGACGTCAGCACCTGGTCGCCGACCTGCTTCTCGAAGTCGCCCGAGTCGGAGATGCGGGTCACCAGGATGGCCGAGGCGGCCGACAGCAGCAGCGCCGGGATCTGCGCCACCAGGCCGTCGCCGATGGTCAGCAGCGCGTATTGCTTGAAGGCGTCGCCGAACGACATGTCCTGCATGATCGAACCGATCGCCACGCCGCCGACCATGTTGATGATCAGGATCAGGATGCTGGCGACGGCGTCGCCGCGCACGAACTTGGAGGCGCCGTCCATGGCGCCGTAGAAGTCGGCCTCGGCGGCGACGTCCTTGCGCCGCGCCTGGGCCTTCTCCTGGTTGATCAGGCCGGCGTTGAGGTCGGCGTCGATCGCCATCTGCTTGCCCGGCAAGGCGTCCAGCGTGAAGCGCGCGGACACCTCGGAGATGCGCTCGGCGCCCTTGGTCACGACCATGAAGTTGATGATCATCAGGATCACGAACACGACGATGCCGACCACGTAGTTGCCGCCGATGACGACCTCGCCGAAGGCCTCGATCACCTCGCCGGCCGCCGCCGTGCCCTCATGGCCGTGCAGCAGCACCACCCGGGTCGAGGCCACGTTCAACGTCAGCCTGAGCATGGTGGTGGCCAGGATCACCGTCGGGAACACCGAGAAGTCCAGCGGCCGCTTGGCCGAGACGGCCACCATGATGACGATCAGGGCCAGCACGATGTTGAACGTGAACATCACGTCCAGCAATATCGGCGGCAACGGCAGGATGATCATCGCCAGGATCACCAACAGGAATATCGGTGTGGCGAACTTGTGGCGACGCGCTTCGGCGATCAACCGCTGGAATAAATTCATGACTGCTTAACCTCGCTCATGGATGTTGGTACGACGACTTCGTTCGGGAACGCCGGCTCGGCGGCGCGCCGCCCGACCCGGAATGCTTTCAGTTGCAGCACATAGTTGAGCACCTGCGAGACCGCCTGGTACAGCTGCACCGGGATCTGCTGGTTGACCTGGCTGGTGTTGTAGATGGCGCGCGCCAGCGGCGCCAGCTGCATCACTTCGATCTTGTGTTCGGTGGCGATCTGGCGGATGTAGAGCGCCATCTCGTCGACGCCCTTGGCCACCACATACGGCGCCTCGGCGCGGTCGTGGTCGTACTTGAGCGCGACCGCGTAGTGCTCCGGGTTGACGATGACGACGTCGGCGCTGGGCACGGTCTTGCGGGCGCTGTTGCGCGCCAGCGCGCGCTGCAGCTGGCGGATGCGCCCCTTGACCTCGGGCCGGCCCTCGGTCGACTTGTGCTCCTCCTTCTGGTCCTGCTTGCTCATGCGCTGCTGCTTGGCGAAGAAGAAGGCCTGCGCCGGCACGTCGATCAGCGCGAAGATGACGAACACGGCGATCAGCGCCATCAGGCCGTCGAGCATCAGGTTCGAGCCGTTCACCATCGCCTGCCCCATCGGCATGTGCTGCAGCTGCGTGTAATCCTTCACCGTCGAGCGCGCCACGTGGATGAGCACGGCGATCAGCACGCCGGCCTTGGCGATCGACACCAGCAGCTCGAAGCCGTGCTTGGCGCCGAACAGCCGGCCCAGGTTGGCGGCCGGGCTCATGCGGCTCAGCTTGGGCGCCCAGTGCTTGGTGGTCATCACCCAGCCGCCCGGCACCATCGCCCCCAGCACGATGAACAGCGGCACCACGAACAGCGGCAGCACCATCTTGATGAACAGCAGCATGGCGCTGCCGAACACGGTCGACATCGCGTTGTCGATCGACCCGACGCTGTCGAACGGCGCGAAGCTCTGGTGGAAGATTTCGTTGAAGTCGGCCATGTAGTTCGGCAGCAGGTAGACGAACAGCTTCAGGCTCACCAGGATGCCGATGGCCGTCGACAGGTCGCGCGAGCGGACCACCTGCCCTTCGTCGCGCGACTTCTTGAGCTTCTGTTGGGAAGCCTTTTCTGTCTTGTCGCCGGTGCTGTTCTCAGCCATTGGCGGCCACCTGCATCTGCTGGCGGATCAGCTCCAGCACCTGGTTGGTCATGCGCACGTAGTGCTCGGGGATGAAGCGCACCACCTCGGCCAGCATCACCAGGCCGAAGATGGTGATCACCGAAAAACCCAGCGCGAACAAATTCAAACTGGGCGCGACCCGGTTGAGGAAGCCGAAGCCGAGCTGCACCACCAGGGTCGAGAACACGATGGGAATCGCCAGCAGCATCGCCGCCGAAAAGATCCAGGCGACGTTGTAGGCCACGGCGTTGAGCAGCATCGGCGTATAGCCCTGCCCCAGCGGCCAGGCGCGGAAGCTCTGGCCGATGATGTTGGAGATCACCAGGTGGCCGTCGATGGCGAAGAAGACGATGATCGACAGCACCGACAGCAAGGCCGAGACCACGTCCGACGACTGGCCGTTCATCGGGTCGTTCATCACCGCCATCGAAAAGCCCATCTGCGACGACACCATGAAGCCGAGCACGCCGATGACGGACATGGCGAAGTGGAACGCCAGCCCCAGCACGAAGCCGATCAGCGCCTGCTCGATGGTGGCGACCACGCCGTGCATCGAGAACGGGTCGATGTCGTAGCCGCCCACGCCGCCGCTGCCCCCCGTTATCGGCAGCATCAGCACCGCCAGCACCAGCGCGATCAGGATGCGCACCGTCACCGGCGTGACCGCCTCGCCCAGCACCGGGGCGCCGATGAACATCGCCAGGATGCGGCAGAACGGCCACCAGATGGCGGTGAGCATCGGCAGCAGCTGGGCCAGGACCGGTTCCATGTGGGGTGGTGGGCGGACGCCGCTAGCCGACCAGCGTGGCGGCGCGGGTGAAAATGGAGACGCAGAAGTCCATCAGGTAGCCGGCCATCCAGCGGCCCATCAAAATGATGGCCAGCAGCGTGACCAGCAACCTGGGCAGGAAACTGAGCGTCTGTTCGTTGATTTGCGTGGCCGCCTGCACCAGCGCCACCAGCAGGCCCATGATCAGGCCGGGCACCACCAGCAGTATCACCAGCAGCATGACGATGTGCAGCGATTCGACCACCAGGTCGACGGCAACTTCGGGAGTCAGCATGGGCTTGCCTATCTCAATCTAAGCTAATACGCCTGCACGCTGGTGACGAGCGTGTTGACGGTCAGGGTCCAGCCGTCGACCAGCACGAACAGCAGCAGCTTGAACGGCAGCGAGATGACCAGCGGCGACAGCATCATCATACCCATCGCCATCAGCACCGACGACACCACCAGGTCGATCACCAAAAACGGGATGAACAGCATGCAGCCGATCTGGAACGCGGTCTTCAACTCCGACAGCACGAACGCGGCCAGCTTGACGGTGAACGCGTGCTCGGCCGGCGTGGCGACCTTGCCCTCGCCGGCCAGGTGGGCGATCTGCTGCAGCGCGGCCTTGCTCGTTTGCGCCAGCATGAAGCGGGAAATGGGTTTTTCGGCGATTTGCAGCGCCGTCTCCAGGCTGATCTTGTCCTGGTCGTAGGGCACGAAGGCGTCGGTCCAGATCTGGTCGCCGATCGGGCGCATCACCAGCAGGGTCAGGATCAGGGCGACGCCGGTGATCACGCGGTTGGGCAGGCCCTGCTGCAGGCCCAGCGCCTGGCGCAGCAGCGACAGCACGATGACGAAGCGGGTAAAGCTGGTCATCATCATGACCATGACCGGGAGCAAGCCGAGCAAGGTCATGATGATCAGGATTTGCATCTTGACCGTCAGCTCGGTGCGCGCGCCCGGCACCACGTTGGCCAGCAGGTCGACCGCCTGGGCCGCGCCCGGCGCCAGGGCCAGGCCGGCCCCGAGCGCCGCCACGCCGGCGGCGGCCAGGCCGGGCCGGCGCCACCGCGTCGTCACACTCCAGGTCATGAAGTCATCATGTCGAGATTGAGGCCGTCCAGGTCGATGACTTTGAGGCCGTAGTTTTCACCGGCCACCACCACCTCGGCGCGGCCGATGGCGGTGCCGTTGACCTTGATGACCAGCGGCTCGCCGGCCAGCACGTCGAGCTCGACCACGCTGTCCGGGCCGATCGCCATCAACTCCTGCAGCGAGATGCGCGCCGAGCCGACCTCCAGCGTCAACGTCACCGGGATCTTGCGCATCATCGCCGGCAGGTCGCGGCGCGGCGCGACGGCCGGCACGTCGGCCAGCTCGGTGCCGACCTGGTCGATGATCATTTCCTCGGACAGGTCTTCCAGCAAGGCGTCGGTCGGGTTGGCTACGTTCATGTTCATCATGTTATTCGACATCTTCAAAGGAGGTTAGACAGAGTTTGCCCTTGTGCTCGGTCACGGCCGCGGTGAACAGCCGGGAATCCTCGAGCAGGACGTCGGCCCTGTTCAGGCTGATGGGGATGACATCGCCAACCTGCAAATCGTACAAGGTTCCCAGCATCACTTCCTTGCTGGCCAGGCGGCCGGTCAGCCCCACCTGCAGGCGCTGCGCCAGCGGACTGGGGGTCTGGGGTTTCTTGGCGCCGTCGCGGTCGCGCAACAGGCCGCGCAGCACGCTGGCCATCAGCGCCTTGTCGAGCGCGAACCAGAACTGGCCGGTGGCGCCGCTGGCGTTGTCGGCCAGGGTGACGGTGATGGTCCAGTTGCCCTTGGGCGGCGGCGCGCCGGGCGCCGGCTTGAATTCCGTGTCGGCGCCGTCATCGTCGCCTTCGGCGGATGGCGCCTTGTCGATCACCGGCAGGTTGAGCTCGATACGGCCGGCCAAGGTGCCGGCCAGCTGTTGCCCCAAAACCACAGCCAGGCGCTCCTCGGTGGCGGTCACGCGCACCGAATTTTCGTCGACGGCCGCCGCGCTGTTGTCGGACTTGCCACTGCTGCCATAACGGAAGTTGAGTACGCTGAGCAACACCTTGCGCTCGAGCGAGAAAGAGATGTGGCCGGCCGGGGCCGCAAAACTCAACCAGCGGCCGCGCTGTTCGCCGTCGAAACGGGTGAACTGCACGTCGTCGACCCGGAACGCGCCCCAGTAGCGGCGGTTCATGTTCAAACGCATGGCCTGCGTCAGGTCGTCGCGCAACTGGGCCGCGAAGATGTGCAGCAGGTGCACGGGACGCCCAAGCAAGCAAGGGTCCAGAACCTGATGGGGCGCGGTCTGTTTTGTGGTTGTCATGTTAGGGCCAGGTCGGGTGTTAGGGCCGGGTCGGATAATTCTTCATACGCTCCATCATCGCACTATCCAGCTAAAAACTGGTTACTTCCAGCGCAAAATTTGGCTCCGTGCAACAGCATAAGGCAAAGTAGGCCCGGATCGCTAGTCGGAGTCTACAGGAAAATTCACATTATTGCCATGGAACAAGTTTTGTCGCAGGATGTTTACGGTGGGCAAATAAACCTTTACAAGAATATTGCCAGCCGGTAAGCTAAACGCAGCCTCATAGAGCCTTCGCTGCAACGCAACAAACATTAACAAACGACCCTTAGTGAATGATTTATAACGGTATTTACTCCAGGAAAACACTTTCCAAGGGAACCGAAACCGGCAGCGCAAACATTTAACCAGGGTACGCTCAAAACGTGACATTTTCCCGCCGCACAATACCACTCGACACAATTGCCTTGGAGCAATGCACCAGGGTTAGTCCGACAGCGCCGCCACTGTCTTTCCTACAAGACTGTGACATGCAAGATGGATGTGTAGCACGAATGAGATAGAGATCGCGCGGCAGAGCCCGGCATTCGACGCTTAGGCGACGCCGGGCTTGCCGCATACCGGCAATCTGGATATGGTAGACACGTGGGACCGGCGCGGCGCGCAAGCCGCGCACGGTGCACGCAACAGGAGGTAACAAGCATGAGTAACGGATTCTCCAGCCTGATTCAGGCCGACCTGGCGTCATTGACCAACGCCGCGCAAACCCTGGGCAACAGCGCCATCGCGCCGGCCGCCCAGTTCGGCGGCCAGGCAGGCCAGTTCGGCGCGGCCGACGCCAACGCCGGCTTTTCGTTCGCGCAGTCGATGAAGGACGCGATCGGCAAGGTCAACGACGGCGACACCGCCGCCGGCCAGAAGATGGCCGATGTCGATTCGGGCAAGAGCGACGACCTGGTCGGCGCCATGCTGGCCAGCCAGGAAGCGAGCCTGTCGTTCTCGATGCTGATGCAAGTGCGCAACAAGGTGATGGGCGCCGTCGACGAACTCATCAAGTTGCCGCTGTAAGCGCCGTTAACCAGCAAACCAACACCACCGCGCACCCACAACGCGAAAGCAATCAACGTGATCAACACCATCAAGACCGCCTTTGGTCGCTGGCGCACCAGCCCGGCCGCCATGTCGCTGCCACCGAACCTGCTCAAGAACCTGTATCCGCTGCTGCTGCTGGCGATCGGCGTGACGGCGCTGGTGCTGATGTACCTTTGGAACGACCAGTCCGGCTATAAGCCGGTCTTCGGCGCGCGCGAGAAAGTCTCGGCGTCCGACATGATGACCGTGCTCGACACCGACCACATCCCCTACCGGCTGCATCCGGAGAGCGGCCAGGTGCTGGTGCCGGCGGCTATGCTGGGCAAGGTGCGCATGCTGCTGGCGGCCAAGGGCGTGACCGCCCAGCTGCCGGCCGGCCTCGAACTGATGGACAAGAACGACCCGCTGGGCGTGTCGCAGTTCGTCCAGGACGTGCGCTTCCGCCGCGGCCTCGAAGGCGAGCTGGCGCAGTCGATCATGACCATGGACGCCATCTCGCACGCCCGCGTGCACCTGTCGATCGCCAAGTCGACCTCGTTCGTGTCGTCCGACGGCGACAAGTCGTCGGCCTCGGTCGTCGTCGCGCTCAAGCCGGGCCGCACCTTGCAGCCGGAGGCCATCGCCGCCGTCGTCAACATGGTGGCCGGCAGCGTGGCCAGCCTCAGCCCGCAGCGGGTGAGCCTGGTCGACCAGACCGGCAACCTGCTGTCGTCGCACATCGACCTGACCGAGGGCTTCGACGCCGGCAGCGCCGGCAACGAGAACGGCAAGCGCATCCAGGACGAGGTCAAGGCCAACGTCAAGAACCTGCTCGGTCCGGTGATCGGCGACGACAACTTCCGCCTCAGCGTGATGGCCGCCGTCGACAACGACAGGATCGAGGAGACGGTGGAGAAATTCGGCGCCGATCCGAAGGTGACGAGCGAAGCGATGCGCGAGGAGCAGGACCGCAACCGCATGGCCATGGGCGTGCCGGGCACGCTGTCGAACCGGCCGCCGCCGGCCAACCCGAATCCGGCCGACGCCGCCAAGCCGGCCACCGACCCGGCCGGCATGGGCGACGGCACCGCGCGCAAGAACGCCACCACGCGCCAGTACGCCTACGACCGCAGCATCACCCAGACCAAGCGCAGCCGTGGCCGCCTGCAAAAACTCAGCGTGGCCGTGGTGCTGGCGCAGGCCGCCGCGCCGACGCCGAAGACCGGCTGGAGCGCCGCCGAGATCGCCAACATCGACAAGATCCTGCGCAACGGCCTGGGCATCGACGCCGAGCGCGGCGACCAGCTGGTGGTGTCGGCCATGAACTTCCCGCCCAAGGCGGCCGTCACGCCATGGTGGGAAGAGCGCGACAACATCGTCGACATCAGCTCCTACGTGATCTACGGCGTCGGCCTGCTGCTGGGCTACCTGCTGATCCTGCGTCCGCTGCTGCGCCTGGTGACGGCGCGCTTCACGCCCGATCCGAAGGAATTGCAGCGCGTGGCCGCCGAGCGCCGCGCCGCCGAGGCCGCCGCCGTGGCCGCCGCCAAGGAGGCCAAGGACGCCAAGGACGGCGTGCTGCCGGCGCTGCCGGGCGCCGCCGCCCCGGGCGCGCCGGGCGCCGCCCCTGCCCTGCCGGGTTCGGCGCAGCCGGGCATGCCGGTGGTGCCGCTGCTGGAGAACTACGATCTGCCGCCACCGGGCTCGGCGGTCGACGTCATGGTCGACCACCTCAAGGTGCTCGCCGCCAAGGAACCGGAACGCGTAGCCGAAGTCGTTAAACAATGGATGCAGAAAAATGGCCGAACTCAATAAACCGCAGGACCACGACGATTCCGACTACGCCCACGGCGCCGCCAAGCTGTCGCCGGTCGAGCAGGCCGCGATCGTCTTGCTGAGCATCGGCGAGGAGCCGGCCGCGGCCGTGCTGCGCTGCCTGAGCCGCGAGGAATTGCTCGAGGTGACGCAGGTGATGTCGCGCATGAGCGGCATCAAGGTCGAGTCCGTCAAGACGGCGATGCAAACCTTCTTCGACGACTACCGCCAGCAGTCCGGCGTGCACGGCGCCTCGCGCAGCTACCTCAAGCGCTCGCTGGACCTGGCGCTCGGCGGCGACCTCGCCAACACCGTCCTCAACAACATCTACGGCGACGAGCTGCGCCCGAAAATGGCGCGCCTGCAGTGGGCCTCGCCGAAGTGGCTGGCCGAATACATCTCCAACGAACACGTGCAGATGCAGTCGGTGTTCCTGGCCTTCCTGCCGCCGGCCCTGGCCGGCCAGATCATCGACGCGCTGCCGCAGGAGGGCCGCGACCTGGTGCTGCTGAACCTGGCGCGCCTCGACGAGATCGACCGCGACCTGCTGCAGGAGCTCGACGAGCTGGTGGTTCGCTGCCTGAGCTCGTTCGACTCGCAAAGCACCAGCGTCGAGGGCATCCGCCAGGCCGCCGAGATCCTCAACCGCCTGCCGGGCAACCGCGCCCAGATGGTCGAGCTGCTGCGCGCCCACGACCCCGAAGTCGTCGCCCAGATCGAACTGTCGATGTACGACTTCTTCATCCTCGGCAACCAGTCCGAGGTGGCCATCACCCGCATCATCGAGGAAGTGCCGCTGGAGCAATGGGCGATCGCGCTCAAGGGCGCCGAAGTGTCGATCCGCGACGCCGTCCTCAAGACCATGCCGAAACGCCAGGCCCAGGCCTTCGAGGACATGATGCGCCGCGCCGGCCCGATGCCGATGTCGCGCATCGAGCAGACCCGCCAGGAGATCATGGCCACCGTCAAGGCCCTGGCCGACGGCGGCGAGATCGAAATTCAATTGTTCGCCGAACAGGTGGTCGAATGAAGCAGTTCCGCGCCTACCGCTTTCCGCCGCTGGCCCAGTTCACCAACCTCGCCCACCAGCGCGCCGTGGCGCAAAGCCACGGCCAGGGCGGCGACGGCGGCGCCCAGTGGGCGGCGTCGGTCAGCGAGGGCTTCGAACAAGGCCAGCGCGACGGTTACGAGATCGGCCTGGCGCGCGGCCAGGAGGACGGCTTCGAGGCCGGCCGCGCCGCCGGCCAGCAACAGGGCCGCGAGGAAGGCCGCCATGAAACGCTGGTCGCCTACGACCAGATGGCGCGCCCGGTCGACGCCATGCTCAAGAGCCTGAAAAAGCTGCGTTCGGACTACCGCGCCGCCCAGCGCAAGGAAGTGGTCGACCTGGTGGCCAAGGTGGCGCGCCAGGTGATCCGCGCCGAGCTGGCCTTGCAACCGGTGCAGCTGATGGCCCTGGTCGAGGAAACGCTGGCATCGATGCCACCGACGCGCGAGGAGATCGATGTCTTCCTCAACCCCGAGGAATTGAAACGCATAGCCGAGCTCGATCCGAAGCGCTCGAAGCGCTGGAACCTGATTCCCGACGCCCGCCTGGAAGTGGGCGAGTGCCGCATCAAGGCTGGCGATAACGAAGTCGATGCCGGATGTCATCAACGTCTTGCCGCTGTCATGGAACAGGTCGATAATCAATTGCAGGCGGCCGATGGCGGCGACGAAACGGAGACCGAAGAGTGATCGCTGACGCGTTACGCAATCTCGAGCTGGGCTCCGTGCCCATGGCGACCCCGACGGGCCGGCTGGTCGGCGCGTCCGGTTTGCTGCTCGAGGCCGCCGGGTGCCCGCTGCACACCGGCCAGCGTTGCCAAATCGAGACAGTCGGCGGCGAATGGCTCGACGCCCAAGTCGTCGGCTTCCGCGACAAGCTGTCCTTTTTGATGCCGTTCAAAAAAGCGGTCGGCCTGACCACGGGCGCGCGCGTGCTGCCCTCCCCCGAAAAAATCAGCCTGCAGATCGGCTCGAGCTGGCTCGGCCGCATGGTCAACGGCCTGGGCGAACCGATCGACGGCCTGGGCAAGCTCAGCGGCGACTTTCCGCTCGAGTCGCAGCCGCCGCGCGTGCATCCGCTGAAGAAGAAACCGGTCACCGAACCGCTCGACGTCGGCGTGCGCGCGATCAACGCCATGCTGACCCTGGGCAAGGGCCAGCGGGTCGGCCTGATGGCCGGTTCCGGCGTCGGCAAGTCCGTGCTGCTGGGCTTGATGACCCGCCAGACCGTGGCCGACGTCGTCGTCGTCGGCCTGATCGGCGAGCGTTCGCGCGAGGTGCGCGAATTCGTCGACATGTCGCTCGGCAAGGACGGCCTGGCCAAGGCGGTGCTGGTGATCGCCCCGGCCGACGAGAGCCCTTTGATGCGCATCATGGCCACCGAATTGTGCCATTCGATCGCCGCCCACTACCGCGACCAGGGCAAGAACGTGCTGCTGCTGGTCGATTCGCTGACCCGCTACGCGATGGCGATGCGCGAGGTGGCGCTGGCGCTGGGCGAGCCGCCGGCCACCAAGGGCTATCCGCCGTCGGTGTTCTCGGCGCTGCCGCAGCTGGTCGAATCGGCCGGCAACGGCGAAAACCAGACCGGCTCGATGAGCGCGATCTATACCGTGCTGGCCGAGGGCGACGACCAGCAGGACCCGGTGGTCGACACCGCCCGCGCCGTGCTCGACGGCCACATCGTGCTGACGCGCGAGCTGGCCGAGCGCGGCCACTATCCGGCGATCGACATCGGCGCCTCCATCAGCCGCTGCATGAGCCAGGTCATCACGCAGGAACACATGCTGGCCGCGCGCGCGCTCAAGTCGAGCATGGCCCGCCACAACCGCGTGCGCGACCTGATCCCGCTGGGCGCCTATGTGCCCGGCGCCGATCCGATCACCGACAAGGCCGTCATGCTGCACCCGAAAGTGGAAGATTTTCTGTGCCAGGGCACCAAGGAAGAAGCGCCGTTCGCGCCGTGCGTAAGTGAACTTGAAAAGCTGATGACATGAGCCACCAAAATATCCGCAACCTGACCACCCTGGTCGCGCTGCGCAACACCGAGGTCGAGCGCCTGCAGACCGAGATGGCTGAAAAGCAAAACTTGCGCGACCGCTACCAGAAAAACCTGGACCGCCTGACCGGGCTGTACACCAACAGCGGCGCCAGCGGCAACCTGCACCCTGCGCTGGCCGGCAACTGCGGCGATTACAAGCAGGCCGTGATGCAGATGGCCGACAGCCACCGGCTCGACCTGCACATGCACGAGGCCGACATGGCGGTGTCGCAGCAGGCGCTCAACGCCGCCTGGGCCAAGCGCGAGGTGCTGGGCAAGGTGCTCGTCACGCAGCAGAAGGTGGTGCTCAAGGAAAAGGACGCCAAGGAACGCAAGCAGCATGACGACCTGGCAACCCAGGCCTGGCTGCGGGGACAGAAAGCGCCCGTGCAATCTTGACGCCTTGTCACATCAGTTGTCGCGGCGTCATTGATGAGCTTTAGGACACATTCCGGCCCCGGCGCGACACATTTGCAACACCCAAAAAAAAGTTAGAAATATTTTCATACGGAAACGATTAGGGTCGCCTTGTATCAAGGTACACTTCATTTATCCTTTCCAGGAGCACGATCATGGCAGTCATCAGCAGTCCAACCTACGACCCAATCACCACCGCCACCAACCTGGCCAACACCTACGTTGCCGCGTCCAAGCTGCGGCTGGACACGCAGGCGGCCAATGCCAAGGCGACCGCAAGCGCGCTGACCACGCTCGGCTCGGCGCTGAGCGCCTTCCAGAGCGCGCTGCAGGGTCTGACGAGCGGCTCCAAGACGGTGACGGCCAACTCGGCCACGATGAGCAACACGGCGGTCGCCACCGCCACCGCCACCTCGAAAGCGGTGGCCGGCACCTACTCGTTCTATGTCGAACAACTGGCCACCGCCGGCCAGGTGTCCTATAACGTCGCCGACAGCGTCGCCACCAACGCCGGCTCGCTCAACATCGCGCTGGCCGACGGCTCGACCTTCCAGGTCGCGCTGACCAACGCCGACAGCGACATGGACGGCAAGCTGACGGCCAAGGAAATCGCCGCCGCCGTCAACGTCGCCGCCACCAACAATTCGCGCGTCACCGCCTCGACCATGACGGTCAACGGCGTGTCCAAGCTGGTGCTGACGTCGACCAAAACCGGCGCCGACAACGCCGTGGCGTCGATCGACGTCGCCGGCCTGGGCGACCCGGCGCTGCAGGCCGACCTGTCGGCCAAGACCGTGCTCAGCGCGGCAAGCAACGCCATCGTCTGGATCGGCGGCCAGAACGGCACCAAGATCGAGCAAGCGTCCAACACCGTCACCGCCATCGACGACGTCAGCTTCACCGTCACGCAGGCGCAGGCGGCCAACGCCGCGCCGGTGACCCTGACCGTGGCGGCCGACAAGAGCGGCACCGCCGCCAACGTGCAAACCTTCGTGACCGCCTACAACACCCTGCTCGGCGTGATGAACACGCTGACCGCAGCCGGCGACCACACGCCGAAATCGAACACCGATACCACCTCGACCAGCGCCGACGCCGCGCTGTACGGCGACGCCGGCCTGGGCTCGCTGCGCGACCGCCTCAACGCGTCGCTGCGCGCGGTCACCGGCGGCCGCTCGCTGATCAACTTCGGCATCTCGGCGCAGCGCGACGGCACGCTCTCGCTCGACGCCGGCCGCCTCGAAAAGACCATCGCCACCGATCCGGCCGCGCTCGACGCGCTGTTCGGGCAAGCCAGCGCGGTCGGCGCCGGCACCGGCGTGCTGGGCACGATGAACAAGCTGGTGGGCAGCTGGACCAACGCCGCCAACGGTTTGCTCGGCAGCCGCAAGGAATCGACCAGCAGGCTGCAAAGCGACATCACCGAGCGCCTGGCGACGGTGGAGGACCAGTTCAACAATGCCTACAAACGCTATCTGACGCAATTCACGGCGCTGCAACAGTTGCAACAGAAGATGACCGGCACCTCGAACCTGTTCACGGCGCTGTTCTCCTCGGACAGCGACAACTAACTACTACCCCCTCCGCGGCAATCGGGCCGCGGAGTCTTCCCCGTACGGTGACCCCATGTTGAACCACGAAGCTTATAGCAGTTACCACTCCACCAATCTGGACGCCCAGGTGGCGCGGGCGTCGCCGATCGAACTGGTGCTGGTGCTGACCGACGGCCTGCTCGAGGAGCTGGCGCGCGCGCGCGGCCACATCATCGGCAAGCGCTACGAGCTCAAGGCCATCAGCCTGAACAAGTGCACCGACATCATCAACGGTCTGTCGAGCTCGCTGGACTTCGACAACGGCGGCGAAGTGGTGGAAAACCTGGGCCGCCTGTACGACTACTGCGCCGGGCGCCTCTACACCGCCGGCGTCAGCCTCGACCCGGCCATCATCGACGAGGTGACCACCTTGCTGACGACCATCAAAAAAGGCTGGCTGGGCGTACAGGCCAAAAATGGATAGGCAAGCGACCTTGCTGCAGATGGCAAAGAAAATGAACGCCGCCATCGCCGCCGAGGATTGGAAGTTGCTGGGGGCGATAGACACGCTGGTGGCGGCGACCTTGCCGCAAATGGCGGCCCAGGGCAAATGGAGCGGTGCCGAACGGGCCGCCCTGTCGGCCTTGCATCAAATGCATCAGGAAGCGGTACGCCGTTGCGACCTCGCCACCGAAGACCTGGGGCGTCGTCTGAACGAAATGCAGGCAAACAAGGAGGGGTGGCTGGCCTACTCCCTCGACAGCGAACAAGCAGAAAACGGAATTCAAGCATGAGCATCACAATGAACCGCGCCAACCACGCCGACAAGGCCGCCGACTTCACCGCGCCGGTCGCGGCCAATCGCGGCCAACAGGAGCGCGCCGGCAACACCGCCGTCCCCGCCAGGCAGCCGGCCCACCGCAATGCGGCGTCCTCGAACGCGCACACGAACCAGGCGGCGCCGGCCAAGTCGCCGGCCGGCCCGGCCCCGGCCCCGGCCAGAAGCGCCCAGTCCGGCGCAGGCGCGCCAAGCGCCAATGCCACGCAATCCGTCAAGACCGCCCCGGCCGCCGAACACGCCGACGAGGCAAGCGCCGACACGCCGGTGGTGGCGCCCTTCGCGCACATGCTGCAGGTGGTGGACCTGCCCGCCGCCGGCACGGACGACAACGCCGCCGCCGCGCCGGTCGCCGAGGCCGCCGATGGCGCCAACACCGCCGCCGGCACCGATGCCCTGCCGGCGATGATCACCTCGATGCTCAACGCCGGCGCCGCCCCCGGCGGCGCCTTGGCCCAGGCCGCCGACGCCCGTGGCGAGACGGTCAGCGCCGTCTCCACGCTGAGCAACTCGGCCACCCGCCTGAACCTGGCCGCCGCCAGCGTGGCCGTCAACGTCGTCGCGCCGCAGCCGGCCGCCGATGCCGCCGCCGCGCGCGCCGCCGCCCAATTGCAAGCCGCGCCGGCCGCCGCCGCCCAGATCGTCAGCACTGCGGCCGGCGCCGCCGTCCAGGGCGCCGTCGCCCACCAAGCCAGGGCCGAGGGGCCCACCGCCGACGCCGCCGTCCCGGTGCCGGCGGCCGACGCCGCCGTACCGCAAACGGCCACCGCCGCCGCCCCGGCGCCGCGCGCCTT
>CAUPJZ010000002.1:0-392356 GCA_963511605.1 uncultured Duganella sp. | reverse complement strand
TCGACGGCGATACCCACCTTGACTTCCGGCGCCACGCCCATGGCGATCAGCCGGTGGGCCAGCCGGTTGGAGCGCGCGTTCAATTCTCCGTACGTGAGCACCTGGTCGCCGAACAACAGCGCCTGCGCGCCGGGCTGGCGGCTTGCCTGGCGCTCGAACAGATGGTGCACCGGCGTCATGTCCGGATACGAGCGCTCGTCGACGCCCCAGCCGCGCAGTTGACGCAACTCGTCCGCGTCCAGCAGCGCCACCTCGCCCAGCGTCTGCTGCGGACGGTCGGCCAACGCGGCCAGAAGCGTGGTGTAGTGCGCCGCCATGCGCTCGATCGTGCGGGCATCGAACAACTCCGACGCGTATCGGAAGGTCGCGCTTACGCGGCCGGCGGCGTCTTCGTTGGTCTCCAGTGTCATTTCGAACTGCGCCGCCGGTGCATCGAAGTCCAGGCGCTCGGCAGCCATGCCTGGCCATACCTGCAGAGCCTTGTCGTCGCTACGAAGGTGGTTGAACATCACCTGGAACAGCGGCGTGTGCGTCAGGCTGCGCGCCGGTTGCAGCAGTTCGACCAGTTGTTCGAACGGCGTGTCCTGGTTTGCCTGCGCACCCAGCGCGGTCTCGCGGCTCCGCGCCAGCAGATCGGCCAGTGTGGTCCGGCCGGACAGCTCCGCGCGCAGCACCTGCGTATTGACAAAGAAACCGACAACGCCGGCGATGTCGGCGTGGTGGCGGTTCGCGATCGGCACGCCGATGCGGATATCGCGCATGCCCGAATGACGGAATAGCAGCCCCTGGAACGCCGCCAGCAAGGCGGCGAACAAGGTGCCGCCTTGCGAACGGGCCGCCTGGCGCACCCGGTCCGTACAGCCCGGATCGAGTGACACGGTGTGCGCCGCCGCGGTGTAGCGGCCATTCGGCTTGCGCGGCATATCGGTCGCCAGTTCCAGCACCGGCGAGGCGTCGCCCAGATAATCCTTCCACCAGCCGAGTTGGCGCTGTGCGTCCGCGCCTTTCAGCCATTGCCGCTGCCATGCCGCGTAGTCGTCGTACTGCACGGGAAGTTCGGCAAGCTTCGGCGGGCGCCCTTCGACGCTTGCCCGGTAGAGCTCCGGCAGCTCCTCGAGGATGACTTGTGTCGATTGCGCATCGGACGCGATATGGTGCATCACCATGATCAGGCAATGCTCGCCGGCGTCGAGTCGGATCAGCGCGGCCCGCAGCGGCGCGGCGCCCGCGAGATCGAACGGCAGCGCGCAGAGGCGCCGCACCTCGTCATGCATCCGCTCTTCGCGCGCAGCCGCGTCGATGCCTGCCAGGTCGATGCAAGGCAGCGGCATCTGTTCGGCGGGCATGACGACCTGCTCCACGCTGCCGTCGCCGCCTTCGCGGAAGACCGTGCGCAGCGACGCGTGGCGCGCCACCAGCGCGGACAGGCCATGCCGCAGCGCGATCGCGTCGAGCGGACCGCGCAAGCGCAGGCCACCGGCGAGGTTGTAGGCCGCACTGTCGGGATCGAGCTTCCATAAGTACCACAGCCTTTGCTGGGCGAAGGACAGCACTGCGGGCGCCCCGCTGTCCCGGCGCGGCATCGCCGGGCGCGAAGGGGCAGCCCCCGCGCCGCCGCGCAGGCGTTTGGCCAGCAAGGCAAGTTGGTCGGCGCTCAGGTTGGCGCGGCGTGCGGAAAGATCATTAACTTTGGACATCTATACCCCTCAGACAGGTGCTGCAATGTGATGCGCGGCCGGGCCAGCGGAACCGGCGTTTTCCAGCTCCTCAATGAGCCGCTCCTCGACGAGCAGGGCCAGGACCCGGATCGTCGGCGTTTTGAAGAAGGCGGCGGGATGAATCTCCACGCCGTAAGCCTGCCGGACCTGCGCCAGCAACTGGATCGCCAGCAGCGAGTCGCCTCCCAGCTCGAACAGGTTGTCGTCGGCGCCGATAGCGGCGATCCCCAGAAATTCTTCCCACAGCCCGCCCAGGCCTTGTTCCAGGTCGCCGTCGGGCGCCGTCCACGGCGTACGCAGCGCGGGACGGGGTTGCGAGTGCCGCCGCACCGGCGCGGCGGGCAACAGGCGGTCGGCGAGTTCGGTGGACCGGGCCTGCGCGAATTGCTCCTCGATCGGGATCGTTGATACCAGCACCTGCGGCATCTGGACGAACGACGACAATCGCTCCAGCAGCGCGCCTGCCTGCCCGGCGGCGATGCCACTCCCCGGCTGCAGACGGTGATGGGCGGCCATGCCCACCCCGCTCCAGGTATCCCAGTTGACCGCTACCACCGGCAGGCCGCCGACCCGCGCGGCTTGCGCGGCGATGGCGTCGACAAAGCAATTGGCCGCGCAGTAATCCGCCTGGCCATAACCGCCGGTGATGGCCGTCAGCGAAGAGCACAGCAGCACGAAGTCCGGTGAAGTGCCGGCCAGCGCGGCCAGCAAGCTCCTGCTGCCTTCCAGCTTTGGATGCAGAACTTTCGCGGCGGCGGAGCGCTCCAGGCGGGCGATCATGCCGCCACCCGCCACGCCGGCGGCGTGCACTACGCCGTTCAGCGGGCCGAAGCGCCGCGTGGCCTCGTCGACCGCCGCGCGCAACCGCTCGGCGTCGGCAACATCGACCTGGCGGCACCACACCTGGGCGCCCAGCGCCTCCAGTTCGGCGATGGTCGCGGCGTGGGCCGGCGACATGCCGCGCCCGATCAAAACCAGGCGCGCCTGCCAGCGTTCGGCCAGATAGCGTGCCAGCGCGAGGCCGACGCCACCCAGGCCGCCGGTGATCAGGTACACGCCGTGGCGGCGCAGCTGCGGCGCTGCGGGCCGCATGCCCATGGCCGCGGGCGAGGCCCGCTCGAAAGTCCGGGTCCAGCGATAGGCCCCGCGATACGCCACGACCGGCACGTCATCGCCGGCATCGATCTCGGCAACGATCTGCGCCACGACCCGCGCCGGCAAGGCCGTACCGGCCGGCCGCACGACATCGACAACCCGGCAGGCGAGATGCGGATATTCCTGCGGAATGACCTTGCAAGCCCCGTGCAGGGTCGCCTTCACCGCCTGCAGCGGTTCGTCGCCGGTCACGTCTTCCAGACCATCGGCCACCACGGTGATCCGCACCTTGTTCCCGTCGTCCGCCCCGAGTGCCTGTGCGAGCGCGATCAGGCTGAAGAAGCCGGATTCCAGCGCCTGGGCGTCATCCTTGGAGATGGACACGCCGTCAAGATTCCAGACGTGGCAGATATCGGTCAACGCTCCGTGCGCGCCACCGATCCGCCGCAGAACTTGGGCGTAGTCCTCCCGCTCACCGGCGCGCACCGTAAACCGATTTTCCTCCAGTTGCGAGAATTCGGCGCCCCGCTCCACCCGCAGCACCCGCCGTCCGCCCGTTCGCAAGGCCAGGCAAAGCTGCTCTGTGTCGCCGCCGGCGTCGCCGATCAACAGCACGGTGCCGCCAGCATGGTCCCGTGCCGCCAGCGGCACACGGCGCCAGACCGGCGTATAAAACCATCCATCGACACCCGGGTCCGAGGCGGGGGGCAGGGTCGCCGGCGTAACCACCCGTGTGGCCGGCTCCAGCCAGTAAGATTCCCGTTCAAACGGATAGGTGGGCAAAGGCACGCGACGGGCCCCGGCGTGATGGAGCGACGGCGCTTGCCCGACGTCGGCACCGAGGCTCCACAACTGCGCCAGACAGCGCACCGGCTGGCCCGCATTGTGCTCGGCGCGGCGCACATGGCATTGCGACGCCAGCACGGCATGGCCGGTTGCCGCCGGATGCCGACGCGCCAAACCGGCCAGCGTGTCGCCAGGTCCGACTTCGAGCAGCACCCGGCCTGCTTTGTCCAGCAGCACCTCAAGACCCTCCGCGAAGCGCACCGCAGCGCGCACATGGCTTACCCAGTAGGCCGGGCTACGCGCCTCGTCGGCCGTGATCCAGCGGCCGCTGACATTGGAAACAAATGGGATGCGGGGCTCGCCCAGCGACACCTGCGACAATAGCGCCGCGAATTCGGCCAGCATGGGCTCGACCTGCGCCGAGTGGAAAGCGTGCGAGACGCGCAGCCGCTGTACGGCGACGCCGCGCTGGCCCAGCGCCCGCTCGGCATGGGCGATCGCTTCGGCGGCGCCGGAGAGGACGCACTTGTCGACCGCGTTGATGGCGGCCAGGTCGCAACCGGCCTGGGGCTGCGCCAACAACGCCGCTTCGGACAGGCCAACCGCCAGCATCGCGCCTGGCGCGGTGGCCTGCAGCAGACGTCCCCGGGCGGCGACGACGCGCAACGCATCTTCCAAAGAGAAGACGCCGGCCAGGCAAGCCGCGACGTATTCGCCGATGCTGTGGCCCAGCATGGCGTCGGGGCGCACGCCTTGGGCGAGCCACCATTGGGCCAGCGCGTATTCGATGACGAACAGGGCCGGCTGGGTGAGCGCGGTTTGCGCCAACGCCCGATCCGCGTCCTCCTGCGCCAATGGTTCCGGGAACAGCAAGGTGCGCAGGTCCAGTTCCAGGTCGGCTTGCAGCAGCATGCTGCAACGATCGACCGTCTCCCGGAATACTCCCCCGGCTCGGTACAGCGCCCTTCCCATGTCGGCATGCTGGGAGCCCTGGCCGGGGAACAGGAAAGCCACCGGCGGCGGCGGCGGCGACACCGCCACCTCGCCACGCAGCAGCAGGAGCGGATCTTTCTCCGCCAGCGCGCGCCGCGCCTCGGCATGGTCGCGCACGATGGCGACGGCGCGATAGCCGAAGTGCTTGCGGCCCACACGCAAGGTATGCGCAACGTCGACCATCGGCGTTTCGGGATGGGCGGCCAGATGCGCCGCAAGGTCGCGGCAAGCCACGTCCAGCGCCCCGGCGCTGCGGGCGGACAGCATCAGGGCCACTGCGCCGTCGCCGGCCGATGCCGCTGCCGCTACGATTTGGGGCGGCTCCTGCAGCACCAGGTGAACGTTGGTGCCGCCCATGCCGAACGAACTGACGCCGGCCCGCCTCGGCGTGGCATGTGCCGGCCAAGGCCGGGCCTCGGTATTGACGTGGAATGGACTGGCGGCGAAGTCGATCTGCGGATTGGGCTGCGTGAAATTCAGGCTGGGAGGCAGCACCCCGTGCTTCAGGGCCATGACCGCCTTGATCAGGCCCGTCACCCCGGCCGCCGCGTCAAGATGGCCAACATTGGTTTTCACCGAGCCGAGCGCGCAGTATCCCACGCGGGACGTGCTGGCGCGGAAGGCGTCGGTCAGCGCCGCCACCTCGATCGGATCGCCGAGCGTCGTGCCGGTGCCGTGCGCCTCGACATAGCCGATCGAGCCGGCATCGACATCCGCCATGGCGTGCGCGGCGCGTATCACCGCCGTCTGGCCGGCCACGCTCGGCGCGCTGTATCCCACCTTGTCGGCGCCGTCATTGTTCAATGCCGATCCTCTGATGACGGCATGGATAGTGTCGCGATCGGCGATCGCATCGGCCAGGCGCTTGAGCACCACGATGCCGACACCGCTGCCGATCGCAGTGCCGCCGGCGCCGGCGTCGAAGGCGCGGCAATGGCCGTCCGGCGACAGGATGGCGCCGGGCTGGTGGCGGTAGCCGCGACCCTGCAGAAGATTGAGCCAGACGCCGCCGGCCAGCGCCATGTCGGCCTCGTAGTTGAGCAGCCCGCGACAGGCCAGGTGCACGGCCGCCAGCGAGGTGGAACACGCCGTCTGCACCGCGACCGCCGGCCCCTTCAGGTCGAGCTTGTACGCCACGCGCGACACCAGCGCATCGGGATCGCTGCCGTTCAGCACCCCGAGCAGCGACGCGATGTCGCTGTCCTCCAGGTTCAACGACGGTAGAAGGTGGCGCATCATGTACAGGCTAGGTCCGCTGCCGGCATACACGCCCGTCAAGCGCGCGGCGGCCTGGCCATCGGCACCCGCATAGCCGGCATGCTCGAGCGCCTCCCATGCGGTCTCCAGGAACAGGCGATGCTGCGGATCGATGCGCTCCGCCTCGCGCGGCGCGTAACCGAAGAAACCGGCGTCGAAGCGCTCCATGCCGTCGAACAGAATCGCTTTCCTGACGTAGCCGGGATCGGCCAAAGCCGACGCGCCGACACCGCGCTCGCGCAGCAGCGCTTCATCCAGTTCGGTGACGGCTTCCACTTGGGCGAGCACGTTGCGCCACAAGGCATCGACATCGGCGGCGCCGGGGAAGCGGCCCGCCATGCCGACGATGGCGATGTCGACGCCGCTGTCGATTGCGTTCGCGTTCGAATCGTTCATGCGCCGGCCCTCCCGCCGCGCGCGCGCGGCGCCAGGAACGCCTGCCGCTGGCGCGTCGCGCGCTCGGCGACTTGTTTCGTGCCTTCTTCCCCTCGTGCGCCTTCTTCTCCTTCTTGCCGTGGCGCGCCGCCCGATGCCATGAACGACGCCAGCGAAGCCACCGTCGGATAGCGGAACAGGTCGACCACCGCCGGCGCGAAGGCGAAGCGCGGTGGCGCCAGCTGCCGGTGGAGCTTGAGCAGCAGCAGCGAGTGCCCGCCCAGTTCAAAGAAATTATCGAGCCGGCCGATGCGCTCGACGCCAAGCACTTCGCTCCACAGGGTCGCCAGTGCGGCCTCGATGTCGCCCTGCGGCGCTTCGAACGCCAGGACGATGGGCCGTGCCGGCGCCGGCAGCGCGCGGCGGTCCACTTTGCCGTTCGGGTTGAGCGGCAGGGCCGCCAGCGGCACCAGCACGCCAGGCACCATGTAATCGGGCAACAGGCCGGCCAGCCGTGCGCGCATCGCGCCGGCGTCGATCGCCTGTCCCGGCTGCGGCGACGCATACGCCACCAGCCTGTCGTCCCTGGCGATGACGATCGCTTCCCGCACTTCGGGCTGCGCCAACAGTACCGTCTCGATCTCGCCCGGCTCGACGCGGAAGCCGCGAATCTTGAGCTGATGGTCGATGCGTCCCAGGTATTCCAGCTCGCCGGCGGCGTTCCAGCGCACCTGGTCTCCGGTACGATACAGGCGGCCGCCGGCGGCGTCGAACGGATCGGCGATGAAGCGCTCGGCGCTCAGCGACGCCCGCCCGAGATAGCCGCGCGCCAGCAGCGCGCCGCCGATGTGCAGCTCGCCCGCCACGCCGGCCGGCGCCGGCCGCAGGTCGGCGTCCAGCACGTGCAGGCTGCGGCCCGGCAGCGGTTGGCCGATCGGCATCCGCGCCGGCACGTCGCGGGCCCCGTCGATATACGGGGCGCAGTCGAAGATCGAGGCCACCACCACGGCCTCGGTCGGACCGTAGGTGTTGAGCAGCTTGACATGCCCCAGGCCCGCCGCGATCCATACCGGCACCGCCTCGGCGGGCATGGCTTCGCCGCCGATATGCACTTCGCGCAGACTGCCGTAGTCACGTTCGCCGGCCTGGGCGAAGGACTGGATCAGCGTGAACCAGTAGGCGGTCGGCAGGTCGGCGATGGTGATGCGCCGTTCCCGCACCGTCCGCAGGAACTCGTCATGGCTCCACAGCGCCGGGCCGCGCAGCACGATGGCCGCGCCCACGACCAGTGGTGGAAACAGCTGTTCGATGAAGCCGTCGAAATTGAGCGTCGCAAACTGCAGCATCCGGTCCCGCGGTGTCAAGCCCGAGAACACCGCCGACAACTGCACGTGTTCGACCAGCGCGCGATGGGCGACCGCGACGCCCTTGGGCTTGCCGGTGGAGCCGGAGGTGTAGATCACATAGGCCAGGTTGTCGCCGTTCAGCACGGCCGTCGGCGCCCGCGACGGCGCGCCGGCGAGATCAAGTTCCTCTAGCGCGATCACCTGCACGGATGGATGTGAAGGCAGCGCCACGTCCGCACCGCGCCGCGTGAGCAGCAGCCGGGTGCCACTGTCCTCGATCATGGCCGCCAGCCTTTCGGCGGGGTAGTCGGGATCGAGCGGCACGAACACGCCGCCCGCTTTCAGGATCGCCAGCAAGGCCACCACCATGTCGACGGAACGCGGCACCGCGAGGCCCACGCGCTGTTCCGCCGCCACACCCAGGCCGATGAGCCGATGGGCCAGCCGGTTGGCGCGCACATCGAGTTCGGCGTAGGTCAGCGCCTCGTCGCCGAGCATGACGGCCGGCGCATCCGGTGTCTTACCGACTTGCAGTTCGATCAGCCGGTGCAGCGGCACCGCATCGGAATATCGCCGCACGTTCGCGCCCCACGCCGCCAGTCGTCGGGCTTCGTTAGGGTCCAGCAAGTCGACGTCGCCGAGGCACTGTGCCGGCTGCACGGTGAAGGCGCGCAGCAGCATCAGGTAGTGGCGCGCCAGGCGCTCCATCCGTGACGCGTCGAACAGTTCGCACGCATAACTCAACTGGGCGCTCACGCGGCCGTCCGGATGCTCGCGCGTGTCCAGCGCCAGTTCGAACTGCGCTTCTTCCTCCGGCAGTGCCAGCGCCTCGGCGGCCAGGCCGGTGTGCGCCGCGAAGCCGGCGTAGTCCTCCGGCAGGTGATTGAACATCACCTGGAACAGCGGGTGGTGGCCCAGGCTGCGCTCCGGTTGCAGGGCTTCCACCAGCCGCTCGAAAGGCAATTCCTGGTTGGCTTGCGCCTCCAGCGTCGATTCCCGGGTCAGCGCCAGCAGCCGCTCCAGCGGCTGGCGGCCATCGACATCGGCGCGCAGGACCAGCGTATTGACAAAGAAGCCGACCACCTCCTGCAACTCAGGCCGTCCGCGATTGGCGACGGGCACGCCGACGCGGATGTCGTGCTGGCCAGTATGGCGGTGCAGCAGCGCCTGGAAAGCCGCAAGCAAAACCGTGAACAGCGTCGTGCCCTCGCGCCGCGCCAGTTGCCGCGCGTCGGCCGCCAATGCGGCAGGCAGGTCGAAACGGTGGTGCGCCACGCGGTAACGCGCGACCGGCTGGCGCGGACGGTCCACAGGCAGCGCCAGCACCGGTTGCGGTTCGCCGTCCGCCACGCCAAGCCGCCCGCGCCAGTAGGCCAACTGCCGCAGCGTCGTCTCGTCGCCGGCGCGGCCGTTCTCCCAGGCGGCATAATCGGCGTATTGCAGCGCCGCCGGCGCGGGCGCCTCGTCGTCGCCCGCCACGGCGGCGGCGTAGCGCGCAGCCAGTTCGTCGACCAGGACACGCATGGACGCGCCGTCGGAAATGATGTGATGCATGACCAACACCAGCACGTGCGTCTCCCGGCCGGTGCGGATCAACGCCGCGCGCGCCAGCGGACCGCTCGTCAGATCGAAGGGCCGGGCGTTCAACGCGCGCATGGCTCCGGCCAGCAGCGGTTCGCCATCCGGGCCGGCGCCGGAGAGGTCGATCAGTTGCAGCGCCAGCGTGCCATCCGAAGCGACGACCTGCTCCACGCCGCCGTCGGCGCCAGCGCGAAACACGGTGCGCAGCGATTCGTGGCGCCGCGCCACACCGGCGACGGCGCGGCCCATCGCGTCCGCGTCGAGCGTTCCGGTCAGGCGCAGCGCGCCCTGGACATGATAGGCGGTGCCCTGTGGCGCCAGCTGCCAGAGGAACCATAGGCGCTGCTGCCCCGGCGACAGCGGCATGGGCTGCGCACGGCGCGCGGCCGACAACACGGGAATCGGCATCGGCGCGGGTTCGTCGGCCTGTCGGCATTGGCGCACGGCGGCGGCCTGCGCCCCCAGGCGGGCATGGGTGAACACCTGGCGTGCGGGGAAATCGACATTCCAGCGCCGGGCGATACCCGCCGCCAGCCGGACGGCGGCCAGCGAATTGCCGCCCAGGGCGAAGAAATGCGCGTCGTCGGCATAGGAGCGGCTCTCCTCGTGTCCAAGCACTTCGCGCCAAAGACGCGCAAGCCCGGTGGACGTGTCGTCGGCGGCAGCCGTGGCTCCGGCTCCGGCTCCGGCGATCGCACGCCCCTGTTCGACCACCGCATAGGAGTCGAGCGAGCCGTCGATCCAGCCCTGGCGGCAAGCGCCGCGCTGCAGCTTCCCGCTCGATGTCTTGGGCAGGCCGCCAGGCTGCAGCAAGACGATCACTTTCGGCGCCTCGCCGCATTGTTCGCTCACGGCGGTGCCCAGCGCATCGGCCAGCGCCTGCGGCGGTATCAGTTTCTGCAGGCCACGCGACACTTCGGCGGCGACGCCGATGCCCTCCTCGCCGTCGAGCGTCGCGGCAAAGGCGGCAACGCGCCCCTTGCGCACCGCCTCGACGCCGGCTTCGACGGCGCGCTCGATGTCCTGCGGGTAGATATTGTGCCCGCGCACGATGATCATGTCTTTCAAGCGTCCGGCCACGAACAGCTCATCGCCGGTGAAGAATCCGAGGTCGCCCGTGCGCAGCCAGCGTTCGCCATCGCGCTCGACGAAGGTCTTCGCCGTCTCGTCCGGGCGGTTCCAATAGCCCGCCGCCAGACTGGGGCCGGCGGCCCAAATCTCGCCGATCATGCCCGGCATCGCCTCGACGCCGCTGGCGGGATCGACTATGCGTGTCATGTGTCCGGACGGCGTGCGCCCGCAACCGACCAGCGGCGCGCCATCGTCGGACGCCACGGCCTGGCTGCGCAGCAGCGCGGCGCCGTCGAAGCGGCCCACCGCCATCCCGGCGCCGCGCCGGCCGCCGGTGACGAACAGCGTCGCTTCGGCCAGCCCGTAGCACGGATAAACCGCGCCGGAGTCGAAGCCGGCCGGCGCATACCGCTCGACGAAGGCCGCCATCGTATCGTGGCGCACCGGTTCGGCGCCGGTATAGGCGATGCGCCAGCACGACAGGTCGAGCCCTTCGCGTTGGCTTTCCTTGATCCGGTCCAGGCACAGGCGATAGGCGAAATCCGGGCCGCCGCTGATGGTGATGCGGTGCCGCGAGATCAGTTGCAGCCAACGCAGCGGGCGCTCGACGAAATAGCCCGGCGCACACAGCACGCACGGGATGCCGCTATAGAACGGTTGCAGCAGGCCACCGATCAGGCCCATGTCGTGGAACAGCGGCGACCACACGCCGAACTTGTCGTCGGCGCCGATCGACAGGCCTTCGCGGATCGCCTGTTCGTTGGCCATCAGGCAGCCGTGGGTCACCATGACGCCCTTGGGCGCCGACGTCGAACCCGAGGTGTACTGCAGGAACGCGACGTCGTCGAGCGCCGGCTCGCGCTCCGTCCAGCGGTCGGCCAGCGCCGGATCGACTTGGTCGACGACGACGATCTCGGCCCCGCCGAACCGCTGCGCCGCCTGACCCACCAGTTCCAGCAAGGCGCCAACCGTGAGGATACCGCGCGCCCGGGCGTCGGCGGCGATGCCGGCCAGGCGCGCCAGGTGCTGCGGCCGCGTCGACTCGGGCGGGAACACGGGCACCGCGATCACCCCGGCGTAGAAGCATGCGAACATGCCGACGGCGTAGTGCTCGTCGTTGTCCAGCAGGATCAGCACCCGCTCGCCGGCGGCGAAGCGCCGCTGCAGGTCCGCCGCCAGCGCCCGCACGCGCAGGTCGAAGGCGGCGTAGGTCAACACGGTTTCGGAGGCTTCGCCGCCGCGCTCGGCGACCACCACCAGCGCCGGCCCTGCCGGCCGGCTTGCCGCCAGGTCCCGCAGGCAGCGCACAAAGTCGCGCGGCGCCTGGAAGGCCGGGGCGCCGGAGTTGGATCGTATCGTCATCGGATATCCTTGCTGTGTGAGGCGTTTAGAATTTGTCGAGGTTGCCGTGCGATTCGGCCATCGCCACCACGACCTTGCGCGGACCCTTGAACGGCGCGCGCGCGTGCGCCGCGAGCATGTTGTCGAGCATGAGGACGTCGCCCCGCTCCCAGGCGAACGACACGGTCTCCGCGTCGAGCACGGCGCGCACCTCGTCGAGCAAGGCGTCGGGAATGGCCGAGCCGTCGGCGAAATAGGTATTGCGCGGCAGGTTCTCGACGCCGAACACCTCCTCCATCGTCTCGCGCACTTCGGGTTGCAGGTTGGAGACGTGGAACAGGTGCGCCTGGTTGAACCACACCGTTTCGCCGGTGACGGGATGGATCTCGGTGGCCTGGCACAGCTGCGTGGTGCGCAGGCCGCCGTTCGGCTGCCACGCCCAGCGGATCGCGGCCTCGCGGCAGAACGCCTCGACCTCGGCGCGGTTGTCGGTATTGAAGACCTGCTGCCATGGCACATCGAGTTCGCCGAAATTGCGCACATACAGAATGCCGGGGGCGAAGCGCGCGCGGATCGCCTCCGGCATGCGCCGGTAGATCCTGCGGCTGTCGGCGATCGGGGTGGCGCCGCCCTCGGTCGACGGCGTCACGCAGTGGAACCAGGCCTTCATCGGCCACATGCGCGTATAGGCCTGCTCGTTGTGCAGCGGGATCGACTGGTGGGAGGGATATTCGGTCGCCGTGTAGACGCCCCCGCCCAGCGCCGTGCGCGGCGTGGAGCCGAATTCGTAGGACAGCAGGGGATGGCCGAAGCCGGCCGCGAACGTGCGGAACTCCTCCACGCCGGACACGTCGAAGCCGCGCAGCAGCACGCCGCCGACGTCCGCCACGGTGGCCTCGATCCGCGCGCGCAGCCCGGGCAAGGCCTGCAGCAGCGATTGTCCCGCCGACGATGGCGTGATCAGGGCCGGCAGCGCGCAGTCGGCCGGGCGCATACATTCAAATCGTGTCAATGCGTTCATCATGTCTCCTTGATTTCCAATTCACAGGCCGGCGCCCGCCGACGGCAGGTCATGCGGCGCGTGCCGGCTCACCGGGCGCCGCGCAAAAGCGCCGGGCCAGATGCCGCATCAGCGCGGCCAGCACCTCCGGCTCGCGCTGGCGCACGAAGAAGTGGCCGCCATCGAACCAGTCGAGGGAAAAGGCGCCGGCCGCCTCCTGCCGCCAGGCCTCGATGCGCTGGCCGGCGATGTCGTCGTCGCTGCCCGCGAACACGTGCAGCGGAAACGGCAGCGATGCCGGCGCGCCGTAGCGGAAGCTGGCGCAGGCGCGGTAGTCGGCGCGCAGCGTGTCGAGCGTGAGCCGCATCAGCTCCTCGCAGGCGTAGACCTCTTCCGGCGTGCCGCCCTGCTTGCGCATGTCGGCGATCAGCGAGGCGTCGTCGTCCTTGCCCTCGAAGCGTTTCGGATCGTGCTGCGACGGCGCCGGGCTGCCGGACGCGAACAGCAGCGACGGCGCCGGCCTGCCGAGCTCCCGCTGGCACCGCGCGATGCCGTGGGCCAGCATGGCCCCCATGCTGTGGCCGAACAGGACGTAATCGCCCCGCATCGTCCCGGCGTGCTCGTCGCACAGTTGCGCGACCAGCCGCTCATAGTCTTCGACGCAGGGCTCGTCCAGCCGGCCGCCCCGTCCCGGCAGCTCGACCGGGAGCAGTTGCACCCACGCCGGCAGCCAACGGCGCCAGCGCAGGTACATGGTGGCGCTGGCGCCCGCGCACGGCAGCACCAGCAGCTTGACGTGCGGCGCGGCCGGCATCACCGCGCGACGGTCCCGGCGCCGGAGGCCTGGCGCGCCTGCTCGTCCATCCAGGTGCGCAGCGACAGCGGACGCATGTCGGTCCAGTGCTGCTCGACATAGGCCGACACCAGTTGCTTGTCGCCGCGCACCTGGACGCCGTGTTCATCGGCGACGGCGGTCCAGCCGCCGGGGACGGCCTTCCAGTGCGGCCAGATCGAATACTGGCCTTCGTGGTTGATCAAAACGATGAAGGTCTCGCCTTCACGATCGAAGCAGCTGGTGGTCATAAAATCTCCTTGCGTTGCGGGTGAATGGAAGGGAGTGTCGGCGCTGCGCATGCCGGGCCGCCCCTCCCTCCTAGACGGCACAGGGCGCCGCGTGTTTAGTCATGGCGGCCCCGCGTCACTCGTGCAGCTCGCGGCAGCCGGCCAGCGCGTGCACCACGTCGCGCATCATGAAGTTGACCAGCGTGGCCGAGACGCCGACGATTTTCCCGACCTCGCGCTGCGTCTTGCCGTCGATGCGGTGCAGTTCGAAGACCAGGCGCGTGCGCGGCAGCAGCGCCGCCAGCGCGTCGTCGACCTTCGCCAGCACGCGGCGCGCGTCGATGCCCGCGTCGGCCGGGCGGCCGCCATCGAGCTCGGGGAAGTCGTCGGCGTCGGCCACGACGAGGTAGCCCGACTCGACCATGCGGCGCCGGCAATGGTCGCGCGCCAAATTGCGCACCACCTGGCAGCAATAGCCGAAGGGATTGGGAATATCGCGGGCGCAGACGCAGTCGGCCAGCTTGAGGTAGGCATCCTGGAGCACATCGTCGATGTGGTCGGGGTGCCGCAATATTTTGGAAGCGACGGCGCGAAGATCGCGGCGGCGCGCGAGGTAAACCTCGATGAGCGCATGATTTGGCGTAACGGCGGGCAACAAAAAGTCTCTCCTGTCAGGTGAGGAGCGCGGCGGCGGCGAAGCGCGGGGGAAGCGGACGGCGTGCGGCGGGGGCATCCCGCCTGCCACAATTTCTGTGTTTTCGCCGCCCTTGAGAATGCGAATAATTCTCATTACAGCAGATTTTCGGCCGACTGGGAACCAAACTATGCGGTAGGTGCAGGTAATCGCATTTCATACGTCCCGAATCGCACGGCAATATTATTTAACCCGAGGAAATGTGACCCACCACATGCATGCGCGCGGTACCGGGATGCGGAACGCTGGCTGGCGCGCCGATCGCGCAATCGGACAAGATGACAAATCTGTCACGCAAGCGTCATGTTCCTGTCAGTGCGCTCTCCTTAAACTGGTCCTGTCTTCACCTCAACAACCGAAAGGACACATCATGTTCAAGACACTGCGCACCCTCATCATCTGCACCGCCATCGTCGGCACCGGCCTGGCACAGGCGGCACCCGGCGCACCGGCCGACTACGGCAGCACGGCCAGCACCGGCTTCGCCGACCGCGAAATCACCATCAAGCCCGGCACGAAATGGGTCAACGTCAACAATGGCGAAACCGTCGCTTTCAACATCAACGGCAAAACCTTCACCTGGCATTTCCAGACGCTGCACGCGGAAGACCAGTTCGGACTGGAAAAGATCGCGCCGGCAGGTGTGGAAGTGGGGAACGTGACCGTCTACGTCGCCAGCAACCCTCTGTACCGCGGTTGATGTGATGGGCGCCATCGACATCGCTCGTGGCGCGGCCGCCATCGTCGCCATGCTGGCGGCGGCTGCGGCCGGCGCGCAGGACCACCATCACGACGCGACGGCGGGCGCCCCGCCCCCTTTCGTCGCCAGCACCGCCAAGCCCTTCGGCGCGCTGATGGACGACGCCATGGCCGTCATGGACGCCGGCATGAAGCAGGCGCCGATGAACGGCGTGCCCGAACACGACTTCGTGACGATGATGATGCCCCACCACCAAGGGGCCATCGATATGGCCAAGGCCGTCCTGCTGACGACCAGGGACCCCGAAATCCGCAATCTGGCGCTGGGCATCATCGCCGAACAACAGGTGGAGATCAACGTCATGCAAGCGTGGCTGCGCCAACACCCTTCCAAGGAGAATCCAAAATGAAGAAAACCGCATTCGCCGTGGGCGCGCTGATGTGCGCCAGCGCGTGGGCCGCCATCTCGCCGCTGGACCGCGTCTATGCCGCCGACCAAAACACCAACACCGTGTCGGTGTTCAGCCCCGCCACCAACACCTTGCTGGGCCAGATCAAGCTGGGCAACCAACGGCCAGACGTGCTGTCGCCGCTGTATCGCGGGGAGACCAATGTGCACGGCCTGGGGTTCTCTCCGGACCACAAGACGCTGATCGCCATTTCGAACGGCTCCAACTCGGTGACCTTCATCGACACCGCGACCAATAAAGTCAAGGGCAAGACCTACGTCGGGCGCTCGCCGCACGAGGGCTTCTTCACGGCGGACGGCAAAGAGGTCTGGGTGGTGGTGCGGGGCGAGGACTATATCTCGGTCATCGATCCGGCCACGTTCAAGGAGACGCGCCGCATCCGGACCGACCTCGGACCGGGCATGGTGCAGTTCCACCCGGACGGCAAGCTGGCGTTCGCCGTGTCCAGCTTCACGCCGACGGTCGACATCATCGATGTCGCCTCGCACACCATCATCAAACGCATCAGTGTCGTCAGCCCGTTCTCACCGTTCCTGCAATTCACGCCGGACCACGGGGAGATCTGGATGACGCACAAGGACGTCGGCAAGGTCACGCGCATCAGCACCAGAACATTGGAAGTGACCGGCGTGGTCGACACCGGCTTCATCACCAACCACCTGGCGTTTGCCAAAGTCAGGGACGAGGTGCGCGCCTATGTGACCATCGGCGGCGAAAACGTGGTGAAGGTCTACAGCACCGGCAAGGAAGCGAAACTGCTGGCCACGATCCCCACCGGCGCGCTGCCGCACGGCGCGTGGACCTCGGACGACAACAGCCGCGTCTACATCGGACTGGAAAACGGCGATGGCGTGCAGGTGATCGATACCGCCTCGAACAAGGTGGTCTCCACCGTCGGCGGGGGCCAGGCGCCGCAGGCCCTGGTCTATCTGTCGAACGTGGCGCCGTCCGCCGACGACAAGTCCAACCTGGTTCCACGCGTGAACCTGGACTCCGTCAATATCCAGCTAAAGCCGGTGCAAGGCGGCGGCAGCGGCTTTGTGGTGGTGCGCCCGCTGGGCGTGGTCGAATCGATCGAAGCGTTCCTGTACAAGCTCAAACCGAACACCCGGTACGATGTCTACGCGGGGACCGACGCAGCGCCGGTCGGCAGCTTCCAGACCAACGACGCGGGCATGGCGAATGGAACGATGATCGGCCCGGGCGGGACGGACGGCGCCATCTCGGTGAAGGAGGCCGGCGCGGCCACTGTGCTGGTGTCAGCGCCACGCAGCTAGCGCTTGCCGTCTTATTTCGTCAACACCAACGAGAAAAACAGACGCGTCGGCCCGTTCGCCATCTTGAAGAAGATCTTGTTGCGACCCTTCCTGAAACGGACCGTGCGCTTGCCCTCGGTCATATTGTAGTCACGCCCATGGGTGTTGGGAACGTCGTACAGCGCGGGCCAGAACGACAGCTTGTTGATGTTACCGCCGGCCCAGACCTGCACGTCGTTCAGCCAAATCTGGGCGTCGTCGTCCGCGCCTATCCACAGCGTCAGGTCCTGCTCGCGGTCCATCATCACTTCGGTGTAGCCGTAGTACACCGCGTCCTCGTCCGGTTCCGGCGGCACCAGCGGATAGCTGGCTGCGTTCACATAGCGCCACGCCACCCGCCGGTTGCCCTTGCCGGCATACACGGCGTCCAGGATCACCCCCTGTTCGGGCGGATAACGATGGTTGGAAAACACCCCGGCGCCGTGCTTGCCCTCAAAGGGACCGATCACATACCAGCTGTTGACATAGACGCGATTGGCGAACGCGCCGTCCCGGCCCAGCACGCGGCCGGCACCCTTGATCATCGTGCGCGCGTCGACCGGCGGGATATGGCCGGTTCCCGGTCTAAAGATCGCCTCTCCGCCACGGGTGTAGTTGCGCACGGCGCCCGTCGGCAGCGTCATGTCGCGATTGATAAAGGCCGCTATCCGCTGCTCGATGGCGTTGTCGCCGGCGCCGGGCGTCGTGCCGATTCCGCCGTCGCCGTCCTGCCCATCGCCCCCGCCGCTCCCGCCGAGGCCTTTCCCAAGTTCGTTGCCGACCTGCGCCTCGCCACTTTCCGCCCGGGCGCTCTTCACGGCCACGCCATCGCGCTGCCGCGCGAGATCCTGCTGGCGCTGCGCCAGCGCCGCGCGCGCCTTCTTTTCCAACTGCTGGATTTCAGCCGCCAGTTGGCCGGGCATGGCGCCGGGCGGCGGCGCGCCGTTCGGCGGCGGCGCGGCGTTCGGCGCAGGCGTGACGCCCGGCGGAGGCATGGAACCAGGCGGCGGCCCGGCGCTGTCCGTCTGCGGCGACGCCAGCCGCTCGCGCGCCTGCGCCACGGGGATCTCCTCGATTCTGGCCAATTCGGCCGCCTTGAGGTCCTTCTCTATTTCAGCGATGGAGGCCGACAACTCCCTGGCCTCGGCCAGCAATTGCTCGGGCGGTTTCGGCAGCGACGTGGCACGGAAATCCGGCTCGTCCACGACGCCCGCGCTCCCGGACGGCGGCGCGCCGGGACGGCTCCGGTCCAGCAAATCCTTGATCTTCTCCATGTCCATCACGCGCTTTTCGATGCTGGACTGCTTTGCCAGTTCGGCGCCGGCACTGGCCTGCTCGCGCGCGAGCGCCTGCTCCACCTGGTAGGCGCCGAAATAATAGAGCAGCGTGACCAACGCCGCGTGCGCCGCCAGCGAGACCAGCACGAAGGCATGCCGCCGCAGCCACGCAAGGGCCGGCGATTCCGGCGCATAGGAATGACCGAACCTCATTGCGCGCCACGGGTATGCATGGAGATATTGGTGAGCCGCTCGAACTGGCACAGATCGAGCACGTGCACGATATCCTGGTACTTCGCCAACTGGTCGCCGTCGATACGGATGCGGCGAGCGGGGTCGCGAGCCGCTTCCGCCTTCAGGCGGCCGTGCAGCGTCTGGGTCGACACCGGCTCGCCATCGAGGAAGAACTTGCCGTCCTTGTCGACGCCGATCGCCAGCGGCGACGGCCCCGCCTCGTCGCGCTCCAGGCTGATCTGCGACGTCGGCAAGGTCACCGGCAGCTCCTTTTGCGGCTTGCGCTGCTCCGGCTGTTTAAACGACGTCGCCACCATGAAAAACATCAGCAGAAAGAAGATGCAGTCGATCAGCGCGATCAGGCCGATCTCCGGTTGCTCGTCCTCCCCCAGGTTAATGCGCATGGGACACCACGTGCAGGTTTTGCGGCGCCGCGTCGCCATGCAGGAACCATTCGTTGATCAGGCCATTGATTTTTCCTTCCAGCGCCAGGCCGAAGAACGCCTGCCGGTTCTTGAGGAAATGGTGCATTCCCAGCGCCGGCAAGGCCACGCACAGGCCGGCGGCGGTATTGATCAACGCCTTCGAAATGCCGCCCGCCAGCAGCGCCGGGTTGCCCATGCCCTCCGAGAAGGCGATCACATGGAAGGCGTCGATCATGCCGACCACGGTGCCGAGCAAGCCGACGATGGGCGCCACCGTGGCGACGATCGCCAGCGGGTAGGCCTTTTGCTGATGGTGCCGCAGTTCCAGCGACGCGATGTCACCGGCGCCGCTGTTGACGATGGCGTAGCCGTGCTGACGGTGCGCCACCATGTAGGCGATCACGCGCGCCAGGGTGCTGTCCTCCTCGGCCAGCAGTTGTTGAAGCCTGGCGAAATCCTGCGCCGCCCACAGCGGCTTCACCCTTTCCACCAGCCCCTCGGGCACGATGGCGCGGACGCGGAAACGCATCAGCCGCTCGATCGTGACGGCCAGGAACAGGACCGACAGGCCGAGCGTGACGACGATGGCCGCGCCTCCCTCCGCCGCCTGTTCGACGATATTGATATCGGCGGCATGGGCGATGTTATGGAGGGCGAGCGTGGCGATGAGGGCGAGGGGGAGATTTTTGTGCATGCCCTGAACATAGCAAAGTCCGGGCCAAGCCTAAATCACCACCTTCTCGCGCTGTTTCCGTGATTGTCCGTTCACCATTTGCCCATTCCCGAACACCGACTGTCCGAAAATGAACACAGCGCCGTAACGTCGCTGCCACCACCTACGCATGGGCGTCTATCCAGCTTTCCTGATGGCGTAGTCTCCATTCTTATTTTTGTACCGGCGCTATCGACACCGGCAGCAAGGTTCCCATGCCGGCGGACCTGGCGCGCTTCAGCAGCATTTCGGCGGTCACCACGTCCTGCAAGGCCGAGCCGACCGACTTGTAGACAGCGATCTCGTTGGCGCCCCGCGGCGGCAGGCGCCCGCCGATCAGATCGGACAGTGAATGCAGCTTGCCGCCGAAGTCCACACCTTCGCGCACGGCGGCGAGCATGTCGCCCGTATCGTGCGCGACTTCATCGACCATGTCGGCGACGATCAGGCCCGCCCTGCGTATGACGTCGGCATCGACCTCGCGCTGCTCCGGCAGCGTCGAGCCGATCGACACCACGGTGACGCCGGGCCGCAGCCACTCGCCGCGCAGCACCGGCGATTCGTCGCGCGAGCGCGCCGCGCAGACGATGACGTCGGCCCCCTCGATGGCCTGTTGCGGCGTATCGGCGGCGGCGACCTCGATGCCGAGCAGCCGCTGGAAATCGCTGGCGAACCGCTGGCGGCTGGCCGGCGTCGGGCTGAAAACGGCGACCGATGCGATCTCGCGGACGGCGTGCAACGCGTTCAATTGCGAGCGCGCCTCGAAGCCGGAGCCGATCATCGCCACGCGCAGCGGCCGCCGGGGCGCCAGCGCATCGACCGCGACGGCCGCCGTGGCGGCGGTGCGGATGGCGGTGATCCGGTTGCCGTCGATCAGGGCGGCCAGTTCCATCGTCTGCTGGTCGAACAGCGAAATCAGGTAGCTGGCGCGGCGCGCCCGCGTCGAGGCGGCGATCAGCTTGCAGCCCATATGGCCGCCGGAGGAGATGGCGCTCAGGCAGCGCAGCCAGACGCCATCGCCCCTGGCCATGGAGCGCGGCGGCACCATGGCGTCGTCGATCGGCGCGGCGTAGGCGGCGCGTAGCGCCTCGATCGCGTCCTTCCAGTTGTGCAGTTCACCGACGTCGTGGTCGGTCAGGAACAGCGGCGGGCCACCGGCGGTGGCGGTTGCGGTTGCGGTCATCGGTCAAACTCCCTCAGGCTTATGATCGATACAGAGTAACCACCGCCGCGCCGGCCGGGAAGCACGCCGCCCGCATAGCAGCTTTCACAAATGCGGATAGCGGAGAATGGCGCTACCGCTCCGCGAACAAGGAGATGATCAGTCGCGTGATGGCGCGCGTCGCCAGCGTATGGGGGCGATGCCGGGTCGTACCCAGTACGATGTTGCGCACCAGTTCCGGCTGCACGATGCGCGCCGCGCCGATGCCGGCCCGCCCGTCCCCCCGCCCCATCACCGACGCGACGATGGCATAGCCGGCACCGGCGGCGGCGAGCTCACTTTGCAGCTGGATGGTATCGGCCTCTATCGCGACCGCCAGTTGAATGCCATGTTCGCGCGCCAGCACATCGAGCCGCCGGCGCAGCACATGCGGCTCGGCCGGCAGTATCAGGGGCAGGCCCCCGAGCGCAGCGAACGCGATCCGGCCCGGCGCGATGACCGGATCGTCGGCCAAACCGATCAGGTCGAGGGCGACGGTGCGCAGGCATGGTTCACCGGGATCGGCGGCAGGCCCCTCGCGCAGCAGCAACGCCAGGTCCAGCCTCCCGGTTCCCAGCCATTCCTCCATTTGGGCGCTGGAGCCTTCGGCCAGGTGCAGGTGGACGCGTGGGAACTGCTCCCTGGCGCGGCGATACAGCCTGCCCGCGAACATGGACACGCTGCTCGGCAACAGGCCGACGCGCACTTCGCCCATCGGGATGCTGTTGGTCGTGAGGATATCGTCGGCCAGCCGGTCGGCCTCGGCGATCAAGGGAAGAATGCGGGCGTGGATCACTTCGCCGAATTCGGTCAGAACCACGCCGCGCCCGGTGCGGCGGAACAGCTTGCCGCCGCATTGGGTTTCGAGCTGCGCGATCTGGCGGCTGATGGCGGACTGCGGGCTGTTAAGGGCGTTGGCAACCCGGGTCAGGCTGCCCAATTCAGCGACTTTGGCGAACAGCCCCCAGCGGGGATCGAGAATCGGCGGCATGCGGCGGGTACCCGTGAATGAATTGGCTTTTATGGCGGAGACGGTCCACGTAGTGTCGCATTTTTCCGCTGCGATGTGGAGCGTTTCGTGGTCCGCCCGACTAACGCCCGCGTATCAAATGATGTCCACCTCCCGCGCCACCAGCACGAAGGCCTGCGACGGCTGGTGAAGCGCCGGCCCGCTCGCGCCCAAAAAGGTGTTTTGCCAGGCGCGGAAGGCCGGCAACGCGCCGCCCTCGTCGAACCACAGGTTGACCACCGCGTCGTAGCCGGGCATGTCCTTGGCGCCGAAGTAGGCCATCAAGCCCGTTTCGTCGGGAATGGCCAGCGTCAGCACGGCACGGCGCACGGCGGCCGCCTGCGGCGTCCCGCGCAGCGCGGCGTCGACGGCAAGGCGCAGCTCCCCGGCGAAGCCCTCGGACGTGAGCGCATCCGGCTTGCGCAGGAAGTACATCATCTTCACCGGCGCGTCGGCGGGCGCCGGGACGTCGAGCTCCACGTCGCGCGCCAGCATCGCCAGCGCGGTCGACATGTCGCTGAAGTTTGCGCCATCCGGGCCGACGACGTCGCGCACATAGGCGTCGGTGAATGAGCGCAGCATGCCCTCGACATCGTCGAAATAGAGTTCGGTGACGGAGTCGCGGTGGAACAGTCCTTGGTAGGCGGGATCGCCCTCGGCGCCGTAGGCACTGTCGACGACGTGGTTCTGCACATAGCGGCGGATGGCCAACGGCTTGGCCCGCGCCAGCGCGCCATGCACGTCGCGGATGTAGCTGAAATATTCGTGCTGCGTCATGCCGGGTTTGCGGCGGATGGCGGCCAGGGTCTTGATCATGTTCGCTCCTGTTGTAAGTGATGTTCCGCTACCACGTGGCGCAGATGTACTTCGATTCCAGATACTCCATCAAGCCGTCATGGCCGCCCTCGCGGCCGACGCCACTCTGCTTCCAGCCGCCGAACGGCGCCGCCGGATCGGACACCACGCCACGATTGATGCCCACCATCCCGGCCTCGATGCGCTCGGAGACGGCCAACGCCTTGGCCAGATCGCGCGTGTGCACGAAAGACACCAGCCCGAACTCCGTATCGTTGGCCAATGCGATCGCCTCCTCGACGGTGTCGAACACGCACAGCGGCGCGACCGGCCCGAAGATCTCCTGCTTCAGGATGCGGGCGTCCGCGCGCACATCCGTCAACAGGGTCGGCTCGTAGAAATAACCCGGCCCGCCGCGCGCGTTGCCGCCGGTGAGCACCGTGGCGCCCTGCCCGACCGCCTCCGCGACCAGTTCGGCCACCTTGTCGAGCGTATTGCGGTTGATCAGCGGCCCAAGCTGCACGCTCTCGTCCAGCCCAGGCCCCAGCTTGACCGCCGCCATCGCCGCCGCGAAGCGCCGTGCGAACTCCGCCGCCACCGGCCGTTCGACATAAAAGCGGTTGGCAGCAGTGCACGACTCGCCGCCGTTGCGCAGCTTGGCCACCATCGCCGACGCCACCGCCACATCCAGATCGGCGTCGGCGAAGACGATGAACGGCGCATTGCCGCCCAACTCCATCGAACACTTGATCACCTGGCCGGCCGCCTGCGACAGCAGCACGCGCCCGATCTCGGTCGAACCGGTGAACGACAGCTTGCGCACGCGCGCGTCGTGCAGCATCGCGTTGACGATCTTGCCGGACTGGCGCGACGGCACCACGTTGATCACGCCAGCCGGCACGCCGGCCTCCTCGAACAGGTCCGCCATCGCCAGCGCCGTCAGCGGCGTCTCGGAGGCCGGCTTGAGCACCACCGTGCAGCCGGCCGCCAGGGCCGGGCCGATTTTTCGCGTGGCCATCGCCGCCGGGAAGTTCCACGGCGTGACAAAGACCGCCACTCCGATCGGCTGGCGCACCACCAGGATGCGGTTGGCGCCACCGGGCGCGGTCGACACCTCGCCGACGATGCGCACCGCCTCCTCCGCATACCAGCGCAGGAACTCGGCGGCGTAGGCCACCTCGCCACGCGCCTCGGCCAGCGCCTTGCCGCTTTCGAGCACGATCAGGCGCGCGTATTCCTCCTGGCGCGCCATCAACAGCTCGAACGCCTTGCGCAGGATCTCGCCGCGCCGGCGCGGGGCGGTGGCCGCCCAAGCACGGCCCGCCGCGTGCGCCGCCGCCACCGCCTCCAGCGCGTCGTCGATCGAGGCGCTGGCCACCGAGGCCAACACCTCCTCGGTGGCCGGGTCGAAGACCTCGAAGGTGGCGCCGTCCGACGCGTCGCGCCATTGGCCGTTGATGTACAAGCCCTTGGGCGCCTTGCTCACTTCAGGATGTCGCATGGTTCTTCCTCTCTCAGGCGGGATGGCGGCCGACCATGAATTCGCTGTCGGCATCGGCGGTCGGCGTCACGCCCGAGGCGCGCAGGCCTTCGCGCAGCTGCCGCATGATGCGGTCCGGGCAACGCATCGCCGGCGCCCGCAGTGGACCGCCGTTGAAGCCCGCCAGCCAATCCTGGTATTTCCACTGCGTGCGATTGAGCACGCCCGTGCCGCCCGCGTAGCTGGCGGACGCCGCGCCGTTGGCCAGGCGCGCCGGATGTACCTTCCAGTACAGCTCCATGGCCGCCTCCCATTTACCCTCGCGCGCCAGCTGGAACGCCTTCGGATAATAGTCCTGCATCCACTGGGTGTTGCTGGTGCCGGAAAACTGCAGGTCCATCATGCTCATCATCGGAATCGCGTCCCCCTCGATCGGGCAGCTAATGACCACCTCGTCGCGGAAATGGTGCCACATCTCGCACAGTCCCGACACCAGCGGGAAGCCCTGCTCGGACTTGATGGCGACGATGTTCGGGATGTCGTCCAGCAGCCGGCGCACGAAGGCGACCGACATGCCGGCCGGATGCACGCGCTCGAAGCCCCACAACGGAATCGGGAACAGCATCACCGCCAGATCGGTGGCATCGCAGAACGCCTTGGTGTAGTCATAGATCTGCTGATCGTTGGCCGGCCAAAACTGCGGCGGGTAGGACAGCAGCACGATGTCGGCGCCGGCCTTCCCGGCCAGCTTGACCGCCTCGATGTTTTCCTGCAGGGTGCCGAAGGCGGCGTGGAAGAACAACCCCATGCCCTGCCCGGCCGTGTCGCGCGCCCAGGCCGTGAACTGCGCGTTCTCCTCCGGCGTGATCGCCACCTCGGAGCACAACAGCGTGTAGCTGTAGCCGAACTTGGCGGTCAGCTCGATGTCGTGGCGGATGCCGCGCTCGTTGAGCCGCTTAAGGTCGGCCGAATAACTGGGGATGGTGACGGCGCTACAGCCTGTCAAATGGTCCCGCGCCCAGGCGCGCGCGTCCTGCTTTTTATAGTTTGCCATGTTCGATTCCGTTCGTAAGGTTGGTGTGCCAGAGACGGGATCGATGGTAATTGGCGTGGAACAAAGAAGAAACGGCCCGTGCGGGAAAGCAGCTATCGCATTTTTGTTATAACAGCCGCGATTATCCGGACGGGCTGGCGCCTTGGCGACGGCCTGGCGTCATTTGGCTGAGGGCGGCGGCAGGCGGTCGCGCGGCACCGGCGGCACGCGGTACTTGGCCATGCCTGATTTTTGCGAACGGTAGATGCCGCAGCGGCCCGAGAACAGATAAGCGACCACGCAGGCCATCGCCGCGAAGGGACCGATCTGCGGGCCGAAAAGCTCGATCGCCATGATGGTCGACGCCAGCGGCGTATTGGCGGCTCCAGCGAACACCGCGACAAAGCCCAGCGCCGCCAGCAGCGGGAAAGGCAGGTGCAGCAAAGGCGCAAGCGCGTTGCCGAGCGTGGCGCCGATGAAGAACAGCGGCGTCACCTCGCCGCCTTTGAAGCCACTGCCCAGCGACGCGACCGTGAAGGCGAACTTGCCGAAGAAATCCCACGGCGCCAGCGGGTGCTGGAACGCCTCGACGATCACCGGGATGCCAAGGCCGATGTAGCGCGTGCCGAGCAACCATACGGCGATGGCGACGACCACGCCGCCGATCATCGGCCGCAGCGGCGCGTACGGAATATGGCGCTTCATGAAGGCCGACGCCGCGTGCGTGGATTTTGCGAAGGCCATGCCGGCCAGGCCGAACACGATGCCCGCCACCAGCACCGCGGCAACGCTGGCGAAGCCGATCGCCACCACCGTATTCATCGGATAGTGGGTGTGGTGCACGCCCCAGGCCATGCCCACCTGGTCGGCCGCGACGGCGGCGACGATGCAAGGGAAGATGGCGTCGTAACGCAAGCGGCCGACGGCCAGCACCTCCATGCCGAAGATGGCCCCGGCCAGCGGCGTGCCGAAGACGGAGGCGAAACCGGCGCTGATGCCGGCCATGAGCACGATGCGGCGGTCCGCGTGGCGCAGCCGCAGCGCGTAGGTCAGTTGGTCGGCCAGCGCGCCGCCCATCTGCACGGCCGTGCCCTCGCGCCCCACCGAAGCGCCGAACAGGTGCGAAACGACGGTGCCGATCAACACCAACGGCGCCATGCGCAGCGGGACGACTTTCTGGGGATCGTGGATCTCGTCGATGAGCAGGTTGTTACCGGCTTCCACGCTGCTACCCGTCTTCAGATACACCCAGCCGACGGCGAAGCCGGCCAGCGGCAACAGCCAGATGATCCAGGCATGCGCCTCGCGCCAGTGGGTCGCATAATCGAGCGCGAACAGGAAGAAAGCCGAGGCGGTGCCGCTCAACGCGGCGATCGCGCCGGCGATACAGGTCCACTTGGCGACGTACGCCAGCAACGCCGTTTGTTCGGGATAAAGAGAGAATTTCATGCGGCCAGCGGCAACTCCGGGGTCAGGTCCGCCAATTCTACACGAGCACATCGCTGCCATGGAGACACGTAGGGCGGATTAGGCGGAACGCCGTAATCGGCCATGCACGCGTCGCCGACGGCGCATGCATGGCCGATTACGCTGCGCTAATCCGCCCTACGTGGAACAGTGGCGACGCGCCCGTCCCGGTTCAATGGTGATGCTTGGCGTCGCGCTTGACGTTCATCGCCTCAGCCGGTTTGGACGGCGGCGCCCCCGGTGCGCGTGGCGCCGGCGGCACTTCGCCGGTCCATTCGTAAGCCACCGTGCCCTTCGGATGCTGGTACCAGCCAGGGTCCTTGTAGTCGTTGCGCGCCAGACCCTCGCGCACTTTGACCGTAGTGAACATCCCGCCCATCTCGACCCCGCCGAACGGACCATCCCCGCTCATCATCGGCAAGGTGTTCTCCGGCAGCGGCATCTGCATGTCTCCCATCGAACCGCCCTTGTCGCCCATGACCATATAGCCCGGCACCAGCTTGTTGATCTTCTCGGCCACACCGGTATGGTCAACCCCGATCATGGTTGGCACGTCGTGCCCCATCGCGTTCATCGTGTGGTGTGATTTGTGGCAATGGAAGGCCCAGTCGCCCGGCGCGTCGGCGATGAACTCGATCGCCCGCATCTGGCCGACGGCGACGTCGGTGGTCACCTCCGGCCAGCGCGCCGACGGCCGCACCCAGCCGCCGTCCGTCCCCGTCACCTCGAACGTGTGGCCGTGCAGGTGGATCGGGTGGTTGGTCATCGTCAGATTGCCGGCGCGGATGCGCACCCGGTCGTTCTTGCGCACCACCATCGGATCGATGCCGGGGAAGGCGCGGCTGTTGAAGGTCCACAGATTAAAGTCGAGCATCGTGTTGATCTTCGGCGTGTAGCTGCCCGGCTCGATGTCGTAGGCGCTGAGCAGGAAGACAAAGTCGCGGTCGACCGCGTGCTGCTTCGGATCCTTCGGGTGCGTGATCCAGAAGCCCATCATCCCCATCGCCATCTGCGCCATCTCGTCGGCGTGCGGGTGGTACATAAAGGTGCCGGCATGCCGCGCAACGAATTCGTAGACGAAGGTCTTACCCGGTTGGATGCCGGGCTGCGTCAAGCCGGTGACGCCGTCCATGCCGTTCGGCAGAAGCTGGCCGTGCCAATGCACGCTGGTGTGCTCGGGCAGCTTGTTGGTGACGAAGATGCGCACGCGGTCGCCCTCCACCACCTCGATCGTGGGGCCGGGACTTTGTCCGTTATAGCCCCACAGGTTGGCGGTCATGCCCGGCGCCAGTTCGCGCACCACCGGCTCCGCCACCAGGTGGAACTCCTTGACGCCGTCCTTCATCCGCCACGGCAAAGTCCACCCATTGAGGGTGACGACGGGATTGTACGGGCGGCCGTTGGGCGGCACCAGCGGCGGCGCGGTGGCGGCCGACGATTGGACCGGCGCCTCCGGCAGCGAAGCCGCGCCGGCCTTGGTGACCATGCCGGCACCGATCAAAGCTGCGCCGCTGAGGAATGATCTGCGGGTGGTCATGGTGTTACTCCTTTATTGGTTGGCAGACGGCCGCCGAGGCGACCACCCAATGCGGCTTCGAGATTGGCTTGCGCGGTCCAGTAGTCCCTGAGCGCGCCGATATAGCCGTTGACGGCGGCCGATTGTTCGCGGGCGTCGGCCAGCAGTTCGAATACGCTCATCAACATGCCGTTGTAGCGCAACAGGGTTTCGTCGGCCAGCTTCTTACGCAGCGGGACAACCTGGTCGCGGTAGTGGCGCGCCAGTTCGTACGATGCGCGATAGTCGGCGTAACTTTCGCGCGCCTCGCTGCGGGCGTTGACGGCGGCCTGCGCCAGCAGATTGACCGACTGCATATAAGTCGCCTCGGCCCGCGCCACGCGTGTCGAACCCCAGTCGAACAGCGGGATCTCCAGCGACAGCTCATAGCCGCGCGTGTTGACCGGCCCTTCGCTGTTGGCCACCACGCCCAGATCGAGCACGTTGATGAAGCGCGTGGTCCTGGTCAGGCCCAGGGTCGACGCCGTGTGCGCGGTGTCGAGCTTGGCGGCCTGGATGTCCAGCCGCTCGTTGACGGCGATCTGCTCGATGTCGCCCAGCTCCTGGGGCGCCGCGGGCAGCTCGGGCAAATGGTCCGGCAGCTTGTACGCGGTCTGCGCGCCGCTCAGTCCCATCAGGCGGGTCAGTTTTTCGCGCGCGGCGACGGCCGCCTTGCGCGCGGCGCCGACGTCGGCCACCGTTTGGGCGTGGTAGGCCTGTTCGCGCGCCACGTCCATGGCGCTCCAGTTGCCGGCCTTGCGCATGCGGTCGGCCAGTTCGGCGCTGGCCTGCGCCGATTCCTCCACCTGCACGGCGTATTCGGCGCTCTGGTTGGCGGCCACCGCCTCCACCCACGCGCGGCGGGTGTCGGCGGCGACCTTCAGCGCCTCGTTCGAGACCAGCAATTTGGTCTGCTCGTAGCGGCGTCCTTCGATGCGGCCGGCCAGCGGCGCGGTGATCAGGCTGAGAAGATTGAAGGTCAGCGTACGTTCGATACTGACCTCGCCGCCGCCGTGGCTGCGCTTGAAATCGAACACGGGATTTTGCAGGCGGCCAGCCTGCACCAGGTCCGCTTCGGCGATGCCCAGCGACCAATAGCTCGCTTGCAGTCCCCGGTTGTTCAGCAGCGCGACATGCACCGCTTCGTCGACAGCCAAAGGCTGCCCCAGTTTTTTGTCGATGACGGCGGCCAGCGCGCGGGCGTCGTCGTCGTTGCGCGGCAGGCGGCCGGCGACGCTGGCGCTCAGGCCCGTACGTTGTTCGCTGACGCCGGCGGCGGCGCCGAAGCCGCCGTCACCGGACAGCGACGCGCAGCCGCCTAGCAGCAGCGCCATGCTGGCGCCACCGGCGAGTTTATGCAGACAATTCATGTCCAACACCTCAGGTTAATTTAGAAATGGGATGCATTGCGCAGCTCGCGGACGGAGCTGTCGCGGGGTCAGACGAAATTGCCTTGAGGGGGACGTTCGGGGTGGGCCAGATCGACCGCGTGGGGGAATTCGGAGTGGAACGGAATGGCGGACGATACCGCCGGCAGCACCGGCACGGCGACCGTCTGCGCCATGAACGGCGCGCCGGCGACGCAGCAGGCCGCGCCGCCGCATTTGATGCCTCCGTGAGTGTGGCCGGCATGACTTGACTGGTCAGACGATGCTTGCTGATCTTGATCCTGCATGGCGGCCATCATCGCCGCATGGTCGTGCGGACCGGCGGGCATGGCCATATGCCCTGTCGCCGACGCCGCCGGAGCGTCGGGCGCGCACAGCATCATCGAAGCGGACGCATATCCCTGATAAGGGAGCGCCAGCAACATCAGCCATACGATGAAGGTTCGGAACAGGGTCATGCAACCATGGTATCACAAGCCGCCCCGGATGCTAAGTGCGGCCAAGGCGCCGCTAAGCCCCCCTTAAGCCAGCCGCACCAGGGGGTTGGCGATGATATTGTCGATTTGCCGTATGGCCTCGTCGCAGGCGGCGGCGATGGCCTCGTCCTCGCTCTCGCGGACGAATTGCATGGTCGCACCCTCGAACACCTCGACGCCGTTGGCGTTGGCGCGCTCGATGTCGCAGCTGGCGCTCCACTTGTTGTCGCTGGTAGGCAAGGCCGTTGGAATGATTTCCCAGCCTTTGTAGTGAATTTTATCCATGACTGACTCCTTGTTTTTGGACAGACTATCATGAAGAGATACCGCTTATGCGCACGACTGGGGTTTCTTTCAGCCGAAAAACATGCGCATGGCGTCATCGTTATGATTTTTTATTATAATGGTGGCATGAAGCCACTTATACAAGCCTTCCACGACAAAAACACGGGCACCGTCACCTATGTCGTGTATGAAAACGACGGCACCGACTGCGCGATCATCGACTCGGTGTTGGATTACGACCCGAAATCGGGCCGCACCTCCACCGCTTCCGCCGATCTGGTGGTCGATTTCGTCCGCGCGCACCGCCTCGAAGTTGTATGGCTGCTGGAGACGCACGCCCACGCGGACCACCTGTCGGCCGCGCCGTACCTGTCGCGACAACTGGGCGGACGCACCGGCATCGGCGCCGAGATCTCGGTCGTGCAGCAAGCATTCGCCCGCGTCTTCCCGCAGCGGCCGGGCATGGAGCGCAGCTTCGACCACCTGTTCCAGCCCGACGAGGTGTTCGCCATCGGCGCCTTGCAGGCGCGCGCACTGCACGTGCCGGGCCACACGCCGGCCGACATGGCCTACCAGATCGGCGACGCCGTCTTCGTCGGCGACACCATGTTCATGCCGGACGTGGGCACGGCGCGCTGCGACTTCCCCGGCGGCTGCGCGGCCACCTTGTACCGCTCCGTGCGCAGGCTGCTCGACCTGCCGCCGCAAACGCGTTTGTTCATGTGCCACGACTATCCACCGGCGGGCCGCGAGGCGCGCTGGGAGGTGACGGTGGCCGAGCAAAGCGAAAAGAACATCCACATCCGCGCGGGCGTGACCGAGGAGCAATTCGTGGAGATGCGCACCAAGCGCGATGCGACTTTGGACATGCCGGTGCTGATACTGCCGGCGATCCAGGTCAACATCAACGCCGGACAGCTGCCGGAGGCCGAGGAAAACGGCGTGCGGTATATGTAGATACCGCTGAATTAAATATAGAACACGTGAAATTTTCGAAGACACGTAGGGCGGATTAGCGCAGCGTAATCGGCCATGCATGCGTCTCGACGGCGCACGCATTGGCCGATTACGGCGTTCCGCCTAATCCGCCCTACGTGGAACAAACCTCAGTCATCACGCTTCGGCGTGCGGCCGATGTTCTCGTCCATATTGGCCAGATACCAGGTCAGCCCCGTCATCACCGCCACGTGGCGCTTCAACTCCAGCGGATTGACCTTGTCCAGCGTATCGGCCGGCGTGTGGTGGTAGCTGAAATAGCTGCTGGCGTCCACCAGCGGCATGAACACCGGCACACCCGCGCGTTCCAGCGGCCCCGTATCGGCCGCCCCGGTCACATCCCTGCGGTCGAACATCGACGCGCCGATCGGCTCCAGCGATTTTTGCAGCGGCGCGAAGTACTTCACCACCGACGGCCGCACGCTGCCGATCACGCCGAACGGACGACCGCCGCCGCTGTCCGACTCGATGGCGGCGAAGTGCCGCTCCACCTTGTCTTTATTGGCCTCGAAGTAGCCCTTGCCGCCCCGCGTGCCGTTTTCCTCGTTCATCCAGGCGATCACGCGGATCGTGCGGCGCGGCTTGAGGTTCAGCTTATTCAACGTGTCGATCACCGCCATCGCGGCGGCGACGCCGGTGCCGTCGTCATGGGCGCCGGTGGCCAGGTCCCACGAATCGAGGTGGCCCGAGACGATCACCACCTCGTCGGCCTTGTCGCTGCCCGGCAGGTCGGCAATGACGTTGAAGCTGTCGGCGTCCGGCAGATTCTGCGGCGTGAGCGTCAAATGCATCTTGACCGGACCGCGCGCGGATAGACGGGTCATCAGCATCGCGTCTTCGGCCGTCACGGCGGCTGCCGGAATGCGCGCGCCGTCCACCAGGCCGGTGACGCCGGTGTGCGGAATGCGGTAGTCGGCGCCGCCGACCGAGCGCACCAGCGCCGCCGCCGCGCCCATCTCCGCCGCCACCTTGGGACCGTTCACCCGGAAGTTCGAGCCGCGCCCATAAGCCGGACCGGCGTGTCCACGCTCGGCCATCTCCTGGTCGAAGGCCACGTCGAACAGCACGATGCTGCCCTTGACCTGCGCCGCGCGCGCCTTCAACTCGTCGAAATCGCGCACCACGATCACCGGCGCGGTCAGGCCGGCCGCCGGCGTGGCGCCCGATCCGCCCAGCGCCGTCAGCACCACCTTCTGTGTGACGCCGGCCGGACGTCCGGTGTAATCGACCAGTTCCGCCGTCTCCACGCCGCGCACCCAATGCGGCACCTTGACCGGCTGCAGCGTGACCCTGGCGCCGATCTTGCGCATCGCCTCGGCCACCTGTTCGACGGCCGCCGCCGCGCCGGCGGAACCGGACAGGCGCGGGCCCACCAGATCGGTCAGGTCGGCCAGGCGCGCATAGGCCCAATCCTCCTTCATCGCGCTGTCGCGTATCCGGGCCAGGGTCGCGGGATCGTTGGCGGGTGCGGCGATCGCGCCGGCGCTCAGCATGCAGCCGGCAAGGATGGTCAGGGACAGTTTGAACGGAAAGGCGGATTTCATGCGGGTCCTGTATAAGAGTGAGTGAATTGCAAGAACGAATCAGACGATAACCGATAGTGGCGCGCTTGTCATCCATATTGATTTGTCATCGGGGCTGCACTACCATGTGCCCTCACACTTCCAGAAAGCGCCTATGCTCAAGGGTCGAATTTGCACGGTGCGCCATCTGGTCAGCACCGATCTGAACACCTTCATCGCGCTGGTCAACGACCTGCCCTCGCGCGGCGACCATTTCTCGCTCCATTTCAAATCGCCCGAGACGCTGCGCAAGGAGTTCATGCAGAACAGCTTCGTCACCGACGACAGCGAACTGTTTGTCATCGAGGACAGCCTGCACCACATCGTCGGCGTCATCACGCACTTCAAAAGCCGCACACCGGTCACGCGGGAAATCGGCTACCGCCTGTTCGACGCCAAGCTGTCCGGACGCGGTTATGTCACCGAGGCGTGCGGGCTGCTGGTCGATTATCTGTTCAATGTCCACCAGTACCACCGACTGGAACTGCTATCGGCGCCCGAGAACGTGGCCTCGATCCGTGTTGCGCAAAAATGCGGCTTCACGGCGGAGGGCATGATGCGCCAAAGCTTCTTCATCAACGGCCAATATCAAGATGTGCAGATATTCAGCCTGCTGCGGCCGGAGTGGGAAGCCCGAAGGGTATGAAGATCGGTTTTTAAATGTTACAAGCCATTACCAAAACGGCCCCTTTGTAAGCAGGTGTATAACAAATGGCGATTTTTCCCCGGACATCTATAGTGAGATTACTGGCTAACGAATCATTCCGGTCCGGAGCCGCAGCAAGGGGAATCACCATGTTGAGTAAAAAATTTATGGCTGTAGCGTTAGTGGCCGCAGCGACAGTATCATCGTCGGTCTACGCGAGCGACCGTGGGTTCAACACGGTGGCCGGTGCTGTGGTGGGCGCCGCGATCGGCAACAGCGCGGGCGGCCGTGATGGCGCCATCGTCGGTGGCCTGGTTGGGGCGGCGGTCGGCAACAGCATCAATTCGGGCGACCGTCATCGCGGCTACCGCGACGATCGCGGCGGCCGTTACGTCGAAACCCGCGTGTACACGCAGCCCGCGCCGGTGTACTACGAGCCGGCCACGGTGTACTACGCGCCGCCACCGCGCTACTACTCGCCGCCTCCACGGGTGGTGTATGTGGAACCGGCCCGTCCGTACTACCGTGAGTCGCGCCGCGACTATTACTACGGCGACCGCTACGACCGTGGCCACCGCCATGACCGCTACGACCGCTACGACCGTTAATTCATAGCCAATATAGAAAGCCTGTCATCCGACAGGCTTTTTTTAATCCGGGGTCAGGTCCACCAATTCCACACAAGCTGGGCGGTAGGAGCGCGTAGGGCTGAGCTCCTGTAGAAATGGTGGACCTGACCCCGGAGTTGTTTTTCGCCTCCCCCCGCTAGCTAGCCGTGACGGCCGGCGCCGAGGGGAAATCATGACGACAACAGACGCAATCATCGCTTTGGAACTGGGACATTACCGCCTGCGCGAGCAGATCGGCGGTTCGGCCTACGGCATCATCTGGCGCGCCACCGGCCCCGGTCCCGCCGGCGACGTGGCGATCAAGTTGATCAACCAGGAGCAGATGGCGCGCGCCCTGCCCGCGCAACGCGACCGCTGGGTGGACTGCGCGAACAACGAGATCGCCTTCCTGCAGTCGCTGGAGCCATGGGACGAGCGCCACATCGTGCGCTTGCTCGATAGCGGCTGGCACGAAGGCTTGCCGGTGCTCGCGCTGGAGTTGATGACCACGGATCTGGGCCAGCACATGGCCGCCCTCAAGAGCGCCGAAGACACCGTGCCGCTGCCGACGGCGCTCGGATGGATCGCCCAAATCAACCAGGCACTGGCCAAGGTGCACCAATATGGCTGGCGTTATCTGGACCTGAAACCGGCCAACGTGCTGCTGGACCGGCATCCGCACACCGTCAAGCTGGCCGATTTCGGCACCAATCGCCATCTCGGCAGCCTGCAAGCACACTCGTATGCCGGCACCGCCAATTGGCAGGCGCCGGAACAGTTTTTCCCCGCCGATGGCGGCGGCTATGCGACCGGTCCGCGCAGCGACTATTTTTCGCTGGGTGCGATGTTTTACTTCATGGTCACCGGCGGCCTGCCGTTGCGCTTCTGCGCCGATTGCGGCCAGGCCTACCGCGAACACCACACCGCCGGCGCGGACCTGCTGCGCCAGATGCACGGCGGCGCGATTCCCGGCGCCCTGCTACCGGAGGAAGAGGCGCGCTTCGCCCTCGCCATACCGGTTGAGGCGCGCGATCCGGCGCTGGAGCTGCTGCGCGCCCTGTTGGACATCGATCCGGCCAAGCGCCCACGTCATGCGATTCAGATCAGCCGCATGCTCAACGCGATCCAGGGTGTGAAGCCGGCGCGGGGCGCCTTTAATCCGGCCGATCCGATTCATGCCATGCGTCGCCCCAGCGCCAGCAACGGCTGGCTGCACATCCAGGGGGCGTGATGGCGACGCCACTGCGTTTGCACAAGGCTCCGGCGCGCGGCCCCTCCGGCGCACGGCCGCCGCTGTCCTGGCTCGCGGCACGGCCTTTCGCGGAGATCATCGCCGATGCCGCCGCATGGCTGGCACGCTTCGCCGCGCAAAACATCGGCCTCGCCGCCACCCTCGCCCTGCTGGCCGCCCTTTTCGGCTTGCAGGCGCTGGCCCTTGTGCGCGCGCCGGCAAGCTGGCTGCCGGCCACCATCGGCCTCACGCTGACACCCGGCGAGACCATCACGCTGGGCCGGCGGGAACTGGCCGCGCCACAGACCGATCGCAGCCACCTGTCGCTGCGCCGCGATCCGCAGGACGGCTGGATGCTGCGCAATATCAGCCCGTCCAAGCAGGTCATCCTGCTGCGCGACGGCGCCGAGCAGCGGCTGGGCAGCGTGGCGCTGCGCGCCCGGCAAAGCTTCCAGGTCGACGGCGCCGTCTTCAACGTCACCGCCTCGGGTACGGACACCATCGTCTTCACCCGAGACGGCCATGAGTGGCGCTACGACGGCGCCGTGTTATACCGCGACGGCCGCGCGCAATCGAGCTGCCCCGACGCGCGCCTGTCCGGGCAAGCGCTGTCGCTATGGAACCGCGCCATGCCGATGATGCTGACCATCGCCCGGCCACTGTCATTCGGCGGCAATCTGTATTGCGGCAACCGCCTAGGGCTGGCCCAAACCACGCCGGGCGCCGCGCAACTGTCGCGCGCCAACGGCCGGCTGGAGCTCTCGGCCGGCAATCCGGATGGCGACCGCGCCTCGGTGCTGGTGCATAGCGACGGCATCCAGACGGATTTGCGCCATCAACAAGTGTCGCTGGCCGGCGTGAACGCGATGATCGTCGGCCACACCCGTTTTCAGCTGACGCCAGCCGGCGACCAGCTGACGCTGACACCGAGCCGCCATGTGAGCCTGTTCAGCGTGCCGGATCTGAAACTGCCGGAAGCGATCAGTTGGCGGTGGCAACAGCGCTCGCTGTGGAACAGCGGTCATGCCAACGCCCTGTGGTTCGCTATCGCCGGCTGCCTGGCCTGCGTGGCCATCGGTGCGGCGTGCACGATGTCCGCGCCAGCTCTTTGGCTTCGCCGCGCGGCCGCCGGCGCCAAGCTGCTGGGCGCGACGCTCCTGCTGATCGCCGGCGTCGCCGCCCTGGTTTCGCAACGTGCGGGGCTTCCGCCCAGCGCCGCCTTGTCGATGATGCTCGGCGCCTGCGCGCTGCTGCTTTGGCTGGCCCTCCCCGGCCGTCTCACGCTGCTGACCGCCGCAGGCGTCGTGCTGCTGGCCGTCGGTCTGCTGACCCAATTGGAACTGGGCCTCGGAGCGCCACAAACGTCGTGGCTGCGCTACTACCAGAAAAGCGCCGCCATGCTGGCGATAGGCGCCGGCCTTGGCGGCCTGCTGCGTCTGTGGGCGCAATATCACGCCGCGCGCGCCGTGCATCTGCAGCAACGCACGATCGAATGGATACTGGCGATATTCGCCACCGTCGCGCTGACGGCGCTGGCGGCGCAGGTATTGTGGGGCGATGAAACCGGCGTGTTCGACCTGCAGCCGGTGGAGCTGGCCAAACTGGCCCTGACCGCGCTGACCGCCCACTGCCTGGCGCTGCGTTTCGGCTGGCATCGCGAAACGCGGCATCCGGCCGACCACCGCGCCCGCTGGCTGCAACTGATCGCGCCGGCCTTGCTCTTCATCGCGCTACTCGGCCTGTCGCTGGTGCAGATCGACGACTTCTCGCCGCTGATACTGCTGCTGGTGTGGAGCACCGCCATGGCCTTCGCCTACGCCCTCGCCGCCCGCCACCGCATGATGACGGTAGCGCTGACCGCGACGACGCTGATCGCCGTGGGCGCCATGGTCTACCTGCGCCTGGCCGGCACGGACGATTTGATACGCTGGGGCTTCTACGCCGACCGCTTCCTGGTCTGGCTCAATCCTGCGGAACATCCCCACACCGGCCAGCAGTTGCTGCTCGGCGCCCGCGCCATCGGCGAAGGCGGCTGGCTGGGGGCGGACCACTGGCTGGGCCTGCGCGCGCTCGGACAATCGGCCGGCGGCGTGGTGCGGATCCCCGCCGTGCAGGACGACTTCGCGGCCACCTTCTTCATCAACCGCCACGGCCTGGCCGGCGCGCTGCTGCTGTGGGGCGCGCAGGCGGCCTTCCTGACCGGGATCGTGCTGACCGCGCTGCGCGCCCACCGCGCGGGCGCCACGGCGCGCAATTTCCGCCAGGCCTGGTCCGGACGCTTCCGCTATTTCGCGCTGTGCGGCGGCGGCGCCTTCGTGCTCGGACACTTCCTGCTGTCGTGGGGGACCAACCTGGCGATCTTCCCGATCATGGGGCAGCCGATGAGTTTTCTGTCGGCCGGTGGCAGCCATCTGCTGTTTTTCCTTTGCCCCCTGCTAGCGTTTAGTGCCATCAGCGCGCAATCTTTAGAAGGAGACTGAATCATGCCGATCTATGTCCAACACGAAGTCCTGGGCCGTATTCCCGACGTTTTCAACGGCGAGGCGATCTGGCAGGCTCCCGGCCTGGCGCTTTTTTCTCGCCGTCCGCTGCTGCGCGACCTGCTGGAGCGCAGCCCGCGCGAGCACAAGGGCCGCGCCGCCACCCGCTGCTTCTCCCATGTGACGCTGATGCTGCCCCAGGAGGATGTCGACGACGACTACCACCTCACGCGCGGCGCCCGCGCCCGCGACCTGGCGCAGACCTTGACGGCATTGCATCAAAAGGACTTCGGCGACCTGCTCGGCGGCGACCAGGTGCGCTACGACGTGATCGGCACCGAGGCGTTGGCGCCGGGCGAGATCGAGGTCAAGTTCGGCCATGCGGTGTATTTGCCCGCTGCCGACGAAAAAATTCTCTTCAATGTCAGCGTCTCGCGCGACAGCGCGATCTGGCATCCGGTCTGCCCGATCTATCCGAACCAGCGCCTGGCGCTGATCGGCGGCGAAGGCGGCGCGGCCAGCGTGACCGCCAGCGGCTGGCCGTTCGGCCCCGAAGGCGCGATCCTGATCATCAACGACGGTCCCGATGCGGCGCCGGTGGTGCAGATGCGCCCCAAGGACGCCTTCGAATGCCGCTTCGATCCGCGCAGCGGCTACTACACCATCAAATCCCTGCGCGATGCGCCCGGTGGCAGCCCCCGTCTGATGCTCAAGATCGCCCGTGCCTCGGGCGCCCCCGTTGGAATGCAGTCCAGCGCCGGCGAAGGCATCAGCATCAATCCAGCGCCCATGCAGGCGCCGGCGCCGGCGGCCCATGCCACTCCGGTCAAGCCGGCGGTCTGGCAGAGCCGCGCAGACGGCGCTCCGCTGGAGCTGACCGCGGTGCCGGTCAGCCACAAGCCGGCAAATAAGCCCGGTGAAAGCGACGCCACCTACGCGCCGGTCTCCCGGCAGCGCGTCAACCTGGTGGCGCTGGCGCTGCCCCGCCTGAGCCGCTATCGCGACACAGGCGCCCAGACGCTGGAGCTGCCTTTCGATCGGGCGCTGGCCTTGTCCGCCGACGCGGCGCCAGTCATCAGTTTTGTGGTCGACGCGGCCGACGAACTGTATGCCTGCACCGGCGAGGGACGCCAGCGCATCAACGCGCCGTCCACGTTCTCGCCGGTCGACGGCCGCGCGATCCGGCTGCTGCCGGCGGCGCCGGAAATGGCCGACCGCTATCGCGCCCTGCTCTGTCTCGCCCAGCCTGTCGGCGCGGCGGTCGCCGGTGGCGCGCGTTTCACCTTCGGACGCAATTCGCCGATGCTGTCGGCGCTGCGTTTACTCGACTCGCCCCGCTTCATCAAGCGCACCGACGGCGTCAACGCGGCCAGCGCCGATCGCATCGGCCTGTCTCGCAACGCTTTCAGTTTTGAAGCCACATCGGATGGCTACAAGATCGGCCGGCTGACCGCCACCCAGGGGCTGTATCACCTGAACGAGAAGATGGAATTCGTCGCCAGCATCGGCGATACCGGCACGGATGCCCCGTATCTGCTGCCGGCCGGTCATCATCTGGTGGCGGGCCACTATGTGCTGCGCTTCGACGCCTGAGGGGACCTGCGATGGAGACGGCAAAACTCTACGCGCTCTGCGCGTTCGCGACGGGGCTGGTGATCACACTCTTCCTGGCCGCCTATCTGACGCCGAATCAATGGTGGCGTCGCGCCAACGCGCGCGCGCTGCTGGTCATGGTGGTGGGCGCATGGGGTTTCGGTAGCCTGATCCTGTACGCGGTACAGGGTACGCGGCCGGTCGCGGCGGGCACGCTCGAAGGCGCGACGAATCAGTCGTCGGCGTCCGCGCCGGCGCGCCTCCCGCCTGAACTCATCGCCGGCAAGTCTTTCCAGGTGCACCGCGACCTGAACGTGCGCGCCGCCGCCGGGGTGCACGCGGCGCGCCTGACCACCGTACCGGCCGGCGCCACCGTCACGCCCACCGGCGTGCGCGAAGGGGACTGGTGGCAGGTCACCACCAGCGCCGGCGGCCGTGAACAAACTGGCTGGGTCAGCAGCTTGTGGCTGCGCCGGGGCGGCGAATGACGCATCCGCGCAGCGAACCCTCGTTCCCGTCCGCGCACGCTTCATCGCCCGCTTCCGCAGGCGCGGTTTTTTCGGCTAAGCTGTGGCCTTTCGGACTCCGCGCCGCGCCGCCCGCCACGATGACAAGAATCACCGACATGCTGGACTTCGGCCCCGGGCTCGATATCGCGGCCCGCAGCAGCGCCAGCATCAGCAAACTGCAAGTACCGGAAAACCAGGACAATCTGCTGGTCATCGATGCCAGCGGACACGCGGTATTCCTGCGCGACCAAACCGGCCAGTCGGCCACGATCGCGAATTGGCCGCAGGGCCATGTGCGTCTCGCCGTCATGGACGGCATGGGTGGCCACGGCCATGGACGCGAGGCCGCCGAGGCGGTCGCCGACGGCCTGCTGCGCGTGCCCGCATGCGGCACGGTGGAGCAACTGGGATCGCACCTGGACCGCCTGCACGACGACCTCCAACAACGCTTCCGCCAACCCGGCGATACCGACAGCTTCCGCCGTCCGGGCACCACGCTCACGCTGCTGGAAATCCCGCCCGGCCAGGCGCCGATGCTATACCACGTCGGCGATTCGCGGCTGTACGAAATCACCTCGCAAACCGTCCGGCCGCTGACGGTGGACCATGTGCCGGCCACCTGCTTCGCGATGCACGGATTGCTGGGCGAGGAGGAATGGTGGCAGCAGGTGCACGGCGAGCACCGGCCGCAAATCTCGCAGGCCTACATCCTCGGCAACGCCTTCGCCAATCCGCAGGTGCTGGAAGACGGCCTGCTGCCGCTGGACGCGGCCAACCTGCCGCCGTTCCTGCGGCACCTGTCCGACCGCCGCGCGGTGGCGGTCCGCGCCGACGCCACCTATCTGCTGGCCACCGACGGCTTCTGGTCGTGCGGCCGTCCGCTGCCCTGGACCGCCCGCTGGCCGGCGCTGATGGTTCGGCCGGGCCACTCCGCCGGCGCCGCGCTCGACGCGTTGTTCAATGATTACGCCGACCATCCGCCGGCCAACCTCCACATCGACAACGTCACCGCCATCGTGATGCGATTTGCACAACCCGCGCCGTCCCCGGACATCCGCAATCTTGACGAAACGGCACTGCCGGCCGCATCAATCCCGCCGCATTTTTGAGCGTTGACGAGGGGTAAGTGTTGCGTCTTGGTCGCCGCATATGCGCTAGGGCAAAAATATGCCGTTCAAGCGCGGGTTTGATTGCCAAGGACTGCGTAAAACGCATAAACTGACAGGTATTCCATCGGTCGGTACGCCATGAAAAAATGCAGTAATGCCCAGCATCCGCATTGCACCTACTGGGTCATGTCTGGAGAACAAGCTTGCGAAGGCGGTCACGCCCAAACCGAGCCGTCCAGCTATGACCTGCTGAGTGCCGTGCGCAGCGCCCGCGCCGGTGGTCAGGCGACGACGCCGGCTGCCGCCGACATCAGCATTGCCGCGCCGCTTTTCGCCGCGCCTTCCTCCGTCCCTGCCGCCGTCACCAGCGCGCCGGGGGGGTATGCCCGGCCGCTGCAACGCGCCCAGTCCGAGCGCCCGCAGTTGCACATCAGCGGCTTCGACCCGCGCGCCGCCGGCGGCCGTCAAACGCTGAAGATGGAACTGCGCGGCATGCCCGACGCCTGCGCGCCGCAACTGACGCTGCAACTGCAATCGGACCTGATCCCCAATGGCGCCGCGCGCCAGCAATTCGTGCGCGCCACCAATGGCGAATGGCGTCCGGTGTTCGCCGAGTTTTCGTCGCGCGGCAAGGAGCACGGCCAATACCAGATCAGCATCGAGCTGCTTAGCCAGCACACCGGCATGGCGGCCCGCAAATGGGTGTGCACCTTCGTCATCCTGGTGCCGCGCCTCGACGCGACCTTGACCGAGATCCACCGCATCTTCCTGAGCACCCACAAGAACGTGCGCGTGATGGCGGACGACGCCTCCATCGCCCGCGTCAGCGCGCAAGGCGGCGACAGTCTTGATATCGACGTCACCGCCCGCAACGCCGGCATCGCGCACCTGGACCTGAACGCGCCGGCCGGCAAAGTGGACCTGGGCTTTACGACCATCGCCTGGGACGAGGACCTGATCGAGATCGACATCCCCGTCACCAACGCCGTCCATCCGCACGCCAGCCACGCGGCCAGCTTCGTCAACGCCGCGCCTGAGAGCGGAGCGCAGCGTCAGATCCGCCTGTTCGCGATGGAGGAATGCGTGCTGGGACGCTTTGAACTGGTCGATCCCGAATCCGACGTCATGCTGACCCATTACACCGCCGACGGCCAGGACACCAACGGCCTGACGCGGCGCCTGTCCGGCCGCCACGCTGTCATACGCCGGTGCGGCCAGGGCTTCGAGATCGAAGACGTGTCCCGTTACGGCATCTTGCTGGACGGCGTCTGGCCGGGCAAGCACAAACCGACCACGCTGCGCCTCGGCATGCGCATTGAACTGAGCGCCAGCATCAAGGGCATCGTCGTGCTGTCGGTGTCGGCCATCATGCCGCACGGCGTGATCCTGCACCGCATCGACCAGGGCGCGAACGCCGAGTGCTTCTACGTGCTGATGCCGGAAACGCATCCCGGTTACCCGGTCAAATCGTATGCCGCCGCGCCACACGCGGCCGCGTTGCCGCTGCTGCTGCATCGCGACGGCGGCTTCTGGCACCTCGACCAGTTGACCGGCAAGGAGACCGCGCTGGCGCCGGGCGTATCGCTGGATAAACTGAGCCGCGTCCCGCGCCACAGCCGTTTCGCCAGCGATCCGTATCCGGAGCACTGGATCATCCGCACCGGCGCAGCCGACATGTACAACACCGTCGCCGCGCGCGACATGCATACCGCCTAACGTATTTTCAGCTTCGCCTTCAACTGATCGAGCAGCGCCGCGACCTTCGGTGACATCGGACGCGCCAACGGCCAGACCACGTGCAGCGGCAGGCCGTCGATCGCGCGCTCCGTCATCACCTCCACCACCGCGCCGGACGCCAGATGGTCGCGCACCAGCCATGTCGCCAGCTGCGCCACGCCCATATCGGCCAGCACCGCCGTCATCTGCGCCTCGCCGTCGCCGGCCATGATCCGGTGTTCCATCGTACGGCGCTCGGTTTGCCCGCCGGCGGACGCGAACAGCCATGGACTCGCGGTGCCGTCGGCGCGTCCGTAGACGACGCAGTCGTGCAGCGCCAGGTCCGCGATGGAGTGCGGCGTACCGCGCCGCGCCAGATAGGCCGGGGTGGCGCAGAAAATCAGGCGTTCGTCGCCCAGGTGAACGTGCCCCAGCGATGCCGGCCAGTGGGCGGGCCCGCCGATGCGCACCGCCAGATCCAGCCCCTCCTCCTGGACGTCGACAAAACGGTCGGTGAAGGTGACCTGCGGGCGCAGATTGGGATATTGTCCGCAAAAGCGCAGCAGTTCCGGCATGACGCGCAGGCGGCCGAACGTGGCCGGCAAGCCGAGCACCAAGCGACCGGCAGGTTCGGCGTCCTGCGCCAGCGCGGCTTCGGTCTCGCCGAGTTCCATCAGCACGCGCCGGCAGGTCTCGTGGTATTTGCGGCCGGCGTCGGTCAGTGTCAGCCTGCGCGTGCTGCGCTCGAACAGTTTGACGCCGAGCCGCGCTTCCAGCCGCGCCAGGCTTTTGCTGACGGCGGAGCTACTCAGCTGCAGCCGGGCGGCGGCGACGGTGAAGCTGCCGGCGTCGGCGGCTTGCACGAAGTAGGCGATGTCCTTGAGGTGGTCGGAAGCGTGCATTTTTGCGGAATAAATTTCATGAATTGCGTGAAATCTTATCGTAAATACGAAATCCATTCGCGATTATCATTCCTTATCGCTTAATAAAAGGAGTTTTCGCATGGAAAATACCGCATTGATCGTCGGCGCCAGCGGCGTGACGGGTAGCGCGCTGGCCGAGCGGCTGCTGGGCAATGGCTGGTCGGTGCTTGGCCTGTCGCGCGGCCGCACGCCGCTGCTGGCCGGCGTCGAGCCGATACGCGCGGACCTGACCTCGCGCGACGAGGTGGCGCGGGCGCTCGCCGGGCGCGCCGTCACCCATGTGTTTTTCACAGCGTGGGCGCGCCAGGCCAACGAGAAAGAGAACATCCGCGTCAATGGAGCGATGGTCAGCAGTGTGCTCGATGCTTTGCAGGACGCGGCCACCTTGAAGCACGCGGCACTGGTGACGGGGTTGAAGCATTACCTCGGGCCTTTCGAGGCGTATGCGACCGGCGCGGTGCCCGAGACGCCGTTCCGGGAGGAGCAAGGACGCAAGCCTGTCGACAATTTCTATTATGAGCAGGAAGACCGTTTGTTCGCGGCAGCCGCGCGCGGCGGCTATAGCTGGAGTGTGCATCGTCCGCATACCGTGATCGGCTACGCGGTGGGCAACGCAATGAATATGGGGCTGACCTTGGCCGTCTATGCGACGCTGTGCAAGGAGTCCGGGACGCCGTTCGTGTTCCCGGGATCGGCGGCGCAGTGGAACGGGCTGACGGATATGACCGACGCGCGGCTGCTGGCGGCGCATCTGGAATGGGCGGCGACCGGCACGGCGGGCGCCAACGAGGATTTCAATGTCGTCAATGGCGATGTGTTCAGGTGGAAGTGGCTGTGGCCTAAGCTGGCGGAGTACTTCGGGATCGAGGCGGCGCCGTTCGACGGGGATGTGCAGCCGTTGGAAGGCAGGATGGACGACGCGCCGCGCGCGTGGGCGGAGATCGCGGCCAGGCACGGGCTGGCGGAGGGGGATATCGGCAAGCTGGCGTCGTGGTGGCATACCGACGCGGATCTGGGCCGGCCGATGGAAGTCCTCGCCGATATGACCAAGAGCCGCAAGGCGGGTTTTTTGACGTATCAAAGCACGCCGGACGCGTTTTTTGATTTGTTCGAGCGGCTCAAGGCGGAGGGCATTATTCCGGCCCGCGCATAGCAATCCGCGAGCACCTCGGAGACACGTAGGGCGGATTAGGCGGAACGCCGTAATCGGCCATGGGCGCGCCGCCGACGGCGCATGCATGGCCGATTACGCTTCGCTAATCCGCCCTACGTGTATCGACGATACATCGGCGCACGGGCGCTCCGCACGACTTACAGGTATTGCCCGCCCGCGGGCTTCTTGACCGGCAGCGGTATCCACTCCGTCTCGCCGGGCACCTTGTCGAAACGCTGCGCCTCCCAATCCTCGCCGGCCTTCACAATGCGCTCCTTGCTCGACGAGACGAAATTCCACGACATGAAGCGCCGCCCGTCCAGCGGTTCGCCGCCGATCACCACGAAGTGCGCTTCCGACGTCGCCTTCACCAGCTGCGTGCTGCCCGTATCCAGCAGCGCCATATTGTTTTTCTCCAGCGGCGTGCCGTCGATCTCCAGATCGCCGCCCACCGGATAGATCGCCGCTTCCTCCGGCAAACCGCTCAGGGCCAGCTCCTGCCCCGCCTTCAACATCACATCCAGATACAAGGTGCGGCTAAAGGTCTTGACCGGCGAGGTCCTGCCGAACGCGGTGCCGATCAGCACCCGCACCCGCGCGCCATCGACCGCCAGCTCCGGAATATCGGCGGAGGGCGTGTGACAAAAGCCCGGCTCGTCCTCCTCGTGCGCCACCGGCAGCGCGGCCCACAGCTGCAGGCCGTGCGTGCGGTGCGGCTTGCCGACCAAATCCTTCGGCGTGCGCTCGGAATGGACGATGCCGCGCCCCGCCGTCATCCAGTTGATCGCACCGGGTTCGATGCGCTGGAAGGTGCCGATGCTGTCGCGGTGATCCATCGCGCCCTCGAACAGATAGGTCACCGTCGCCAGCCCGATGTGCGGATGCGGACGCACGTCATGGTCGGCGTCGAGCGGCACGTCGACCGGACCGAAATGGTCGAAGAAAATAAACGGGCCAACCGCCTGCTTGACGGCGGACGGCAGATAACGGCGCACGACGAAGCCGCCGCCCAGATCCTTTTCATGGCCCTTCAACAGATTCGAGATCGTCATCGGCTTATCCCAGGACGGTGGTGACTTCGGTGGTCACGGACGTCATCAGTTTGTGGATCGGACATTTCTGCGCGGCGGCCAGCAACTCGGCGCGTTGGGTGTCGCTCAGATTACCCGTCAGGTGCAGGGTGGCGGCCAGGCGGTAGACACCCTGGCGCTCTTCGCTGGCGTCGCGCTCCATGCTCACTTCCACATGTTCGAGCGGGATGTTCTTGCGCTTGGCGAACCAGACCACCGTAAGCGCCTTGCAGGCGCTCAGCGCCGCATCGTACAGGTCGTGCGGCGACGGACCGGCGTCGCTGCCGCCCTCTTCCACCGAACCGTCGGTCGATACGATGTGGTTGCGCACGTGGACGATGTGTCGCATCGGCAGCGATTGATCGCGCAGTACTTTGATAGTCATTCCGTGTTCCTCGTGGACGGTAATCAGAACCCACAATTTACACCGTTTAGCAGAGTTTCGCCTCCCCTAAACGGGGAAGCGTCACACCACTTTCTTGACGAATTCCGTCTTCAGGCTCATGGCGCCGAAGCCTTCGATCTTGCAGTCGATATCGTGGTCGCTATCGACCAGGCGGATGTTCTTGACCTTGGTGCCGACTTTGACGGTGCCGCCACCACCCTTGAGCTTCAGATCCTTGATGACGGTGACGGTGTCGCCATCCTGCAGAATGTTCCCGACCGAGTCGCGGTAGACGCGCGCGCCGTCGTCGGCGGCGTCGGTAGCCGTGGCGCTCCACTCGTGCGCGCATTCCGGGCACACCAGCTGGGCGCCATCTTCGTAGGTGAATTCGGAATTACATTTCGGGCATGGGGGCAAAGCGCTCATCGTTGGTCCTGGTGGTTGTGCTGCGAAGAAGGCGGCAGTATACACCCCCAACCAGGAACTAGACCAGTTTACGGGCGACGCGGAAGCCGACGATATCGTTGGCCAGCACCGCCGAGAAGCCGTTGCGCACCGAGGAGCGCAAGTAGCGCGGGTTGTAAAGCCATGAGCCGCCGCGCAATATCCGCCGTACGTTATCGCCGCCCTCCTCCCACGCGCTGCCGTCGACCGGGGCGCCCACGTAGCTGTCGTGGACCACGTCCTGGGTCCACTCCCACACGTTGCCGTGCATATCGAACAGGCCCCAGGGATTGGGCGGGAAGGTGCCGGCCTTGCTGGTCCCCTGGCGGAAGGCGCCGCGCGCGCTGCCGTTGTAGGTGTAGTTGCCGTCGTAGTTGGCCTGCTCGGTGGTGATGCCGTCGCCGAAGCTGAAGGCGGTCTTGGTCCCGGCGCGGCAGGCGTACTCCCATTCGGATTCGCTGGGCAAGCGGTACGTCTGTCCGGTCTTTTCGGACAGCCAGCGCAGATACAGCTGCACGTCCATCCAGCTGACGCCGATCACCGGATGGTCGTCGTCCTGCGCGAAACCGGGCGCCCGCCAGTCGGTGTCGGACTGCGATTCCCAGCCGGTGGCGCGAACGAACTGGCGCCACTGTCCCACGGTCACCGGAAAGCGGCCCATCGCGATCGGCTGTTCGATGCCGACCCAGTGCTGCGGCGTCTCCCGGTCCAGCCAGTTCTTCTGCGCTCCCGCCTTGATCGCCACCGCGTGTTCGTGTTCGTGGGACCCCATCTGAAAACGCCCGGTCGGGATCAGCACCAGATCGGGACCGACACCGGTACCGTCGATAAAGCGGTCGCGCAGCACGCCGCTGGGGTCCGCCACGGGGCTGCCCGCCGTCGGCATCAGCGCGGCCAGCTCGGCGGCGTTGCGCTCGGCCAGCTGCTTGCGGTGGCGCTCCTGCTCCGCGCGATAGGCCGCTTCCGCCTTCAGCTGCGCGGCCTTGCGCTGCTGCTCTTCGCGCTCGTCGCGGGCTTTCTTGGCGTCGGCGTCCCGGCGCGCCTGCAGTTGCTCGCGCAAGGTTTGCTTGCGCGCCAGCGCGGCGGCTTCCGCTTCCGCGCGCTGCCTGGCTTCCAAGGCGCGGCGCTGCTGGTCCAGCCGCACCTTTTCCAGCGCGGCGGCCTTGGCCTCGGCGTCGCGGCGCGCTGCCATTTCTACTGCCTGCGCCTGCCGTTTCTGTTCGGTCAGGCGGGCCTGCTCGGCCTGCGCCGCCAGTTCCTTCTTACGCTGGCGCTCGCGCTCCAGCTGCTCCTGCCGCTCCTTCTCCTGTTGCGCGGCCTTTTGCGCGGCCTGCGCGGCCAGTTCCTCGTCGGTCGGCCCGGTGGCCCGCTGCAGCTGCGCCAGCAACTCGTTGACCGATGCCGGACGGCGCTCCTGCTGATAGGCGAAGCCGGTTTGCAGCACCTGCCATTGGCGCTCGTTCAAGCCGTGCGGCGGCGATGGATGAAAGTCGGCCGGCCGCATGTCGTCGAACGGCATCCGGCCTTCCAGCAGTTGGTAGATCATCACGGCCACCGCGTACACATCGAGCTTGGGCGCGGGCTGGCGTTGATGCGTGCCGGCTTCCGGCGCGCGGTAGCCCACCGTACCGGCGTTCGGTGTCTGCAGACCGAGGCTGCTGCCGGCGCTGCGCGCGCGCGAGGCGATGCCGAAATCGAGCAGTTTGATTTCGCTGCGCTGGGTCAGGAAGACGTTGCCGGGTTTGATGTCGCGGTGGACCAGCTTGTGCTTCTCCCACGCGTATTGCAGCGCGTCGCCGACCGGCGACAGCAGCTTGAAGACCGCCTCCAGCGGCAGCGGACCTTGCGCGGCCAGGTATGCATCCAGGTCCTGGCCTTCCAGGTATTCCATGATGATGAAGTAGCTGGAGGTGGCGGGGTCCTGCGCCCATTCGTAGACGCGGACGATATTTTCATGTGCGAGCTTGCGCGCCTGGGTCGCTTCCTCGATCAGCAACTTGGCGTGGGTGGCGCTTTGGGTCAGCTGCGGCGGCAGGATTTTCAGCGCGACCATCTCGCTGTGGCCAAGCTCCGCGTGCGTGGCCAGGTCCGTGGCTTGCCACACCTGCCCCATGCCGCCCATGCCGATCAGGCGCTCCAGCCGGTAGCGGCGGTTTTGCGGACCGATCTCCTGGCCGGACATCAGGCCCAGTTCGGTGCCCTGGCGCGCCGGCATCGGGACCGGCGTGGCGCTGCCTCCCGGCGGCGCGTACTCCGCATCCAGGATGGCGTTCTTGCGACGGTCGAACTCTTGGAGGCTTAACAGACCGTCTTCATGTAAGGCCCGCAGTTCGCGGATCTTGTCTCTTGCCGTTTGCATCATTGACTGAAGTGTAACCGTTCCTGCTGTTTGGCGTTGGGGACGGGCGCTGGGCTATCGGCGCCTGCGCTCATCTAAATCACGTAGGGCGGATTAGCGCAGCGTAATCGGCCATATATGCGCACCGACGGCCCATGCATGGCCGATTACGGCGTTCCGCCTAATCCGCCCTACGTTAACGGGACGCCGCATTGGGCGCAGAACTTGTCGTGGGGGTGGTCTATCCGCGTCGGGTGGCCGTTGACGCAGTAACCCACGCTTTTCGGCGTGGCCGGCAGCGGCACGCCCGCGCGCGCGACGCCGATGCCCAACTGGCTCTGGGTTGTCAGCGCGCTGGCGCTGGCCGTGTTCTGCACATTGAGCAGGTCGAGCTGGTGGCGGCGGTCCTTGTCCAGTTCCGCGTCGCGGTGCGCGCGCTCTTCGAGCACCCGCTCGTGGGCCTGCCGCTGCGCTTCGGCCGGCGTCATGCCATGCTCGGCGGCCACCACGTTGGCCAGCGCCTGTATCTGTTCGGCCGACATGCCGCCCTGGATCTGCATCTTCATGATCTGCGATAGCGCCTGGGCATTCGGCTCGGCGGCGGTGGCAACCTTTCCGGTGTCGCTCAAACCGCCGATGGTTTCGATGCGCTTGATCTCATGCGATTGCTGCGCCAGCAGCACGTCGTACTCGCCCTTCCAGCGCGCGAACTTCTCTTCGCGCTCGTGCTCCAGCTTTTTCAGCTCGCGCTGCCATTCGGCCTCCTGCTCCTTTTGCTTGAGGATCTGGCGCTGCTCGTCGACCGCCAACTGGTCCAGCAATGCCTGTTTGCTGTTTGCCTGGTTCTGGCGCGCGTGGATGCCGTCCGCCTCGATCGTGCGCAGCAGCTTTTCGTACTGCGCGATGGAGTCGGCCTGCGCGCCGGCGCGCTTCAATTCCTCGATCTTCTGGTTGATCTCGGCCACCTGCACGGCGTTGGCGGCGTCCTTGACGGCGTCGCCGCGCAGCATCTCGCGCTGGCGCGCCAGTGCAAGCTGGTCTTCCCATTCCTGCACCCGCTCGGCCTCGCGGCGGCGGGCGGCTCCGGCCAGTGTCATACCCTGGATGCGCGCTTCGTGGGCTTCCGACTCAACTTGCAGCTCGCGCGCCTTCTCGTCTTTTTCGCGCTGGCGCAGCGCCGCCAGCTCGTTGCGGCGGTGCGATTCGTCCTCGATCAGCAGCGCCTGGGCGATCTGGTTTTCAATCGCCTGCTGGCGCAACTGGTGGGACAGGCGCTGCTGCGCCAACTGGCGCTGCTCGGCGGCGGTCTGCTGCAGCACTTCCAGCTCGGTGCGCATTTTGATCTGCGCCAGCTGGCGCACGTGCTCCCAGTCGGCCTGCTCGCCGGCGCGGTGCGACTTGCCCTTCGCCAGTTCGTGTTCCAGGTCGGCCAGGACGGTGCCGGCACCCTTGTCCAGCGCCACCTTGCGGGTTTTCGATTCCATGACGCGGCTGTAAAGCTCCACCTCGCGCGCGCGCAGCGACTGTATCCGCTCGCTTTCCTTCAACGTCAGTTCGGCCTTGTTGACGCTGGCGTCCTGGCGCAGCTCCGCGCGGCGGAAGTCGGAGCGCATCTTCTGCTCTTCGCGCCAGATGGCCTGCCATTCCTCCTCGTCGTAGATCTGGTCGAGCTGCTTGGCATGTTCGAGCTGCACGTGGCGCTCGTCGGCCACCAGCCACAGGGTGCCGATGCGCTCGCGGTTATGGTCGAATTTATCGTGGCGCAGCGCGGCCGTCTCGACCCGCTCCACCGCCAGGCCGTAGGCGGCCAGACGCAGTTTGAGTGCGGCCTGCAGGCGCTCGTCCAGTTGCAGGCGCAGGTCGGCGTTTTGCGCCATGTCGCGCATCGAACGGCCGCCGACAAATTCGGCCGCCAACTGGCGCACCGATGGCGACAACAGTTCATGCAGGTGCAGCGTGCTGACGACGCCGGGCACCGTCATGAAGTGCTGCGCGAAGGCCGGCACGTTTTCGATGCGGATGGCGACGGTGAAGCGCGCCGAAATCTTCAGGTGTTCGGCCGTTTGCAGGTCGCTGAACGAAAACTCCACCGGCAATGGCGCGCTGCGGGTGATCAGGATTTCGGCGTTCTGGTTGCGCAGCAGATGATTGAGCCGGGTGAAAAAGCCTTCGATCTCGTATTCGCCCTGCGGCACCTCGGTCGCCTTATCGGCTTGCAGGATGTAGGCGCGCGAGGTGGCCGGCACGCGCAGCGTCTTGGTGAAGATGCCGGACAAGGCGCTCACGCCGAAGTAGACCGCCAGCTCGTCGTCGCCGGGAATCCAGCGGTTATCGCGCAGGACCGGCTCGTTGCGCGGCGCGCCCAGGGTCAAACCGCAATGCTTGCAGTAGCCCGACTGGTCATCGTTTTTGTGCTCGCAACGCGGGCATTTAACGCCGCCAAAACCAAACATTTGGAACATGTCAGACTCCTTCTTCGATTCATCTTCCGTGCCACCCTGTCATCCGCCGATTTTAGCAGGGCAAGCCGGTTTCATTCTTGCGCACGATTCAGCGCCAGCTTAAATCATGCCAATACGCTCTATACAGGCCAACGTCGCGCCTTTTTGGCGCAAATCCGCCCCGAATCCGGGTGGCAGCCCTTCCTCCCAGGCCTTGGGCAGCAGCACCCTGTCGCCCGCGCCGACTTGCCTTAGTATCAACTCCAGTTTCGGTTCGCGTCCCTCGACGGTATCCACGCGGCCGGCATGCCATGCACTCGAACAGCCGGTGGCGATGATGCGCCCGCGCGGCACGAATTCACGGCCGCGCGCCAGGCGGTCGGCCATCACCAGCGCCAGTTGGTACGAGCCGCCCTGGAAGCGCGGCTGGCCGAAGCGCACCACGCTGCGCCAGCGGCCCAGCCCCTTGCCGTCGAAGTGGCGCGCCCCGGCCAGCGTCTGGCGGATGTCCTGCTGCGCGCTCAGGTCCAGTCCCGGTGCGGCGATGGTGTCTTCCTCGCTGTCGGCGGCGGCGGTGTGCGTGGCGTTGGCCGACACGTCGACGGTCGCCGGCCCGGCGTCGATCGGAAACACGCTTACCTCCACCCACGCCAGTTCATCGTTGACGCCCCCGCTGTGCAGCGGAAACCAGGCGCGCACCGTCGACACGGCGGCCGACGGGTCGGCGTGTCCGGTCAAGGCGCCAAGGTGGGTTACTTGCATCATGCCGACGGACGCGCTGCCGCCATCGGCCCTGCCGGACAATTGACCGAGATGCCACCTGTCGGACCAGCCGTGGGCGACGGTTTGCACGCCCGCGACAGGCTGGAACAGGCCGCGCACGGCGCGGTCGGCCAATACAGCCGCCAGTTCCCAGTCGCGCTCCGCGTCGCCCGGCGCGATGTCCATGCTGAGGACGACCTGGTCGCGGCTGTCGAAACGCACTTCGGTATGCCGCGCCAGGCGGACCACCTCCTGCATACGCTCGGCGACCGCCGGCGCGCCGGGGACGCTGCATTTGACCTCGGCGCGGTTGGCGCGCGGACGACGGCTGGCGGTGATGGTGAGCACGCGGCCGTCCGCCAGGATGCTGCGGCATTCGGCGATGGTCGGCGTGGAGGTGATGGACAGGATGGTCATAGCGATGGCTCCACGCGCTCGGCATATGGCGCGCGGCGCAGCGACAAGCCGGTTTCCAGGTTGGCGCAAATGCGGTCCGCTTCGTCCAGCAATTGCGGCCATTGTTCGTGGCCGGCCAGTTGAAGGCGCGCCAGCAACGACCAGGCTTCATCCAGCGCGTCGCGGGCGATGAGCGTGTGGCGGCTGCGGCGATTCCGGTCTGCTTCGGCCAACGGCTGGTCGGGCGCGGCCCAAGCCAGCGCCGGCATGGTGGTGACGTTCAAGCTTGCCATGCCCAGGCGCAGCAGCAACGTCTGATGGCGCTCGAAGACGGGCAGGCCTTCCGGCAATTGCAGCAATCGCAGTTCGCGGCTCACGGCGGGCAACTCCAGGAACAGCCGTCGTAAAGCTTGCGCATCGCCCTGCGTGGCGGGCTTTGGTTGCGGCTGTGGAGCGGCGGCGGCCGCGGAAGGCAAGCCGGATGCCGGCAAGTCCAGCATATGGAGCTCGACGGGCGGCGGCGCATCGATGGTTGGCGCCGATGCGTCGGCGGCGGGACGCTCGGCTTCCGCCGCTGGCATGGCACGCGCCTTGAGTATGTCGGCGAAATCGACCTGTTCACCCAGATCGACCGGCACGCAGTCGTCGACGGTCACGCCGTAGCGCGTGTACATCAGTTGATTCAGTCCGGCGCGGAACGCATGCCATTCGTCGAGCGAGGTGCAAGGCGGCAGATCCAGCGCCCCGTGCGCCAGCTCCGCCCGCAAGGCCGTCTCCACCGACGCGCCGAAGCCCGCCAGTTGCAAACGCCCCGATGTCTCGCTGTACAAATACAGGTCGAAGCGCTGCTGCGACACGCGCGGATTGGCCGCGTCGACCACAAAGCGCAAGCGCAGGCCCCACTCCGGCGCGGCGGCGAACGGTATCAGGGCGACCGTGTAAGGTCCGGGATGGAAGCAGAACACCGATTCGCCCTGCTCGCACGACACCTTGCCCGGCGCCGCGCGCCGCGCATTGCCTGCCGCATCGAAGACCACGACCGTGCAGTCGGCCGGCACGACGTCGCCGTCGTCGAGCCGCAGCGCGATCAGGCTCACGCCCAGGCCACCGGTATCGGTTGCCTGTTTGCGGCGGCGCGAAAAAAAACCCATGATCGGCTAAGCGACCGGCTCGACGGCGAAACCGGCGCCGTACATGTGAAAATGCGGCGCCGGCGCGGTGTCGAACGGCCAAGCGCGTTCGCACTCGCCGTCGGCGTCGAGCCGGCCTTGCAGCACGATGGCGCCGCCGCCGTCGATCACCCGCAACTGCGGCTGTTCGCTCAACAGCCGCGCGGCGAAAGGTGCCTGCGCCGACAGCGACAGGATCACCTGCCAGCCGCCATCGTGCGGCACAAAGTGCAGCGTCCAGTAATTGTCGTCGGTGACCAGCGCCTCCAGCGAAGCGGTGCTGGAGGCTGCGCGCAGCATGCCGGTGCTGCCGCGCCACTGCGCGTCGTTGGCCGCGGGGGCGGCCGTCGCGCGACGCTCCAGGGACAGTTGACGGAAGCGGCGCAGCGTCAGCGGCGACGCGGCCAGCGCCTGGCGCTCATTCGGCGTCAGCGCCCGGCTGCCGTCGAGGGCCGCCAGCAGCGTCGTATCGGCCAGCATCAGCCGGTCGTCCGGCACGGCGCGGGCCAGCAGCGCGCGCTCGCGCAACCGCGCGTCCAGCGCCTTGGCGTCCTGCTCATCTTGTGCTGAATTCAATTCGTTCTCCTTCATTTTGCCGCACTGGCGGCATGCAGCTTGTCGATCGCTTCGTTGCGGCGCTTGCGCAGCGTCGGCATCGAAATCCGGTCCAGCGCCGCCAACTGCTGCAATGTCGGTAGCTCGCCGGTGGCCGGGTCCAGCCAGGCATCCGGGTAGGTGTCGTCGGCGGCGCCCAGCAGCTTGTGATACACGGCAAGGCGTATCGGCAGCGATTCGTCGTGCAGAACGCGCAGCATCCAGCTGCCGGCTTGCTGCGCGGCCCGCGCCAATTCCATGTAGCGGGGGGGCAGGGAAAGCGCGCCGGCCAACTCCTGCTCCACCGCCAGGGCGGCCGGCTCCGGTATCGGCGGGACGTTCCCGTCGCCCTTCAGAGTGGCACCCTCCTCGTCCTCAGTCTCGAATCCGTCCGGCGCGGCAGCGGCAAGTTTGCGATCGTCGTCGAACACGCCGCCTTGCGCCTCCAGCCGCTCGGATTCGCCGGTCACGCGCCAGTAGTCTTCCAGCCACAACGCCGCCTCGCCGGCTTCGCCCTGCCAGTCGTCCACACGGTCCATATTCGAAGACAATTCCTCATAGTCGCCGATTTCGGCCAGCATCGCCGCGATTTTGTCAGGGCTGTTTTTCAGGCTGGCGAAGCGCTTGGAGCGGGTATGCAGCGGCCCGGGAGCGCCGCCGAAGCGTTCCAGCGATTCGCTCCAGCGGATGATCCACTCCGCCCTGCAGCCGCCGATGGACTTCATCTGCCGCACTTCGATAGGGCTGCCTTCCAGCGGACGGCCCAATATCGCCCCCACCTGGGACTCATGTTCCTTCCAGGCGGCGAACAAGCTGGCGATCTCGCGATAGGCCGTGTCCAGCATCCGGTATGTGTAGATTTTGTTGGGAGAGCAGTCGCGCCCCGTGGTGACGATGTAGTTGTCGGCATCGACCTTGTCGCGCAGGCCGGCGTACATGTCGTTGACCTTTTTGCGCATCACGCCATCGGCCGCCGCGTCGAGCCAGAAGGCGCCGCTGCGCGCGTGTTCGACAGCCACCGTCGCCACGAAGGCCTGCCAGAAGCCGGGATGCGCCTGCAGTTCATACAACAAACCGAGCGACAGCTCGTAGACGCTCTCGCCATAGCTGTTGCCTTCCGCCTCGCCGCGCGCCGAGCGCGCGCCCGCGTGCAGGGCCGCCGCCACCGCGTCGGTATAGCTGTCGAGCAGCTCCGCGTGGGGACTTGGTTCGAGCATCTGGTGCATCTCAATCCGCCGGAAAGCCTGCAACGAGCAGTGTCCCAACAGCTTGCGCACTTGTTCCCAGCCGTGCTCCTGATACCGGGTTCCTGGCAACCGCATAAAGTCCTGTAAATGATAGAAAAACAAAAATGGGCGCTATGGCTCACGCTTGTAAATGATGCCACAGACAGACCGCTTTCATTATCCCGCTTACAAGCCTATTTCCCCTTCTGTTCCCGCTGCTGCCCCGCCAGCGTGGACAGCACCGCCGCGACCACCGGCGCCGCGTGGGCGCCACCGGTGACGTCGGAGTGGCTAACGAAGGCCGCCATCGCCAGCCGGTGGGTTTGGCCGGGCAGGCTGCCCGGTTCCAGCCAGCCGGTGAACCAGACGGTGGCCGTGTCGTCGCCGGTGGGCGCGGTGCCGGTTTTGCCGTACAAACCGGGGCGCAGGCCGGCCAGCGCCGCGCCGCCGAAGGCGCCGGCCCCGGTGCCGACATCGACCACTCCCTTCATGCCGGCCTTGATGCGGTCCAGGCGGACGCCGACCGGTTTCATGGCCGGCACCACGCTATCCTTGCCATCGAGCGACAGCAGCATGCGCGGCGCCACCACCTTGCCCTGCCCCACCGCCGCCGACGCCAGCGCCATTTGAAGCGGCGTGACCTGCATGCGCAGGCCGATCGCCATCTGCCGCAGCTCGTGGCGGGTGTGGATGGTGTCGATGTGGGCCGGCGTCGCCTGCAGCGCATCCCAGCTGCGCCAGTTGAAGTCCGCCGGCAGCAGCCCGCCATCGAGGCGCATGGATTGCTCGAAGCCGAGACGGTGCGCGGCCGCCACGATCGGCCGCACGCCATCGAGGGCGTCCGCGTCCAGCGCCTGCAGGTCAGGCGCGCCGCCGTCGGGCCGGCCGAACAGACTATGGTCGCTCAATTCGCCGGACCAGGCGAACCAGGTATTGAGGCTGTAGGTGAGCGCCTGCGCCAGCCCGAGACGGCCCTCCTGCGCGCGCCGGTCCAGGCTTTGCTCGCGATAGTTGGTGATGTGCGCCAGCTTGGGATTGAGCGGATAGATCGCGGCGTCGGTCTGGAAACCGAAGCCCCTCTGCGACGCCAGGCGATTGATGGCGGGAAGCGGCATGCCGCTTAGCAGCGCATCGATCTGCGGATCGGTTTTGGCGGCCATTTCGAGGCCCAGCGCACTCACCACCTTGAAGGTTGAACCCGGGCTTTGATGGGCGCCGCCGTCGTGCTGCAAGGCCGGCAGGCGCAGGGGGCTGCGCGCGGGGCTGGTGCGGTCGAAGTCACGCACCTCGGCCCAGTTGCCGCTGTTAAGCTCCCCCGCGCCGGCGCCGGCGGCCGCCAGCACGTCACCGTTTTCGGTATCGAGGATCACCAGTCCCGCATGACGGCCTTCCGGCGCGGCCTGGCCGCCGATGCAGCCCTTGCCATCCCAGCGGCCCTGGCGCATGCCGACGCAGTCCAGGATGCGCTGGCCGAGCGCCTGCAACGGCAGGTCGAGCGTGAGCCTGGCGCCGACCTGCGCGCCCGCCGACGGCAGCCGTGCAAGCATGCCGGCGACGCTGTTGGCATGCTCCGGGCCGACGCCCAACAACGGCGCCAGGCCGGCATCGATGGCCGGCTGGGTCGGGGCGCCGTCGTTCCACAGCGGCGTGCCGTTGCGGTCTTCCAGCCGCACCGGCGCCGGGGCGGATGCGGGAGCGCGGGCGGGATTGGCCCCGGTGTCGGTCAGGGCAAGCGCCTGCCAGCTTACCCGGCCGCCAGCGACGCGCAGGTGGCGGTACTTCTCGTCCTCCGGCGCGTTGAAGTCTAGCGGCCGCAGTTCGAGCGCCACCTCGCGTGCGCCGGCTTGCAACGTCAGCGTCAGTTCCTGCACATCGTTCCTGCCGGCGCACGCGCGGCCGGTGCATGCGGCCGATACCTGGACGCCGGCCCCGGAGGCGCCACCGCTTGCAAGGCGCCCCGCCACCATCATCCGCAGCGTTTCGCCTCCGGATGCGGGACGCGGCAGCGCCAGCTTCAGACGCAGCACCGGGCGACCGCCGGACGTCTCGCCGGCTTGCGGCCAGCGGGCGACACGCGTCCACGGCTGCCAGCCCTGCGGCAGCGATGCGAACAGGCGCGAGGCGGCGACCGGCATCTGGCTCGTGGTGGCCACCATCACTGGCGCGCCGCCGGCGTTCGACGGCCCGGCCACGCTGGCGCTCCAGTCCAGCACCAGGCCGTCGGGCGCCTTGACCCGCCACGCCAGCAGCCGTCGTTCGCTGTTATGGATATCGATTTGCTGCCGGACATAGGCGCCATCGGCCTGGTGGTACAGGCGCTTGAACAATTTGGTGGTGGCGGCATCGGCTTTGACTTGCTTCCAGTCCGCCAGCTCCGCCGCGCGCGCGCGCGCGTCGGCGGCCAGCCATTGCGGCAGATCGCGCGGTGCCAGCTCGATGGTGCCGGCGGCGTTCAACCGCATCAGCCCATGCTCTTGCAACGCCAGGAACAGCGCCTGGTCCTCCAGCGCGCCGGGGGGCGATGCGGGAACCTGATAGCGTCCCGCCGCCAGATACGCGCCCACGGCCCTGCCGCGCGCCGGGAACGCGGTGACCAGCGCGGTCGCCTGCGCCGTATCCGATGCGGCGGAGCCATCTGCCGCCGGCCGGTACATCCGCACCAGCAATTCGCCCGCTTGCGGGCACATGACATTGGTCCGCCGCTCGATGCGCAGGGCCGACGCCGCGCCCCACAGCAGCCAGCCTTGCTGGCGCAGCGCGACCCGGCCGCTGGCGCCCTGCTCGACCTGGCCCAAACTGGCGTCGCTGAGCCAGCGCACGTCGGCCCGGCGGCTGTTCCATTTCAGTTGCAGCGGTTCGCTGAGGGGATCGGTGAAGTCGGCGCGCGCCCTGCCTTCGATTTGCACTTCCGGCATCGCGTCCGCTCCCGCTCCGCTGTCGGACACCAGCAGTACATTGCGCAGCGAGATCTGCACATCGGCCTCCTGATTGCGCACGACCCAGCGCTTGACGTCATCGAAGCGGTAGCCGATCCGCAGCGGCAGCAGGCGCCCATCGTTCCCGGCCGGGCTGCGCAACTGGCTGCACAAGTCCACCCGCACCGTCGGCGAGGCTTGCATGCCCGCAGCCACCAGCAAGACACCGCCGGGATAGAGACTGGTGCCGATGCCAGGCTGCGACGGCACAGTGAACGCTACGCCGGGCATGGCGGATTGATAGGCGTTGGCGGCGCGTACGTTGTTGGCCGCCTCCGGCGTGCTGGCGGTGGTGGCCGCCAAATGGCGCGCGTGGCCGGCGATCACCGCGCCACCAGCGGCGGCGACGCAGACGGCGGCGGCCATGATCCAGACGGCGCGGCGCGACCCGGCTTCGGCACGAATGGGAGCGGTATCAGCATCGAGACGGATCAGTTTTAGCGCCGGGCGGCCCGGTTTGGCCGAATCGCCGCGTTCACCGGCGCGCAGGTTGGCCCGCCGGCGGCGCGCGCGGCGGCGCTCGGCCCAAGCTTGCAGAAAAGTACTGATGAATGGCGGCATATGCCCCTCGCGCTGGTGGACGGTGTCTCCCAGCCTTAGCGGAGGGCCGCAGAAATCCAGCGCCCAACGGGTTTGTCGCGCTTATTCGCAGTTCGCGCCGCGAAAAACGCGGCTCGTCGCAATCCCGTGGCGCCTTGACGGGGCCTGGCCTAAAGTGAGCACATCGAAACACACTTTTGACCACCAAAACACCCACCGAATCAACCACCGAAAGGAAGCAAAATGAACGTCCTGAAAAACTTCGAAGCCGCATTCATCGTCACCCTTGGCCTGGTCTTCGCCGCCGACTTCGCGCTGCAAGTTCCAGCACAAGACCAAGTCGCGGCACAGGAAATGCAAGTGGTCGTCGTCAGCGCCAAACGCCTGACCCAAGAGCAGAAAAAACAGATGCTCATCGACGAGAACAACACCACGCTGGCCACCGACGTCTCCACGTCGACCAAGATTTGAACGCGCGCCACCCCTTCGCCTGTACGCACCTTCCCATCCACGCGTAACAGGCGAAGCCGGCCACCTCCACACCCTCCGCAACGCCCTCCGCGCGCACGCCCCTATCCGTACGCCAGCGTACAAATCACCCCGGCATGTTTGTGTCATATGTAAAAAGTTGCATCATTCGGCGCAACCGCGATACGCGCTTGATATAGTTCGTCCATGCGCCGCAATCGGCGCAGTCAAGGAGAACATCATGATCAAACGCTCGCACACTATCTTCGCCGCCGCCATGCTCGCGCTGAGCGCCGCCGCTTTCGCTCCCGCCACCGCGTCCGCGCAGGTCGGCCTGAGCATCGTCATCGGGGACGCCCCGCCGCCGCCCCGCTTCGAGAGCGTGCCGGTCGCCCGGCGCGGTTATGTGTGGGCGCCCGGTTACTGGAACTGGGACGGTCACCGCCACGTGTGGGCCGCCGGCCGCTGGGAAGCCGAGCGCCGTGGCGCCCAATACCGCCGCGCCGAATGGATACGCGACAACGGCGGCTGGCGCCTCGATCAAGGCGGCTGGGTCACCGTGGACCCGCGTCCTATGCAGGTCGACTATGTGACCGTCGCCCCGCCACCGCCGCGCTATGAAGTCGTGCCGCCGCCGCGCGCCGGGTATATCTGGGCGCCCGGTTACTGGGACTGGCGCGGCAACCGCCATATTTGGGTAGGCGGCAATTGGGTCGGCGCCCGCCCCGGCTACGTCTACACCCAGCCGCGCTGGATCGAACACGGCGGCCGCTGGGAGCGTCTGGACGGCCGCTGGGAGCGCGGTCCGAACGGCGACCGCGATCATGACGGCATCCCCAACCGCTACGACCGCCACGACGGCCGTGACTACCGGGGCGACCATCGCAACGATTACCGCAACAGCGGCCGAGGCGACCGCGATCGCGACGGCGTGCCGAACCGGTATGACCGCGACCGCGATGGCGACGGGGTACCGAACCGCTACGATCACCGTCCCGACAATCCGCGCCGCGACTGACCGAAGTGCCGATGAACGAGACCGGGTTTGAAGAGCTGGCCACGGCCGCCTACAAGGGCGAGCGCGTGGCCGCTCGTCGTTTGGCTGCGCGGATGCGGTTGACGGAGGCCGACGCGCTGCGTCAGGTGTTGACCGCAGCCGCGGGACTGGCGGGTTTGCCCCGCTTGCTGGATGACCGCGCGCAGGCGCGTTTGCGCGACGAAGCGCTGCGCGCCGCCAGGACGCACGAGAAGGGGCGGCGGGAGGCGCTGCGCAAGGCGCGCATGCAGCCGGCGGCCGACGCCTGGCGCGGGTGGTTCGACGGCTCGGCGCATCCCAATCCGGGACAGATCGGTATCGGTGCGCTGCTTTGCGGGCCTGCGGGGGAGCGGTTGGAGATCAGCCGGCGTGCGGGTCATGGCAATAGCGGCGAGGCCGAGTATCTGGCGTTGACCGCGCTGCTGGAGGCGGCGGTGCGATTGGGCGCGAGGGATTTGGTGGTCTATGGCGACAGCCGGGTGGTGGTCGATGACGTCAATCTTAGCGCGCAGGCCGTTGCGGCGGGACGCGGAGCGAAGGGGTTGGAGGCGCACCGGGTGCGCGTGGTGGATTTGCTGGAGGCGTTGGGAGGTGGTAGCTTGAGGTGGGTGCCGCGTCACCGGAATGGGGACGCGGACCGGTTGTCGCAGCTGGCCATCGACCAGACGCTGTGATTGCATGCGCCGGCGGCGGCGCATGCATGGCCGATTACGCTGCGCTAATCCGCCCTACGTGGTTCAGACGACGCGCGGGTGTGGCGGCCTTTTTCGGCTGGTACGGCCTTGCCGAGTCGTTGACCTTGAATATGCTGACCACCTGCGCCAGCGCGGCCGCTTGCTGTTGCATCGATTCGGCGGCGGCGGCGGCCTGCTCGACCAGCGCGGCGTTCTGCTGCGTGACCGCGTCCATCGAGCCGATGGCTTGATTGACTTCGTTGATGCCGGCGCTTTGTTCGGAGCTGGCGGCGGTGATTTCGGAGATGATGTCGCTGACGCGGTGCACGCTGCTGACGATTTCCTCCATCGTCACGCCGGCGTTGGCGACCAGGCGGCTGCCCTGGTTGACCTTGTCGACCGAGTCGCCGATCAGCGCCTTGATCTCCTTGGCCGCCGACGCGGAGCGCTGCGCCAGGTTGCGCACTTCCGACGCCACCACGGCGAAGCCGCGTCCCTGCTCGCCGGCGCGCGCCGCTTCCACGGCCGCGTTCAGCGCCAGGATATTGGTCTGGAAGGCGATGCCGTCGATGACGGAGATGATGTCGACGATGCGCTTGGACGACTCGTTGATCGAATCCATCGTGCCGACCACCTCGGCCACCACGGCGCCGCCCTTGACGGCCACCTGCGCGGCCGACGCGGCCAGCTGGTTGGCCTGGCGGGCGTTGTCGGCGTTGTGCTTGACGGTCGACGTCAACTCCTCCATCGACGACGCGGTTTCCTCCAGCGCGCCGGCCTGCTGCTCGGTGCGGCGCGACAAGTCCTGGTTGCCGGCGGCGATTTCGCTCGACGAGGTGGTGATATGGTCGGTGCCGCTGCGCACCTCGGTGACGATGCCCAGCAGGCTGGCGTTCATTTCCTTCAGCGCGGACAGCAACTGGCCGGTTTCGTCCCTGGCGCTGGCGTCGATATGGCCGGTCAGGTCGCCGCTGGCGACACGGCGCGCCACCACCACCGCTTCACGCAGCGGGCGGGTGATACCGGTGGTCAGCAGCCACGCGCACACCACGCCGAAGGTCAGCACCAGCGCCGCCAGCACGTACAGCAGATTGCGGCTGCTGGCGGCGACGGCGTCGATATGGGCGGCGGTGGCGTCGATCTTCGCGCGCTGCATTTTCAGCAGGTCGCCGACCAGCGCCTGATAGGCGACGGTGCACGGACGGAACACGGTTTCGAAGACCTTGTTGGACTCCTCCAGCTCGCCGGCGGCCTTCAGCTTCGTGAGCTTGTCGCGCGAGGACAAATAGATCTTGCGCTGCTCGCCGATGCGCGCGAACAGCTCCTTCTCGTCGGCGTCGGTGATCAACGCCTCGATCTTCTTCTGGTACTCGCCCGATTTGGCCGACGAGGCCTTGGCTTCGTCCGCGAAGTACGGGCCGAGCGTGGTGTCGGTGCTGCGCGCGATCGCGGTGGTGCGGCGGATAGCGCTATCAATGTTGCTGGACCAATCGCCGATCAGGCGCTCCTTGGCCAGCGGCACCTGCATCATGTCGGCGGTGGCCGAGGCCACACCCTGCAGGCGCCAGACGCTGATGCCGGTGATCAGCATCGCGAACGCCAGGATGACGGTGAAGCCGAACGCCAGGCGTTTGCCGATGCTGATGTTTTCCAACATATTCATTCTTGTACCTCTCGATCAAAAACAATAGTGCTACGTTAACTCAGCATCGGCGCATGCCGGCGCGACGGACTGTCTCTTACGCGGCCATCGCCGTGTTTTCTATCAGGCCCATGTCCGCGCTGGACATCAGCTTGTCGATGTCGACCAGGATCAGCATGCGCTCGTCGAGCGTGCCCAGGCCGACGATATGGTCGGTGTTGAGCGCCGAGCCGATTTCCGGCGCCGGCTTGATTTGTTCGGGCAGCAGCGTGGTCACGTCGGAGACGCGGTCCACCACCATGCCCACCACGCGGTGGCCGATGTTCAGGATGATGACGACGGTGAACTGGTCGTAGGTCGGCGTGCCGAGATTGAACTTGATGCGCATGTCGACGATCGGCACGATGATGCCGCGCAGGTTGACGACGCCCTTGACGAATTCCGGCGCATTGGCGATGCGCGTCGGCGTTTCGTAGCTGCGGATTTCGCTGACTTTTTGTATATCGATGCCGTACTCTTCCTGACCAAGAGTAAAAGCCAGGTACTCGCTGGCGGGGATGTTGGCGCGCAATTCGCTGACGTTGCTGGACATTTGGGTTCCTTCATTGCTAAAGTTATTACCCAGATGTTACCTCAAGTCAAGATTTATAGCATCAAGAAAATGCGGCACGGCAACAAATAAGCCGGTTGCTTTTTCAAAATTAGAGTTCTTATAAGTCTTGTGACAACTTGGCAAGCAAACAATTGTTGTCCTGGACCCAGTTCGGCTGCACAACCATGGCGGCAGGCTGTATGATTAAAAAATCAATCGTCTGATACGTCATGGGAGAACGATGAATAGCTTGCTGAACAGCTGGCACCCCCGCCTGGTCGCTCTGGCCAGCGCCGCCCAGGGGTCTGATGGAGCGCACGATACCAACCACCTGCACCGCGTCTGGCGCAACGCCAGCCTGTTGCTGGACGATTATCCCGAGGCCGATCCGCTGATCGTTCTGGCCGGCTGCTACCTGCACGACCTGGTCAACCTTCCCAAGAACGATCCCGAGCGCCACCTGGCCTCGCGCAAGGCGGCGCTGCTGGCGAGCCGCCAGCTGGCGGAACTGGACTTCCCGCCCAATAAGCTGGCCGCCGTCGCCCACACCATCGAAAGCCACAGTTTTTCGGCCGGCATCCGCCCCGAGACCATCGAGGCCAAGATCGTACAGGACGCCGACCGCCTCGACGCCCTCGGCGCCGTCGGCCTGGCGCGGCTGTTCTACACGGCCGGCCGCATGGGGACCGCGCTGGCGCACGCCGACGATCCGATGGCGCTGCACCGCGAGCTCGATGAAAAAGCCTATGCGCTGGACCACATCGACACCAAGCTGGCCACCCTGCCCGGCAAAATGCAGACCGCCGCCGGCCGCCGCCTGGCGCAAACGCGCCTGAACGAGTTGACGGCCTTCCGCGACAACTTCATCGCCGAATGGGCCGCCAGTCCGGCGGCGCCCTGACCTCGCGTCATGCCCCCGCACCATGCCTCCGCCCCACGACCTTGCTTCATGACCTCGCGCTCCGACTTCGCGTCGCCCCACGCTTATGACCTTCCCTGACTCCGCCACGCCCGCAGTGGCGCCTGCCGCCGCGCCTGCTGCCAAAACCCCGCCGGCGCCGGGCAATCTGAACTTTGTCCTCATCTGCGTGTTCATCGACATGCTGGGCATCGGGCTGATCGTGCCGGTGCTGCCGCTGCTGGTCGGCGAGTTCACCGGCTCGCGCGACGACCAGTCCTACTGGTTCGGCATCCTCAGCGCCACCTTTGGGCTGATGCAGTTCATCTTCATGCCGATGCTGGGCGCCTTCAGCGACCGGGTCGGACGCCGCCCGGTGCTGCTGTATTCGATGGCCGGCATGTGCATCAACTTCCTGGCCACGGCGTGGGCGCCCAACCTGGCCTGCCTGTTCATCGGCCGGGTCATCGGCGGCATGTCGTCGGCCAGCATGTCGGTGGCGTCGGCCTACGCCTCGGACATCTCGACCCCGGACAACCGCGCCAAGAGCTTCGGCAAGGTTGGCGCCGCGTTCGGCCTGGGGTTCATCTGCGGGCCGATGCTGGGCGGCCTGCTGGGCGGCGTTGACCTGCATTTGCCGTTCTACGTCGCCGCCGCGCTGTCGGCGGCCAATTTCGCCTACGGCTACTTCGCCGTGCCCGAATCGCTGCCGCCGTCGCGCCGCGCGCCGTTCAGCCTCGCCAGGATCAATCCCTTCGCCGCGCTGGTCAAGCTGGCGCGCCGCCGGGACATCCGCGGCCTGATCGTGACCTTCGCGCTGGTCACCTGCGCGCAGATGATGCTGCAAACGACCTGGGTGCTGTACACCACCTTCCGCTTCGACTGGACCCCGGGCCAGAACGGCGCGGCGCTGTTCTGCGTCGGCCTCACGGCCGCCGTGGTGCAGGCCGGCCTGCTGGGCGTGTTGATCAAACGCCTGGGCGAAATCCGCCTGTCGCTGCTGGGACTGGCCTCGGGCTGCCTGACCTACCTGCTGTACGGCCTCGCCACCCATGGCTGGATGATGTATGTGCTAATCCTGTGCAACGTGCTGGCGTTCGCCGTCGGCCCGGCGCTGCAGGCCATCATCTCCAAACAGACCCCGCACGACGAACAGGGCGAGTTGATGGGGTCCCTGCAATCGATCAGCAGCATCGGCATCATCTTCATGCCGCTGATCGGCGCCGCCATCCTCGGCAAAGTCAGCCACCTGCCGCCCGGCGACTGGCGCATCGGCACCACCTTCTTCGCCTGCGCGGCGATGCAGGCGGCGGCCATCGTCGTGGCGCGGCGCTACTTCAGCAGCCATCACATGGAGACCAAATCATGACCAGGCGCCTGCTTACGGCCGCGTTGACGGCGTTGTTCCCCGCCCTGCTCTCGCTGGATGCGAGGGCCGGCTGCTCGCGCGAGATCGCCGTTCCCGTGGCGGCCAGCGGGTCCGGCGTGATCGTCGAGGGACATGATATCAAAGGGATCTTCCCCGACCTGCTGCGCGAGATGTCGCGCAAGACCGGCTGCAAATTCGTCTTCAACGCGGTGCCGCGCGCGCGCCTGGTGGCGTTGTACCGGGTCGGCCAGGCGGACCTTCTGCTGCCCGCGACGCGCACGCCGGAACGCGACAAGCTGGGCACGTTCGTCCCGATGGTCAACAACCGCCCCATGCTCATCTCCATCGCGGGCAACCGGGCGCCCATCGCCAGCGGCCAGGAACTGCTGGCGCGGCGCGAGTTGCGGGTGGCGGTGGTGCGCGGCTTCGACTACGGCGAGGAATACAAGGCGCTGGTCAATGAGTTGGGCAAACAAGGCCGCTTGTTCAGCGAAGTCGATACCACGGCGGTGGCGCGCCTGCTGCACGCGGGCGCGGTCGACCTGACCATACTGGGTCCGACCTTGATCGCCGGCGCGATACGCGGCGAACCGCGCGTGCAAGCCATCGCCGACAAGCTTCGGGTGGAGGCGATCCCGGAGCTGCCATGGAAACCGAGCGGCGCCTACATCTCGCACGCGTTGAACAAGGACGACCAGCGTACGCTGCACGAGGCGCTGGAGAAGATGGCCAAGTCTAATCAGGTGATGGACGCCTACCTGCGCTACTTCAGCGCGGACCTGTTGAACGGCAATGTGCGTCCGCGCTAGCGCCCCAGCGCGCGCTTACTTCGCCTCCACCACCGGCAATTCGATCGCGCTGGCTTGCGCGCCAGCGTGGAACACCTTCAGGGTCGCCTTCTTGTAGTCGCCCGCCTTGGCGTGGAAGATGTTGGGCACATAGGTTTGCGGATTGCGGTCGTACAGCGGGAACCAGCTCGATTGGATCTGCACCATCACCCGGTGGCCCGGCAGGAAGACGTGGTTCGCGTTCGGCAGCGCGAAGCGGTACTTCTCGACGGCGTTGGCAGTGATCGGCGACGGGTTTTCCAGGCTGTTGCGGTAGCGGCCGCGGAAGATGTCCATCGCGATGCCCAGCTGGTAGCCGCCCAGCTCCGGCTGCGATGGCACCTCGTCCGGGTAGACGTCGATCAGCTTGACCACCCAGTCGGCGTCGGTGCCGGTGGTCGAGGCGAACAGGTTGACCATGGCCGCGCCGGCGATCCGCAGCGGCGCCTTGAGCGGCTCGGTGACGTAGCTGAGGACATCGGTGCGGTCGGACACGCCGCGCTGGTCGCTGACCAGCCATGGACGCCAGACGTTGGCATCGCCCATGCGCACCGGCCGCGCGACGAACGGCACCGGCTTGGCCGGGTCGGAGACGTATTCGTCGTAGGCGCCGGCCTTGTCGCCGGCCGCGCCATGCGGCGCCTCGAAGCCCAGTTTGAAATCCGGCTTCAGATAGATTGGCTTGAGCGGCGCGGCGCAGCCTTCGGCGCAGGCCAGCGGCCATTTCGGCAGGCGCTGCCAGCGATTGACGCCGGTCTGGTAGAACAGCACCGGCGGCGTGTCGGCCGCCGGCGCGCCGTCCTTCAGGTATTGATCCAGGAACGGCAGCATGACGTCGCGACGAAACTCCAGCGCGGTGTCGCCGGTGAATTTGAGCGCGCCCAGGGTCGAACCCTCGTAATTGACGCCGCTGTGGCGCCACGGCCCGACCACCAGGAAGTTCTTGTTGTTCGCCTTGTCCTGCGGTTCGACCGCCGCATAAGTGGCGTAGGCGCCGTAGATGTCCTCCTGGTCCCAGTAGCCGACCACCGTCATCGTCGGCACCTTGAGCGCGCGCTTGGCAAGGATCTTGTCCAGCGCCTGGTGCTGCCAGTAGCTGTCGTAGGCCGGGTGCTCGAACAGCTTGCGCGTGAAATTCAGCTTATCGAGGCCGAACTGCTTCGCGTAATCGGCCGCCGAACCGGCGCGCAGCACGCCTTCGTAGTCGTCATAGACGCCGGTGGCCAGGGCCTTGCCGCTGCCCTTGGCGCTGGTCTGGCTGGCGATGTAGCTCAGGTTGGGCATGCGGAAGGCGCCGTTGTGGAACCAGTCGTCGCCGCGCCAGCCGTCGACCATGGGGCTCATCGGCACGGCCACCTTCAGCGCGGGGTGCGGGTCGGTCAGCGCCATCAGCACCGTGAAGCCTTCGTACGACGAGCCGATCATGCCGACCTTGCCGTTGGTCTCGGGGATGTTCTTGACCAGCCATTCGATGGTGTCCCAGGCGTCGGTCGCGTGGTCGGTGCGGGTGTCGTTGAGCGGGCCTTTGAGGGGGCGCGTCATGACGTAGTCGCCTTCGGAGCCGTACTTGCCGCGCACGTCCTGGAACACGCGGATGTAGCCGGCGTCCACCATCACCTCGTCGCCCTGGCCGACGGTGGCCGCGATGCTGGGGCTGATGTTGCGCTGGGCGCGGCCGCTGGCGTTGTAAGGGGTGCGGGTCAGGACGATGGGGGCGTGCTGCGCGCCTTTCGGGATGACGATGACGGTGTGGAGTTTGACGCCGTCGCGCATCGGCACCATGACGTCGCGCTTGACGTAGTCGGCGCCGGGGATGTCGGCTTCGAACTTGGCGGGGATATCGGGGGCCATCGGCGCCGTTTGCGCCACGGCGGCGGGAACGAACAAGGTGGACAACAACGCGGACAGTACGGCAACGACGGGACGACGCATGGAGACTCCAAAGAGGGATTGCCTTGCAGGATGGGCAATACTACCTGATGGAATGCGGATTCCGCAATGAAACAGCCTTCAGTGCAGGAATTTGAACATCAATGCCGTTGCGCCAGTTTGTATTATGAGGATGGTGAACATCCATTGTATGAGCTCTGACTTAAGCTGAGCCAGCTCGGCGCGAAATTCCGCGCGCAACTCGGTGAGCTTCATGTCCAGATAGCTCTTGGTGACGAGATGGCTGTCCATCAACTGAACCAGCGCCAACGTCAACGTAGTCGCTTGTTTATCGGAAAAGCCGCCCTCGATCAACGTGCCAATAAACTCAGTCGAATTGAAATTGTTCGCCATGTTCTTCTCCTTTTCAGTTTAGACCGGCGCCGCCCCTCTTTGGTTCCCGGCCGGACCTTGACAGACCGCCGCCGAACTGCAACCATACGCGCATGATTTTCTCCACCACACCTCACGCCAGCCTGAATTGGCGCCGCTCCTAGCGCGCGGCCACTGTCTACCCATAGTGATGTGATATTTTTATCAACGCCGCCCTCTCCTGGTGGCGTTTTTTATTCGTCGCGCCGGAGGGGGCAACGTAAAGGAACCCCTGATGAGTCTGCCTGACCAGTCCCAAGTTATCGCCTCCGCGCCCGCCGCCGCCAAGGGTCCGACCGTGATCCTGACGGGCGACCGCCCGACCGGCCCCCTGCACCTGGGCCACTTCGTCGGCAGCCTGCGCAACCGCGTCGCCTACCAGCACGACTACAAGCAATTCATCATGCTGGCCGACGCCCAGGCGCTGACCGACAACATGGACGACACCAACAAGGTGCACCGCAACGTGGTGGAAGTGGCGCTCGACTACCTGGCCGTCGGCATCGACCCGGCCAAGTCGACGATCCTGATCCAGTCGCAGATCCCGGAACTGGCCGAACTGACGTTCTACTACCTGAACATGGTCACCGTGGCGCGCCTGGAGCGCAACCCGACCGTCAAGACCGAGATCGCGCTGCGCGGCTTCGAGCGCGACATCCCGGCCGGCTTCCTCACCTACCCGGCCTCGCAGGCGGCGGACATCTCGGCGTTCAAGGCCTCGATCGTGCCGGTCGGCGAAGACCAGATCCCGATGATCGAACAGACCAACGAAATCGTGCGCCGCTTCAACCGCATCGCCAACAAGGACATCCTGGTCGAGTGCAAGGCGCTGGTGCCGGAAATCGGCCGCCTGCCGGGCACCGACGGCAAGGCGAAGATGAGCAAATCGCTGGGCAACACGATCAACCTGGGCGCCACCGCCGCCGAGATCACCGCCGCCGTCAAAAAAGTCTACACCGATCCGCTGCACCTGCGCGTCGAAGATCCGGGCCACCTGGAGGGTAACGTCGCCTTCATCTACCTGGACGCCTTCGATCCCGAAAAGGATAAGCTGGCGGAAATGAAGGCGCACTACGTGCGTGGCGGCCTGGGTGACTCCATCGTCAAGAAGCGCCTGGAAGTGGTGCTGCAGGAGATGCTGGCGCCGATCCGCGCGCGCCGCGAGGAACTGGCCAAGGACCACGGCTACATCATGCAGATGCTGAAGGAAGGGACGATGCGCGCGCGCGAAGTGGCCGCGCAAACCACCGATGAAGTCAAGGCCGCCCTCGGCCTGCGCTACTTCTGATCCCGGTGACGGCCGACGGCGCGGCCCTCGCGCCACCGATGCTGCCATTGCTGCTGCTTTGGCTGGCGTCGGTGTACGGCGTCGCCAGCGTGGTGTGCTTCATCGTCTACGCGGCCGACAAATCGGCCGCCGTCGAACATCGGCGGCGCATATCAGAACGCACCTTGCTGCTACTGGGGCTGGCCTGCGGCTGGCCGGGCGGGCTGCTGGCGCAGCGCTGGCTGCGTCATAAAACCGCCAAGACCTCGTTCCAGATCGCTTTCTGGTGCAGCGTCGCCGTCAACGTAGCCGCCGTCTGGTGGCTGTGCACTCTCTACTGAGGAAAAGAAGGAGCTAAGCAATGTGGCAAGGCGTCTTATGCGGTTTGCTGGCCGGGGCGATGTGGGGCATGGTGTTCATCGTGCCGGCATTCCTGACGTCCTTCACCGCACTGGAGATGGCCTGCGGGCGCTACATCGCCTATGGCGTCATCGCCGCCGGCTTGATGCTGCCACGCCTGCCCGCGCTGCTGCGCCGCCTCGATCGCGGCGACGTCGCCGCGATGATCAAGCACGCGCTGGCCGGTAACATCGTCTACTACATGCTGCTCGCGCTGGGCGTGCAGCTGGCCGGCGTATCGGCGACGTCGCTGATCATCGGCGTGCTGCCGATATCGGTCACCCTGATGGGGCAAAAGGATCACGGCTCGGTGCCGCTCAAGCAGCTGGCGCTGCCGCTGCTGCTGGTGGCGGCGGGGATCGCCTGCATCAACGTCGACGTGTTCACCCACGACCCGGGCCACGGCGCGCCGCTGGCCGACAAGCTGCTCGGCGTGTTGTGCGCGGTCGGCGCGCTGCTGTGCTGGACCTGGTATTCGGTCGACAACGCGCGCTACCTGAAGCGCAATCCGCATCTCAGCAGCGGCGAGTGGTCTGCCCTGTACGGCGTGTCGAGCGGTTTGATCGCGCTGGTGATCGCGCTGCCGATGCTGGCCCTGTTCCATGCCGACGTCACCGGCGCCGGCGCGGCGGCCAGTGGGCGGGACTGGACGCTGTTCTGGATCGTCAACGGATTGCTCGCGCTGGGGGCGTCGGTGATCGGCAACCACCTGTGGAATGTCGCCAGCCGCAAGGTGCCGCTGACGTTGTCGGGCCAGTTGATCCTGTTCGAGACGCTGTTCGCGCTGCTGTACGGGTTTATCTACAAGCAGCAGCTGCCGCGCGGGCTGGAGGTGGCGGCGATGGCGCTGCTGGCCGTTGGCGTCATGTGGTCGGTGCGCATCCACGCGTTGGACGACGCCAGCGGGGCGCATGCCGGTTAGGCGGTGAAGCCGGTGGCGGCTCGTGGCCACTCCGGCGCATATCATGTGTTGTTCCACGTAGGGCGGATTAGCGCAGCGTAATCGGCCATGCATGCGTTGCCGGCGGCTCATCGATGGCCGATTACGGCGTGCCGCCTAATCCGCCCTACGTGTCTCCGTGGTCATGCGGCAGCCGGTGTTCGAACGTTTTTCCTGCCCCGCAACACGCCATGTGTTGCTCCACGTAGGGCGGATTAGCGCAGCGTAATCCGCCAAGCCAGGCTCCGCCAGGGACCATCCCGAATTCAATCCAGCAAGCCGTTCTCGCTGAGCACATCCTGGATCAGCTCCAGCCGCAGCACCGGATTTTCCTGCAGCAGCAAGCGCTGCTTCTCTTCCAGGTCGAGCCGCAGCAGCTCGCACCAGCGGTTGGCCACCCACCCGGCTTCATCGAGCCGGTACGGCGGCGCCAGCGGCATCTTGGCCGTGGAGATCTGCTTCTTCTGCAACGAACGGATCAGCGCGCCCAGCGCGTTGGCGACATCCTGCTGCTCGGTGGGCACCGGCACCACCATGTCCTCGGCGACGGCATCGACTTCCGCCATCCACAACCCGTGCTTGAGCTGTTCGGCCGACTTGACCTGGAAACGCGTGGTGCCGATGCACGATATCTGCAACAGCCCCGGCAACGGCGCGGTCCAGTCGACGATGCGCGCCATCGTGCCGGCGTCGGACAGGGTTTCCTGCTTGTCCGGAATTCGAATCTCGGTCCCCTCCACCAGCGAGACCACGCCAAACTCCTCGCCACGGGCGATGCAGCGCTTGATCATATCGAGATAGCGTACTTCGAACACTTGCAAAGGCAAATGTCCATCCGGAAACAGGATTGTATTCAGCGGGAATAAGGGAATTGACGACATGCCATTATCATCTCATGAAATAGCCGGGCTCGGCAGAGATGACTTGCGGGGGGCGTGTAAGTCCGGGGGAAACCACCGCTCCTTTCATCACAAAAGCAACGCGCGTGGCGGCCGCATACGCGGTAGCAGGCATTTGCCGCACCGCTGCCCGGTGGCGGCAGCTGTCATGGCCGGTAACGACGGCGCATTATTCGAGCGCCCGGGTACCGGCATCGCTTATGCGGATCGGGGCCGGCGCCACCGTACCAATCGGGAGAAACAGCAAGTTCGGGAACGAGAATAAACGCTCCCGGACAGGGGCGGCTATGCGGCGGTTCGACATCGCCAGGCAGAACAGCGCAAGCAAAAGAAAAGCCGGTGCCGGGTTTATCGAAGATAAACCCGAAAACACCGGCTTCCAATGAATTACTTAATCAGATACTGATTCTTGTCTTTGCCTTCGAGCCATTTTGGCGCGCGGCCGCGGCCGGTCCAAGTCTGGCCGGTGGCATCGTCGCGGTATTTGGTCGGCACCGGCGCGCGGGTTTTGACCGGCTTGACCTTGGTCACAGCGCCCAGATCCGCCACGGTCAGGCCATACTCGCGCATGATGGCGGTGACTTGCTCTTTCGCCTTGGAGATTTCGTTTTTGCGCGCGGTTTCCGCCAGGTTTTCGAGTTCGGCGATCTTCGCTTTGTATTCTTGGTAAGTCGTCATCTTATTTCCTCTTATCGGCTGGTTAGTTTCTAAAAAACCACATGTGAGAATGTGTGAGAATTTTATAAAGCGCAATTTACCATAACTTTGCCTTGATTCTCCAGACATATGCGTGAGAAATACCAATATAGCGATAAAAATGAATATTTTCCACAACGCCGCAATCGAAACGCCACGAATTTCGCACTCCCCGGCGGATAATCGGATCGAAAGTCCAGTAATAAAGAATAGTGACGGCGCGCGCCCGACATTACCATTGCCCGGCTCGGGGGCATGCTAATCCGGCGTAAATGCGGCGGGAATAAACCGGGAAGGGAATGTCTGCCGGGCGCTTGCCCGCCCGATTAATTGCTGGTCCGACGTTCAAGCACACAGGGGCCGTGGCTCGATGCCTTCGGCCACCACCTTGCGTATCAGATTGGCGAGCCGGCAGGTGGCCGGACCGGCCACCTCGGGATTGGCGACGATCAGCGACAACGACATTTTGCGGCGCTGCCCCACCCGCAGCGGCAGCGGTTTGAGCTGGCCTTGCTCCAGCTGTGACTGAATTTTGTACTCGGCCAGCCAGCCGAAGCCGATACCGTTGCAGATCATCTCCATGCGGGTTTGGGGATTGGTCACGCTCCAACGCTGATCCGTGTTGAGCCAGCCGTGATCGCGCGGATTCAAGGTGCCCGAATCGCGCACGACGATCTGCAGGTTGCGGGTCAGGTCGTCCATTTCCAGCTCGCGGCCGAGCGCGTGCAGCGGATGGCAAGGATGGGCGACGGCGACAAAACCGATATCCATCAGCGCGTCGCCGAGGAAGCCAACCGGGATACGGCTGGCGATGGCGATGTCGACGCGCTTTTCGACCAGCGCGTCTTCGGAGCCGGACAGGACGGTCTCTTCCAGGTTGACGCGGGTGTGCCGGGCCCACGGCTCGAATTCGCGCAGCACCTGCACCAGCAGCTGGACCGGGAACAGGCTGTCGACGGCGATGCTGACCTGCGGCTCCCAGCCCTCGGCCAGGCTGCCGGCCAGTTGTTCGAGCTGGAAAGCGCCGCCGAGCAGCTCGCGCGCCTTGTTCAGCAGCGCCTTGCCGTTGGGCGTTAGGCGGGCGCGGCGGCCGTCGATTTCCAGCAGTTCGACGCCCAGCTGCTCCTGCAGCTTGGCCACCATGTAGCTGACCGACGACTGGCTGCGGTGCAAGGCCTCGGCCGCCTGCGCGTAGCCGCCGCATTCGACGATCGCTTGCAACACCTGCCATTGTTCCAGCGTGCTCTTGGGGATTTTCATCGGTGTTCCGCGCCTGAAGTTCAGCGAAGAATCATACCACCGGCCCCGGCGCCGGGATCAGAAGCGCCGTTCCACCGTCACCCGGAACTGGGTCTCGCCGTCGGCCACCGACGCGCGGTTGAGCGTGCCACGCGCGTCCGCATATATGCTTTCGGTCGTGTAATCCTGCGCCAGCAAATTGGACACCGCAAAGCGCAAACTGTTTTGCGTGTCCAGTTTCAACAAGGCATAGACGTCGAGGTCGCGCCGCACCGAATTGTAGGCGCTCTGCGTCTCGCTCAAGCGCGCCATGCCGCCGTTTCGGAAGCTCAGGCTGCTGCCGGTGCTGAGCATGCCGTCCGGGCTCTTGTAGTCCACGCCAAACGTGGCGCTCAGCGGCACCTGCTGGTCCAGGCGGTTGTCCGGACCGGGCACGCTGTCCACCTCCGACCAGTTGCGGCTGATACTGGCGCGCAGATCGAGGGCCGGCGCGTTGTCCATGACCACCCGTAGCGGGAACTTGACCTCCAGCTCGATACCGCGCGTTTCGGCGCGGCCGTCGTTGATCATGGTCGACACCCAGCGGTCGCCCTCCTGCACCAGGCCCTGGCGCATATAATCCTCGATGCGGCGGATCGAAGCGCTCGCGCTCAGCATGGCGCCGTCGCCCCAATAGTGCTCGAACGAAGCGTCGATGCCCAGCGCCACCTCCGGCTTCAGGCGCGGGTTGCCGCGGCGGTCCGGGTCCAGGCGGCTGTTGTTGGCCGAGGTGAAGCGGCGCGGCACCAGGTTGGCCGTGGACGGCGCCTTGTAGGTGCGGGTCAGCGCCACGCGCACCTGGTCCTTCTTGTTCGGCAGCTTGATCAGCGTCTGGAACAGCGGGCTAAGCACGCTGGAGCGCTGGCTGACGCGCTCGAGATTGGCGCCCTCGATTTCCGTTTGCAGCCCTTCCCAGCGCACGCCGGTGTAAATAGACCATTGCGGCGTGACGTTCCACTCGTCCTGGCCATAGAAGGCCAGCCGGGTCGCCCTGGCGGAAAAATCCTCGTCGTTGTTGTCGGGCGGCAGACTGCCCGCGATCGGCAGCTCGCGCTGGATGCGGGTATCGTCGCGGTCGATGACGCCGGCGTCCCAGCCCAGCGCCAGCGCGTGTTCGGTCGCGGTTTGCTCCGAACCGTCTTGCGAACCCTCGGCCGGCGTGCCGAAGGTCAGCGGCGTCGAGTACTTGCCCTGCGTGCTCAAACCAGTTTCGCCGCTGTGCGACTCCACGGTGCGGTACAAATTGGGCGAGCCGTCGCGGTTGCCGCCCAACTGCAGCGACTTGCCGGTGTTGCGGTTCTTGGCGACGCCGACCTTCATATCCAGCTTGGCGCCCTCGGCCATCTTATGCACCCAGTTCAAATCGGTGCGGCCGTAGCCGTTATGGCTGCTGAAGGTGTTGTCGATGCGGTCGTAATTCGGCCCCTGATCGCCGGCCAGGTTGACCGTGGTGCGGCCGTGGCTGTTGCTTTCGAACTTGTTCAGGTTGAAGAAGGTCTGCGAGGTCAGCGTATCGCCGCCGGCCAAGGTCCAGTTGATGCGCGGCGACAGGTTGAAGCCGTCCGAGCGGCCCTGGTCCTGCCAGGTGGCGGTACGGCCCACGTTGGGCATGCCGGCGGCATCGGCGCCGGTCTCGGTCGACGGCGTCATGCGGTTGTACATATAGCGCCAGGCGTTGGCGCCCAACGAGTAGGACATGTTGTCGCGCTTGTCCGACATCTGGATGCTGGCACTCGGCGAGCTGAACTTGCTGCCCTTGGCGCCGCTGACCTTCAGCACGTGCTGATCGACCTTGACGTTTTTTTTCAGCACGATGTTGATGGTGCCGGCGATGGACTGCGTGCTGAACTCGGCGCTGGCGGCGCGCAGCACCTCGATGCGCTCGATCACGTCGGGCGCCAGGTTGTCGATGGAAAAACCGGCCGGGGCGCGCTCGCCGTTGATCAGTATCTGGGTGTAGCCGGCGCCGAGGCCGCGCATGCGGATCTCGCCGCCCGGGCGCCCCGCCGCGCCGCCGACGGTAATGCCGGGCAGCCGCTTGAGCACGTCGTTGACCGAGGTGTCGCCGTATTTCTGGATCTCCTCGCTGCCGACGACGATCTTGCTAGCGGTATCATCGCGGCGCGCGTCGTAGCTGGCGGCGCTGCCCTTGATGCGCACCGTCTGCATCGGCACGGCAGCGGGCCGGACGGGCGTCGATTTGGCGTCGGCCGCGGCGGCCGCGTCGCCGGTGTCGGTCGCGGCCGCCACGATGTCGGCCCGGGCGCCGGCGGCGAAACATAAGCAAAGGACGGCCGCAGCGGTCTGCGTCAAACGGAGTTGGCGGGCAGGCATCATAAAATGGCATTGGAGGGACGAAGGGAGAGCAGCTATTATGCCTTGATTCGACCAAAAGTTTCCTTAATCCAAGATAACAAGTGCCCGTTTAGCGAAATTTCATAAACATAAATAGTGAAAAAATGAATAGGCTTCGATAGTCTGATAGCGCCGGTCGGGGCGCTATAATGCTCGATCGCTATTTTGTATGGATTCCCATCGTGTCCGACCGTCTTGCCGTACTGCCGCAATATCTGTTTCCCAAGGGAGCGTTGACCAACTTCGCCGGCCGCGTGGCCGGGGCCAAGGGCGGCGCCATGACCACGCGCCTGATACGCTGGTTCGTCGGCAAGTACAACGTCAATATGGATGAGGCGCTCAATCCGGACATCGCCAGCTATTCCAGCTTCAACGAGTTTTTCACCCGCGCTTTGCGTCCGGACGCCCGCCCGCTCGCCAACGCCGACTTCATCTGCCCCGTCGACGGCCGCATCAGCCAGTTCGGCGCCATCGACGACGACCAGATCTTCCAGGCTAAAGGCCACAAATTCAGCACCACCGCGCTGGTCGGCGGCGATGCCGCGCTGGCCGGCAAATTCCAGCATGGCAGCTTCGCCAACTTGTATCTGAGCCCGCGCGATTACCACCGCATCCACATGCCGTGCGACGGCAAGCTCACGCGCATGATCTACATCCCGGGCGAGTTGTTCTCGGTCAATCCGACCACCGCGCGCGGCATTCCGGGGCTGTTCGCCCGCAACGAGCGCGTCGTGTGCGTGTTCGACACCGCCAACGGCCCGTTCGTCATGACCCTGGTCGGCGCCACCATTGTTGGAAGCATGGCCACGGTCTGGCACGGCGTGGTCAACCCGCCGCGCGCGCCGCAGATTTGCGAGTGGAAATACGACGACCAAAACATCGTGCTGAAAAAAGGCGATGAGCTGGGCCGGTTCCTGCTGGGGTCGACCGTGGTGATGCTGTTCCCGAAGGACACCTTGCGCTTCAACCCCGCGTGGCAGCCGGCCGCGCCGGTCAAGCTGGGTGAGATGATGGCTAATTTGACGTGATCGGCGGCGCGGAGATGGCCGATTACGCTTCGCTAATCCGCCCTACGTGTTTCCGATTGCCCTCAAGCTTTAACTGATCAACGGAGACACGTAGGGCGGATTAGGCGAAGCCGTAATCCGCCGTTGCATGCGCGGCCAGCGACTACGCCAGCTGCCGGTCGAACGCCGCCTCCAGCATATCCAAAAACACCCGGGTCTTGGCCGGCATCAAGCGCCGGCCCGGGAACACCGCCCACCCCGTCACCTCGGGGAACGACCACTCGGGCAACACCCGCACCAACGTCCCGGCCTTTAAAAACGGCGCCGCGATCGCCTCGGTCGAGACGCCGATGCCCACCCCGTTGCTGGCCATGCGCACGATCATCTCCGGCGAATTGCCCATCAACCGGACCGGCAGCTCGCGCTCCCAGCGCACCTTGGCGCGCAACAGCGTCCACCGGATCAAGCCGTTCACCCTCGGCGGCAAACTCAACAAATCGTGCTTGAACAAATCGTCCGGATGCTCCGGCAACCCGCGCAAGCTGGTATACGCGGGCGAGGCATACAGCGCCAGCGAGCTGAAGGTGATGCGCCGCGCGGCCAGCGAGGCGTCGTCCGGCAGGTTGCCCATGCGGATGGCCAGATCGAAATTCTCGGCCACCAGATCCACCCTGCGCGGCGACAAATCGAGCTCCAGCGAGATGGCCGGATAGCGGTGCATGAATTGGGCCAGCATTTCGTTGACACTAACGCTGGCGAAGTCCGCCGGCATCGAGACCCGCAGCAGGCCGCTCGGCGCGCCCTGCCGGTGCTGCGCCAGCGCGCCGGCCGCCTCGGTCTCGTCCGCCACCTTGCGCGCGTGCTCCAGCAGGCTGGCGCCGAACTCGGTCAGCACCAGCTTGCGCGTGGTGCGCTGAAGCAGGCGCTCGCCCAGATGCGCCTCCAATAGCGAAATCCGGCGCGACACCGTCGACTTCGGCAACTGCACCCGCTCCGCCGCCAGACTGAAGCTGCCGCACTCGACGATACGGGCGAATAACAGCAGGTCGCCAGGGTCTATCTCCACACTACTCTCCTCTATTGTTCCACCAGTGGACTAATGTTATCCATTTTAACGGCTTCCGCATTGGTTTTGAAACGATTAAAGTAACTCCATCGCAGCAACAAACGAACAAGCAAACAACCCATATACAGGAGCAACACCATGAACATCTTGCAAATCAACTCCAGCGCCCGCAGCACCGGTTCCGAATCGACCCGCATGGCCGACAGCATCGTCGCCAAACTGCAAGCCGGCAATCCCGGCGCGACCGTGGTCCGCCGCGATCTGGCAGCCAATCCGCACCCGGTGCTGGACGAGCCGACCCTGCAAGCGCTGTTCACCCCCGCCGACCAGCGCACCGCCGAACAAGCCGCCCGCGTGGCGCTGGACGACGCGCTGATCGCCCAGGTGCAGGCGGCCGACGCCATCGTCATCGGTTCGCCGATGTACAACTTCGGCGTGACCGTGCAGCTGAAATCGTGGTTCGACGCGATCGCCCGTGCCGGCGTGACGTTCAAGTACGGCCCGACCGGCCCGGTCGGCCTGCTGACCGGCAAAAAAGTCTACGTGGCCGTGGCGCGTGGCGGCATGCACAAGGACGCGCCCAGCGACATCCAGCTGGCGCACCTGAAGACTTTCCTGGGCTTTGTCGGCCTGACCGACGTCCAGTTCTTCTTCGCCGAAGGCATGGGCATGGGCCCGGACGCGGTCGCCAAGGCGCAAGCCCAGGCGGACGCCGACATCAACGCGGTACTGGTTTAAATTCATCGATCGCGCCGGTTGGCGCGGTCCGCAAAGGAGAGAGTCATGAGCAACGTATTGAACAAAGTCGCAAGCGATCGCGTGCAACAAGAACGCACTGTGGAGCGCATCGTCACCGGCCAGGCCGTGTCCGATGGCGCCGGCGTCAAGATCAACCGCGTCCTGACCCAGCCCCTGCAGCGCCGCCTCGACCCGTTCCTGATGCTGGACAACTTCGGCAGCGACCAGGCCAGCGACTACCTGGCCGGCTTCCCGAGCCACCCGCACCGAGGCTTCGAGACCGTGACCTACATGCTCGAAGGCCGCATGCGCCACAAGGACAGCAGCGGCAACGAAGGCCTGCTGACCAACGGCGGCGTGCAATGGATGACCGCCGGCCGTGGCGTGATCCACTCGGAAATGCCGGAGCAGGAGGAAGGCATGATGTCGGGATTCCAGCTGTGGCTGAACCTGCCCGCCAAGGACAAGATGCGCGCGCCGTGGTATCGCGACTTCAACGGCGACGAGGTGCCCGTCTTCACCACGGAAAACGGTGCGAAGGTGAAAGTCATCGCCGGCGGCAGCCATGGCGTCGATGGCGCCGTGCAACGCGAAGTGACCGAGCCGATCTATATTGACGTCGATCTGCCGGCCGGCGCCTCGTTCAGCCAGACGCTGCCGGAAGGCCACAACGCCTTCATCTTCGCGTATCGCGGTTCGGTGCGCGTGGGCGACAAGGATGTGGCGTCGGGCAAGATGGCGATCCTGGCCAACACGGCGGGTGCCGACGGCGTGAACATCCATGCGACCGACGCCAGCCGTTTCATCCTGGTGGCCGGCAAGCCGCTGAACGAGCCGATCGCGCAATACGGCCCGTTCGTGATGAACACTCAGGCCGAGGTGTTCGCCGCCGTCGAGGACTTCCGCGCCGGCAAACTGGGTGAGGAAGCCCAGGTCGTCTAAATCACGTAGGGCGGATTAGGCGGCACGCCGTAATCGGCCATGCATGCGTCGACGCGACGCATGCATGGCCGATTACGCTGCGCTAATCCGCCCTACGTTAAAATGCTGCCATGATGCCCACTATTCTTAAATGGTTACGCTATCTCAGCCATATCCTTGGCTTCGAGACGGCCGATTCCTTCCCGCCCGGCCACCCGTACGAACGCACGCGCTGGAACGGCGCCTATTTCGACATCGCCTCCGACGTCAAGCCAGACCAGATCGAAAGCCGCCTGTGCGACGCGATCAGTAACACACCGCTGGTGTTCGGCTACATCACCAATCCCACGCCGCGCATGCAGCGCACCTTGCTGGCGATGCTGGAAGAGCGCATGCGCAACAACCGTGGCCGCGCCAGCGAACTGGCCGTTTTGCTGGTCAACGCTTACGATAGCCCGCACATCACCGAAATCATCCCCGGCCTGCGCGCGGCCATCGCCGGCACGCGTCAGGACGACATGGGCGAGCGCGCCCGCAGCGTCATGGCCTTCCTCGGATCGACGCAATCGCCATTCGACGTGATCGAGATGAACTAGGCGGTGACCGCTTCCGGCGCCGCCTTCGGCCTGGCGAAATTGCCTGGAACGAAGCGGTCGCGCAATTTCATGAACGGCGTCTCCACCAGCAGGAACAGCAGCCAGCCGGCCAGGATACTGGCCAGGCTCATGATGGCGATCGCCTGCCACGAGTCCGGTCCCCAACCGTAGCCGCGCAGCGGCACGCGCAGCAGCACGCACAGCTGCTTGTGGGTCAGATAAATCGCATAAGACCACAGCGCGATGCTGGCCGCGCCGGGCACGCGCCAGCGCTGCAGCAGCGATCCGGGGCTCAGCGCCGCGATCAACAACAAGGTGAAACCCACGCCCAGCATCGGATAGCCGATCACCGTCATCATGTAACCGTAGTGATCCTCCAGGAGCATCGACCAGGTTAACGCCAGCATGCCGGCACCTGCGGCCAGCGCCCAATTGCCGCGCGACGTGACGACCTTCCAGGCGCCCGCGTGATAGTTTTTCACCAGCGCCAGCGCCACGCCGAACACCAGTTCGTCGAAGCGGCACCAGGAGGCGTAATAAATATTGGTGTAGTAATAGAGGCCGCCGACGCCGGCCTGCTCGTTCCACAAATAGCCGCGCACCGCCATGCCGGCCAGCAGGCTGCCGATCACCGCCACCCAAGCCCACAGCAAGGATTTGCGGCAAGCGGCGATCAATAACGCGACCGCCGGCAACAGCACGTAGAACTGCTCCTCCACACACAACGACCATGCATGCGAAAAGGCCGTGCCCGGCATCAGCTGGATATTTTGCGTGAAAGTAATGAACTTCCACAGCGGCGGCAGCACGCTCTCCCCCCGCCAATACGGCCACAAGGCGTACAGCGCCAGCACGAAGTAAAAATTCGGCAGCGTGCGCAGGAAGCGGCGCGCGTAAAAGCGCGGCAACGAAAAACGCTCAGGCCCGGTCTGCTGGCGCCGTATTCCCGACAGGATCTGGTTGCCGATCAAATAGCCGCTCAGCGCAAAGAACAGGTCCACGCCGGCCCAGCCGATCTCGCTCATCCAGCCGAAGGTCGGCCGGAAGCTGACAAAGATCATGTAGTGATTCATAAACACCAGAACGATCGCAAGAGCGCGCAAGGTGTCGAGCCCGGAATTGCGGCCATGGTCGCGGCCAGTAAGCTGAAGATTCATGCCCCGCATCTTACAGCGCCGCGCCGTTTTCCCAAAGTCAGGGCGAGATCACCATCAACAGCCTCTGATCGGCCAAGGTCAGCACGGCGGTGCAATCCTCTGCGATCGCGTAGTTCTGGCTGTGCGTCGAATAATAATTGGTCGCGCCCAGGCAAATACAATCGATCGCCGCGCTGATGCGGGTGCTGATGGTGTACGCCGGCAGCATCAGATCCGGCGCGGTGACGAACTTGAGCACCACGTCCTGGCCGGTGTTATTCAGGAAGACGGTCTTGGACGGCTTGACGGTCTTGAGCGTGGGCACTTCGGTAAATTGAATGGTCGGCACTACAGCACCCTGAATAAACCGGTTGGCAAGCCGTCGTTGCTACGGGCCAGATCGACATGAATTTTCTTGCCGTCATCGACGGGCAACACACTCTGAGAGAGTTGCCGGAGGTTGTAGCCGGCATAGCCGCCGCTCGGAATAGCCGCCCCCTCCGATGGCGAGAGCCAGCTCAGCGACGCCAGACCGCTGGCAACAATGGCCTGGCAAGTGGCGGCGGAACCGTAGATGCCGATCTGATAACGCGGCTCGCCCGGCCGTGCCGCGTTGAACGCCTGATTGACGCCTTCGAAATAGCGCGTGATCGGACCGGCGATGTCCTCGGCGGTGGGATGGCAATCGACCTCGAAGTAGATGGCCGAACCCGACGGCTGCGTAATGACCGACTGCGCCATCAGATACGCGGCGGCGCCGTCCGCCAATCCTTGCGCCCGGCTGAACGAATGCAAATGCGCGCCGATGGTCTCCCAAACCACGCCGATCTGGATGCCGGCGTCGGTCAGTGCCCGGGCCTCGGCCAGCGACAAGTTCTTGCCTGCCTGATGACTGTAGTAGCGGATCGCGAAATCGATGCCTTGTTGCTTAATTGGTATCGCGTGCTGGGTCAGCTCGAATGGCGCTTTCACGCCGGTTAAAACAACCATGGGACCTCCGTGGGATGCAGGGTGATATCGGAATTCATGTTCTTTGGGCCGGCTCGGCGACTTCGAAGCTGACCTGATAACCGTCGTCCGGCACCAGGATGCGCAAGGGATTTTGCTGGCCTTCGACCTCGTAATAATCACTCAGCCGATTGCGCAACCGCGCCAACTGGACTGCGGCGGCCAGATCCATTCCAAAATCGGAACCCGACCTTGGACGGTTGCCGGGAGTGATCACCGCACTCCCGCCTTGGTACTTTTGGTTACTAATATCCTGGACCAAACGGTCTAGTAGCGCGCAGCAACGCTGTGACGCGGCGAAGGTGCGACTGACCGCAATGCGGCGCAGCTCTGCGCGCACATCGTCCGGGTGGGGAGCGAATGCGGCGCCGGCATACCGGCCGCGCGAAGACACAACAGTGTGAGCAGAATGTTTAATAGTTTCCCCAGCCTAATGTTAATATCCACTAAAGGTACAGATTTGAGACAACTGTACTCATTAGCTATACAAATGGCCTTCTGGAAACCTTCGGATTGCTAACTCGTTGATTTAAAAGTTGTTATTCATAGGCGAAGAAGGTTAGTGTGAACCGTAAAAGCTTCCGTTTTGGTCAGTGGCGCGTCGATCCGGCCACCAACACGCTCAGTTTTGGTGTGCTCTGCCGGCAGCTGGAACCACGCGCGATGGATGTTTTGTTACATTTCTGTAAGCATCCGCACGACGTGGTCTCCGCCGACGAGCTGCTGGACGCCTGCTGGGGCGACACCCCGGCCAGCGACAACGCGGTTCACAAAATCATCACACAGCTTCGCCGGGCGCTCGACGACTCGGCCGCCGAGCCGCGCTATATCGAAACTATTCGTAAGCGTGGTTACCGCCTGCTTGCCGAGCTAAGCTACGACGACGACGTCAGCAATGGCAGTTGGTTGCACGCCTCCCCGTTCCGGGGTCTGGAAGCTTTCGAGGAACAACACGCCGCCATCTTCTTCGGCCGCAAGCTCAGCGTCGACCAATTGGTACAGGTGGTGGTGGCCCAGGTCCAAGCCGCCTGCTCGATGGTCCTGGTGCTCGGCCCGTCCGGCGCCGGCAAGACCTCCCTGGTCCAGGCGGGACTGATTCCCGCGCTCAAGGCCGGCGCCGCGCCTGCGGAATCCGGGCTGGCGATCAGCGACCACGTGCAGCTCGACTGCGCCGACATGGGCCAGTCCGGTCTGCTGGAAACGCTGGCCAGCGTGTTGCTCGACGCCGAAATCGACGATCGCCTGCTGTTTGAAAACACCAGCGCCGCCGCCCTCGCGCAATACATGGCGCAGGATTTGCCGGGTTTGATCGAACAGTTGCAAAAACGCCTACCAACGATCCGACTCGCGGTTTTCATCGACCGTTTCGAAGCCATCTTCCGGCTGCCACATATAAGTGAGCAGGAGCGCGCCGTCTTCATCAACGTGCTGGGCCAACTGGCGCGCTCCGGCTGCGTGCTGTTGGTTTTAGCCTGCCGCAACGATTTTTACCCCCACTTGACGGCCTACCCCGCGCTGATGAGCATGAAACTGCGCGGCGGCCACTTCGACCTCACGCCGCCGGGCAGCGCCGACATCGCGCAGATCATCCGGCATCCGGCGCAGGTGGCGCAGCTGCGCTACACGGTCGACGGGCATGGCGAGAGTCTGGACGAGCTGCTGATCAACGCCGCTAAGGCGGGACCGGACACGTTGCCGTTGTTGCAATACTGTCTACAGGAACTATATCGCCAGCGCAGTCCAGATGGGGAGTTGAGCCATAAGGCCTATCACGACATGGGCGGTTTGGAGGGCGCCATCGGAGCGCGCGCTGAGCAAGTTATCTCGGAATTGGGTGCAACGCAGATCGCCGCCCTGCCCCAGCTTTTGTCTCGACTTGTGCTGGTGGCCGAGGACGAATCAACCGTCACCTCCCGCCGCGTGCTGTGGGCATCATTGAGCAGCGAGCATGAGACCAAGCTAGTGCAAGCCCTGGTGGACGCCCACCTCTTTGTCAGCGATCTACACGGCGGAGCTCCCGCCTTTGGTATCGCCCACGAAGCGCTGCTGCGCCGCTGGCCGCGCGTAGTCGCCTGGATCGACGAGCACCGCCAAGCGCTTCAAGTCCGCAGCCGCATCAGCGCTCACGCCAAACGCTGGCAGGACAGCGGCCGCAAACGCGACATGCTGCTGCCGTCCGGCACACAGGCAAATCAGGCTCGCCAGTTAATAAAAACAACGGGATTCAGCTTCACCCAACAAGAACAGGATTTCGTCCATGCCTCGCTGATGGGCGTGCGCCGTGGAGAACGGCTGCGTCTTGGAATCATGGTTGTGATGACTACTTTGGCGCTACTCGCCGGCGGGCTAGGCTTAGCGGCGCGCTCAGCTCAGACTCAAGCAGAGGCGCATAGAACCGAGGCCGAAGGGTTAATGGGCTACATGCTGGGTGAATTCGTCGACAAACTACGTCCATTGGGTAAGCTGGATTTGCTCGACAGCGTCAGCAGTCGCGCGCTGTCCTATCTCTCTGATTCGTCACGCGCCGGAGACAGCGACGCATCGCTAGCCCAGCGCGCCAAGTCACTACAACTGGTCTCCGAGGTCCGGATCTCGCGTTCTGATCTTGCTGGGGCAAATACCGCCCTGCTAGCGGGACGCCAAATTCTACAGCGACAGCTACAAGCAAAGCCAGCCGACATTGCCTTACTGAAAAGCGCTGGAGAAAATGCCTTCTGGCTGGGGCAGATCCATTACGATCAAAAGGAGTGGCGTGAAGCACAGCAATATTTTGACGAGTATCTAACTTATGCAAACCGACAGTCGGCTGCCGATCCAAGGGAAGTCAGCGGCTGGATTGAACAATCCTATGCGCATAACGGCTTAGGCAGTCTCGCCTTGCAACGTGGCGACACTAAACGCGCGGCAAACGAATTCGGTTTATCGGTTGCTCTCAAAACGCGCGCATATGCACAAACCCCTAAGGACAAGCAGTTAGCCGCAGATCTGGCAGACAGCCTCTCTTGGCAGGCTAGCGCCCAAATGCAACTGGGACAACTTGCAGAAGCAGAGTCTCTCTTTGGACGCGGGCTTGCTCTATTGCAATCGCTGCACATTGCTCATCCAGAAGATGCCTCTTGGATGGATCAACTAGCAGGCGTATGGTCACGTCAGTCTGAGCTAAAGCAAGCACGAGGCGACTTGAGCGGCAGTTATAGGGATGCTAAAGAGGCATACACTCTATCGCAAACAATGGTTGAAAAAGATCCGACCAATCTCGATTGGCAACGCAAAATGTACATTGCTCAATTGCAATTAATAGACACGGATCAAGAACAAACGCCGGCTCAAGCACTAAGCAGGCTGGAGAATCTATCTCATATTTTTATTAAGATGAGCAACGTAGAGCCAAAAAGAGTAAATCTTCAGGTAATGACGGCACAGATACAGCAAAGAAAAGCCGCCGTACTTCTGCGGCAAAATCAGGTACTACTCGCCTCTCGAAACTTGCAACCGGCTCTAAATAAGCTAAAAGAATTCAGCTCTGCACTACCTGCGGACCTAACTATCCGCGGAGCAACAATAGATGCGATGTTGCTGGCTGCTGATATCAGTACCGCACAAATGGAGCTTGATGCCCTTAAGCACTGCGAAAGCGTGCGCACAATGTTACGACAGTCGATTATGGGTAGCACAGACTTCCAATTGCTAGTTCCATGGGTTAAAGCTCACGCATGCTTAAATCAAACTGACCAAGTAAAACACATCAAAAAGCAACTTGAAGCGATGTCATATCGCGACATCGCCTACTTGCGATATCTATCCACCCACCCACTAAAGAAAGATTCGTCATGAGTACATTTCCGGCATCTACATCATTCGTTAACATTCTGGTTTCGGTAACACCTAGCGCCACTGCGCCAAACACGTACGACGTAATAACAGCACCTGCTGTGCCAGTGATCACTGAAGCGGACACCGTCATTAACTACCAAATTTTCGATACCGGAGATTACGACATTGTTTTTACGGGCATGTGCGTAAAGCCTGAGATCAATGATCAGTTAAGCCCAGTCAGCGTGAGCGCCAGCGGTAAACTGCTAACTTTCAGCGATGCCAACACTGAAGTCATGAACTTGAATATCACTCTTAAATTCCAGGATAAACGTAAGCCGGAACTCGAATTTAGCCACGACCCGCAAATCAGCAACCGTCCACGCTAAGAAATTCTGGGTGCCGACGCGGCTAATGGCCCACAGGTTAGAATGAGAGTGACGTCTAAATAGCATTTGAATCTAACTTGGTTGCTCAAGCACCGCGTCTACCAAAAATTTTTATTAAGCACTAGGGAACCGCTGATTTAACAGGTTTTTCAGCCCCATGCGTGCTGCAAAGCCTTGATTTTTCAGGGAGTCGTTTTTTCAGAAAACGAATAAATCAGCGTTTCCCCTAGCCTTCACGACCTTTGATGTAAACTTGCTCGCTTTGGCTGATGCTTCCTAGGTTAAAAAATTAAACTTAAGGCTGGCTTCAACCTTCCCGTAGGGAAAAACTATGTGTATTTCTTTTATCAAAAGCCTTATCAACGCCGAGTTCGTGCCGAGATCGCTTAGTCACAAACCGATCGATGCTAACCCTGTAGGAATACAGGAGTTGAAACCGGAAGCGTGGAACGCTGTAGCCGGTGCGCCCGAAGTACAAAACGATCCCGACTAAAACGGAAGAGTACCGTGTAGTCGCAGACGGTCCCGAAATCCGAAACTACCCGCAAACTGAAAGCTCATGTGAATCAACTAGCCGACCATCCTTAAGCACCACCACTCGGTCAGCGCTTGATATCGTTTCCGGCCGATGGGCCACCACGATACGTGTGAGGCCCATCGACTTCACGGTCGAATTGACACTCTTCTCATTGTCGATGTCTAGCTCGCTGGTCGCCTCATCCAGCACCAGGATCCGTGGCTTGCGGTACAGCGCGCGCGCCAGTAGGATGCGCTGCTTCTGCCCGCCGCTGATGCCCACACCGCTGTCGCCCGTGATCGTGTTGTACCCCATCGGCATGCTTTCAATCTCTGCCCCGACCGACGCCAGCCGCGCGCATTCCTTGATGCGCTTCCACTCGGGCATCGGATCGAAAAAGCTGATGTTTTCCGCCACCGATCCCGAGAACAGGCGATCCTCCTGCATCACGGTGGCGACCATGTTTCGGTAGGTCGTTAAGCCGAGGCGATGAATAGGCTGGCCACCGACCAGGACTTCGCCATGCGTCGGCGCAAGCAGGCCCAGCATAACCTTGACCAGAGTCGTCTTGCCTCCGCCGGAAATACCAGTAAGCGCAACGCTCTCCCCCGCTTCAATTTTGAGATCGATATTCTCGAAAACATACGGTTCGGTCGGCGAGTAGCGGAACGAAATACCGCGCAACTCGATGCTAGGCGAGAGCTGTTCCACATCGACCTCATCAGCGTCATGATTGCCTACCGCCTCCACCTCCGCCAGCACGATGTCAGCGACGCGCTCACCGTGCAGTTTGAGCATCTTGAACTCCACCACCTTGTCGACCAACGCCGCCAGCCGAGTCGAAAACTGATCTTTATACGCAATGAAGGCAAACAGCATACCGATCGTGAAGGCGTTATCCATCACCGCGCCGGCGGCCAACCAGACGACCAGCACGCGTTCAAGACCGAATAGCAGCGTCTGCGCGGTTTCATAGGTGATGCGTATCTGTTGGATGCGCAGTTCTGCATTGAACTGCTCGGCCAGAATATTCAACCAGCCAGAACGCCGCTGCTCTCCTTTGCCGAACAAGCGCACGCTTTGAATACCGTTTGCGGTTTCAAAAAAATGGGTGGTTTGTTTGGCGGCATGAATGATCTGCTCCGCAGTCGCGGTGCGCAATCCGTGGAACAACGCCCAGCGCATCAGCGCGTACAGCGCGACGGCGATCAAGGAAATAAAAGCCAGGCGCTGGCTGTAGAGGAACATCATGGAGAATGTGCCCACCACCATGACACCATCGACCATGGCCTGGACAAACCCACCGGTCAGCGTCTTTTGGATAGTGGTGATGGAACCGAACCGCGACATGATGTTGCCGACGTGGCGCTTCTCAAAATATTCCAGCGGCAGCTTGACCATGTGCCCGAACACGTTTCCCAGCCATTGAAAATTGAGCTGGGTACTGATGGCCACAACGGACCATCCGCGCACGGCGCCGATGGCGGCCTGGATCACGATAAGCATGCCAAAGCCCAGCGCAAGCGTCGTCAATAGATCCCGATCGGCAGACACCAGCGCATGATCGATCACCCACTGTAAAAAGAACGGCAACGCGATCGAGACGGCTTCCAACGCCAACGCGAGCAACAGGATCTGCGTCAACCCACGCTTGAGGCCGGTGATATGTCCCATCAACCCGCGCAGCGTAAAATGAATTTTCTGATTGACCGGCGTGAAATCGGTGGCCGGACTCAACTCAAGGGCGACGCCGGTGAAGTGCTTGCTGAACTCGTCCATCGTGAAACTGCGCACACCAACCGCCGGGTCATGCACCACCGCGCGCCGGCTGGAGACCGATACCAGCACGACAAAATGATCCATGTCCCAATGGATGATACAAGGCAGGCGCAACTGCGGCAAATTATGCATGTCCAGTTTGACCGGCCGGCTGTCGAGCTTCAACACCTGCGAGATGCGTATCAGGCTTTCCAGCGTCGCGCCTTTGCGCGAGATGGGAAAGCGCAGGCGCAACGAGGCCAGGTCCGTGCGGTAGCCATGATAGTCGGCGACCATGGCCAAACTGCAGAGGCCGCACTCGCTAGCTTCGGTCTGTAAATAAATCGGCACCTTTCGATGCAATCCTATGCGTTCCATTCAGTACAACTCCATCAAAAGCGACCCGACATGCCCAGCAACGGTTCCAGTACCCATTCCGCCAGCGTGCGGTGCTCAAGGACGAGCGTGGCAGACAACTGCATCCCGGGCTTGAGGGCGTACGATCGGCCAGCGGCATCAACGCCCTGTGCATCCAGAAGCACCCGGACGCGATAGACGGGCTCGGTGCCACTTATCGGCGACGCTCCGCTGGCCGTCGTCGTGGACGAGCGCGCCAATTGAAGCTCTGACAGTGAAATGGTTGTCAGAGAAATTTCACGCACCCGACCGTGAAACTGTCCGAATTTTTGATACGGGAACGCGTCGTAACGCAATAGGACGTCCGTGCCTGGACGCACAAATCCGGCGGCCCGGGTAGGCACATACAGCTCGGCTTCAAGCTGACTATCCTTGGGCAACAAGCTCGCCAGCCGCTGCTCCGCAGAGACCGCCTGACCTTGATTGACGACGATCCCCGCCAACCTGCCGCTCTCCTCCGCGCGCACGACCAATTGACGCTTCGCCTCATTTTCATTCGCTTGCTGCTTGAGCTCTTCAATATTGCGTTTAAGCTGAGACGCTTCGCGCCCACTTTGCAATGGCAGGTCGCTACGCAGCGCCAGGAGTGCGGCGATATCGCGTTGGATGCTGAGCCGCTGCCCCTCGACGGCGGAAGTCCGCGCTTGCTGTTCGATCAGTTCAGCCGACTTCAGGCTGGCGCTGTTTTTTGAAACACTGCCTTCCGCAGCCAGATTGTTCAGACTCGCCGACAGGTCGCGCAGAATTTCCGTTTTACGCCGCTGTAAAGCCAATTCAGCATCCAATTGCTTCAGAGCGAGGTTTAGGCTGCTGAGGCGTGAAGAAATCTCCTGCGCCTTGTTCCCGCTCTGGACGCCTTGCTGCGCAAGTTCCGCGCTCAGGTACGACATGCGGGAAGACAGCGCGTCATTGATAGATGCTTGAGTTTCACCCTTGGTGCTCGTGCGCTCACTGGTCAATACAAATACCGGATCGCCGACTTTGAGCAAGTCACCTTCTTTTGCCTGAATACGAGTAACGATGCCCGACTGAGGTGCCGCCAGCCGTAGCACGCCGCGATCGGGAACCACCACACCGGTTACGGTTTCCTTACGGGTAAATCCAAAATTCAACGAAAACAGCACGATCACAACTACCAGACAGCAAAAGAATACGGTCAGCGCCGTGTTCGACCAGCCATGCGCCAACACAACAACACCGTGCAGCCGTTGGTTCTTATGCTCTATCGCTTCCTGCCGAAACAGACGGCTCATCAAATTCCTTTTTTAACGTGCAAAAAAAGTGGACGCACTAGCGTCCACAGTGAACTGGCTTGCATATACTGGCCCGAGTCGGATTCGACGAATCCTACCCGACGCCACCTGATTGCGCAACGGCAAACCTGAAATGGTCCCGACTCAAGTTGAAGAATGCAAAAAAAATGTACTTCTAGATTGCACAGGACGATTTCGTCTGTTAGTCTTGAGCAACTGTTCTAAAAATATAAACAATTACCTCCCAGGCAACACTTACCTGATAACAGCCAAGGAACCATTATGAGTATTATTTCGCTCGCCGCCATATTCATAAAAACCCGCGACGTGCTCCTGCACGGGACGGAAAATTTCCACGTCACTCCCCATCCCCGCGCAATTACAGAATTAACCCCAGAGCAGCGCGCGTTCGTATCGGGTGGCCCCCAAATTATTAACCATCCGCCAGCCTGACAATTACTACCAGCTTCGATCCAAGCAAATTAAAGTGCACCCACTCAACTTCTGACCAAATTGACTTAGAGGAGTACCCATGCATACCACTTTCATGCGCACTATTTCATTTGCCGCTGCATTCACGAAGAACCGCGACGTGCCACCATCTGCGGCTAAAGATTTTCAAGCTCTTCGTCTTCCTGCAATTGCGGAACTAACGCCAGACCAGCGAGCGCATGTGTCTGGCGGCCCTCAGGTGAAGAACGAACCGCAGACATAATTGCCATGCGGTTTCGAGCCCTCTAAGGTGACGACAGATTAACCGCCGTTTTGGGCATGTCGATTTTAATTTCCATGGCAATCCAACACTAGGAGCTATATGCATATCCCATTTATCAAAGCTAAAAAGAACCCAATTCCTAGCTCAATGAGCGGCAAGGAAACTTTGAGCAAGAACGTCGAATCATGCAGTGATAGCGCTGGCATCGAATCTATCAAGATGGAAGAATGCTCGATGGTGTCCGGCGGCCCTCAAATCAGCAACCGTCCACCAGCCTAACAATTTTCACCTTCGGATTACTGAAGCATCATTTTCGAATCTAATTTCAGGCCTTCACTTAAGGATCCATACATGAATATCCCATTCTTCACTCGCAAACAGAACTCGCCTGGCAACTTGATCTCTGATAAAGAAACATGTTCAGGTAAAGCCATTGCGCCTCCGGCGGATGTGGGGCGCATTGCAGTGATTCCGATGGAAGAATGCTCGAACGTGTCAGGCGGTCCGCAAATCAGCAACAATCCGCCAAACTAAGCATTTCCAGAACGCTGCCAACGTTATGAGAATGGCGCCGGCAGCGCTCAACTGGTATAAACGCTGTATGACTCCTAGCCTTCAATTGCAATTCAAATCCACCGAATACGGCGGCCAGCACCCCGGCACGCGCCTGATCGTCACCGGCGCCGTCCACGGCAACGAAACCTGCGGCACCAAGGCCATTCAGCGCGTGATGCAGGAACTCGACAGCGGCGCCCTCGTCCTCCGCAAAGGAGCCGTCACCTTCGTACCCATCGCCAACCCGCTGGCCTACGCCAAAGGCGAACGCTTCGGCGACCGCAATCTGAACCGCAATCTTTTCCCCAACGAGAACCCGCAGGATTTCGAGGACCGCGTCGCCAACTGGCTGTGCCCCCTCCTCGCCCGCCACGACGTGCTGCTCGACTTGCACTCGTTCAAGGCCTCCGGCGAACCGTTCGTCATGGTCGGCCCGCGCAACAACGACGGCCCGCTCGAACCCTTCCAGCACGAACAACAGGAACGCGCGATGGCGCGCCGCCTCGGCGTGCGCCGCTTCGTCGACGGCTGGCTGCGCACCTACGGCGCCGGCGTGCAACGCCGCCTGCGCGGCGACAGCCAACTGGAAACCGTCCTGCGCTACGGCATGGGCACCACCGAATACATGCGCAGCACCGGCGGCTACGCCCTGACGCTGGAATGCGGCGAACACACCGATCCGCAAGCGCCCGAAGTCGCCTACCGCGCCATCATGAACACCTTGGCCTTCCTCGGCCTGATCGACGCGCCCTCGCCGCAGCCGATCGCCGACGAGGCGATGGAGGCGCTGAGCATGGTCGCCGTCTACGACAAGGTCAGCGCGGACGATACCTTCACCCGCGCCTGGTCAAGCTTCGATCCGGTCCGCAAGGACGAGCAGATCGGTACGCGCGCCGACGGCACGCCGGTGCTGGCCGAGTTCGACGGTCGCATCTTGTTCCCCGACAGCGCGGCCGGCGCCAACAGCGAGTGGTATTACCTCACCCGCGCCAATCCGGGCTTCTGACGCTGAAAATCAGGTGGTGGTGAGCTTGAGCCCGATGATGCCGCCGACGATCATGGCGATGCACGCGAGCCGCACCGCGCTGGCCGGCTCGTTCAGCGCGACGATGCCGTAGATCACCGTGCCGACCGTGCCAATGCCGGTCCAGATCGCGTAGGCCGTGCCCAGCGGCAGCGTGCGCAACGCCAGACCCAGCATGCCTATGCTGCCCAGCATCGCGGTCAAGGTCCACAAGGTCGGCATCAGCTTGGTGAAGCCGTGCGTGTATTTGAGTCCGACCGCCCAGGTGACTTCCAGCAGGCCGGCGATGATGAGGATGATCCAGGTCATTGCTACTCCAGTTCGCGTGAGCCGAAACTATAACAGTTGCTACAAAATTATGCCCACTCAGGTCTTGCCTCGGGGATAATCAGCGCTCAACTATAAAAAAGGAGCGACCATGCTTTTACTGGCCCAGATCGTCACCGCCGTCGTGGCACTGATACATATCTATATCGTCCTGCTGGAGACGGCGCTGTTCGAGACGCGCGGACGCAAGGTCTTCGGCCTGAGCAAGGAAAAGGCCGACATCGTGCGGCCGGCCATGTCCAACCAGGGTTGCTACAACGGTTTTCTGGTCGCCGCGCTGGTGGTCGGCTTCGTCCATCCGAACCCGGCGATCGCGTCGGCCTTTACGGTGTTCGGCCTTTGCTGCGTGGCCGTGGCCGGCGTGTGGGGTGGCCTGACGGTCAAGCGCAGCATCCTGCTGATCCAGACGCTGCCGGCGGTGATCGCGCTGGCACTGCATTTCGCCGCCTGAGTCCGACCGGAATCTTCGGCAAAGAGGCTCCCTCCAAATGCAGATTGTCATTTCATTCACAACCATGAAACAATCGTTGGACACCTGCACCGGGAGACGCTCATGCAACACACCAGTTGTACACCGATCGAACCGGAGCTTGCGTTCGGCCCCTACCGGCTGGCGCCATCCAGCCGAACCCTGTCCAAAAACGGTCAACCGGTACGGCTGAACGGGCGCGCCTTCGACCTGTTGCTGGCTCTGGTCGAGCGGGCTGGGGAAGTCGTCAGCAAGGAAGAATTGATCGCCCGCGTCTGGCCCAGCACGGTCGTCGAGGAAAACAATCTGCGCGTGCATGTTGGCACCTTGCGCAAGGCGCTCTCCGGCGACCCGAACGGCCTTCGGTATATTGAGAACGTCGTGGGCCGGGGGTACAGTTTCGTCGCGCCGGTGACCCTTCCCGTCCACGCCGCCATGATGCAGCGTAACCCGCCGCCGCGCGACATTCTCGGACGCGACCCAACCCTCAAACAACTGACGACGCTCTGCCACCAGCATCAGTGCGTCACCATCGTCGGTGCGGGCGGCATCGGCAACAGCACAGTCGCGCTGATGGTAGCTGAGGCGCTGACCCCGATCTTCGGCACGCGTATCTACTTTGCAGACATTGCACCGGTCACCGACGACCGAAAAACTCGCCGCCGCCGAGGCCACGGCGTGCGGCGGCGATGACATCCTCTCATTACTGCCAGTCCATGAGGGCTTGAGCGAGGTCCGCGCCCCGCGCAACCTTCAGGCCGCCGCCGCGCCGCCGAACGGTTTGCGGGCGAGCTGATTCAGCCGGCGCACCTGCAAGGTCGCGCCGATGACGAACAGCACGAACATCGCACCGGTAATGGCCTTGAGCTCGGGCGCCTCGGCGTTCGGCAGGATCGGCGCGCCCATCGGCACGCGGGTCAAGGTCTCGGTCACTGCGGGAATCATGTGGAAGAAGAACGTCAGCGACAGCAGCACCGTTTGCAGCGCCGCTCTGGCGGCAACCTTCCACGCCACGGCCAGCACCAGCAAGGTGATCACGCCGAGCGCGTGCGGCTTGCCGAAGCCGCCATGCTGGAAAATGCCGAAGCCGGTCAGGCAGGTCAGGATCGTCATGACCAGATAGGTCTTGCCGGCGCCGTTGCCCAGGTCGATGCGCTTGTCGCGGACAAAGCCGACGATGCCGGCGCCGACGGCGACCAGGCTGATGAGTGTATGGATAACGCCGAGTGTGGTCAGGCCGAACATGGTGCACTCCTTCGTCGCGGGGATCGGGGGTGGGACCATGTTAGGCGCACCGCATCGGGCGGCGCGAGTAAAACAATATAAAAAGATATAAACCGGTGCGTACCGGCGGTCAGCTCCCCAGCGGCGGCTTGACCACGGACATGCTCGGCAACGCGATGGTCTGCACCACCACCGGCGTGGTTTCGGTCTGCGGTCGTGAGCCGCTGCCGCGCAGCGCCAGCAGCCAGCCGATGCCGTCGAACCAGAACGGCGCGCCCAGCGACGAGGCGAAGGCGGTGACGATCCAGCCCATCAACGCGAACGCCAGCGCGCCGAGGAAGGCCGCCACGCCCTTGCCGGCGGCGTCGTCAAAGCGCGACGACGGCCAGCCGATCGGCAGCTTTTCCACCATCTGCCATTCTTTTTTGGCGATGGCGGCCCGTTCCATCGGCGTGGGGACCGGCGCGTCGGCGGCCGGCGCCGCCGGCGGCTTCACGCGGCCGCTGGCGACATCGTCTGCGCCCTGCTGCGCCAGTTGGGCGGCCACCTGGTCGTCGCCCCACAGGCGCTTGCTCAACTCGATCGCGTCAATATTCATCGAGGCGGCGTAGAACAGGCCGACGCAAAACAGCACCAGCTGCGAGCGCCGCTTGTACCAACCGGTGATGCGCTCCATCACCGTTTCGTACCAGATGCGCACGGCGTTTTCCAGCGCGGCCACATCGTCCGGGCCCTCGCCCATGATCGCCAGCAGGGTGCGGGTCAGGCCCTCGTTGCCGACCTGCGCCAGCAGCATCGCCGCCGTCTGCGTCTTGCCGTATTTGGACGTCAGGGTCGACACGAAGGCGCGCGCGAAAATGGTCGACGGAATGTACGACGGCATGCGGCCCTGCTGCGCCATGCCCTGGATCAGCGGATGCGCCATGACGGCGGCCGTCAGCGACCCGGCGCCCAGTTTGTCGAGGCCGAAGCCGGTGTCGATGCGCAGCAGCCGCTTGATCGATGGGATAATGCCGCGCAGGCGCGGTTTGCCGGCGGACTCGTGCAGCATCGTCAGCACACCGTCGAGCAGCACCTTGGCGCGGGTCTGGAACAGCGAGGCGATCGCCTCGCGCGTCGCGCTGCACAGCAGGCTGACCGCGAGGAAGGTGTACGACAAGCCGATGGCCACATCCAGATAATGACTCGACATACAGCCCCCGTTAGAATTTGGTCAATGTTCCAGTAACATAAAGGATTTTTGGGCCGCAAGCCAGCCGCAAGCACGAATTTCATTTATATCGTAAGATGCCGATATTGAAATCGGAAAAAAGCGATACATATATCGTCATAAGCCGATTTCATTTTTTGACCCAGGTGAACCTCAGATGGACATAGACGCGATACACAAAGCCCTTGCCAACCCGATGCGGCGCCAGATCCTGGCGTGGCTGAAGGACCCGGAGCAATATTTCCCGGATCAAGCGCACCCGCACAAGTTCGGGGTGTGCGCTGGCCAGATCGACCATCGCGCCGCGCTGTCGCAATCGACCGTGTCGGCACACTTGTCCATTCTGCTCAAGGCCGGCCTGATCACGTCCCACCGGGTCGGGCAATGGAACTACTTTAAACGCGATGAAGCGACCATCCAGGCCTTCATCGACCAAATGACACTATAGGAAATTCGACATGGCTAACCTCTTCGACCCGATCACCATCGGCGACCTTACGCTGAAAAACCGCATCATCATGGCGCCGTTGACGCGCGCCCGCGCCATCGGCGGCGCCCGCGTGCCGAACGCGCTGATGGCCAAGTACTACGAGCAGCGCGCCAGCGCCGGCCTGATCCTGAGCGAGGCGACCTCGGTCACGCCGCAGGGCGTGGGTTACGCCGACACCCCGGGCCTGTGGTCGGACGAACAGGTCGAAGGCTGGAAGGAAGTGACGGCGGCGGTGCACAAGGCCGGCGGCGTGATCTTCGCGCAGCTGTGGCATGTGGGCCGCATCTCCGATCCGGAGCTGCTGAACGGGGAAGCGCCGGTGGCGCCAAGCGCGATCGCGGCCGAAGGCCACGTCAGCCTGCTGCGTCCGATGCGCCCGTATCCGGTGCCGCGCGCGCTGGAAACGGAAGAACTGGCGGGCATCGTCGCCGCCTACAAGAAAGGCGCGGAAAACGCCAAGAAGGCCGGCTTCGACGGCGTGGAAATCCACGGCGCCAACGGCTACCTGCTCGACCAGTTCCTGCAAGACAAAACCAACCAGCGCACCGACAACTACGGCGGTTCGATCGAGAACCGCGCGCGCCTGATGCTGGAAGTGACCGATGCCTGCATCGAAGTCTGGGGCGCCGACCGCGTAGGCATGCACCTGGCGCCGCGCCGCGACGCGCACGACATGGGCGACTCCGATCCGGCGGCCACCTTCGGCTACGTCGCGCGCGAGCTGGGCAAGCGCAAGATCGCCTTCATCTGCGCGCGTGAAGCGGTGGGCGAGGACAGCCTGGGACCGTTGCTGAAGAAGGAATTCGGCGGCGTCTACATCGCCAACGAAAGCCTGGACAAGCAGAGCGCGCAGAAGTTGCTGGACGCCGGCACGGCCGACGCCGTCGCCTTCGGCAAAGCGTTCATCTCGAATCCGGATCTGCCGCGCCGCCTGCAGACCGAAGCGCCGCTCAACGAGTGGAAGCCGGAGACGTTCTACGGCCAGGACGGCGTTGGTTACACCGACTATCCAGCGTTGGCGTCGTAGTCTGGATGAATCCCGGGCGGCTGGTTTGCCGGGGATCACGTAGGGCGGATTAGCGAAGCGTAATCGGCCATGCTGGCGTCTCGTTGACGCATGCATGGCCGATTACGGCGTTCCGCCTCTCAAGGCCTACCGGCAGGTAGGCCGACTCCTTCGGTGGGCCCCCGGGGCGGATTGGCGGGCCTCGCCCGCTAATCCGCCCTACGTGACTCCGATGATAACTCGGCGTATGCGTCCACATCCGCGAACGTCTTGAACCATCAACGCGGCTGGGTGTAATTGACCGGCACGTACTGATACCCCTTGCCATGCGCGCGCACGTGGCCCAGCCCCGGGAACGACAAATGCGCGGCGCCGATCAGATAGCCACCCTTGGCCGCGGCCGCGAACGCTTCCTTGCGCTCGGCGATGGCGATCGTGCTGTCGGTGTCGAACTCGATGCCCACGCCGGGATCGTCAAACTGCACGCCCTGCACGTGCAACAAATCCCCCAGCAACACGAGCTTCTGCCCCTTGCTCTCGATCACGTAGGTGATGTGGCCAGGCGTGTGCCCGCCGTTGAAGTAGGACTTAATCCCCGGCACCAGCTCGCTGTTGGCGACGATGGGCTGGAACTTGCCGGCCTTGACGTAGGGATTGACCGACAACATCGGCCCCTGGAAATCGTCCTTCCCTTCCGGCGGCGCCTTGTCCAGATTGGCCTGGCTCAGATAGTAATCCGCGTCGAGCTTGCCCGCGCGGACGATGGCGTTCGGGAACACGCGCTGCTCGTTGCTGGCCAGACCGCCGACGTGGTCGCTGTGCATGTGCGTGATGTAAATCTCGTCGACCTGCTCCGGCTTGTAGCCGGACGCCTTCAGGTTGCCCAGCAACTGCCCCAACGTCGGACCGAACAGGCTGGCGGCGCCCGCGTCGATCAGCACCAGCTTGCTGCCCGTATTGATCAGGAAACCGTTGACCGACGTTTGAATCGGGCTCTTCTCGAACACCTTGGCCAGCGCCGCGTCGGTCTTGGCGGGCGGCTGCTTGAGCAGCTTGTTGACCGGCAGGTCCAGGGTGCCGTCGTTCAGCACGGTCACTTCAAAGTCGCCCAAGGTGGTGCGAAAAAAGCCCGGCGCCTGGAACTTGGCCATCGGCGCGGCGGCCTGGGCCGCAGTGGCCGCGAAGGCGCCGGCGATGGCCAAGACGACGGCGGCACGTTGGGTCAAGGTTGTCGAGATCATGGGAGCCCTTTTTTTTGAGAATTATCAGGAACGCTACAATACCTCAAATGCACTATTTTGTGCCGGCCAGTGGCAAATCCGCCCCGCCGCGCCCAAAAAGCCATCGACAAAACACAGGCCTTCGCATATTATGAATAATAATCATTCTCATTTAAACGCAGCCGGTGTCCGTCGATCAGCTTACCTCCCATCCCGTCGAAACTCTCTACCTTGATCACCACACTTGGCTGCGCGGGTGGCTCCAGCGCAGGCTGAACAACAGCAGCGAGGCCTCCGACCTGGCCCAGGATACCTTCGTCAACGTCATCACGGCCGGCTACGCGGGCGACATCCGCGAGCCGCGCCCCTTCCTCGCCACCATCGCCCGCCGCCTGCTGGCGCACCGCCACCGGCGCCACGTGCTGGAGAACGCTTATCTGGAGGCGCTGGCAGCCCTGCCGGACGCCCACATGCCCGCGCCCGAGCAGCGCCTGATGGCGGTCGAGGCGCTGCAGGAAATCGATCGCGCGCTGGACGGCTTGCCGCCCGCCGTCAGGGAGGCTTTCTTGCTGGCGCAGCTAGAAGGTTTGACCTACGACCAGATCGCCGCGCGCCTGCGGGTGTCGGCCAGCTCGGTCAAGCAATACCTGACGCGCGCCAACCGCCAGGTCTTCGAGGACGTCGGCGCCCGGCTGCGGGACCTGCATGGCGCCGCCGCCTACCGCGCCCTCTCGCCGGTGGCGACCGACCGGCGCAAGACGATGGCGCTGCTGCTGGGCATCGGCATGGCCGGCGCGGCCGGCGCGCTGGCTTTCCGCTCCGAGCCTTGCCAGCGGCTGGCCGCCGACCTGCACACCGGCGTCGGCGAGCGCCGCGCGTGGACTTTGTCGGACGGCACGCGCCTGATGCTCAACACCGCCAGCGCGGTCAACGTCGAGTTCGACGAAAGGCGGCGGCTGCTGAAGCTGGTCGCCGGCGAGATCATGATCGTGACCGGCCATGCCGAGGCCGGCGTCGAGCGCCCCTTCCTCGTGCAAACGGCCGACGGCCGGGTGCAAGCGCTGGGTACGGCCTTCACCGTGCGCCGCCATGCCGGCCACACCGAAGTAAGCGTACGGAAAGGCGCCGTGCAAGCCACGCCCGCCGACGCCCCGCGCGCCGCGCGCCTGTTGCGCGCCGGTGAGCAAACCACGTTCTCGTCCACCCACATCGAGACGCCAACGCCGGCCTCCGCCGGCAGCGCCGCCTGGACCGCGGGCGCCATCATCGCGGACAATATGCGCCTCGCGGATTTCCTCGCCGAACTGGGCCGGCACCGCCATGGCGTGCTGCGCTGCGATCCGGCGGTGGCCGATTTGCGCTTCTCCGGCGTGTTTCCGCTCACCGATACCGGCGCGATCCTGTCCATGCTGCCGAACTCCCTGCCCGTCCGCATCAGCTCGCGCACGGCGTATTGGGTCACCGTCGAAAAAAAATAAAACTTTTCCTGCCCGATTTGCTTTCTCGCGGCACCTATCAGGTAAGCACCCCACTTTCACTTACTTGAGGAACAACCATGCAAAACCAGTTCAAGCGGCGGCCGATCGCCTGCGCCATTTCCCTGTTGACGTGCCTGGGCGGCGCCTTGCCGCCGGCGCAGGCGCAAAGCGCGCCGGCGCAGAACCAGGCGCAGCAGTTCAACATCGCCGCCGGCCCGCTGGGTCCCGCCCTGCGCCACTTCGCCATGACGGCGGGCATCCCGCTGACCTTCACCGCCGACCAGACCGGCGATAAGCACACCACGGGACTGCGCGGCATCTTCATCCAACAGGACGGCTTCGCCGAGTTGCTGAAGGGCACCGGGCTGGAAGCGGTCCGCATGGACAATGGCGGCTACGTGCTGCGCGCGGTCGGGCCGCAGGCCGCCAGGGAAACCGCGCTGCCCACGGTGACCGTCAGCTCGACCCGCCCCGTGACCACCGAGGGCACCGGCTCCTACACGACCGCCGCCACCAACACCGCGACCCGGCTGGAACTGTCGCCACGCGAAACGCCGCAATCCGTCAGCGTCCTGACGCGGCAGCAAATCGAAGACCAGGGCCTGGTCACGCTGGACGACGCGGTCCAGAGCATCACCGGCCTGGTGATGCAAAAGGGCTACTACGCGGGCAACTCCGGCAGTTTCAGCGCGCGCGGCTTCCCGATCACCAATATGATGCTCGACGGCGTGCCCACCAGCATGGGCGCCAACGGCACCTTCAACGCCGACAACGCCGACCTGGTGATCTACGACCGGGTGGAGGTGGTACGCGGCGCTAACGGCTTGACCAGCGGCAGCGGCAACCCGTCGGCCGCCATCAATCTGGTGCGCAAGCGCCCTACCGCCGAACGCCAGGTATCGCTGACCGCCAGCGCGGGACGCTGGAACGACTATCAGTTGCAGCTCGACGCCGCCAACGCGCTCAACGAGGCCAAGACCCTGCGCGGGCGCGCCGTGGTCAGCGTTCAGGACAAGGATATGTTCTACGACGTCGCGCACGATCGCACCGAACAAGTGTATGGCATCCTGGAGGCCGACCTCGCCCGCGATACCACGCTGACCGTCGGCGCCCACTACCGCACGCTGGAGCACACCGGCGGCTACCAGGATTTTCCAACCCGCGACGATGGATCGTCCCTGAACCTGCCACGCACGGCGAATCTCGGCAACGCCTATGATTTCTGGGACCAGACCGACAAGACCGTGTTCGCCGACGTCGATCACCGCTTCAACAAAGGCTGGAAAGCCCGCGTCTCGGTCATCCGCAAATGGCAGGATGTCGACACCATGTTCTCCAGCTTCGGCGGCGGCGAGGGCCGGACCACGCAGAACACCCAGGCCTACAGGCTGGACAACCAACAGAGCAGTGTCGATGCGACGGTCGGCGGCCCCTTCTCGCTGCTGGGACGCGCGCACGAGGTATCGGTCGGCGTGAGCCGGCGCAAAGCCCGGAACGACAACTTCGGCGACTGGGGCGCGCGCGCGACGCCTTTGGCGGTCGACCCGTTCAACTGGAATCCCCACGCCGCCGAGCGTCCCACCGCCAACTACCAGCGTTGGGGCATCCAGAGCACGGTGCGCGAAAGCGGCCTGTATGGATCGGCGCGCTTTAGCATCACCGACCCGCTGTCCATGATCGTCGGCGCGCGATCGAGCTGGTACGAATTCACCAACGAGCGCAACGGCACCGGTTACAAAGTCGCACGGGAGATCACGCCGTACGCCGGCGTAGTCTACGACCTGGATGCGCGCCACTCGCTGTACGCCAGCTGGACCGAGATCTTCCAGCCGCAAAGCGCGGTCGACATCAACGGCGACCTGCTCAAGCCAATCACCGGCACCAACTACGAGGGCGGCATCAAAGGCGAGTATTTCGACGGCCAGCTCAACGCCAGCCTGGCTGTGTTCCAGGTCAGCCAGAAGAACCGCGCGATGACCGATCTGACCGGCCCCTCGCCCTGCCCCGGCACCGCCTCGACCTGGTGCTCGCGCGCGGCGGCCGAGGTGGAAAGCAAGGGTATCGAACTGGAGGTCGGCGGCGAACTGTCGCCTGGCTGGCAGGCCACGGCGGGCTACACCTACGTCGCCGCCAAATACGTCAGCGACGCCGACGCCTCCAACATCGGCAAATTGTTCGACGCGGATTTGCCGCGCCATCAGTTCAAGATGTCAACCAGCTACCGCCTGCCGGGGGATTTGAACCGCTGGCGTGTCGGCGGCTCGCTGTCCGCGCAGAACGCGGTCTACTCGTCGGACAATCCGAACATCCGCCAGGGCGGCTACACGGTCGTCGGCCTACACGCCGCCTATCAGTTCGACGATCATCTGAGCCTGCGCCTGAACGTGAACAATACCTTCGACAAGTCGTACCACCAGATCGGCTGGACCGCCGGCGGCAACAGTTATGGCACGCCTCGTAGCGCGACCGTGACCTTGAACTACAAGCTGTAGGATCGGAACCGCTTGCCCCGTCAAGGTCGCCAATATAGAATGCGGGCGCGGTTTTTGACGAGGTCCATGCCAGCCTGTCAAGAGTGATAAAAAGATAAAACAAGGACAGGGTGGGATGGATGAGCGATTTTGAATTGAAACCGGCGGCGCTGCCGACCTTGGCGCAGCGCCTGTCGCTGCGCGCGCTGAAGCTGGTCGGCTGGCGCGTGCTGTTCCGTCCCCTGCCCGGGCCGCGCGGCATCATGGTGATCTATCCGCACACGTCGAACTGGGACTTTCCGATCGGCTTGCTGTGCAAATGGGCGCTGAATCTTCCGCTGCGCTTTCTGGCCAAGGATACGCTGTTCAAGCCACCGCTGGGCAGATGGCTGCGCGCGATGGGCGGCGAGCCGGTCGAACGCGGCACGCCGAGCGGTACCATCAAGACGCAGGCGGCGCGCATGAACGCGGCCGACTTTTACTGGATGGGCATCACGCCCGAGGGCACGCGCGCCTATCGCCCCAACTGGAAAAGCGGTTTTTACCATCTGGCGCTGGAAGCCAAGGTGCCGCTGGTGCTGGTGTATTTCGATTACGCGACCAAGACGCTGGGCATGGTCGACCATGTTTTCCTGACCGGCGACCAGGAAACCGACATGGCCGCCATCCGCAAGGGCTTCGAAGGCCACAAGGGCCTGTATCCGCAAAACGCGGCGCCGATCGTGCTGTCCGAGCGCCGCGCCGAGCCGCGCGAATAGTTTTATACCGTCGCCGCCAGCATCACGCCGGTGGCGGCGATCGCCGCGCCGGATGCCTTCACCGCCAGGGCGGGGCTGATGCGGCCCAGCGTCCTGCCGCTGTAGACCAGCACCGTGCTGGCCAACAGCAAGCCGAAGGCGCTGGCCGCAGCGGGCAGCTCGTGGCCGTGCGCGTTGCCGTGCAGGACCGCGAACACGCCCACCATCGTCACGCCGACCGCCGCCGGCAGGCGCGCGGCCACCGCGATCAACACACCCATCGTCGCCACCGTCAACGCGATGCCGGTTTCCAGGCCGGGGATCGTCAGGCCGGCCACGCCGGTCAGCACGCCGACCAGCACCATGCCGATGAAGGTCGCCGGCAGCCATTTGGCGTTGGACTGGCGCACGCTCCAGATGCCCACGGCAAGCATCGCCAGCAAGTGATCGAGGCCGGTGAACGGGTGCGCGAAGCCGCTGAGGAAGTCGTGCGCGTGGGCGCCGCCGGCCTGGGGGTGGGCGGCGGCGGCGGTGCTGGCAAGCGCCAGAATGAGTGCAAGCGCGGATTTTTTAGACATGTGATCTCCTGTTTAAGTATGCGTTTCGAAGATACACGTAGGGCGGATTAGCGCAGCGTAATCGGCCATGCATGCGCCGTCGGCGGCTCGTGAATGGCCGATTACGGCGTTCCGCCTAATCCGTCCTACGTGTCTCTGTGGTTATGCGGCGTGCGGGGTCTGTCCCAAAAGTCCCTGCTCGCGGATGAAATCGATGACGGCCGCCACACCATCTCCGCTGCGCAGATTGGTGAAGATGAACGGACGCGCGCCGCGCTGCTGCTTGGCGTCGCGCGCCATCACATCCAGGTCCGCGCCCACATGCGGCGCCAGGTCGGTCTTGTTGATGATCAGCAGATCGGAGCGCGTGATCCCCGGACCACCCTTGCGCGGAATTTTCTCGCCACCGGCGACGTCGATCACGTAGATCGTCAAATCCGACAGCTCCGGGCTGAAGGTGGCGGCCAGGTTATCGCCCCCCGATTCCACCAGTATCAGATCCAGATTCGGAAAATCGGCCTGCATGCGCGCGATCGCCTCCAGATTGATCGAAGCATCCTCGCGGATGGCCGTGTGCGGGCAGCCGCCGGTCTCCACGCCCATCAGGCGCTCGGCCGGCAGCGCGTCCGCGCGCAGCAGGATCTCCATGTCTTCCTTGGTGTAGATGTCGTTGGTGATGACGGCCATATCGAACTGGTCGCGCATGCCCTTGCAAAGCATTTCGCACAATGCGGTTTTGCCCGAGCCTACCGGACCACCGATGCCGACGCGTAAAGGATTGGAAGTATTCATATGTTTTATATTGTTTATCTGGTTATGATCTATAAAGACGGCTGTACTGAACCTCGTGCCGCATCGACAGCAGCGACAATCCCGGCGCCCAGTTGCACATATCGTCGTCGGAAACGGTTTGCGCGTAACGCGCCGCCGCCTCGATATCCCCGCGCAGCGACAACAGCATGCGCTGGCCGGCCACCTGCCCCAACGGCACGGACTTGACGCACACCAGCACCTGATTCTCGGCCCACGCGAACAGCATCGCCAGCAGCGCGGCGTCGTGCGGAATCCCCAGCGCCGCCACCGCGCAGGCGAAGGCCGTCGGCAAAGCCACTTCCGGCTCGCCTTGCAGGTGCGCCAGCATCCCGGCATCGACGATACCCAGTTCGGCCACCAGCTTGGTCAGCGAATAGCCCATCTGGATCGTCTCGGCGCGGAATTCCGCGCTGTCGCGCGAGGCGACGAAACGCTCGCTCCACTCGGCCACCGCCGCCCAGTCGCGGCGCGACCAGGCTTGCATCAGCCGCCAGCTCACCGGCGCTTCCCACTGCGCCACCACCTCGTGCAGGTGGCGCAGTATCCACGCGCGCGCCTGCTCGGCGTTGGTGACCATGCCGTTTTCCAGCGCCGCCTCCAGCCCTTGCGAATAGCTGTACGCGCCGATCGGCAGGGCCGGGCTGGCGAACTGCAGCAGATTCAATAATGCGGATGCCTGCATCAGAGTTGACTCACCGTTGGCTCACTTCGGATCGCTCGGACGGTGGATCTTCTGGCGCAGCGGGATCGGCGCCAGCGGATGATGGCCGCCGTCGTCATGGTGCGCATGACCGCCGCCATAGGCGCCCGATTCGGGCTCGAAGGCGGCCTGCTCTTCCTCTACCTTGGCGCCCAGGCCGGCCAGCATTTCCTTGAGCACCGCGTCGGCGCGGATGCGCAGGAAGCCGTCGCCGACCTGCGCCTGCGTGTGGCGGTTGCCGAGATGGAAGGCGCAGCGCAGCAAGGTGTGGGCGTCGGCGCAGGTGACCTTGTAGGTCGGCTCCGGCGCGGCCACCACCTTGACGACGCGCTTGTCCTCGCCGGTCAGCAGGTCGCCATCGCGCAGCACGGTGCCGCGCACGGTGAAGACGGCGACGTCCTCGCCGGTGTCCAGCGTGGCGCGCAGGCGGCATTTCTCGCGCAGTTCGTAAGGCAGCACCAGCTGCGCGGCGATGTTGGCCGCCGCGTGGTCGGCCGGTGAAAGTTTGGTATGAAGTGTCAGCATAAGTATTTAAAACAGGAAGTAACGCTGCGCCATCGGCAGCACGGAGGCCGCTTCACAGACCAGCAGCTCGCCATCGGCGCGCACTTCATAGGTTTCGGGATCGACTTCCATCTTCGGCGTGGCGCCGTTGTGGATCATGTGGTGTTTGCGCAGCGCGCGCATGTCCTTGGCGACGATGAGGGTTTTATTCAGTTTGAGCTTGTCGCCGATGCCGTCGTCGAACGCCGCCTGCGAGACGAAGGTGAACGACTTTTTCAAGCCGCCGCCGAAGGCGCCGAACATCATCCTGTAGTGCACCGGCTGCGGCGTCGGAATCGACGCGTTCGGGTCGCCCATCTGCGCGGCGGCGATCATGCCCCCCTTGAGTATCGTCGACGGTTTGACGCCGAAGAAGGCCGGCTTCCACAGCACCAGGTCGGCGATCTTGCCCACCTCCACCGAACCCACCGCGTGCGCGATGCCGTGCGTGATGGCCGGATTGATGGTGTACTTGGCGACGTAGCGCTTGACGCGGAAGTTGTCGTTGCGCGAGGAATCCGGCGCCAGCGGTCCGCGCTGCACCTTCATCTTGTGCGCCGTCTGCCAGGTGCGCATGACGACTTCACCGACCCGGCCCATGGCCTGCGAGTCGGACGACATCATCGAGATGGCGCCGATGTCGTGCAGGATGTCCTCGGCGGCGATGGTCTCGCGGCGGATGCGCGACTCGGCGAAGGCCACGTCCTCGGCGATGGCCGCGTCCAGGTGGTGGCAGACCATCAGCATGTCCAGGTGCTCGTCGAGCGTGTTGACGGTGAACGGGCGGGTTGGATTGGTCGACGACGGCAGCACATTGCCCTCGCCCACGGCGGCGATGATGTCCGGCGCGTGGCCGCCGCCCGCTCCTTCCGTGTGGAAGGTGTGGATGGTGCGGTCCTTGAAGGCGGCCAGCGTGTCCGCCAGATAGCCGCCTTCATTGAGCGTATCGCTGTGAATCGCCACCTGGATATCCATCTTGTCGGCCACGCTCAGGCAGTTGTCGATGGCGGCCGGCGTGCTGCCCCAGTCCTCGTGCAGTTTGAGGCCGATGGCACCGGCGCGCACCTGCTCCTCCAACGGCTCCGGCAGGCTGACGTTGCCCTTGCCGAGGAAGCCGAGGTTCATCGGGAAGGCGTCGGCCGCGCCCAGCATGGAATGCAGGTGCCACGGTCCCGGCGTGCAGGTGGTGGCGGAGGTGCCGGCCGACGGCCCGGTGCCGCCGCCGATCATCGTCGTCACGCCGCTCATCAAGGCTTCCTCGATCTGCTGCGGGCAGATGAAGTGGATGTGGGTGTCGACGCCGCCGGCGGTGACGATCTTGCCTTCGCCGGCGATGATCTCGGTGGCGCCGGCGATGATCATCGTCACGCCGGGCTGGATGTCCGGGTTGCCGGCCTTGCCGATGGCGGCGATCATGCCGTCCTTAAGACCGATGTCCGCCTTGACGATGCCCCAGTGGTCTATGATGATCGCATTGGTAATAACGGTGTCCATCACCATCGGGTCGGCGCGCACGCGCTGCGACTGGCCCATGCCGTCGCGGATCACTTTGCCGCCGCCAAATTTGACTTCTTCGCCGTAGATGGCGTAATCGTGCTCGATTTCGATAAACAGTTCGGTGTCTGCCAGACGGACGCGGTCCCCTTTGGTGGGACCGAACATTTCCGAGTAGGCGCGGCGCGAGATTGTAGCCATGTTAGCCTTTTATTATTAGCTTTTCGGTGGGTTGGTATCCAGCTTGCCCATCACTTTTCCATTGAAGCCGTAGACCTTCTGGTCCCCGCCCAGTTTCACCAGTTCGACGGTGCGCTGCTGTCCCGGCTCGAAGCGCACGGCGGTGCCGGCGGCGATGTTCAGTCGCCGCCCGTAGGCCTTCCAGCGTTCGAACTTGAGCTCCGTGTTGACCTCGAAGAAGTGGAAGTGCGAGCCGACCTGCACCGGCCGGTCGCCCTGGTTGGTCACCACCACGCTCTCGGTTTCGCGGCCCTCATTGAGGCCGATCTCGCCCTCCGTGAGCAGATATTCACCGGGTATCATAGTGAGCTCCTTAAAAAAGGTGTCATGTGGTGGTTCGGGTTGAAACGTAAATGGGTATTCATGATGCGGTTCAAGGTATCGGGTTGTGCACGGTGACCAGCTTGCTGCCGTCGGGGAAAGTGGCTTCGACCTGGATGTCCGGGATCATCTCCGGTATCCCTTCCATGACCTGGTCGCGCGTCAGTATTTGGGTGCCGTCGGCCATCAGCTGGGCCACCGATTTGCCGTCGCGCGCGCCCTCCATGATGGCGCAGGTGATCAACGCGATCGCCTCCGGATAGTTCAATTTCAGGCCGCGCGCGAGGCGGCGCTCGGCGACGATGCCGGCTGTGAAGATCAGCAGTTTGTCTTTTTCTCTTGGGGTCAGATCCATGTTCGGGGTTCCAGTATCAGGTTTGCCAGATGCGCGGCGTGACGGCCTCGCGCTCCAGCAGATGCGGGCGCACGCGACGCCACACGGTGAGCATGAGGCGGCGCGCGGTTTCGCTGTCGTCGCCCAGATGGCGCGCCACCAGCACGCCCTTGGTGTGGGTGATGCCGAAGGCGTGGTCGCCGTCGGCGGCGATGTCGGCCCGGATGCGGGACAGCAGCTCGGTCAGCACGGCGGCCGGCAGCGGTTTGCCGGCGGCGATCAAGGTGGCGCAGACGGTGTGGCCGTTCAGCGCCAGCGGGCTGCCGAGGCGACCGCCGATCATCGCGCCCTGCTCCCACCAGATCAATTTTCCGTCGCGGCGGATGCTGCTGCGCTGCGTGACGGTGCCGGTATTGAATACTTCGCCGGAGCCGCGACGGCCCATGCACAGGATCTCGCAGCCGATGAAGGTGGCGCCGGCCGCCAGTTCCACGTGCTGCTCGAGCACCACGTTAGCGGTATCAAAAAAGATGGTTTCCTGCGGCAGCCATTCGAGGGCGGCGCCCTCGTTCAAGTGCAGGTGGACGGCCTGGCGCGAGACTTTGCCATTGGCCTTGTACCATTTGGCGGCGCCGGGAGTGGTGATGAAGGCGTGGGCGCGGTCGCCGACGCCGATGTCGATCGCCAGCTGGTCGCCGCCGACCACGCCGCCCGGCGGATGAACCACGATGGCGTGGCACACCTTGCCGTCTTCCGGGTACAGCGCCTTCTGCACGCGCAGCGGGCCGTAGTGGATGTTGTTGAACAGCCGTGTGGTGCCGGCGTCGTCCGCGAATCCGAGCGTGAGACTGGCCTGCCAGGCGGCGTGGGCGGCGCTGGCGGCGAGGTCGGACGGAGCGGTGCAATCGGGCATAACTTGGCGGTTTTATAAATAATGTCTGTACTATGCAAGCCGTGTGCCAGCCGAAAGCGAGGCGCTGGCGATGCCCAGCAAATTAAACGCACCGACTTGGCGCGGACGCACCATTGCGGTGCACTTAACAACGTAATCACGTAGGGCGGATTACGCGGAACGCCGTAATCGGCCATTTATGAGCCGACGCAGCGCATGAATGGCCGATTACGCTTCAACTATTGATTCAGCCACAAGTATGCTTTGCCCGGCGAAGTCTTTGTGCGCAACGCCCCCGCCGCCATACTGGATGCATCCAAATTCAACAGGAGCACGACATGAAGGTATTCGTCACAGGCGCGGCGGGATTTATCGGCGGTTCGATCGCGGCGAGACTGGTCAAGGCCGGCCATCAAGTTATCGGGCTGGTTCGCCAACCGGAGCAAATCGGGGAGCTCAAAAAAATCGGCGTGACCGGCGTGGTCGGCACGCTCGACGACCGCGAACTGCTGATCGCGCAGGCGCGGTCTGCGGACGCCGTCGTCAACGCCGCCAGCAGCGACAACCGCACGGCGGTGGAAGCCATCATCGACGGCCTTTCCGGCTCGGGCAAGGTGTTCCTGCACACCAGCGGCTCGAGCATCGTCGGCGACGCCTCCGGCGGCTTGGGCACCGACCGGATTTATTACGAGGACCAGTTGCCGGAACCGACGCCGGACAAGGCGGCCCGCGTCGCCATCGACAACCTGGTGCTGGCGGCCGCCGGCAAGGGTGTGCGGTCGGCGGTACTATGTAATACGCTGATCTACGGCCACGGCGCGCTGCCGCGCGACAGCGTGCAGTTGCCTCGATTGCTCAAACAGGCGCGCAAGAGCGGCATCGTGCGCCATGTCGGGCCGGGGTTGAACGTCTGGTCCAATGTCCATATCGACGATGTGGTCGACCTGTATCTGCTGGCGTTGGAGAAGACCGAGGCCGGCGCGTTTTATTTCGTCGAAAGCGGCGAGGCGTCGTTCCGCGATATGACGGCGGCGATGGCACGCGCGCTCGGCATGGGCGATGCGCAGGATTGGCCGCTGGAGCAGGCCAAGGAGGAATGGGGGTATGAAATGGCGTCGTACGGGCTGGGGTCCAATAGCCGCGTGCGGGGCAAGCGGGGACGCGAGCAGTTGGGGTGGAAGCCGCACCGGCCGCCGGTGCTCGAATGGATCAGCGAGGATATGTTGGGTCGTCCAAAACATGCGGCGACCACACGTCATGCCGACATCTGAACCACGTAGGGCGGATTAGCGTAGCGTAATCGGCCATGCATGTGCCGCCAGCGACTCATGCATGGCCGATTACGGCGTTCCGCCTAATCCGCCCTACGTTCAACAATGGCGGATCGGCCGGGCCATGGCGGCGTTGCCTTAATCCAGACTCGGATAAGGACTCTTGCCACCTTCCTTGATGAACAAATCGATGCGCGCCTCCAGTACCGGCAGCGGCACCGAACCCAATTGCAGCACCGTGTCGTGGAAAGCGCGGATGTCGAACTTCGATCCCAGCGCCGCCTCGGCCTTCTTGCGCGCGTTGATGATGCTCATCTCGCCCAGATAATAGGACAGCGCCTGCCCCGGCCAGGAGATATACCGGTCCACCTCCGTCTCGATCTCGTGCTCCGACAACGCCGTATTGGCCTTCAAATAATCCTGCGCCTGCTTGCGCGTCCAGCCCTTGCTATGGATGCCCGTATCGACCACCAGCCGAGAAGCCCTCCAAGCCTGGTAACTGAGCATGCCGAACACCTCATACGGCGTCTCGTACATCCCCATCTCGACGCCCAACCGCTCGCTATACAGCGCCCAGCCCTCGCCGTAAGCCGAAATATAAGCGTTGCGGAACGCCGGACGGCCCTTCTGCTCCATCGCCACCGGCATCTGGAACGCGTGGCCCGGCGCCGATTCGTGCAGGGTCAGCGCCGGCATGCTGTACAACGCGCGCGACGGCAGGTTGTAGGTGTTGACCAGATAAACACCAGGACCGCCGCGCCCCGACGTGTAGAACGGCGCCTGGTCGTCCGGCACCGGAATCACGGCGAAGCGGCGGCGCGGCAGGTAACCGAAGTACTGGCCAACCTTGGCGTCGAACTTCTTGGCCACCCAGGCGGAGCGCATCAGCAGCTCCTCCGGCGTCTTGGCGTAGAAGCGCGAATCCGTACGCAGGAACCGCAGGAAGGCAGGCAGGTCGCCTTCGAAGCCGGTCTGCTTGATCACGTCCAGCATCTCGGCGCGGATCTTGGCCATTTCGCTCACGCCGATCTGGTGGATCTCATCGGCGCTCATCGTCGTGGTGGTGAATTCGACGATCTTCGATTGGTAGTACGCCTTACCGTCCGGCAGATTCTCCGCCGCCAGGTCCTCGCGCGACGCGGGCACGTACTCCTCGCGCATGAACTTCAGCAGATTGCGGTACGACGGCAGCACGTAGGTCTCGATCGCTTTGACGCCCTCCGCCCGCAGCTCCTCCTGCCGCGCCGTCGGTATGGTGGCCGGCAGGGCCTTGAACGGCATGTAGAACACCGTCTCCTGCGGCGTCTTTGCCTCCGTCACCGAGGTGATGGAGCCATCGCGGCCGATCAGCGTGACCTTCGGCGGCGTGAAGCCGCGCGCCATCCCGGCGCGCATATTGACGATCTGGTCGTTGAAGTAGCGCGGCACGTCCGACATCTGCTTGATGTAGTCCTGGTATTCCTTTTCCTTGGTCAGCACGTTGCGCGCGGCGCCCGCCATGTTGGACCAGAAGGCCGTATCGGCGTTGAGCGGCTTTTCATACTCGCGGAACTTCTGGGCGTCGATCAGGGCGCCGATCTGCGCCTTGTAGACCTGGTAGTTGATCAATTCCTCGGCCGACAGCTTGTCCTGCTTGATGCCGTCGAGCTTTTTCATCACGTCCTGCCAGTAGGCCAGGCGCTTTTGCTGGGTGGCCGGGTCGATGCGGGGCAAGGTCGTCGATCCGCCCTTCTCGTCGTCCTCGCCCTCCTCCATCTTCTGGCCCAGGCGCCAGGTCCACTCCTGGGTGTAGATGGCTTTGAATTGCGCATCGGCCGGTCCGGCCTTGGCCGCCGGCGCGGCGGGCGGGGTGGCGGGGGTGGCAGCAAATGCCGCGTTCAGCGATAAGACCATGCATGCGCCAGCGATGACGGCGCCGAACTTCTTTTCCATAGAGCTCCAGAGGTGGGTTGATTACATGTCCAACAAATTGCGTCGTTCGCGCAGCAGCGCGGTGAAGGCCTCGCCGTTGAGCGGAGGACTGAAATAATATCCTTGCATTTCGTCGCATCCGCGCTCGGTCAGGAAGCGCACCTGCTCGCGCGTCTCCACACCCTCGGCGATCACCCGCATGTTCAGGTTGTGCGCCAGCGAGATCACCGACAGCGCGATCGCCGCGTCGTTGGCGCTGGTGGTGACGTCGTCGACGAACGATTTGTCGATCTTGAGCACGTCGATGGGGAAGCGTTTGAGGTAACTGAGGCTGGAATAGCCGGTGCCGAAGTCGTCGAGCGAGATGCTGACGCCGATGTCCTTGAGTTTGCGCAGCGCCGCCACCGCCTTGTTCGGATCGCCCATCACCGTGCCCTCGGTGATCTCCAGGCCCAGGCAGGCGGGCGCGATGCCGTATTTGCGCAAGATGCCCTCCACATACGGCACGGTGGCGTCGTTGGCGAACTGCCCGGCGGCCAGGTTGACCGCCACCTTGATGTCGCCCAGGCCTTGGTCCTGCCACACCTTGATCTGGGCGCACACGCTTTCGAGCACCCACTCGCCGATCGAATTGACCAGCCCATATTCCTCGGCCAGCGGGATGAAGCGGTTCGGCGGCACCCGGCCCAGCACCGCGTTGTTCCAGCGCAGCAGTGCCTCGGCGCCGACCATCACACCGCTTTTCAGGCACATTTGCGGCTGGTAGTGGACCTCGAACTCGTTGCGGGCGATGGCGCCGCGCAGCTGGCCCTGGATCGCCAGCTTGTCGCGGATCTCCGCGTCCATGCGCTCGGTGAAGAAGGCGTAGTTGTCGCGGCCGATCTCCTTGGCCCGGAACAGCGCCGTGTCGGCGTTGCGCACCAGTTCATCGAAGCTGTCGCCGTCGGTCAGGCTCACGGCGATGCCGATGCTGGAGGTGACGGTGATCTGCTGTCCCTCGATCACCAGCTCCTTGCGCAGGCCGGCCAGGATCTTCTGCGCCATCGGCATCGTCGCGCTCAGTTGCGCGTCGTCGGCGACGATGATCTGGAACTCGTCGCCGCCCTGGCGGGTGACGGTGTCTCCCTCGCGCACGCAATCGGTCAGGAAGCGCGAGATCACCTGCAGCGCCTTGTCGCCGACATCGTGGCCGTAGGAGTCGTTGATGCTCTTGAAGCGGTCCATGTCCAGGCACATGACGGCCACGCAGCCGCCCTCGCGGCGGGCCGTGCCCAGGGTCTGATCGAAGCGCTGGCGCGCCAGCAGGCGATTGGGCAGCCCGGTGAGCGCGTCGTGGTTGGACAGGAAGTCGATCAGTTGCTGCTCGGCCTTGCGCTCGGTGATATCCATGAAAACGGCCACGTGGTTGACCACCTGGCCGCTGTCGTCGCGCACCACCGAGGCGCTCAGCAGGCCGGGATAGACATCGCCGTTCTTGCGGCGCGCCATGATCTCGCCCGACCACAGGCCGGTGCTCATCACCGACTGCAGCATCTGGTCGAAGGCGGCGGCGTCCTGCCCGCCGGCGTGCAGCATGACGACGTTCTTGCCGATCACCTCCTGCGCCTCGTAGCCGGAGATTTGCGTGAAGGCGGGGTTGGTGGCGACAATGCGCGCCTCGCGGTCGGTGACAACGATGGCGTCCTGCGTGGCCTCAAACACCTGGCTGGCCAGGCGCAGGAATTCCTCGTTGGCGCGGCGCTGCTCGACCTCCCTGGCCAGTTCCTCGGTGCGCTCGGCCACCCGCTGTTCGAGCAGCGACCGTTCGACCGCCAGCGCGTGCTGCGCGCGGCTCAGGCGCACGTGGGCGTCGGTGCGGGCCAGGATCTCCTCCGCCTGGAACGGCTTGGCGATGAAATCGACCGCGCCGAGCGCGAAGCCGCGCACCTTGTCGTCGGTGTCGTGCTGCGCCGACAGGAAGATCACCGGCACGTTGCACAGCTCCGGCGACGCCTTCAGGCGGCGGCACACCTCAAAACCGTCGATGCCGGGCATGCGGATGTCGAGCAGGATCAGCTCCGGGGGGCGCGACTGGGCCGTCCACAGCGCCAGCTCGCCGTTGGGGGCTTGGCGCACGTAGTAGCCCGCCTCCGTCAGCAGGTCGCTCAGCAGCTTGAGCGAGGCCGGCGTGTCCTCCACGATCAGCACTTCGCCCTTGGTGTGTTGTTCCGATAAATCCCGGTGCATGTAAAACTCTCTCGCCTTGTTTCGCCGCCGCTGTCCGCCAAAAGGATACCGGCGATGTCATGTCACGCATCGCCCCGCTTATTTGCCTCGAATTACTTGCCTCGATTACTTGCCTCGAATGCCCACCTCTGCACCATTATTAACATGTACTATTAATATTACTAATATATACACTAACTACTATCATATACCTGTCGGGCCTATGCCTCCAGTTCGCTATCCGCCTGGTCCAGCAAGGCGCACAGCTGCGGGTACTGGTGCAGCCGCACCATATGCTCGATGCGCTCGACGACGCCGCCCAGTTGCGCCGGCAAGGGCCGCAACAGCAGCGCCACGCGGCCCAGGTTGAGCTCCTGCAGCGCCACCTTGAGCTGGCGGCGCAGCGCCGGGTCGAGCCGCGCCAGGTCGGCGCCCGACAGAGGCGCATTGGCGTCGGCGCCGTCGTCGGCGACCACCACGCGGCGCCCGCGCTGCGGCGCCTCCAGCGCCGGCGCGTCCTCGTCCGCCTCGGCGTCGGCCACCGGCACCTTGATCGTGAACTGGAACGTGGCGCCGTCGCCGCGCGCCGACTGCACCGACAGCACGCCCCCCATCAGCTGGACGAACTCGCGCGAGATGGCCAGTCCCAGGCCGGTGCCCTCCTTGGCGCCCGGCCCCTCGGCCTGGACGAAGGGCTCGAAAATGCGGGTCTGGTCCATCGGCGAGATGCCCGGGCCGTCGTCGATGACCGCGAACGCCAGCTCGCACTCGCAGGCTCCGTCGACCTTGCGCATGGCGCCGCGCACCCGCAGCGTGACCTTGCCCTGGCCGGTGAACTTGACCGCGTTCGACATCAGGTTGAGCAGCACCTGGCGCAGCTTGGTGCCGTCCACCCGCGCCCCGGCCGGCACGCCGGCGCTGTCCAGCTCCAGCTCGACGCCGGTCTGGCCGGCGCGCATGCTGACCATGTCCATCACTTCCTGCAGGATCTCGTCGATGCTCATGATCTCCGTCTGCAGCACCGCGCGCCCGGCCTCGATCTTCGACAGCTCGAGGATATCGTTGATCAGGGTAAGCAGATGCTCGCCGGAGCGGTGGATGATCGCCAGGTTGCGTTTTTCCTCCGGCAGCATGTTCTTCGAGTCGGCCATCAGGCGCGAAAAACCGATCACGGAATTGAGCGGCGTGCGCAGCTCGTGGCTCATATTGGCCAGGAAGATGCTCTTGGCCTGGTTGGCCGCCTGCGCCTGGCGCACCGCCACCGACAGCGCGTTGGTGCGCTCGGCCACCAGCTCCTCCAGGTGGATGCGGTGCCGGCGCAGTTCCTGCTCGGCCACCTTGTGCCCGGTGATGTCGTAGTTGACGCCCACCACGCGCGCCGGATGGCCGTCGGCGTCGCGGAAGATCATCGCCTCGCCCTTCATATAGTGCAGCGAGCCGTCCGGCCAGACCACGCGGAATTCGACGTCGAAGTCGCCGCGCCCGCTCAGCGCGCGGTCCAGCAGCGCGCGCACCGGGATGGCGTCGTCCGGATGCATGCGCGCGATCCAATCGTCCATGGAGCCGGCCGCGCCGGCCGGGGTGGCGTGATCCATGCCGTACAGGCGATGCATCTGCTCGTCCCACACCAATTCGTCGCTGACGATGTTCCAGTCCCAGATGCCGATGGCCGCCGCGCTGCTGGCGATCTGCAGCCGCTCCTCGCTGGCGTGCATGGCCACGTAGCGGCTGTCCATCAGGCGCACCATGTCGCGAATCGAGGAATTGAGGGTTTTCAGTTCGCCGAAAAACCAGTCGCGCGGCGGCAAGGCATTGGGGTTCTGGCCCGCCTTGACGTTGGCGGCGTAGCGTTCGATGGTGGTGATGGGTTTGAAAATCAGCTGAGACAGCAGCAGATAGAGGCTGAAGACGAGGGTCACGTCGAGCACGAAGATCATGCCGATGATGGTGTAGAGCCGCTGGCGCAGCTGCTCTAGCAGCAGCACCGGCGAGGCGTACACGGTGATGGCCCCGATATTGCGGCCGGCGGCGACGATGGGGCGCCGCTCCGACAGCAGCTCCGGGTTGTCCGGCTCGCGCGCCACCTCCACCAGATGTCCGGCGTTGTCGCGGGTGAGGATGAAGGGACGGCTGCCGGCGGCCGGCACCACCGCGCTGGCGTACAGATCGCGGTTGCTCAAGCCGCTGCGCATGATGGTGGTGATCTGGGTCTCGTCGAAGTTCCAGGCCGGCAAGGCCACGGCGGACGCCAGTTCATCGGCGCTGTTGGACAGCGTCTGGCGCAGTTGCTCCCAGCGATGAGCCCGCTCCACCTGGTAGAAATACAGCGCGAAGGTGGTCAATACCAAGGTCACCACGGCCGTCAGCGTGACGCTGACGAACATGGCGATGGAGATTCTGCCTGCGCGGCGGGCAAGTCGGTACAGCATCGGCAACCAGTCGATAGTTAGTCTGTGGGGCTCCGATGGAAAGGCCGAGAACCCAGGAGTTAAATCATAGTTTCAAACCGACCGGAAGTCCATGCGTATTATTACCCACAGGCATTAAATGTATAAATAATATTCATAATGATTATTTGCGCAACGTTTCAGCCCGCCTTTCCCGCCGCCAGCAGATGGTCGGACGCCATGGCCGTGCTGAGGAACAGTTTGCCGTTGAGGTCGCGCAGCAGCTCGCTGTGGCGCAGGCGGTCCATCACCGGCCCCTTCACCTCGGCCAGGTGCATGCCGATGCCGCGCCGCTTGAGGCTTTGATTGAGTTCCGACAGCGCGAACAGCGCCGTGGTGTCGATCGAACTGACCGCCGTCATCACAAGCACCAGATGGCGCGCGCTCGGGTGGGTCGCCAGCTCGCACTCGATGCGCTCGGACACCGCCTCCACGTTGCCGAAGAACAGATTGGCGTCGATGCGCAGCACCAGCAGTTCCGGCCTGGTTTCGGCGGGATAGCGTTCGATGTTGCGGAAATGCTCGCTGCCGGCGATGCGCCCCAACACCGCGATGTGCGGCCGGCTGGCGCGCCAGATCAGGGTACCCATCGACAGCGCCACGCCGACGATCACGCCGGCCTCCACGCCCAGGGCCAGCACGCCCAGGCAGGTCGCGCCCCAGGCCAGCGCGTCGCTGCGGTCGTACCGCCAGGCGGTGCGAAGGATATCCAGTTCCAGCATGCCCAGCACGGCGACGATGATGGTCGCGGCCAGCGTGGGCAGCGGCAGCAGCGCCAGCCAGCCGGTCGGCGCCAGCAGCGCGCAGGCCAGCAGCGCCGCCGTGATCAGGCTCGCCAGCGGCGTGTTGGCGCCGGCGGCGAAGTTGACGGCGGAGCGCGACAGGCTGCCCGTGACCGGAAAGCCGCCCGACAGCGCGCTGGCGACGTTGGCCGCGCCCAGGCCGACCAGTTCATGGTTGCTGACCAGTTTCTCGTTGCGTTTGAGCGCCAGCGACTGCGCCGCCGACATCGACATCAGGAACACGATAAAGCCGATCAGCAGCCCCGGTTGCAGCAACTGCGGCCAGTGCGCGCTGGAGGTGGCCAGGTTCAGGCGCGGCAGCCCTGGCGGCACGGAGCCGGTGGTGCGCACGCCCATTTCGGCAAGGCCGGTGGTGGCCATCAACAGGATACCTCCCAGGACCACCAGCATCGGCGCGAGCTTGGCGCCGATATCGGCGGCGGCCGGCGGCAGGCCGCAGCGGCGGAGCAGGCCGGCCAGATAAAGCTTCGACAGCACCAGCAGCACCAGCGAGCCGACGCCCAGCGCGGCGCTCGGGGTGTGGAGATGCGGCAGCGGCGCGCCAAGCAGGGTATGAATTTGATCGAAGGCGATGACGATCGCCGAGCCGACGGTGAAGCCGCTCATCACGGGGCGGGAGAAGAAATTGGCCAGGAAGCCCATGCGCAGCAAGCCGCACAGCAGCAGCACGGCGCCGGAGACCATCGCCAGTTGCGCGGCCAGCACGGTGGCCAGCGCGGAGCCGGCCGGCGCCAGCGGCCCGATGGCGGCCGCCGTCATCAACGACACGATGGCCATCGGCCCGACCGATTGCGTCATGCTGCTGCCGAACAGCGCGTAGACGACCGGCGGCAGGATGCTGGCGTAGATACCGACGACCGGCGGCACCCCGGCGACAAGCGCATAGGCCATCCCCTGGGGAATCATCATCATGGCGACCACCAGGCCGGCGCTGATATCGCCAGGCAGCAGCGCACGCCGGTAGTGCTTCAACCAATGCAGCATCGTCGTTCCGGGAAACTGAAAAACGCCAGCGTACGCGATCGGATGCAGCCGGTCCAGAGCCAAACTCGTTTTTTACATTACGTAATGCGAAAAACGCATAAGGAAGCGCGTGCGCGCAATGGAATCCACGATGACCGTCAAATCCCCGGCAAGGACGCCCGCGCCGCCTCCAGAATCTCCACCGACAGCGCCTCGTCATCGACCGCCCTCGCCAGCACGATCGCCCCCACCATCGCCGCGTAGGTAGCCAGCGCCTGCCTGCGCTTCGCCGCCTCGTCCTCACCCGGCACCAGTTCCTCCAGCACAGCGATCTGCCCCTTTGCCCCCTCGGTCAGCGCCTGCCGCACCTTCGGACCCAGCCGCGCGATATCCGCCCCCAGCGAGGTAATCGAACACCCCAACTCCGGCCCGTCGCGATGACGCACCGACAAATAACTATCGCCGATGCTCGCCATCGCCGCCTCCGGCGCGCCGGGCGCCTGGGCCGCCCGGTCACGCCAACGCTCGACCGACTTCTTGAACGCATGCGCGGTGGCCTCCGCCAGCAAATCCTCCTTCGAGGCGAAGTGGCCGTAAAACCCGCCATGCGTCAACCCGGCGCTTTTCATCAGATCGACCACGCCGATGCCGTCGTAGCCCTTCTGGCGGAACAACCGCGCCGCCGTCTCGACGATGCGCTCGCGGTTGAGCGCCACTTGCTCCCTGCTGACTTTCATATGCGACTCCGAATCCAGAACCAATCGGCAGCATCATACATGATGAACGTAATTTATGAGGTGCGAATACTAAAGCGCCACGCGACGCTCATCCTTCGCTTTCAGGAAAAGTAGACATGCAAATAAATATTCGATAGACGCCCCGGCAAGCGCTCCGGCCAATACGGGCATCTTCAGCACGACCAAGGCTATCCCGGCGACAGAAAGTGCCGCGCCGCAAACGTAGTAGGTACGCAAGCCGTACAGCGTAGTGAAGGTGAGGTAGCGCCCACCAATCGTCACCAACATCGCTGGAAAGAACCACTCCACTTTATACAGAGATGCGCCATACGCTACAGGGATAGCCAGTAGCATCCAGAGCGTGCCGGCGGTCGCCAAAGACGACAGCGGATTCTCCTTCGAATGCACACCGGTGCGCCCCATGAGCCTGGACAGCGCGACGGACATCGGGAAAATAAACATCCCGCCAATCAGGAGCGCTGCGATAGCTTTCCCGGGCGTGCTCTGCCATGCAACCATCGCGGCAATCAGCCAGACCGTGGCGGAGACGATGACGCCAGGGGCGCCGTCATGGTAGGCGCGCCGCATGTCTTGCTGAGCTTCATTGAAGTTCATATCCGATTTCCCCGCTTGTTGGTGCGATAGCTTCTTCCGCTGCGATCATACCGTCGCTGTCCGGTTCGGCGTAAAAATAACAGCCACGCCCGGCCTTTCATCCCGCCAATTCGATATGATTGCGCCCCGCGCGTTTGGCCCGCTGCAAAGCCGCGTCGAGCCGGTCGAGGACTGTGTCGACGCCCTCCTCCGGCCCGGCCTGGGCGATGGCCAGGCTGACGTTGACGCTATCGCAGCCCGGCAAATCCGCCTCGACGATCGCCAGGCGCAGCTTTTCGGCCAGCAGCATGGCGTCGGCGGCCGTCGTATGGGTGGCGACGATCAAAAACTCCTGCCCGCGCGTGCGCGCCAGCATGTCGGAGGCGCGCAGGCGGCGCATCACCGTCTCCGCCGCCAGGCGCAAGGCCGCGTCGCCGAGCGGATGGCCGTATGCATCGTCCAACGAGCGGAAGCTGCTCACCTCGAACGACATCACCGCCAGCGGCAGGCCGTAACGGCGCGCGCGCCGTAGTTCGTTGTCCAGCATCGTCTCGCCGGCGCGGCGGTTGGCGGCGCCCGTCAAATGATCGACGCTACTCAGCTGCGAGAGTTGGTCGGAGAGTTCATCGTTCCGATGCTTTAATTCGCTCATGCCCAACCCGAGGCTGACAAACTGAGCAAGGCTGGAGAACGCGGCAAACTGCTCGCGCGAGAAAGCGATGTGACGGTCGAACATGAGGCAAATCGCCCCCATGGCCGATCCCGTCTCCGGATTGCCCGCCTCGGAGCGCAGCGGCAGCGCCAGCACCATGCGCACGTAACGGTCGTGCAAACGCATCGCCAGTTCCGGATCGCCGGTCTTCTCGGGCGCGTCCAACAGCACCATGCGCCCCGCGGACACCGCCATCAACGGCGGAAACACGTCCCGCAGCGCCGATTGCAGCAGATGGTCGCTCCGCCCCATCAGAGTGGCCAGATTGAGATCGTCGGGCGACGCCTGCGCGACCAGCCGCAGATCGCCGTGCTGTTTCATATGCAGCAGCGACGCGTGATACACGCCCGGAAAACCGCACAGCGCATGACACACCTTGGCCGCCATCCTGTCGATATTGTCGATGGCGCCGATGGCGTGCTGCACGCCGCGCTGCAGGCCCACCAAATCGCGCAGCTCGCGCTCCCTGTCGAACAGGCGCTGCTGCGTTGCGGCGCCGGGATCGTCGGATATCGACAACGCCCGGCGCACGGCATGCCGCAGATCGTCATCGAGCACGGGGCAAATCAGATAGTCGAAGGAACCGAAGGCCATCAGCTCCGGCAGCCACGCGCACTGCTCATATCCGCACAACACGATCATCGGCGCGCCGGCGCGGTCGATGATCAACTGTCCGATCGCGGCCAGCCCGCCCGGACGCGCGTAGCCGTTCAAATCGAGCACCAGCAAGTCGGTGGGCTGGCGGGCCAACTCGGCGGCCATGTCGTCGATGGTGTCGACGATCACCAGCCGGGAGAACATCTCCCCACAGATCGCCTGGAAGTGCGCGCGCCGGTCGCGGCTGGGATTGAAATACGCGCCGACGCTGCCGGACCGGCCTGGATTCTCGGTCATTTTTATTGCCCCTAGGTATCTCTATTTTTTTGCGGAACCGCTCGCTTCCAGTTTGCCACAAAACCGGGCGCTTGCACGGTCGGCCATCTACACGCATGTGTGAAAAAGCGCACCGTCATTATGGCGCCGTGCGCCAATACTGTTCCTTCGATGCACAAGGAGAGAATCATGGCAAACAACGAAAACCGGGCCGATGCGGGCACCGCCAATCAACAGCGCGCGATCCAGCAACGGCAGGACCAGGCCGACCAGCAGAAGGAATCCGGCAGCCAGTCCGGCCAGCGCCAGGGGCCGGTGCAAACCACCGAACATGAGTATCCGGGCAAGATGCCCCCGCAGCACCTGGAAAAGCCGGGGCTGGAGGCGCAGATGCAGCTCAAGCCGGAGTTCCTGGCGCCCGACTACGCCGGCAGCGGCAAACTCGCCGGCATGGCGGCCTTGATCACCGGCGGCGATTCCGGCATCGGCCGCGCCGTGGCGGTTCTGTACGCGCGCGAGGGCGCCGACGTCGCCATCGTCTATCTGGAAGAAGACCAGGACGCGAACGACACCAAACGCTATGTCGAGGCGGAGGGCCAGAGCTGCCTGCTGCTGCGCGGCGACGTGCGCGACGCCGCCTTCTGCCGCGACGCCGCCGAGCAGACGCACGAGCGCTTCGGCCGGCTCGATATCCTGGTCAACAACGCCGCCTTCCAGGAACACGCGGAAAAAATCACGGACCTGACCGAGGAACGCTTCGACATGACGATGAAGACCAACGTCTACGGCTACTTCCACATGGCCAAGGCGGTGGTGCCGTACCTGAAGCGCGGCGCTTCCATCATCAACACCGGATCGGTGGTGGGGCTGCAAGGCTCCAAGCACCTGCTGGACTACTCGACCACCAAGGGCGCGATCCACGCCTTTACGATGTCGCTCGCCTCCAACCTGCTGGACCAGGGCATTCGCGTGAACGCGGTGGCGCCGGGACCGGTGTGGACGCCGCTCAACCCGGCCGACCAGTCGCCCGAGAAGATCGCCGAATTCGGCCAGGCCACCGACATGCGCCGCGCCGCGCAGCCGCAGGAGCTGTCGCCGGCCTACGTGTTCCTGGCCGCACCGTCGTGCTCCAGCTATATCAGCGGCATCGTATTGCCGGTGACCGGCTCCGTGGGATCCTGAGCCATGGCCGCCCGCGCGTTATGGAAAGGCGCCATCAGCTTCGGGCTGGTGCACATTCCGGTCGAGCTGTATTCGGCCGTGCAGGAGCACGAGCTGGATTTGACCATGCTCGACCGCCGCGACTTTTCACCGGTGGGCTATAAGCGCTATAACAAAAAAACCGGCAAGGACGTGACCTGGGACGACATCGTCAAAGGCTACGAGTACGAGGAGGATGAATATGTGGTCCTGTCCGACGAGGACCTGAAGCGGGCCAACGTCGAGGCCACCGGTACGATCGACATCCAGGCCTTCGTGGACGCGGCCGACGTCCCGCTGACGTATTACGAGCAGCCCTATTACCTGGCACCGTCCAAGGGCGGCGCCAAGGTCTACGCGCTGCTGCGCGAAACGCTGCGCAAGGCCGGGAAGATCGCCATCGCCACGGTGGTGATCCGCACCAAGCAGCATCTGTGCGCGCTGGTGTGCATCGACGACAAGATCGTGCTCAATACCTTGCGCTACGCGGCCGAGATCCGCAGCGCCGAGGAACTGAAACTGCCGCCGGCGACCGCCAAAGCGGCCGGCATCAGCGACAAGGAGCTGCAGATGGCGCTGTCGCTGGTTGAAGGCATGAGCGAGGAATGGAAGCCGGAGCAGTATCGCGACACGTACAAGGACGACGTGCTGGCATTGGTGAAGAAGAAGGTCAAGGCCGGCCAGACCAAAACCATCACCGCCGCCGAGCCGGAAGAGAAGCCGGCCAAGGCGTCGAATGTGGTCGATCTGGTCGCGCTGCTGCAGGACAGCCTGGGCAAGCGGCCGGGCAAGGGTGGAACCAAAGCCGCAGCCAAACCGGCGGCGCGCAAGACGGCCTCCGCCAAGAAGACGCCGACGGCGGCGGCCAGGGCCAAGAGCACGGCCAAGCCATCGCCGTCGCGCAAGGCGGCATGACCGTGGCCTCGCGACATCAAAAAACCACGGATGCACGTAGGGCGGATTAGGCGGAACGCCGTAATCGGCCATATAAGCGTCAACGAGGCGCATGCATGGCCGATTACGCTGCGCTAATCCGCCCTACCTGCCCCCGCGTTATATCAACTTCCCGTTCCAGGCTTGAAATCAAGCATCTTCATCGCCGGCGCCAGCCCCTTGGCGGCCTTCGCGTATCCATCCCAAGGCGCATTGCCAACATCGAGCCGCGTATGCACCGTACCCACGGTCCAATGATCCCCGCCGGTCAGCTTATCCAACTCCTCCCAAGCCACCGGCACCGAAATCCCCAACCCCGGCCGCGCCCTCGCCGACCAGGCGCAAGCCGTCGTCGCTCCACGTCCATTGCGCAAATAATCGATAAAGATCTTCCCGATACGGTTATTCGGCCCGCTCTTCAGCACAAACCGCTCCGGAATATTCTGCGCCATATGCGCCACGATCGCCTGCGAAAACGCCTTGACGTCATCCCAGCCATACCCCGGCTTGATCGGCACCACCACGTGCAAGCCCTTGCCGCCGCTGGTCTTCAAGAACGCCGGCAGCCCGAGATGATCGAGGAACGCGCGCATCAACTGGGCCGCCTCCTGCACCTGCTTCCACGTGACGTTCTTGCCGGGATCCAGATCGAACACCATCCGGTTCGGCTTCTCATAGCTGGTGGCGCTGGCGTTCTGCGTGTGCAGCTCCACCACGTTCCATTGCGCCGCCGATAGCAAGCCCTGCTCCGTCGATACCTCCAGCATCGGCGGATGATCCGGGTCCAGCGCCTGATTGAGACTCTTCACGCCGGGCAGCTTGTTGGTCTCGGCGTGCTTTTGGAAGAACAGCTCCCCGCCCACACCGGCCGGCGCCCGCACCAGCGATACCGGCCGGCCTTTCAGGTGCGGAAGCATCAGCGCGCCCACCAGCGCGTAGTAGCGCACCAGCGTGATCTTGGTGGCGCCGCTTTGTTTGTCGATCACGCGATCGGGATTGGTCACTTTCAGTGAGGCCGGCAGCTTGCCCTGCACGGCGGTCGCGGTTTCCATGTCGGCTTTCTCCTTCTCCTGCAAGTGGGCCGGCAGCTCGCGCGTGATGGCGCTGGCCTTCTTATCCTTGCGCAGCCCTTTGAATACGGAATGACGGATCGAGCCTGAACGCGTCCATTCGCCGAAGGCCACTTCCGCCACCAGGGTCGGCTTGAGCCAGTGTGCGCGCTTGTCGATCTCCTTGTTCGGCACGAACGGGCTCTTGTCGGCCGTCAACTGATCCATTTTGGACTTCAACTCCTTCAGCGAGGCGCCGTTAAAGCCGCTGCCGACATTGCCGGCATATTGTAGCTTGCCGTGCTTGTCGTAGGTCCCCAGCAGCAGCGAGCCGAAGCCGCTGCGCGAGCCTTGCGGATCGGTGTAGCCGCCGATGACGAATTCCTGCCGCTGGCCGCATTTGAGCTTGATCCAGCTGCCGCCGCGCCGCGACGTGTATGCCGAATCGCGCCTCTTTCCGATGATGCCCTCCAGCCCCATGCTGCACGCGGCGGCGATCATGTCCTGCGGCGTGGCGTTCAGCGCGGCGCTATAGCGCACGGTGTCCGTGACCTTCTTCGCCATCACTTTTTCGAGTATGGCGCGGCGTTCCTCCAGCGGCGTCTCGCGCAGATCGTGGCCGTCGTGGAACGGAATGTCGAAGATGAAGTAGACCATCTCGCCGGGGTGATTCTCGTCGAAGGCGTTTTGCAGCAGGCCGAAGTCGGGGCGGCCGTCGTCGTCGTGGACGACTATCTCGCCGTCGTACCAGCCCGATGGCAGCTTCATTTTAGCGATGGCGTCGCGCAGCGGCCGCATTTTGTGCGTCCAGTCGTTACCGTTGCGGGTGACCAGGCGGATGTCCGCGCCGTCCACCCGCGTCAGAATGCGGTAGCCGTCGAACTTGATCTCGAACAGCCAATCCTCCGGTGACGACGGTGGCGCGTCAACCAGGGTGGCCAGTTGCGGCGTCAGTGTCTCGGGCAACTCGGCCTTCGGAGCGGCGACCTTGGGAGCGGCCTTCGATGCCGCCTTCGGTGCGGCCTTCGGTGCGGCCTTCGCGGCGCCCTTCGCCACCTTCGCCGGCACCGCGGCGGCGCCCCCCGGCAGCGGCAGCGCTTTCACGCTGTCGGGCATCTCGTCGACCACGCTGAACTCCTCGGCCGGCCGCGCATACTCGTCCTTTTCTTTAATCAGCAGCCAGGGCTCCTGCTTCTCGCCCTTGCCCTTCATCCGCACCAGCACCCACTTGCCGTGCATCTTATGGCCGGACAGTTCGAATTTCAGATTGCCGGCGGCCAGCGCCTTGCGCGGATCGTCCAGCGGCTTCCAGTAACCCTTGTCCCAGATGATGACCTTCCCCGCCCCGTACTGCTTGGGCGGTATCGTCCCCTCGAAATCGTTGTACGAGATCGGATGGTCTTCCACATGGACGGCCATGCGCTTGTCGTGCGTGTCGTAGCTCGGCCCCTTGGGCACGGCCCAACTCATCATGACGCCGTCGAGCTCCAGCCGGAAGTCGTAATGCAGCCGGCTGGCCCAATGCTTTTGAATGACGAACGTCAGCGTCTCGCCGCCCTCCTGGCCTCCTTCGGCCGGCTCGGGGGTGATCGCGAAGTTACGCTTGGCTTTATAGGTTTTCAGGGATTCGCTCATGACGCCAGCGTAGCCCCGGGCCGCCGCGCACTCTGTGCGTTGGCGAACATGTAAGCGATTGTAAAGGCCGTCAACGAGTGCGATCCGGCCCGCGTTTTCTGCTCAGTGACACGGGAATTGTCCCGGCCCTAAATCAAAACCTGAATGAGGATTTCATCATGAACAAACTTATCGCTACCCTGATCGCCGGCCTGTTTGCAACCGCAGCTTTTGCACAAGCTCCTGCCACCACCACGACCACCACAACGCCGGCAGCTGTCAAAGCGGAAGCTAAAGAAACCAAGGCCGCCGTCAAAGCCGAAGCGAAAGAAACCAAAGCTGAAATCAAGGCCGACGCAAAAACCGCCAAGGTAGAAGCCGACGCGAAGAAAGACGTCGCCGTCGCCCACGCCGAAGCCAAAGCCGACAAGGCCGACGCCCACGCCAAGGCCACCAAAACCAAAGCCAAGGCACACGCCAAGGCCGCCAAGACCGAAGCGACCGATGGCGTGGCCGCTCCAGCCGTCGTGAAGTAATCTTTATTCCGTAAGACGAAAAAAAAGCGGACCCGATTTGATTCGGGTCCGCTTTTTCCATGGGCGATCAGATTATTGCTGAGCGACCGCCGGCGCCGTTGGCGCGCCGGCGGTACCGCCGGCGCTATCCCAGCCACCACCCAGTGCGCGGATCAGCGCCACGGTGGTCACCGCGCGCGTGCCGCGCAACTGCACGGCGGTGCGTTCCACCGCCGCCAGGTTGCGCTGCGCGTCCAGCAGATCGAGATAGCTCGAACGACCGGCCGTGTACAGCTTCTGCGCCAGGTCGGCGGAACGGCGTGCCGACACCAGCGCCGCTTCCATCTGCGCGGTCTGACCGGCGAGGATGCGCAGGCCGGCCAGGTTGTCTTCCACCTCGGCGAAGGCCACCAGCACGCTCTGACGATACGTACCGACCGACTCCTCCAGCGCCGCTTCGCTGCGCAGGATGTTGTTCTTGTTGCGGCCACCGTCGATGATAGGCATCGACATCAGCGCGCCAAGCACCCACGAACGGCTGCTCCACTTGAACACCTCGGCCACGGTATCGGCCGACGAGCCGCCACCGCTCGCGCTCAACGTCAGCGCCGGGAACATGGCCGAACGGGCCACGCCGATGCGGGCGTTGGACGCCTCCATCGTGCGCTGCGCGGCGGCGATGTCTGGACGGCGCTCCAGCAGCGACGACGGCATGCCGGCCGGGATCACCGGGAGCAGCGCCGTGTCCAGCAGCGGCGTGACGCCAGCCGTGTAGCTGGCCGCCGGTTTGCCCAGCAAGACCGCCAGCGCATGCTCGGTCGTCACGCGCTGACGCTGCAGGCCGATGAACTCGGAGCGCGTCGTCGCCAGTTCGGTCTTGGCGCGCGCCAGATCGAATTCGCCGATGTCGCCCAGGTCGAAACGACGCTGGTTGACCTTGACGTCCTCTTCACGCGTCTGCACCGTGCGGTTCAGCGTTTCCAGTTCGGCATCGGTGGCGCGCAGACGGAAGTAGGTCTGCGCCACGTCCGCTTGCACCGACAGCAGCACCGAGCGGTAGGTCGCCTCGATCGACGCTGCGTCGCTGCGGGCGGCGCTGACGTTCGACGAGACGCGGCCGAACAGGTCGACCTCGTAGCTGGCCGTCAGGTTGGCGCTAAACAGCTTGCCCGGCGCGACATCGGTGCCTTGCGGCAGGCCGAGCGACGTCGCCGACTGGCGCTGACGCTGGGCGCCGGCGTTGACGCCGACCTGCGGAATGCGGTCCGCTTCGGCCACGCCGGCGATGGCGCGGGCCTGCTTGACGCGGGCCGCCGCCACCGACAGGTTGGCGTTGGCGCGTGTCGCCTCGGCGATCAGCTCATTGAGGGCCGGATCGTTGAAGGCCAGCCACCACTCGCCGCGCGGTTGCGCCTCGGCGGCCTGCGCCTGCTTCCAGGTGCTGCCGTCGGCGGCGGTTTTCACCGCCACCGAGACGTCGGCGGCCGTCGGCGTTTGCGATTCCTTGAAGGCGGTCGGCACTTCCACCGCCGGCTGTTTGAATTCCGGCGCGGCGCATGCCGTCATCAGCAACGCTGCCAGTACCGGCGCCACACCTTTGGCGATCATTTGCAGCTTGTTCATATTAGTGGGTCCCTTCCAGTTTAGCCACCGCGCCGTCGCCGGCGACGGCAGGTTTTTTCTCCAGGCGGATGGCCAGGTTACGCAGCAGGACGTAGAACACGGGCGTCAGGAACAGGCCGAAGAAGGTCACGCCCAGCATGCCGGCGAACACCGCCACGCCCATCGCGTGACGCATCTCCGAACCCGCGCCGCTCGAGAACACCAGTGGCAGCACGCCCATGATGAAAGCGATCGACGTCATCAGAATCGGACGCAGACGCAGGCGGCAGGCTTCCAGCGCCGCTTCGACCACGGTACGGCCCTGGTGTTCCAGTTCACGGGCGAATTCCACAATCAGAATCGCATTCTTGGACGCCAATCCCACCAGCACGAACAGCGCGATCTGCGTAAAGACGTTGTTGTCGCCAGCGGTCAGCTTGACGCCGATAAGCGCGCACAGGATCGACATCGGCACGATCAGGATCACGGCCAGCGGCAGGGTCCAGCTTTCGTACTGGGCGGCCAGCACCAGGAACACCAGCAGCACGCACAGCGGGAACACATAAATCATCGTGTTACCGGACAGGATGTCCTGGTACACCAGTTCCGTCCATTCGTAGCCGATACCCTTCGGCAGAACCTCTTCGACGATCTTGGTCATTTCAGCCTGCGCTTCGCCCGACGACACGCCGGGAGCCGGTGCGCCGTTGATCTCTGCGGCGACGAAGGCGTTGTAGCGTTGTACGCGGTCCGGGCCATAGGTGTCCTTGACGCGCATCAGCGACGACAGCGGAATCATCTCGCCCTTATCGTTACGCACCTTCAGCTGGGCGATGTCTTCAGCGTGCGACCGGAACTGCTGGTCGGCCTGGACACGCACCTGGTAGGTACGGCCGAACTGATTGAAGTCGTTCACATACAGCGAGCCCAGATTGATCTGCAAGGTCTGGTAAATCGTCTGCAGCGGAATACCCAACTGCTTGGCCTTGACGCGATCGACGTCGGCGAACAACTGCGGCACGTTGATCTGGTAGCCCGAGAAGACGCCGGCCAGTTTCGGATTGGTGGCGGCTTTCGCCTGCACCGCTTGCACCGCTTTATACAGCGCGTCGTAGCCCTGGTTCTCGCGATCCTGCAGCATCAGCTTGAAACCGCCGGTGGTACCGAGGCCGTTGACCGGCGGCGGCGGCAGCACCATCACGAACGCGCCTTCGATCGAGCCCATACGCTTGTTCATTTCGGCGGCGATGCCTTCTGCCGACTGCTCCTTGCCGTGACGCTTGTCGAAGGCGCTCAGGCCGACGAAAACGATACCGGCGTTCGGCGCGTTGGTGAAGCCGTTGATCGACAGGCCGGGGAAAGCGATCGAGTTGTCGATGCCAGGGATGTCCTTGGCGATGTCCGACATCTTGCGGATCACGGCGTCGGTGCGGTCCAGCGAGGCGGCGTCAGGCAACTGGGCGAAGCCGATCAGGTACTGCTTGTCCTGCGCGGGAACGAAGCCCGGTGGCACCAGCTTGAACATGAAGCCTGCCGCGACGGCCAGCACCGCGTAGACAATCAGCGAACCGCCCTTGCGCTTCAATACACCCGTCACACCCTTTTCATAACGATCGGAGGCGCGGTTGAAGAAGCGGTTGAACCAGCCGAAGAAGCGGCCGAACACCTTGTCCATGCCACGGGTCAGCGCGTCTTTCGGCGCGTCGTGCGGTTTGAGCAGCGCGGCGGCCAGGGCCGGAGCCAGGGTCAGCGAGCTGAATGCCGAGATCACGGTCGAAATGGCGATGGTCAGCGCGAACTGCTTGTAGAACTGGCCGGACAGGCCCGACACGAATGCGATCGGCACGAACACGGCGCACAGCACCAGGGCGATGGCGATAATCGGACCGCTCACCTCTTTCATCGCCTGGATGGTCGCTTCGCGCGGCGCCAGGCCGTCGTGGATGTTACGTTCGACGTTTTCCACCACCACGATCGCATCATCGACCACGATACCGATGGCCAGCACAAGGCCGAACAGCGACAGCGTGTTGATCGAGAAGCCAAAGGCCAGCATCACGGCGAAGGTACCGACCACCGAGACGGGAACGGCCAGCAGCGGAATGACCGATGCGCGCCAGGTTTGCAGGAAGATGATCACCACCAGCGCCACCAGGATGATCGCTTCGACCAAAGTGTGGATCACGGAGCGGATCGACTCCCGCACGAATTGGGTCGGGTCGTATACGATGTCGTACGCGACGCCTTCCGGGAAATCTTTCGACAGGCGTTCCATCGTCGAGCGCACGTCCGCCGACAACTGCAATGCGTTGGCGTTCGGTGCTTCGAAAATTGGAATCGCGGCGGCCGATTTGTTGTTCAGCAGCGAGCGCAAAGCGTACGAGTTCGAACCCATTTCCAGGCGCGCCACGTCGCGCAGACGCGTCACGGCGCCGTCGCTGTTGGTCTTGACGATGATGTCGCCAAACTCTTCTTCGCTTTGCAGGCGGCCGTGCGTGTTGACGGTCAGCTGGAAGTCGGCGCCCTTGCTCGGGCCCTGGCCGATAACACCGGCCGCCACTTGCACGTTCTGCTCGCGGATCGAATCGACGATGTCGCCGGCGGTCAGGTTGCGCTGCGCGACCTTTTGCGGGTCGAGCCAGACGCGCATCGAATAGTCGCCGGCGCCGAACAGCTGCACCTCGCCCATGCCGGGCAGGCGGGCCAGTTGGTCCTTGACGTTCAACACCGCGTAGTTACGCAGATACAGGTCGTCGTAACGGCCGTTCGGCGAGGACAGGTGGACCACCATGGTCAGGTTGGGCGACGACTTGACGGTTGTCACGCCGATCTGGCGCACCTCTTCCGGCAGACGCGGAAGCGCACGCTGGACGCGGTTCTGCACCTGCGTTTCGGCCTGCTCGACGTTGGTGCCGATCTTGAAGGTGACGGTCAGCGCCAGCGCGCCGTCCGAGGTGTTTTGCGAGGACATGTACAGCATGTTCTCGACGCCGTTGATCTGTTCCTCAAGCGGTGCGGCCACGGTTTCGGCGATGATCTTCGGATTCGCGCCCGGATACTGCGCGCGCACCACCACCGATGGCGGCACCACGTCCGGGTACTCCGAGATCGGCAGCTTGAAGATCGATATCAAGCCGGCGACGAAGATAATGATCGACAGTACAGCCGCGAAAATCGGCTTGTCGACAAAAAATCGGGAGATATTCATATTCTTATTCCTTGGAGGTGCCGGCCTTGTTGTCGGCGACGGCGGCTACTTTTTCATCTTTTTTGGCGTCGGGCTTCGACTCAGGCTTGGCCACGTTGGCGGCCAGCGGATCGGAATCCATCGGCACCACGGTCGGCGTGATCGGCGCGCCGGGACGCACGCGCTGCAGGCCGTTGACGACGATCTTGTCGCCCGCTTTCAGGCCTTCACGCACCACGCGCAGACCATCGACTTGCGGGCCCAGCGTAACGGCACGGTACTCGGCCTTGTTGCCGGCGCCGACCACGAACACGAACTTGCGGCTTTGATCGGTGCTGACGGCGCGCTCGTTGATCAGCAGCGTGGGCTTGGCGCCGGTGGTGCCAGCCAGCTGCACGCGGGCGAACAGGCCGGGAACCAGCGTGCCGTCCTTGTTGGCCAAGGTTGCGCGCATGCGCACCGAACCGCTGCGCGGATCGAGCTGGTTGTCGACGAATTCCAGCTTGCCTTCATGCGGGAAGCCGGTTTCGTTGGCCAGGCCGATCTTGACGATGGCCGGTTCGCCTTTGTGGGCGGCGGCGCCGACGCGCAGGTAGGTATCTTCGTCGCCATCGAAGGAGGCGTAGATGTTTTCCAGCGAGACCACGGAGGTCAGCACGGCCGACGCGTCGACCAGGTTGCCGAGCGTGATTTCAGCTTTCGACACGCGGCCATTGATCGGCGACTCGACGCGGGTGTAGGCCAGATTGAGCTTGGCCGCCTCGTACTGCGCCTGTGCGGCGCGGGCGTCGGCATCCAGCTGCTTCTGGTTCGAAGCGCGCTCGTCGTATTCGCGCTGGGCGATGGCTTTATCGGCCAGCAGTTTTTCGGCCCGGTTCAGTTCCAGCTTGGCCAGTTCGGCCTTGGCGCGCGCAGAGCCGGCGGCCGCTTCCGCGCGATTGGCTTCGGCCTGGTAAGGGCGCGCGTCGATGACGAACAACACGTCGCCTTTCTTGACCTGGCTGCCCGGCTTGAAGTTGATCGCGGTGATGAAGCCGCCGACGCGCGGGCGGATCTGCACCTGCTCGACGGCCTCCAGGCGACCCGAGAACTCCTGGGTCTCGGTGATGGTTTTCTCGACCACGGTGGCCGCCGAAATCGGTGGCCCGCCGCCCGCCGCCGCAGGCGATTCCGTCTTGCCCGTCGCGTCGTCGCAACCAGTTAGGCCGAAAGCGGCCAGTCCCGCCAGCGCCATAGCGGCGGCCAGCGGCCGGGCTACAGCGGTGAATTGTTTAATGTTTTTCATTTTTATCCCTTTGTGCATGAAAATAATTAATAGAAATGGCGGCACCGGCTGCCTCAACGAAAATCGAGAAAACACGGTACTAGCGCCCCGCCGGCAAGCCAGTGGGGACGTGACTACAGATACTGCAAATGGTTAGGGTGCTGTCCCTAGTGAGCTATGAAGCTGGCGGCGTCTCTGACCGTTCCAGGTTGGTGACAAAGCTGGCGATTTCCCCAAGGGCCGCGCATTTACACGCGCAGTCGTTGCGGGCCCCCGGATCTTGCAGGGGCTGCGGCGCCATCCTGATGACGGTGGTTTTGACACCGCACGAAATCAGCTTGGCCCCGTATTGCTCCGCCTCGTCGCGCAGCGGATCGTCCTCGGACGACAGGATCAGCGCGGGAGGCAGGTTTTTCAAACGGCTCGATTGCAGCGGCGACGCATACGGGTGCGTGCGGTCGGCGGCGTTGGGCAGGTAGCCACGGTAGGCCGCCGCGCAGGCGTCGGCCACGTCCAGCAGCTCCGGCGCCTGCTGCATCTCGCGCATCGAGCAGGTGGTCAGGCCCGGGTCCAGCATCGGCATGATCAGGATCTGGCCGGTCAGCGCCGGGCCGCCACGGTCGCGCGACATCAGCGCGCACACCGCCGCCAGATTGGCGCCGGCCTCGATGCCGGCCACCATCAGCTGCTTGCCGGTCCAGCCGATTTTACCCTTGTTCTTTTTAGCCCAGGTCAGCACCGCGTGGGCGTCTTCCACCGCCGCCGGGAACGGGCGCACGCTCGCCAGCGTATAGCCGGAGGCCAGCACCGCCATGCCGGGATGGTCGTCGGCCAGGTGGCGCAGAAAGCTGTCCGCGTCTTCCAGGTCGCCGCCGACGAAACCGCCGGCGTGGAAGAACACCGTCAGCGTATCGCGCTTGGGTGCATCGCCGCTGGTGTACAGGCGCGCCGGCAGCGGGCCTTCGGCGCCGCGCACTTCCAGGCTGCGGATCTTCAGCCGATCCGACAGCTCCGGCAGCGCTTCGTCCTGTGGCTTGATGGTCACTGCTGCACCGTGCCAGTGGCGTCGGCCGACATCAGCGACGTGTCGGCGCAGGCCAGCACGTCGCCGCTGGCCACTTCGGTCAGGGCACGAACGCCGCTCACTTCGGCCTTGGCCGTCTGCAAGTAGGCATCGGTATAGACGACGCCCGCCAGCGCGACCGATGTCAGCGCGATCGCAACCGTTGCAAAAATTCCGTCCCGATATTTCATGATGATTCCCTCCCGCGTGGTGTAACAACTTGCCTCTGCCCCGGAACAGCCCATGCTTTCCTTGGTGCAGTACAGCAATCTTAAACTTGTTCTACAATCCGATAAATAGCCTAAAGTCGAATTGATTGTTCAGGATTCCGAACAATGGAGCAAATAGATGAATAAACTGCAAGCGATGGAAGTGTTTGTGAACGTGGTCGACTCCGGCGGCTTCACGCGCGCGGCCGAAATCATGCAGCTGCCCAAGGCGACGGTGTCGACCCTGATCCAGTCGCTGGAGGCGTCGCTGGCGGTCAAGCTGCTGCACCGGACCACGCGCCACGTCAGCGTCACGGCCGACGGCGCGGCCTATTACGAGCGGTGTCTGCGCATTCTATCGGACGTGCGCGACGCCGAGGAATCGCTGTCGCGTACCCGCCTGAGCCCCAGCGGGCGGCTGCGGGTCGACGTCCCCACGGGGCTGGCCGGCAGCGTGCTGGTGCCGGCGCTGCCCGATTTCTTTACCCGCTACCCGGACATCCAGATGGAGATGGGCTGCAGCGACCGCGCCGTCGACCTGGTCGAGGAAGGCGTCGATTGCGCGGTGCGCGCCGGCCAATTGGTCGATTCGAGCCTGATCGCGCGGCGCGTCGGCATCCTGCACTTCGTCACCTGCGCGGCGCCGTCGTATCTGGACCGCTACGGCCGCCCTGCCCACCCGGACGAATTGACGCGCCACCTGTGCGTTAACTATTTTTCATCGAAGACCGGTAAAATCGTCGATTGGGACTTCTCGCGCGGCGCGGAACGGGTGCAGGTCGCCCTGCCCGGCAATATCGCCCTGAACGACACCACCGCCTACACGGCGGCGGGGCTGGCCGGCTTGGGCATCGTGCAGATGCCGAATTTCTTGCTCGAGCCCCTGGTCGCCGACGGCAGCTTCGAACAGGTGCTGCCGGAATGGAGCTCGGACTCTATCCCGGTGCACGTGGTCTATCCGCAAAACCGCCACCTGTCGGCCAAGGTGCGGGTGTTCGTCGAATGGGTCGCCGAACTGTTCTCCAATCATCCAGGCATGCGCCTGCCGAAAGCACCACCACCGGCGGCGCGCGCCACATCCTACGAGGTAGCCTTATGACCGACTCAGTGACCGACACCCACCGCATCGTTTTCCTCGACCGCGACAGCGTCATCGCCAACGTCCGCAAGCCATCCTTCGCGCACGAGTGGAGCGAGTACCCGGCCACCAAGGCCGCCGACGCGATGCAGCGGCTGCGCGACGCGCGCGCCACCATCGCCATCACCAACAAGGTGCCGCTGCGCGCCGACGACTTGGCGCGGCTGCCTGACCTGAAGATGATCGCGGTGGCCGCCACCGGCACCGACATCGTCGACCTGCAGGCCTGCCGCGAGCGCGGCATCGTCGTCTCCAACATCCGCAACTACGCCGTTCACACGCTGCCCGAGCACACCTTCGCGCTGATCCTGGCGCTGCGCCGCCAGCTGGTGGCCTACCGCGAGGACATCGAAGCGGGACTGTGGCAAAAGTCGGAGCGATTCTGCCTGTTCGGCCATCCGATCTCGGACCTGGCCGGCAGCCGCCTTGGCCTTGCCGGCTATGGCGCGCTGGGCAAATCGGTGGCGCGGATCGCGCGCGCGTTCGGCATGGAGGTGGTGGTGTTCAACCGCTCGCCGGTGACGGACGAAGGCATCAAACAGGTGTCGTGGGACGAGCTGCTGGAGACGTCGGATGTCCTCAGCCTGCACCTGCCGCTCAACGACAAGACGCGCAACATCATCTGCGCGAAGGAATTGATACGCATGAAAAGCTCGGCGCTGCTGATCAACACCGCGCGCGGCGGCCTGGTGGACGAGGTGGCGCTGGCCGACGCGCTGCGCACCGGCGTGATCGGCGGCGCCGGGTTCGACGTGCTGACAAAGGAGCCGCCGCCGGAGGACAACGTGCTGCTCAACCTGCGGCTGCCGAACTTCATCCTTACGCCGCATTCGGCGTGGGCCAGTTCGCAAGCGATGCAGGTGCTGGCCGATCAACTGATCGACAACATCGAAGCGTGGCAGGCGGGCACGCCAAATAACGTGGTGGGCTAAAGCCACTGATCCCATAAGAATATCCAAGGATGCCACTTCTGATGAATCAAGCCTTCACAATTTCGGTGCCGCACCTTCGCACAGAGCGGCTTACGCTTCGGGAATATCGGGTCGAAGACTTCGAGTTATTTGCGGACCATTTGTCGAATGCTGAAAGCTCAGCGCACTTAGGCTCGGCAGACCGCGCGACCGCTTGGCGCATCTTCAGTTCGCATGCTGGATTATGGCTGCTAAGCGGGGCTGGTTGGTGGTCGATAGAGGATCGGCAAACCGGGCAACTGGTCGGGAATGTTGGAGCTTTTTTCCGCGACGAATCAACTGTGATTGAGATGGGGTGGAATACTTATCGGGCATACTGGGGAAAAGGCATCGCGAACGAGGCCGCTGCGGCAGTCCTGGATTATGCGTTCGAGGTGCGAGGTGAGCCGAAGGTTCGGGCGCTGATCACTTCCGGGAATGAATCATCACGCCGCGTTGCCGAGCGCCTGGGAATGACGTACGAAATGGAAACTGAGCTGAATGGCAAGAGAGTCAATAGTTACACGCGTGAGCGTACTTGACGCTGCGGCGATCAGCGACGTGCCGATTCCCGCGTTCCGCCATTAGCGGCCCTGGCGAATAGATCCGATTTGAATTTAACTGAAGAAGTGCGGGAGAAAATGAGCGTATGGCAGGTGTCAGCAGTTGGCTGGGGATTCGCGAAAAGTGGTAAAGAACCGCACTGCGAAATCGCAGGGTTTGTTTGTGCCGATGATCACGATGAGACCTTCTCAAAAGCCTGCGCCATAGCTAAGGTAATTGCTCCAGAGCTCTTACAAGCAGTTGGACCTTTCCCACGTCCGGTAATCAACGCCGAACAGATTCAAGAAGTACCTGAAACGGAAGGTCTTGAGATAAGCAAGGTCGAAGTGTATTGGACCGGAAAGGAAAAGGCGGTCTCCCGGCCTGAACCAGAAGCCCCTTGCCGATCACACCACGAACTCTCCCGACGCCTGAATATCACTGGAAGACACGAATTTTTGATTGAGGGTGCAATTCGATGAGAAGAATAGAACAAACGAATCCAGAGCTCGCCAGTCGAATTTGCGAACTTCTTCCTGAGATTGATCAAGTTCTAAATTCCGTTGGAACAAAATTGTCATCTCGTCCAATGGAGGCAACAACAGCACTTCTGGACGGATGTGTTACTGTTAAGAACGGTTCAATGGATCAACCATACCTCCAGGACTGGTTTGCAGTGCTCTTTGCGATTGTCAAGGGTTGGTATGAAAGAAAATACGCCGCGGCGCTGAACGCCAAAACTGCCACGCTTAAAGGTTTGATTGAAATCCACGGCCTCCCTTTTATTCTAAACGTACCAGAGAATTACGGTGTTAAAGATCAGGAAAACGGTCATTGCAGATTGTGCTTTGATCCAACACTTGGTGAGAGCGAGACTCCTCGAAAATGGATTATGGAGCCGCCGGCATTAGAAAGTCTAACGCAGCGACAATCACACCGTCTCGATCGTGACCTAAAATCGATAACAAAAACGTTGCGCACGATTAACGTGAACTTGATGCTAGGTGATCCCGGACCCGATCGATACAAGAGTTTCTGTTCGACTGCTTTAATTTCGATTTGCAACGCGGCGGAAAAAATATCGCTTAGAAACGATGCGCATTGCTCCTCTGCAGTTTGGGAAATCTACTTTGCCGTGGAAAATATGCTGAAGGCGCTGATTGCTCAAAGAGGAGCACAACCTGATTTCGACCATAGTTTGTCGCATCTTTTGAATCAAGCCAAAATGGTTGGAGTGGAAATTAACCAGACTTTGAATTTTGGATTCCTTCCGAGTCCATTTCGTGCGATTGATTATCGTTATGGCGCTCGGTTCCCCGGCGGTTATAAGAAGGTTCTAGTGATGCACCAGAAGGCTCTACCACTACTCTTAGATTTATCGTCGAAAGTGCAGCGCACCGTCACATTTGGAGACGGAGCCGCCATTATTCTTCGACGGCCGCCATGGTTTAAGTTCTTGGATGATTAGGAGAGTGGGCGCCTCGTCGAAAGTCAGCGACAGGCCATGAGGTGCTCGGTCAAGGATCTCGCCAAGCAGAGGCGTTTCTTATCGGACCCGAACGTTGAGTGTGGGGGTACTTCTTGCCTACCTTTGCTGTCGCCGATTTACCAACGGGCAACCGATTAAGCCGTGCCGAACGGCCGGGTTCGGTCAGAAGCGGACAATTCAAATGTGCATAGTTTTAGTAGGGTTTAGATGACGTCTAATATCTTGAGGGCCTAGATGCATTCGAGAAGATGCCTGAGCTTCCACAGGATTTTTACGCCGATCTGCTGAAAAACGATGACTGGTTCTTTTGTAGTTAAGCTGTCCGCTGACTAGACAATTTTATAAATTCCTCTATTGATGAGACTATGCCACGCACTCACCTGTTTATAGACACAAATGTTCTCTTGAACTTTTACCATTTTGCCGATGATGGGTTGGAGCAGCTTGAACAGTTGATTGGCATGATCGCCGAAGACGGTATTTGTCTTCACCTTCCTCAGCAAGTTATAAATGAACTTGCTAGGAATCGGGAAGCTAAACTAAAAGCGGCAAATGACCAATTCAACAGAGAGCCCTTGCCCTCTGCTGTACCGCGCCACATGCAACAATATGCACAGGGGGCGGAATATACGGCAGCCGTCGAGCAGGCAAAGAGGCTACGTAGTCAATTGATCAGCCTGGCGACAGCGGACGCTTCAAATCAGACTCTTGCCACTGACCGGTTAATTCGTACGGCTTTTGAGAAGGCGTTTGTATATCCGGAAAACGACGGCGTTTTTTTCGTTGCTCTACAGCGGATGCAAAAAGGTAATCCACCCGGAAAAAACGGCAGCGTAGGCGATCAATACAATTGGGAGACGCTGCTACAAAAAGTCCCCGCAGGTGATCTTCACATAGTTTCCAGAGATGGTGATTATGCCTCCCTTCTCAATAAGAATAGGCCACATCCGTCTTTGGAAGCTGAGTGGACGAGAAATAAAGAAGGTGGGCTTCACATCTATAGTGACCTGCGACTTTTTTTGAGGAAGTACGGCGAAATGCTGGCACAAGCTGCTGTAGTAGAGCCAGCGTTAGTCTTGCGGGAGGAAGCGGTGCCTCTGCCACCCGCAGAGCCACAAACTGCCGTCATTGCACCAGAGTTCCCAAATCAACAGGATGTTGTAGAAGAGGCCGAAGACCCCGAGAAAGAAGAAGCTATACAGATTCTTATCGACAGCGAATCGTTTGCGTCAACTCACGCAGCGATTGCTCGCCTTGAACACTTTCGGGGAATGTTGCAACGATCAGATGCTGAGCGCCTGATTCGAGCAGCTGTGGATAATGCCCAGATTCGTTGGATTGCGTCTGACTCTGATGTCTACGCATTCTTCGCTTCACTGCTGACAGAGCATTCTGACATTAACGACGAACTCTTCGAAGCAGCAGTAGATGTATTTGGCCTGCGGCCTGAACCGGAAAATCCGTTTGATGATTGACCGCCGATTCAGTGTAATAGGCAAGCGATGAGCCTAGCGAGTCAATTGGGGTATCCGAGCAGAGGCTTACGAGATCGTTAGAACCCTGACTCCTGCATCTTAGACTTGTGACAGTTGGCATATTTTATACTTTGCAACAGACTATCCCTTGCGTCCATAGCCGTTTTCCACAAGCAGACATAACTAACGCCAACCCTTCCCAAACAGGCTCGTTAGAAAGGACCCATGCCACATATAGCGAAATTCGGCCTAAAAACGCCAAACGACTTGTTCGAAAAGCTTAAATATGATTCGAAATTACTTTTACGAAAAAGGAAGGAGGACGCCGAAGAACAGCGCCTAGAAGAATTCGAGGCGTTCAATTTTTTCGTAACCGCTTGGCATCTCTATCACGACTGGTTACAAAAGGGAACGAGTCCGGATAAACCCAAGCACGCTCTTGAAAAGATTGAAGTCGCGAATTCAGTTTTCAAGGAAATCAAAGACGTTTTGAGGGATATCGCTAACGGAAGCAAGCACTTTGAACTGCAAGACCCCTCCAAGGTCATTGTCGGTGAACGCGAAATTAGTTCTTGGTTCTCTTATTTCTACGGCCCACAATTTCCCATCGATACTAAATCGTTTCATTTTTTAATGTACGAATTAGTTCTGCTCGTGATGACATACTTTGAGTGGATTTTCGATGATACTAAGCCAGTTGAGACGCCTTCTGAGATAACGGAAAAATTAGATAAGGCACGGGAGATACGTACGGCGCGGAAGAATTTAACTGATTCTTAAAAAACGTACGGCGAGACTGTGCTCTTGATGTCGAGTGGCCGCTTCAGGGCTACTGTCCGTCATGCAAGGCCCATGGCTAGCAGGGCCGCCGCTGGCAACGGCTGCAACATGCGCCGAATCGTTCGCGCGAAGACCGCGTCGTTACTGCCGATACATCGCATCGAGCTGAAAACCACGGCGCCGCAGGTCTTCGGCAATTTCATTATCGCGCCTTGACTTGGCGGTGTAGAAGGCCACGTGCGAGAGCGTGGCAGGTAACGGGCCGTCCATCAGCGTCGAGTAATCAACCGCCGTCTGAAACAAGCGTAGCGACCAAAGCGAAGGTAACGCGTCCAGTCCGTCAATACGCTGAAAGTTCTTGCAGTTGATGATGCTGATCTCCTGCAGCCCCGGATTGGATGCGACGCGGACGCCCTTCAGCCTGATCTGGTCTTCCACCCTCAATCGGCGCAGGCTTTCGAAACGCGAGCAGTCTCCGATGTCTTCCAGTCCTTGAACGCGGATAACCTCCAAGTTCTCAAGCGCCGGCGCTGCCAGCTCGGCGATGGATGCGCGTCCTCCCAACATGAGGCGCAGTGACACCAGCCGCGCCAGATTCGACACGAACGCTATGTCGTCCTTCTTGCGAAACGACGACAGCGAAAGGTCGCGCAGGATTGGCAGACCACAAATCGCTTCGATATTCTTTGTCTCGCCTGTGGAATGCAAACTCTCCAGTGCTGCGAACCGCGCCAAATGGCTCAAATCGATGTTGCGCTTCCGCGTAGCCCCAAGCGAGAGCACCTTCATCGACGCGGCGTTGCAACGTGCCAGCACTTCGGCATCATCGAGCTCGAAAACGCCAAGACGCAATTCCTGCAGGTCTTCGATGTGCGACAGCGCATCCAAGTTGCGGGCGTGCGAAAGGCAGTCTAACGACACACACATGGAATCCGGAAGGCGTCGAAGGAAGGTCCCGTCAAATACTTCCCCGTAATGGCCAAAAAAGCGAATTTCCAGGCCGCGCCCATGCAGCTTCGCCAGCTGATTCAGTTCGGCTAGCTGCTCATTCGTATAGCCACTACGACCGAACTGTACGATCACCCTCTCACCTGCTGCCACATATGCGGCAATGCTGCCGTGGTCAAGGGGAGTGAAACCGTCAATTCTTTGTTGCCGCATATTCGTCAACGAAGTGGAAGTTTAAGAACAGGAAAGTCAGGTCAGGTGTAAGCCAGCGCAGATTAGCGAAGCAGAATCTTCCCCGAGCGCGCCAACCGCTAATCATCCAACCCCTTCCCGCTCAAAATGTCGGGAATGGCCTTCAACACCCGCGCGGTGCGCGTCTTCGACTGTTTGGCCGACGAAAAATGCAAAAGGTAAGCCCGCCTACGCCCGGGCGTCAACGCCTCGAAAGCGCTTTTCAACTCCAGCATCTCATCAAGCTTGGCCTGGAACTCCTCCGGCACCGAAAACTCCTCGGTCTTCTTCAACGCGACCTTCAGGCCGGACTGTTCAACCTTCGCCGCTTCCGCGATATACGCCTTCAAAACCGTTTTCAGCTTGCGGATTTCCTCAACATTCTTAAAGCGCACCTGCCGCGCCGCCTGCACGTTGTCGGTCTGCCGGATCAGGATACCCTTGGCATCCTTCAGCAACGCCCCCTTGAAAAACAGCAGCGCGCAATACTCCTTGAAAGAGTGGATCAACACCACGTTCCGCCCTTCCAGCGTATAGCATGGCACGCCCCACTTCAAATCCTCGCCGAGGCCGCTATCGAGACAGATCGCCCGCAGCCCACGCACCTCGTCCACCCAGTTCTTCAGCCGTTCGACATAGGCATCGACTTTAGGATTCAGCATGTGTTCTGTCATGGCTCGCCTCTCAATAGGTCCCGGGAAGAAGGATGTTACGGTCGACATGCTGCAGATCGCGCAGTCCGCAGAAAGCCATCGTCAGATCGGCCTCGTTGCGGATGATCTCCAGACATTTGCTCACGCCCTGCTCGCCCATCGCACCCAGGCCATACAGGAACGGACGTCCAATATAGACGCCTTTCGCGCCCAGCGCCACCGCCTTGATCACGTCCTGGCCGGAGCGGACGCCGCCGTCCATGTGCACCTCGATCTGCTTGCCGACCGCCTCGACGATGGCCGGCAACGCGCCGATCGACGATTGCGCGCCGTCGAGCTGGCGGCCGCCGTGGTTGGAAACGATCAGCGCGTCGACGCCGCTTTCAACTGCCAGGCGCGCATCCTCCGCGTCCATGATGCCCTTGATAATCAACTTGCCGCCCCAACGCTGTTTGATCCACTCGACATCCTTCCACGACAGGCTCAAATCGAACTGCTGGCTGGTCCACGACGACAGCGACGACATGTCCGACACCGACGTCGCGTGCCCGACGATATTGCCGAAGGTGCGGCGCTTGGTGCCCAGCATGCCGAAGCACCAACGCGGCTTGGTGGCGAGGTTGATCATATTGGCGATCGTCAGTTTGGGCGGCGCCGACAGGCCGTTGCGCAGATCCTTGTGCCGCTGCCCCAGCACCTGCAAATCCAATGTGAGCACCAGCGCCGAGCAGCGCGCGGCCTTGGCGCGGTCGATCAGGCGGTTGATGAATTCACGGTCCTTCATCACATACAGCTGGAACCAGAAAGGCTTGCTGGTATTGGCCGCGATGTCCTCGATCGAGCAGATGCTCATCGTCGACAAGGTGAACGGCACGCCGAATTTTTCGGCGGCTTTGGCGGCGAGGATTTCGCCGTCGGCGTGCTGCATGCCGGTCAGGCCGGTCGGCGCCAGGGCCACCGGCATCGCGACGTGCTGGCCGACCATGGTGCTGGCCAGCGTACGGTTCTCCAGATTGACGGCCACGCGCTGGCGGAACTTGATCTTCGCGAAGTCTTCGCTGTTGGCGCGGTAGGTCGATTCGGTCCAGGAGCCGGCATCGGCGTAATCGTAGAACATGCGCGGAACGCGCTTCTTGGCCAGAACGCGCAGGTCTTCGATACTGGTGATGATGGTCATGCACACTCCTTGGGCGATAATCGACAAATCATCGGGCATTTTGGTGAAAATGCCAATAGGAATGTGCGGCTACAATAGCCATCCAGGCAGGATAATCAAGGAGTTGATTTTGGCGCGAGCGGGCAGCAAGGGAAGTACGGTGATCGTGGTGATGGCGGCGGCTTTGCTGTGCACCCTCGCCTACAGGAACATGACCAGGGTTCCGGCGCCACCGCCGGCCACCAAGGGCAACTGCACCCGGGAAGCCATCCGTCAGGTCGACGACCCGATGGAGCGGGCGATTCTGTCCGGCCAGTGCGCCAAACAACCCGCCACGAGTGGCGCCGACGCCAAATAACGGGCGCCACAAAGCAAAAAGGCCTGAAGATTTCTCTTCAGGCCCTTCCACTTACGAATTTCTGGTGCGGCTGGCAGGAATCGAACCCACGACCCCTTGGTTCGTAGCCAAGTACTCTATCCAGCTGAGCTACAGCCGCGAAAGACAACATTATAGCAGGGCAATCTCAAATCTAAAAGCTCCGGGGAGAGAAATGTTCACACATTATTTCATAGCGCAGAGCCCGTGTAGAAATGGTGGACCTGACCCCGGAGTTGAAAAGAAAAAAGGCCTGAAGATTTCTCTTCAGGCCCTTCGTCTTACGAATTTTGGTGCGGCTGGCAGGAATCGAACCCACGACCCCTTGGTTCGTAGCCAAGTACTCTATCCAGCTGAGCTACAGCCGCGAAAAACAAGATTATAGCAGCGTTTTTCTGATTGGAGAAGCATTCCTTTGGGGAAATTCCAATTTTGCCGCAAACCAACCATTTGCCTTTCCCTGGAACCGAGTCGCAACTATGATGAATGACCACTTTTAACCCGAGGAGACAACGATGAAACGCTTTTTGCAGACCGTGGTGATGATGGCCGCCTTCGCCGTGGGCGGCGCCGGCGCGGCCGACGCCGAACGCGCCAGCGCCAAAGACGCCGTGGCGATGGTGAAGAAGGTCATCGCCGATATGAAGAAGCTGGGCAAGGAAAAAGTCATCCAGGAGATACAGGCGCAAAGCCCGCAATACCGCGACCGCGATCTCTACGTTTCGGTGGGCACTTTGGAAGGCGTCAACCTGGCGAACGGTAACAACGCCAAGATGGCCGGCAAAAACATCATCGACTTGAAAGATCTGGACGGCAAACTGATCACGCGCGAGCGCATCGAGATCGCTAAAACCAAGGGCTCGGGTTGGCAGGACTATAAATGGCCCGATCCGGTGACCAAGGCGGTGCAGAAAAAGTCGATGTACGTCGAACGTCATGAAGATATGACCGTCGCCTGCGGCATCTATAAGGACTGATCGCCTGCATCGGCGCCGCAAAGCAAAAGGGCCTGAAGATTTCTCTTCAGGCCCTTCCACTTACGAATTTTTGGTGCGGCTGGCAGGAATCGAACCCACGACCCCTTGGTTCGTAGCCAAGTACTCTATCCAGCTGAGCTACAGCCGCGTTGGCAACATTATAAAGCATTAATTTCGTTTTGCAAAGTTCGATTTTTTCTATCGTTTAGTTGGCTTGGGATGAACATCACCAAATCAACTTCTTTGCGCACAGCCATTTCATACTCTGTTGCACCTCTCTCAACCGGCGTGCCGTTCGAAAGAAGCAGCATTATAGGGACACTTTCCGGCCTTGTCCAGCCCACGCGAATCACACGCCGAATTCGGCCGCCGCCTTGGCCGACCACAACGCCTCGTTGTACGAAGGATACGGTACGCCGTAGCAATCGACCTGCCCGCCCTCCCCGACAAACTTTACCCACCAGCCTTCTTCGTCGGAAACGATGCCGATATCGCCAGCCTTGCAGTGACTGGCAAGTTGCTCGTTTTGCTCCAGTACAACAATATTTACTTTGCGGTGACGGACGACGGTAACCATGGCAAACCTCCGTGTTTGCGGCCTCGGCCGCTATATAGACAGTGCCGCAGTGTATCTCAAGCAGCCCGCCGGATGCACCGCAACATAGACAAAAAATCCACCTTTCAGGCCTTATTCACGGCTGTGATCTCGATCATCATCAATAAAAATTTGCATTCGATTGCGCGTTGCAGCATCATTGACCTGTCTCCTCTATTCTCCTCCAAGGAAATAGATTTAGCCCGCTCCCGTAGCGGGCTTTTTTTTTACCGTGTACGATTCGATCAGCTTTGCCTTTTCATAAGAACAGATAACAGATCATAAACAGGGCCGTCCACACAGTATGAATCCAACCGACTCCGCGCCGTCCCCCTCCACCGACTGGTCACGCACCGCCCTGGGCGCCCGCGACGGCTGGCCGCCCTGCCTGCGCTTGACGGTCGATATCCTGCTCAACTCGCCGCTGCCCATGGTGCTGATGTGGGGGCGCGAGCAAATCATGGTCTACAACGACGCCTACGCCTCGCTGATCGGCCTGGCCAGCCTGCGCGCGCCCGGCGCCAACGTGCCGTCGATGCAGCCGGCCGCGTGGAGCTGGAACAGCGCCGCCATCCGCCAGGCCTGGGACGGCCACAGCGCCAGCTACCTCGGCAACAAGCTGCCGGTGTGGCGCAACGGCGGCGTCACCCAGCTCGCGCTGGACCTGTATTACACCCCGATCCGCGACGACGGCGACAACGTGGCCGGCATCCTGTGCGCGCTGTCGCCGTCGCCGGCCACGCAGGGGGCGGCCGCGGTCGCCGACACCCGCCCGCTGCGCCTGCTGGTGGTCGAGGACAACGCCGACGCCCGCTACCTGGTGTGCGAAACGCTGCGCGCGCTCGGCCACGAGGTGCACCCGGCCGCCTCGGGCGAGGAGGCGCTGCCGGAATTGTCAAGACTATCGTTCGACATCCTGTTTACGGACGTCAGCCTGCCCGGCATGTCCGGGGTCGACCTGGCGCGCCGGGCGCTACAGCAGGCGCCGGGACTGGAGCTGATGTTCGCCTCCGGCTACGGCGACGAGCTGACCCGCCATCTTGAGTTTCCTGCAAGATCATTGCAAAAACCATACGACATCGAACAGCTGCAGAGCGCACTCGACCAAATCGCCCGGCGCCTGCGCGGCCCCGCCCCGTGATAGCGCTCAAACGACCGCGCGCGCGGCGGCGATAGCGTCAACCGTGCGGTGCCGGTATTAGCAAAGCGTTACAATGAAGACACCGTAATCCGTCAAGCGTTAGCCTGGCGACCCTGCGGCCGCCACCCGGCGGCACAGGCCTCGCGGCAGCCTGAAGCGACACATGATTCTTCCCAACGAGCCCAACGACGTCCTCCCCTCCGCCGCCATGGCGGACGACGCCATGCTCATCACCGCGCAAAGCGCCCATGAGGAATTGCTGAGCGCGCGCGAGGCGCTGCGCCAGAGCCAGCTCGAATTGCGCGCGCTGGCCAATTCCATGCCGCAGCTGGCATGGATCGCCGAGCAGGACGGCACCATGATCTGGTACAACCAGCGCTGGTACGACTACACCGGCACTTCGCCCGAGCAGATGGCCGCCGGCGGCTGGCACGACGTCTACGCCCCCGATTGCCTGGACGCGATGGCCGATCTGTGGGAGCAGTGCCGCGCCAGCGGCGCCCCGTTCGAGCTGGAAGTGCCCATCCGCAGCGCCGACGGCGAGTTCCGCTGGTTCCTCACGCGCGCCAACCCGGTGCGCGGCAGCAACGGCCTGGTGCTGCGCTGGTTCGGCACCTGCACCGACGTCGACCAGGTCAAGCGGGCGCAGGAGGCGCTGCGCGACGAGACCGCCGTGCTCGAACTGGTCAACCGCACCGGCACCGCGCTGGCCTCCACCCGCGACCTGCATCCCCTGCTGCAGGAACTGACCGACGCCGCCACCAGCATCAGCGGCGCGCGCTTCGGCGCCTTCTTCCACCAGGGTCTGGACGGCGCCGGCGCGGCGGCGCTGCTGCACACGCTGTCGCGCGGCGCGCCGGCCGGCTTCGCCAGCTTCGCCGAACCGCGCGCGGCCGCCCTGCTCGGCCCCAACATGGGCGGCAAGGGCCCGGTGCGCAGCGACGACCTGCACGCCGAGGCGCGCCAGGCGCCGCCCGGCCAGCCGCCGGTGCGCAGCTATCTGGCCGTGCCGGTGGCACTGAGTTCGGGCGCGGTGATCGGCTGCCTGTGCTTCGGCCACCCGGAACCGGACATGTTTTCCGAGCGCACCGAGCGCATCATCGGCGGCGTCGCCGCCCAGGCCGCCATCGCGATCGACAACGCCCGCCTCTACCAGGCCACCCAGCAGGCGGCCGAGGAGCGCAAGGTGCTGCTCGACAGCGAGCGCCAGGCGCGCGCCGAGGCCGAGCGCACCAGCCAGATGAAGGATGAATTCCTGGCCACGCTGTCGCACGAGTTGCGCACGCCGCTGACGGCCATCCTCGGCTGGGCCCAGGTGCTGCGCCGGGGCAGCCGCGACCAGGCAGACCTGCACCGCGGCCTGCAGACCATAGAACGCAACGCCCGCGCGCAGGCCCAGCTGATCGAGGACTTGCTCGACATGAGCAGCATCGCCTCCGGCAAGGTGCAACTCGAAATGCTGTCGCTGTCGCCGTCGGCGATCGCCGCCGCCGCCATCGAGACGGTGCGACCGGCCGCCCAGGCCAAGCACATCCGCCTGCACGCCGAGTTCGAGGCGCTGGCCGGCATGGTCGCCGGCGACGCCAACCGCTTGCAGCAAATCATCTGGAACCTGCTGAGCAACGCCATCAAGTTCACCCCGCACGGCGGCATGGTGACGATCGGCGTGCGGCGCGAAGGCGACCAGGTCGCCATCTTCGTGCGCGATACCGGCATCGGCATCGCGCCCGGCTTCATCGCCCATGTGTTCGAGCGCTTCCGCCAAGCCGACGCCACCACCACCCGCCAGCACGGCGGACTGGGCTTGGGTTTGTCGATCGTCAAGCACCTGGTCGAACAGCACGGCGGCACCGTCTGCGCCGAGAGCGCCGGCGAGGGCCTGGGCGCCTGCTTCACCGTGCGCCTGCCCCGCCGCGGCGGCAACAACGAGGCCGCGGCCGACGCCGGCGGCGGGCGTTCCGGCGCGACGCATGATCTCTCCGGCTTGCAAGTGTTGGTCGTTGACGACGAAGACGACGCCCGGGAGTTGATCAAACGCATACTTAACGACTGCAACGCCGACGTGCTGACCGCCGCCACCGCCACCGAAGCGCTCACGCTGCTGCAGCACGCGCGGCCCGACCTGATGGTCAGCGACCTCGGCATGCCCGAGGTCGACGGCTACGGCCTGCTCGACCGCATCCGCGCGCTGGGCCCGGCGCACGGCGGCAATCTGCCGGCCATCGCGCTGACTGCGTTCGCGCGCTCGGAAGACCGGGTGCGCGCCCTGTCGAGCGGCTTCATGGCCCATATCTCCAAGCCCGTCGAACCAGGCGAGCTCATCTCAAAAGTGGCGGCCATGGGCGCCGCGCACCGCCACGCGTGATATCCTCTGGTCAATCGCGGGAGCGCATTGATGCAATGCGATAAACCTAAGTAAGTAATATTTCCACATAGTACATATTTTCTCCTACTTTTAGACGCGGCACTGTCCTACAAGCAATTCGCCAGAGGCTTGTTACACTACAAAAATCTGCGGGATAAGGGTACAATTATTTCCAGAAGGCAATAAGTTACAGATGTGTGCGCCGCAACACATCGGTTTGCTATATTATCGATTTATTATGGGCGTTTTCCCGGCCATCCCGGCCGTTTTAAGAGACAGACAGAGACAAATATGCCGAGCCGAGACGAAATTCTGCACGCCAAGATCCTGGTGGTGGATGACAGTGCCGACAACGTCGACCTGATGCTGGAGATCCTGCGCGAAGCCGGTTATACCAATGTCGCGTCGACGATGCTGCCAGAACAGGTGTGCCCGATGCACCGCCAGCAGTGCTACGACTTGATTTTGCTCGATCTGCAAATGCCGGGACTCAATGGTTTCCAGGTCATGAAGGGCTTGAAGGAAATCGAACAAGGCGGCTACCTGCCGGTGCTGGCCTTGACCGCCCAACCGAGTTTCAAGATCGCCGCGCTGGAAGCGGGCGCGCGCGACTTCATCAGCAAACCGTTCGACCTGCTCGAGGTGCACAAGCGCATCCATAACATGCTGGAGGTGCGCCTGCTCTACAAGGAACTGGCGCAATACAGCCGCCAGCAGCAGGAACTGGCGCTGCACGATCCGCTCACGGGGCTGCCGAACCGCCGCCTGCTCGAGGACCGCATCGCCACCGTGCTGCAACACGCGACGCGCCAGCAGAACAAGGCCGCCGTCATGTACCTGGACCTCGACGGTTTTAAAGCCATCAACGACACCCACGGCCATGCCACCGGCGACGACATCCTCAAAATGGTGGCGCAGCGCCTGGTCGGCTGCGCCCGCAAGGAAGACACCGTGGCCCGCGTCGGCGGCGACGAGTTCGTCATCGTCATGGGCAATATCGCGCACCTGGGCGACACCCAGGAGCCGGCGAGCAAGCTGATCGAGGCGGTCTCCGAACCCTACGTCATCAACGGCCTGACCCTGCAGCTGTCGACCAGCATCGGCATCGGCATCTTCCCGGACGACGCCGACGCGGTCGCCTCGGTGATCGCCATGGCCGACGCCGCGCTGTACGAAGCCAAGCGCTCGGGCAAGAACCGCAGCTGCACCGCGCAAACCCTGCGCAACCAGCCCACGCGGCAACACGTCAGGTCGCCGGCGCCTGCCTGAAAGCCACGCGGGAAAAAAAAGGGCGGCTGATATAGCCGCCCTTCTTCATTTGTCGAGGACAAACGCTTAGTGCGCGGCAGCCTTTTGCTTGGCGCCTTTGTTGCTATCTTCGACCTTGCCGGCGTTCTGATGGTCGGCTTTGGCGTTGACCATGTCCGGAGGGACCTCGATGCGTGTAATGCCCGAATCCACCGACACCGGATCGCTGGCCGGGAACGTCATCTCGATGCCGCCATCGAGCAGCGTTTCCTTGGCCTGCTCTTCCGGCGTTTCCTGCTCGTGATCGGCCAGGGTGGCGATGGCTTGCGCCCACTTGACGAACTCCAGCTTGGACAGGTCGCGCACGCTGTGCACGTCGAAGGCCTGGGCCAGCGCCTTGGCGTCCTTGGGGCTGATGCCGCGCAGCGCGCTCACCGGCGCTTCGGCCAAGGCCCGGAAACTCAGCCCTACATATTCCTTGTCGACGATGGTATCGATATTCATGATGTTTTCCTTTAGTGGGGGGTTACAACCGCACTGTGACAGCCGCGCCACGGCGGGTCTGTGCGGAATCAAACATTGGCGTCGCCAGGCGCAAGGACCGGTTCGATTGCCGGTTGAGGTTTTGACATTCATATAGGCAATTGCTATGATCCCCAGGTGCTTCTCTGGCTGCGTTTACGCCGCGAAGATTTCGCAGTATTAGCATGAGCAGAGACCCCGTGCCTAAAATAGAAAAACCAAAGATCCTGGTCGTCAACGACGACGCGAACAGCTTGTTCGCGTTGACTAGTTTGCTTGCCCAGTGGGCCGAACAGGAATCCTATGAAGTGCTGGCGGCGCGTTCCGGACAAGAGGCGCTGCGGCAAGTCCTGATGCACGACTTCGCCGTCATTCTGCTCGACGTCAACATGCCAGGCATGGACGGCTTCGAGACGGCCGAGGCGATCCACCAGCGCGCGCGCTCGGCCGACATCCCGATCATCTTCATCACCGCCTTCCTCGCCGACGAGCTGGACCGTTTGAAGGCCTACCAGCGCGGCGCCGTCGACTTCCTGTTCACGCCGGTCATTCCGCAGATCCTGTACGCCAAGATCGCCGTGTTCGTCGCGCTGGCGGTCAAGAACGAGGAATTGAAGAAGCAGGCGCGCCAGCTGAGCCAGCGCACCACCGAACTGACCGCCACCAATAAACGGCTGACGCGCGAGATCGAAGACCGCCAGGTGGCCGAGCGGCAAAACCACGCCAAGGACGAGTTCCTGGCGATGCTGGGCCACGAGCTGCGCAATCCGCTCAGCGCCATCAGCAGCGCCGCCTCGCTGATCGGCCTGCCGGGGGTGTCGACCGACGGCGTGCAGCGCGCCAAGAAAATCATCCAGCGCCAGAGCCAGCACCTGGGCCGCATCGTCGACGACCTGCTCGACCTGTCGCGCGCCATGTCCGGCAAGATCCTGCTCAACCGCGCGCCGCTGGACATGTCGGCGCTGGTCGCGCACACGCTCGAAACCTTCCGCGCCACCGGCCGCAGCGGCGACTACCAGCTGATCCAGGACCTCGACCCCGGGTGGATCGACGGCGACCCGACGCGGCTGGAGCAGATCGCCAGCAACCTGATCGACAACGCCCTCAAGTACACGCCCCCCGGCGGCCGCATCGAGGTGCGCACGTGGACCGAGAACGACGACGTCGTGCTCAGCGTGCGCGACACCGGCGTCGGCATCTCGGCCGACCTGCTGCCGCATGTGTTCGACGTCTTCGTCCAGGGTTCGAGCACCCTCGACCGGGCGCAGGGCGGCCTGGGCATCGGCCTGTCGCTGGTGCGCCGCTTGACCGAACTGCACGGCGGCAGCATCGAGGCGGAAAGCAAGGGCCCGGGCGGCGGCAGCACCTTCACGCTCAGGATGCCGCGCATCGAGCACCAGGCCGCCCCCGCGCCGGCCCCGGCGCCGGCCGCGCAGGAACGCGGGCAAGGCAAGCCGAGCGTGCTGCTGATCGAGGACAACGAGGACGGCCGCGAAATGATGGCCATGATGCTCAGCTGCTACGGCTACGAGGTGCAGTACGCCGAGGACGGCCTGCGCGGGCTGGAGGTGGCGGCGCGCTTCCGGCCCGACCTGGCGCTGGTCGACATCGGCCTGCCCGGCATCGACGGCTACGAGGTGGCGCGGCGGCTGCGCGCGGACCCGGCCACGCGCAACATCAAGCTGATCGCGCTGACCGGCTACGGCCTGGCCGAGGACTTGCGGCGGGTGATCGACGCCGGCTTCGACCGCCATCTGGTCAAGCCGGTCGACATCGACCACTTGATGGAAGTGATCGGCAGTTGCACCGAATTGCCGGTCAAATAAGCCATCAAATCATCGGTGAAAAAAGCGCCGCGGCCGCCCGCGCCACAGTGCGCCATGCTTTGCGAAGCTCGGGTATCATCCGAACACGATAAGTCTGCCGGAAAAAAAGCGGTTACCCACCGCAACTCCGGTCCGCTAACATCACTTCAGAGAAAACCATGTCCTTACCGGCTCCACAAGAACATCAGGACGCGCTGCGCAGCGCGGATTTGAGCGAACTGCTCGGCCACGTCCATACGTGTTGGGATAACGAAAGGCGCTCGCTGTCGCGCCAGCTGCACGACAGCCTGGGTTCGTCGCTGACGGCGCTGACCATGCATCTGGGCCTGCTCATGCAGAAGATGCCGCAGGAGCCGGCGCTGCAGGACCGCGCCGCGCACATGAAGCAGCTGCTGATGCAGATCGTCGAGACCAACCGCCAGATGCAGCTCAAGTTATGGAACGACAAGCTGGAGTTCCTCGGCGTGCGCGTGGCCCTGGGCGAGCTGGTCGAGCAGTTCGGCGAGCAGCAAAGGATCACGGCCCGCTGCAGCCTGCCCGACGACGAACTCGATTGTCCGCGCAGCCACGGCATCGTGCTGCTGCACACGCTGGAGGAAGCGCTGCGCAACATCGCCACGCACGCCAAGGCGACCGAAGTGGACGTGATTGTCGACGACAACGAGGACGAGGTGATGCTCACTGTCAAGGACAACGGCGTCGGCCTGGACGGTCCGACGGCGGCTGCGCCGGGCCAGGTGACCGGCAAGTACGGCCTGCGCATGGCGCGCGAGCGCGCCGCGTATCTGGGCGGCACCTTGACCCTGGCGGCCGGCGCCACCGGCGGCGTGACGTTGACGATGATTTTGCCCAAGCCGGTCAACGCGCTGTAAAGCCAGCGGCGGCCACCGACGTGCAAACCATCTAAGCCACGTAGGGCGGATTAGGCGGAACGCCGTAATCGGCCATGTATGCGCCGCCAACGGAGCATGCATGGCCGATTACGCTTCGCTAATCCGCCCTACGTGTCTCCGGGGTCACGCAAACACCCCAAACCCGGCTCAATGCAACTTGACCAGCGGCGTACTGCGCTTGATCAGGAAGCGCGCCAGCGCCAGCACCCCGGTCCGTATCGTCCCCAGCACCGCCTGGTGGTGCATCAGATGCAAACTGGTGTACATCAACCGCGCGACGAAGCCGTCGACAAACCAGCTCAATCCCTTCAGCGATCCCATCAAGCTTCCCACCGACGTGGTCTGCCCGAACGACACCAGCGACCCGTAATCGCGGTACACATACGGCTTGCGCTGCGGCGGTTTGCCCTTCTGCTGGCGCAGGAAGGTGGCCAGCAGATAATCCGCCTGCTGGTGCGCGGCCTGCGCGCGCGGCGGCACCAGCTTGCCGTCCGGCCCGGCGCACGCGGCGCAATCGCCCAGCGCGTAAATATAATCGAAGCCCTTCACGGCCAAATCAGGACCGACATCGATCTGCCCCGATTTCACCGTCGGCAGCCCCAACTCCCTGAGGAAATCGGGCGCCTTGATACCGGCCGCCCACACGACGATCTGCGCCGGATAGCACACATCCCCGGCGCTGACCTGCGTGGCCGAAATCGCCGTCACCCGGGTATTGGTGACGACGGTGACCGCGCGCTGATGCAGCAGTTCCAGCGCGGCCGCCGACACCTTTTCCGGCAGCGGCGCCAGGATGCGCGGCGCGCCCTCGATCAAGGTGATGCGCACGTCGCGCTCGGCCTGCAACTGGCGGAAGCCGTAGGCCGCGTACACGCCGCTGGCCTCGCGCAATTCGGCCGCCAGCTCGACGCCGGTGGCGCCGCCGCCGATGATGACGACATCGATGCCGGCATCGGGCTGCGCGCTCTTTTTCAGCGACGCCAGGGTCAGCAGCTTGAGCAAGGTGAGACGGAAGCGCTCGGCGTCCTCGGTGGCGTTGAGGGAAATGGTATGTTCGGCCGCGCCCGGCACGCCGAAATAATTGGAGGTGCTGCCGACCGCCAGCACCAGCGAGTCGAAGCGGATCTGCCGCTCGGGCAGGATCAGTTCGTTCGACGGTTCGGCGCCGCGTATCTCGCCGACCGTCACCAGCCGCTGCGCGGCGTCGAGCGCCACCATCGGCCCATAGGCAAACGTAAAGCCATTGTCGTGCGCCAGCATCTGGTAGGACAACCCTTCCTGATGCACGTCCAGGGTGCCGGCCGCCACTTCGTGCAGCGACGGCTTCCAGATATGGTACAGCCTGCTATCGACCAGCATCACCGCTTCCGGGCCCAGCTTGCGCCCCAGTTTGCAGGCGAGCTCAAGCCCGCCCGCGCCGCCGCCTACAATGACTATTTTGCTATGCAAATGTTTCTCCCGTGGCGGCGGCCTGCACCGCGTCGTGATATAAACGGTCGCGCTTAACGGTCGCGACCGTTGCCGTTGCCGTGACCGTTGCCCTTGTGGTCCTTGTCCTTGTGCTTGTGCTTGCCGTGGTCGTCGTCGCGGCGGTCATCCCGGCGGTCGCCACCATGGCGGCTGCGGTACGCGGGCGCATACTGGTTGTTATACCAGCCATCCTGAACAAAATACACTGGCTGGCCGCAGGCGTTGTAAGCGCCGCAATGCTTGGACCACTTCTTGGCGTGGCCGGGCGGAACGCGCAGGTAGATCGGCGCGCGCTCGACGTAATGCGTCGGACGCTGAATAATCAGCGGTTCGCGATAAATCACTTGCGGCTGCGGATAGTCGCCGATGTCGATGCGGCCGTAAAATCCCGGCTGGCCGATGCTGACCGAGACGTTGGTGCTGCCGGCGAAGGCGCTCGCGGCGGACAAAGCCAGCAAGCTGGCCGCAATGAGTTTGGCTTTCATGATGTGCCCCATATTGTTATTTATTGTTGAGCGAAGTTGCTCAGGGGACATAGTAACAAGCCTGGTGTACTATTTCCGTTCGTTAGCGAACATACTCTTTTGCAAGTTTGCCGTAGAGACAAGAGCAGCGATCCCGCCGCGGCGCCCGCTTACCGCAGTTCGGCGTCCAGCTGGCGGATCGCCGTCTGCGCCTGCGTGATGACGCGGTCGGCGATGCGCTGGCGCATGCCGGGCACGCGCGCGGCCGCCTCAGCCTCCAGCAATAGCGGCGTCAGCAATTGCAGCGCGGACTCGTGGAAGCCCTGCGCGACCAGGTTCAACTGGTCGTTGAACGATTGCTCGGCCACCTGCAACTGCTTGCGCAACTCCTGCTCGAACGCGGCGCGCTTGTCGCGGATCTCGGTGCGCTTGCGCTTGCCGCCATCGGTGAACCATTTGAAGGCGCCCGCCAGCAGCACCGCGCCGCCGACGAACGGCGCCGCCGGCGCCACCACCGGCAGCACGACCGCGGCGCCGATCAGATAGGCGGCGGTGCCCGTGCCGGCCGCGACCACCGCCCCGCTCATCAAGGTGACGTTGGCCGCCGTGTCGACCTTGTTGACCAGGCGCGTGCCGATGCGCAGGCGCGGCATCAGCTTGGCCAGGGTCGAATGGTGCTGCCGCTGGAACACCGACGACTGGTTGAGCCGCATCGCCGACTGGAACAGGCGCAAGTCCTCCTGCAGCAAATGCAGCGACTGCTCCTTGCGGCGCACGATGCGGTCCAGGCGCCGCTCCATCTCCTGCCCGAACTGCTGGCGGCCGATGCTGGCCCAGACCTCCTCCTCTTTCCACTGATCCGTGTTGAGGCGGTCGCCGATGGCCAGCTCGATGGCGTTGCCGGCGTCGTGCACGGCGTCGTCGATCTCCTCGGCCAGCAGGCGGCGCTCATGGGCGATGCGCTGGTCGACCAGGGTCAGCCGTTGCAGCACCTGGTTCTTCAGGTCGTTGGCCGCGCTCACCAGGGTGGCGGCGGTGGCCTCGCCCATCGACAGCAGGCGGGCCTGGTCCAGGTAGGCGCTGATGTCGCTGGTGATCGACGCGGTGGTGCTGCCGACCAGTTGCCGCAGTTGGTCGTGGTCGATGTCGCCGGACTGGAAATTGCGCGCGTGCTCGACCAGTTCCGGCTGGCCGGCGTTGCGGCCGAACTCGGCGACGGTATCGGCCAGCGAGCGCCCGCGCACCAGGCGCCGCGCCTGCTCGCCAAGGTTGGCGAGGATGCCGCGCTGCTCGGTGACCGGCAACTTTTGCAGGTCGTCCGGCGACAGGCGCACCGACAGCGCCTTGGCCAGCCGCTGCGCCAGCAGGCGGGCGTCGCCGCCGTGCAGCGCCAGCAGCGGGATGGTCATGCCGAGCGCGTTCTCGCGCGCGGCCTGGTCGATGCCGGCGCAGCTGCGCGCCAGCGCGTTGAAGGCCCAGTCGACGTCGATGCCCGATTCGATGGCGTTGAGCACCAGCGCGGTGAACACGGCCGAGGATTTGCCATCGCCGGCGATGTCGGTGACGGCGGCGAACTGCGCCAGGGTGAGGCTGCCTTCGTTGCCGGCGATGGCGCCGACCGCGCGCGCATACGCCGAACTGAAGCTTTGGTCCGACGACAGATGCTCGTCCAGCGTGCGGACGCTCACGACGTGGGCGGTCGGTGGAGTACCGTGGTGACTATTCACACTTGCTCCGATTCATAAGATTACCTGGCCACGATTTTAACTGAAGCGCGGCATGGATGCTGTTCATGTAGGGCCGATTACGGCGTTCCGCCTGATCCGCCCTACGCGGCCCCGGTAGCGAGGAACAGCGTTTCCTTGATCTCCTCCATCACCACATAGCTCTTGGACTGGGCCGCGCCGGGCAGGCTGAGCAGCATATCGCCGAGCAGCTTGCGGTATTCGGCCATCTCGTGGATGCGCGCCTTGATCAGGTAATCGAAGTCGCCCGACACCAGGTGGCACTCCTGCACCTCCGGGATGCGCAGCACCTCGCGCCGGAACTGCTCGAACACCGGGCCGGACTTCTGGTTCAAGGTGATCTCGACGAACACCAGCAGCTTGGCGCCCAGCGCCGGCGGATCGATGCGCGCGTGGTAGCCGGTGATGACGCCGTCGCGCTCCATGCGCTTGACGCGCTCGATGGCCGGCGTGATCGACAGCCCCACCTGCTCGCTCAAGTCCTTCATCGAGATGCGGCCGTCGCTTTGCAGGATATGCAGGATCTTGCGGTCGAGCTTGTCCAGGGCGCGGACCGATTCCTTTTGAATTCTCATGATAATCCACTAAATAGTTGATTTTATACAGTAACAAATGCTAGCGATACAAGAATACCATAGTGGAATATCTGGCTTATATAAATAATAGGGGTTCGCATGCGCGTGGTCATCCTTGGTAGCGGTGTTATCGGCGTCACGAGCGCCTATTATCTGGCCCAGGCCGGCCACGACGTAACGGTGCTCGACCGTCAACCCGGCCCCGCGCTGGAAACCAGTTTCGCCAACGCCGGCCAGATTTCGCCCGGCTACGCGTCGCCGTGGGCCGCGCCCGGCATCCCGCTCAAGGCCATGAAATGGATGTTGCAGCGCCACGCGCCGCTGTCGATCACGCCCGACGGCACGCTGTTCCAGCTGCAATGGATGTGGCAGATGCTGCAGAACTGCACCACCGAGCGCTACGCCGTCAACAAGGAACGCATGGTGCGCCTGGCCGAGTACAGCCGCGACTGCTTCAAGACGCTGCGCGCGGCCACCGGCATCGAATACGAAGGCCGCCAGCAAGGCACGACGCAGCTGTTCCGCACCCAGAAGCAGCTCGACGACGCCGCCAAGGACATCGCCGTGCTCGAGGACACCGGCGTCGCCTATGAACTGCTGAGCCGCGAACAACTGGCCGGCGCCGAGCCGGGCCTGGACCAGAACAAGCTGGTCGGGGGCCTGCGCCTGCCCAACGACGAAACCGGCGACTGCCAGTTGTTCACCACGCGGCTGACGGCGATGGCCGAAAAGCTCGGCGTCAAATTCCGCTACGGCGTCGACATCACCGGCCTGATCATGTCGGGCGACGACATCAAGGGCGTGCGCTGCGGCGCCGAAGTCGTGACCGCCGACTCGTACGTGGTCGCGCTCGGCTCGTATTCGACCAGCCTGCTGAAAAACCTGGTCAGCATCCCGGTCTATCCGCTCAAGGGCTATTCGATCACCGTGCCGATCGTGAACGCGGCCGCCGCGCCGGTCTCGACCATCCTCGACGAGACCTACAAGATCGCCGTGACGCGCTTCGACGACCGCATCCGCGTCGGCGGCATGGCCGAGATCGCCGGCTTCGACACGCGCCTCAATCCGCGCCGCCGCGAGACGCTGGAAATGGTGGTCAACGACCTGTTCCCGGGCGCCGGCGACACGGCATCGGCCAGCTTCTGGACCGGCCTGCGGCCGATGACGCCGGACGGCACACCCATCGTCGGCCGCACCGCGCTGCGCAACCTGTTCGTCAACACCGGCCACGGCACCCTGGGCTGGACCATGTCGTGCGGCTCGGCGCAACTGCTGTCCGATATCATTTCGGCACGCCGTCCGGCGATACTGGCCGATGATCTGTCGGTGGCCCGTTACAGCGGCGCCGTGGCGCCGCGCCAGCCCCGGTTGGCGAGCGCGTGACGCCGGCGGGATGCGCATCTGTCGCATCCCCGCCTCTATCGCACCCGGAACCCGCATCATCGTCATCATGGCGTTGAGAATGGGCCGTAGCGTGCGTATAATTTTAATCATGAACAAACTTGAAGCATTCGGCCATATTGCGGCCCTGGCCATCCGTGGCGAACTGGTGTTCCCCACCAGCGTAAACGCGGCGCTCCGCGTTCAATTGGCATTGGACGATCCGGAATGCCCGGTCGACAAGGCGATCGGCCTGGTGCTGGCCGAGCCGCTGCTGGCCGCGCGCACCGTCGCCATCGCCAACTCGGCGATGTTCAACCGCTCCGGCGCGCCCGTGATTACCAACGTTCGCGGCGCCATCATGCGGATCGGTTACCAGAATCTGTTCGCGCTGGCCGCCGCGATGGTGGTGCGCCAGTTCGGCAGCAAGATCACCGACCCCAAACTGCGCGCCAAGGCGGAGGCGCTGTGGGACCACACCATCGCCGTGTCCGCGCTGGCGCGCCTGATCGCGCGCCACGTGACCGGCGTCAACGAGGACACCGCGCTGTTCGCCGGCATCGTCCACGAGGTGGGCGGCTTCTACCTGCTGTCGCGCGCCGACGAATTCCCCGGCCTGCTCGAGGAAGACCCGGAGAACTGGCACTCGGCCAGCGAGGAGATCATCACACGCGAAGTGATGCGCAAGCTGTGCATCCCCGAGCCGGTGGCCGACGCCATCGAGGGCCTGCGCGACAGCTTCATGTCGATCCCGCCGGACTCGCTGCTCGACACGCTGCTGCTGGCCAACCACCTGACGCCGGTGCGCTCGCCGCTGCAGGAGCCGCAGCGCGAGCTGCCGCCGCACTCCGACTCGGCCATCGACCTGTTCATCGACGAGGACAAGCTGGCGCTGATGCTGAAGGAGGCGGCCGACGACGCCGCCGAAATGAACGCCGCGCTGCTGGTCTGAGCGCAACCGGGCCGGCGTGTCGCGGTCGCGCGCCCGGCCCTCCCCATGGAGATCAAGCATGCAGACTGCCCCCCTGTCCTACGGGTCGGACCAATCCGGCCTGGTCTGCGGCTATGTGTTCGGCCGCGAGGCCGACGGCACGGGCCGCCCGCTGGACACCGAAGAAGCGCGCGTATGGCTGAAGAACCGCGCCCACCATCCTACCGAATTCATCTGGCTGCACTACAACCTGGCCAACACCGCCAGCGAGAAATGGCTGCACGAGCACACCGCGCTGCCCGAGGAATTCTACGAGAGCCTGCATGAAGGCCCGCGCTCGACCCGCATCGAACTGGCCGACAACACCCTGATCGCCGTCGTCAACGACGTGCTGCACGACTTCACGTTCGAACCGTCCGACATCTCGACCCTGTGGCTGAGCGTCGACAAGCAGGTCGTCATCAGCGCGCGGCGCAAGCCGCTCAAGGCAGTCGACGTGCTGCGCAACGCCGTGCGCGGCGGCGAGCCGATCCGCTCGTCGGTCGAGCTGCTGATCCACCTGCTGCGCGACCAGGCCGACGCCCTGATCAAGATCGTGCGCGACGCCATCGCCACCGTCGACGGCATCGAGGACAATCTGCTGGCAGGCAAGCTCAACACCAAACGCGCCAGCCTCGGCCATCTGCGGCGCGTGCTGGTGCGCTTGCAGCGCCTGCTGGCGCCGGAACCGGCCGCGCTGTTCCGGCTGCTGCAAAGGCCGCCGTCCTGGGTGGCCGAGATCGACGCCCAGGAGCTGCGCCAGTCGACCGAGGAATTCTCGATGGTGCTGGCCGACATGGCCTCGCTGCAGGAGCGCATCAAGCTGATCCAGGAAGAGATCGCCGCCCTGGTCAACGAGGGCAACAACCACAGCCTGTTCGTGCTGACGGTGGTCACCGTGCTCGCGCTGCCGATCAACATCATCGCCGGCCTGTTCGGCATGAACGTCGGCGGCGTTCCGCTGGCCGACGCCGCGCACGGCTTCTGGGTGGTGGTGGCCATCGTCGCCAGCTTCACCGTCATCGCCGGCTTCCTGGCCTTCCGCCGCCAGCGCGACGTCCGCTAGGGAGTTTTTCATGCACGGTCCGTCGCCCGACAATCCGCATCCGATGGCAGGCTTTCCGCAGGTCTGCTATCTGAAGAACATCGTCGCCAATCCCAACATCGTCGTCGGCGACTACACCTACTACGACGATCCGGAGGACACCGGCAACTTCGAACGCAACGTGCTGTACCACTTTCCCTTCATCGGGGACAAACTGGTCATCGGCAAGTTCTGCGCGCTGGCGCGCGGCGTCAAATTCATCATGAACGGCGCCAACCACAAGCTGTCGGGCATCTCGACCTACCCGTTCCAGATCTTCGGCAACGGCTGGGAAAAGGCCATGCCGGCCGACGGCGAGTTGCCCTACAAGGGCGACACCGTGATCGGCAACGACGTCTGGATCGGCTACGACGTGCTGATCATGCCGGGCGTGACCATCGGCGACGGCGCCATCGTCTCGTCGCGGGCGACGGTGGTGGCCGACGTGCCGCCTTACACGGTGGTCGGCGGCAATCCGGCCAGGGTGATCAAGGAGCGCTTCCCGGCCGGCGTGGCGGCGTCATTGCAAGCCATCGCCTGGTGGGACTGGCCGGCCGCGCACATCACCGAACACCTGGCGCTCATCGCCGGCGGCGACGTGGCGGCGCTGGAGCGGGTGCGCCCTCGCCCCTGAGCACATACAGGCGGCGGATGCCAAGCGCGGTGAAGACCAGCCCCAGCGCCAGCGAGATCAGGTTGTCGCGGCGATGGGCGGCGCGCACGTCGTCGAAGGCGGTCACGTCCTTGCCGCCGACGGCGACGCCGAAGGTGGTGTAGAAAAAGCCGGGCAGGAAACCGGGGCGCGTGGTCTGGCGCGGATCGAAGCGGACGGTGACCGGATAGAGCATGGTGGCGGCGCGCACGGCGGCGCGCATGCGGCCGTCGCCGTCGCCCTTTTCCAGCAGCGCGAACTGGCGCGTGTCGCCGGCCACGGTGTAGTACAGCGCGCCCATGCTGGCGTAGCTCCAGGTCACCCGCCCGGTCGCGGATTCAAGGCGTTCGGCCGTGGGGAAGCGCCACTCCAGCGCGCCGTAGACCAGCATCAAGCCGATCCCGAGCAGCAGAAAAAAATAACCGCCTCGGCGGTCCTGGTACCACTTTCTCATGATGCGTCGTGATGGTTGCGATGAACGCCATGATACATGGGTCGGTGCGGGACGAGCCGGCGGCCAGAGGAGTGTGAATCAATCCGGAATCACGTGGGGTGGATGAGGCGGAACGCCGTAATCGGCCATGCCCGCGTCAACGAGGCGCATGCATGGCGGATCATGCGCGGCGAGCCGCCACCGATTTAGTAAACATTTTAGTTTACTTAATTACCGGGACCGCTTACAGTATCGTCAAGACAAACCGACCAACGCCCCATGAAAACACCACTACTGATCAGCGCCGCCTGCCTGCTGGCCCTGCTGTCCACCATCGGCGCCGCGCTGCCCTACCCGATCCTGCCGCCACTGTTCGCGGCCGGCGTCACAAACGATCTCAACAGTTTCCTCGGCCTGCCGCCCAAGCTGCTGTTCGGCCTGGCGCTGATGATCAACCCGCTCGGCCTGCTGATCGGCTCCGCCCTGCTCGGCCCGATGTCCGACCGCTACGGCCGCCGCCCGGTGCTGCTGGTCACCCTGTACGGCGCCGCGCTCGGCCACGCCATCACCGCCCTGGCGCTGCTGTTCGAATCGTATCCGCTGTTCATCGCCGCGCGCTTCTTCACCGGTCTGCTGGAAGGCAACGGCTCGGTCGCGCGCGCCATGCTGGCCGACCGCCTCGAGGGCGACCTGCGCCGCAAGGCGCTGTCGTGGCTCAACGGCGCCTTCTATATGGGCTGGCTGGCCGGCCCGCTGCTGGCCGGCTTCACCCTGGTATGGGGCATCACGGTGCCGTTCTGGATCGCCGTCGCGCTGCTGCTGATGACGGCCGTGCTGGTGGCCATCGCGCTGCCGTCCGAAGCCCCGTCGGACGCCACCACCTCGTGGTGGCAGGTGGCGCGCGACCGCCACGCGCTGAATCTGCTGCGCGAGCCGGACCTGCGCAACCTGTTCATCGTCACCCTGGCCTACACCAGCGGCGTGACGGCCTTCTACGAGTTCTATCCGCTGTGGCTGGTGGAAGTGCCCGGCTACGGCTCGCAAGGCATCGCCTGGACCACGGCCGCACTGTGCGCCGTCATGACCGCCACCACCATCTTCGCCGGCCGCCCGTTCAAAGGCGAAGCGCTGCTGCGCGCGCGCCGCTTCGCCTTCGTCACGGCCGGGTTGATCACCGTGCTCGCCGCCAGCAACGCCAGCGTCGGCATCGCCGCGATCGTGCTGTTCGGCATCCCGCACTCGTTCTACAACGGCATCGTGCCGACCTGGTGCGCGGAACGCTTCGGCGCCCACGGCCAGGGCGCGGTGATGGGACTGATCTCGACCACGTTCTGCCTGGCGAACATCCTGATGGCGCTGATCGGCGCGGTGCTGACCCTGATCGACACGCGCCTGATCCTGCTGTTGGGCGCGGCGCTGACGACGTGGTCGGCGTGGCGCATGGGCGGCTGGCACGCCAGCATGCGCAGCAAGGATAAAGACCGGGACAGCGACCGCGATGCTCTCAAGGGCGCGCTGCCATGAACACCGCCGAACAGACGCTGTTCCTGATCAAGACGCGCGGCCCGCAAACGGCGCAGCAGCTGGCGGCGTTGCTGGACCTGACGTCGATGGGCGCGCGCCGGCAGCTCGAGGCATGGCAGGAAAAAGGCATGCTGACCTACGAGGAAGTGGCCGACAAGCGCGGCCGGCCTTCGCGCCGCTGGTTATTGACCGAGGCCGGCCACGCGCGTTTTCCCGACCGTCACGCCGATTTGACGGTGCAGCTGATCGACCAGGTGCGCGGCCTGTTCGGCGATGCCGGCCTCGACAAACTGATCGCCGCGCGCGAGGCCGTCAGCGAGCAGCAGTACCGGCTGCATCTGCAAACCGCCAACGCCCTGCCCGAACGGGTCGCCGCGCTGGTGCAGGCGCGCAGCAGCGAAGGCTATATGGCCGAAGTCGAAACGCGCGACGACGGCAGCCTGCTGCTGGTGGAGAACCACTGTCCGATCTGCGCCGCCGCGCGCCAATGCCAGCAGTTCTGCCGCTCGGAGCTGGACCTGTTCCAGCGCGTGCTCGGTCCCGATTGCTCGGTCGGCCGGGTCGAGCACATGCTCAACGGCGCGCGCCGTTGCGTGTATGTGATCAAGCCGATTTGACGCGCAACATTGTCCGCCACGACCGGGCGTGGCCGATCCGCCGGCGGCACATCACGACGCGAAAATATCGCCATCCGCCCCCAAAAAAAATCTGAAACACGTAGGGCGGATTAGGCGGAACGCCGTAATCGGCCATTTGTGAGCCGCCGGCGGCGCACGCATGGCCGATTACGCTGCGCTAATCCGCCCTACGTGTTTTAGAAGTGATTTTGAGATGGCAGCTTTCGAAGAAAGCCTTGTTCCATAAGGCCGGAAATGATTTTCAAAGAAAATAAAGTGGCACAGGAAACCTAGAAGTCAAGCACGGCCGCCGGGGTACGCTCGGCCGTTTGATCGCAGTCAAGCCGCAATACGCTGGTCAGAAGACAATCAGTGCATGCCGCGCACCCATCGCGTTGGCAACCACAATGATTTCTTCGTTGAAGGTGCACCATGCTCTATTTCACCTACAGCCCCGCCCCGCTTGCCCGCGTCTTCAGCGAGAAATTGATCGCCATCAGCCGCGCCCGCAAGAGCCTGTTGATGTTCGGCGCCGACTGCCTGGCGCTGCCGCTGTGCCTGCAATTGGCGCTGCTGGCGAGCGCCGGCGCCGGCATCGAAGGCAGTGCGCCGCCGGCGCTGATGCTATTGCTGACGGCCATGTCGATCGCCGCGCTGGCCATGAGCGACCTGTATTCGGCGGTGGTGCGCTATCTGGACCAGCGCATGCTGGCCATCGCCGGCCTCGGCCTGGGCGGCGCGGTGCTGGCGGTGTCCGCTCTGACCATGGACCGCGACGACCAGCCGATGCCGTCCGGCGCGCTGTTCAACTACTGGCTGATCGCCATGTCCTATCTGGTCGCCTCGCGCGTGGCGGTGCGCGCCTTCCTGCAGCGCCATACCCGCGCGCCGGCGCAGGCGCGCGAACCGGTGGCCATCTACGGCGCCGGCGACACCGGCGCCCGGCTGGCGCAGGCGATGCGCGGCGACAGCCGCTACTGCCCGGTGTGTTTCATCGACGAGAAGTGCGGCGGCGAGCAGCGCACCGTCGGCGGCCTGCGCGTGTTCCCGCCCGAGCGGCTGGGCGAGATCGTCGCCGCCTCGTCGATCCGGCTGATCGTCGTCGCGCTGCCGGCCACGTCCGGCGAGCGGCTCGGCGCCGTGCTGCGCATGCTGCGCACCGCCGGCGTCAGCATCAAGTTCCTGCACGGCCTGCTCGACCTGGCCGACCACGCGCTGCGCCGGCAAACCCTGCCGCGCGGCACGGTGGCGGGCCGGGTACCCGCGCATTTACCTGCTCATCTACCCGACATCCCGCTCGAACAGTTGCTGGGCCGCGCGCCGGTGCAGCCCGACAGCGCCCTGTTCAACCGCTGCGTGCGCGGCAAGAGCGTGCTGGTGACCGGCGCCGGCGGCTCCATCGGCAGCGAATTGTGCCGCCAGGTCGCCGGCCTGGGGCCGCGCCGCCTGCACCTGCTCGACCATTCCGAATACGCGCTGTATACGATACGCCAGGAGCTGCAGGCGAACTGGCCGCAGCTGTCGGTGCGCGCCCATCTGGGTTCGGTCTGCAACGAACAGTTGCTCGAGCGCGTCATGCAGGAGGACAGCATCGACACCATTTATCACGCCGCCGCCTACAAGCACGTGACGATGGTCGAGACCAACCTGGTCGAAGGCTTGCGCAACAACGTCGTCGGCGCGCGCGCGGTCGCCAACATCGCGGCCAAGTACCTGGTCGGGACCTGTGTGCTGGTGTCGAGCGACAAGGCGGTGCGGCCCAGCACCATCATGGGCGCCAGCAAGCGCCTGTCCGAGCTGGTGTTCCAGGCCGCCGCGCAGGCGTCGGCGGCGCGCGGCGACAGCCGCACCACCTTCAGCATGGTCCGCTTCGGCAACGTGCTGGGTTCGTCCGGCTCGGTGGTGCCGCTGTTCCGCCGCCAGCTGCAGCAGGGCGGCCCGCTGACCGTCACCGACGCCGCCATGGAACGCTACTTCATGCTGATCCCGGAGGCGGCCCAGCTGGTGATCCAGGCCGGCGCGATGGCCGAGGGCGGCGAGGTGTTCGTGCTCGACATGGGCCAGCCGATCCGCATCGTCGACCTGGCGCGCAGCATGATCGCGCTGGCCGGGCTGACCGAGAAGACGGCCGAGCATCCGCAGGGCGATATCGAGATCAGTTACGTCGGCCTGTTCCCCGGCGAAAAACTGCAGGAGGAACTGCTGACCGCCGACGGCGCCGAGCCGAGCCGCCACCCGCGCATCCTGCGCATGAAGGAGCAGGCGCTGCCGCCGGCGGTGCTGGACCAGTACATCGAGCTGCTGTTGATCACCTGCGACACCAACGACCGCTGGCTGATCGAGGCCATGCTCAAGACCATCATGAACGAGTTCACGCCGCAAACCGGCGCCCGGACCTGCGACGGCGACGGCGAGGCCGCGCTGCGCGCGATCGCGCAGCTGAGCACGGCGCCGCCGGCGCCGGCGCAAGCCCAGGCATCCTGACGACGCGCGCCGGGCCGGCATGTCGCGGACCGGCCGCGTCCCTCCCCATTCATTGCAAGGAGCACCTCACATGCGCCAATTCACTCCCGCCGTCATCGGCCGCAAGATGCGCTTCGCGCTGGTCGGCTGCGGCCGCATCGCGCAAAACCATTTCGCCGCGCTGGCCCAGCACGCCGACCGCTGCCAGCTGGTCGCCGTGTGCGACGTCGATCCGGCCGCGCTCGCGCGCGCCGCCGCCCAGACCGGCGCCACGCCCTACTCCCGGCTGGACCAGATGCTGGCCAGGAGCGAGGTCGACGCCGTCATCATCACCACGCCGTCCGGCCTGCACCCCGAACAGGCCGTGCAAATTGCCGCCGCCGGGCGCCACGTGATCACCGAAAAGCCGATGGCCACGCGCTGGGAGGATGCCAAGCGCATGGTGTGCGCCTGCGACGCGGCCGGCGTGCGCATGTTCGTCGTCAAGCAGAACCGCCGCAACGCCACCCTGCAACTGCTGAAAAGCGCGGTCGACAAGAAGCGCTTCGGCCGCATCTACATGGTCAACCTGAACGTGTTCTGGACCCGGCCGCAAAGCTACTACAACAGCGCCGGCTGGCGCGGCACGTGGGAATTCGACGGCGGCGCGTTCATGAACCAGGCCAGCCATTACGTCGACCTGATCGACTGGATCGTCGGCCCGGTCGAAAGCCTGCAAGCCTACACCGCCACGCTGGCGCGCGACATCGAGGTCGAGGACACCGGCGTCATCAGCCTGCGCTGGCGCAACGGCGCGCTCGGTTCGATGAACGTGACGATGCTGGCCTATCCGCACAACCTCGAGGGCAGCATCACCATCCTCGGCGAGAAAGGCACGGCGCGCATCGGCGGCGTCGCCGTCAACGAGGTGCAGCAGTGGGACTTCGCCGAACCGGACGAGGACGACGCGCACGTGCGCGAAGCGAGCTACGCCACCACGTCGGTGTACGGCTTCGGCCACCCGCTGTACTACGACAACGTCATCAAGGTGCTGCGCGGCGAGGCCGAGCCGGAGACCGACGGCCGCGAAGGCTTGAAGTCGCTCGAGGTGCTGATCGCCGCCTACCGTTCGGCGCGCGACGGCCGCCGCGTGGCGCTGCCGCTGGATTATTGATATGGACACACCGCGGGAGCACGACATGGATTTGACGGTACACCCGAGCGCCATCGTCGATGAGGGCGCCGTCATCGGCGCCGGCACGCGCGTCTGGCACTTCAGCCACGTGTGCGGCGGCGCCCGCATCGGCGCGCGCTGCTCGCTGGGCCAGAATGTCTACATCGGCAACGACGTGGTGATCGGCGACAACGTCAAGATCCAGAACAACGTCTCCGTGTACGACGCCGTCACCATCGAGGACGATGTCTTCTGCGGCCCCAGCATGGTGTTCACCAACGTCTACAACCCGCGCTCGGCCGTCGCCCGCAAGAGCGAGTACCGCGCCACCCTGGTGCGCCGTGGCGCCACCATCGGCGCCAACGCCACCGTGGTGTGCGGCGTGACGATAGGCGCGCACGCCTTCGTCGCCGCCGGCGCCGTCGCCAACCGCGACGTGCCCGATTTCGCGCTGATGGCGGGCGTGCCGGCGCGCCAGATCGGCTGGATCAGCCGCCACGGCGAGCGGCTCGACCTGCCGCGGCACGGCGACGGCCGCGCCGTTTGCCCGCACAGCGGCGACCAGTATGTGGTCCGGGACGGCGTCTGCGCGCTGGCCACGGACGCCTGACCCCTCCCCCACAGCCCGGCCACGGAGCCCCCCATGGAATTCATCGATCTGAAAACCCAGTACCAACTGCTGCGCCAAGACATCAACGACGGCATCCAGCGCGTGCTCGACCACGGCCAGTACATCATGGGGCCGGAGGTGGCGCGGCTGGAACAGCAGCTGGCCGCGTTCAGCGGCGCGCGCCATTGCATCACGGTGTCCTCGGGCACGGAGGCGCTGGTGATCTCGCTCATGGCGCTGGGCATCCAGCCCGGCGACGAGGTCATCACCACGCCGTTCTCCTTCATCGCCACCGCCGAGGCCATCGTGCTGCTGGGCGCGCGGCCCGTGTTCGTCGACGTCGAACGGGCCAGCGGCAACCTCGATCCGGCGCTGATCGCCGCCCGCATCGGGCCGCGCACGCGCGCCATCATGCCGGTGTCGCTGTACGGCCAGCCGGCCGACATGGACGCCATCAACGACATCGCGCGCGAACACGGCCTGGCCGTCATCGAGGACGCGGCGCAAAGCTTCGGCGCCAGCTATCGCGGCCTGCGCAGCTGCAACCTGTCGGCCATCGGCTGCACCAGCTTTTTCCCCAGCAAGCCGCTGGGATGCTACGGCGACGGCGGCGCCATCTTCACCAGCGACGACGAACTGGCGCGGGCGATGCGGGAGATCCGCGTCCACGGCCAGTCGCAGCGCTACCGCCACACCCGCATCGGCGTCGGCGGCCGCATGGACACCTTGCAGTGCGCCATCGTGCTGGCCAAGCTGGGCGCGTTCGACGATGAGCTGGAACGCCGCCGCCGCGTGGCCGCCGTCTACGACCGGCTGTTCGCCGGACGCGTCGAGACGGCCGCGCCGGCGCCGGACCGCGACAGCGCCTACGCCCAGTACACGGTGGTGGTAAAACGGCGCGCCGCCGTGCAAAGCGCGCTGGAGCTGGCCGGCATCCCCAGCGCCGTCCACTATCCGCTGCCGATCCACCTGCAGCCGGCCTACGCGCGCTTCGACGACGCCGCCTGCCCGGTGGCCGAACTGCTGGCCGGGCAGGTGCTGAGCCTGCCAATGGGCCCCTACCTGGCCGGCGCCGACGCCGAAAAAGTGGCCGGCGTGGTGCTGGCCGCCGCCGGCAACTAGGACCCCGCCATGTCCATGCCTACGCTGCCCAAGCTGCCCACGTTCTGGAAACACCTGCTCACCGTGATGAGCGGCTCGGTGGCCGCGCAGGCGCTGCCCATCCTGGCCGCGCCGCTGATCACGCGCCTGTGCACGCCGGCGGAGATGGGGGCCTTCAGCGTCTGGTTCGGCGTGGTCGCCATCGCGGCGGTGATCGCCACCTTGCGCATGGAAAACGCCATGATCTTCGACCAGCGCCGCCAGCGCCAGCACCTGTGCTTCGGCGTCGTGGCCTGGTCGGCGACCTGGCTGGCGCTGCTGCTGACGGTGGCCGCCGCCCTGATCAAGATGTGCTGCCTGACCGGCATGTCCTGGCCGGGCGCGCTGACCCTGGGCATGGCGGCCTGGCTGACGGCGACGATGCAAACCACGCTCGCCTACGCCGCCTCGCACAACGCCTTCGCCCCGGCCGCCAAGGCCAGGATCGTCGCGGCGGGCGGCATCGCGCTGGCGCAACTGGGCATCCTGGGCCTGGGCGTGGGCGCCGGCGCGCTGATGGCCGGCCATCTGATCGGCCTGGCGCTGGGCCTGGTGGCCGCGCGCATCCTGCTCAAGCCGCCGCTGGGACGCCGGCAGCGCGGCGCGCCGTCGGGGCGCCGGCGTCCGGACTGGCGGACCTGGCGCGACGGCCTGCGCGCCACGGCGCTGGCGCTGCCGCGCCGGCTGGCGCGCCACGGCCTGCCGGCGCTGCTGCCGTCCAAAACGCAGCGCGCCTTCCTGCGCACCCACCGCGCGCTGTGGAACTTCACCCTGCCGGCCAACCTGCTCAACACCGGCGTCGGCCAGTTGCCGCTGCTGATCATCGGCGCCCGCCACGGCGTGATGGCCGCCGGCCTGTTTGCGCTGACCCAGCGCGTGCTGGCGGCGCCGATCTCGCTGCTGGCGGCGTCGGTGCACGAGGTGTTCAAGCGCGAATCGGTGCGCCAGTTCCAGGACACCGGCAATTGCCGCCCCGCCTACATGCACGCGCTGCGCGTGTTGCTGCTGCTGGGCTGCGCGCCGTCGCTGATCCTGCTGGTGGCCTCGCCGGCGCTGTTCGCCTTCGCCTTCGGCGAGGCCTGGCGCGGCGCCGGCGAGCTGGCCCAGATCCTGGCGCCGCTGTACTTCCTCAACTTCCTGGCCAGTCCGCTGAGCTATGTATTCTTCGTCGCCGGACGGCAGAAGATCGAACTGGTCTGGCAAATTGCCCTGTTCATCATGACCGTCGGCGTGTTCGCCGCCCCGCTCACGCTCAAGCAAAACGTGCTGGCCTACACCATCGGCTACTCGCTGCTGTACCTGCTGTATCTGCGCATGTCCTACCGCTACAGCGTCAACCGCAACCCGGCCGGGGGCCTGCATGCTGCCCGTTGACCGCCCGGACGCGGCGCCGCCGCGCATCACGCTGGCGCGCGGCGCGACAGCGGCGGCACGCGCCGGGGCGGCGCCCGCCGGCCTGCTCGGCCCGGCGTGCGCGGAGCTGGCCTTCTTCCTGCTGTTCCCCGGCTTTTTCGCCTATCAGACCTTGCTGGGACTGGGCGTGATCCGCGCCTACCTGGGCGGCTACTTCGCCATCGTCGCCTTGCTGATGTTTCCCATGCTGCTGCTGTCCTACCTGCGCCGCCTGCACGCGCGGGCTTTCCGCCTGCACGGCGTCGACGCCGCCTTCTTCGGCTTCCTGGCCTATTTCGCGGCGGTGATCGCCTGCAACGCGGCCAGCGCCAACGCCGGCATCATCGGCTACCACCTGCTGGGCATGATTTATATGCTCAGTCTGTTCTTCATTTTCAAGACGCTGGACTTCCACAGCCGGCGCTTCCGCCTGACACAACTGACCAGCCTGGCCGCGATGTCGGCCGTGGTGTTCATCTTCTCCGTCGACGGCGCGTTCTACCTGGCCGTGCTGGGCGCCGCCCGCGACCCCGACAGCGTCGCCACCTACCAGGGATTCTCGCGCTCCTACCTGGTGCCGCTGGCGGTCATGCTGGCCTGCACCCGCGGCCGGGCATGGCGCTGGGCGCTCTACGCGCTCGGGCTGCCGACCTTGTACATCAACACCGCCCGCAGCGAGTTCGGCGCGCTGCTGTTCCTGATCCCGCTGATCGAATTGCACGCCTCGCGCCACCGCATGGCCATGGTGGCGGCTTTCGTGCTGCTGTTCCTGCTGCTCAAGTTCAATCTGGACACGATCATCGCCGCCGTGCCCGGCAACCGCACGCTCGAGCTGCTCGACCTGTCGCATTCGTCGTCGGTCAGCGCCCGCCACCATTTGACCGAGCAGGCGCTGCGCACCATCGACCTGCACCCCATCCTGGGCGACTACGCCAGCTACCCGCCGGGCAACTACGCGCACAACATCCTGTCGGCCTGGGTCGACCTGGGGCTGTTCGGTTTTGTCGGGCTGCTGGCGTTGCTGGGCTACCCGCTGGGCCAGATGGCCGTGCACGGCTACCTGCTGGGCGGGCGCGCCAGCCGCGACCGGCGCTTCGTGCTGGCCTGGTCGCTGCTCGGGGTGACCTTGCTGTTGCTGTGCATGTCGCACTACTTCAGCGACATGATGATCGGCGCCGCGCTCGGCGCCTACGCCCGCTACCGCTCCGGAGCCCATGATGCTTGAGATCGTCCACCTGAGCGCGGTCCATGCGCGCGACGACGCCCGCGTCGTCGATAAACAGTGCCGCACCCTGGCCGCGCGCGGCCACCGCGTCACGCTGATCGTCGCCGACGGCCTCGGCGACACCAACCGCGACGGCGGCGGCGTGGCCATCGTCGACGCCGGCGCGCGCGCGGATGGACTGAACGGGCTGGCGGCGGCCGCGCACCGCATGTACCTGCGCGCGCTGGCCTTGCGTCCGGACATCGTCCAGCTGCACCACGCAGCGCTGCTGCCGCTCGCGCCGCCGCTACGCAGGCATGGCTGCAAGGTCGTGTTCGACGCCGGCCACGATCTGCCCGTGCCGCTGCGCGGCGCGGCGCCGGCGTGCGTGGCCGGCGAGGCCTGGTCGCGCCGCGCGCTGGCGGCGCTGTGGAGCCGGCTCGAACGGCGGGCCTGCCGCCGGCTCGACGGCGTCATCGCCGCCACGCCCTTTGTCCGCGACAAGTTCCTGGCCGTAAACAGCGCGACGATCAGCGTCAGCGACTTTCCCGTCCCGGACGAGGTCGGCGCCGGACTGGCCTGGGCCGACAAGCCGGTGCGGGTCTGTTACGAGGGCGCGCTGAGCGCCATGCGCGGCATCGTCGAGCTGGTGCGCGCCTGCGAACTGCTGCAATCGCCGGTGCGCCTGAGCCTGGCGGGCGATTTCTCCGAGGCCGCGCTGGCCACGCGCATGCTGGCGCGGCCGGGCTGGCGCCGCATCGACGCGCTCGGCCGGCTGGGCCGGCCCGGCATCGGCGACCTGCGGGCCTCCTCGCGCGCCGGCCTGATCACCCCGCACGCCACGCCGGGCCACCTGGGCGCGCCGCCGGCCGCGATGTTCGACTACATGGCGGCCGGCATCCCGGTGATCGCCTCCGACTTTCCGCCGTGGCGCGCCGTCGTCGAGGCGCACGCCTGCGGCCTGTGCGTCGACCCGCGCGACCCGCCCGCCATCGCCGCCGCCATCGACTACCTCGCCAGCCACCCCGACATCGCCCGCCGCATGGGCGGCAACGGCCGCAAGGCGGTCTGCGCGCATTACAACTGGGCGCGCGAAGCGGCCAAGCTGATCGCCTTCTATGAACATCTCTGAACACATCGCGCGCCTGCGGAAAATGCTGCGGCTGATCGGCGACATCGTCCGCTTGCCGCGGGCGCGGCTGCGCTTCCACACCGCCCTCAACCCCGAGCTGGTGCGGCGCACCCACCGCCTGTTCACCCAGCCGCATCCGCGCTGCCCGCTGGTGCGCAACAAGTCGCTCGGCATCGCGCTGATCGACCTGCGCGCCTACGGCAGCGGCGACGCCTATCTGCGCTCGCTGCGGCGGCGCGACTACGCCGGCTACCACAGCCGGCGCGCCCGCGAACGCGGCTACACGGTCGTCGAGATCGACCGCAACGATTACATCGACGAGATCCACAGCATCAACACCTCGGCCGGCGAGCGCCAGGGCCGGCCGATGGACCCGGCCTACGCCAACCGGACCGAGCGCTACGACCCGGTCGACGGCTTGCGCCACTACGGCGTGCTCGACAAGGATGGCCGCCTGGTCGCCTACGGCGACGTCGGCGTCTATGGCGACTTCGCCGCCACCGACCGCCTGCTCGGCTACAAGAACGGCGATGGCGTCATGTACCTGCTGCTGGCCGACATCACCTGCCGCCTGATCGACGACGGCCGCCTCAATTACTTCATGTACGACACCTATCTGGGGGCCTTGCCGGGCCTGCGCAATTTCAAGAAAAAACTGGGCTTCCACCCCTACCGTATTCGCTATTCCATCCGCTGAGGTTCTTATGATCAACAAACTCGCCAATCAATGCAAGCTGGTGCTCGACGTCGTCAGGCTGCCGGTCGCCAGGCTGTGCTTCGACACCAGTTTCAACCCGGAGGACGTCAGGGAAACGCACCGCCGCTTCACCAGCCCCCATCCGAAATACAAGGTGTTCGGCTACAAGCAGCTGGGCGTGGCCCTGATCGACCTGCGCCGCCTGGCCGGTCCGGTCGCCTACCTCGACAGCATCACCGGCCAGAGCGGCGCCGCCACCTACGTCAGCAAGGCGCGCCGGCGCGGCTACGCGCTGGCGCAGATCGACCGCAACGACCACGTCGACGCCATCCACGAGATCAACACCAGCATGGCCAGCCGGCAAGGCCGGCCGATGGACGCCAGCTACCGGGAAAAGAAATCCCACTACGAGACGCAAAGCCACTACCGCTACTTCGGCGTGTTCAGCAAACAGGGCAAGCTGATGGCCTACTGCAACGTCGGGCGCTACGGCAACTTCGCCGCGTTTTCGCAGCTGCTCGGCTACCGCAACAATGACGGCGTCATGCACCTGCTGGTGACCGACATCGTCAGCCTGCTGCTGATGGAGCTGCAGGCCGGCGACGGTCCGGAGTTCCTGATGTACGACACCTTCTTCGGCGCCCAGCCCGGTCTGCGGCAGTTCAAGACCATGCTCGGTTTTACCCCCTACCGCGTCCGTTACAGCCTGCGATGAACACCATGGGTGCCATCCTCAATCGCCTCTACAGCGACTATCTGATGCCGTCGCGCCTGCGCCACTACGACGCGCTGCTGCAACAGGCGCGCCAGCAAGGCTACCGACAGACGTCGGTGCGCGCCTGGCTGGCGTCGCTGCGCGGCGGCCGCGCCGGCGACGGCCGGGTGCTGGTGCACCGCCACGACATCGACACCGACCTGCCGACCGCGCGCCGCATGTTCGCGCTGGAACAAAAGCACGGCGTGCGCGCCAGCTACTATTTCCGCCTCTCGACCCTGGACTTCGGCCTGATGCGCGACATCGAACGCTATGGCAGCGAGGCCAGCTACCACTACGAGGAGATCGCCACCTACGCCAAGCAAGCGCACCTGAAGGACCCGGTGCAGGTGCGCGCGCGCATGGACGACATCCGCGCCCGGTTCGAACACAACTTCCGCCGCATCGAGGAACAGCTGGGCAGCAAGCTGCACACGGTCGCCAGCCACGGCGACTTCGCCAACCGGCGCCTGGGCATGATCAACCACGAGCTGCTGGACGACGCCGCGCTGCGCGCGCGCTGCGGCATCGCCTGCGAAAGCTACGACCACGAACTGCTGTCGAGCTTTGACCTGTACATCAGCGACCGCCCGCATCCGCAGTATTTCCACCCGATGCCGCCGCAGAAGGCGCTGGGGGCCTACCGCCGCATCTGCCTGCTGACCCATCCGGCCCAGTGGCGCACCAACTGGGTCGACAGCAGCGGCCACAACCTGCGGCGCGTGGTCGAGGCCTGGCGCTGGTGAGGGCCGCGGCACGGATCATCCACAGCGCAACCAGGCAAACACGAGGGCAACACCGATGAACATACTGCTGCTTAACCACTACGCCGGCTCGGTGCGGCATGGCATGGAGTACCGGCCGTACTACCTGGCGCGCGAATGGGTGCGCGCCGGCCACCGGGTGCGCATCGTGGCCGCGTCCAGCTCGCACCTGCGCGCCCGGCCGCCCGAACTGAACGGGCGCCGCGTGCTCGACGAGACCATCGACGGCATCGACTACCGCTGGCACGCGACGCCGGCCTACCGCGGCAACGGCCTGGGCCGGGCCGCCAACATGGCCGCCTTCGTCGCCGCGCTGTACCGGGGCGCGCCCCGCCTGGCGCGCAACTTCCAGCCCGACCTGGTGATCGCCTCGAGCACCTATCCGGCCGACATCTGGCCGGCGCGCCGCATCGCCGCGCTGGCCGGCGCGCGCCTGGCGTTCGAGGTGCACGACCTGTGGCCGCTGTCGCCGATGGAGCTGGGCGGCATGCCGGCCTGGCATCCGTTCATCGTGCTGATGCAGGCGGCCGAGGACTACGCCTACCGCCACGCCGACACCGTCATCTCCATCCTGCCCAAGGCCGGCGCCCACATGGCCGCGCGCGGCATGGCGCCGCACAAGCTGCACGTGGTGCCCAACGGCGTCGACCTCGACGAGTGGGACCTGCCGCCGGTGCCGCTGCCGGCGCCGGCGGCGGCGCTGCTGGACGATCTGCGCCGGCAGGGCCGCACCGTGGTCGGCTACGCCGGCAGCCACGGCCTGGCCAACGCGCTCGACACGCTGATCGACGCCGCCGCGCTGCTGCAGGGGCGGCCGCTGGCGTTCGTGCTGGCCGGCGCCGGTCCCGACAAGCAGGCGCTGCAGCGCAAGGCCGCCGACGCCGGCCTGCGCGACGTCCACTTCCTCGATCCGCTGGCCAAGCGCCACATGCCGGCGCTGCTGCGCGGCTTCGACATCGCCTACCTCGGCTGGCGGCGCCAGCCGCTGTACCGCTACGGCATCTCCCCCAACAAGCTGGGCGACTACATGATGGCGGCGCGGCCCATCGTCCACGCGGTCGAGGCGGCCAACGACCCGGTGGCCGAGGCCGGTTGCGGCCTGAGCCTGGCGCCGGACGATCCGGCCGCGCTGGCCGCCGCCGTCGCGCGCCTGGCCGCCATGCCGGCGGCGCGCCGCCACGAACTGGGCCAGCGCGGCGCCCGCTACGCCCGCGCCCACCTCAACTACGCGCTGCTGGCCGACCGCTTCCTGGCCGCCTGCGCCGCGCCGCCGCACTGACACCCCACCTAGGAGACATCATGCCCTCATCACGCCAGCCGCTGGACGCGGCTTCCCGTCCGATGGCCGCGCCGGCATCGGCGATCGTATCGGCGCCCGCACCCGGGCCCGCCGCCGCGCCCGTCGCCGCGCCCGTGGCCGAATTCCTGCCCTTCGCCCTGCCCGACCTGGGCGACGAGGAGGCCGCCGCCGTGCTCGAGTGCCTGCGCTCGGGCTGGATCACCACCGGCGCCGTCAGCCGCCGCTTCGAGCAGGAGTTCGCCGGCTTCCTCGGTGGCGGCGTCACCGGCGTCGCCGTCAACTCGGCCACCGCCGGCCTGCATCTGGCGCTCGAGGCGCTGGGCATCGGCCCCGGCGACGAGGTGATCGTGCCGACGATGACCTTCACCGCCACCGCCGAGGTGGTGCGCTACCTCGGCGCCGACCCGGTGCTGGTCGACGTCGACGACGCCACCCTGTGCATCTGCCCGGACGCCGCCGCCGCCGCCATCACCGCGCGCACGCGCGCCATCGTGCCGGTGCACTACGCCGGCAGGGCCTGCGACATGGACGCCATCCTGGCGCTGGCCAGGCGCCACGGCCTGCGCGTGGTCGAGGACGCCGCGCACGCCTTTCCCACGCTGTACAAGGGCCGCGCCGTCGGCACGCTCGACAGCGACGCCACCGTGTTCAGCTTCTACGCCAACAAGACCATCACCACCGGCGAGGGCGGCATGGTGGTGTGCCGCGACCCGGCGCTGCTGCGGCGGGTGCGCGTCATGCGCCTGCACGGCATCAGCGAGGACGCCTTCGACCGCTACACCTCGCGCCGCCCGGCGTGGTTCTACCAGGTCGTCGCGCCCGGCTACAAATACAATATGACCGACATCGCGGCCGCCATCGGTTGCCAGCAGCTGCGCAAGATCGGGCGCTTCCTGGCCCGCCGCCAGGCGCTGGCGGCGCGCTACGCCGAGGGCCTGCGCGGGTTGCCGCTGCGCCTGCCGCCGGACGCCGATGCCGGCGGCCGGCACGCCTGGCACCTGTACCCGGTGCGGCTGGCGGCGGACGCGCCGCTGGCGCGCGACCGGCTGATCGAACTGCTCGCCGAGCGCGGCATCGGCACCAGCGTGCACTACATCCCCCTGCACCGCCAGCCGTACTGGCGCGAGCGCTACGCCTTGCCGCCCGAACGCTTCCCGCGCGCCGAGGCCAGTTATCAAGCCCTGCTGACGCTGCCCTTGTACACCCGCATGCGCGACGCCGACCAGGCGCGCGTCATCGCCACCCTGGGGGAGCTGCTATGTTGAGCAAACGCTGGTTCGATATCGTGGCCGCGCTGGCCGGCCTGTTACTGCTGGCGCCGCTGATGCTGGCGCTGGCGGCGTGGATCAAGCTCGACTCGGCCGGGCCGGTGCTGTACCGCCAGCGGCGGGTCGGACGCAACGGCGTGCCGTTCCGCATCGTCAAGTTCCGCACGATGCACGCCTCGGCCGAGGACGCCGGCCAGCTGTCGCTGGCCGACGACCCCCGCGCCACCCGCGCCGGCCGGCTGCTGCGCCGGCACAAGCTCGACGAGCTGCCGCAACTGTTCAACGTGCTGCGCGGCGAGATGAGCCTGGTGGGGCCGCGTCCGGAGGTGCCGCGCTATGTCGAGCACTATCCGCCGGCGGTGCGCGACCTCGTGCTGTCGGTGCCGCCCGGCATCACCGACTGGGCCGCCATCCATTTCCGCGACGAGGGCGAGATCCTGCGCCGCGCGGCCGACCCGGAGCGGACGTACGTGCTGCAAGTGCTGCCGGTCAAGCTGGAGTACTACGTGCGCTATGTCCAGCAGCGCAGCCTGTTGACCGACCTGCGCATCCTGTTCCACACGGTCGGCGCGCTGCTGTCCGGGCGGCCGGCGCCGGCGACCTTGCGCGGCGCCCCGCCCTTGGCCAGCGTCCAGGCCGGCATCCGCGCCGTCACCCCGGCGGGTATGCAAGCAAGTGCGCAAGCAAGTGCGCAGGCGGACGGTCCCGCCGTCGCCCGCCCGCCCGGACGGCCACGGCCGCGGCTGAGGATAGTCAAGGAAAGCCGGCTGGGGCCGCACGAGTGGCAATCGCCGCTGATCTCGCTGTTGCGCGGCCTGGCGGCGCTGCAAGTGGCGGCAGCGCATCTGCGGGCCCAGGTCTTCCCCGGCCTGAGCACCTTGCAAGACCCGTCGCTCTGGTACCTGGGACTGTCGTTCCTTTCCGGCTTCGCCCACCAGGCGGTGGTGGTGTTCTTCGTGCTCAGCGGCTGGCTGGTCGGCGGCAGCCTGCTCGACCGCATCGGCACGCCGCACGCCCTCCGCGACTACGCGATCGACCGCCTGACGCGCCTGTGGATCGTGCTGTTGCCGGCCTTCGTGCTGATGCTGCTGCTCGGCCTGGCGACCGGCGAGCTGGACGCCGGGCAACCCAGGCTGGCCGATATCAGCCCGTGGTCGCTGGCCACCTTGGTGGGCAACCTGGCCGGCGTGCAAACGATGGCGGTGCCCGTCTTCGGCGGCAACTTCCCCTTGTGGAGCCTGGCCTACGAGACCTGGTATTACGCGCTGTTCCCGCTGCTGGTGCTCGCCGTACGGCCCGGGGACACGCGGTGGCGGCTGGCCGCCGCCGTCGCGGCGGTGGCGCTGGCGTCCCGCCTCGGCTCCGGCATCGCGCTGTACTTCCTGGTGTGGTTGATGGGCGCGGCCGCCTCGCGCGTGCGGCTCGATGTCAGCCGGCTCCAGCGCTACGCGTGCTGGCTGCTGTTCGGGGCGCTGGCCGTGGGCCTGCGCCTGCGGGGACAGGACGGCGACGTCGACGGCCGAACGCTGGCGCCGGACCTGCTGTACAGCGCCGTATTCCTGCTGTGCCTGTGCGGCGCGGGCCGCCGCGATCCGGCGGCGATGCGTCCGCTGGTGGCGGCCGGCGCCTTCCTGGCGGGTTTCTCGTTCACTTTATATGTGCTGCATGTGCCGCTGCTGCGGATGCTGTGGACCTACCGTGGCGGCGAGCAGTTGTCGACCGACGATCCGGCCAGCATGGCGGTGTATGCCGCCATGCTGGCCATCGTCGTCTCGCTCTCCTATCTGATCCACCTGCCGTTCGAGGCGCAGACGGCCAGGCTGCGCCGCTTCATCAAGCAATTTCTGCCGGGCCGGGCAGGCAGGAAACTGGCGGCGCCGGCGGCGCGCGAGGCCGGCTAACGGCCGCTGCGCCGGCGGCGGCATGGCTTGCCGCCGCTTGCCGCCCCCTTACTTGTACGCGCCGATGCTGACCGGCTGCATCGGCGTACCCTCGATGTCGTACGCCGGCGCGTAGGTGGTGGTGCCGGCGCCCTTGGCGGGCGAGGTGCTGCGCAGGTGCAGGTCGGGCGTTCCCGTGCGGGTGTACGCGACGAACTGCGGATCGGCGCTGACCGTGCCGCTGGCCACCAGGCCGTTACGCAAACTGAAGTTGTAGTTGGCGTTCTGGTACACCAGGTTGTTGCGGTAGGTGTTGTGGGTACCGGTCTTGCCCTGTTCAGAAATGCCGTAACGGTTGTCGTAGACGATGTTGTTGACCACGTGGGTGTAGTCGGCGCCGGCGCTGCTGTGGTAGAAGTCGCCGCCGCCGACGATGATGCCGATGCCCGAGTTGGCCACCGTGTTGTTGGCGATGATGACGCTGGTGGCGTCGTGCCACAAGTGGATCGCCCCCTGCGCGACGCGGTACACGACGTTGCCGACCACGCTGCCCGTCGTGCTCACGTAGATACCGTGCACATGGCTGCATCCGGCGGGGCCGATGTCGTAGACGAAGTTGTTGATGACATCGCCCTTGACGCCGTTGTAGTAGGAATCGACACCGATGGCCGAGCCGCCGGTGCCGTCGCAAGCGATATTCTGGGCGACGTGGTGCACGCGGTTGTTGCGGATGACATCGTAGGAGCCGCCGTTGTAGATGCCGCTGCGCCACTTGGTGCCACTCTGGTACGCGCTGCCGTCGATCTCGAAGCCGTTGATCTCGACGTAGTTGCCGCGGTTGTCCCAGGCCACGCTGCTGCTGGAATTGGCCGGCGGAACGATCTTCGCGCCCCACTTGGTGGTGGAGACGTAGTAGATGCGCCCGTTCGCGGTGCCGTTGGCGTTGGTCCGGAAGCCGCCCGCGTAGTTGCCGGGCGCGACGTGCACCGTGGTGTTCGGCGAGGCCAGCGCGGCGGCGCGCGCGATCGTCTTCAACGGCGAGCCCTGCGCGCCGGAGTTGCTGTCCGAGCCGCCGGTCGACACGTACAGGTGGTTGGCGGTGGTTGGCGTCGGGGTGGGCGTGGGGGTCGGAGTTGGCGTCGGCGTGGGTGTGGGGGTCGGCGTCGGCGTGGGCGTCGGCGTCGGCGTGGTGCCGGCGTATTCGTAGGCGCCGAGATCGTCGGCGGCGCCGACCGGGCGGTCCCTGCCGTCGAAGTCGCGCGGCGGCGCGTCGACGGCCAGGCCCTTGTCGATCGCCGGCGAAGTCGAGCGCAAATGGTAGTCGCCGCCGCCGGTGCGCACGTAGTTGACGAACTGCGGCGCGGCCGCGATGGTCGCCACCGCCACGCCCTTCAGGAGCAGATAGCCTTGGGATGACTGCTGAAACATCAGGTTGTTCGCATAGGTGTTGTGTGAGCCGATGTTGCCCTGTTCGACCACGCCGTAGACGGTGTCGTAGACGATGTTGTTCGTCACGCGCGAGTTGTCGCCGGCCGTCGTCGCGTGGTAGTAATCGCCGCTGCCCACCACCACGCCGGTGTGGGACGCGAAGATGGTGTTGTTGACGACGTCGACGCCGGAGGCGTCGTGCCACAAGCGCACCGCCGCGCTCGAGACACCATAGATGATATTATTCTTGACATCCGTGCCCACGCTGTTGACATAGACACCGAACATGGTGCGGCAAGCGTTGGCGCCGATGTCGTGCACCATGTTTTCGCGGACGTCGTGGGCGCTGCCCTTGAAATAGCTGTCGGCGCCGATGCCGCCGCCCGAGGCGCAGGCGCTGCGCCCGATGTGGTGCACGCGCGTGCCGTACACGCCGCCGAACGAGCCGCCGGTGTAGATGCCGGTGGTCCACGCCGTGCCGGCGCGCGGCGCGCTGCCGTCGACCTCGAAGCCGACGATGTCGACGTAGTTGCCGCGGTTGTCCCAGGCCGCCGACGTGGTGGACGTGGCCGGCGGCACGATCTTCGCCCCCCATTTCCGGTCCGACACATACGTGATGCTCGCGGTGGCCGTGCCGCTGCTGTTGGTGACGAAGCCGCCGGCGTAGGTGCCGGGGGCCACGTGCACGACGGTGCCGGGCGTGGCCGCTTGCGCCGCCCTGCCGATGGTCAGGAACGGCGCCGCCTGGGTGCCGGGGTTGCTGTCTGAACCTGTGGTTGAAACGTAGAGCTCGCTGGCGGCCGCCGCGCCGTTGTACGTGACGCTGGCGGCCAGCACGGGCGCTTGCGCTGCCGTGGCGGCTTGCTTTCCTTCATCGCCGCCGCTGCCGCCGCAAGCGGCCAGCAGCATCGCGCAGGCGCCCAGACCGATGGTCGTGACGCTCCCTTGGGACAGGTAGTTGACAGAATTGTTCATCAGACTTTCCTCGTTCATGAAGTGAATGAGGAAGGTTTGATCTGAATCAAATTCTATAGTTCAATGCTTTTAGAAAAAAATTCTGACAAGACATTATTACAACAAAAAAACAGGCGGGAGCGCGCTCCACGGCCAGCGCGGAAAAACCGCGCCCGCGCACGCCGCCGCCCGCTCGATCAGGCGTCGTTGAACACCACCCCGTGCGGCGCGATGCCGGCCTGGTTGAGCCGTTTGACGGCCGCGTTGAGCTCGCGCTCGGTGGTCACGCCGGCGCGCGTGACCAGGAACACGGCGCCGGCGTGGGCGCCGACGACCAGCGCGTCGGCCGCCTCCATCACCGGCGGCGCCGTCATCAGCACCACGTCGTAGCGGGCGCCGAGCGTCTCGAGCAGGCTGGCCAGATGGCGGTGCTGCAGCAGCTCCGTCTGCTGCGGCAGCACGCTGCCGCAAGGAATAAAATCTAGATGGTCGGCAACCCCGTGGCGCACCGCCATGTGCGGCTGCAGCGCGCCGGCCAGGCACTCGGCCAGCCCGCCGCAACGCTCGATGCCGAAATACTCGTGCAGCCGGCCGTCGCGCAGGTCGGCGTCGATCAGCAAGGTGCGCTTGCCGCCCGAGGCCATCAGCAGCGCCAGGTTGACCGACACGAACGAGGCGCCCACGCGCCGCGTCGGCCCCAGGCAGCTGACGACGTTGTTGCGGCTGTGCGGCAACACGAATTGCAGCGCGGCGCGGAACGCCCGCAGGCTCTCGGCGGCCGCGTCGTCCGGCGCCGCCTGCGCCAGCAGCAGCGGCGCGCGCTTGCGCGCCTGCCGCCGCAGGCGGTCCTGGCTGCGGCTGTGCGGGATGGTCGCGTGCACCGTGCGCGCGCCCAGCATCGCCTCGATCCGCTCGGGGTCGTCGATGCCGCCGCCCACCGCTTTGCTGGCGAAAGCCAGCAAAGCGCCCAGGAACACGCCGGTGACCATGCCCAGCGCCACGATCAGCGAGCGGTTCGGCTTGATCGGGCGCTCCGGCGCCACCGGCATGTCGACCATGCGCACGTTGCCGACCCGCCCCACCGCCACCAGGCGCAACTGCTGGGCCGTGTTCAGCAGCTCGGTGTACAGGTCGGTGCTGACCTTGACGTCGCGCGCCAGGCGCGACTGTTCCTGCTCGACCAGCGGCAGTCGCTTGATGCGCGCCTCGAGCTCGCCGATCTCGCGCACCGTCTCGCGGCTCTGCTGGTTCAACGCCTGCAACAGCGGATGCTCGTCGGTGTAGCGTCCCAGCAGCTCGGCGCGCTTTTGCGTCAGGGTGCCGCGGCGCGTCTGCGCCGCCGCCAGCGTGTCGAGCGCGATGCGCACCTCCTGCTCCAGGTTGACCGTGGCGTGGCTGCTGCGGTAGCCGTTGTAGCTGGACTCGGCGCTTTCTAGCTGGTGGCGCAGCACCGGCAACTGCCGGTCCAGGAAGGCCAGCGTCTTTTGCGCCTCCTCGGTGCGGCGCGCCAGGTTTTGCCGCATGTATTCGCTGCCGATCTCGGTCAGCGTGGCGTACACCTGCTGCGGGTTGGCGCCGTGCAGCTTGACCGCGATCACCCCCGACTGCTTGCCCTGCTCGGCGATCTGCAGCGAGCGCTGCACCTGCTCGAGCGCGGCCAGGCGCGAGCTGCGGCGCAGCGTGAAGCGGGCGCCGGGATTGGCGCGCAGCCGCGTCACCACCAGGTCGATGGCGCCGTCGGTGCCGGCGGCGTGCGCCGCCACGCCCGTCTCGCCCTCCAGCACGGGGCGCCCCTTGCTGTCGCCGAGCCGGTAACGCCCGCCGCCGAGCGCGGTGATGGTGAAGTCCTGGTTGTACATGGCGTCGGGCACGTCGAAGCTGGCGACCTCGATTTTCTCGCCGCCCCACACATAGCCGCCACGGCCGAACAGGCCCGGCTCGGACAACGCGCCGCCGCGGCGCGCCGCGATCCACTCGCCGCCCAGCGGGAAATAGCGCGGCCGCGCGTCGATGTACAGGCGCAGCGTGTCGACCGCGCGCGCCACCACCAGCCGCGAGTGCAGCAACTCCATCTCGGCGATCGCCGCCTTCTTGGTTTCGAACAGCGACGACACGTCGTTGAGGATGTTCTTCGACGTGTTCGGCGTCTCCTCCTCCACGTGCAGCAGCATGTTGGCCTCGTACACCGGGCGCGCGGCCAGCGCGCAGGCCAGCGCCGCCAGGGTGCACAGCGCGGCCACGCCGGCGATCAGCCAGCGCCGCGCCACCAGGGTCTGGAAGTAGGCGCGCCACGCCAGCGTGCCGGGATCGGGCTCGGGCAGCGGTTCGACCCGCTCGATCAGTTGGGTCGGCGCGGCGATGCCGCGCAGCGAACGCAGTTGCGGCGGGTTGTCGTAAGCTTCGTTCATGGGGGGGCCTATGGTCTGGTGGTGGCGCCGACGGCGGACGACAGCTCGCCCGGGAACAGCTGGCTGATCGCGCGGTGCCAGTTGGCCAGCGGCGAGGCGGCCACGTACACGACGTCCTTGGCGCGCAACTCGAAGCGCTCGGCCAGCGCCAGCGCCCGCGACGGCCGGGCGTCGAGCCGGTACACGCGCGGCCCCAGCGCCGTCTGCCGCACCACGTACACGTGGCCGGCGTCGCCGCTTTGCGGATTGATGCCGCCGACCTCGCCGAGCGCCTCGTTCAGGGTCAGCCGGCCGTCGTGCATGGTCAGCGAGCGCGGTTGCAGCACCTCGCCGGCGACGAACACCTTGCTCTCGTCGCGCGGCGGCACCCGCACGATGTCGCCGTTGACCAGCATCACGGCGGCGGCGTGGCGGCCGTCGCGCAAGGCGCGGATCAGGTCGACCTTGTGGCGCCGGCCCGCGCGCTCGACGGTGATGCGGCTCTGGTCGGCGTTGGGTGTCAGGCCGCCGGCGCGGTTGATCGCCTCGAGCAGGGTCATCGGAATATCGTTGACGGTTTGCAGGCCCGGCGTGCGCACCTCGCCGTCGATGTAGACGCGCTGGCTGCGGTAGGCCTGCACGCTGAGCGTGACGCGCGGATCGCGGAAGTAGCGCGCCAGCCGTTTGGCCAGCAAGGTGCTGGCCTGCTCGCGCGTCAACCCGGCGAAGTCCATCGTGCCGGCGAACGGGAAATGCAGCTTGCCCTGCTGGTCGATGACGAAACTGGCGGCCGGCGGCCCCAGCCCGGCGCCGTCGACGCCCTGGTCGCGCGCGACCGCGCCGGTCAGTTCCGGATGGTCCCACAAGGTGATCGCCAGCACGTCGCCGACGCCCAGGATATAGGTATACACGCCGGGGTCGGTGGCCGCCAGGCTGCCCAGGTCCTGGCCGGCCGCCGGCGCGCCGGCGTTGCCGCGCTGCTCGGCGTCCAGCCATTGCTCGGTGATGGGAATGACCTCGGCGTCGTCCGGCGCCGGCGCGCTGTGCATGCTCGTGGCGCAGCCGCCCAGCAACGCCAGGCAGAACAGCCAGCGCGCCGGGGCGGGCGCGTTCGTGGTGGTGGATGGTGTGACGGTAAGCATGACGGCCTCCAGTAGCTCAACCAGAGTAGATCGCGTCCCGCAAGCGAGCCTTGTTTCACATCAAACGCGCGCCTGTACCCAAGATCCCCTTTTACCGCCGGGACCTTTGCATTCATGTCACCAATCAACTATAATTGGTAATGATTCTTATTAAGATTTGATCGCCGCGCGCCCTCATTTCCCCCATTCAACGTCCCACAGCCAGGCAACGCGATTCCCCAGCCAGTGACGCAATCTCGCTCAAGGAGTTCCGCATGCCCCGTCACCTTACCCTGCGCCCGCTGTTGCTGGCGTTGTCGCTGGCCCATTCCGCCGCCACCCTGGCCGCCGACCTCGATGCCGCCGTCGCCAGCGTGGCGACAGATGCCGCCGTCGCCAGCGCGGCGACAGATGCCGATGTCGCGGCGGAATCTTCCGCCGCCGAGCCGACGATGGCGGTGGTCACGGTGACCGGCGCCGCCGGGGACGACGGCTACACCGCCCGCGGCACCCGCTCGGCGGGCAAACTCGACCTGTCGCTGCGCGAGACGCCGCAATCGGTGTCGGTGGTCACCCGCGCGCTGATGGACGACTTCAAGCTCAACAACATCAACGACGTGCTGGCCACGACCACCGGCGTCACCGTCGAGCGCGTCGAAACCAGCCGCACCTATTACACCGCGCGCGGCTTCGACATCATCAATTTCCAGTACGACGGGGTCGGCATGCCGCTGGTGTTCGGCAACATCGCGGGCAACCTCGACACCGGCCTGTACGAACGCATCGACATCGTGCGCGGCGCCAACGGCCTGGCGAGTTCGACCGGCAACCCGTCGGCCACCGTCAACTTCATCCGCAAGCGCCCGACGGCGGAGACGGCGGCCAGCGCCAGCGTCACCCTGGGCTCGTGGAACCAGCGCCGCGTCGAGGGCGACGTCAGCACCAAGCTCAACGAAAGCGGCAGCGTCACCGGCCGCGCCGTCGTGATCCGCCAGGAGAGCGACTCCTACCTGGACCGCTACGAGCCGCGCAAGACCGTCGGCTACGCCGTCATCGACGCCCGCCTGGGCGGCAGCACCTTGTTGACCGTCGGCCACACCTACGAAACCAATCGCGGCAAGGGCGTCATGTGGGGCGCCTTGCCACTGTTCTACACCGACGGCAGCCCCACCGACTATCCGGTCTCGGCCAGCACCTCGGCCGACTGGTCGCGCTGGGACACGGTCACCAACAGCAGTTTCGCCGAACTGGGCCACGATCTGGGCCGGGGCTGGCGCGTGCAATCGACGCTCAACCACATCACCTACCGTTCGGACTCGGCGCTGGAATATGTCTACGGCACGCCCGACAAGGCCACCGGCGACGGCCTGTTCGCCTATCCGTCGCGCTACGGCGCCCGCCAGCGCCAGACCCTGCTGGACGTCTCGGTCGACGGCAAGTTCGGCCTCGGCGGCCGCCGGCACGACCTGAGCTTCGGCTACAGCTGGTCCAGGTCGACGCTGCGCGACCAATCGCTGTACGGACGCGGCATCGGCGACCCGCTGCCCGGCAACAGCGCCTTCGACGGCAGCCTGCCGCTGCCGCTGTTCGACGCCGCCACCGACGGCAGCAGCTACGAAGACCGCCGCAACACCGTCTACGCCGCCGCCCGCTTCAACCTGGCCGACGACTGGAAGCTGCTGACCGGCATCAACAGCACGCGCGCCAGGAGCAGCGGCGTCTCCTACGGCACCGGCAAGGCCCGCTCAGCCAGCAAGAGCACGCCTTACGTGGGCCTGGTCTACGATATCAACAGCAACTGGTCGGCCTACGCCAGCCACACGGAGATCTTCAACCCGCAAAGCGAAACCGACATCAACGGCAATACGCTGGCGCCGGTCGAAGGGAAGACCACCGAGGCCGGCCTGAAAAGCGCGTTCTACAGCGGCAAGCTGAATATCTCGGGCGCGGTCTTCAAGACCAAACAGGACAACACCGCCGAGCAGGCGGGCTTTGTCGGCGGCAAGGCCTGGTATCGCGGCCTGAACGCCGAATCGCAGGGCGTCGAGTTCGACCTGGCCGGCGAGCTGGCCAAGGGCTGGCAGGCCAGCGCCGGCGTCACGCGGCTGTCGATCCACGGCGACCAGGGGAAAATCGTCAAGACCTATATCCCGCGCACCACGGTCAAGCTCAACACCACCTACCGCTTGCCGGCGCTGCCGGCGCTCAAGGTTGGCGGCACGCTGGCCTGGCAAAGCGCCATCGACACCGAACAGGGCGGCGGCATCAAGACCACGCAGGCCAGCTATGCGCTGCTGGGCCTGATGGCGCGCTACGACATCGACAAACATCTGAGCCTGTCGGTCAACCTCAACAACCTGACCGACAAGAAATACCTGACCAGCCTGTATTGGACGCAAAGCCTGTACGGCGCGCCGCGCAACGGCAGCGCCACGTTGACGTGGACCTGGTAACGGCGCCGGCGCCGAAGCTTTACAGTGCGGCCCAGGCGGCGACCTCGCTGCGCCGCGCGAGCGGCGGCGCGGCGCCGGTCGCGCGCTTCAGCAACGCCGCCAGTTGCTCCGGCGGCAGCGGCTCGCTGAACAGATAACCCTGCATCTCGTCGCAGCCGTTGGCGCGCAGGAAGCCGCGCTGCTGCTCCGTTTCCACGCCCTCGGCGATCACGCGCAGCTTGAGGCGGTGCGCCAGGCCGATGATGGAACTGGCGATGGCCTGGTCGCCGGCGCTGTGCGCCAGGTCGCGCACGAAGGACTTGTCGATCTTGAGGGTGCTGATCGGGAACGACTTGAGCGCCGACAGGCTCGAATACCCGGTGCCGAAGTCGTCGATCGACAGCGCCACGCCCATCGTCCGCAACTGCTCCATCTTGCCGAGCGCGCGCGTCAGGTCGCGCATGATCACGCCCTCGGTCACCTCCAGCTCCAGCCAGCGCGGCGCCATGTCGCTGTCGGCCAGCGCCAGCGCCACCCGCTCGACCAGCCGGCCCTCCTCGAACTGGCGCGGCGACACATTGACCGAGATGCACAGCGGCGGCAGGCCGGCGTCCTGCCAGGCGCGGTTCTGCTGGCACGCCTCGCGCAGCACCCACTCGCCCAGCGCCACGATCATGCCGCTCTCCTCGGCCAGCGGAATGAAACGGTCCGGCCCGATCACGCCGTGCTCCGGATGCACCCAGCGCACCAGCGCCTCGGCGCCGAAAATGCGGCCGGTGCGCAGGTCCACCTTGGGCTGGTACACCAGGCGGAACTGGCGATGCTCCAGCGCCTGGCGCATGCCCTCGAGCAGCACCAGCTTTTGTTCGATCTCGGCGTTCATTTCGCGCGCGTAGAACTGGCAGTTGTTCTTGCCCAGCTCCTTGGCGCGGTACATCGCCGCGTCGGCGTGCATCAGCAGCGTTTCGGCGTCGGCGCCATCGTTGGGATGGACCGCCACGCCGATGCTGCAGCTGACCTGCACCTGCTGCCCGCCCACGCTGATCGGCTGCAGCACCGCCTCGCGCACCCGTTCCAGCACCGCCGCCGCCCCGGCGTCCTCGCCATCCACGGCGGCAGCCTCCCGCAGCATCAGCACGAATTCGTCGCCGCCGAAGCGGCCCACGCTGTCGCCCGGGCGCAGGCAGGCGGCCATGCGCCCGGCCACCACCTTGAGCAGCGCGTCGCCGGCGTTGTGGCCCAGGCCGTCGTTGACCAGTTTGAAACCATCGAGATCGATGAACGCCACCAGCAAGGTGGCGTCGCCGCCGCCACCATCGCGGCGCGCCCCGGCCACCGTCAGCTCGAGCCGCTCGGTGATCAGGATGCGGTTCGGCAGGCCGGTCAGGGTGTCGTGGTGGGCCAGGTGCTGCATGCGCTCCTCGGCCAGCTTGCGCTCGGTGATATCGCGCACGATGGCCACCACGCCGCCTTCGACCGGCACCACCTGCTGGTGCAGCCAGCGCGCGCTCAACTCGGGTATCGTGTTCTCCCATTCCTGCTCGTGCACGCCGCCGGCCTGCGTCACGCGCACCAGGTCGGCGAACATGCCGCTCTCGCGCGCCGTCGGCACCAGCCGCAGCAAGGTGGTGCGGCACAGGCGCGCGCGGCTAACGCCAGTGAACTGTTCGGCGCGGGAATTGGCGTCGACGATGTTGAAGTCGACGATCGCGCCGGCGCCGTCGCGCACCTCGCGCATGACGAAGAAGGCGTCCAGGCTGGCCGCCGACGCCGCCGCGTAGGTTTCCTGCGCGCGCCGCACGCCGGCGCGGTGGCGCGCGCCCTGCCACGACCACAGCCACAGCAGGCCGGTGGCGATCGCCAGCGCCAGGCTGGCCGCGCCGGCCCGCCACAGGATCTCGCGCCGCTTGCGTTCGAACGCCGCCATCTGCTCCTGCTCGTCGAGGCCGGCGACGACCTTGAGCGCCACGCCGTGCAGTTCGCTGACGCCGCTGAAGCGGCTCACCCCGTCCTGCGGATGCGGACGGGCGACCGATTGCAGATGGGGCGGCGTCGCTTGCGCCGCCAGGCGCTGCCCGAACGACACCTTGTCGCCGATGCGCAAGGCGCGCACCACGCCGTCCGTGCCGACCAGCCCCAGCATGCCGCGCTCGCCCATGCGGCTGCGCTCATAGCCGCTGGTGAAATATGCCGGATCGGTTTCGACCATGACGACGCCGGCGAAGTTGCCCTTCGCGTCGTCGAGCCGGCGCGTGAAATGCAGATGCCACTCGGTCTTGGCGGCATCGCGCATGGGCTCGCCGACAAAGATCGCGCCGCTGTCGCGCTCCTGGTGGAAATTGAAGTAGCGCTGGTCGGCGACCGAGATCGGCGTCGCCTGCGGACTGCTGGCGACCGTCATGCCGTCGCGGTCGATGATGCTGACGGAAAACACCAGGCCCGACGGCAGCAACCCCTCGCGGGCCAGTTCCGGCAGCGCGCCCAGCGTGCCGCGCCGCTCGACCGCGTACTTGAGCACGCGCAGCGTTTGATCGATGCCATCCAGGCCGCGCGCCACCTGCGCCTCGTAGGTGCCCAGCACCTCGCGCAGCGAATCGGCGGCCGCCTCGCGCGCGCGCACCCGTTCGACGTCGATCTCGTGCAGCGACAGCAGCCAGATGGCCACCAGCAGCAGCAGCGCGAACAGCGGCAGCGAGATATGCGTATCGAGCCCGCGCCGCAACCAGCGCGCGCGCAGGCTGTCGCCGGCCTTGGACGCCGTCATGGCCGCAGCTCCAGAACCTTGACGCTGGCGTCGAGCGCGGCGCGGTCGATGTAGCCGATCATGGCCGGGTTGTCGGCCACCATGCGGCGCACGGCGGCGCTGTTGTGCAGCTCGCGCGGCGGCTGGGCCCGTCCGGTGAACACCATCTTGCTCCAGTAAGCCTTCATCAGCGCCGGCGAGCGGTCCGCGACGCGCCGGTAGAACGCGTCGCGCAAGGCGCTGCCGGGCGGCAGGTCGAGCGCCACCGCCTCGGCGCCGCCGGGAAAGCGGTCGGTTTGCGCCATGAAGATGGCCGCCACCTGCTCGTAACGCAGCGCGGACAGCGGGTTCCTGGGCGACACCACGATCACCGGATCTTGCGGGCCGGCCTCGGCGGAGAACGCCGGCAACGCGGCCGACACCGTCAATAAACATATCGTGAGTAAACGTCTGGTCAACAACCGCATCGCGGGCAAGGGCAAGAATGAATCGGTCATGCGGAATTCCTGTCTGTGTTCCCGGTGGTACATATACGGCGCGGTCGCCAGTACACAGGGTTCGGGCGTAACGCGCCAGGGACCGCAGACGGGCGTCTGTTCTTCAGAATGGGAAAGGTGGCAACGCCGCTTCGCGGCCGGGGCCGCGAATGGCAAACTGCATTAAAGCAACTTTAGATGAAATAAAGCAATATACCAAAAATTCTATCCAAAAACCACTTTAATTTTAATAGAATTACATCAATAATATACTTTACGCCACGGACGCCAGCGTCTGCATTAGCTTATCGACACTGAACGGTTTGAGCAGCAATTGCGCGCCGTCGAGCGGGAAGCGTGGATGCTGGCCGCTGGCGAAGATGATCCGCAGATCGGGCCGCAACGCGCGGGCGCGCGCCGCCAGCACCTCGCCGGACAGATCGGGCAGCGAGATATCGGTGATCATCACGTCCGCCGCCTCGCCTTCGAGCACGCCCAGCGCGGCGGCCGCGTCGCCGGCCGGCAACACCGTATGGCCCAACAGTTCCAGCAGCTCGGTGGTGGTCTCGCGCAGTTCCCGCTCGTCCTCCACCAGCACGATGCGCAAGCCGGCCGCCGGAGCGCCCCCTTCCCGCGCGGCCCCGTCGCTGGAGGCCGCCGCCGGCGCCGGCGGCTGCGCGGCAAGCTGCGCCTGATGCTGGCGGTTGGCCAGCACGTGGCGCACCTTGCGCGCCAGCGCCTCGCGGGTATAGGGCTTGCCCAGCAAATCGACGCCGGCATCGAGTCGGCCGCCGTGCACGATGGCGTTTTCCGTGTATCCGGACGTGAACAGCACCGCGATGCCCGGCAGCCGCTCGCGCGCCTTGCGCGCCAGCTCGGGGCTGCGCAGCGCGCCCGGCATCACCACGTCGGTGAACAGCAGATCGATCGGCAGGCCGCTGTCGATGATGCTCAGGGCGCTGGCCGCGTCGTTCGCCTTGACCACGCGGTAACCAAGCTCGCTGAGCATTTCGACCACGGTGGCGCGCACGCCGTCGTCGTCCTCGGCCACCAGGATGGTCTCCCGGCCGCCCACCACGGCGCGCGTTTCCGGCGGCGCCGGCGCGTCCTCGACATCGGTCGACCGGGGCAGGTACAGCTTGACCGTGGTGCCGCTTCCGGGCTCGCTGTAGATCTTCACGTGGCCGCCCGACTGGCGCGCGAAACCGTACACCATCGACAATCCCAGGCCGCTACCCTTGCCCTCCGGCTTGGTCGAGAAGAACGGATCGAACGCCTGCGCCAGCACCTCCGGCGTCATGCCGCTGCCGGTGTCGCTGATGGCGATCATCACGTACTGGCCCGCCGCCAGCTCGGGATGGGTGGCGGCGTATTGGTCGTCGAGCATGGCGTTGCCGACCTCGATGGTCAGCCTGCCCACGCCGTTCATGGCGTCGCGCGCGTTGATGCACAGGTTGAGCACAGCGTTCTCCACCTGCGCGGTGTCGACCAGGGTGTTCCACAGGCCGCCGGAGATCACTGTCTCGACCTCGATCTCCTCGCCCAGGCTGCGGCGCAGCATGTCCTCCATGCCGGCGATGAAGCGGCCGATCTTGACCACCCGCGGATCGAGCGCCTGGCGCCGGCCGAACGCCAGCAGGTAGCTGGCCAGCTTGGCGCCGCGCGTGACGCCGGCCAGCGCGTGCTCGAGGCGCTTTTCGGCGCGGGCGTTGCCCCGGACGTCCCCGCTGAGCAGTTGCAGGTTGCCGGAGATGACCTGCAGCAGATTGTTGAAATCGTGCGCCACGCCGCCGGTCAGCTTGCCGATCGCCTCCATCTTCTGCGACTGCTGCAGCGCCGCCGCCGTGCGGCGCATCTCGTCGGCCGCCGCCCGCTCGGCCGTCATGTCGCGGCCCACCGCGTGCACGTAGCGCTCGTCCGGCACCGCCGTCCACGACAGGATCGCGTGGCCGCCGCCCTTGCACAACGTGCGGTTCTCGAACTTGAAGGTGTGCCGGCCCTCGGCCAGCGAGGCCATCTCCGCCATCGACGCGGCCATGTCGTCCGGGTGGATCAGTTTATACAGCGAGGTGCCGATCACCTCCAGTTCCTCCCATCCCAGCAGGCGGGTGAAGGCCGGATTGACGGCGACCACCCAGCCGTCCAGTGTCACCACCAGCATCACGTCGGTCGAGTAGCGCCACATGCGGTCGCGCTCCGCCGTGCGTTCGGCCACCTGCTGCTGCAGCTTGTAGGCGGTCGATTTCTGGTCCTCGATATCGGTGCTGGTGCCGACCCAGCGCTGCACCACGCCATGGTCGTCGATGATCGGCAGCGCGCGCACGAGGTGCCAGCGGTAGATGCCGTCGGCGCGGCGGATGCGGTACTCGGTCTCGAAGGTCCGGCCGGTGGCCACCGCCACGGTCCACGCCTGGCTGGCCGCCGGCAGGTCCTCCGGATGGACGATCCCGGCCCAGCTGCTGTCGTCCAACTGGCCGGGCTGGGTGCCGGAGTAGCGGTAGACCTGGTCGTTGAACCAGTCCAGCCGCCCGTCGGCGTCGGCCTGCCAGACCTGGCTCGGTATCGTCTGCGACAAAGTGCGGAAGGTGTTCTCGCTGGCGCGCAGCAGGTTCTCGGCCATCACGCGGTCGGTCACGTCGGCGCCCTGCACGAAGATGCCCCACACGGCGCCGGCGGCGTCGCGCAGCGGCTGGTAGACGAAATCGAGGAAGCGCTCGCGCGCCGGCCGGTCGCCGGTGGCGGCCAGGAAGAACGGCACGGCCGTACCGGACCAGGTCTCGCCGGACGCGTACAGCTTGTCGAGCAGGCCGACGAAGCCCTGGCTGTTCGCCTCCGGCAGCGCCTCGCGCACCGGCAGGCCGATCACCTCGCGCTGGCCGACCAGCGCCATGTAGGCCGGATTGGCCGACATGAAGACATGCTCGGGACCGGACAGCATCGCCATGAAGCCGGGGGCCTGCTCGAACATGATGCGCATGCGCTCGGCCTCGTTGCGCACGCGGCGCTCGGCCTTGACCTTGTCGGTGGTCTCGATCACCAGGACCATCACGCCGACCGGCGTGCCATCCTCGTCGAGCACCGGCGAATAGTCCAGGTTCATCCACACCTGTTCCGGCCCGCCGTTGCGGTTGACCGTCAGCTCCTGGTCCTTGTAGACCAGGGTCCGGCCCGCCAGGCCGACCTCGATCACATGGTCGTTAAAGTCGGCGATCTCCGGCCAAGCCTCGCGCACGTTGGCGCCGAGCGACATCGGATGGCGGCCGCCGGCGAACACCGCATAGCCGTCGTTGTAGATCATCACGCCCTGCTCGCGCATCAGCAGCACGATCGGCAAGGTCGATCGCAATATCAGCGCCACGGTCGTCTTGAGCGACTGCGGCCAGGCGTCGATGGGGCCAAGCGCGGTCTTGCTCCAGTCGTGGGAAGCGATGATCTGCGCGACTTGGCCGCCGCCATTGAGGAAGGGATGGGTCACAGTGTCCGGAAAGTAAATGTTGTCCGGAGATTATAGTTTGTCCAGAACAAAAAAGGCCGCACACGACATCAATACTGCATTGCCAAAGAAATAAAATACGGATATAGTGCGAATAAGAATCATTATCATTAGAGAGGCACATGGACATCCCCCAAGAGTTGCGCAAGCTTGGCCTCAAGGCCACCCTCCCCCGTCTGCGCATCCTGCAATTGTTCCAGGAATCGAAAAGCAAGCATTTGAACGCGGACGACGTCTACCGCCTGCTGCACGACGAAAACATCGACATGGGGCTGGCCACGGTGTACCGGGTGCTGATGCAATTCGCCGACGCCGGCATCCTGATCCGCCGGCACTTCGAATCGGTGGCCTCGGTGTTCGAGCTCAACGAGGGCGGCCACCACGACCACCTGATCTGCACCAACTGCGGCAAGATGGAGGAATTCCTCGACGCCGAGATCGAAGCGCGGCAAGAGGCGGTGGCCAAGGAACGCAACTTCGTGCTGCACGAGCACTCGCTGTCGCTGTACGGTTTTTGCGGCGACTGCGCCGACAACATCAATCCGATGGCGGCAAGGAAGCTGCGGCGTTCCTGAGGCAGTCGAGCAGCTGGTTGGCGTCGAACGGTTTGCTCAGGAAGCAGCAGGCGCCGCCCTGCAACGCGCGTTTGCGCAGCGCCGCCTCGGGAAAGGCCGTCATCAGGATCAGCGGCAGCGTGCAGCCCCGGCGGCGCAATTCCTCCAGCAACTCGATGCCGCTCATGCCGGGCATCTGCAGATCGGTGATCACGCAATGAAACCGGTCGAGCGCGGCCCCGCCCGCGCCCAGCAGCGCCGGCGCCGACTCGAAGGCCTGCGCCGCGTAGCCGTAGGAGCGCAGCAGGCTGCTCAGGCCGACGCGCACGGCGGCGTCGTCGTCGACGATAGCGATATGACAAAAATGTGGTTCCGGATCAGACACTGGGTACTCCCATGTTCGAACGGCGTCTCGCGGCCGTCCTGCGCATGGTGGAACGATACAGGCTCGATGACGGCGGGGAAATCATACGAGGGTATAGGTCGATCCCTGCCCGATCGGTCAAAGTCGCGCCTCCCCGCAACAAACCCCGGGGGTCAGGTCCGACATTCGGACATTCAGGAACTTCTTGGTATTCCAAAAGTTCAAAAATGTCCGAATGTCGGACCTGACCCCGAACGCTTACGCCAGGCCGAGCGCCTCGGCCATGCGCACCAGGTCGGCGAAGGTCTTGGCCTGCATCTTGCGCATCGCGTTGCCGCGATGGATTTTGACGGTGATCTCGCTGGTCCCCACTTCGCCGGCGATCTGCTTGTTCATCAGGCCGCGCGCGGCCAGCGCCATGATTTCGCGCTCGCGCGGCGTCAGGCTTTCGTAGCGCGCGGTCAGTCCTTGCAGCGCGCCGTCGCGCCGGCGCCGCGCGTGGTCGGCCCGCAGCGCGGCGTCGATCGCGTCGAACAGCTCCTGGTCGCGGAACGGCTTCGCCAGGAAGTCGATCGCGCCGGCCTTCATCGCCCGCACCGACATCGGGATGTCGCCATGGCCGGTCATGAAGATGATCGGCAGCGCCACGCCGTCGCGCTGCAGGTCGGCCTGGAAATCGAGGCCGCTGACGCCCGGTAGACGCACGTCCAGCAACAGGCAGCTGGTGACGTCGGCGCGAGGTTCGGCCAGGAACTCGGCCACCGACGCGAAAACGGCGACCCGCATGCCGACCGAGCGCAGAAGGCTGGAAATGGCCTCGCGCAGCGGCGCCTCGTCGTCGACGATGTAGATCAGCGTTTCGGCGTGGTCGACCGGGGCGTTCGGGTCAATCTGGTTCATACGCTGGCATGGAGAAGGTGATGGTGGCGCCAGCCAAAGGGCTGGCCGGCGCGGGCTGGCCCACCCAGATGCGCCCCCCGTGGGTCTCGATGATGGAACGGCAAATCGGCAATCCCATGCCCATGCCGTCCTCCTTGGTGCTGTAGAACGCCTCGAACAGTCGCGGCTCGGCGTCGGCCGCGATGCCGGGGCCGGAGTCGCTTACGCTCAGCAGCGGCGCGCCGTCGGCGGCCAGGCCGGTTTGCAGCATCAGCACCGCCTGTCCCGGCGCGCAGGCGGCCATGGCCTGGCTGGCGTTCATCAGCAGATTGATGATCACCTGCTGCAGCTGCACACGGTCGCCGCACACCGGCGGCAGTTGCGGCGCCAGGTCCAGGGTCAGCGCCACGCGATGGGTATCGAGTTCGCGCCGCACCAGGTCCACGCTCTCCTCGGCGACGGCGTTCAGGTCCAGCACCGCGTGCTGCGGATCGCTGCGGCGCGCCAGCGCGCGTATGCGCCTGATCACGCCGGTGGCGCGGCCGCTCGCCTCCAGTATGCTGGCGACCGTGGCGCGCGCCTCGGCCAGGTCGGGCTGCGGACGGTTCATCCAGCGCAGACAGGCCTCGCCGTTGGTGGAAATCGCCGCCAGCGGCTGATTGACCTCGTGCGCGATGGAGGCCGCCAGTTCGCCCAGCATCGTCACCCGGGTGGCGTGCGCCAACTGCACCTGGGCGCTGTGCAGCGCCTGCTCGGCCAGCACCGCCGCCGTGACGTCGGTCACCGCCCCGAGGTATTCGCAGGCGCCTTGCTTGTCGTAGCGCGGCTCGGCCAGCACGTGCACATATTTCAGTTGTCCGTCCGGCAGCAGCAGGCGGTGGCGCAGATCGACCACGCCCTCCGCGCCGGGCGCCCGCTCCAGCGCGGCGCGAACCAGCGGGCGGTCGTCCGGCGCGCTGCGCTCCAGCACCCGCTCCATCGTCGGCGTCGCGTCCAGCGGGTAGCCGAAAATGCGCGCCGCCTCGTCCGACCAGTACATCCCGCCGCCGCCCGCCTTGAAACTGAAGCTGCCGGTCTTGCTGATGCGCTGGGTGCCGGCCAGGAAAGCCTCGCTGCGGCGCAGCGCGTCCTCGCGCGCCAGCAGCGCGTTGGTGGCGCCCTGCCCGCGCAGCGCCAGGAAGGAGGTGATGCTGATGGCGAGCAGGCCGACCATCATGCGGCCGGAGGCGGCGCCGGAAAACACCACCGTATGCGTCAGCAGGTAGGAAGCTACCGTCAATGCCAGGCAGATGCCGGTGGCCAGCAGCACGCCACGCCGCTGCCACACGCTGGCCGACAACAGCACCACCACCACGTACATCACGGCCACCGCCATGTCCAGCGGCGTGAAGGTATCCACCGCGAAGATCAACAACGTCAAGCAAATCAACAACCCGGACAACCAGGGAGTGCTCGGTACCCGAAACATGCTGTCCTTGTAGATTATGGAATAGGCAATCCCTCCAATTATAGAGAGGATCGCGCGGCTTGAAACCTATACTCCGGATAGGTTTTCGCCCCTTCCACGCCGGGCCGGATCAGATCGAATCGGTCAGCGCCGCACGTACAGGCGCGCGCCGAACACCGGCCCCGCCGTGTGCCCCGGCTCCGGATCGAAGCGGACGACGATGCTGCTCTTGCCGCTGGTCAGACGCTCCGGCAGCACGTAATCGCGGTCGATAAACTCGCCCGGATGGCTGCCATCGAGCTTGACGCGCGCCACCCGCTCGCCATCGATGCTAATGTGGAAATCGCGGTTGCGCTCCTCGCCCCAATAACTGGCCTGCAGCACCAGTTGCCCCGGTCCGCATTTCATGCGGAAGCTGAAGTAGCCGCCGGTGCGGGCGTCGCGCCCCATGCGGCCGCGATACGACACCGGATTCGAGATATCCGATTGCAGGTCGTGGTCGCGCTCCGGCTGCATCTCCCCCAGGTGCATGACGTCGATCGAACGGTCGGCCAGGTCCTTGAGGCGTGCCTCCTCCTTGCGGAACGCCGCCTCGGAGTCCGCCCATTCCTGTTCGTTGTAGGCGTTGAAGTACACCGCCGCGCGCCGCTCGTACTGGGCGAAGAACGGCGTGAACTTCATATCGCCGGGCCGCCCGCTGCCCACCGTGCGGTACACGGCCTTGACCTTGTCGGCCTCCTTGAACGAGGCCAGGATGTTGGCGCCGACCAGCGCCGGCGCCAGGCCGTCAAAGGGCTTGTTGGCCGCGCCCAGGTCGGCGGCCAGCACCATCGGGCCGCGCAACAGCGCCACCACCTTGTCGTTGCCGGCGGCCGATTCCAGCCGCAACTCCAGCGGCAAGGTCAAACGCACGGCGTCGCCGGCGCGCCAGCGGCGGCGCACGAACAGGTAGCCCTTGTCCTTGGTGGCGGCATGCGGCTTGCCGTTGACCAGCAGGGTATGTCCGGAAGCCCAGGCCGGGATGCGCAGGGCCAGCGTGTAATAGCGCTGGCCGGCCAGGCGCTTGACCTTGATGTCGATATCGCTCTCGAACGGATAGCGCGTCGTCATCTCCAGCGTGGCCGCCGCGTGCCGCCACTTCACCAGCGACGGGATGTACAGGTTGACGAACAGGGTGTCGCGGTTCTCCCAATAGATCGAGTCGCCGTGCTTGGAGTGGCTCTCGATGCCGGACAACACGCAGCACCAGAAATCGTTCTCCTCGCTGGAGTACTCGCGCGCCACGCCCGACATCAACGGCGTCATATAGGTGAACATGCCGGTGCGCGGATTCTGGTGCGCCATGATGTGGTTCAGGTGCGTGCGCTCGTAGTAGTCGAAATAGGCGGCATCCGGCGACCAGCTGTATAGATGACGCGTCATCTTCAGCATGTTGTAGCTGCAGCAGGCTTCGCAGGTCTGTTCGGTGATATGGGCGGCGATGGTGTCCGGGCCGGAAAAATATTCGCGGTCGCCGTTGCCGCCGATGACGTAGCTGTGGTGGTCGGTCACCGTCTTCCAGAAAAACTTGACGGTGTCGGCGTCGCTCTGTTTGCCCTTGAGCTCATACAGGCGCGCCAGGCCGATCAACTTGGGAATCTGCGTGTTCGAGTGCAGGTTGGCCAGTTCGTCGCGGCCCTCGGCCAGCGGCGCCAGCGCCTTGTGGTGATACAGCCGCCGCGCGACCGCCAGCCAGCGCTCGTCGTTGGTGCGCGCGTACAGTTCGGCGAAGCTCTCGTTGATGCCGCCATGCTCGCACGCCAGCACCTGCTGCAGCTGTTCGTCGTTCAAGGCGTCGAAGACCCTGGCCATGTAGCCGGCCAGTCCCGTCGCCACTTGCAGCGCCCGCGCGTTGCCGGCGTAGGTCTGGGCGTCGAAAAGGCCGGCGAACACCTTGTGCCAGTTATACAGCGGCACCCAGCAGCCATTCAGGTCGAATCCGGCCGAGCGTATCTCGCCGCGCATGATCTCGGGGAAGATCTCCTTGCCGTCTACCACCTTGCCGTCTTTGCGCTTGCGCATGAAGCCACCGACGTAGCCGTCGCCCTGGGCACGCTGCACGCGCGCCAGTTCGTCGACGATGTAGTCGATGCGCGGCTTGAACGCTGGCAGCCCGCTTTGCGCATGCATCAGCGACAGCGCCGACAGGTAGTGGCCCAGCCCTTCGCCGGCGATGGTGTCCGACTCCCAGCCGCCATAGATCTTGCCCTTGACCGGCAGGCCGGCGAACAGGTGGTAGTTGTGCAGGAAGCGGTCGGCGCTGAGCCTTAGCAGGTAGGACTGGTTGGCCTGCAGCGCGTCGGCGTAGAAGGAAGGCAGCAGGCGCACGTCCGACATGGGCACCGCCGTGGCGGATGATGGCGTGGACGGCGCGGTGGTCGCGGCGGCACTGGCCGGCGCCGCCGCGCCGGCGGCGTTGGCCTTGGCGCTCCACCCGGATATCAGCCCCAGACTGGCGGCGCCTTGCAGGATCAATCGACGGTGACGGAACGGTGACGAGGCGCGCATGGTTATCCTGAATAGACGATGTTATCCAATAATATACGCCGGCCGGCGCCTGGCGTCTTGCGCGGGCAAATCACAAAGAATGACGAAATCCGCATAACCGTGCGCATCTCGCCTGCGGCTTACTTGTACCCGTCCGAGGTCAAACCGTACTTTTGCATCTTGTAGTACAGCGTCTGCTTGGGCACCGCCAGCGCCACACTGACCTCGCTGACGCTGCCGCCGGCCTTGCGCAGCTCCTGCTCGATGACGGCGCGTTCGAAGCAGCCAACCTGCTCCGCCAGCGGCAACGGCGCCAGGCTGCGCGCCGACAGCAGGCCGTCGGCGCCGCTCGACAATCCCAGCACAAAGCGCTCGGCGATGTTGCGCAACTCACGCACATTGCCCGGCCAGTCGTGCGCCATCAGCGATTGCATCAACGGCCCCGGAACCGGCGGCGCGGGGCGCTTGTAGCGCGCCGCCGCGCCGAGCAGGAAGTGCTCGAACAACAGCGGAATGTCCTCGCGCCGCTCGCGCAGCGGCGGCAGATTGAGCACGATCAGATTGAGGCGATAGTATAAATCGCTGCGGAATTTCTGCTGGTCCGACAGTTCCTTCAAGTCGTCCTTGGCGGCGGCGATCACGCGCACATCGACCCGCACCTGGCTGTTGGAGCCGAGCCGCTCGACGTAGCGCTCCTGCAGCACGCGCAGCATCTTCACCTGCAACGACATCGGCAGGCTCTCGATCTCGTCGAGGAACAGCGAGCCGCCATCGGCGTGTTCGATCTTGCCGACCTGGCGCTTGCCGGCGCCGGTGAAGGCGCCCGGTTCGTGGCCGAACACCTCGCTCTCGAAGATATTCTCGGGAATCGCGCCGCAATTGAGCGCGACGAAATTGCGCTTGTGGCGGCGGCTGTACTGGTGCAGGCAGCGCGCCACCATCTCCTTGCCGGTGCCGGTCTCGCCGTAGATCAGCACATCGGCCGGTTCGTCGGCCAGGTCCAGGATCAGCCGTCGCAGATCGCGCATCGGCGCCGAATCGCCCAGCAAGGTGGCCTCGATGCCGACGCCATGCTCGATGCGGTGGCGCAGCGCCGCCACTTCCAGCGTCAGGCGGCGCGTCTCCAGCGCGCGCTGCACCACTTCGGACAGCTGCTCCGACGAATACGGCTTGGCGATGAAGTCATAGGCGCCGTCGCGCATGGCGTTGACCGCCATCGTGATATCGCCATGGCCGGTCACCAGCACCACCGGCAATTGGGCGTCGATGGCCTTCACCGCCGCCATCAGATCGAGCCCGCTCATGCCGGGCAAGCGCACATCGGTGACGACCACGCCGGCGAAGCCCGGGGTGACCCTCGCCAGCGCCTGTTCGGCCGCGTAAAAGGCCTCGACCTGGAACCCGGCCAGGTCCAGCGCCTGCGCGCTACCCGCGCGCACGGTGGCGTCGTCCTCGACCAACAGCACTTTCATTGCTTCATACATCTATAGTCTCCTGCTCCGCAAGCGGCAATTCAATGATAAACCTTGCGCCACCCGTGGCGCCGGCCTCGACCCGCAGCAGTCCGCCGAACTCGCGCACGATCTGCTCGGAGATGGCCAGCCCCAGTCCAAGACCCTGCCCTTGCGGCTTGGTGGTGAAAAATGGTTCGAATAAATGGGCGCGGATGTCTTCCGGGATGCCCGGGCCGGTGTCGGCCACGCCGATCATCACGCGTTCGTCGGTGCGCTCGACGCTGACGGTCAGCTCGCGCGTCGCGCTGTCGGCCATCGCGTCGAGCGCGTTGTTAAACAGATTGACCAGCACCTGCTCCAGGCGGTTGCTGTCGCACAGCGCGTGCACATCCTGGCTGCGCATCGACATGCGGAAGTTGACGCGCTCGCGCTCCACCCGCCGCTCCACCAGGAACAGCGCGGCGGTGATCGCGGCCGCCACCGGCACCGGCCGCAGGCTGGCGTCGGCCTTGCGCGCGAACTGGCGCAACTGGCCGGTGATCAGTCCCATGCGCCCGACCAGCTGCGAGATCGTCGCCAGGTTGGTCTTGGCCTCGTCCAGCCGGTCACGCTCGATCAGCACCTTGGCGTTGTCGGCCATCGTGCGCAGGGCCGTCAGCGGCTGGTTCAGTTCATGCGTGATCCCGGCCGACATCTGCCCCAGCACCGCCATCTTCGCCGCCTGAACCAGTTCGCTCTGGGCCTGGCGCAGTTTTTGTTCTGCCTTGCGGCGCACGATATTCTCTTCGCTCAGGTTGTGGGTCATCTGCTGCAGGCTGGAGGTGCGCTCGGCCACCATCGTCTCCAGGTTGTCGTAGGCGCGCTGCAAATCCTCGCGCGCGCGCAGCCGCTGCCGGCCAAGGCGGCGGCGCTGGCGCGCGTACAGCACCAGCATCACCAGCAAGGCCTGCACCAGCAAGGCGAACAAAAACACATTGCGCGCGCTGGCCCTGGCCGGCGCCAGATCGGACAGGTACACAAACTGCCATTTGCGCGGCGCCAGCGAGCGGGCCTGGCTCACCATGTGCGAACGCGGCCCCGTGTCGGAGGCCGCATCGGGCACCGCGATGATGCTGGCGCCACCGTCGATGCGGCGCACCTCGCGCATGCCCAGTGGCGTCAGCGCATGCGAAAAATACTGGCGCGACGCCTCCAGTTCCCGCCGCACCGCCGGCGCCAGCGGCGCCAGGGTGCGGTATTTCCATTCGGGGACGGAGGTCAGGAAGACCACGCCGTGCGCGTCCGCCAGCAACACCTTGTCGGCGCCCTGCACCCAGCCCTTTTCCAGCTTCTCGATATTGACCTTGACCGTGGCCACGCCCAGCATGCGGCCGTTGTGGTAAATCCCGTGCGCGAAGAAGTAACCCGGTTCGCCGCGCGTGGTGCCGACGCCATAGAAGCCGCCCGGTTCGCGGCGCAGCGCGTCGCGCACGTAGGGCCGGAACGAGACGTCGTCGCCGACGAAGCTGTCGCGCTCGCGCCAGTTGCTCGACGCCTGCGTCACGCCCTGCAGATTGACGATGTAGATGGTGGTGGATTTGGAGAGGCGGTTGACCTTCTCCAGGTATTCGTTGACTTCCCCGCGCAGCGCGTCGTCGCCGGGTTGCTGCAACAAGGCGATGACGTCCTTGTTCAGCTCCAGGGTGCCGGGCAGGAAGTCGTACTTGGCCAGCAGGTTCTCCAGGCTGAGGGCATAGCCGTCGAGCCGCTGCGCCCCGGACAGGCGCAGCCGCTCGATGGCCGCGTTCTCGGCCCAGCGCCAGCAAAAAATCGCCAGCGCCAGACAGGCGGCCAGCAGCAGCACCCACAGCGTGAGTCGCCTCCAAAGTCGCCGGCCAGGCCGCGATGGTGGAGCCGTCTGCGATGGTGCTGCCGCCATAATCCCCTCGTAAATTACCTCAAGCCGCGCTCGAACCCCGGCTATTAAAACACATGCCGCACACCGAGGTTGAATCCAGTCGTGCCGGTGCCGGTATCGGTGGCCGTGCCGACCTTGAAACCGGCGCCGTTGCGGTTGTTGATATGACCATAGGCGGTGTACAGGTCCGTGCGGCGCGACAGCGGATACAGATAGCCGACCGCGCCCTGCTTGGCGTCCTGGCGCAGCGCCGAATCGTCATGATGATCGATGTACGACATCAGCAGCGTGCCGACCGGCAGCCGCACCGTGAAGCCCAGCAGCGTATCCTTGCTCTCGTTCTCCAGCAAGTCCTTGTTGCGCGCGTGCGCCGCGTGGACCGTGACCATGGAGAACTGGTAGCGCGCCGTCAGCATGGTGTTGCGGCTGCGGGCCGTGGCCAGCGCGTTGTCGCGCTGCTGGTGCGCCAGCACCAGGGTCAGGGGACCGTTTTCATAGGTGCCGCTGGCGGAGATGCTGCGGTTCTTGCTGGTGTCGCCGGCCACTTCGCCGTAGCCGTACAAGACGTCGGCCGAGAAGCCGGCCACCTTCGGCGTGATGTACTCCACCGAGTTGTCGACCCGCGAGTTATTGGCGAAGATGTTTTGCGAATTACCCGCGAAACCGGTCTGGAACGGGTCGGCGATGTTGTTCAGCGTTTTGTAGAACGGCGAATACTGGCGGCCGATGCTGAACGCGCCCACCGGGGTGGTCAGGCACAGGTAGGCCTGGCGGCCGAACAGCAACCCGCCCTGGGCGGGAATGCCGGTATCGAGGTTGTTGCCGTTTTCCAGACCGAAGGCCAGCGACATGCCGCCGCCCAGGTCTTCCTTGCCCTTGATGCCGAGGCGCGAGCCCGAGCCGATGCCGCTGCCAACCTTGGTGGTATTGCCGGCGGCGGCGCCCCGCTCGACCAGCAGGCCGGCATCGGCGACACCGTAGACGGTGACCGACGATTGCGCCAGCGCGGAGGACGACAACAAACCCAGCGCCAGGGCGCCGATGATATTTTTCTGCATCTTTACATCTCCTGAGATTACTTTTTATGGTCTTGCTTTTGTGGTCTTACGTCTGTGGTTTTGCTTGCATGGCCTTGCGTTTTCAGGTGAATCAAGCGGCGCGGATATTCGCCACGCTGTCCTTGCCGTGCTCCGTTACCGGCGCCTGCTCCTCATCGAGCGCGCCTTCCCACTTGGCGACGACGGCGGTGGCCACGGCGTTGCCGACGGCGTTGGTGGCGGAACGGCCCATGTCCAGGAACTGGTCGATGCCCATCAACAGCAGCAGGCCCGCCTCCGGGATGTTGAACTGATTGAGCGTGGCGGCGATCACCACCAGCGACGCGCGCGGCACGCCGGCGATACCCTTGGACGTCACCATCAACAGCAGCAGCATGGTGATCTGGGTGCCCAGCGACAGTTCGATGCCATAGGCCTGCGTGATGAACAGCACGGCGAAGGTGCAGTACATCATCGAACCGTCCAGGTTGAACGAATACCCCATCGGCATGACGAAGCTGGAGATCTTGCGCTGCACGCCGAATTGGTCCAGCGCCACCAGCAGTTTTGGATAGGCCGCCTCCGAGCTGGCGGTCGAAAACGCCAGCAGGAACGGTTCGCGGATCAACACGATCAGGCGGAACACGCGCTTGCCGATGAAGGCGAAGCCGCCCAGGATCAGCAGCGCCCACAGGCACACCAGGCCCAGATAGAAGCCGCCCATGAACTTGGCGAAGGTGACCAGGATGCCCAGGCCGTTGGTGGTGATGACCGACGCCATCGCCGCGAACACCGCCAGCGGCGCCAGTTTCATGATGCTGCCGGTGATGCGCAACATGACCTGCGCCAGCTGGTCGACACCGGCGGTCAGCTTGGCCGCCGACTGTCCCAGCGCGCCCAGGGCGCTGCCGAAGAAGATCGCGAACACCAGCACTTGCAGGATTTCGTTGTTGGCCATCGCCTCGATCGGCGACTTCGGCACCATGTGGCTGACGAATTCCTTGAGCGTGAAGGCCGAGGTTTTCAGGCCGGTGGTGGCGTCGATCGGTGGCAGCGGCAGGCCCAGATGGGTCCCCAGCTGCATCAGGTTCGACAGCACCATGCCCAGGGTCAGCGACACCAGCGAGGCGATCACGAACCAGCCCATGGCCTTCATGCCGATGCGGCCGGCGGCCTTGCCGTCGCCCAGATGCGCGATGCCGACCGCCAGGGTCGAGAACACCAGCAGCGAAATGATCATTTTGATCAGACGCAGGAACACGTCCGTCACGATCGAGATATGGCCGGCGATGTCGGCGGCGGCCTTTTTATCGGGGAAAGCCTGGTGGCACGCGTAGCCGACGGCTACGCCCAACACCATGGCGATCAGGATATACAGCGTTAGTGGGCGCTTTTTTTTCACTTTTATCATCTCCGTATTGATCCCCCGGCGACGCCGCGGGGTACGGGTAGATAGCAATGGCTATGCCAGCGCGCCAGAGCGAAAAACAGCCAGTCAAGCCATTGATTTCAATGACAATTCTTTATGGAAATGATAATTTCACCGTGATCGCCGGACGAAAAGCTGGACCCGTCGCGCAGCGCCGGTATGGAAAGTTGGACGGCGGCGCCGTGTCAGGGTTCGCGCTCGGCGTATTCGATGCGGTTCCTGCCGTTTTCCTTGGCGCGGTACAGCGCCTTGTCGGCCAGTTTGACCAGCGATTCGGGCGTGCAGCCGGGCAGCGGCCCGGCCACCACGCCGAAGCTGCAGGCGATATCGATAGAGACGCCGTCCTCCACCACCGGATCGGCGCAGATTTCCCGGTGCAGGTCGCGGATGCGCTGCTCGCCGCCGCCTGCGTAGAGCCCGGGCAGCAGCAGGATGAACTCCTCGCCGCCATAGCGGCCCACGGTGTCGGAACCGCGCAGCCGGTCCGACAGGCGCCGCACGAACTCCTTGAGCACCGCGTCGCCGGCCAGGTGTCCATGGGTGTCGTTGATGCGCTTGAAGTGGTCCAGGTCCAGCAGCACCACCATGAAACTGCCGCCGCTGCGCGCGCTGGTGGCGATTTGCTGGCCGATCATCTCCATGATCGCGACCCGGTTCCAGGCCTTGGTCAGGCCGTCCTTGAGGGAGCGCATGCGGTGCTCCTCGCGCGAGGCCTCCAGCTCGATGGTCCGTTCGCGCACCAGCTGCTCCATCTCGGCGCTGCGGCGCAGGATGCCGCGCAGGCGCCAGCGGTACAGCAGCCAGGCCAGGGTCAGCGCCAGCAGCGCGCAGCCGGAGTAGAACCAGCCGCTTTGCCACCATGGCGGCATGATCGTCAGCGGCAGCTCGACCGGCCCGGCCGCCGCCTGCAGCATGGTGTTCTCGGCGCTCACCTGCAGCACATAGCTGCCCGGCGCCAACGCCGGATAGCGCAGGACCGTGCCGTCGGTGACGGTCCAGCCGTTTTCCAGCCCCTTGAGCCGGTAGCGGTAGCGCAGCGCCTCGTGGTTGCGGAACGACAGCACCGCCAGCCTGACCTGCAGCGCGCCGCCGCTCCAGGCGATCATCTGCGCCTTGCTGACGCCCAGCGGGTTGCCGTCGTAGTCGACCGACTCGATCCCCAACGCCAGCTGCCCGGGCGCGAACAGGTCCTGGGGGTGCACGATGTGCGAGGCGCCGCTACTGGTGCCGATCCACATCGAACCATCGGCATCCTCGAAGATCGCGTACTGGTTGCTGTCGTTCCAAATCAGGCCGCTCTGCTGATTGAGCATGCGCCAGGCCTTGCCGTTCCAGACGGCCACGCCGTCGTCGCTGCCGATCCACAGCCAGTGGCGGCGGTCGACATGCATCGACATCACCGAGCGGCCCGCCATCGGGGTGGCCGTCAGCGGCAACGGCTGCAGCGCCAGCGCCTCGGCCGTGTCGTCGGCCGGCCCGTACCAGATGATATCCTCGCGCGGACCGGCCAGCCACAGGTTGCCGGCATCGCAACTGAGCATGTTGACGACACCCGGCAGTTTCGGCGCGCTCCACCGCTTGCCCGCCAGCCGCAACACCCTGTCGCGGACGAGGAACCACAAGGTGCCGTCGCCGGTCTGGCAAATGGCGGTCGCGCCGATATCTTCCTTCTGCTCGCCCAGCAAGGACCGCAGCCCCTCGACAGGTTGCGGCGTCGACGAATGTTCGGGGTCCCGGACCACGTACACGCCGTTGTTGGTCGCGATCCAGATCCGGCCGTCGGCATCGACGAACAGGCGGTAGATCAGCGGCAGCTTCGCCACGTGGACGCTGCGCCCCGTGAGCCGGTCCTGGCGCACCAGCGCGCCGGAGAACGTGCCGCTCCACAGATTGCCCGCGCGGTCGGTGGCGATCGTGCCGACTTGATGGTCGGCGCCCTCGTAACCGCCCGCCGGCCGGCTGAAGGGCGCCCCGCCGTGCCGCTGGACCGCCATGCCGCGTCCCGTTCCCAGATAGAGCGCGCCGTCGCCGGAACGGTGGAACGACCAGATATCGTCGCTGGGTAATCCTTGCGCCGTGGTCCAGTTGGCGACGCTGCGATAACCCTGCCAATGGGCCAGGCCGCGCCCCGCGAGGCCAAGCCACAACTCGCCGTCACGGTCGGCGAAGATGGCGGAGATGCCGCCGTCGGCCTTGAGCCCTTCCCTGGCGCCGTACTCGCGCCAGTCGCCCGCCACGCCGCGCAGCAAACCGTAGTCGTTGTTCGACACCAGCGTGCCGTCGCTGTCCTGGGCCATCGGAAAATACTGCCTGACGGTGGCCTGGGCCACGCCGGGCGGCGCATGCGCCACCGCGCGCGCGGCGCCCGGGGCCAGCGACAGCATGTAGGACTGGCTGCGCAGCCACATCTCGCCGTCCCTGCCGGCGAAGATCGCGCCCCACTTCGCCGGCGGCACGCCCTGTTGCGGACCGTAGCGGGCCAGTCCGTCCGCCCCGTAGCGGCACACCTGCCTCCCGCACCCGAACCACAGGACGCCGTCCCGCCCGGCCGCGATACTCGTGACGTCCCCCAGCACGGGATGGTCGCGGCGCTGCGCCTCGCTGAAATAATATCGGGATTGCCATTTTCCGCCGGCGCCGGGCCGCAACTCCAACAGCTCGCGCTTGCCGACCACCAGCAGCGTGTCGTCGCCGTTGCGGGCGAAGCGCTGTCCGGCCCACAGGACGATGGGCGCCCCGTCCGGGCCCGCGACCGCCACGCAGCCGTCGCGCCGCCATTCGCACAAACCGGCGTCGGTGCCGACCCACAGGCGGCCGGCGGCATCGGTCGTCAGCGCGGTGATGAACGGAGCCGGCAAGCCGTCACGCTTGCCATAGCGGAGAAAGCGCGCGCCGTCGAAGCGGAACAAGCCGTTCTCGGTGCCCACCCACAGATAGCCGGCGCCGTCCTGGGTGATGGCGGTGACGGCCTGGTTGGCCAGGCCGTCGGCCTGGCCGTACTGGCGCAACGACATTTGCTCGGCGCCTGCCGGCACGCACAGCGCCCCGAAAGCCAACCATGCCAGAAAGACAACCGCCCACGCGCGCGCCTTCGACCACCTTGAAAAAAAAGCCGCGCCGCCCAAATACCGCATCACCACCCCGTATCGATCTGGAACACCCCCAGCATGCCACTGCCACGCGCATCCGTCCAGCATGGCGATCGGCCGCGCCCGGCGTCACGTATAATCGGGCCGCGCCGACGCCGATGCGACTTGCATCGCCTTCCCCACCCCGGAACAACCTGACACTGCGAACTTAAACACCGATGCGATCCGTGCTTCATCCCGCGCGCGCCGTGGCGCTGGCCTTTCTGATGGCGATCGCCTTCGGCACGGCGCTATTGATGCTGCCGCTCTCCCAGGCCGGCGGCCAGGGCGCGCCCTGGCTGGCCGCCCTCTTCACGTCGGTGTCCGCCGTCTGCGTGACCGGCCTGACGGTCGTCGACACCGGCACCTACTGGTCCGGCTTCGGCCAGGGCGTCATCATGGCGCTGTTCCAGTTCGGCGGCTTCGGCATGATGACCGCCGCCACCCTGCTCGGACTGTTGGTCAACGACTCGCCGCGGCTGCGCATCAAGTTGATCAGCCAGATGGAGACGCGCACGCTCGGCCTGGGCGACGTCACCAGCGTGGCGCGCCTGGTGCTGGTGGTCACCTTCGCCTCCGAGCTGCTGATCGCCACCGTGCTCACCCTGCGCCTGCATTTCGCCTACGACCTGCCGTGGACGCAGGCCGTGTGGAGCGGCGCCTTCCACGCCGTGTCGGCGTTCAGCAACGCCGGCTTCTCGATCCATGCCGACAGCGTGACGCGCTACGCCGGCGACGCGCTGATCCTCGCGCCGCTGATGATCGCCATCGTCGCCGGCGGCATCGGCTTCCCGGTGCTGCACGACCTGCGCCTCAAGCTGCGCGACCCGCGCCACTGGTCGATGCACACCAAGCTCACCTTGCTCGGCACCGCCGTGCTGCTGGCCCTTGGCTTGCTCGGCGTGCTGCTGTTCGAATGGCACAACCAGCGCACGCTCGGCGCCATGGACCTGGGCGACAAGCTGCTGTCGGCGTCGTTCATGTCGGTGGCCGCGCGCACGGCCGGCTTCAACGCCGTCGATATCGCCGCGCTGACGCCGGAATCGTGGGCGCTGCACTACTTCCTGATGTTCATCGGCGGCGGCAGCGCCAGTACCGCCGGTGGCGTCAAGGTCGGCACCATCGTCATCCTGGCGCTGCTGGTGATCGCCGAGGTGCGCGGCTTCCGCGACACCGAAGCCTTCGGCCGCCGCCTGGGCGCCTCGGCGCAGCGCCAGGCCATCACCGTCGTCGTCCTGGGCTGCGGCATGGTCGCCCTGGGCACCCTGGTGCTGCTGCACGTCTCCGACTTCCCGACCGACCGGATTATTTTCGAGGTGGTGTCGGCGTTCGGCACGGCCGGCCTGTCGACCGGCATCACCCCCGGCCTGCCGCCGGCCGGCCAACTGACCCTGGCCCTGCTGATGTTCCTGGGCCGGGTCGGCACCGTCACGCTGGCGGCGTCGCTGGTTCTGGGCGAGCGCCGCCTGCCTTATCGTTATCCCGAGGAGCATCCAATTGTTGGGTAAAATTTTCACGGAACAGATCTCATTCCCGAACAGCGACAACATCGTCGTCGTCGGCCTTGGCCGCTTCGGCGGCGCCGTCGCCGAGGCGCTGATGCGCATGGGCCACGACGTCATGGGCATCGACCGCGACCCGGAGCTGGTGCAGCTGTGGGCCGATAAGCTGACCCACGCGGTGCAGGCCGATTCCACCAACGAGGACGTGATGCGCCAGCTGGGCGTGGCCGAGTTCTCGCACGCGATCGTGGGCATCGGCACCGACCTGGCGGCCAGCCTGATGTCGCTGATGGTGCTGACGGAGCTGGGCATCAAGGATATCTGGGTCAAGGCGCTGACGCCGGAGCACGGCCAGATCGCCAGGCGGGTGGGCGCCCACCACATCGTCTATCCGGAGGCCGACATGGGCGCGCGCGTGGCGCACCTGATCACCGGCCGCATGATGGACTACATCGAGTTCGACGACGGCTTCGCCATCGCCAAGATCCGGGCGCCGGAGCTGACGCACAATATGACGCTGGCGCAGTCGCACGTGCGCGAGAAATTCGGCGTCACCGTGGTCGGCGTCAAGCGCCCCGGCGAGGATTTCCAGCACGCCCTGCCCGACACCCGCGTGCTGCCCGACGACCTGCTGATCGTCTCCGGCGCCACGCGCAAGATCGAACAATTCGCCAGCAGCGACCGCAAGCGCTGAGATATTTCCTGCAGGGACTGTTTTGTAACTAAAAGACTTAAATAACGAAAAAGCTATCGATTTCATATAAATAATTGATTTTGATAATAGTGTCGCAACCGTTAAGGTTTGCGTTCACACATCAAAAGGGAGATACCCAATGAAATCGACTCAGCTCGTCCGCCGCATGGCCGCACTGGCCTTGACGGCAGCGGCCGGCGTCGGCAACGCCGCCGCCCAAGCCGCGCCCGCGCCCGCCACCGTCATGACACGCGACAACGGCGCCCCCATCGGCGACAACCAGAACTCGCAGACGGCCGGGCCCAACGGCCCGGTCCTGCTGCAGGACGTCCAGTTGATCCAGAAACTGCAGCGCTTCGACCGCGAGCGCCAGCCCGAGCGCGTGGTGCACGCGCGCGGCACCGGCGCCCACGGCGTCTTCGTCGCCAGCAAGGACATCTCCGACGTGACGCGCGCGGCCGTCTTCAAGCCGGGCGAGGAAACGCCGGTGTTCGTGCGCTTCTCCAGCGTCATCCACGGCAACCACTCGCCGGAAACGCTGCGCGACCCGCGCGGCTTCGCCACCAAGTTCTACAGCAAGGAAGGCAACTGGGACCTGGTCGGCAACAACCTGCCGATCTTCTTCATCCGCGACGCCATCAAGTTCCCGGACATGGTGCACTCGCTCAAGCCGTCGCCGGACACCAACGTGCAGGACCCGAACCGCTTCTTCGACTTCTTCTCGCACCAGCCGGAAGCGACCCACATGCTGACCCGCGTGTACTCGGACCAGGGCACGCCGGCCAGCTACCGCGAAATGGACGGCAACAGCGTCCACGCGTATAAATTCGTCAACGCCAAGGGCAAGGTCAACTACGTCAAGTTCCACTGGAAATCGCTGCAGGGCGAAAAAACGCTGACGGCCAAAGAGGCGTCGGAGATCCAGGGCCGCGACTTCAACCACATGACGGGCGACCTGATCGCCGCCATCAAGGAAGGCCGCTTCCCGAAATGGGATTTGTACGTGCAGGTGATGACGCCGGAACAACTGGCCAAGCTGGACTTCAACGGCCTTGACGCCACCAAGATCTGGCCGGCCAGCGTGCCGGAGACCAAAATCGGCACCATGACCCTGAACCGCAATCCGGACAACGTCTTCCTGGAGACCGAGCAATCGGCGATGGCGCCGTCGAACCTGGTGCCGGGCATCGAAGCGTCGGAAGACCGCATGCTGCAGGGCCGTTTGTTCTCGTACGCCGACACGCAGCTGCACCGCCTCGGCGCCAACGGCCTGCAACTGCCGATCAACCGTCCGCGCATGGCCGCCGCCAACTACAACCAGGACGGCGCTGCCAACAGCGGCGCCCGCAAAGGCGAAGTCAACTACCAGCCCAGCGCGCACGCGCCGCTGGCCGACAACGCCGAGTACAAGTCCAGCCAACTGCCGCTGAGCGGCACGACGCAGCAGGCCCGTATCGCGAAGACGCTCAACTTCGCGCAGGCGGGCGACTTCTACCGCTCGCTGAACGCGCAGCAGCAGGCCAATCTGGTCAGCAACCTGGCCGGCGACCTGGGCCAGGTGAAGGATGACGGCGTCAAGTACGCGATGCTGTCGTACTTCCAGAAAGCCGACGCCAACTACGGCCGCGCGATCGCCGTGGCGGTGAAAGCCGATCCGGCCAAGGTGCAGCAGCTGGCGGCCAAGCTGGTCGATTAATGTTGGAGGGGCCGCCCGGCGTCATCGGCGGCCCAATGAAGTAGAAACACCCCGGAGACACGTAGGGCGGATTAGGCGAACGCCGTAATCGGCCATGCATGCGTCAACGCGACGCATGCATGGCCGATTACGCTTCGCTAATCCGCCCTACGTGGATCCGAGGAAGGCCATCACTGCGCCGACTCGAACGCCCCCAGATCCGGCGCCGCCCCGTTGAACGGCAAGCCGACATTGACGCCCTTGCCGATCAAATCGCTGGTCGGGCGCAAACGATAGCTGCGCAGCACCGGCAGGCTGCCGTCGCCCTGCCTCGGCGCGTCCCAGCCGGTGGCCGAGACATCCTCGAAATCGCCGTCGCCGATCTGCACCGGCAAGGTCCACGAATTATTCGCCATGTCCAGCCCGGCCGTGTTCGACGTCGCCATCCCCTTGTACGCCAGGTTGTTGCGCAGGTTCCCGAAGTTCACCGCCGAACCATCCGGCGCGATCCCCAGCATGTTGTAGTTCACCCCGTTGCTGAACGACGTATTGTTAAAGAAATCAATCGCCAATGGATGGTGGTTGGCATAGAAACCCGCCGCCTTGTTGGCGAACGCCACCGAAAACCGCACCGTGTGCTTGACGCCGTTGGCGACATACGCGCCACCATAACCACCCGCCTTGATGCCGTTGCCATTGCCCGCCGCCAGCGGCGTGGTCGTCCCCGGCAAATAGCCATGCTGCCACGCCCACGAATTTTCGATCGTCACCGGCGAGAACGCGTTGATCAGGTCGAACCCGTCATCGGTGTTCATCCACGCGCGGCAACCCCGGAACACATTGCCCGGCTGGTTGGCCTTGACGTGCGCGCCGAAGCCGTCGGCGCTCTGCCCGGCCCCGTTCGAGGTGTACGGATCGTAGTTGTGATGCGAATCGCTGTTCAGCACCAGGTTGTTGGAACCGTTCTGGATGAACAGCCCCGGCCCCATGTTGTGGTGCAAATCGAGCAGCTCGAAAACGTTGTTGCTGCCGCTGTTCCACACGCCCCACGACTCGTGGTTCAAGCGGTTGCCCGGTTGCTGCGGCGCGCCGGTCACTTCCAGCCCCTTGAGGTGGACCCAACTGGCCGTGACATTGAAACCCTTGACGCGGCAATCATCCTTCATCGCGGAAAAATCGAACACCGGCGTCTCGCCCGGATACGCCCAGTAGCGGATCGGCTGGCCGGCGCTGCCGCTCTTGGCGAGCGTGATGGCGTTGACGATCGCCGTCCTGCTGGCGCAAACCTCGACGCCGGCCGTGTAAGCATACCTGCCTCCACGGAAGTAGACGGTGTCGCCGGCCCGGGCCTGGGTTTGCGCACGCGCGATCGACGCCCATGGCGCCGCCTGCGTGCCGGCGGCGTTGTCGCTGCCACCGGGAGCGACGTAATAGTTGGTAGCGAACGCCGGCGCGGCGGCGAACGGGAGGAGCAGAAGCGCGCTGAGTGGTGTTTTCATCGCTCCCATTGTAGAGAGCGGCGGAGCGTTCTTACCACACCCGACGGAAAAATCATCAAACTGATCGGCTCCGCCGCGCGAACGCCGACTTCGTCATCGGCGCGCGCGACGCCAGCAATGCGCCCAGCAGATGCTGCGCATGGCGCAGCAGCGCCGGATGCGCGGCGTCGGCCGGATGCAGGCCCAGGCGCACCAGCTCCGCCGCTCCCATGCATGCCGCCTGCGCCGTGGCCAGGCGCGGCGACAACGCTCGTCCGCCGCCGTTGCGCGCCGCGTAGACCAGGCTGGGAGACCAGATGCGGCGCTGCGGCGACAGCAGGTGGAAATGGGTCCAGGTAGTGGTGTAGGAAAACGGCGCCTGGCGCAGCGCCAGCCAGGCGCCGCTTCCCAGCAACCACGCCGGCGGCACGAAGCCGTCGACCGGCCAGCCGCGGCGGCCGAACCATTCCAGCCCGAGCGCCAGCAGCAAACGGCTCTGCTCCGCGGTCAGCGCCGAGAACTCGCCCTCGTTGCGCGTGTAGACGCCGCGCAGCCAGCGCTTGCGCCAGCCGGACGCGGGCGGCCCGCCGTCCAGATGCCGGTAGCCGTGCAGCGCCAGCTCGTGGCCGCGCGCGAGCAACGCCGTCAGCATCGCCTCGTAATCCCGGGCGGGGCGATCGCTGCCGTGGTAGCACGGCACCACCAGCAAGGTCAGCGGTATATCGGCCACCTCCGCTATCGCCGCGAGCAAGCGCTGGCAGGCCGGCCAGGTGGCCGGCGCCACGTCGTGGACCGAGACGCACAGCGCCTTGCGCTCAGTCGGCAAGGCAGCCCTCGGGATCGAATTGCGCCCGCCGCCGCGACGCCAGCAAGCCGGTGTAGCGTTCCATCAGTTGCGGCATGATGCGGTTCCAGTCGAAATGCGCGCACGCCTTGTGGCGGGCGTTGGCGCCCAGCCGCGCCATATCCATGCCGAACAGCGCCACGATGCCATCGGCCAGGCTGGCCGCGCAATCGGGCCGCACCACCAGGCCCGTGCCGGGGTCGATCAACTCGGCCACGCCGCCGCCCGTGCCCAGCACCGGCAGGCCGCAGGCCATCGCCTCCAGCGCGATCAGGCCGAAGGTTTCGCCATCGGCGGGATGGGTCAGCAGGTCGCAGCTGGCCAACAGCCGCGCCAGCCTGCCGGGGTCGCGCTCGAACGGCAGTATGGTGCTGTTGGGTGAAGCCGGCAACGCGCTGCCGCCGCCGATCAGCAGCAAGTGATACGGACGGCCGAGGCGCCGCACCGCCTCGATCAGCACGCCGAGTTTCTTCTGCGCCGTGAAACGGCCCGCGTAGACCAGCAGCCGGGTCCCGGCGGGCAGGCCGAGCCGGTCGCGCAAACCCGCATCGCGCCGCCCCGGACTGAATATGCCGGTATCGACGCCCAGCGGCTGGTGCACGGCGTCCGTCACGCCCAGCTGGCCCAGCCGGTGCACCATCAGCCTGCTCGGCGCGAGCACCAGGTCGAACTGGCGATAGACGTGCCGCAGATACCTGGCGGCGATGGCGGCCGCGCCGGGGCCGAAGCGGTCGCCCACCAGCGCGTGCAGATCGGAATGATAAAAGCCGATCAGCGGCACGTGCAGCCGGCGCCGCACATGCAGCGCGGCCAGCGCGCACGGCCCGGCGTCGCCGACCTCCAGCAGATCGGGCCGGCAGCGCTGGACGATGCGCGCCGGCGCGCGCAGCGAACGCGGCAGGCGGTAACCGTTGATGCCAGGAATCGCGATGCCGGGCAAGGCGACGACCGCCGGCGTCAGGCTGCAATGTTGTACGCTCGAGCTCAGTATCGTATGGCGCACGTGTCCGTTGCGCGCAAGCCAGCTGGACTTGGCGTTGAGATAGCTGCTGATGCCGCCGCCTTCTTCGGCGTAGTACATGGTGATGTCGAGAACATGCATAATCGGACTTGGGGTGGGAAGACCCCACGTTAGCATTCGCTATCCGCCCAAAGTTTGATGTGGATCAATCGGACAAATATCGGTCCCGCCCACCCCCGCTCCACTCCAGCCAGCCCCCGTCGTACACGCTGATACGCGGCCAGCCCATCAGCCAGGCATAGAAAAACGCCATCGAGGCGCGCCAACCCGTGCCGCAATAAAACCCGATCCGCAAACCCTCGACGATGCCGTGCTCCCGCCATTGCCGGACGATCTCGGCGGCCGGTTTCATGCGCCCGTCGGCAAGGTGGTAGGCGCTCATACTGTTGACGTCGCCGTCGGCCCCGGCCCGGCCCCAGCGCGCGCCGGGAATATCCCCGCGCGCCGCGATATAACTGTAGCCGGACACTTTGCCGAGAAACTCCGCCTCGCTTCGGATGCTGACCAGCGCGCCGTCGGCCGCCGACAACAACGCCCGCGCGTGCGGCGTACCGATAAGATATTCCGGATGGGCGGGGAAAGGGACGCCGAAATCCGCGGCCGCGTCGCCGGCCGCCAAACGGACCGGTCCTTGCGCGCAGGCGTGGCCGCCGGCCTCCCACGCCGCGAAACCGCCATCGAGCAGCCGCACATCCCCGACGCCGGCGTACAACAGCAGATGCGCCAGCCGCGCGGCCGCCAGGTTGTTACGGCCATAGAGGATGACGGTGGTGTCGTGGCGTATCCCCCGCGACAGCAACAGGCCCAGCACCACGTCGTCGGCGCGTTTGTTCCACAACGGTTCCGCTTCGAACGCGCGGGTATCGATGTACGAGGCCCCGGGAATATGGGCGTGTTCGAACAGCGCCGCGCAACCACAGCCGACCTCGAACAGCCGCCACCCCGGTCGGGGCGGCGCCTCCACCTCCGCGCCGGCCGCCAGCGCCGCCAGCCAACCGGGCGTGACCAGCTGGCGCCAGCGTACCAGATCGGTGCGAAACCGCGCGACGGCCTTCATATCCTGCATATCCAATGTTCCAAACGCGCCCGGCGGCGACAAGGCCGCCATTTTACGCTCAACCGCGTCCACCGGCCGCGATGGCCCGCCCGCCCGGCTTTGTTAGCTACCGCACCCAACCGCAATGGCGCCGATGCTACAATCGAAATTCCCTTTCGATGCGGCTGGCGCGGACTCGGGCAACGTTAGGGACGAAACCAAATGACCGCAAACACTCTCTCGTCGTTTATCCGCGACAATATCGAACCCATCCTGCAAGCGTGGGAGGATTTCGCCCGCACGGTGGAACCACCCGCCTTGACCATGGATGACGCCGAACTGCGCGATCACGCGCACCAGATGCTCACCGCGTTCGCGCACGACCTGGAGACCACGCAATCGGAGCTCGAACGGGTGGAGAAGTCCGAGGGCCGGGGCGACCGCGACGCCGGCGACACGGCGGCCGAAACGCACGCCGAAGCCCGCCTGCTGTCGGGGTATACCGTGGATCAGCTGGTCTCCGAGTACCGCGCGCTGCGCTCGAGTGTTTTGGCTTTGTGGAGCAAGGAAACGGTTGGCGACACAGCCGCGATGATGGACGACATGACCCGGTTTAACGAAGCCGTCGACCAGGCGCTGGCCGAATCGGTCGCCAGGTACGAGCGACTGGTCAAACAGTCGCGCGACATGTTCCTGGCGATCCTCGGCCACGATTTGCGCAATCCCCTCTCCGTGTTGACCAGCGGCTCAAGTTTCATCATGCAAGCGTCCGACATACCGCCGAAATATGTGCTGGCGGCGACCCGCATGTTCAACGGCTCCAAGCGCATGGCCGGCCTGATCGGCGATCTGATCGATTTCACGCGCACCCGGCTCGGCCCGGGCATCCCCATTGATGCCAAGAACGGCGACTTCGTCGGGATTTGCAACCAGGTCATCGATGAACTGCGCACCTATCATTCCGAGCGCCAGATCGTGCTCAACGCCCCGCCCCGGCTGGACTCCCCGCGCGATGCCGGGCGGATCGGCCAGATGTTGTCCAACCTTATCGGCAACGCGATCCAGCATGGCGTCGCCGACAGTCCCATCGTCGTCGATTTGGACGGCGACGACCGCGAAGTGACCATTTCCGTGACCAATCAAGGCCCGGCCATCCCCGCCGCCCGCTTCAACAGCATCTTCGATCCGCTGGTGCGCATCGGCGGCGACGGCGACTCGATGGAAAGCACCAGCCTCGGTATCGGACTGTTCATCGCAAGGGAGATCGCCCGCGCGCACCACGGCGAGGTGACGGTCACCTCCGACGCCGTGGCCGGCACCCGCTTCACCGTGACGATTCCGCGCTAAGGCGATCGCCGCACCACCAGAATTACCGCGACAGAGACAAACCATCATGCACACCGCAAGCGACCACCACCCTTCCCGCCAACGCCCCGCCGGCCGCGCCTTCCCGCCCGGGACGGACGGCCCGCGCGCATCCGGCGCGGCGCTGTCCGGCCCGCGCACGGTGCTGGTCGTCGACGACCAGCACGACCTGGCCGATATGGCCGAAATGCTGTTGAACGCCCACGGGATCGCCGTCAGGGTGGCGTATTCGGCGGAAGAGGCGCTGGCCATCCTGCGCACCGACCCGACCATCGACGCCGTCTTCTCCGATATCGCGATGCCCGGCATGACCGGGCTGCAGCTGGCCGGCATCGTGGAAAGCAACTACCCGCACATCAGGATCGTGCTGACCTCGGGTTACACCCACCCGGCACAGCTGGCCGCCCGCCGGGACGCGGTGGGGTTCATCACCAAACCCTACAGCATCGACAAGGTCGTCGCCATGTTGCGCGGTTAGCGCGCGCGCGACCGCGAACCGCGCAGGTCGAGCGTCCTGGGCAAGCGCACCGTGAACACCGTGCCGCACGATGGTCCCGACTCGACGCTGATCGAGCCGCCATGGGCGGTCGTGATCTCGCGGGCGATGAACAGCCCCAGGCCGAGACTGGCCTTCATGGAACGCCGACAAGTCTTCCGCAGTGGCCTTGGTGACCGACCTGACCGTTGGCATCCACAGCCGCAGCACGCTCGCGCGCAGCGCCCGGTACTCGGCCGTCAATTGCGGCAGCGTGAAACCACCCGATTGCCGCGCCCCGCCGTGCGCGGCCGCCGCCGTCTCGGGACCCTTCATCACCGGAACCTGCCCGACCGACTTGTCGCGTTTTTGCTTCGGCGTTTCGGCGGCATCGAGTCCGGCCGCGATCGTCAACAAAATTTCGCGCGCGTGATCTTTTAACTCGGCCACGGAATTTTCCAGCGAAGCGGGCTGGAGGGTCCGGGCGAAATCGATGAATTCCGCCACAATCTCATCCATGTGCGCGGTGATAAATGCGGCTAGTTTCATATAAACCTCGGCTGGCGTGTGCGTCGGGACCACGATACACCAGATTGAGGAAAATCAATGTTCTGCTCCGGATCCGCCTGGCGAGCCGAAAGCAAGGCGGCCGCGCGGGGCGCGCACAAACAAAAACACCGCCTGCGAAGGCGGTGTCGAAGGATGCGCCGGCAGCGCCGCGCCCTTAGCGCGCCCGTCCGCGGAAGACCAGGTTGGCGATCGCCAGCAGCACCACCGCGCCGAGGAACGAGACGCCCAGCGAACCCAGACTGAAGTCGCCGTCGTTGATGGTCCCCGTGCCCAGCAACGGCGCGATCACCAGGCCGCCAAGGAATGCGCCGACGATGCCGACGATGACATTCAAGAAGATACCCTGCTGGGCATCCGTGTTCATTACTTTGCTCGCAATCCAACCCAGCAGACCGCCTACAATAATCCATCCTAAAAAGTTCATTTTCTTCTCCCTGAGACTATGTAGTTAAACCCCGCGCCGCGCGGTCGAACTGTCGCGACCCATGCATTCTACAACCGGCTCAGCCGCACCTTGTCAGCACACGACTGCTGATGACGTAGGACTGGAGCGCATGCCGGACAGGAAGTCACTCGCCGATGTTGCGCGTGGCGGCGCTGATCTGCGCCAGCGGCACCTTGGGACTGCGGTCGGCGTTCAGCAAGCCGTTGGTTTCCTGGAAGGTGTCGGCGAACTGGGTGTAGCAAAAACCGCTGAACATCACCGTCTCGTTGACCACCCTGAGCAAGGTGCGGTAGCGGTTCAGATACGTCTCGGCGTCGCCCACGCGCGAATAGCCCCAGGTGTGGTGCGCCGGCGCAGCGCGTCGTCCGACGGCGCCGCCATCAGCGTGTCGGGCCAGTAGCCCTGGTCGAGCACCAGCCGCAGCGGATACGGCGGCGGTTGGCCCCCCGGCCCACCAGCAGGTAGCGGTCGGCAGCCAGCAGCACGCCGTTGTGCAGCAGCCGCACCGACACCGCCAGGTTGTCGCGGATGTCGCCGCCGGCGAGCACCTCGCAGCCCATCTCGAAGCCGTCGAACACCGGCCTCGAGCGCAGCGACCCGATGTAGGTCGCCGGCAGCGACTCGAGCCACACCGTCTGCCAGATGCCGGTGGTGCGCGGATACCAGATCGAGCACGCCATGTGGAACGATTCGTCGCCGATGCCGCTGGCCTTCGATTCCGGCGCGAAGGGAACGTTGATGCGCGCGCTCCAGTCGATCGGATCGCCCGGGTGGCTGAAGCGCTGTTCGTGGTCTAGCGGAATTGAAAAGAAAAAAATAGTCGATCGTTGCTAGGATTGACTGGCATCTGTTCCGCCGCGCTGGTCCAGCGCGCGCAGAAATCGACGTCAGTGGGATCCGACCATGTCAACCCCGCCTTCGCATAACGCCTGTCAGTTCAGCCTCTCTGATCGATGGCGGGATGCCGCATGAGCGAGCTAAACAATAAGAACCGCGCGGTCGCGCTCATTTTTCCACGTTCCAGGCGTGTAACGCAGCTAACTACTAACGACCCGCAAGGGCACAGGGAGAACTTCATGAAAACCATTATCGTCTTTTGTCATCTGCGCTGGGACTTCGTCTACCAGCGTCCGCAACAAGTCCTGTCGCGCCTGGCACAACACTACAAGATCGCCTTTATCGAGGAGCCGGTTTTCCACGATGGCGAGAGCTTCCTGCAAAGCTCGTCGCCCGCGCCCAACGTCACCGTCTACCGCCCGCACACGCCGGTGCAGGCGCCGGGCTTCCATGACGACCAGATTCCGCTGTTGCAACCACTGCTGGCCGAACTTATCCGGGGCGATGACGCCCCCGTCGTCTGGTTCTATACGCCGATGGCGCTGCCGCTGCTGCCGCCGCTGCACGCCGGCCTGGTGGTCTACGATTGCATGGATGAACTCTCCGCGTTCAAGAACCCGCCCAAGCAGCTGCTGCAGCGCGAGACGGCGCTGCTCAAGACCGCCGACCTGGTCTTCACGGGCGGCCCCAGCCTGTACGAGGCCAAGCGCGGGCGCCATGACAACGCCCATTGTTTCCCCAGCAGCGTCGATGCGGCGCACTTCCAGCAGGCGCTGGACCGTGGCAATGCCCATCCGCTGCACGCCGGCATCCCGGCTCCACGCCTGGGTTACTACGGTGTCATCGACGAGCGCTTCGACGCGCCGCTGCTCGCCGCGCTGGCCGACGCCCATCCGGAATGGCAGCTGGTGATGGTCGGGCCGGTCGTCAAGATCGATCCGGCCACGCTGCCGCAACGCCGGAACATCCACTACCTCGGCCAGCAGTCGTACGACGCGCTGCCGCAATTCCTGGCCGGCTGGGACGTGTGCCTGCTGCCGTTCGCGCTCAACGAGGCGACCCGTTACATCAGCCCGACCAAGGTACTGGAGTACATGGCGGCCGAACTGCCGGCCGTCAGCACCGCCATCAAGGATGTGGAGGATCCCTATGGCGACATCGTGCGGGTGGCGCACAGCCACGGGAAATTCATCGAATCGTGCGAGGCGGCGCTGGCGATGACGCCCGCGTTGCGCTCGGCGCTGGCCGACAAGATGCGCGCCGTCGTCGACAAGACCTCGTGGGAGGCGACCGCCGACGCCATGCGCGCGCTGCTGGCCAACACTCCGCCGTCGGGCAAAGGCTACAAGCTGGGCCAGCAGGACGGCACGCGCGCGGCCGCCGCCGAGGTGTCCGGCGGCGGCGCCGTCGTCAACCCGATGCGCCAGGCGTCGGCCGCGCAGCGCGCCGGCTGCCTGATCGTCGGCGCCGGGCCGACCGGCCTGTCGGCCGCCTACCACCTCGGCACCGACACCGTCCTGCTGGAGCGTAACGCCACGGTCGGCGGCTGGTGCCGCTCGATCCGGGACCAGGGCTTCACCTTCGACTACGCCGGCCACATCATGTTTTCCAACGACCCTTACGTGCTCAAGCTGTACGACATCCTGCTCGGCGACAACCAGCACTGGCAGATGCGCGAAGCCTGGGTCTACAGCAAGCAGGTGTTCACCCGCTATCCGTTCCAGGGCGCGCTGTACGGCCTGCCGCCGGCCGTCATCAAGGAATGCATCGTCGGCGCCATCGAATCGCGTTACGGCCTGGCCGGCAAGGCGGAGAGCTGCGCCGCCGATGTCGAGGATTGCTGCGCCGACGGCACCGCCGATGTCGCCAACAGCAGCGCCGGCGCGCTGTCGACCGCGGCCCAGGGCGAGGACTTCGAGCACTTCATCTACCGCGTATGGGGCGCCGGCATCGCGCGCCACTTCGCCATCCCGTACAACAAGAAGTTGTGGACGGTGCCGCTGAACGAAATGGAAACCTCATGGCTGGGCGGACGGGTGCCGCTGCCGGACCTGAACCAGATCATCGAAGGCGCGCTGGAGCCGGTCGCCAAGCCGATGGGGCCGAACGCCCGCTTCGGCTATCCCAAGCGCGGCGGCTTCCAGGCGCTGGTGTCGGGCTTCCTGCCGCACATACGCGGCAAGATCGAGCTCAACGCGGACGCGGTGTGCATCCTGCCGGACGAGCACACGGTGGTGCTGGCCGACGGCCGCCGCCTGCAATACGAGCAGTTGATCAGCACCATGCCGCTGCCGGAACTGGTGCGGCTGATCGGCGACGCGGCGCCGCCGGAGGTGCGGCGGGCGGCGGAGGGACTGAAGCATATCTCGATTCGCTGCGTCAACATCGGCATCGCCCGCGCCGACGTCACCGACAAGCACTGGATCTACTATCCGGAGGACAGCATCTTCCACCGCATCTTCGTGCAGGGTAACGCCAGCCCGGAATGCAATGCGCCCGGTGGTTTCGGGTTCACCTGCGAAATCTCGTATTCGCCATGGAAACCCTTGCCGCTGGATGGCGAGGCCTTGATCGAGCGCTGCATCGAAGACTGCATCAAGGTCGGCATGATGCGCGAAGACGACCGGGTGATCACGGCCAACCAGGTCGACATGCCGTATGCGTATGTGGTGTACGACCACGCCCGCGCGGACAATGTGGCCACGGTGCGCGCATGGATGGAACGGCACGATATCGTGCTGGCCGGACGTTACAGCGAGTGGGAATATTACAACTCGGACCACGCCTTCCTGGCCGGCAAGAAAGCGGCGGAGCGGGTGGAGGCCAACCGCGGAGAAAGCGCCAAGACCGCCGGATAGCGGGCCGTGTAAGCTCCGTCTTACACAAACACAGGGGAACGCCCCTTGGGCGCGTCCCCTGCTGCTGGGATAATTCACCGACAATATAGACGAGCTTGATGCCGTCTCACTTTTTCGGAAGACCACCATGTCCCTATTCGCCCAGGCATTGCCACACAGCATAGCCCCCAGCAACAACAGCGCCCACCCGATCCACAGCGCCCCTCCCAGCGCCGTCTACCGCGCCCTGTCGCCCGGCGCTCCCGCCGGCGACGACCGGGCGATGGCCCGCGCCTTCCTGGAACAGCAGCTACAGCAGGCACGCTTGCTGAGCTCAGACCTGCCCGGCGACCCGGCGGACATGGAAACCTGGATCGGCGAGCGCTCCGAGGCGATCGGCGCCGAATACAATGCCTACCTCAAGCAACGCCGCGACGGCGCCCCGCGCCGCTACTTCACCACCAGGGCGCACGCGCTGTTCTTCCTCAAACACGTCGCCCCGACCAAACTGGTCGATGGCGCCTGGCTGTACGGCGTGCTGGAGCGCTGGGACGACCCCGACTTCCGCCCGCTGATCCAAACCTACCTGGAAGAACTGGGCGACGGCGTGCCAGACAAGAACCACGTCGTGCTCTACAAAAAGCTGCTGGCCAGCCACGGCTGCGACCAGTGGCAGGACGTCGACGACACCCACTTCGTGCAGGGCGCGATCCAGCTCGCGCTGGCCTACGACGCCGAACACTTTCTGCCGGAAATCATCGGCTACAACCTCGGCTACGAGCAGCTGCCGCTGCACCTGCTGATCACCGCCTACGAATTGAACGAGCTCGGCATCGATCCCTACTATTTCACCTTGCACATCACCGTCGACAACGGCGGCACCGGCCACGCCTTCAAAGCCGTGCAGGCGCTGCAACAATTGCTGCCGCGCTGCGGCGACACGGCCGCATTCGTGCGCCGCGTGCAGGACGGCTATCGCCTCAACGATTTGGGCGCCAGCACCAACTCGGTCATCGCCGAGTTCGATCTGGAGGCGGAACTGGTGCACATCATGGCGGCGAAAAGCGTCGTCGGCAAGAACATGCACTCCGATTACTGCCGCGTCGGCGGCCGTGGCATCAACGACTGGCTGTCCGATCCGCGACAGATTCCCGCCATGCTGGGCGAGCTGGAAAAAGCCGGCTGGATCCAGCGCGGCCAACCGGCCGACAACAGCCGCTTCTGGCGCCTGATTCAAAGTGAGCGCGCCGAGATGTTCGGCGTGTTCAACGCCTACGAGCAACAGATTTTGAGCGACTGGATCGCCACGGCGCCGGGCGCGGCGGCCGCGCCGGCCGCCCGCACGCCGAGCTTCCGCGCCCGCCAGCGCGCGCTCGACACGCTGGGCCTGCATCACAGCCCGCGCAGCGGCGCCGCGCGCGGCATCATCCGCCACCATGTGGCCGACTCCGGCGCCAACGACGACGAAGCGGTCGGCGAACTGCGCCAACTGGAATTACAAGTGGCGTCCATGGGCAACAAGCAGGCGGCGATGCGGCTGCTGCAATCGCTGATGACGCCGGCGCGCCATCACAGCGCCGTCGGCCTGATGGCGACGCGCCTGTTCCGCCAACTCATCGACTAAGCGCTCCGGGGTCAGGTCCACCATTTCTACACGGCCCCATCGTAGCGCGGGTCGGGCCGGAACAAAACCCGCCTTACTTGACGTGGGCCGCGTTCAGAATCTTGATCAGGTCGCTGAGCCGGTAAGGCTTGGGGATCAGGTCGAAGCTATCCAGCTCGGGACTGCGGTCCTGCAGGCTGGACCTGGTGTAGCCCGACGCGAGTATCACCTTCACATTCGGAAACTCGCGGCGCGCGATCTTGGCCAGCTCGATGCCGCCGATGCCGGGCATCACCACGTCGGTGAACAGGATGGCGATGTCACCCGTACCGCGCAAGGTCTCGAGCGCCTCGATACCGTTGTTGGCCGACAAGACCTCGTAGCCGAGATGGCTGAACAGCGCCACCGCCGTCTCCAGCACGTCGGGCTGGTCGTCGACCAGCAGCACCTTTTCCGCTTTGCTGTGCCCGTTATTGGCGTGTTCGCCATTGGCATCGACGATGGCCGGGAAATACAGCGCCACGGTGGTGCCCTCGCCCACCACCGACGTGATCGCCAGATCGCCCTGGCATTGCTGCGCCAGCCCGTACACCTGGCTCAGCCCCAGCCCCGTGCCCTTGCCCACGGCCTTGGTCGTGAAGAACGGCTCGACGGCGCGCGCCAGCGTCTCCGGCGGCATGCCCGTGCCGGTATCCGACACGGCCACCCGGACGTAGCCGCCGGCCGCCAGCTGCCCCACCTCGCCGGCGGCCAGCACCACCGTGCCGACGGCGACCGTCACGTCGCCGCCGTCGGGCATGGCGTCGCGCGCGTTGACGACCAGGTTGAGCAGCGCCGCCTCGAACTGGGTCGGGTCGATCAACACGCTGGGCAGATCCTGCGCGATCTGCAGGCGCAGCCGCATGCGGCTGGGCACGGCGCGGTGCAGCACCGCGTCGAACGAGCGGATCACGCGGCCGACGTCGTGCGCTTCGCGCCGCAGCGGCTGCTGGCGCGCGAACGCCAGCAATTGCTGGGTCAACGCCGCGCCACGCTGCGCCGCCCGCTCCATCGCGTCCATGGCGCGGCCCTGGACGGCGCGGTCGCCGACCGTGCGCAGGATGTCGAGCCCGTTCATGACGACGTTGAGCAAATTGTTGAAGTCGTGCGCGATGCCGCCGGTGAGCTTGCCGATCGCCTCCAGTTTCTGCGATTGCAGCAGCGATTCGCGCGTGCGCTCGAGCTGCTCGGCGGCCAGGCGGCGCTCGGTGATGTCGCGCGTCACCTTGGCAAAGCCGAGCAGCTTGCCGCCGGCATCGTGGATGGGATCGATCACCACGTTGGCCCAAAACCGGGTGCCGTCCTTGCGCACGCGCCAGCCCTCGCGCTCGAACCGGCCCGCCGTCAGCGCCGTACTCAGCGCCACGGCCGGCGCCCCGGCGGCCCGGTCCTCCGGGGTGTAGAACATCGCGAAACTCTTGCCGACGACCTCGTCGGCCTCATAGCCCTTGATGCGCCGCGCGCCCTCGTTCCAGTTGGTCACCACGCCCTCGGGCGACAACATATAGATCGCGTAATCGGTCACGCCCTGCACCAGCAGTCGGAAGCGCTCCTCGCTGGCGTGCAGTTCGTCCTGCGCGGCGCGCTGCGCCGTGATGTCGCGCGTGATCTTGGTAAAGCCGAGCAACTCGCCGGCCTCGCCCCAGATCGGATCGAGCACCACGCTGGCCAGGAAGCGCGTGCCGTCCTTGCGCACGCGCCAGCCCTCGTCCTCGAACTTGCCGGTGGTCCTGGCCTGTTCCAGCACATGGGCCGGCCGGCCGCGCGCCTGTTCCTCGGCCGTGTAGAACACGGAAAAATGGCGGCCGACGATCTCGTCCTCGCGATACCCCTTGAAGCGCTGGGCGCCGGCGTTCCAGGTGATCACCACCCCTTCGGGCGAGAGCGTGTAGATCGCGTAATCGGTGACGCTGACGATGAAATGGCGAAAGCGTTCGGCTTCGATGGCCTGGGCGGACAACGGGTTTTCTTGCAGCATGAGGCTTCCTCGTGGCACGAAACAGTCGTGTACTCTCACCCGGATTCTAAATGAGCCGCCGGGAAACGTTGCTGGACAGGCGGTCAATCGTCCGTCCAGGACAAGGTATCACTTGCAAGCACAGAGCCAATCCGTCCGTCCCGGCGGCGTGGCGGCAATCGGCCTCGATGTTGTTATTCAACACAAACACCCATCCCCCCACCTTGCACCAGTATAATTTTCCAAAGTGATCTAAAAGGAAACAAAATGCTTGGCAAAGTGACAGGCGCGAGCTCGATGCCGACGCGCGCAGCCGCCCTTGCGCTGACCCTGGCGTTGGCAACGTCCGCCGCCGCGCAGCCCCGCGTGGCCGATGGCGCGGAGCTCGCCGACATGGCCGATGCCGCCGTTGCCGCCGCCGCCGCCCACGACGCGCCGGACACCGCGTCGGCGACCAGCGTGAAGGCCGGCTTCCTGTATAAATTCCTCGGCTACGTCGACTTCCCCGCCGGCCCGCTCGATCCCGGCGCGCCGTACGTGGTGGGCGTGGTCGGCGCCGAGGACATCGCCGCCGAGCTGACCCGGCTGACCGCCGGGCGCCTGGTCAACAACCACGCCGTCGTGGTGCGCAAGATGCAGGGCGTCGACCCGTCCGGCGGCCTGCACCTGCTGTTCATCGGCGCGGACGAAGGCGCCGACGAGGCGGCGCTGGTCAAGGCCGCGCAGCCGGCCGGCGTGCTGACGGTCACCGAATCGGCCACCGGCATCGAATCGGGCAGCGTCATCAATTTCCGGCTGGTCGACGAACGCGTGCGCTTCGAGGTGTCGCTGGCGGCGGCCGACAAGGGCCGGATCAAACTGAGCTCGCGCCTGTTGTCGGTGGCGTACGCGGTGCAGAAGGGCGGCGGTTGATGGCGTGGTTCAGTTTGGGCTTGGCCACGGTGCGCGCCAGGCTGATCGCGATGGCCCTGGCCACCACCGCCGCCGCCCTGCTGCTGTGCACCTGCGCGATGCTGTTCTACGACCTGGGCACGTTCCAGCGTTCATGGATCGACGACATGCGCACCCAGGCCGAGCTGATCGCGCTGGCCAGCGCCCCGGCGATCAACTTCAACGACGCCCCAGCCGCGCGCAAGAACCTCGGCATGCTGCGCATGCGCCCGGAGATCCTGGCCGGCGCCATCTATAACAGCGGCGGCGCGATGTTCGCCTCCTACACCCAGGCCGCGCTGAAAACGCCCGTGTTCCTGGAAAAACCGGGACCGCTGGGCCACCAGATCGTCAACGGCAGCCTGACCTTGTACCACCCGATCGTCGAGCATGGCGAGCGCATCGGCACGGTCTACCTGGAGGCGCGCTACCGCGTCGCCGAGCGGATGGCCTCGTACGGCTCGATCCTGGCCGTGGTCATGCTGTGCAGCCTGCTGCTGGCGGCGCTGGTCGCCTCGCGCCTGCAGCGCAGCATCACGTCGCCGCTGGAAGGGGTCACGTCGGCGGCGCGCGCCGTCATCCAGCGGCGCGACTTCAGCCTGCGCGTGCCGGGCTCGGCGCCGGGCGAGATCGGCACCCTGGTCGACGCCTTCAATGCCATGCTGGCCGAGGTGGAGAAAAGCGCCGGCGGGCTGCTCGCCACCAACCGCGCCTTGGAGCGCGAGATGGCGGTGCGCCAGGAGGCCGAGCGCGCGCTGCTGCTGGCCGACCGCCGCAAGGACGAGTTCCTCGCCACCCTGGCGCACGAGCTGCGCAACCCGCTGGCGCCGATCAGGACCGGGCTCGACATCATGCGCATCAACCCGTCCGGCCTCGGCGCCGGGCAGCGCGCGCGCGACATCATGGAGCGCCAGTTGCGCCAGATGGTGCGGCTGGTCGACGACCTCCTGGACGTGTCGCGCATCAACACCGGCAAGCTCACCATCAAGCGCGAGCTGGTCGATTTGCAGCAAGTCATCCACGACGCCTTCGAGATCGTGCGGCCGCTGGTCGAGCAGCAGGGCCACGTGCTGACGTCGGCGCCGCTGGCGCAGCCGGTGTGGATCGAGGGCGACGCCACGCGGCTGACGCAGATCCTGTCGAACCTGCTCAACAACGCCGCCAAGTACACCGGGCGCGGCGGGCGCATCGCGGTCGATGTCGAGCTGGAGCAGCGGCGCGTGCGCATCCACGTGCGCGACAACGGCATCGGCATCGCGCCGGAAATGCGCGACGCCGTGTTCCAGATGTTCGTGCAGGCCGACGCCACGCTCGAGCGCACCACGGCCGGTCTCGGCGTCGGGCTGTCGCTGGCGCGGCGGCTCGCCGAGCTGCACGGCGGCGAGCTCAGCGTGCACAGCATGGGGCTGGGCTACGGCAGCGAGTTCGTGCTGGCGTTGCCCCTGCCCAAGCGCATCGAGGCGCCGCCGGCGCCGGCCGGCGGACGGGCCGGCGCCGGCGAGCGGAGCGCGCCCGGCAGCCGGCGCATCCTGCTGGCCGACGACAACATCGACTTCGTCAACAGCATGGGGGCGTTGCTGGAATCGCGCGGCCATGTGGTCTCGGTCGCCTACGACGGCCAGAGCGCGCTCGACAACGCCGCCGCGTTCGAGCCGGACTTCGCCTTCCTCGACATCGGCCTGCCGTCGCTCAACGGCTACGACCTCGCCCGCGCGCTGCGCGCCGTGCCCGCACTGCGGCATACCGCGCTGGTGGCGGTGACCGGCTGGGGCCAGCAAAAGGACAGGGATCTGGCGAAGGAAGCGGGCTTCGACGCCCACCTGGTCAAGCCGGTCAGCTTCGAGCAAATCGAAGAAATGCTGAGTGTCCAAACCCCGGGGGTCGGGTCAGACATTCGGACAAACTGAAACGAAAACGGAACTTTTCAGTGTGTCCAAAGTTCCGAAATGTCCGAATGTCGGACCTGACCCCGGGGTTTATTCATGCCGCGGTTCGTCGGGCTTGCCGCTGTCGTCCTTGATCTTCACGCCGCGCCGGGCCAGGCCCTCCCGCAGCAGGAATTCTATTTCCGCGTTCACGCTGCGCAGGTCGCGCGCGGCGAGCCGTTGCAGTTCCTCCCATAGCGTGGGATCGATGCGCAGCGGATACGCTTTTTTACCTGGACTTGCCATGCTGTTCGGCCGCTAGTTGTAGAGGGTGCCCGTGTTGATGATCGGCTGGGTTTCCTTGTCCGAGCACAGCACCACAAGCAAATTGCTGACCATCGCCGCCTTGCGCTCGTCGTCCAACTCGACGATGCCGCGCTCCGACAATCCCTTCAGCGCCGATTCGACCATGCTGACGGCGCCGTGCACGATCTTGGAGCGGGCGCTGATGATGGCCTCGGCCTGCTGGCGGCGCAGCATGACCTGGGCGATCTCGGGCGCGTAGGCCAGATGGGTGAGCTTGGCGTCGACCACCTGCACGCCGGCCTCCTCGAACCGCGCTTGCAGCTCGCACTTGAGGGCGTCGACGACCACGTCCATGCCGCCGCGCAGCGTGGTTTCGCCTTGCGGCAAGTCCTCGGCCTCGTCGTACGCATATTGGGAGGCGAGATGGCGCAGCGCCGCCTCGGCCTGGATCGCGACGTAGCGCTCGAAATCGTCCACTTCGAACACCGCCTGGGCGGTGTCGCGCACGCGCCAGACGATGGCCGCGCTGATCTCGACCGGGTTGCCGCGCTTGTCGTTGACCTTGAGCGTGGGCGCGTTGAAATTGCGCGCGCGCAGCGACAGGCGCCGCTTGACGTATAACGGGAATGCCCAGCGCAGCCCTTCGCTGCGGTCGGTGCCGATGTACTTGCCGAACAAGGTGAGGATCGCGCTTTCGTTCGGTTGCAGCATGAACAGGCCTGTCAGGAAAAACACCGCAGCCAGCAACAGGGCCATCGCGCCGAATACCGCCGGAAAACCCCCATTGTCCCCCATTGCCGTCTTAAACATCCATGCGGCGCCCAACAGTAAAACAATGCCGGCGCAGGCGGCGAGGTAGCCATTGGTCGATGAGAACGCCGTTTCGCGGCGAGTGTTGGAACCATTCATGCTCTTTTACTCCTCAGGTGGAAGACATCAAAGTGATATCACTTTAGGATCACCTTAGATTATTGTCAAGTAATTTCAGCAAGGCATCGCATGGTTTTCGACATCCGGATTGTTTTCCATATATAATAAACACACAACAACCTCAACCCGCACCGCGCGGGATCATCAAGGAGATACCATGCCCACGTGGGGAAACACGCAGCGCGCCGCAACCTTTTCATCCGTCCTCGCCCTGGCAGCCGCTGCCGCGTCCGCCCCGGCCCCGGCCGCCGAGCCGGCCGTCAAACTGGCCAAGGTCGCCGGACCCTTCCAGCCGACCGCCGCCTCGCTCAAGTCCTATCAAGTCCCCGACTGGTTCCGCGACGCCAAGTTCGGCATCTGGTCGCACTGGGGACCGCAGGCGGTGCCGCGCGCGGGGGATTGGTACGCCCGCAACATGTACATCTGGAATTCGCCGCAGTACAACCATCACGTCAAGAACTACGGCCACCCGTCCAAGGTCGGCTACAAGGACATCATCCCGCTGTGGAAGGCCGAGAAGTTCGACCCCGAGGGCCTGATGGCGATGTACAAAAAAGCCGGAGCGCGCTACTTCGTCAGCATGGGCGTACACCACGACAATTTCGATCTGTGGGACTCGCGCCACCACGAATGGAACGCCGTCAAGATGGGGCCGCGCCGCGACATCGTCGGCGACTGGCAAAAGGCGGCGCTCAAGGCCGGCTTGCGCTTCGGCGTGTCGGAGCACCTGGGCGCCAGCTACGGCTGGTTCGCCACCAGCCACGGCTACTCGCCGATGTGGCCGGAATTCGGCGTCGATTACGACGGCGCCGATCCGCGCTACCAGTCGCTGTACCACCGCGCGCACAACCAGCCCTACCGCGGCACCAAGAGCTGGTACACCACCGACGCCCGCTGGCACCAGCAATGGTTCAACCGCATCACCGACCTGGTGAGCCGCTATCAGCCCGACCTGCTGTATTCGGACGGCGGCCTGCCGTTCGGCCGCGTGGGGCGCACCCTGGTGTCGAACTTCTACAACGCCAACATCGCCGCGCACGGCGGCAAGCTGCAGGCGGTCTACAACCACAAGGACATCGGCACCGGCGAGTTCATTCCCGAGGCCGGAGTCCAGGACATCGAACGCGGCGTGGCCGAGGGCATCAAGCCGCTGCCGTGGCAGACCGACACCTCCATCGGCGACTGGTTCTACAGCGAAGGCTACAAGTACAAGACGACCCGGGAAGTGGTGCACATGCTGGCCGACATCGTCAGCAAGAACGGCAACCTGCTGCTCAACGTGGTGCAATATCCCGACGGCAGCCTGCCGCCGGAGGCGCTGACTTTCCTGGGCGAGATGAGCGAATGGATGGGTGTGAACGACGAGGCCATCTACGGCACCCGTCCCTGGAAAGTCTTCGGCGAGGGACCGACCAAGGCGGCCGCCGGCCACTTCCAGGAAAACACCGCCTACACGCCCGAGGACATCCGCTTCACGACCAAGGGCGACGCGCTGTATGCGATCACCCTCGGCGTGCCGGGCCGCACGGTGCGCATCCAGTCGCTGGGACGCAAGGCGGGGCTCGAAGCCCGGCCGGTCAAGGCGATCGCCTTGCTGGGCAGCGCCGAACCGCTGACCTGGGAACAGCGCGACGACGCGTTGACGGTCACGCTGCCGCCTTCCGTGCCGAGCAAGATGGCCTCCAGCCTGCGCATCTCATTCTGAACCGGCGCGCACGCACGTAAAAAAGCTCCTAAGAATACGCCGGAGCTTTTTTCAAAGCGCTGATGTCGCGCAGGTCATATAGCCTGCAAAGCCTCCATTATCAATAGCCCGAGTTGTCGAGTGTTTAGAGGGTTTCCGCTCCTATTAACCTGCTGAATTGACAACTTATCTGCAAGCTCGCGCAACACAGGCATGACAGGAACAATTTGTATCCCTGCTTTTTCAACTTCGATGGCGCCGTTTGCGCGACGCCGCAAAACGTAATTCGAATAATTGATTTCCGCTGTCGCCTCGGAAGTTGGTGCGTATGAAATGCCGTCCGGTTGCGGCAAACAAAGTAGAATATTACCGGCTGCTTCCAATGCACGGTGCCCCCATTGATTAGAGAGCGCATATGTCTTGTTATCTATGTAAAAAAGCTCGTCATCGGCAGTGAAGTAGCGAATTTTCTTGCTTTCAAACGATTTCAGGAAGCCTCCCTTGTCAAGCCTTCCGTCAGCGGAGATGAACAAACTCCCTTTCCAGTCGACGCAGGCCTCTATCGTAGGGATAGAGACATCTTGCCGTATCGCCTCAGCAACCATTCCCCATATCAACCTGCGCTTTGGAAGATTCGGTTGAGTAGTTTCTCCTATCGTAAGGTCGTAACGGGTAAAATCGCGGTCCTGCGTGCGAGCGGCATCCTGCTCCTTCGATTTCTCGCGCACTGCCACTTGATACTGCTCTACCTGCGGGAGTGGAATTACCTGCTGAATATCGAGCAGAATGCGATCCCCAATCCTATGAGGACGCATCTGTACACAGCGAAGATCAAGTCCTTGTTTGTTAAGCCAGAGAACCGCTGTAGTGAGCTCGGTAGAAAATTCAGCTGAGGCTAAAACTATTCGAACCTTATCAGAAAGCGCAACTGCGTCCCCTTCCTCCTTATCCAGAAACTCACGGATCGATTGCTCGGGATCCTCACTTGAACCGATCGAAAGAAGATATTTTCGATGGGCCTCCACCGCCTGTTCAAAACGCATAGTCGACACCATCGCCGCATACCGCAAAGCCTGAAGTTCCATATTTGAACTGTCGTCGCGCTTGAGTTCGACAACAACGAGATTTGCTTGGTCATCCAAACAAAGCAGATCTATACGTCGATTCGCTCCTATCCAATCGCCAAACTCCTCCGCCAGCACCATAGTCTTACTATTAGGCGTAATGGCACGGATCTGGGTGCGTATGGCCTTTTGAATATTTTGCCGCTCTAAAAGACCTAGTTCCGTAAAGGTTTTAGGTTCAATATTACTTAGCCCATTTCCCGTCATCTCGTACAAAGGCATATTTCCTCAGCTATTTATTTAAATTCCTTTTTTTAATTTCTCCCGCAGAAGGAAATATTTACACAAGGAAACGATATTGAATTCTACCTTATATCCGCAACGCATTTTAAAAAACAATGACGTCTATTTAACCTGTCGCGCCATTTGTCCACTTTCAGATACAAAAATCGCCCATTTACTACACTTTGCTTGACCTCGCCCAAATCGATCGTCCGCAGACCGGGCAACAATGCCTTGTTATTCCCTCGACCATTTTTGGAGACACCATGGCAATTGACGCGTACCTGCAAATTGACGGCATCAAGGGCGAATCAGCAGATTCCACTCATCAAGGTTGGATCGAAGTATCGACGGCCCACTTCGGCGTCGTGCAACCGCGCACCGCCACGGCATCGACGGGCGGCGGCCATACCGCCGAGCGTTGCGAACACCGCACGATTTCCCTGACCAAACTGGCCGATCTGGCCTCGCCCATCCTCATGCAGACATGCTCGATGGGCAAGACCATTCCGAGGGCCAAGCTAGAGTTCCTGCGGGCCGACAGCGATGGCAATCGCGTGAAGTATTACGAAGTCGAATTGGAAAACGTGATCATCGCCAACATGGACCAAGTGCTCGGCGATGGCAGCATCCTGCATGACGAGATTGGACTGCGCTACTCCAGCGTGAAGTGGAGATACACACAGCAGAAGATCGGCGGTGGTGCTGGCGGTAACACCGCTGGGGGCTGGTGCCTCTCCAGCAACAAGTGCGTGTGAGGAGCGATGGCCATGTCGACAGGCGCTTCAATCAATACGAAGGACTCACGCGGCTACTACATGCTGCCGCAAGCACCCGCAGACGCCGGCTACTATGTGTACGGTAACGTCCATGGTATACCGGGAACCGGCCATCTGGCGCAGTACGCGCACCCCAACCTACTCACGATGATCTTCCAAGTCGAACGTGAATGGCAAGCGATCTGTGACCGGAAATTCGGTATCGGGAACATCAGCATCGACGGCGGTAAGAAGTTCGACAAACACCAGACCCACCAAAAGGGCATCGAGATGGATTGCCGGCCGGTCCGCAAGGACAGAATGACCGGACAGGCGGCACGCTGCTCATATCAGGATAAAGCGGTCTATGATTGCGCTGCAACCACCACACTGATTCGCCTTTTCATTCAACACCCTTGGGTCAAACTCATCTACTTCAATGACCCGGAAGTTCAAAAGGCTGTCGGAAGGGTAAACAGTTGCATGGGCCACAACGATCACTTCCATGTTGAACTCTGGCCGAGGTTCGCGTCATGAGCGCACGCCTCGTTTTCATGGTCGCGGCCCTTGCCTTGTGTACATTGCCCCCCGCTGGAGGGAAGCAAAAGACTAAAAGCTGGGATGCTAACCCGAAGCCGATCCAAGGCGACTATCAGGTGTACGGCGGAACCCTGGCCGAGTTGGCGCCCCCGACAAAAAAAGATAGGAAGGTGGCATTCATGTTTTCGGGATCGCTCGCAAAGGACTTGTTCGGTCAAATTGGACCGGATCTGAAAGATGCGTGCGGGGCCGGCCCCGATCACCGCGCACGGCACAGGGGAGATCTTAGCTGTGTCTGGACAAAGACAGATGGGTATTCATGCTATTTCGGACTAGATGTGATTACCGGAAAAAGCACATACGGTTCGATTTGTTGATCTGCGTTTTCACAGTATCCGACAGTGACCGCCCGAATTGGAAAGCCAGACGGTTGATCAGTGCCGTGCCCATCATGTGACGTCCGGTAGTAAGTTTTAAGACTTGATGCCCCCGACTTTCTCAAACGCGACCAAGGTCGCCGCACGGGCGGAAATCAATCGATCGAATAGTTCGCTCGCCAACAAATGGTGGGCATCGATCTTGGCACACTGCGCCGACTCGTTGGCCACAACCTGTTCCCCAGCAGCACTGCGGCAAACCCGGTAACGCGTATCTTGTGTATCTTTGAAGCGCCTCCGTTGCAGGTCACATCGTGTCGTTAAACAAATCCGTGCGAGAGCCGTCTTACATCTACAAGCGCTGCGCACCGACAGACGCGGCTTTACCGGCGCCATAAGATGGCCACACCACACGGGAGAAAACTATGTTTGCCGACGCAGCGGGCGCGAGCCTGCGGAATTGAATCCCATGCTCGGATCCGGTCCCCGCCCCACCTGGCGCCTCGCCATGGGCGCCTGTATCGGCGTGCTCGGCATGCTGCTGCTAACGCGCGACTTCGCCCTGGCGATCGCGTCGCTGCCGCCGCCGGCGCAACAGGCGCTGACCGCCGGCCTGTGGGCCGCCGCCGCCACGGCGGTGGGCACGCTGCCCGTGCTGCTCGCGCAAAACTTCTCGCAGCGCAGCTACGACGCCGCGCTCGGCCTCGGCGGCGGCATCATGCTGGCGGCCACGTCGTTCTCGCTGGTTGTGCCGGCGATTAACGCCAGCAAGAGCGCCGGGTCCGGCTCGGCCGTCGCCAGCATGACCGTCGGCGGCGGCATCCTGATCGGCATGCTGGTGGTGATGCTGCTCGGGTATCTGGTGCGCTCCGAGCACGTGCTGGGCGGCGGCGCCGGACGCACCGACACCACCGCCATGACGCGCGCCTGGCTGTTCGTCGCCGCGGTGGCGGTGCACAACCTGCCCGAGGGCCTGGCGATCGGCGTCGGCTATGGCGGGGTCGATGCGGCCAAGGCCCATACGCTGGCGATGGGCATCGCCATCCAGGACATTCCGGAGGGCCTGGTGGTGGCCATCGCGCTGCGCTCGGTCGGCTACGGCCGGGTGTTTTCCGCCGTGCTGGGCGCGGTCTCCGGCCTGGTCGAACCGCTGGGCGCGGTCAGCGGCGCGCTGCTGATCGAGGCCAGCGCCCGCTTCCTGCCCTGGGGCCTGGCCGGCGCGGCCGGCGCCATGCTGTACGTGATCTGCCACGACGTCGTGCCCGAGGCGCACCGCCATGGCCATTGCAAGACCGCCTCCTGCGCGCTGGTGATCGGCTTCATCGTGATGATGGTGCTCGACACCGCGCTTTCCTGAGGCACTCCGCGCGCTAGGCGCCGCCCAGTTGCGCCTCGATCTCGGCGGCGCCTTGCGGATCGATGGCGCGCACCGCCTCGATCAGGGTCGACACCGCCGTGCCGCAGGCGAACACCAGCACATCGCCCTCGCGGCATTGGCGGTAGGCGCTGCGCAAGGCCTCGGCGTCGGCGCCGAAGGTCTCGACCCGCGCGCGTCCGCCGGCGGCCGAGCGCACACCTTCGCCGATAACGTCGGCGGCCTCGCCGGGCGGACGGCCGCGCGCCTGCGACTCGTAGACGAACAGCACGTCGAACGCGGCCGCGCAAGTCTGGCCGATGCGGCGCAGGTCGGCGTCGCGCCGGTCGCCCGGCGAGGTCACCACCCCCAGCACGCGCCCGCCCGGCACCCGCCCCGCCAGTCCGCGCGCCATGTCGCCCAGCGCGGCATAGGCCGCCGGGTTGTGCGCGTAGTCGAGCACGATGTGGAAGTCGCGCACCGCGAACACATTCGAGCGCAGCGGATTGGTCGCGGCGTCGGAGACGAAGCCCGCCAGCGCGGTGCCGATGTGCCTGGCGCTGAAACCGGCCGCGTACAGCGCGGCCGTCGCCGCCAGGCCGTTGGCGATGTTGTAGCGCGCCAGGGCGTCGACGGTGGCCGGGATGGCGGCCGCCGCGACGACGTGCTGCACGGCGGCCGTGGCGCCATCGGCCAGCACGATGGTCTCGTTCTCCAGCCACACGCCGCAGCCGCCCGCGGCCAGGTGCGCGCGCAAGACGGCATTGCCCGGGTCCATCGAAAACAGCACCACCCTGGCGTCCGGCCCCAGGCGCGCGCGCGCGGCCACGCAGTGGCGGTCGTCGGCGTTGAGCACGGCCGTCCGCGCGGCGGCGATCACGGTCGTCTTGACGCGCGCCAGGTCGTCGACGGTCTCCACGCCATCGAGCCCGAGGTGGTCGTCCGAGACATTGAGCAGCACGCCCACGGCGCAACTATCGAACGCCAGGCCGCGCTTGAGCAGGCCGCCGCGCGCCGCCTCCAGCACGGCGAAGTCGACTTCGGGCGACGTCAGCACGGTGCGGTGCGACCAGTAGCCGGTGCAATCGCCCTCGCCGACCTGCCGGTCGTTGATGTAGATCCCCTGCGTGGTGGCGAAGCCGAGGCGCCGCCGCGCCAGCCGCACGGCGTGGGCGATCATCAGGGTGGTGGTGGTCTTGCCGTTGGTACCGGTCACCGCGATCACCGGGATGCGCCCCTGCTCCGGCAGCGCCAGCATGCGGCGCGCGCGCGTGGCGGCATCGGCCACGTCGTCCGACGCAGCGCCGCCGTCGATGGCGGTGACCAGCGGGCCCAACGCGCTTTCGACGACGCTGACGCGCGCCTCGGCCAGCCCCAGCTTGGCGGCGGCGCCGGCGCACAGCTGGCGCAGCCGCGCCGACGGGTGGCGCGCGCCGCCGGCATCGACCGGCACGATGGCCAGCGGACCGTCCTCGAAACTTTCGATGACGGCATCGCCGCCGGCCGCGTGCACCAGCGCGAACGCCGCCGTCAGCTCGGCCTCGGTGGCGCAATGCCATTGCCGCTCGCCGCCGGCATGGCGATGCTTGACCACCGCGCGCCAGTCGTAGCGGCGCCCGACGCGCAGCGCGTCCTCCAGCCGGTTGACGGTGGTGCCGGCCGGGACCTCGATATTCGCCTCGACCATCAAGGTCCGCGTCAGCAGCCGGTCGCGCGCGATGGTGTTGGTCAGCAGCGGCGTATCGGCCACCGGCGCATCGACGAAGCGCCATTGCCGGCTTCCCCATCCGAACTGGACGAGGTCGGCGTGCTCGCTGGCGCGCAGCACGGGAATTCCGCGCGCGCGCGCCTGGCCCACCAGTTCGCCGATGCGCGGCGGCAGCGCCAGCCCGGCCGATAGCGCGTGCAGCGCGGCCAGCGCCGCGGCGCAATCGTACCCCTCGTACCCCTCGTCGTCGCCACCGCGCAGGGCGGCGCCGACGATGTCCAGCGCCATCGCCAACGCCCGCTGCGCCACGTGTTCGAGCGCGTACTGGACCACGACGCGCCGCTGCGCCGAACCCGGCGTGACAGCTTCCGCATGGGCGAAATCGAGCGCGTGGCCGCACGAGCGCTGCAATTGCAGCGCGAGCTGCGCGACCAGTTGCCCCATATCCGCGCGCGCCGACGCGGCCAACGGCAACGGCACCGGCATCCGCCGCGCGACCGCGTCGGCCACGTCCGCCGGCGCCATGGCGGTCGCGCCCAGCGAGACGGTCGCGGCGATACACGGGAAGCGGCTGTACAGGTTGGCGCCGCGCAGCAAGCGCTGCTGGATCACCTTCATCACGCGCCACCTTGTCTGGCGAGCAGCATGACGGCGGCGATGCGGTCGACGCCGGCGTAGGCCGGCGTATCGAGCTCCTCGCCAAACACATCGGGATCGATTTCCTCGTACTTCCACGACAGGCGGGCCGCTTCGAGCAGCAGGCCGGCCTGGCGCAGGAACGGGTCCTCGCCGTTGTCGATCGCCACGCCTGTGTACAGCAGCAAGATGCCGCCTGGCGCGAGCCGGGCGATCGCCGTCTCGACGATGCGCAGCGACAAACCGGCGCCCAGCTCGCCGCCGCCGTGGCGGTAGGCGCGCTGCCCGGGATCGAGCAGGTACGGCGGATTGGCAATGATCAGGTCGAACTCGCCGTCCAGCGCCGACAGCATGTCGCTGTGCACGCAGGCGACATTGCCGGCGCCGGCCAGCCGGCTGTTGACCTCGGCCAGCGCCAGCGCCCGCCGGTTGATGTCGACCGCGTAGATCTCCGCCTCGGGGAAACGCTTGGCCAGCATGATGGCGCCGGGCCCGGCGCCGCAGCCGATGTCGGCCGCGCGCCGCACGCGGAGACCGGGGTTGCCGGGGGTGCCGGCCAGCTGGTCGAGCGCCTGGCCGGCCGCGCGCACGAAGCGGTAGGTGTCCGGCCCGAGAAACACCGACTCGGCCTCGCCGGTCGGATAGGCCGAATGGAAGTACAGCTGCTGGCCGATGGTCGAGGCGCGCACGGTGCTGCGCAGCACGCCGCCGTCGTCGCGCAGCACGCCGGCTTTTTGCATCTGCGCCAGGATCGCCGCGTCCATCTGGTCGGCCGTGAACGGTTTGCTCCAGCCGAACACGTCGCGCAGGCCCGGGGCGCCCGGCGCGGCGCCACGACTCAACACGCGGCCGTGGGTGGCCGGCGTGACGGTGGTGAAGTGGTATCCGCGCCGCTGCAGCAGCGCGGCCAGCGCCACCAGTTCGTCGCAGGCGGTCGCGGCGGGCAAGGTCATTCGGCGCCGCCGGCCGCGGCCGCCGCCGCGCCAGCGCGGCCCTGGGCCGGGGAGAGGCGGAACTTGCCGCGCCGGTCGCCCATCAGGTCCTGCAGGGCGCGCACGCTGAGGCCGGTGGCCTCGTGGATGCGCACCAGCAGCGCGCCGCTGACCGGCATGCGGTGATGGCGGATTTTGCTGATGACGGGGGCCTGGATCTCCAGCAGGCGCGACAGCGCCGCGTCATTGCGCAGTTGCATTTTGGCCAGGATGGAATCGAGCATCGCGTTTGGATCGTAGGGCTGGGACATGAAGACTACTCCTTGCTATAAATGCTTCATTATCAACATTTTACGAGGCAAAACCGGCCTTGTTCAATCGTGCGCGGTGCGAAACGGCCGCCCGTGTGTGCGCCAGCACTCGATAGCGGCATTTCAGTCGCCACCTGGGGCCGCCCGCCGCACCGGGTCATCCATCCCGTTTGCGCTCCAGCTCCGTCAGCATGCGCAAGATCTCATCGAAACTGACCGGCTTGGTCAGGTGGTGATCGAACCCGGCCGCGTCGGTTTTGAGGCGGTCGGCGTCCGTGCCCCAACCGGTCAGCGCGATCAAGGTGACGCCGTCGAGCGCCGGCATCGCCCGCAACGCCCGGGCCACCTCGTGGCCGCTCATGCCCGGCAGGCCGATGTCGAGGAACACCACCTGCGGCAGCAACGACTGCGCGCTGGCCAGCGCCCGCGGGCCGTCGTGCGCCACGCCCACCGCATGGCCCTTGAACTCCAGCAACGCCGTCAGGGTGTCGGCGGCGTCGACGTTGTCGTCGACCACCAGCACCCGCAGGCTGCTGGCGGACGCCTCGTCGATCCGCCTGGCCGCCGGCGCGGGCCGGGGCGCCGGCGCCGACAAGGCCATCGCCTCGGCCGCCGGCGACGGCGTCACCGGCAGGCGCAGCGTGAAGGCGCTGCCCCGCCCGGCGCCGTCGCTGTGCGCGCCAACCTCGCCGCCGTGCAGCTCGACCAGCCGGCGCACCAGGTTCAGGCCGATGCCCAGCCCGCCCTGCGCCCGGCCCTCGCTGCCGGGCACCTGGGTGAACATGTCGAACACGGTCGGCAAGGCCTCGGGCGGGATGCCGATGCCGTCGTCGCGCACCGTCACCGTCAGTTCGCCGGCCTCGACCACCGCCATCAGCTCGATGGTGCCGCCGTCCGGCGTGTACTTGGCGGCGTTGTTGAGCAGGTTGCCGATCACCTGCGCCACGCGGTGCGCGTCCAGCCACACCGGCGGCGCGTTCGACGGCGCCGACACCAGCAGGCGGTGTCCCTTGGCGTCGATCAGCGGCATGCTGATCTCGACCGCGCCGCGCACCACCTGGTCCAGGTCCACCAGGCTGTGCGCCAGCACCTCCTTGCCGCGCGCGATGCGCGCCAGGTCCAGCAAATCGTCCACCAGGTGCACCAGGTGGCCGACCTGGCGCTCCATCATCGCCCGCACGCGTTCGAACTCGCCGCGCGCCATGTCGTGCGCGCGGATCAGCTCCAGGCCGCTGCGGATGGGCGCCAGCGGGTTGCGCAGCTCGTGCGCCAGCGTGACCAGGAACTCGCGCTGCGCCTGGTTGGCCTGCGACAGCTCGGCCGCCATCGCGCGCAGCTCGTGCTCGCCGCTCTTCTGGTCCGAGACGTCGAGCGTGACGCCGTCGAAATGGGCCACGCCGCCGCCCTCGCCCCCGCCTCCCTCGGTGCGCTGGCACCACGCGATCATGCGTATCCAGCGCGCCGACGCCGGTCCCGCCGCGGGCGCGGTGGTCAGCGCGATGCGGAACTCGTCGTCGTAGGCCACGCCCTCGATCATCGCGCTGTGGAAGTCGCCCTCGACGCGCGCGCGGTCCTCGTGGTGCACCCGCAGATAGAACCGTTCCATCGTCACCGGCCCCTCGGCCGGCAGGCCGAACTGCGCGCGCAGCTGGGCGTTGGGCTGCATCAGCGACAGCGGCGCGTCGGCGTACCAGACGCCGATGCCGCTGGCGCGCGTGACGTTGGCAAAGCGGTCCTGCAGCAGGCGCCGCTCGTGGACGTCGACCAGGGTGCCGATATGGCCGAGCAGTTTGCCGTCCTGGTCGAAGCGCGGCGCGCCGGCGTCGATCATCCAGCGGAAGGCGCCGTGGCGGTCCCTGAGGCGGTAATCGACGGAAAACGGCGCGCCCTCGCCGAAAGCGGCGCTGTAGGCCTCGTCGACGCGGGCGGCGTCGTCGGCGTGGATCAGCTCCAGCCAGCCGCGCCCCAGGTCCTGCTGCAGCGAACGGCCGGTGTAGTCGGACCAGCGCTGGCTGAGGAAGTCGCGGTGGCCGTGCGCGTCGGTGGTCCAGATCATCGCCGGCGAGGCGTTGACCAGCGAGCGGAAATACTCCTCGCGCTGGCGCAGCGCGATGGTGGCCAGGCGCCGCTCGCGCGCCAGCTCGATGTGGTTGCGGATGCGCGCCAGCAGCTCGTTGGCGGAGAACGGCTTGACCAGGTAATCGTCGGCGCCCGCCTCCAGCCCCTCGATCTTGGCCTCCTGGCCGGCGCGCGCCGACAGCAGGATGATCGGCAGGCCGGCCACAACGGGGTGCGCGCGGATGCGCCGCATCAGGCCGAAGCCGTCCAGGCGCGGCATCATCACGTCGCTCAACAGCAGGTCGGGCGGATCGCGCACGATGGCCTCCATCGCCGCCTCGCCATCGGCGCAGGTCTCGACCAGGTACTCGCGCTCGAGCAGCGAGCGCACGTAGCCGCGCATGTCCTGGTTGTCGTCGGCGACCAGGATGCGCGCGCGCGCCGCCACGGCGGACGCGGGCGCCATGGCGGGCAACGCGCCGGCGGCGGCATCGGCGTTGGCCGCCGGCCGCTCGTCCGGCAGCCAGCGCAGCGCCTCCTCGACGAAGGCGGCGCCCATGCGCGCGTCGTCGTCGCGGTCCGGCAGCGCCACCACGTACTGGGGCGGCAGGTGCGCCGCGCCCAACGGAAGCTCGACGTGGAAGGCGGTGCCGACACCGACCTCGCTCTCGACGCCGATGCTGCCGCCATGCAGGCGCACCAGTTCCTGGATCAGCGCCAGGCCGATGCCGGTGCCTTCGTAGCTGCGCCCCTGCACCCCCTCGACGCGGTGGAAGCGCTCGAACACCCTGGGCAGCTCGGCCGCCGGAATGCCGCTGCCGGTGTCGCGCACCGTCAGCCGCGCCGTGCGGCCGTCGGCGCCGGTCGCCAGCGTCACCGTGACGGCGCCCGACAAGGTGAACTTGAAGGCGTTCGACAGCAGGTTGAAGACGATCTTTTCCCACATGTCGAGATCGACGTAGACCGGCGCGCCCAGCGCGGGCGTCTCGACGTGGTAGGCCAGGCCGGCCTTGTCCATCGCGGCGGTGAACACGCTGGCCAGGTTGGCCGTCAGCCGCGCCAGGTCGACCGGGGCGTAGCGGGCCTGCACCCGGCCGGCCTCGATGCGCGAAAAGTCCAGCAGCGAGTTGACCAGCTTGAGCAGGCGCAGCGCGTTGCGGTTGGTGACGTCGATGCGCTCGCGCTGGCGCGGCGGCAGCGGCTCGCCGGCGTCGGCCAGCGCATCCTCCAGCGGTCCCAGGATCAGGGTCAGCGGCGTGCGGAATTCGTGCGAGACGTTGGAGAAAAAGGCCGTCTTGGCCTTGTCGATCTCGGCCAGCGCGGCGGCGCGGCGCTGCTCCTGCTCGTACGCCAGCACATTGCCGATGGCGGTGTTGAAGGCCGCGCCCAGCAGTTCATAGAAATTGCGGTAGTCGTCGTCGAGCGCGCGCCGGGCGCTGACGCCGGCCACCAGCATGCCGTAGGGCGTGCCGCTGCCGGCCACGAGCAGCGGCAGCAGCATGGCGCCGGCCGGCGGCTCGGGATACGGCGCGCAGTCGAAGGCGCCGAAGCGCCGCGCCAGGTCGTCGACGTGGCGCCCCCCGGCGGCGGCCGGCGCGGCGGCGAAGTCCCAGCCCGCGCCGGCGCCCGCGTCCACCTCGAACGGCGCCAGCGCGCTGCCGGCGGGCAGGCCGGTGCGCCCGCGCAGGCGCCAGGTGGCGCCGCCGTTCTCCGCCCCGGCGTCCGCCAGCTCGTACAGCAGCATGAACGGCACGTCCAGCGCCATCGTCTCGCCGTCCGATTCCATCAGCCCGGCCAGCTCGCCGATGGTGCGCGAACGGGCGATGCGGGCCGTCAGGTCGCGCAGGTTCTGCGTGCGGCGGGCGTTGAGCACCTGCGCGGTCGATTCGGTGATCGGATGGAAAATGCCGCCGACGTTGCCCGATTCGACACGGATCGGCGAAAACGAGAACGTCATGAACGCTTCTTCCAGGTAGCCGTGGCGGTCCAGGAACATGCGCTGGTCGCGGATGTAGACGCCCTCGCCGGCGTGGGCGCGGTCGAAGGCGTCGCCGACCACCGGCAGCGCCGTGGCCCAGCAGACCTTGAACGGCGCGCCCATCGAGTCCGGGTGCTTGGCGCCGCAGATCGGGCGGTAGGCGTCGTTGTAGATCTGGATGTCTTCCGGGCCCCAGGCCACCAGGATCGGGAAGGTCGACGACAGGCACAGGCTGACCGAGGTGCGCAGGCTCTGCGGCCAGCCCGCGAGCGGCCCCAGCGCCGTGGCGGACCAGTCCATCGAGCGTATCAATTGTCCCATCTCGCCGCCGCCGGACAGCCAGCTCAGGTCGTCCGCCGCCCCCGCCACTCCGGTCCCCGCCATCACCTGCCGCTCCATCGTTCCCCCGAATGCCTCGCCGCCCGGCGGGCCGCGCCCGCCCCACACCGGCAGTATAACCGGCCGCGACCGTTTCGATCCGGTCGGCGGCCCAACGGCGCGCCGGCGCGCCCGCGATGCCACCTGCCGGCCGGCTATCCGCTGGTTCGTTTGCGCTGCCTCAATCGCGTGCGCGCCGGGCGGCCCAACATCGCAGGTACAAATGGTGGAATGAGCGAGGCTAACATGGACGAGCACGAGTTACGATCCCAGATGGCGATCGATGCGGCCGGCATGGCGATCTGGGACGCCGCCGTCGTCAACGGACAGGTGATCGAGGGTACCCTGCACTGGTCGGCGGCCGGCGCCGCCCTGCTGGGCTTGCCGGCGCAGGAGGCCGACCAGCCCTTCGCGAAGTTCCTGGCGCTGGTGCACGAGGACGGACGCGACGCGCTGCTGCGCGCGCTGCAGGACGCCGTCGACGCGCCCGGCGGCGGCCATGTCGACCACCGCGTGCGCCTGGCCGGCGGCGCGGCGCGCTGGCTGAGCGCCGAGGCCAGGGTGCTGTGCGACGAACACGGGCGGCCGCAGCGCACGCTGGGCCTGATTCGCGACATCACCGGCGCGGTCGCACGGGAACGCGCCGCCGACGAGCGCGAGCGCATGGCCGAGGTGACGCTCGACTGCATCGGCGACGGCGTCATCACCACCGACGCGCACGGCGCGACGCGCTACATGAACCGCGCCGCCGAACGGCTCACCGCGTGGACGCGCGAACGGGCGGCCGGGCACGACATCGGCGAGGTGCTGCCGCTGGTCGACGAGGCCGACGGCCGCCCGCTCGAACACACCGTCTACAAATGCCTGCTCAAGCGCGAGGCGGTCGGCCTGCCGGCGCGCGCCATGCTGGTCACGCGCGACGGCCGCCGCATCGCCGTCGAGGACACCACCGCGCCGATCCGGCTGGCCGGCGGCGAAATGCTGGGCGCGGTGGCGGTGTTCCGCGACGTCACCCACCAGCGCGCGCTGTCGAGCCAGCTGTCCTGGCACGCGACCCACGACGTGCTCACGGGCCTGTGCAACCGGCGCGAATTCGAGCAGCACGTCGCCCACGCGCTGCATGTGTCGAAACAGGACGAGCACACGCACGCGCTGCTGTACATCGACCTCGACCGCTTCAAGCTGGTCAACGACAGCGCCGGCCACGCCGCCGGCGACGCGCTGCTGCAGATCCTGGCCAACCTGCTGCAGCAGAAGATGCGCGAGAGCGACGTGCTGGCGCGGCTGGGCGGCGACGAGCTGGGCGTGCTGCTGGGCTATTGCCAGCTCGACCAGGCGCGCCTGATCGCCGAGGAGATCCGCCAGCTGGTCAAGGAATTCCGCTTCGTCTGGGACGAGCACAGCTTCGAGATCGGCGCCAGCATCGGCATGGTCGAGGTCAGCGCCGACAGCAGGTCCGTCAGCGACCTGCTGAACGCCGCCGACGAGGCCTGCTACATGGCCAAGGACGAGGGCCGCAACCGCATCCACGTCTACTCGGAGGGCGACGCCACGCTGGTGCGGCGCCACAGCGAGATGATGTGGGTGCCGCGCCTGAACGACGCCATCCAGCAGGACGGCTTCGAGCTGTACGCGATGCCGATCGCCGCGTTGCAGGGCAATGGCGGCACCCACGAGGAAATCCTGCTGCGCCTGAAGGACGACGCCGGCGCGGTGATCCGGCCGGACCGCTTCATCCCGGCCGCCGAGCGCTACCACATGATGCCGACCCTGGACCGCTGGGTCATCCGCGCCGTGTGCCGCCACATCGCCGGCCAGGACCAGGGGGCGACGGCGGCCGGGCACGGCGCGGCGCCGCCGATGTTCTCGGTCAACCTGTCGGGCCCGTCGATGAACGACGACACCTTGCACCAGTTCATCGTCGACCAGTTCCTCGACAACGGCGTCGACCCGGCGCGGATCTGCTTCGAGATCACCGAGACGGCGGCGATCCGCAACCTGCCCAAGGCGCAGGACCTGATGTCGCGGCTCAAGCTGCTGGGCTGCCGGTTTTCGCTGGACGATTTCGGCAGCGGCCTGTCGTCGTTCGGCTACCTGAAAGCGCTGCCGGTCGATTTCCTCAAGATCGACGGCTCCTTCATCCGCGGCATCGCGCAAAACCCGGTGCACCGGGCGATGGTCGAGGCGATCCACAAGGTGGGCCGGGTGATCGGCATCCAGACGATCGCCGAGTTCGTCGAGGACACGGCGACCCTGGACGTGGTCAACAACATCGGCATCGACTACGCGCAGGGCTACGCGGTCGGCCGCGAACACGCCCTGCACGGCTGATGTCACTACGGAGACACGTAGGGCGGATTAGCGCAGCGTAATCGGCCATGGTTGCGCCGCCGGCGGCCCGTCGATGGCCGATTCCGGCGGTCCGCCTCTCAAGGCCTACCGGCAGGTCGGCCGCCTCCTTCGGAGCACCCCCGGGGCCTTCGCGGTACCACTAACCTCCGACGCTGGCCGCCCGCCCGAGCTCCTCGGCGCTGGCCGGCTTGGTCAGGTGCAGGTCGAACCCGGCCGCGGCGGCGCGCTCGACATCCTCCTTCTGCCCGTAGCCGGTCAGCGCCACCAGCCGCAGCGGCGCCGGGCCCTGCGCGCGCCGCAGCGCCGCCGCCAGCGCGTAGCCGTCCATGTCCGGCAGGCCGATGTCGAGGATCGCCACCGCCGGCGCGTACTGGCGGAACTGCGCCAGCGCCGCCTCCGCGCTGTGCAGCACGCGCACCTCGTGCCCCAGCTGCCCGAGCAGCGCCGCCGCGGACGTGGCGGCGTCGACGTTGTCGTCGACCAGCAGCACGCGCACCCCGGCGCTGGCGCCGCGCGGCACGTCCGGCGGCGCGTCCGCCGCCGCCCCGCTCAGCGGCAGCACCACCTCGAAGCGACTGCCCCGGCCGGTACCGTCGCTGTCGGCGGTGACGGTGCCGCCGTGCAGCTCGACGAGCTTGCGCACGATCGCCAGCCCCAGGCCCAGGCCGCCGGTGCGGCGCTCCAGCGTTTGCGGCGCCTGCATGAACGGCTCGAACACCCGCGCCAGCAGGTCGCCGCCCATGCCGATGCCGTTGTCGCTGACCACCAGGCGCGCCCGGCCGGCGTCGGCCGCCAGCGACACGCGCGTGTCGTCGCTGCCGAAACGCACCGCGTTCGACAGCAGGTTGTTGAGCACCTGGGTCAGGCGGCTGTCGTCGCCGCGCACCCACAGCGCCGGCGGCGCCGACAACATCACCGGTTGCGGCGAGGCCGCCACCGCGTGGCGCACCACGTCGGCGAAATTGACTTGCCTGGCGTCGATGCGCAGCTTGCCCGAGGTGATGCGCGAGACGTCGAGCAAGTCGTCGACCAGGCGCCGCAGGTGGTTGGTCTGGCGCCGCATCACGGCGCGCTCGCGCCGCGCGCCCGGCTCGTCGCGCATGTCCATCAGGTCGAGCGAGGTGACGATGGGGCTGAGCGGGTTGCGCAATTCGTGGCCCAGCACCGCGAGGAACTCGTCCTTGGCCCGGCCGGCCTCGCGCGCGCGCGTCAGCGCCTCCTCCTGGTTTTCCATCGCCCGCTTGAGCGAGTCGAGCAGCAGCGTCCGTTCCCGCTCCTGCGCGGCGCGCTGGCGCTCGGCCTCCTCGAGCGCCGCGCCGATCAGCTGGAATTCGGCGATGCGCGACGGCACCACGGTGACCGGCGCGCCGGTGCCCAGCGCCGCCGCGCCCGTCTGCAGGCCCTTGATCGTGGTGACGATGCGCGCCGACAGCAGGGAGGCGATGCCGATGCACACGCCCAGCGAGGCCAGCATGCCGGCGCCGTAGACCGCCAGGCGCTGGTAGGCGGCGGTGCGCAACTGCGCGGCCGGCTGCCCCACCACCACCGTCCAGCCGTAATGCGACAGGGTGGTGTAGGCCGACACCAACGTCTCGCCCTCGAGCGTGGCGGCGGTGCCGACGTTTTCGGCCTTGGCGCTGCCGATCAGCTGCTTCAGCGACGCGCTGGGCGCGCCGGCGACCGTGCCGTCGTGGTTGCGCGAGCGCGCCACGAACTTGCCGGCGGCGTCGACGATGGAAATGACGGAACCGGCCGGCATGCTCTGGCGCTGGATCATCTGCACGAGGCGGTCGGGCCGGATCACGGCGGTGAGCGTGTAGAGTTGACCCTCGTCGTCGATCACGGGGATGCGTACCGGAAACGCGGCGCGGCCGCGGGGACCGCGCAGGATCTGGCCCACCACCGGCTGGCGCGTGGCCAGCACCCGGGCCAGGCTTTCGGTATCGACCACCCTGGGCGGCGCGGCGCCGCGCCCGGCCAGGGTGTTGAACAGCACCTTGCCCTGGTCGTCGGTCAGTATCATGCCCTGCCATTCGGCCTGGTTCTCCGCCAGCGCGAACGCGACGTCATAAAAGCCGTCGATGTCGCCGGCCATCAGCGCCGGCGCGCGCGCGGCGCTGGCGAGCATGGCGACCGAGGCGTCGAGCTCGGCGTCGGCCGCGCTCGACAGCGCGCGCGCCAGGTCGAGCATCGATCTTTCCTGTTCCCGCTCCTGATACTGGCTGGCCGCGTGGATGCTCCACACGCCCAGCAAGGCCATGGGCAGCAGTCCGATCGCGGTCAGGATGATAAGCAAGTGCCGAAGCGACAAGGTTCGCCTGGTGAGAAAAGACATAGAAAGCGTGATGGATGGATCGAACTTGCCAATCTACCTCAAAGCAAACTAAACAGGGGGGCGCGGCACGTAAAAAAACCACAAGACGGATTACCGCTACGCAATCCGCCTGCGGGTCCCTACTCCAGGAACGCGTCCATGATCGCGGTCGGCTTGCCGCCGCCGTCGAAGGCGCCCATCGGATAGCCTTTCCAATCGTAAGCCTGCGGTTCCCAATAGAACGCGCCGACGCCCTTGCCGTTGTCGACCTGGCGCACCTTGGCGATCAGGTCGGCGATGATGGCCTTGCCCTCGGGATGGTTCCACGGCGCACCCACCTCGGCCAGCATCACCGGCTTGCCGTAGCGGGCGGCCAGGTCGTTCATATTGTGCAGGCAGGCCGCCGTCGCCGCCCGCCAGTCCACGCCCTTGACGGTGGTCGGATAGGCGGACGCGCCGATCACGTCGAACTTGCCGCCGTTGGCCAGCAAGCCGTCGAAGTTCCAGCGGAACTGGCGGTTGTCGTGGCAGTTATCGACGTGCACGATCACCTGCGCGTCGGGGAACACTTGCTTGGTGGCATCGTAGCCGCTGGCGACGAAGCGCGCGTAGTGGTTCATGTGGACGCCGGCCGCGCCCTCCGGCCACAGCATGCCGTGCGTGGTTTCGTTGCCGACCTGCACCCATTCCGGCGTGATGCCGGCATCGCGCAGCGCCGCCAGCGTGGCGCCGGTGTGGTCGGCGACGGCCTTGGCCAGCCGGTCGACGCTGTAGCCCTTCCAGGCGGCGGGCTTGAATTGCTTGCCCGGATCGGCCCAGTTGTCGCTGTAGTGGAAGTCGATCATCAGCCGCATGCCGGCGGCCTTGGCGCGCCGCGCTTTGGCCAGCACATCGGCCAGGCCGTTGTAGCCGTCGGCGGGATCGACCCACACCCGCAGGCGCACCGCGTCCATGCCCTGTTCCTTGAGCGTCACGAACAAATCCTGGCGCTTGCCGTCGCGGTTGAGGAAGGGACGGCCGGCCGCCTCCATTTCGGTGATCCAGCTGATATCGGCGCCTTTGGCGAAGCCGGCGTCGGCCGCGCGGACGCTATTATGCTGCAGTGCGGCCAGCAGCAGGCCGGCCGCCAGCGCCGTGGCGCGTCGTGTGCGGGCGGCCATCAATCGTAAAAGGCGTCGACGACCTTGCGTTTGCCCAGCATGAAGGCGTCGGCCACGTGGCGCAGCGGCGCCACGTCGACATCCGAGCTGGCGGTCTTGACCAGTTCGGCGAAGCGGCGGTACAGCGACGGGTATTCGGCTTCCTTCTCCAGCGGCTGTTCCTCGCCGGCTATCCACAGGCGCGCGCCGCCATCGCTGAGTTTGACCTCGCCCTGCGCGGTGGCGACGACGATGTCCCAGCTCTGCTTGCCGGTCTGGCGCCAGTCGAACTCGGCGTGGACGGGCACGCCGGCGGCGTTTTTAAAGTGCAGCTCGGCGGCGATCGGGGCGTCGCGGTTCTCCGGGAATTCCAGCGTGGCGCCGGTGAGGAACACCAGCGACGGCAGGATCTCGGTGACGATCGACAAGGCGTTGATGCCCGGATCGAACACGCCCAGGCCGCCGGCCTGCCAGATCCAGTCCTGGTTCGGATGCCAGTGGCGCACATCCTCCTTCCAGGTCACCTGCATATTAATAGGCGGGTGCGCCGCCAGGTAGGCCTTGGCCGGCTGCACCGCCGGCGCGTAGCGCGAGTGCCAGCTGGTGAACAAGGACACGCCGTTGGCGGCGGCCAGCGCCTCCAGGTCGGCCACCTCGGACAGGGTGGCGCCGGGCGGCTTCTCCAGGAACACATGCTTTCCGGCAGTCAACGCCACATGCGCGGCGGCGTAGCGGTACTGCGGCGGCATGCACAGCGAGACCGCTTCGATCTCGGGCATGGCGGCCAGCATGTCCTCGATCGACTTAAATCCCGGAATGCCTTCAATGGTGTTGTTGCGGCTGGCCGAGGCGACCAGCGCGAAATCGGTGTTGGCCGCGATCGCCGGCACGTGCTGGTCATGGACGATCTTGCCCACGCCGACGATGGCAAGTTTGATGGGTGACGTAGGAGACATAAATGAGCATCTTTCTTAAAAGTGAACCGCATGCTGAGCTGCCAAATTACCTGCGACGCTATCCTAAGGCCTGCATGGCGGCGCAACCAATCATTTTTATCGTTGTAAATATACTCAAATGGCATGACAAATTTCGCGCCGATTGCTGCGCCGCAACAGAAAGTGAGGCGTCCGTACAACTCATGCTTAAATAATTGAAAGTAAGTGTAAAAACGATAAGTGTGTGATTGAAAATGCAAATCAAAAGATGCTACTATCGGTCTCAGTTACACCCCACCCCCTGATGAACTACCCCACCTTCGCCGAGGACTAATATGAAATTGAAATCTGTTGTTGCAACTGCCGTGCTTGCCGCAGCGTCGTGGAACGCTTCGGCGGCCGTCTACGACCTGGGCACCCTCGATCCATCCGGTTTCGATACGTCGAGCCTGTTCTCGGCCAAATTCGCGGCCAACACCGCGATCAACGACACCTGGAACTTTACCCTGGTGGAGCCATCGAGCACCTCGTTCGCGGCGCTGCAGACGTTTGCAGTGAGCGCTGGCCAAATCCTGGACTTCTCGGCAGTTCTGAACGGCACCAACTTGACCCAAACCTTCGGCGCCGGTTCGCAGACGCTGAGCTGGGTTGGTAGCCTGGCTGCCGGCACCTATAGCGTCAATGTGACCGGCACCTCCGCCCTGGCCAATTCCCAGTACCTCGCCACCGTGTCGGCCATCCCGACCCCGGTGCCGGAGCCAGAGACCTACGCCATGATGCTCGGCGGCCTGGCCCTGCTGGGTGCCGTCGCCCGTCGCAAGGCAAAGAAATAATCACGAAGACCTGGCGCTCTTCGGTAGCAAACCGGCGCGCCGGCCGGCCATCCCACCGATGGCCAGCCGGCGCGCTTTTTTTCGCCCTTTGCACATTTTTGACGCGGCTCCAGCGGTTATTGCCTTCCATATGCTGCATAGCGAACATAAGACCCCGCACTATCACCTTACAATTCAGCAATAACTGCATCCTGTAAGGACACCCCATGAAGAAGCTCCTGGCAGCGTTCGGCGCGATCCACGCGCTGATCGCGTTCCTGTTCGCGGCCGCCGCGCTGTTTCTCATCGCCATCAGCGCGCGCATCGGCTGGGACGCCGCCACCGGCGACATCGGCCTGGCCGCCGCCCAGCAGGTGATCGAGGCGATCGGCATCCTGGCCGCCGCCGTGGTGGCGCTGCAAATCGCCGAGACCATCATCGAGGAGGAAGTGGTGCGCGACGCCGACATCAGCGCGCCGACGCGCGTGCGGCGCTTCCTGTCGCGCTTTTTCGTCGTGGTGGTGGTGGCGCTGGCCATCGAGGGCCTGGTGGCGACCTTCCACGCGGTGCACGACGATCTGGCCGGCCTGGTCTACGTGGCCGCGCTGGTGGGTAGCGTCGGCGTGCTGCTGGCGGCGTGGGGCGTGTTCGTGCACCTGAACCGCTCGGCCGAGGAACTCGAACCCGAAGCGATGGAAAAAGCCCAGTCGGAAGACCACAAGGTGCAGACCTGACCTGTGCGCGGCCGGCGGTTTTTACCAGTACTACGTTCTGGTGATATCTGCCATATCGAAAAAGATATAGGACATTGTTTTTTATTCATTGGCAAGATTACGGGATTGGCTCTACCATATTCCTCCCGCTTGTTGGAAAGGAAAGATTATGGCAGCGCCCATTTCATCTGCTCGCACTATGGAGACGACCTCGTCTCCCGTTGTCAGCTACCGTGCGACGATGTCGCTGCTTGCAAGTCTGTTTTTTACCTGGGGTTTTATCACGGTAATTAACAACACGCTGCTGCCGCACCTGCGCAGCGTATTTGACCTGAACTACACGCAAACCACACTGATCGAATCGGTCTGGTTCATCGCCTATTTCGTCGCCTCGATTCCGGCCGCGCGCCTGATCGAACGCATCGGCTACAAGAAATCCATCGTCGTCGGCCTGGCCATCATGGCCGCCGGTTCGCTGATGATGATTCCGGCGGCGCGCATGCCGTCGTATCCGGTCACCCTGTTCGCGCTGTTCGTGATCGCCTGCGGCATCGCCCTGCTGCAAGTGGCCGCCAACCCCTACGTCGCCGTCGTCGGTTCGCCGCAGACCGCCTCGTCGCGCCTGAACCTGGTGCAGGCGTTCAATTCGCTGGGCACCACGTTCGCGCCGCTGTTCGGCGGCTACCTGATCCTGGGCCGCTCCAACTCTGGCACGCTCGAAGCGGGCCAGGTGCTGACCCAGGCCGAGCGCCTGGCCGACGCCCAGGCGGTGCAACTGCCGTACCTGATCGTCGCCGGCGTGCTGATCGTGCTGGCCGTCATCATCGCCCGCTTCCCGCTGCCGGAAATGAAATCGTCCGGCACCAGCCGCGTGACCAAGGCACAGCGCGGCAAGCACTCGCTGTGGCGCCACCGCAACCTGGTGTTCGGTATTCCGGCCATCTTCATCTACCTGATCGCCGAGATCGGCGTCGCCAACCTGTTCATCAACTTCGTCTCGCAGCCTGAAATCGGCAACGTCAACCACCAGACCGCGTCGACCTACCTGTTCATCCTGTGGGGCGGCATGATGGTCGGCCGCTTCGTCGGCGCCGCGCTGATGCGCACCGTGTCGGCCGAAACCGTGCTGGCCGGCGCCAGCATCGGCGCCGCCATCGTGATGCTGATCGCCACCTTCACCACCGGCCACGTCGCCATGTGGGCGCTGATCTCGGTCGGCCTGTTCCACTCGGTGATGTTCCCGACCATCTTCACCTTGGGCATCAAGGGCCTGGGCCCGATGACCGAGGAAGGCGCCGGCTTGCTGATCATGGCCATCGCCGGCGGCGCGCTGGTGGTGGTGCAGGGTTGGCTGGCCGACATCTACGGCCTGCAGATGTCCTTCCTGCTGACCGCGCTGTGCGAAGTGTATGTGCTGTTCTACGCGCTGTGGGGCTCCAAGGCCACCAACGCCTTCCCGGACGAGGAAGCCAGCCCGACCTAAGCTGGACGCGGCCGCCGCCCTCCCCGGGCGGCGGCCAAGACCCAGGGCCGATGCCGACGTCGCACAACGTCCGCATCGGCCTTTTTACTTCTCCATCACGTAGCGTCCCGGGGCCGGCGCCAGCGGGCCGCGGGCCGGCGGCGGCGCCGCCCGCGCGGTGCCCGAACGGGCCGCCAGCCAGCGCTGCCAGTGCGGCCACCACGATCCCTCGACCACCTCCGCCTGCTCGCGCCACGCGTCGGGAGCGCGGTAGCCGTTGGCCCTGCGCAGCGGCGGCTGCACCCGGTAGCTGCGGCGCGGATGGCCAGGCTCGGACACGATGCCGGCGTTGTGCCCGCCGGACGCCAGCACGAAGTCGATCGGCGCGTCGCACAGCAAGTGGATCTTGTACACCGAGCGCCACGGCGAGACGTGGTCGCGCTCGGTCGCCAGCGCGTACACCGGCACCGTCACGTCGTCGAGCACCACGGGACGGCCGTCGACCTGGTAGCGGCCCTCGGCCAGGTCGTTGCGCAGGAACAGCTGGTGCAGGTATTCGCTGTGCATGCGGAACGGCAGGCGGGTGCTGTCGGCGTTCCACGCCATCAAATCGTTCGGCGCGGTGCGCGCGCCCAGCAGATACTCGCGCATCATGCGCGACCAGACCAGGTCGCGCGCGTGCAGCAGCTGGAACGACGCCGCCATCTGCTCGTCGTCCAGATAGCCCTGGTCCCACATCAGCGCGTCGAGGAAGGCCAGCTCGCTGTCGTCGATGAACAGTCCCAGCTCGCCCGGCTCGCTGAAATCGGTCTGCGCCGCCAGCAGGGTCAGCGACGCCAGGTCCTCCTGCCGGCCGTGGTCGCCGTTGGCCATCGCCGCCGCGCCGATCGCCAGCAGCGTGCCGCCGAGGCAGTAGCCGACGCCATGCGCCGGCGCCCCGGCGCAGCGCCGCCGCACCTCGTCGAGCGCGGCGAACAGGCCCTGGCGCAGGTAGTCGTGCATGCCCAGCGCGCGGTCGTCCGGCCCCGGATTGCGCCACGAGATCATGAACACCGTATGGCCCTGCCCCACCAGGTAGCGCACCATCGAGTTACCGGGCGACAGGTCCAGGATGTAGTACTTCATGATCCACGACGGCACCACCAGCACCGGCTCCCGGTACACGGTCGCGGTCTGCGGCGCGTACTGGATCAGCTCGATCAGCTCGTTGCGGTACACCACGTCGCCGGGCGTGACCGCCACGTCCACGCCCGGCCGGTATTGCGGACCGGGCGGTTCCGGCACCGCCATCCACGGCGGCGCCAGGTGCCGGCACAGGTCCTTGCGCCAGTTGAGCGCGCCGTCGGCCAGGCTGCGGCCGCCGCTGGCGAGCGCGGCGCGCTGCACCTCCGGATTGGTGGCGATAAAATTGGAGGGCGACCACATGTCGAGCAACTGGCGCGCGGTGAAGCGCACCACGTCGGCATGGTGCGGCGCGACGCCGCGCACGCCGGTGGTGGCGTCGCGCCAGAAACGCTGGCAGCGCAGGAAGCCCTGCACGTACAGGTCGAACGGCCACTGCCGCCACGGCGGCTGGACGAAGCGGCGGTCGTCCGGATCGGCCTCGACGGGCGGGCCGAACGGCGACAGCGCGGCCAGCCACTGCGCCGCCAGCTCGGCGCACTTGCCGGGGGCGCTGGCCAGGTGCATCCACCAGTCCTGGTACGCCAGGGCCAGCGCGATCGGCGACACGCCGCCGGTGCTGCGCGCCAGCTGCGCCTGCACGAACAGATCGAACTCGTTGCCCAGTTCGGGCGCGGGCGGCTCGTGCACCACCTCGGACGCCGGTTTGACACGCATCGGTAGAATATTCACACACGCCTCCATGGCTTGACGGTCCATTATGACGAGGCACCGTCGGTCGCGGGATTGATCCAGATCAAAGTCGAACCGGTGTCCGCTCCTAGACTGCACCGCATCGGGGCCCGCCCCATCGCCGGACACCTGTTATGAATGACACCGACAACACCGAAGAGTTCATCGAAAACGTCACCTTCGACGAGCTGCGCGTCGGGCAAAGCGCGCGTCTGAGCCGCACCCTGGCGCCGGAGGACATCGCCGCGTTCGCCGCCGTCTCCGGCGACGTCAACCCCGCCCACGTCGACGCCGAGTACGCGCACGGCACGCTGTTCAAGGGCGTCGTCGCGCATGGCATGTGGGGCGCGGCGCTGATCTCGCGCCTGCTCGGCACGCGCCTGCCCGGCCCCGGCACGATCTACCTGGCGCAGACGCTGCAATTCCTCAAACCGGTGCGCATCGGCGACGAGTTGCGCGTGACGGCCACGGTCGGCGCCAAGGAGCAAACGAAAAAGCACGTGACGCTCAACTGCGACATCAGGAACCAGACCGGCGCGGTGGTGCTGACCGGCGTGGCCACGGTGATCGCCCCGACCGAAAAAGTGCGGCGCCCGCGCGCGCAGCTGCCGCCGTTTTGCCTGGCGCCGGCCGCCGATCCGTACGCCGCGCTGCGCCAGCTGGCCCGGCCGCTGGCGCCGGTGCGCTGCGCGGTGATCCATCCGTGCGATCCGGTGTCGCTGCGCGGCGCGCTGGAGGCGGCCGGCCACGGATGGATGGTGCCGCTGCTGGTGGGGCCGGCGCCGCGCCTGCGCGCGCTGGCGGACGGAAACGGCCTGTCGCTGGACCATGTGGAGATCGTCGACGAGGCGCACAGCCACGCGGCGGCCGCGCGCGGCGCCGCCCTGGCCGCCAGCGGCGCGGTGGAAATACTGATGAAAGGCAGCCTTCATACGGAGGAACTGATCGACGCGGTGTTGGCCGAGCCGAGGCTGCGCACCAAGCGCCGCCTGTCGCACGTGTTCCGGCTGGACGTGCCGACCTACGGCAAGGCGCTGCTGGTGTCCGACGGCATGCTGCACATCCAGCCACAATTGGCCGACAAGGTCGACATCGTGCAAAACGCCATCGTCCTCGCCCACGCGCTGGGCAACGCTTGTCCGAAGGTGGCGCTGTTATCGGCGATGGAAACCGTCAACCCCAGGATCGGCTCGACCATCGACGCCGCCGCGCTGTGCAAGATGGCCGATCGCGGACAGATCGAAGGCGCGTTGCTGGACGGCCCGCTCGGCTTCGACGACGCCGTCTCGCCCGCCGCGGCGCGCGCCGACGGGATCGTCTCGGCGGTCGCCGGCCAGGCCGACATCCTGATCGCGCCCGACCTGGAAAGCGGCGGCCTGCTGGCCAAACAGCTCAAGTACATGGCCGGCGCGGCCTGCTGCGGCGTGGCGCTGGGCGCGGCCGTGCCGATCGCGCTGACCGGCCGCGCCGACCCGGCATCGGCGCGCGCCGCCTCGGCCGCGCTGGCGCTGGTGCTGGCGCACCACTATCGCGGGCGGCGCCCGTGAACGCCGGCACCGGCCCGAATGCCGCTAAGTTAAGCGTTCATCCGAACCACCTAGGGCGGATTAGCGCAGCGTAATCGGCCACGCTCCGTCGGCGGCGCTTGGCCGATTACGGCGTACCGCCCAATCCGCCCTCGAACATCGCTTAACTTAGACCTTTGCTCAACAGAACATTCGCAAAAGCAGTATTGGGATAAAGTGGCCACATTATCTGACCGAGGGCAACATGGCCAAGCCCAATATTGCGCCACGTGCGGGCGCCGCCGCGACACCCATCGTCGTGATCGGCGCCTCGGCGGGCGGCGGGGACGCGATCAGCGCCCTGCTGGCACAGCTGAGCCCGGATTTCCCGGCGCCCATCCTGATCGTCCAGCACATGGCGGCCACCGCGTCGACGGCGGCGCAGATCCGTCTGCTGAGCCGCAACAGCACCCTGCCCTGCAAGGCCGGCGAGGACGGCGAGGTGCCCCTGCCCGGCCACGTCTACCTGCCCACGCCGGACCACCACCCGATGCTGGCCGGCGAGACGATGCGCGTGGCCAAAGGCGCGCGCGAGAACCGCGCCCGGCCCGCGATCGACGCGCTGTTCCGCTCGGCGGCGGTCTCGCGCGGCAACCGGGTGATCGCGGTGATACCGAGCGGGTATCTGGACGACGACACCTCCGACATGGAGGCCGTCCATCGCTGCGGCGGACTGTGCGTGGTCCAGGATCCGGCGGACGCGAGCTATCCCGATATGCCGAAGAACGTCATCAACGATGCCTGGGTGGATAAGTGCGTCGCGCTGGCGGACATGGGACCGCTGCTGCTCGAGCTGGCGGGCCGCAAGCGCGGCAAGCGCAAGGCGGTGCCGACGGACGTCGCGATCGAATCGAAAATCGCCGAACGGGTGCTCAGCGACCTCGAATCGGTCGAAGCGCTCGGCACCCTGGTGCCGTTCAATTGCCCCGGCTGCGGCGGCGTGCTGTGGGAGGTCGGCAAGGCGGGCCAACTGCGCTATCGTTGCCACACCGGCCACGCCTACACGGCCGGCGAGCTGCCGGCCGACCAGACGCAAAAAAAATGGAGGAGACGCTGTGGGTGGCGCTGCGCATGTTCGAGGAAAACCGCAACCTGCTGGTGAAAATGCGCAGCGAGGGCATGGGCAATCCCGCCTACGGCGAACGTATCGACCAATCCGCGATCCACATCGGCCGCATCCGCGCCATGCTGAACGGGGATACGTCCGATCCGGACGCGCAGGTTAAGAAGAAACCGCGCATCACAAGAAAGTGAAGCGGATCACGACCACACGCAAGCGGTCGCGATCGGTATATGGCGATTACAACCGGCCGCGCAGCGCTCCGGCTTCGGCGCTAATGCCACCCTTGGAGCCCTTCACGCGCACCAGCACGCTGGCGATGCCGGCTTCGGTCGTCGCCACGCTCGGACCGACGATCTCGTAGCCATCACCGGCGACGAAGGTCACCGTCTTGCCGCTGTCCGGCACCACGGTGCCGTTGGCGTCGAGCAGCCTGGCGCGGATGAACACCAGGTCGCCATCGGTCGACTTCACGGCCAGGTCGTCCACCGCGACGCCCAGCTTGACCGGCTCGGCCGGTGTTTGCACGACATGCTCGGCCACCTTGCGGCCCTTCAAATAAGCCACCGCCTTGAGCGTGCCCGCCTGGAACCGGCCGGCGTCGAACTCGAGCGGCGGATGCGCCAGATTCGGATGCGTTGTCGACGGACCGCTCTTGACCTTGCCCAGGCTCTTGCCGTTCAAGAACAGTTCGACCTCGTCGGTGTTGCTGAACACGCGCACCCGCGGCAGCGAATCCTTGGTCCAGTGGCTGGCGATGAAGACCATCGGCCCACCGCCCCACTTCGCCGATGTCTCCGATGCGGCGCGCTGCGAGCGGAAGAACTCGGCCGAGAACTTCGGCAGGCGGTCGATGCTCATGACGCCGGACGATTCCAGGTCTGGCGCGTAGCCACGGCCGTAGTCGAACATCACCCAATAGCCATCGGCCACCGCGCCGGTCTTGAAGTTGTCGTCGTGCGACTCGGCCAGGTTCTTCGCCTGCTGCAGCAAACGGGTCTCGCCGTCGGTCAGCAATTGACGGCTGCTGCGGTCGGCCTCTTTCAGGTCGCCCCACGCCGTTTGATTGAAGCCGGCGTTCATCGCGTAGTATTCCCAGTCGCCGTATTCGGAGACGATCAGCGCCTTGTTCGGCAACGGCTTCTTGTCGTCCAAACGGTGCTGGCGCGCCTGCAGATACACGTCGTAAGTCTGCGGCACCCAACCGGCGGAATACGCCTGGTCGCCCGGGTACTCCCGGTGCACGGTCTTGTGCAGCTTCTCGATCAGCTGATCGGGCATCTGCGTCTCGTTCAGCGAGCATTCCCACGCCAGCACGCTCGGATGATTGCGGTCGCGGCGCACCATGTCGCTACAGGTTTTGAGCACCTGCGTGGCGAACGCCGGATCGGGATTGAAGTACTGCCAGCCCGGGATGCCCGGCAACACCATCAGTCCCAGTTCATCGGCGGCGGCCATGAAGGCCGGCGAATGCGGATAGTGCGACAGGCGCACGTAATCGAAGCCGGCGCGCTTGATCAGCAGCGCGTCGCGGTAGTCCGCTTGCGGCGACAAGGCGTAGCCGACATACGGATATTCCTGGTGGCGGTTGACGCCGCGCAGGAAGGTCTGTTCGCCGTTGATCAGCAATTTTCCCTTTTCCAGCGCGATGCGGCGGATGCCGGCGCGGGTCGTGACCACATCCTGCCGGCCCTTGCTCGACACCGTGGTCTGGATCGCATACAGATTCGGCGACTTGGGGGACCACAATTGCGGGCGGTCGACCTTGAGGTCGCGGGTGACATGGCGGCACTCGCCGGCGGCCAGCTCGATGTTCTCGGCGCCGTCGGCGACGCGGGCGTTCCTGAACAGCAGGCGCTGGCTCAGTTGCGCGGTGCGCGCTTCACCGGCGGTGTTGCACACCTCTGCCTTGACGCGCACGATGGCGGATTTTTTGTCGGCCTGCGGATAGGTGACGAACACGCCGCCGCCCGCCTCGGTGTTGGACAGCATTTCGTCGCTGATATGCACGGCCGGCTTGATGCTCAGCGTGACGTCGCGGTAGATGCCGCCGTACTGGATGTAATCCAGGTCCTTCAACGGTTTCGGGCCGGTGATGGCGTTGTCTTCGTTGTTGATGCGCACCACCAGCTCGTTGCCGCCGCCGGCCTTCAGGTGCGGCGTGATGTCGTACGAGAATGGCAGGTAGCCGCCCAGGTGCGTGCCCAGGTGCTTGCCGTTGACCCAGACGTCGGCCACGTTCATCGCGCCCTCGAAGCGCAGCACCGCCTGTTCGCCGGGAGCGACCTTGGCGTCGAAGGTTTTTTTATAGTAGGCGCTGCCCTGCCAGGAATTGACCGGCACTTTCGCCTCGAGGCGGGCCGTGTGTGGCAGATCAACCTTGGTCCACGCGCCCGGCGCGACCTTGTCGACCGTATCGGCGGCCTTGGCGTCGTCACGGTAGAAGTCCCACGACTGATTGAGGCTGGTGGTGGCGGCGCTGGCCGCCGAGCCGACCGCCAGTGCCAGCAAACCGATGGTCGGGAAGCCCCGCGCCTGCTTTTGTAGCCTCGAAATAAAACTGCTCATAGTGCGTGGAACTCCCAAAGAATACCGGATAAAAAGAATGGAACAGGCCCGCCGCCGGCGCATCGCAGCGACCGGAAGTTATCACGGCGCAGTATATCCAGTATTGTTTTGACACGCAGCCGAAAGCCGGCCCGTATACAAATTATTCATGGGTCCAGATAACTTTGATATACGGCATCGCCGTTACGCCATAATGTCTCTCAGCAACGCCGACGCCATTAAAATTTGATTAATCCGCATCCCCTATGATTCCGTGCGCACAACTCAACAATCTTCTAAATCACGTAGGGCGGATTAGCGCAGCGTAATCGGCCATGCATGCTCCGCCGGCGGCGCATGCATGGCCGATTACGGCGTTCCGCCTAATCCGCCCTACGTGGATCCCACATTCCTCGAGGGTCCAATTGCAAATTTTACTAGTCGAAGACGACACGATGCTGGCCGAGGCCATCTGCGACGGCGCCCGCCAGAACGGCTGGCAGATCGACCACGCCGTCGATGCCACCTCCGCCAGGCTGGCCCTGATGGACCGCCTGTACTCGGTGGTGCTGCTCGACCTCGGCCTGCCGCGCGAATCGGGCCTGAGCCTGCTCGGCACGATGCGCGGCGGCTACGACGTCACCCCGGTGCTGATCCTGACCGCGCGCGGCCAGATGAGCGAACGCATCGCGGGCCTGGACGCCGGCGCCGACGACTACCTGGTCAAGCCCTTCGAGTTCGGCGAGTTGTGGGCGCGCGTGCGCGCCGTGATCCGCCGCAGCCAGGGGCGCGTGGTGCCGCTGCTGACCTGCCGCGACATCGAGGTCGACGTCGCCAAGCGCACCGTTACGCGCGCCGGCGAACGGGTATCGCTCAGCGCCTACGAATACCGCGTCCTGCTCGCGCTGATGGAGCGGCCCGGCCACGTCGTCACCCGCAGCCGTCTGGAGGACGTCGTCTACGCCGACGCCGGCGCCATCGGCAGCAACACCATCGCCGTGTTCATTCACCAGTTGCGGCGCAAACTCGGCGACGACATCATCGTCACCGTCCACGGCCAGGGCTACAGCATCGGCGAGGCCGGCCCATGATGTCGTTGCGCAGCCGCGTGCGCGCGGTGCTGGGAGTGGCCTTTTTCTCGTGCTGGCTGGTCGGCGGCGGCACGCTGGTGGCGTACACCTTTCAGAGCGAACACAGTGTGTGGGACGCGAAGATGCAGGCCTTCGCCACCAAGTTGATGATGGCGATTCCCGCCGACGAGATCGACGAAGGGCCGTTCGGCCCCGGACTCGAACTGCCGCTCGACAACCGCGCCGCGCACGAGGACTTCAGCTTCCAGGTATGGACCGGCAGCGGCAAGCTGTTCATCAGCACGCCGGGCGTGCCGGCCAGGCCGTTCCGGCCGCTGGGCCAGGAAGGTTTTTCCAGCCCCACGATTGATGGCAAACAATGGCGCGTGTACGCCGTCTCCGACCGCACCGGCCGGGTGTCGGTCCAGGTGGCCAACCTGCAAAGCGTGGTCGATTGGGACATGCAGCGCGAAGCGTTGATCGCGCTGACCATCCTGACCCTGGTGCTGGCCCTGGTCGGCTTCGTGATCGACTACGCGCTGTACCACGCGCTCAAGCCGATCGCCAACTTCGGCGCCCTGGTGCTGAAACGGAAAAAATTCGACCTGACGCCGCTGCCGCTCGACAAACTGCCGGGCGAGTTGCGCCCGCTGGTCGAGTCCTTCAACCACCTGCTGCTGCGGCTCGACGAGGCGGTCGATTCGGAACGGCGCTTCATCGGCGACGCCGCCCACGAATTGCGCACGCCGCTGGCGGCCTTGCAGGCCCAGGCCGAAGTGGCGCTGGGCGCCGCAGACGCCGCCGCCAAGGACGCCGCGCTGGTCAAACTGCTGGGGGTGGCCAGGCGCAGCACGCGCCTGGCCGAACAGCTGCTCGATCTGGCCCGGCTCGACGCCGGCGCCAGCATCGCGCGCGCGACCCTGACCGACGCCAGCGACCTCATTCGACATGTGGCGCACGAATACGAATTCGACGCCGAGGAGACCGGGCGCAGCCTGGTGCTCGACACCGGCCCCTGCCACATCGTCTGCGACATCGATGAAATCGCCATCCTGCTGCGCAACCTGGTCGACAACGCGCTGCGCTTCGCGCCGCCCGGCGGCCGCGTGCGCATCGGCTGCGGCCATGTGGAGGCCGACGGCGTGCAGCGCGTGTATCTGGAGGTGGCCGACGACGGACCGGGCGTGCCCGAGGCCGAACGCGAGCGCATTTTCAAACGCTTCCACCGCATCGTCGAGGGCAACAGCGGGCGTGGCAGCGGCATCGGCCTGTCGCTGGTGGCCGCCATCGCCGGCCTGCACCAGGCCACCATCGTCACCGGCGCCGGCATCGATGGACGCGGTTTCAAGGTCCGCGTCCTGTTTCCCAAACCAGATTAGAAGTTGTACAGGTAGCCGAACCGCACACTACTCTCGCTCGACTTTTCCACCAGCGGGCTGTCCTTGATGGAACTGCCCAGCGCCGTCGCGCTGACGTCGACGAACACGTTGTGGCGCGGCGCGACGGCGTAGCCCAAGCGCACGCCCACTTCCGCGTTGGTGGTGGATTCGCCGACGTAACGCGCGCGGCCGGCGCGCACCTCGGTCGCCTTCACGCCGTAGTAGTAGTCGACGTATTTGTCGTCGTGCCAGTTGGCCGCGATGCGCGGCGTGACCGTCAGCGCGCCGGCCTTGAAGTTGCGGCTCAATTCCAGCTTGACGCGCTTGCCCTCGGCGTCGCCGGTGGCGGTCAACGCTTCGACCGAGGCGTTGACGATGCTGTTGCGCCAGATCGCCGCGCCGCCCACCCACAGACCACCCTTGCGCTCGTCCATGCCGCTCAGGTACGGGGAGTCCTTGGCTTCGTAGCCATCGCCGGAATACTTGGCGCGCAGGCGGAACGAGATCGGGCCGGCCGACGGCAGCTTGGCGTCGAGCGTGGTGCCGAAGAAACTGATGTAGCGGTTTTCGTACATCAGCAGCGGCAGGCCTTGCACCTTGTTGTCGAAGTCGCGGTAGGCGCTGGCGGTGTAGCCGGCCACGAGACCGAGGCCCCAGTGGGATGGTTCGGGGGAGGCTTCCTTGGCGGCCAGTTCCGGCGCCACGACCTGGGCTTGCGCGGCGCCGGACAGCAGCAGTGCCAGCAGGGAGAGTGAGAGGGAGGATTTTTTCATGCTGTGGTTCTCTTTCAGGTTGATAAAGCAAAAAATTTCATATGAAGGTGAATGAGCGACGGAGACACGTAGGGCGGATTAGGCGGAACGCCGTAATCGGCTATGCATGAGTCGCCAGCGGCTCATGCATAGCCGATTACGCTGCGCTAATCCGCCCTACGTGGTTCCGGGGTTTTCATGGGTTTCGTGCCACGCTGTGCCAACCCGGTCACATACCGGCGGAAACCATCGATGTAACTGAACACCACCGGCACCACCAACAACGACAACAACGTCGACGTCAACAAGCCGCCGATCACCGCGATCGCCATCGGCTGGCGGAAGCTGGCATCCGCGCCCAGGCCCAGCGCGATCGGCAGCATGCCGGCGATCATCGCGACAGTCGTCATGACGATCGGGCGGGCGCGCTTGTGGCAGGCGTCGATCAGGGCTTCGAACACGCCCATGCCACGCTGCTGCATGCCCAGCACCGCGTACTCGACCAGCAAGATCGAATTCTTGGTCACGATCCCCATCAACATCACCAGACCGATCATCGACGGCACATCGAGCTCGCTGCCGGCCAGCAGCAACGCGACGAACGCGCCGCCCAGCGACAACGGAATCGCCGACAAAATCGTCACCGGCTGCAGGAAGTCGCGGAATAGCAGCACCAGCACGCAGAACATGCACAGCAGGCCGGTGACCAGCGCCATGCCGAAACCCGACGCCAGTTCGTTGGCGGTCTCGGAATCGCCCTCCTCGATCATCGCCACGCCGGACGGCATGGCGCGCGCCGCCGGCAGCGCCATCGCCGCCTCCATCGCCTCGCCCAGCGGCATGCCGCCCAGGTCCGCGCTGATGGTGACGTAGCGGCGGCGGTCGTAACGGTCGATCCGCGACGGCCCGCTCTCGACCGATAAAGTGGCCACGCTATCGAGCGGCACCTGGCCGGAGCGGCCGTTGACGCGCAGGCTGCCGATGGCGCCGAGGTCGCGCCGCAAAGTGTCTGCCACCCGCACGCGAATGCCGACCTGGCGGTTGTCCAGATTGAGCTTGGCCAGTTGCGCGTCGAAGTCGCCGACGGTGCCGATGCGTACCGTCTCGCCGATGGCGGCCGTGCTGACGCCAAGTTCGGCGGCGCGCTGCGCGTCCGGGCGGACGATGATCTCGGGCCGCTCCAGGCTCGCCGTCGAGCCGATGTTGGCCAGGCGGCCCACGCCGCGCAGTTCGCGCTCGAAGGCTTGCGCGGTCGCTTGCAGCGCCCGGGCGTCATCGCTGGCGAGGATCAACTCGAATTTTTCGCCAAGGCCGCCGCCGACGGCGAAGCGCACGCCGGCGACCCGCTCCAGCCGCTTTCTGACGGTCGCCTCGATCTCCTGCTGGACCGGGCGTTCGCCGCGCTCGCCCAGGGTCAAGGTCAAGGTGGCGGTGCGCACGCCGCCGGTGGCCGGATTGTCGGCGTCGCCGGCCGCGCCGACGTTGGTGAAGATCGCCGCCACGCCGGGAATGCCGTCCAGCGCCAGGCGCGCGCGCTCGGCGGCGGCCAGGGTGTCGGCCAGCGCGGTGCCGGGCGGCAGTTCCAGGCCGACGGTGGTGTAACCGCGATCGGCGGCCGGCACCAGGCCGGTCGGAATCAGCGGCACCAGTGCCAGCGAGCCGGCGAAGAACAGCGCGGCGGCCGCCATGGTCGCGCCACGGTGGCGCAGGCACCAGCGCACCGCCACCAGATAGCGGCGCATCAGCGCTCCGTCGGCCTGCTCGTCTTTTGGCTGGTGGCCATGGTCGGACGACAGCAGCCAGGCCGCCATGATGGGCGTCAGCAGCCGCGCCACGAGCAATGACGCCAGTACCGCGATCACCGCAGTCCAGCCGAACTGCTTGAAGAACAGTCCCGGCACGCCGCCCATCATCGTGGTCGGCACGAACACCACCACCAAGGTCATCGTGGTGGCGATCACCGCCAGCGCGATCTCGTTGACGGCGTCGCCGGTCGCTTCCAGTATCGGCTTGCCCATGCGGCGGTGGCGCTCGATGTTTTCGATCTCGACGATGGCGTCGTCGACCAGGATGCCGACGATGACGGCCAGCGCCAGCAACGTCAGCGTGTTGAGCGAGTAGCCCAGCCAGGCCATCGCGGCGAACGCCGGCAGCACCGACAGCGGCAGCGCGGACGCGGCCACCAGGGTGGCGCGCCAGTCGCGCAGGAACCACCACACCACCAGCACCGCCAGCAGCGCCCCCTCGATCAGCATCTGCATCGAGCCGTGATACTGCTCCAAGGTGTAGGCGACGCTGCCGGAGACCGGCGTGAAGCGCAGCGACGCGTCCTTGTCCCGCAAGCGTCGCAGCACCTCGGTCACGCCGGTGGCGATGCGGGTCTCGTCGAAACCCTTGGAGCGGTGGATGTCGAAACCCGATACCCGCTTGCCATCCAGCAGCGCGGCCGACGTGGCCTCGGCCGCCGTGTCGCGCACCATCGCCACCTGGTCCAGGCGCAGCTGGCGGCCGTTGGCCAGCGTCAGCGGCAGCGCCGCCAGCTCGCCGGCCTGGCGCACGGTGGCGATGGTGCGCACCGACTGCTCGGCGTTGCCCAGTTGCCCGCGCCCGCCGGAGGACTCCTGCTGCGTGCTGCGCAAGGCGCGCGAGACGTCGGCCACGGTGGCGCCCTGCGCCGCCAGCCGCACCGGATCGATCTCAACACGCACCTCGCGCTGCACGCCGCCCAGGCGCGTCACCTTGCCCACACCCGGCACCGCCATCAGCGCCTTGGTCAACTCGTCGTCGATGAACCAGGACAGCGCCTCTTCGTCGAGCCGGTCCGAGGACAGCGCGTAGGTCAGGGTGGCGCCGTCGCCGGTGGTGACGGCGCTGATCGACGGCTGTTCCAGGTCGGCCGGCAAATCCGAGCGCACGCGGTCGACGGCGTCCTTGGTCTGGATCAGCGCGTCGGACAGCGGTTTCTCCAATACGAATTCGGCCTTGATATGTACCTGTCCATCCGTGATCGACGAGCTGACATGCTTCAAGCCCTGTAAGCTGATCAGGGAATCCTCGACCTTGCGCGCGACCTCGGTTTCCAGCTGGGCCGGCGCCGCGCCGGGCTGGCTGAGCATGATGTTAATCGTTGGCAGATCCAGGTCGGGCATGTTCTGGATCGACAGTTGCTGGAAGCCGCGCACGCCGGCCAGCGACAACAGCACGAACAGCAGGATGGCGGGGATCGGATTGCGCAGCGACCATGTGGCGAAGTTCATCGTCAACCCTTCTTCGCCAATGGCGCGGCCGCGTCGGCGGAGCCGCCGGGGCTGGCACCGGGGTTGCCACCAACAACGCGCACCGTGTCGCCGTCCTTGAGGAAACCGGCGCCCTGCACCACCACCCGTTCGCCGACGGCCACGCTGCCGAGCAGCTCGACCGCGTCGCCCTGGCGCCGGCCCACCTCGACATGCACCGCTTGCGCCGCCGCCGGCGGCTCGACGGCGTCGGCGCCGACCTTGAACACATAGCTGCGGCCATCGCGGATCACCACGCTGGCGGCGGGCACGATCAGCGCCTGCCGCTGTTGCAGCACCACCTTGCCGGCCGCGTACATACCGGCGCGGGCGCGGCTGCCGGCGTCGATGTCGGCGTACACGGTGGCCATGCGCGACGCGGCGTCCAGGCGCGGCGCGCTCTGGCGCACCCTTGCGGTGGCGGCGCTGCCGTCGGGCAGGCGCAGCACGACGCGCTGGCCGGGCGCGATGCGCGCCAACTGGGCGGCGGTCAATTCGCCGCGCCATTCAAGGCGTCCCTGGCGGATCAGGCGAAACAGTTCAGCGCCGCTGTCGGCCACGGAGCCCACCGTCGCGCTGCGGGCGCTGATGACGCCATCGTCGGGCGCCTTCAATTCCGCATAGTCGAGCTGCAAACGCCGCGATTCGACCTGGGCGCGCGCCACCGCGACCTGGGCGGCGCTGGTGTCGGCCTGGGTTTCATACTGCAGCACCTCCTGCTCGCTGATGCCGCCGCTGCCCTTCAACGTTTGCATGCGCTGGCGGTTGGTGGCGGCCTGGCGCGCCTCGGCCTCCGCGCGCAGCAGGCCGGCCTGCAATTCGGCCAGGCCGGCGCGCAAGGTGGCGGCGTCGAAGCGCGCCAGCACCTGCCCGCGGCGAACCGCGTCGCCGACGTTGGCGCGCACTTCGAGCAGCCGCAGGCCGGAACTTTGGGCCCCAAGCACCGCCTCTTGCCATGGTTCGATGGCGCCCGATGCGTCGAGTGTGGTGTCCCAGTTGGCGCGCGCGACCGGCGCCAGGGTAACCGTCATGGCTGGACCGGCCGGTGGCGGGGTTTCAGGGGCTGCGGGCGCGCGGCCCATGTTGGCGACCGCGATGCCCACCGCCGCCAGGCCCAGTATGATGGCGCCGGCGTAGGCGGCGACGCCGCGCCCCACGCGGGGCCTGGCCGGTTGACCTGCGCCTGCTTGAACCGGCGCCGGCAGCGGTGGCGGCACATCGGCCGGGTCGGGCCGGCTGTCATATAGTTTCATTGGAGGTGCTTTCGGAAGTAATCGAGGAATTGCCGCAGGCGAGCACCAGCGCGATCCACGCCTGGCCGCTGTCCTGCACCGCGGCGATGGCGTCGTTCTGCGCCGACGCCAACAGGCGCCGTGCGTCTTCCAGCACGAACAGGCTGGTGGCGCCGGCGCGCCACATGGCGTCGGTGGCGTCGAACGCCGCCTGCGCGGCGTCCACGGCTTCGCGGGTGGTGACAAGGCGGGTGTCGGCGGACTGTGTGGCGGCGAGCGCGTTTTCCACGTCGCGGGCGGCTTCGCGCACGGTCCCTTGCAGGGTCGCCAGCGCCAAGCGGTAGCGCGCCTGGCCGGCGGCAACGGCGGCGGCGCCACGGCCGCCGTCGAACAGCGGCATGCTGAACGCGGGGCCGAAGCTCCAGCCGGCGTCGCCCTGGCGGCCGGCGCGCAGCCATTGCCCGGACAAGGCGGCGCCAAGATCGAGGCGCGGCAGGCGCTCGGCGCGCGCCACGGCGATGTCGGCCCAGGCGGCGGCCAGTTCGGCTTCGGCCGCCATCACGGCCGGATGCCGCGCCAGCACCGTGGCCGGCAGCGCGAGTTTGACCTTGGGGGCGGCCGGCATCAGCCACTCGGCATAGCGCGGCAAGGCCGGCGAGGCGTTGGCCAAGGTTTTGTCCATGAGCGGCGCCTCCATCAGCGCGCCGACGCTGGCGGCATCGCGCCCGCTCAGCGCGACCAGGGTATTCAGGTGGCCGCTGCACTGCCGCTGGCGCGTGGCCAGCGTGGTGCGGGCGCCGGCCAGGCCGGAACGGGCGCGGGCCTCGTCGACCGCCGCCGCCGCGCCGACCGACAGCTTGCGCCGGGTCAACTCCAAGGTGACCTGGCGCGAGGCGATATCGTCGCTCAGCACGGCGTGGGCGAAGCGGCAGCCGCGCAGCGCCAGCACGGTATCGGCCACGCGCGCCGCCAGCGACAGGCGGGCCGCGTCGGCGTCGGCGTTGCGGGCGTCGAGCCGGTGGCCGGCGCTGTCGATGGAACTGCGCACGCGGCCGAACAGGTCGACCTCCCAGCTCAGCGACAGCCCCAGGGAGGCGCCGGTGGCGTAATTCGCCTGGCCGCCGTCGATGACGCGGGCGCGGCTGGCGCCGAGGCTGGCCTGCAGCGCCGGCAGTCGTTGCGCGGCGTTGATGCCGAGATTGGCGTCGGCCTCATCGACCCGCGCCAGGGCTTGCGCCAAGGTGGGATTGTCGGCCAGAGCCGCAGGCGTCAGCGTGTCGATGGCGTGGTCGTTGAGCCGGCTCCACCAGGCTGATTCCGCCGGCGCCAGCGCGACGGCGTCATCGGCGACGACCGACCATGCGGCGGCAGTCGCCAACTGCGGGGCGACGTGCGACGGCTGCGTGGCGCAGCCCGACAGCACTGCGCCGGTCAATATGATCCATGGGCCGGACACCCGCCGGCTGCCGCTCCTGCGTTTAGACACTGACCATCTCCTGTTCGTTCCCGAGACGCTCCAGACCCTGATGGTGTGGAGACGCCGACGAAACGAATAGTGCCCGGACGTTATTAATAAGTTTTTAGGATGGGCTCGGCGCTCCGGGACAATCTGCTATTCTTCAAATGTCGATATCATTTTGAAAAGCCAGCGATGCTCAAACACTTGTCCGACATGTTTTCCCGCAAACCCAAGTCCGCCCCGGTCGGCGACGACGGGCCTGATCCGACAATGGTGGAACAGGCCGCAGCCTATAAGGAGGCGATGCGCGAATTCGTGCCGTTGTTGTCGCGCCACCTCGGCGACGAGGAAAGCGAGCGCTTGACCGCCAATGTGCTGGCGCAGTTCGACGGCAGCGAGGTGGCTGACGGCTGGTTTGCGGTCACCAACTTCCTGTTCGAAGGCTTGCTGGGCGATGAAGGAAGCGACGAGCGGCTGATGATACGGGTCGATTGGAAAGCCAGCGAGGAGATCGAATGGCAAGTCAACGAGATGCTGGAGACGCGCGGCATCGACGATGAATGGCAGTGGGATGCGGACGGCCGCTCCGTGATGGACGGCCTGAAAGTGTTGTCCGCCTGGTTGCCCCGGCACGCGCTGTCGCTGGTGAGCGTCGATTTCGGCCAGGATTCCTACTTCATGCTCATCGTGGACGACGAGATCGCGGCGCGAACGGTCGACGCCGGCCGGCGCACGGGTGTGGACGTGCGCTTGTTCCAGGACTTCGCGGTGTCCCAGGGCGAGGGCTAGCCCGCCCCGGCGTGGTGGCTGCCGGCGCGGTTACCAGCCCATTTTCGCCCGTATCACGGCGGTCAGCAGCGCGGCGTTGGACTGGTGTTGCGGAATGCGAGGATGCCCGTTGAAGCCGGTGTAGGGCAGCACCACGGTATCGATGCGGGCGTCCTTGTTTTCGTCGCGCATCTGATCGACGGCGGCGCGCACATAGCCCGGCCACTTGGAGCCGGGCCGGACCGCATCCATGCTGCCCAGCGCGCAGATGAGGTAGGCCTGGGGATATTTGGCGCGTATCGTCTCGGCGAACTTCCGGTATGCCGCCACGCGCTGGGCGTCGTCGGGCATCGGCGACAGGCGCTTCTCGCGGTCGACCAGCCAGCTGTCGTTCTGGAACAGGTTGATGACGACGACGTCCGGCGTCCACTGCTTGAAATCCCACACGGTGTCGTTGTTGCCGACCGCGTTCAATTGGTCGTAGAAATCCGGCATGGTGAACGGGAACCAGCTGATCATCACGCCGATGCCGCTTTGCGAGATCAGATGCAGCTCGGCGTCCAGCGCGCGCGCCGTGATGGACGCGTAGGACATGAAGCTGTTCTTGTCTTTGACCAGGTGGTCGGGGCCGTCGGCGGGCGACTCGTTGCCCATGCCGCTGGAGATGGAGTCGCCGAAGAACTCGATGCGCCGCTGTTTGCGTGGTGGCGGCGCCAACAACTCGCCGCCATCGGCCAGCTCCAGGCCGTGGAAGACGGTGGCGCCCTCCTCGCCCTCCGAACGCTTGGTGATCAGGAAACTGTGACGGCCCGGCGCCAGCTTGTCGGCGATCGGATAGGTCTTGCCGCCTTTTTCCGCCTGCACCAGCACGGGCCGCCCCAGGTCGCCGTCGATGTAGACGTCGAAGAAGTTCTTGCCGAGCTGGTCGTCGAGCTTGATCGCCAGCGTGGTGCCGGTGAAGTTGCCCGCGATGCTGGTGCCCGGCCAGGAGATCTCCGGCGCGGCGGCGTTGCGCTGGTCGACCCGTCCCGTGTACTGCAAGTTGGCGTTGTCGGCGCCGATGCCGACCGTCGCCCAGGCCTGGCCGGCCAGCAGCAACGCGGCGATGACGACGGCGCCGCTGCGGGCGCCGTCCTTAAATCTTACTAACATCATATTTAGTCCCCTTTGCGCTATTGTCGGCGGGGACGCGGCGTTCGGCAATTACGATATTCACCAACGCGGCACAAAAAAAGACCAAACCACGGATCACTCAGGCGGCGGCATCCGGCGCCGGCCGCAGTTGGCCAAGGATCTCCATGGCCGCTTTCTCGGCCGCTTCCTCAGCCATCGCCTCGCTGGTCAGCGCGACGTCGGCGGCGACCCGTTTTTTGGGCACGAGGTTGTTCATGTGCATGGGATTGTCCGACGGCGCAAAGATCGAGACATACGAGCCCCAATCGTCACACCCCTCCAACGGTTCGGCCGTGTAGTCGATTTCGTACCCATCGATGGTTTTTATCGGCATGGCATTCTCCAGTTTCTTTACGGCAGCATGACCTTGTCCGGCGTCATCGGCGTGCTGCGCACGCGCCGTCCGGTGGCGTGGTAGATGGCGTTGCAGACGGCCGCCGCCACGCCCACCTGGCCGATCTCGCCGACGCCCTTGGCGCCGATCTTGCTCACGATGCGGTCGTCCTCCTGGACGAAGATGACATCGATATCGTGGATGTCGGCGTTGACCGACACGTGGTATTCGCCCAGGTTGTGGTTCATGAAACGCCCCTCGTGATGGTCGCACAAGGTTTCCTCATGCAGCGCCTGGCCGATGCCCCATACTACACCGCCGATGATCTGGCTGCGCGCCGTCTTGGCGTTGATGATGCGCCCGGCCGCCACCGCGCTGACCACCCGCGTCACGCGCACGGTGCCGAAGTCGGGATCGACCCGCACCTCGACGAAGACCGCCGAGTGCGTGGCGCGCTGGTACTTCATCTGCTTGAGCATATTGGGCAGCATCATGTACTTCTCTTCGATGCGCGCCTCGCCGCTGGCAGCCATGATGTCCGTCAGCGGGACGCCGACCTCCGGCCGCGCCACAAGGCGCACGCCGCCGCCGGCGAATTCGACGTCGGCCAGGCGCGCCTTGGCCAGCGGCGAGCCATCCATTTTCCTGGCCATCTTGAACAGCCGCTCCTTGAGCTTGTCGCAGACGCCGTCCACCGCCGAGCCGACGGTGGCCACGTGCGACGAGCCGCCTTCGATCGGCGCCACCGGCAGCGTCGAGTCGCCCAGCTGGAAGCGCACGCGCTCCAGCGGCAGGCCCATGGCGTCGGCGGCGATGATGGCCATCGCCGTGTACGTGCCAGTGCCGATGTCGGTGGCGGCGCTGCTCACCACCAGGTTGCCGTCCGCATGCAGCACCGCGCTGGCGCGGGCGAACATCTGCATCGCGTCCCACATGCCGGTGGCCATGCCCCAGCCGATCAGCTCGCGCCCTTCTCGCATCGTTCCCGGCTCCAGCGGGCGCTTGTCCCAGCCGAAGCGCGCCGCGCCCTGCTCGTAGCAGGCGCGCAGCTCCTTGGTCGAATACGGCAGGCCGTGGCTGGGATCGACCTCGGCGTAATTCTTCAGGCGCAAGGCCAGCGGGTCCATCTTGAGCGCATACGACAGTTCGTCCATCGCCACCTCCAGCGCGTGCACGCCGTGCGCCGCGCCCGGCGCGCGCATGTCCATCGGACTGGCGTGGTCGAGGTCGACCAGCTTGTAGCCGAGCCGGATATGCTCGCAGGCGTACAGCTCGCCCGACCAGTTGACCACCACTTCGACATAATCCTCGATGCGCGACGTCTCGGCCAGGGCTTCGTGGATAATGGCGCTCAGCGTGCCGTCCGGCTCGGCCGCCAGCCTGACGCGCTGCTGCGTTTCCGGGCGGTGGCCAAAGCTGAACATTTGCTGGCGCGTCAGCACCACGCGCACCGAGCGCTCCAGCTTGAGCGCGGCCATCACCGCCAGCGGCAACTGGTACTGCGGCCGCAGGCCCGAGCCGAAGGCGCCGCCGACGTAGGGATTGCGCACCGTGACCTTGTCCTTCGACAGGCCGAACACGTGCGACACGTACCAGCGGCTGTTCTGCGAGCTCTGGGTCTTGTCGTAGATGGTCAGGTGGCCGTCCGGCCCGCGTATCACCGTCGAGGCGAACATCTCCAGCGGATTGTGGTGCTCGACGCCGCTGTAGTACTCGCCCTCGATTTTGACCGCCGCGTTGTCCCAGCGGTCGTCCGGATGGCCCTTGGTGTCGGGCGGCGGCGTGTAGCCGGCCTTGAGGCGGCTCGGCGTGTGGGCGCGGCCGCGATGCTGCAGCAGATAGGTCTCGTGCGGTTCGACGTCGTAGTCGATTTCCACCAGCGCGGCCGCGTGGCGCGCCGCCTCGAACGTCTCGGCCACCACCAGCGCCAGCGGCTGGCCGCTGTAGAGCACCTGGTCGTCGTACAGCGGGCGGAACGGCGAGCCGCCCGGCGCCGTCATGTCCTTGTAGAAGATGTCGAAGGAGCGGATGCGGGGACGGTTCTCGTGCGAGATCACGTCCACCACGCCCGGCACGGCCAGCGCGGCGTCGGCGCGGATCGCCGTGATGCGGCCCTTGGCGACGCTTCCGCTGACGACCACGCCGTACAGCAGCGGCCCTTCGGCGGCCTCCGGCCAGTGCTCGGCCGCGTAGCGCGCCTGGCCGGTGACCTTGTCGCGCCCGTCCACGCGGGAGACGGCCATGCCGATGTTGACGTTGCCGGTGCCCTGGTCGGCCACGGGGGTGCGCAATGCTTCAATCAGATCGGTCACAGTGGCTCCTTGCCGGCGAATTCATGGGAATTGTCATGCGTGCCTTCGAGCGCCTGCTCGAGCGCGCGGATCACGGCGCGGCGCGCCATCGTGATCTTGAAGTCGTTGTCGCCCTGCCCCTGGGCGCCGGACAGCAGCAGCTCGGCCGCGTGCGCGAACGTCTCCGGGCCGGCGCGCCGGCCGATCAGCGCGGCCTCGGCCAGCGGCGCGCGCCACGGCTTGTGGGCCACGCCGCCCAGCGCCAGCCGGGCGCCGCGCACGACGCCGTCGTCGCCGACGTCGAGCATGGCCGCCACCGACACCAGCGCGAACGCGTACGAGGCGCGGTCGCGGAACTTCAGGTAGGCCGAGTGGGCGGCGAAGTGCGCCGCCGGCGGCAATTCGATATGGGTGATCAATTCGCCCGGCGCCAGCGTCGTGTCGCGCTCGGGCTGGTCCTCGGGCAGCCGGTGGAAATCGGCGAAGGCGATTTGCCGCTTGCCGTCGGCCGACGCCACGTGCACCACCGCCTCGAGCGCGGCCAGCGCCACGCACATGTCCGACGGATGGGTGGCGATGCAGTGCGCGCTGGCGCCGAGGATGGCGTGCTGGCGCGTCAGGCCGCCGATGGCCGCGCAACCGCTGCCGGGGTCGCGCTTGTTGCAGGCGGTCGCGATGTCGTAGAAATAATGGCAGCGCGTGCGCTGCAGCAGGTTGCCGCCGTTGCTGGCCATGTTACGGATCTGCGGCGAGGCGCCGGCCAGGATCGCCGCCGTCAACAGCGGATAGCCGTCGCGCACCAGCGGATGGTAGGCGGTATCGGCGTTGCGCGCGGTGGCACCCAGCAGCAAGCCGCCGGACGCGGACGGCTCGATCGTGTCGAGCCGCAAGCCGTTGATGTCGACCAGCGTGCTCGGCCGCATCACCTGTTCCTTCATCAGGTCGATCAGGTTGGTGCCGCCTGCGATGAACGCCCGCCCGGTGATATGTTGACGGCCGAGCGCGCCGGCCACATCGGCCGCTTCGATATAGATGATCGGATTCATGCGGGCACCGTCCCCGGCAGATACGGCCGGTCCGGGTTGTCCTTGCGTTCCGGCAGCCCCATGACCTCGGTGACGGCGGCGACGATGCCGGGATAGGCGCCGCAGCGGCAGACATTGCCGCTCATCAGTTCGCGCACCTCGGCGACGGTGTTCGCCTCCCCCTCGTTCATCAAGCCAACGGCCGAGCACAGCTGGCCCGGCGTGCAATAGCCGCACTGGAAGGCGTCGTGCTCGATAAAGGCTTGCTGCAGCGGATGCAGCCGGGTGCCATCGGCCAGGCCCTCGACGGTGGTGATGTCCTTGCCGTTCTGCATCACCGCCAGGGTCAGGCACGAGTTGATGCGCTTGCCGCCGACCAGCACGGTGCAGGCGCCGCACTGGCCGTGGTCGCAGCCTTTCTTGCTGCCTGTCAAGCCGGCCCGTTCGCGCAGCAGGTCCAGCAGGGTGACCCAGGCCTCCACTTCGAAACGGTGCGGCCGGCCGTTGATGCGCAGGTTGACGGGATAGGTGCCGATGGCCGCGCCGGTCGGCGCGACGGTGAGATGGTCGTCCATGGGGATTCCTGAAATGGGTAGTCCCCACTGTAGCCAGCGCGGCCCACAGCGACCGTGTGTCAGCGCACGCTGGCGCCGATTTTTCTGGCCACTGGCGGCGCACGCACTCCGCAGGACTATCGGCGCGGCTTCCGGGCGCGCCGATCCTCTCCGGTCAGTCCACCGCGTCCTTGACGCCCCGGAATCCTAGCGTCCCGGAGCGGTCTTTCGACGGCGCCATCAACAGGTACTTGCCATGCTCGTTGAGCTTATACGCCTGCGGGAAGTACCAATAGGAGTTTTGCGGCTGGTAGTAGCTGCCGCCGCGCAGCACCGCCGCGCGGGTGTGCTCGTCGGCGAACTCGTTGGTCCATTGCCACACATTGCCCACCAGGTCTTCCACGCCGAACGGGCTGGCCGCTTGCGGACGCCGCCCGACCGCCTCCGGCGCGGTCAGCGCGCGGCCCTTTTCCGGCGCCGGGACCATCGCCGCGTTCCACTCGTTCCCCCATGGATACAGGCGCCCGTCCGTGCCCTGCGCGGCGTACTGCCATTCCCATTCGTTGGGCAGGCGCTTACCGGCCCAACGCAGGTAGGCGCGCACGTCCTCGAGCGACACCCACACCACCGGGCGCTGCGCGTCGTCCGCCTTGTGGGCGCCGTCGACCCAGTGCAGCAGGAAGTTGTGCGCGTCCGCCGGCCGGTAGCCGCTGGCGTCGATGAACTGCTTGAACTGCGCGTTGGTCACGAGGTGCTTGTCGATGTAGAAGGTCTTGATCGGCACGCTGCGCACGTGCTGCCGGCGCGCCACCGGCTCCCATGGATACTGCACATCGAGGCCGGGCTTGTTCTCCCCTTCGATCTCGATGCCGCGCACCTGGAAGTCGAACAGCGCGCCGGGCACCTTCACCATGCCGGGCGGCGTGGCGCGCGCCGCCGGGGTGGCGGCGATGGCCACCATCTTCTGTTGCAACGGCGTCCAGGCATTCGAGTACGACTCCAGCGGCCGCGCGGCCTGCTTCGCCAGCGTCTTCAAGGTCGCCGCCAGGCCGGCCACCTCGACGCCAGCATCGACGCGCAGCACCGCGCCATAACCGTGCGATTCCAGCGCCACGCTCAGCTCGGCGTAACCGTTGGCCACCGCAGGCGTCATTTCCTTGCCGTCCCAAACATCGAAGTAGCGTTGGCCCTGCGCATGCGGAACGCGCATGACGCGCTGGTCGACGCGCCAGTCGGTACGGTTGATGAGCGTCCACAGCGTCTTGCCGGGGAGCGGGAATTCGCTGGCGTAGACGCCATGGTGCAAGGTCGGCACGTGCGGCCGCCATCCGCTGCTGACCAACTGCTCGGGGAAGGCGCGGTAAATGGTCGAGATGCGGCGCAAGGCCTCGCCGTCGCGCGGCGTGATCCGGTTCCACCAGCCCCAGACGTTTTCCCAGCTCTGCACGCCGACGCCGTTGAAGAAGGCGTCCTGCAGCAAGGTGGTGCGGTCGGTCGCCCAGCGGTCGCACACATGGACCTGGTGGCGCGGCTCCAGCCATTTCCATTTGCTGACCAACGGCACCGGCGACGCCGGCCAGTAACCCCAGCTTTGATTGTTGTACGCGAGCATGCGGTCATCGCTGAACGACAGTTCGGGTTCGAGCGCCATGGCATGGCCGGTGGCGTCGGCGGCGGTGCGGTATTCCAGCGGCAAGCCGAACATCGTGTCGCCGTTGATGCCGTCGACGCCGATCTCGGCCATCAGCGCCGCAGTCGCCTCGTGGATCGTCGTGCCCGGGTCGCGCGAGCCGGTGTCCCACGGCATGGTCGGGAAGAACACCTTGACACCGCGCGCGTGGAACTCCTTGATCATTTGCCGGACACCGGCCACGCCGCCGGGCAGGTCGCGCAGCATGTCCCACTGGTTGCGGTCGTCGATGCCGATGTTGGGATAGACCGGCCACAGCAACACACTGTCGATGCCGCCGTAGCGCTGCTTCAGATCGTCGATGAAGCGGTCGACGGTGTAGCGCCCGGTGGCCGGGTCGTACAGGTAGCGGTCCTCCATCATCGCCTGGGTTTGCACGAAGTCGCGCTGCGTCCAGCGCAGTTCCGGGCGCCGGTACTGGGCGTCGTCGTAACCGGTCTTCGCGAGCTGGTCGACGCGCCAGGAGCGCATCGCCGCCAGCCAGGGGGCGTGCTGGCCGGTGGTGTCGCGCTTCCAGTTGTTCAGGCGGGCCAGCCAGTCCGCCTCGCCGCTGTCCTGCTGGTCGGGGCCGAGGATCTGGCTGCCGCGCACCTCGATTTTGGGTGGCTCGGCGGCGGCGGGACCGGTGGACGCCAGCAGGACGCCGGCGAGGCAGTGTACCAGTAATGCGGCGGGTGCTCGGCTACGGAGGGTTGGATTCATCATTGGCGGTTGCGGGGTTCGACAGATTTGGAAACGATACCACATTCTCTATCGAGCGCGTCCTCCAACGAAGCGGAAATCGGCGCTGTTCTTGAGCACGGTACGCAGCCGGCGCGTGGCGATGACGCCCCCCGTCAGACTCAGCATCAAGCCACCGATGCTGAGGGCGATGATGACCGCTTCGCGCGGCCATGCCGGGGTCAACAACATGGGAAGATCCCAGCTGTGCAGGAAGTTGAACAGCCAGCGTCCGAGGCGCTGGGTTTTGTCGGCGCTCAGCTCGACCTGGCCGGTGCGCGCATCCAGATATACCCACGTGTCTTGGGGGTCGGAGAAGACCGCGCGCAAGGCCGGCAAGCGGCGTTCGTTGGCGCCATACATCGACGCCTGTTCCCGCGCGAAATATTGCGCGTCGTAGCTGGCCAGCATGTCGAACGAATTTACTTGATAAGGCAGCAGCCGGCGCGCCGCCTCCTCCAGCAGCGCCCGGGGCCACGACGTCATGACGCGCATGTCCCCACCCTCCGCGCCCACGATCCGAGTGTCGTTCCCGCCGTCGCGCGCCAGGATGAACGGATGTCCATTCAATACGTTCCACTCCAGCTCGCGCGGCGCGAAGGATTCGCTTCGCAAGCGCTCCAGCACCTGCGGCACTGTTTGCGGCAGGCGCAAGCTCGCCGGCGTTCCACCTTGCATCGCGATGGCATCGGGCAGCGCCCCCTTTGCGCCGAAGATGCTGAACGGATTCATCGACATCAATCCGCTGAACATCCAGGTGCATAGCACGAGACCGAAGACGAGGCCAAGGATATGGTGCCAGCGCATGTACGACTCACGGTAAGGCGTGCGCTGGCCGGTTTTGTAGCGGCCGCTGAACCGCCAGCGCCACACGCCATTCACCAAGCCGGTTGCCGCCGACAGCACGCCCACGGCGGACAGGCCGATCAGGGTCCAGGTCCACACAGGATCGGTGGACTGCTGGCGGATCATGTACATCCAGTGCAACCAGGCGCCGGCGAAGTTCCAGTAGCGCTCGGCGCGCGGAGCGTCCAGCACAACCTGGCCGGTCGAGGAAGACACATAGACCCGCGTCGACGCCTCGTCGCCGAGATCGACGATATGCAGCGGCCGGTGCGGATTCAAGGCACGGGAATGAGTCCAGCGATCTTCGTCGATCAAGCCCAGATATCGGGCGCTGGCGCCGGGTCTGAAGCTGCGCGCGGCGGCAAGCGCGGCGCCGGCATCCGCCGGGCCGCGCACGGTTCCGCCGATGGCGTCCACCGGCGTGTATCGCCCATCCCCTTCCAGCAGCAGATAATGCGGCCGGCCCGCGATCGAGGTCAGCGTCAGCCGCTGGACATCCGCCGGCACGGCGCTTTCCGCCAGCGCCCGCCCCGGCTCGATACAGCAGCCCGCTTGTGGCAACGGCGGCAGCCCGGACAGGCGTTCCCAGGGCGTCAGCTTGGGATAGCCGACGAACAGCATCACCACGCCGCTGACGAACCACAGCGCCATCAACACACACATGACAATGCCGGTCCAGCGGTGTAAAAGATAAATATAGCGTCGCATGGCGCCTCCCGGTCAGAAGCGGTGGTTGACGATGACGTCGACGCGCCGGTCCTGGCCGTAGAACCACTGGGTCGGCGTGTAATACGCGGTCGTGAAATAGCGCTTGTCCAAGACATTGGCGACCCGCAGCGTCAGATTGCTGTCGGCCGATAGATTCCAGCGCAACGACGCGTCGGTGACGGCATACGAGGGCAGCTTGAGCGTGTTGGCATTGTCGGCATTGCGCTCGCCGACATAGCGTAGCCCGGCGCTGGCGGTCCATGCCCGCATGAACTCCCAGTTGAGCCAGACATTGGCCAGGCGTTGCGGCACATCCGGCGGCACGTTGCCCGTGCGCGAGACCAGATTTCCACCCGATGCTTCACTGAAGTCTTCAAATCGCGCGCGCAACAGCGACGCGTTGGCCTCCGCGCTCCATCCCGGCGCCAGCGCCGCCGTCACGGTCGCCTCGATGCCGCGCGAGCTGCGCTCGCCAACCTGCAGGCTGCGCGCCGGATTGGCCGGGTCGCGGGTGAGCAGATTGTTTTTGGTGATGTCGTAGACCGCCAGCGTCCACTCGCCGCCGCCCTGCGCGAAGGCCTGCTTGAGGCCGACCTCGAGTTGGCGGCCGGTCGCGTTCTTGAACCGGCTGTTGGCCGCCGACAGGAAGAACAGGGAACTGATCGGGTCGGCCGCCCTTGCGTACTGGCCGTACACGGCCAGCGAAGGCGTCACCTGGAAGACCGTGCCCAGGCGCCATCCGACATTGGTCGAGGTCTTGTCGTAGGCCAGCCTGTTGACGACCAGATCGGTGCGGCGCAAGGTCGCGTGGTCGTAGCGCACGCCCGCCAGCAGCGACCAGCGGTCGTCCAGTGCCAGACGGTCCTCGGCGAACAGCGCGTACTGCTTCGCGTCGCTGTCGTAGCGCGGGATGGTCGGCACCGGGCTGCTGAACGAACCGGGCACCGGATTGTACGGATCGACCGACGGCGCGCTGCCGACATAGGTGTTGTTTGTATGCCTGAAGTCGCTGGAGTTGACGTCGAAGCCGACGGAAAACCGGTTGGCCATGCCGAGCAGGCCGCCCTTGAACGCGGCGTCGGTGGTATTGCCCGTTTGCGATTGCCGGTGGTAGATCTCGGTCGCGTCGGAACGGTCGATCAGGTGCGTGGCCGGGTTGTAGCGGTACGCCTCGACATCGCGCCAGTGGCGGTCGCTGTCGATGTCGTAGAAGCGGCTGCGCACGCTGACGTCGTCATTCGGGCTCCAGTTCACCAGCACGTCGATCCAGCGGTCGTCATACTTCATCACACTGTCGGCGACGTTGTAGTTCCTTTCCGCCAACGCCGGATCGGGCTTGCCGTCGATCAGCGGCGTGCCGAAGTACTTCATCGGCTTTTGCCTGCCCTTCGCCGCGTCGAGCTGCACATTCAGGCGCGGGGAGATGTCGAGACGCACCGCTCCCGAGAAGGCGCGGTTGCTGTACCCGCCCCGCTCCACCCAGCCGTCGGAGCGGTCGGTGCTGGCATCGAAGCGATACGACCATGTGTCGTCGATGGCGCCGCCGCTGCCCACAGCGACGCGGCGGCTGTTCCCGGTACCCAGGGCGGCCTGCAGCTCGGTCCGGATGGCGCCGCGCGTCGGCTTCTTGGGCACCACGTTGATCACGGCGCCGATCGCGCCGTCGCCGTAGATGACGGAGGCCGGTCCGCGCAGCACTTCGATGCGCTCGATGGCCCAGGTGTCGAACGGGAATGTGAGGCCGGCGCCGCCGTACTGGCGCATGCCGTCGTACAGGCGCATCACGGACAGCGTGTCGGTGAAGCCGCGCGCGGCGACCGAGGAACCACCGTTGCCGGGGTGTGGCATGGCGCTGATGCCGGGCGCGCGGGTGATGGCATCCAGCAGACTGGTGTCTCCGCGCCGCTCAAGTTGGTCGCGGGTGATGGCGTCGACGCTTGCCGGCGTGTCGAAGCGGCTCAGGTCGAGGTTGGAGCCGGTGGCGGTTTGGGAATGCAGGCCGCCGTTGTCGGCGCGCGAGGAGACGACGACGGTGGGCAAGATGGTGTCCTCGGCGGCGGAGACAGCGTTGGCGGCCAGCAATGGCAGCGCCAGCGCGCAAAAAGTGGCGGCGCGGGTGCGGGCCACGGGCGAATGGGAAATAGTGTTCATGGTATCGATACGCGACATGGATATCCAGGCCGCCATGGGGCGGCCTTCGGCCAGACGACGTCAAGGCGCAGCGGCTGCCGCCAGGGCAGCGCTGTTGCTTGCGTCGGACTGGAGTAAGGTGCGTGCGCGGACGGGTGTAGCCGCCGGCACAGGGCACAGCTTAGGCGGATATCAGGCGGCGGGCGGACCGCGCGGATTCGCGACGACCCAGGAAAACAGCGGCGTCGGGGAACGGTAGAACAGCGCGGGCCGTTCGGAGGTGATCTTGAACTGTGGAAGCCGGGCCGGCGCGGGCGGCAGCACAGGCAGGTCGAAGTGAACCCGGCAATAGGGACAGTCGTTCATCGTGCCGGTTTGCTTGCTGTCCGAATCCGACGACTTCGCGTACGTGACGCCCATGGCCGAACAGATCTCAAGCAGCACGGCATTCGCCGCGCCATCCGAAGCGAACGTGCGCGAAAACGCCGGCATCAATGCCGTCATCAGCATGGCTGCGCAGAGCAGCCATGCAAAGTACCGTCGTCGCTGTCGGGGGATGAACATTTGGCTATTTTACACCACCGCTGCCGGACCGGTCGAACGGTCCGCGCCGCTATTTCACGGCGCGCAGGTTCAGCAGGTAGACATCGTTCTCGCGCAGCGGCAGCTTCATGCTGAGTTTGCCATCAGCGCCGACGGTGACCGTTTTCCGCTCCGCCGGCTTGCCGTTGGCGATAGCCTTCAACTCGCTCACCTGCGGCCGGGTCAGCTGTTTCGGCGAGCCCATGCCGATGAAGGCGGTGAAGGCGTCGTTGCGCTTGTAACCAACCTGCGAGACCTCCATCGTGTACGCGCCCTTTTTCAGTCCCTTCAGGCTGACCCGCACATCCCCCTTGTCCTTGGGCGGCAGATCCTTGATGAAGTACTGCTGGTTGTTGACCTTGTCCGGCAGCGTGTGGGTGTAATCCCACAGCAGCACCTGGACATTGCCCTTGGCGTCGGTGGTCGCCATCGATCGCTGGTCGGTGTTGGCCAGCTCGTTCCGGCCCAGCTGGTTCAGGAACTGGTAGGCGAAGTACGCCGGCTTCTTGATCCCCTGCGTGTTCATCAGCCCGAAACCGCCGTGGAAGGCTTCGAAGCGCGGGCCCGGCTCTTCGAAAATATCGGTGAACACCCAGTAGGACATCGATTGCGCCGCGTTGCCGACCTGCTTCAGCTTGTCGAGGATGTACGCCGCCTGGTGGTAGCTGTCGTGCGTCGGGTCGGCCGGCGTATACGAGGAGCTCCATTCGGTGTAGTGCAGCTCCAGTCCCGGCATGGCCGAGGCCTCGATCTCCTTGCGGTTCCTGAGCACGTCGCTGGCGACCGCGGTGTCGTCGGCGCTGAGCGCGGTGCCCTTGACCCCGTACTCGTCGAGGAAGCCCTCGCCCACGCCGTACGCGTGGGTGCTGACGAAGTCGAGCGGCACCTTGTTCTTCGCGCAGTAGGCGATCATCTCCGGTATCCATGCCGCGCCGGCGGTGGCCGGGCCGCCCACCTTGTAGGCCGGGTTGACGCTTTTGACGCCGCGCGCGGCATGGGTGTAGAGCTTGAAGTACTCGTCCTGCGTTCCCGCCCAGAAGCCGTCCAGGTTCGGCTCGTTCCACACTTCGAAGTACCAGCTCGCCACTTCGGCCGTTCCGTAACGCTCGGTCCAGTGCTCGGTCAGCGCTTTGACCAGTTTTTCCCATTTCTCGTAGCTGCTCGGCGGCGTCACGTTGCCACGCCACCAGAAGATGGTCTTGCTGCCGCTGGCCATGGCCTGCGGCATGAAGCCCAGTTCGACGAAGGGTTTGACGCCGATGCCGAGCAAATAGTCGAACAGGGCGTCGACATACATGAAGTTGTATCGTTCCTTGCCCTGGGCATCCGTGCCGCCATAGACGGCCATGTCATCGCTCAGCAGGCCATGCATGCGGATGTACTTGAAGCCGGCGTCGCGCTTGATCTCGGCCAACTGCTGCTGCCAATCGGCGCGCAAGCCCTCGTTGGCGCGGCCGGCGCCGATCGCCAGATTGAAGGTTTGATTCAGCTGGCCCTTGACCGCCTTGACGTCGATGTCGATGACGCGATCCCGTGCCCAGGCCGGCGCCGCGCAAGACAACAAGCCGCCCAGCAGCAGCGCCGCGATTTTTTTGTTACCCATTCCTGTCTCCATTTATTTAAACATCGCCGAGGTCTAGTCTTTCTCTCCAAAAAGAAGGGCGGCCGGAGCCGCCCCGAAGCCGTCGACTGCCGACAGGGGAGAGAGTCGATCTCATGCAAAATTGCCATGTATGCATTCTGGGCGCGGGACCATGGCGCGACAATGCTAATAATCGCCGATGCGCTATCCAATAATGCGCAAGCCGCGGCGGCGCCCCCTCGCGCCAGCCTTGGGAGGCATTCCGGGCATCAAAAACCCGCCGCTTGCGGTGTCGTGGACGCGGCCGGATGCGGTAGAATTCCCGATCGCAATAACACATTTGGGAGGGATGGGTCAGTGAAACATTGGGGAACCCGTCTCGCCCTCGCGGTCCTGGTGTGGTCGGCCATCGGCGTGGCGTTTTCGCTGCCGTATATCGCGCTCGGACGCGGGTTCAGCAACCTGTATTCCATCATGATCAAATGGTGGTTGTGGGGTGCGCTGGTGCCGCTGATGTTCATCGCCGACGACCGCCTGGCGGCTGCCTGCAAACGCCCGCTGCCCTTGCTGGCGGCCCATGCCGGCTTTGGCCTCGCGCTGGCGGCGCTGCACGCGGCCGTCAGCACGACGCTCGAATACCGCCTCGGTGTCAACATTTTCTTCAACCCGTGGACCAATCTGCCGAGCTTGTTCGACGCTATCCTGCGGACCTGCCTCGTATACTGCCTGCTCCTCGGCACGCTGAAAGCCTTTAAATACTACCGGCGCCATGTCGCCGACGAGCTGCAACTCGAGCGCCTGGAACGCCGTTTCATTGAAACCCGGCTCAACGCGCTGCGCATGCAGCTCGATCCGCATTTCCTGTTCAATTCGCTCAACGGCATTTCCGCGTACGTGGGGCACGATCCCAAGCTGGCGCGCAAGATGATCGAGCATCTCGGCGACTTGCTGCGCTTGTCGCTTGAGACGCGCAACCGCCAGGAGATTGGCCTGGCCGAGGAAATCGCCTTCCTCGACCACTATCTCGCGCTGCACCGGATGCGCTTTGAAGACCGCCTTTCGGTCACGGTGTCCATCATGGCGGACGTCGAACGGGCGCGCATCCCGTCGCTGCTGCTGCAGCCGCTGGTGGAGAACGCCATCCGCCACGGCATCGCCGGGCGCGTGAGCGGCGGCAATATCGTCGTGTCGGCGCGGCGCGTCGGCGACAAGGTCGACATCCGGGTGATCGACGACGGCGTCGGCCTGCCCCCGGACTGGCAGATGGAAACCTCGCAGGGACTGGGCTTGAGCGTGACGCGCGAACGCCTGCTGGCCATGTACCCGGCGGGATCGAGCGCCTTCACCGTCGCCCCCCACGCCGGCGGCGGCACCGAAGCGAGAATTTCATTGCCGCTGGTCGTGGCCTAGGCAGGTTCAGTAGGTGCCCATCCTGACCCGCAAGACGATCGGCTGGCCGGTCAGGTTGAGGCCGTGATCGGTCTGGTCGCCATTCCAGTTGCGTTCCATGATCCATTTTCCCTGGGCATCGAAACGCCCCTCCTCGACGCGCGCGTACATGGCCGGCTTGCCATGGTTGGCGCCGGCCACTTCCACTTTGACGCGGGCGTGGTGGCCGATGACGATGAACTCCCGTTCGCCGATCTGGGCCACCGCCGCGCCGCCCGAGGGCTGCTCGGTGCCGGGCGGGATGTCCTTCATGACCGGCTCCCAGGCTTGTTCGCCAAGCTGCCACTGGCGGAAGGAAACCGTGATGTTCCAGTCCTTGAACGCCATGGTCTGGGGCTTGCGGTCGTCGCTTTCGGCGATTCCTTGCGTGCGGCCTTCGAGCGCCCACTTGGCCCACAGGTTTTCCATCGGCCGGAACGCCGCGTAGATCTTGCCGAAGGGCTCGGCCATGGCCTTGTCCTTCAGCTTGGACCCCAGCGGATAGTTGCTGTAGTCGGCATAGTCGACGCCGAACGGCGACACGCCGATCGCGCCGCGCCCGAGGATCTGGTAGACATAGCGCGCATAGTTGGCCGAGTTGCCCATCTCCGGAACGAACAGCGCGTTGTCCCGACGCTGGAAGTGGCCCAGGTTGGCCGCGACCTTGGCCGACTCGGACTGGTAGAGGTCGGGCGCGGCGATATCGATATGGGGCGCGGCCGCCTTGTAGATATCGATCACGTCATAGGACGGGCCGCCGCTGGCGAAATTGCCCTTCCACGGCGCCATCGCCTCGAGCGGTTCGCGCAGGGCCGCGTTCACGTACATCGGCAGGTCGTAGACCGCGCGCCCGGCCTTGGCCAGCTCCTCGATGTAGCTGGCGAGCGCATAGGCGTGGAAGTACTCCGGCGCGTACGGGCCGTAGACCTCGGACCAGGAGCCGCCCGCCGCGCCGGGGACCGGCGACTTCTTGCGCGCCAACACGGCCGGCGGCACCGGCCCGCGGAAAGCGGCTTCGGCCTTCGGCGCGAAGTCGCGCACGGTGCCGTAGGTGCCCACCTCGTTCTCCACCTGCACCATGATGACGGTGCGCCGCGCCTCGTCGATCTTCTTCAGGTGCGTCATCAGGGCGACGAAGGCCCGCTTGTCGGCCTTCAGGGTGTTCTCGCTGTGCGGCGACAGGCAGTAGGTGACATTGCCGTTCTGGTCTATCATGCGCGGAAAGCGCGCGTTGTCGAACTTGACCCATTCGGGCGTATAGGCCGGTCCGGTGTTTTTCGACATGCCGAACCACAGCAGCACCAGGCGCACCTTGTTCCGGCGCGCCTCGGCCACGAGCGTGTCGACGTAGCTGAAATCGAAGGCACCCTCGGCCGGCTCGACCTGCTCCCAGGCGACCGGGATCTCGACCGTGTTGGCATGGGCGTCCCTGGCGGCGGCCCACACCTTCGGCAGCGCCAGCGGATAATTGCTCGAGTTGTGCGCCTGCACGCCGAGCATCGTGAAAGGCTGGCCGTCGACCATCAGGGCATAGCGGCCGTCCCGCTCGACGAGCCGGGGAATGGGCGGGGCGGCGACTGCGGCAGCGCTTAACAGCGTGACGGCGCACAGGGCCGACAGGATACGGTGGGACGGTTTTTTCATGGTCTCGGGACAGGATAAGAAAATGACCGGACCGGCCGCCACCGATGGCGATGGCGGCCGGCCCCGGCCGGGTGAAAATTTATTTCACGAAGCGGGCCAGCAGGCGGATATAGGCCACCTGGTAGCCGTTGGAGTTCTCGGCGATCGACCAGGAGTTCAGCGGCCAACCGTCATTGAAGTCGAGGTAGGACTTCTGCGGCGGTTGGCCGTACGGCGGCGCCGGCCGGGTGGTGCCGCATTTCGGCGAACTGCCGGGGCAACCGCCATCCCAGTCCCACTGGTTGCCGGCCGGGCCGCCGACCAGGAACCCCGGCGCCGGGCCGTAGAGCGAATTCTTGGCGTCGTCCCACGGGGTGCCGTCGAAGAACCAGCTGTGCCAGATCTGGTTCACCGGATTCTCGGCACCGAAGGCGTACATATTGGTCAGATACACCTTGCCCAGCGGGTTGACGCCGTGCAGGTAGTGCAGGTAGTCGCTGGCGGCGTTGGCCACCTGCTCGGGCGTGTGGCGGCTGATGCCGTAGTAGCCCTCCTCCGCGAACAGCGCGCCGGCGTTGGCCTTGACGCTGTTGCTGGCCCACGTGTAGGCGCCGATGTGGGCGCGGTACGGGTCGGTCTGGGCGTCGACCTTGCCCCAGCCGTCGTAGTCGGCCCGGCCCCACAGGTCGAGGTACTGCGAGCGGATCGCGCCGGCCACGCCGGAGGTGGCGCCGGGCAGCGCGGCGTAGTACAGCAACGGACGCGCGTCGCCGGCGCTGAAGCCCGACAGCGACCAGTTGGCGAACAGCTGCGCCTCCCGGTAGTGCGCGTCGACATAGTCGCGGTAGGCGGCCTCGCCGGTGGCGGCGAACATCTTGATGGCCGTCATCAGGCGCATCGTCCGGCGCCCGTTGTCGTCGGTCTCCTGCTGGCCGACGGCCAGGCCGGCGGTCCCGCGCGAGGCGTCGTTGTTGTAGAAGACGACATTGGGGTTGGCCTGCGCCCAGGTCCAGGCCAGTTTGGCGCGCGCCAGCAGGTCCGCCGCGTAGGTGTTCAGCGCCGGGTTGTTCAAGCCGCCCAGCACCTTGGCGCCCTCTGCGAACGCCGCCGCCGTCGCCAGCGTGGCGGCGGTGCTGGCGTCGCCGTAGTAGCTGGCGCCGGTGGCCGACGACGGCGGGCTGGCGCCGGCCAGGCCTTCGACCGACAGCACCGAGCCGTCGCCGTTCTGCGCGCGCTTGAGCCAATCCAGGCCCCACTTGGCCTCGTCGAGGATGTCCGGGATGCCGTTGCCCGATTCGGGGATGTTGAAGTCGTCGGTGAAGACGGTCGGATTCTGGATGTAGGCGTCCATCAGCTCCTGCGCGTAACCGGCGGTCCAGCTGGTGTACTTGTTCAAGTCGCCGGCGTCGTACCAGCCGCCGCGCAGGTCGCGCGCGGTGGCGGCGTTGTTGGGGTCGAGGAAGCGGCGCGCCTGCGTGTCCTGCCCCGCCTTCATGTGGCTGGCGCCGTCGGCCCACTTGGCGCCGGCGTTGGCCGCGCTCTTGGCCTGGCCGGCGCGCTGGTAGAAGAAGGTGCGCACGGCCTGGACCAGCACGTTGCGGTAGACATTGGGACCGATTTCGAAGCGCGCCGATTTCTGATTGCGGTCGATGTCGACGATCTCGTAGGTGCCCGGCGCGGTGACGCCGCTGAAGTCGAAGTGCCACGCCTGGTCGCCCGACGACGCGTCCACGGCCTGGGCCTTCCACTCCTGCGGCCAGCCGCTGTGGACGACCGCGCCGGTGGCCGCGTTGCGCACCTGCAGCTGGCCGGGCCAATAGCTTTGGTTGCTGTCGTAGCCGGTGCGCGGCCAGCGCAGCACCGCCACCTTGCGCGCGTTGTTCAGGTAGCCGAACTGGTCGACCATGATGAACTTGCCGGCGTTGGCTTCCGGCGCCGGCCAGACGGTGAAGTTGTACGGCTGCGCCGTCTTGGCGCCGCAGCTGTTGGTGAAGGTGGCGGTGGCGGTGCAGCTGGCGGTGAGCTTGACGGTCTGCTCGCGCGACGAGCCCGAGGTGCCGCAGCCGCTCCACGACCAGCTGCCCGAGGACGGCTGCGGCCCCAGCAAGACGGTGGTGCCCGTGTTCAGCGAGGCCGAGGACTGCGCCGCCCAGGCGCCGGCGCCGTTGATGTTGAGGAAGGGCGTGACGGCGGTGGGCTGGCACGTCTGCGCCCAGGCGGGCGCGGCCAGCGTCGCCAGGGCGAGCAGCACGTTATTTTTGAGGTTCATATCGTCTCCGTTGAAGGTGCGGTCTGGCCGGACTCGTCCACACCCCGGCGTTCGCCGGGGTGCGCGACCTCAACGGTCAGCCGTCGTTGAAGCCGTTTGAATCTGCCGATGCGCTGCCTGTGCCCGCTCCGGCGGCCGGGCCTACTCGGCGCCGGCGGGAATGACGGTCAGCTCGGCGGCGGCGCTCATGTGCCCGCGCCAGACCTCGTCGAACGCCGTGAAGCGGAAATAGCGGGCCGTCACCGGGGCGAAGCGCGCCTGCTGCCAATCGGGGTTGTTGCGGATGTTGGAGAAGGTGCCCTTGCCGACCGCCGTGGTCCACGTCGCGCCGTCGGCGCTGGTCTCGAAACGGTAGTTCTCGACCGTGCCGCCGAGCTGGCCGTCCTGGCGCGGCAGGTAGCCCAGTCCGGCGATGCGGTGCGGCGCGCCCATGTCGACGGTGACGGCGTGCGGCATTTTTTGGTCGCTCCCCCAGCCGGTGCTCCAGAACGTGGCCGGATCGCCGTCGATGGCGGCGGCGGCGGCGGTGCCGGCCTCCTCGCGGTCGACCGCCACCACCTTCCAGCCCAGCGGCGCCAGGCCCACGAACTGGCGTGTCTCCACCACGCCGAGCCGGCCACCGTCCAGCACGCGCGCGGCCTTGACGACGCCGCCCGCCGCCGGTGCCAGCGGGCCGCTGTAACGCGGCGAGGCGGCGTTCGGCGCCGAGCCGTCGGTGGTGTAGGCGATGGCGCCGCCGGCCGGGTGGCTGATGCGCACCTTGCCCTCGGCGTCGCGTTCGGAGATGGCCGGCGGCAGCAGGTCGACCGACTGCAGGTACAGGCCCACTTCGGCCAGGGTCGGCTGCAGGCGCGCGCCGGTGATGCGCACCCGCACGCGGTCGGTGCTCACCGGCGACTTCAGGCGCACCAGCCGGCGGTGGCCGACGGTGGTCAGGGTGTCGGAGGCGAGGTGCTCGGGCGCCGTCCAGGCCGAACCGTTCCAGGTCTCGATCACGAACGATTCGATGCGCTGGCCGCGCCGGTCCACCGCCTCCTGCAGCGAGACGACGTCGAAACGGCGCCGCTGCGGCAGGGTCAGTGTCAGCGTGGCGTCGCCGCGCCCCGGCGCCGCCTCCCACCAGGTGTCGAGCTTGCCGTCGAGGACGGCGGCGGCGCCGTGGCGCGGGGCGGCATGGTCGGCCGCCACCCTGGCGCCGCGCGCCAGGTCGGTGGCGAACGTGGCCTTGACGATGTCGGCCATCTGGCCGAGCGCGGCGGCCTGGTCGTCCGGCACCAGGCCCCGGTTGTCGGGCGACAAGTTGAGGATCAGGTTGCCGTTGCGGCCGATCGACGAGTAATAGATATCCACCAGCTGTGTCACCGGACGCGGCCGCTTGTCCCTGGCCCAGAACCACTGGCCGTTGGCCAGCATGGTGACGTTGGTCTCTGCCGGGTACCACCACAGGTGCGATCCCGGTGTCAGCTTGGCCAGGCTGCCGAGTTCGCCGTGCATGTCGGGCCAGTCGAATTTGGCCGGCGCGGTCGGCAGCGGCACCACGCTCCACTCGGTGGTGCGGCCGTAGCCGCTTTCCGTGCCGACCCAGCGCACGTCCGGCCCCTTGCCCATGATGACGGCGTCCGGCTGCAGCTTGCGGATCAGGTCGTACCAGGCCGCGTAGTCGTAGGTCTCGGGCACGCTGGGGTCCGGATTGGCGCCGTCGAACCAGACCTCGTGCACCGGGCCGTAGGCCGTCAGCAGCTCGTAGAGCTGGTTCAGGAAGTAGCGGTTGTAGTCGTTGACCTGGTAGCTGAAGGACTGGAAGCCGGGCGCCGGCGCGCGGCCCTTGGACGGGTCGCTCTTGAAGCTGGCCGGGTCGGTGGGTATCGTCGATGTCAGCCTGGGGCTGCCGTTGCCGTAGTAGCCGGCCGGATTGTTCGGGTTCGTCTTGAGCTGGTACAGGTCGGCGGGCGACAGGTAGATGCCCAGCTTGACGCCGGAGGCGCGCGCGGCGTCGGCCACTTCGCGCACCAGGTCGCCCTTGCCGCCGCGCCAGGGACTGGCCGCCGACGAATGCGCGGTATAGCGGCTGGGCCACATGGCGAAGCCGTCGTGGTGCTTGGCGACCAGCACCAGCATCTTGCCGTCGAGCTTCTTCACCGCGCCAAGCCACTGCCTGGCGTCCAGCGCCGTCGGGTTGAACAGCGCCGGGCTCTCGCGCCCGGTGCCCCATTCCACCTGGTTGAAGGTGTTCACGCCGAAGTGCAGGAAGAAGGTGCGCTCCATGCGCATCCATGCGCTCTGGTTCGGCCGTGGCAGGACCTTGGCCGCTTTCTCCGCGATCACGGCCGGGGTGTCGCCCGGTGCGATGACGTGTTCGGTCGCATACGGGATGGTTTGGGCGGCAGAGACGGCCGCGACGGCCGCGAGCGCGAGGGCCGGCAGCATGTGCTTGTGTCGTTTCATGGTGGCTTTCAGTGCGCGACGGCGCGCGGCCCCGGCGGCGCCGGGACCCGCGCGGCGTCGCCTTTCCTATTTTTCCAGCAGGTCGGCGCCCTGCGGCTCGAGCTTCAGGGTGCCGGACCAGCGCTTGCCCGAGAGCACGCCCGACCTGGCGCCGTCGATCGCCACCTCCCGCGCCTCGCCGCTCATGTTGACGTAGAGCGTGCGGCCCTCGACTTCGCGCGCGTAGACGCCGTCCGGCGTCTTCGGGCCCGGCGTGATGCCCAGGCTGGCGTAAAGCTGGCGGTACAGCGGTCCCATGATCTCGCGCTGGGCCGGCGTGGCGACGTAGATCGCGCGCCCCTTGCCGTACTGGTTGACGGTGATCGCGGGCGGCGCGCCGTCGACGTTGGTGAAGCGCGCCAGCACCTGCGCGCTCGACGGTTCGAGCACTTCGTAGTGGCCGATCGCCGCCTTGACCTCCTCGTCGCCGATCCGGGTGACCAGCGTTCCGGCGTTGTAGAACTCGTTGGTGCGCAAGCCGAAGACGTCGCTGAGTCCGCCCGGCAGCGGGGTGTTGTGCCACTGGTTGTTGTCGTTCACCTTGGCCGACCAGGCGGTCATGACGACCGTGCCGCCGTCGGCGACGAACTTGCGCAGCGCGTCGGTGCTTTTCTTGTCGAGCAGGTACATGCCCGGCACGACCACCAGGCTGTAGCGGCCCAGGTCCTCGTGGCCGATGTTGATGACGGCGGCGTCGATGTTGTCCTTGAACAGCGGCGCGAAGGCGTTGTGCGCCTGCACCAGGTACGGTGTCTTGATGTAGTCCTTGACCGAGTTCGCGTTCGAGGGACCGGCCACGGTGGTGGCCACCATGTTGTCGAACGAATAGGCGAAGGCGACCTTCGGCTGGACCATGCGCGGAAAGCCCAGCGTCTGGAGTTTCTTGAATTCGCCGGCGATGGTGGCGAACTCGCCCAGCTTCCAGGACGGGCGGTCGTCATGGTCGATCAGGCCGAACAGCGCCTGCTCCTCGCCGCCGAGATGGCTGTTGTAGGTCCAGGCCAGCACCGCCTGCGATCCCAGCAGCAAGCCCAGGTGGGCCCACATCCGCGAACGCCCCTTGGTGCCGTAATAGCCGGGGCCGCCGGCGGTGAATTCGTTGAACCAGATCGGCGTCTGTTTGCCGGCGCGCATCATCGTCGCCTCGAAGCCCGAGCCCACCGCGTCGCCCGGGTAGAAGCCCATGGCGCCGTAGTTCGAATACTGCTCATGGGTGCCGAGGAAATCGAAGCCCCGGCGCCCGGCGCTGTCCCACAGGTTGGACATGGCCGGCTTGTCCGGCGTGTTTTTCCGGCGGATCGCCTCCAGGTATTTCAGCGTGTCGACGGTCGCGTCGGACCAGTAGCGGCGCAGGTCCAGCAGGCGCTCGAACGGGCCCGGCCCGTCGCCGTAGGGCAGGCGCACCTCGTCCCAGGCGCCGACCTTGCGCGACCAGCGCTGCGTGGCCCAGGCCTTGTTCAGCGCCTCGAGGGTGACGTACTTCTTGCGCAGCCAGGCGATGAAGCGCCGGCGGTCGGCCTCGGAATAGGACATGACGCCGTTGCCGATCTCGTTGTTGTAGCCGATCATGTACAGCGCGGGATGCCTGGCGTAGCGCCTGGTCATCGTGTCGGCGAGGCGCTTGACGAGGCGCTGGTAGTCCGGGTCGGTGATGTTGTCCATGTAGCGCTCGGCCGGATCGAGCCGGGTGCCGTTCTGCGTCACGAGGTCGACGCCCGGATACTTTTTATGCAGCCACAGCGGCGCCGGCGTGCCCGGAATGTCGAGCACGACCTTGATGCCGGCGGCATGCATCTGGTCCATGATCCAATCGAATTCCCCGAATTCGAACTTGCCCTCGTAGGGTTCGAAATAATCCCACGCCAGGTCGCCCACGCGCACGATGTTGAAGCCGGATTGTTTCATCAGCGCGATGTCCTGCGCGATCTGCGCGCGGTCGCGGTCGACGGGCTGGTAGTTGGCGCCGACGAACAGCTGTCCGGCGCCGGGCCAGCCGGGCTGTATCCCGGCCGCCTGCTCCCCGGCATGGAGTGGAGCGAGCGCGGCGAACGCCAGCGTCCAGGCGAGCGCGGCTTTTTTGATGGGGTGCTGCATGGTCAAGGTCTCCCGATTTGTTCTGATCGTTTTCGATTTGCGGGGATGCTAGCACCTTCGGTTCGCCTTCGAAACCGCGGAAGCGACGGTTGCGAAATTTTGTTCATCGACTTGGCGATTTGTATTCATTAACAGGCAAATTGGCGGTGATACCATCGGCGCGACGTCAACCTCGAGGAAAAATCCACGATGAAACATCCGTACGGGACCGGCGCCGCGATGGCGGCCGCCCTCACCTTGTCCCTGCTGGCCCTGGCGCCGCGCGCGGCGGAACCGGCGCCCGCCGCCGGCCGGACCGGCGCCGCCGACCGCGCGCGCGCCCTTGTGGCGCGCATGAGCCTGGAAGAAAAGGCGAGCCAGATTCAGCACGACTCGCCGGCCATCGCGCGGCTGGGCATCCCCCGCTACAACTGGTGGAACGAAGGCTTGCACGGCGTCGCCCGCGCCGGCAACGCCACGGTGTTCCCGCAGGCGATAGGCATCGCCGCGACCTGGAACGCCCCGCTCGCCACCCGCGTCGCCGACACGGTCGCCACCGAGTTCCGCGCCAAGTACCTGGAAGCGGTCGGACCGGACGGCGGTTCAAGCATCTACCGGGGCCTGACGGCGTGGTCGCCCAACGTGAACATCTTTCGCGATCCGCGCTGGGGCCGGGGCCAGGAGACCTATGGCGAAGACCCCTACCTGACCTCGCGCATCGGCGTGGCCTATGTGCGCGGCCTGCAGGGCGACGACGCCCTGGCGCCCAAGGTGTCGGCCACGGTCAAGCATCTGGCCGTGCACAGCGGGCCGGAGGCCGATCGCCACAGGGAGGACGTCCACCCTTCGCGGCGCGACCTGGTCGAGACCTACTTGCCGGCCTTCCACGCCACCGTGACCGAAGGCAAGGCCCTGTCCGTGATGTGCGCCTACAACGCCGTCGACGGCGTGCCGGCCTGCGCCAGCGACTCCCTGCTCGGCGGCCACCTGCGCGGCGCGTGGAAATTCCAGGGCCATGTGGTCTCCGATTGCGGCGCCGTGGCCGACATCCACACGGCGTCGGCGCACCGCTACACCCAAACCCCGGAGCAGGCGGTGGCGGCGGCCGTCAAGGCGGGCACCGACGTGCTGTGCGAGTTCGGCGGCAGCCCGACGGCCGACCCCGCCACGACGGTGCGCGCGGTCCGGCAGGGCCTGCTGGCCGAGGCCGACCTCGACCGCGCCCTGCTGCGCCTGTTCGAGGCGCGCATCCGGCTGGGCCTGCTGGAGCCGGCCGCCAACCGCCCCTTCCGACAGATCGGCGCCAAGGACTACGACACGCCGGCCCAGCGGCGCCTGAACCTGGAGGCGGCGCGCCAATCGCTGGTGCTGCTGAAAAACGACGGGCTGCTGCCCCTGGCCCGCGCGCCGCGGCGCATCGCCGTGATCGGCCCGAACGCCGACAGCGTCGACGCGCTGGTCGGCAATTACGCCGGCACGCCGTCGCGGCCGGTCACCGTGCTCGAGGGCATCAGGGCCAGGTTTCCCAAGGCGCGGCTCACGCACATCGAAGGCACGGGCTGGGTCGCCCCGCCCTTGCAGGACGTGCCGGCCGCCGGTCTTTGCCAGGACCGGGCCTGCGCCCGGCCCGGCCTGCGGCGCGAACGCTACGACAACCCCGGCCTCGAAGGCAAACCGGCCGCCGTCGAGGAAGTCGCGAAGGCCGAGTTCAAATGGGGCTGGCCCGATGCCCGCGACCGCAACACGTCGATGCGCTGGAGCGGCTACCTGCGCGCCAGCGAAAACGGCGTGCATAATTTCCGCCTGAAGGGCAACCAGGGCTACCGCATCCGCGTCGACGGGCGGCTGGTCGCCGACATGTGGGACATCGCCTGGCCTACCTCGAAAACGGCGATCGAACTCGCCGCCGGCAAGTTGTACCGGATCGAGGTCGAAGCCCGGCAAACCGGATGGGACGGCCAGCAGGAGCTGCAATGGACCAAGCCCAGCTTCGACGATACGGCCGCGCTGAAGGCGGCCCGCGACGCCGACCTGGTGGTCTTCGTCAGTGGCCTGAGCTGGCAGCTCGAGGGCGAGGAAATGGCGGTGCACGCGCCCGGTTTCGCGGGTGGCGACCGCACCAGCATCGACCTGCCCGCGCCGCAGGAAGCGCTGCTCGAACGCCTCGGCGCGCTCGGCAAGCCGCTGGTCCTGGTCAACATGAGCGGCAGCGCCATGGCCCTGAACTGGGCCGACAAGCACGTGCCGGCCGTCATCCAGGCCTGGTATCCGGGCGGCGAAGGCGGACAGGCCGTCGCCGAACTCATCGCGGGCGACTTCAGTCCGGCCGGCCGCTTGCCGGTCACCTTCTACAAGTCCGCCGCCGATTTGCCGCCGTTCAAGGACTACGGCATGCGGGGGCGCACCTACAAGTATTTCAAAGGGGAAGCGCTGTACCCCTTCGGCCATGGATTGAGCTACACGCGCTTCGGCTATGCCGCCGTCGCCGGCGTGCCGAAGGCGATACGCGCCGGCGACGGCGTCGAGCTCACCGTCGACGTGAAGAACCAGGGGCGGCGCGCCGGGGACGAGGTGGTCCAGGTGTATGTCGGCCGCACCGGCGCCGCCGCGCCCGCCAGCGCACTGGCGGGCTTCACCCGGATCGCGCTGAAGCCGGGCGAAACGCGCAGGGTGACCTTCTTCCTGGCCCCCAAGGCGTTGAGCACCGTCGACGCGGCCGGCGCGCGCGCGGTCGAACCGGGGCCGGTCCACCTGTGGGTGGGCGGCGGGCAGCCGCCCAAGGCCGGCGCCGCGCGCGCCGCGTCCGGTGTCGGTCAGCGGACGACGATCGAGGGCCGGCGCGACCTGCCACCGTTTTGACGCGCTACAACCCCTGGCCGAGCCGCTTTTCCAGCTGGCTGCGATAGGTCCGGCTCACTTTGGTGCGCCCGCCGTGCTTGAGCACCACCTCGAATTCGCCGTGCGAAATCGGTTCCAGGTGGACGATGCTCTCGAGGTTGACGATGGCCGAGCGGTGGATGCGGACGAAATGGGCCGGATCGAGTTTGTCGGCCAGCAGGTGGATGGGTGAACGGTACAAAACCGTCTTGCCGCCGATGTACAGGTTGACATAGACGCCAACGGCCTCGATCCAGTCGATGTCGGCGGCCTTGACGAATTGCGTGGTGCCCGCCGTTTTCACCACCAGCCGATCCCAGCGCTCGGATTCGGCGCCCGCCATCGGCGCCGCGCGTTGCAGCTCCAGGCGCTTGCCGACCCGCGACATGGTCGCTTCGAAGCGCTCGTCGCTGAAAGGCTTGAGCAGATAGTCGAGCGCGTTCGCCTCGAAGGCGCTGATCGCGTGCTGGTCGTACGCGGTGACGAAGACCGTTACCGGCATGCGCTCGAGGCCAACGGCTTCGACGACGTCCAGTCCCGACCGCCCGGGCATCTGGATATCCAGGAACACAACGTCCGGACGGCGGCTGCCGATCAACTCGACGGCCGCGTTGCCGTCCCCCGCCTCGATGATCTCGGCCCCCTTCGCCAGCGTGCGCAACAGGTCGGCAAGCCGGCGGCGCGCGGGCGCCTCGTCGTCGACAATCAGCGCCGTGAGCGATTTATACAAAGACGTGTGCATGCCTGTCCTCTTCCACCATGGTCAATGGCAATGTAATGACCGCTTCGGTGCCGCCGGCCTCGCCGCGCGCGACGGCGAAGCCGCTTTCACCGGCCGGGTACATGGCCGACAAGCGCTCGCGCGTGACGCTCAAGCCCAGCCCCGGCGAGGTTTCCATCCGCCAGTGCGGCGCCGGACCGGGGCCGTCGTCGGCCACCCGGATCTCGAGCATGGCGCCGGCGCGCCGCGCCGATACGGTGACGCGGCCGCCACCCGCGCGCCCGGCGACGCCATGCCGGATGGCGTTTTCCGCCAGCGGCTGCAACAGCAGCGGCGGGATGCGCGCCTGCGCGACGTCGGGCATGACCGCCAGCGTGACGGCGAGGCGTTCTTCAAAGTGCAGCCGCTGCAGCGCGAAGTAGTTCTCCAGGAAGGACATCTCCTCCGCCAGGGTCACCTGCCGGCGGTTCCTCGTCGCCAGCGAGAACCGCAGCAGATCGCCCAGATGCTCGATCATCTTGCGCGCCAGCTTGGGCTGGCGCTCCACGCACGCCGAAATCCCCTCGAGCGCGTCGAACACCAATTGCGGATCGAGTTGCAAGCGCAGCGCGTTCAAGCGGGTTTCCAGCACCCGGCGCTCGAGGCGTTCGAGTTGCAGCTCGTCGGCGATATGGCGGCGGTAGTATTTGAAGGCCTTCAGCGTGCCGAGGATCAGGCAGTAGACGATGAGCGCCCAGACGAACCAGTCGAACAGGAATTGCGGCTCCGCCCCCGGCGCCCAGGCGTTCAGGCCGAGCGCGTATTCGAGCGTCGCCGCCGTGCCGACGTACAGCGCCGTGAGCAGCACGCCGAACCCGGCATGGGCCGCCAACAACGGCAACGGGCGTTCGCACGCGGCCTGCAGGCGGTCGTCGACCGCGCTGATCAGCGGCGCCAGCGGTCCCCACAACCACCAATTGATCATCGTCGCCATGTGGTACCACTGCCCGCGCATCATGTACGGCAGCGCGAACACGGCGCCGATGGCCGTCCACGCCAGGGCTGCGATGGCGACGCGTTTTCCCCAATGTTTCAATTGCAGACACTTCCCCGGTGATCTGGCGCATCCGAACCTGGGCGCCACCCGTCTCGATTGCGTGAACAGCCGCCCTGTGACAGCGCCGTCCGTACTGTCACAAACCCATTGCAAAACGCACTTGCATTTGGGCATTCTACCGCAATCGGGAGGCCGCCCGCGACGCAAGATCGTGGCGCGCAGCTTAACACGATCAACGACGAGACAAGCTTTTACGTAAGATAAAAAAGTAAGACTAAAAATGACAAAAGCACACCGCATCGCGCTGCTGTTCAACGCGAACAAGACATTCGACCGCGAGATCATCAACGGCATCGCCGCCTACCTGGGCGGCACGCGCAAAGCCTGGGATCTGTTCCTGGAAGAGGACTTCCGCCTGCGCCTGGCGGGCATGGCGCATTGGAAAGGCGACGGCATCATCGCCGATTTCGACGATCCGGCCGTGGCCGACGCGCTGGCGCACAGCGCCGTCCCGGTGGTGGCGGTGGGCGGCTCGTACGCCCGCGACAGCGACTATCCCGACGGCGTTCCCTATGTGGCGACCGACAATTCCAAGCTCGTCGAGCTGGCGCACGAGCACCTGATCGAAGCCGGCCTGCACCGCTTTGCGATGTTCAGCCTGCCCGCCGTGATGGAAAACCGCTGGGCGCGCGAGCGCGAAAACGCCTTCCGGGGCCTGATGCGCGCCGACCGGATGGAGGCCGAGATCTTCCGCGGCTGCGAAACCGACGCCTCGTCGTGGGACGAGGCGGTCGAGAAGCAGATCGCGTGGCTGCGCGGCCTGCCCAAACCGATAGGCATCATCGCCGTCACGGACGCGCGCGCGCGCCAGTTGCTGCAGGCTTGCATCATCGCCGGCATCGAAGTGCCGGAACAGGTCGCCCTGATCGGCATCGACAACGACCCGCTGGTGCGCGCGCTCACGCGCATACCGCTCAGCTCCGTGATCCAGGGCGCGCACCAGATGGGGCGCACGGCGGCCCAGCTCCTGGACCGGATGCTGCACGGCGACCGCCCGGCGCAAACCCGCATCCTGGTGCCGCCGGACGGCATCAACGCCTGCGTCTCCAGCGCCCACCTGCCGGGCACCCATCCGCACGTCATGAAGGCCAGTTACTTCATCCGCCAGTACGCCTGCCAGGGCATCAGGACCGGCCAGGTGGCCGACTACGTGGGCATCTCGCGCTCCTCGCTCGACACCTGCTTCCGGCAGGAGCTGGGATGCAGCGTGCACGATGTCGTGCTGCGCTTTAAGCTCGAGGCCGCCAAAGCCCGGCTGGAGGGCGGCGAACGCATCGCCGACGTCGCGCGCGATTGCGGCTTCGGCTCGACCCAGTACATGCACCTGGTGTTCAAACGCGAACTGGGCTTCTCGCCGTGCGCCTACCGCGACGACGTGCTCGGCGCGTTCGCGCCCGCCCAGGCGGCGCTGCGCGCCTGCAAGCTGGCCGTCCAGGGCGCCGCCCAGGTCGGCCGCATGGCCCGCCATCCAGCGCGCAATCAAATCGGCATGGACACAATGACGGGAGAAGCATGAAATTCATCCATCGCGCCGCCCTCGGCCTCGGCATGCTCGCGGCCTCCGCGCTGGCGGCGCCGCAGGTCGGCGTCACGATCGATACCGCCAGGCCGGGGCCGGTGATCAACAAGAACATCTATGGCCAGTTCGCCGAGCACCTCGGCCACGGCATCTACGGCGGCCTGTGGGTGGGCCCGGCGTCTGGGATCGCCAATACGCGCGGCTGGCGCAACGACGTCGTCGGCGCGCTCAAGGCGTTGCGGGTGCCCGTGGTGCGCTGGCCGGGGGGCTGCTTCGCCGACCAGTACCATTGGCGCGACGGCATCGGTCCGCGCGGCCAGCGCCCGGTGCGCATCAACGCCAACTGGGGCGGCGTGGAGGAATACAACAGCGTCGGCACGCACGAATTCTTCGACCTCGTCGGGCAGCTGGGCGCCGAGGCTTACGTCAACGGCAACCTCGGTTCCGGCAGCGCGCAAGAGATGGCCGAGTGGATCGAGTACATGACCGGGGACGGCAAGTCGAGCCTGGCCAAGCTGCGCGCCAGCAACGGCCATCCGGCGCCGTTCAAGGTGGCCTTCTTCGGCGTCGGCAATGAAGCCTGGGGGTGCGGCGGCAACATGAACGTCGAACATTACGCCGACTTGTACAAGCAGTACGTCACCTTCCTGCACCCGGGAGCGGGCAACAAGACGCAATTCATCGCCGCCGGCGGCCACGACGACGACACCGGCTGGACCGATCACCTGGCCGCGCGGCTCAATGTCGGCCGTTTCGACGGCATTTCCTTCCACTACTACACCTCGCCCGGCCCCGGCCCCGACGGCAGGTATGGAGCGACCGGCTTCGGCGAAGCCCAGTGGATCTCGACCCTGGCCGCGACGCGGCGCATGGAGGGCTTCATCGCCGCCAATGTCGCCAGGATGGACCTGCACGACAAGCAAAAGAAGCTGTCCTTCGTGGTCGACGAATGGGGCACCTGGTACGATGCCGAGGCGGGCAGTCCGTCGGGCTTCCTGGTCCAGCAAAACTCGCTGCGCGACGCGGTGGTGGCGGCGCTCAATTTCAACATCTTCCACGCCCACGCGGACCGCGTGCGCATGACCAGCATCGCGCAAATGGTCAATGTGCTGCAGGCCATGATCCGCACCGATGGCGACCGGATGGTGCTGACGCCAACTTATCACGCGTTCAGGATGTATGTGCCGTTCCAGGACGCGACCTCCGTGCCGCTCAAGCTGGACAACAACCCGCAATACACCGTGGGCGGCGTCGGCATTCCCACGGTGAGCGCGTCCGCCGCGCGCGGCAAGGATGGCAAGCTGTATCTGGCGCTGGTCAACACGAACCCCGGGGAGGCGGCGGACGTCGCCGTCAACGTCGCCGGCGCCGGCGCACGCTCGGCTTCCGGCACGGTGCTGACCGCCGCCGCGATCGACGCGCACAACACCTTCGCGGCGCCGGAGGTGGTCGCCCCGGCGCCGTTCGCGGCCGACGCCGTCGACGGTAAACTGGTCTTGAAACTTCCGGCCAAATCCATCGTGGTCGTGGCCATCAAGGAAGAAGCAGCGGGCAAGCCATGAGCCCGCGGCTCGAGAAGTTTTTGACCGCATTGCTTGCGCTGTACTGCCTGTGGCCCGGCGCCGCCGTGGCGGCCAGCCCCGCGATCGTCAAGCTGAAGGTCGAATATGCCAGGGAACCCATCGGCATCGATGTCGAGCGGCCCCGCTTCCCTGGGCGACTGGCTGGGCCCCGAACAGGAGAAGAACGACAATTCCCTGCTGTGGGAAGCGCAGTTCATCAACGACCTGCAAATCATGCGCAAATTCGCCGCGGTATTGGGCAAGGCCGCCGACGCCGAGGCAGATAGCGCCCCCGCGGGCGGAAAGGCCGCGCCGGCGCGGCGCTCGCGGGTCAGAAGGTGTAGCCCGCCGAGATCCGGAAGCTGCGGCCCGGATCGTACCAGGCCCGGCCCGTGCTGCCGATGGCCTGCTGGTGCGTTTGCCGCGTCACGACATTGGTCAGGTTGCTGACGTTGAAGCTCCCCCACAGGTGCTCGCCGAACCGGTAGTTGATGCCCGCGTCCCACTGGCCCACGGCCTCCTGCCAGACCGGCAGTCCCCACCGCACGTCCGTCGGCGCGACGCCGCCGTTGGCGGCGATGCGCGTCGGATCGGCGCTGGTGCCACGGTCGCCCGACGCGCCGTAGACGCCGGTCGCCAGCAAGGTGCGGTCGCGCCAGCTATACGCCAGGCGCGCCGACACCGGTCCCCGGTCGTACATGAACCCCAGGTTGAAGGCGCGCCTCGACATATACGGCACCGGCAGGTCCTTGAACGGCAAACCGTTGATGTCGCAACCGTACAGGTTGGCGGCGACCGAGGCGCTGGAGGGGCAATAGTCCATCTTGAACGGGTGGTACAGCTTCTGCTTGCCGTCGATATAGGTGAAGTTCGAGGAGACGCCGAAGCCCCTGGCCCAGTCGGGCAAGCGCTCGGCCAGGCCGGGGAGTTTGTCCAGGTAGGTCGAGCCGGCCAGTTCGATACCGGCCAGCCACAGCTTGGCCGCGTTGGCCGGACCGGTGATCTGGAAGTCCTGCTCGTTGCCGGCGATGTCCTTGATGGTCCTGACGTACGTTTCGGACAGGATGATGTCCTTGACGTTCTTGTAGAACAGCACGGCGGTCAGCGATTGACCGCTTTGCGGATACCATTCCAGCGACAGATCGACGTTGTTCGACTTGAGCGGCTTCAGTTTGGCGTTGCCCTCGTTGTTGCCGGTGTAGGTGACCATGCTGACATTCTTGCCGCTCGAGTCCATCGTCACATTCTGGCTCAGGGTGATGTACTCCTGCAACTGGTCGAAGCCGGGACGGTAGATGCCCCGCGACAGCGCCAGCCGCGACTGCAGCTTGTCCGACAGGTTGGTCTTCACGTTCAGGGCGGGGATCACGTCGACGTGGCTGGACTTGACGTCGATAGGTTCGTCGATCGTGCCGAATCGGGGAATGCTCGGCGGCGTCGTGTCGCTATAGGTCGGCTTGAACACGGTGTAGCCATGGGCCACCGTGTTGGTCCTGACCACGCGCACGCCGGCGTTGCCGTCGACCGGGTACTTCAAGTCGTCGAAGCCGAAGCGCAGGGTGCCGTAGACGGCCTGGGTTCCCTCGTTGTGCTCGCTGATGTTCTTGGGATTGGAGGGGTCGAAACCGTCCGGCTTCCAGTCGCTGATGCTGGTGAGCGCCGAGCAATCGTCGTTACCGCCCTTGATGCCCTTGGCGATCTCGCAATTCAGGCGTAGCGCCTGCAACAGGTTCTGGTAGGCGCCCGGCTTGTCCTTGACCATGGCCATGGTCGGCACCACGATCGTCGGCGGCGAGCCCATCCTGCCGTTGAAGAAGTTGGGGAAGGCGTATTGCTCGACGCTGCCGAGGGCCGCGTAGCGCGGGTCGCTCAGGTAGCCGAAGTTGCTGCGTTGCCAGCCCAGGCCGGCGGGGTCCGGCAACTGCCCCGCCACCTTGGTCGGCTGCACCGCCCACGACTCGGCGTAGGATTTCCAGCCGGTGCCGCTGTTTTTGTATTTGGTCGAGGAGCGCTCGGTCAGGCGCACGCCGAAGCGCACGTCGCGCAGCACCGGGTGGTCGAAATTGAACCTGGCGTCGGTCTTCCACGCGTACAGATCGGCCTTGGCCTTGTTGGTGTCCGGCTGCGAGATGTCCCAATAATAATTGCCGGCATCGGACAGGAAATCGCGGGACTTCCGGTCGAAGTTGAACGCGGGCCGCGCGCCGCTGACATCCACGCCCATGCTGGGCACGAAGGTGCCCAGGTTGAGCATCCCACCCTCCCCGCTGTTGGTGGCGTGGACCCATTGCAGGTCGGTCGCGAAGGACCAGCGCTCGTCGATCTTGGCCTTGAAGTTCCAGGCCAGCTCCCGCGTGCGTCCCTTGGCGCTGTTGTAGTTGCGGGTGGTGCCCATTTTCAGGCCGCCGTCGGCGAACTGGTTCGCCCCTTGCCCGCCGATCGGATAGCTCAGCACGCCCGACTGGAAGACGCCGTTGGCGTTGTATTTGGCGTCGCCGTATTGGGTCAGGTAGGGGTCCTCGCCGCCGGCGAAGATGGTGGTGCCGGTGTTGGTGGAGCGGAAAGCCGAGTCGAAGTAGGTCAGCGCCGACTCCTTGTCGTTCTTCTTCCACTGCAGCGCTCCGTACAGCCCCGCGCGCTCGGACTCGCCGGTGCCGGTGCCCCAGGTGGCGCTGACCGGCACCCACACGGTCTTGCCGGCCACCAGGTTGGTGCGCGGATAGTAGGGGGACTGCTCGATCGAGTCGTAGCGGCTGGTGGTTTTACCGTAGGACAAATCGAACAGCGCGCCGACCTCGCCCAGGTCCGTCGACCAGCGGTTCGAATACAGGCCGGAGACGGACGGCGAATTTTTCTTGCCGAGCACGGAATGGTTGTTCGACACCGACAGCGCGCCGTGCTGCCCCTTGGCGTCGAACGGCAGGCGCGTGCGCAAATTGATCTGGCCGCTGATGCCGCCCTCGACCAGCTCGGCGGAGGGATTCTTGTACACGTCCACGCCCGCCATCAATTCCGGCGGCACGTCGCCCCAGCTCAGCTCCCGCCCCGGCCATCCGGCCGAGAAGCTTTCACGCCCGTTGAGCGTGGACGAGCCCCAGGACAGGCCGCGGATTTGCACGCCCGAGCCTTCGACGTCGAATCCCAGGCCGTTGGCGGCCAGGGTGGCGCCGGTGCGCGAACGGTTGCGGTCCATGGTCACGCCCACCACCCGCTGCAGCACCTCGGTGATCGACTTGTCCGGCAGCTTGCCGGCCTCGTCGGCCACGACCGAATCGACGATCTGCTCGGCTTCCTGCTTGATCCGCTGCGACGTCTCCAGCGCCTTGCGCTGGCCGGACACGACCACCACGGCCGGCTCGCCGTCCTGGGTGGCCGGCGCCGTCTGCGCCCGCGCGGCACCGCACATCAGCGCCGCCTGCGCCGCCGCCAACGCCAGCGCGGTCATCCTGAAGGTTTTTTTCTCCATCATAGTCCCCATGCTCCTCATGTTCTTTTCCTTTTTATAAGTGCTTTGTTTGCCCGCGCGCTCACTGGAACGTGATGGGGCCGGTCAACGTGATCCGGGTCGGGTAGGTCGGTTTGTCAGCCGGCGTGCTCGACACCGTGGTGTTCATGCTGTCGGCGTTGAACGCGACTTCGGCGATCGCGTAGTCCTGCAGCTCGTTCCACACGTTGAGATCGGCCAGGCCGCAGGACTCGGCGACCGCCAGGTCCCTGAGCACGACACGGTAATCGGTGGCGGCCGCCGCGCCCGGCTTCACCTTGGCCCGCAGCGACACGTTGCAGGCGTCCTTGCCGTCCTTGAGCGCGTAATGGCCGAGGACCAGGTCGACGTTGACCGTGTTGTTGGCCGTGCCGAACCATTCGGCGTTCTGCGCCAGATTGAACTTCATGGCCGCCTGGGCATCGATCCGCACGCCGCTCGTCGTGATGCCGGTCTTGGACAGTTCCTTCAGGCCGCCGGCCAGCACGTGCAGACCGTAATAGCCGCCGATCCCGCTACCCTGGTAGGGGGCGGTCAGCTTGATGGCGAAGATGAAATTGAGGCTGGCGCCGTCGCCGGAGGCGGCCTGCTCGCACCAGCCGTTGCACCACCATCCGTTCAGTTCGGTGCCGGCCGCGCCGTTGACCGTGCCCCCTTCCCTGGTGGTGGTCGCGTCCTGGAAGCCGCTCATGAACGTCAGCGCGGGCGCCTGTTCGGTACCGATCGGGATATTCCTGGCCAATGTCTCCGTCAGATAGATGTCATCGCCCTCCTGGGTTCCGGTGATGGTGCACAACCCGTTGGCGAGCTTGGTCATCGTGTTGCCGCTGACCGTGCACACGGCCGGCGTGCTGGAGGCGAAGGTGACCGGCCGGGCCGCGCGCGAGGTGGCGCTCAGCTCGACCGGCCGCGCGTCCAATGGCTGCGCGCCCGGGTTGCGGAACACCATCATCGCCGGCCGTTTGGGAATGACGAACAGCTGGCGTTCCGAGACCGGGCCGTAGTCCTTGAAACCGGCCTGGCTGGCGGTCACCGAGCATTCGCCGGCCTTGAGCAGCGACAGCGTGGCGCCACTGACGGAACAGACCGACGGCGTGTTCGAGGCGTACGTCACGGGGCCGCCGGAACTGGCCGTCGCCTTCAGCTCGACGGTTTCGATGTCGGGCGGGATGGCCAGCGTCGCCCCGCCGGGAAAGGGGAAGGAAATGGCCTGCACCGCACCGCCCCCTTCGCCGCCACCGCCGCCGCAGGCGCCCAACAACGTGGCGCAGGCAAGACCGACCGCCGGAACCTGGAATCTCATTTTTTGTCTCCTCATGGAATTTTTCCTTTCTGATCCATTTGCTTGCATTGCCCGCCACCGGCTGCGCCGGGACGAGGTGAAACTCGCCGTCCCCGCGCCCCTCAGCGCGCGGGGACGACGCCGCCCTTGCCCGCCCCTTCCCCGTCGGCGGGCCAGCGCAACACCACACGCGCCTGGTCGCGCACGACGGCCAGGTGCGCGACGCGGCCGGCATGCCGTTCCAGCAGGCGCAGCAGCGACGCGCGGTCCGTCACCGGCTCGAACGCGGCCGCCTGATCGTCGCCGACGCCGACGATGACGTCGCGCGGCCGCAAGCCGGCCGCCGCGCCCCGGCCATCGGCGTCGACGGCCAGGACGATCACGCCGGCCCTCGCCGCCAGCCCGGCGGCCGACTGTTCGCCCAGCGTCTCGACCGATTTGAGCGTCAACCCGGACAGCGCGCGCGGCGCCTCCAGCGCGGCGCCCTGCCCCTGCGACGGCGTGAACGCCGGCCGGCGCGCCAGCGCCTTGAGCCGCGCCGGGCGCACGCCGAAGTCGTCCATCGGGAAGTTGACGAAACCGACGCGCGCGGCGAGCGCCGCGTTGCCGACCGTGTAGTCGCCGGCGGCGGCATCGGTGAACCCCGGATCGCCGGCCGCCGAATCGGCGTCGGTGCCGCGCGCCCGCGCGGCCGACAGGCCGGCCGGCGTCGCGAACAAGTTGAGGTCCACGCGGCGCCCCCATTGCCGGATCCCGATCGGCTGGTACGGCGTCATGACGATGTTCGACTCGAACACGTCGCCGCTGTCGTCGAACCAGACGTGCGGGTGGAAGGTGTTGTCGACCAGGATGTTGTTGCGCACGATGCGCGCGTAGCCTTCGCGCAGCTTCAGGCCGCCGGCCAGCATCAGGTTCTCCTCGATAAGGTAGTTCGAGGCGCCGTCGTCGAGGTCGACATCCCAGCCGTGGTCGCAGCGGAAGCGGTTGCGCCGCATGACGATGGGCTCGACCGCGTCCAGGGTCGGCAACGCCGGGCGTGCCGCCACCCGGCGGTCCATCTCGGCGCGGTCGGGATGCCAGTAACGGTCGCGGCCCCAGCTGTTGAAGGCGCCGTGGTCGCCCGATTCGCGCACGGTGTCGAAAACGTCGTTGTGGGTGATGCGGTGCCCGCCCCAGGTGCCGTCGCCGATATTGATGCCGGCGCGCGGCACCTGGTAGATCGAGTTGTGGTCGACGGTGATGCGCGCCGCCATCGCGATCTGCACGCCGGCGGCCTGCTTGTCGATCGTGCCGATGTCGTGGATCAGGTTGTCCACGGCTTCCGAATCGCTGGGATAGTCATCCGATTTCGGGCCGGGCGCGGAATCGATGGCGGACAGTTCGAGCCGCTCGTGGTATTCGAACAGCGGCGAGCGGACCGCCCCGGGCCGCCCCACGAACGCCACCGCCGTGCCGCCGATCGCGTGGATATGGTTGCCGGCGACGGCCACGCGCCGCGCGCGGCCGCTGACCACCACGGCATGCCCGCCCAGCTCGGCGAAGTCGGACTCCTCGACGCGCACGTCGCTGGCGTTCTCGATCGTCACCGCGCCGACCCGGTGGAACTTCCAGTCCGAGCGCAGCAGGGGCTCGACGGCGTGCAGGAAGCCCGGTTCGGTCTGCGTGAAGCGCAGCTTGCTCACACGCACATGCCGGACCCCGGCGGCCCCGCCCCCGATCCGTATCAAGGCCTGGTGCTTGCCGGCGCGCCAGCCGCGCGCCGGCGGCCGCGCGCCGGCCGCCGGTTTGAAGTAGAGCCAGCCCCGCTTGTGATCGTGGAACCACTCGCCGGGCGCGTCGAGCTCCTCGAACACGTTTTCGACATAGCGGTCGCGCTCGCTCGGCGGCATCGCCCGGTTGTTGCCCACCTGCGCGCCGTACGCCAGGCCGCCATCGGCGTTCTTGCCGAGGATGGGTACCTGCAGGCCGCCCCAGCGGGCGCCGTGCAGCGCGTGCAGCACCGCGCCTTGCGGGTCGCGCCAGCGGGCCACGCGCTCCGGCGCGGTGGCGTCCGGCGCGCCGCCGAAGCCCGGCCGCGCCGGGTCCAGGTCGGGGTAGCGCGCGCGCACCAGCATTTTCCCGCCCAGCCACAGGCGCTGGAACGGCGGGTCCGCGCAGCGCGCCCGCCAGACGCCGTCCCGCCACGCCGTCCAGCGCAGCCGGGCCAGGCGGAGGGAGCCGGTCAGCACCGCCGTCGCGCCGGGCGCCGCGGCGAGCACGAACGGCTCGGCGGCCGTGCCCGACAGCGGCGCGTCGATGACGACCGGCGCCGCCAGCTCGTAGGTGCCGGACGCCAGTTCGATGCGGCGTATTCGTTGGTCGGCCCGCGCCTGGTGCAGGGCCGCCGCCAGCGACCGGCCGTCGTGGACGGTGACGGCCTTGGCCGGCGCGGCCGCGCCGGCGCGGGCGCAGCCGGCGGCCACCACCAGCGCCAGCAGCAGCGCCCCCGCCTTCATGGCGCGCCCGGCTCCACCAGCGCCGCCCCGATCACGCCCGAAGGCTGGCCCGGCCGCGACTCCACCAGCAGGGTGAGCGTGCGCCACGACGCGCCCTTGGCCAGCGGCAGCGACAGCGGGCCCGGCTCCGGCGTGGTCTTCTCGCCCAGTTTCACGCCGTCGACCCACACCTCGGCCTTGCCGGCGATCTCGCGGAACACCAGCCGGCCGCGGCCGTCGTTGCGGTCGTCGCGCACATGCACCGGTGCGCGGTAGGTGCGCCACGGCAGCGCGTCGTCGGTCTGCTTCAGCGGCGGCTCGCCCCAGTCCCAGCTGTTCATGTCGCTGTCGGCCAGCATGCGGTTCGGATCCGGGCGCCCGGCCTGCGGCGGCGAGATGCGCCACGGCGCCAGTTTGGTCATGGCCGCGGCGACCGGCACGGCGGGTATGGCGGCCACCGCCCGCACCGCCAGCACCGTCTCGGCCGCCTGCAAGCCGTCGGCGCCGGCGCGCAGCGTCAACCCGCCGGCGCCGGCGCGGCCGCCCTGCACGATCACCTGCGCCAGGCCGTTGTAGAGCTTGCGTTCGGGCGCCTTCTCCGACTCGTGCGAGTTCGGATCGCCGTTGCCCACGCCGATGATGGCGCCGGCGCCCTCGATCTGGAACCGCACCGACAGGTTGGCCGTCGGCACGTGGCGGCCTTGCGCATCGACCGCGCCCACCGTCACCGGCACCGCGTCGGCGCCGTCGCCGGCCAGCGCGGCGCGGTCGGGCGTGAGCACCAGGCGCACCGCCGCGCCGCTGGTCTCGACGCTGTCGCGCCCGATCTCGGCGCCGTCGCGCAACGCCACCGCCTCCAGCTTGCCGGGCGCGTACGGCACCTGGAAGGTGGCCATGTCGTAGCGGTCGACGTCCTTTTCGCCGACCACGCGGCCGTTGAGCAACAGGCGCACGCGCGGCGCGTTGGTCGCCAGCAGCACCTTGACGTCCCGGCCTTCGCGGCCGGCCCAGTTCCAGTGCGGCACGATCTTGAGGACGGTGCGGTCCTTCACCCACAGCGCCTGCTTGACGTAGAAGGCCGTCTTCGGGAAGCCGCACAAGTCCAGGATGCCGAAGAAGGAGCTGGCGCTCGGCCACTCGTGCGGGGTCGGCTCGCCGCGGTAGTCGAAGCCGGTCCAGACGAAGCCGCCGGCCAGGAACGGGCGCTCGTCGATCAGCTTCCAGCCCTTGCGCTGGGTGTGGCCCCAGTTGGCCGCGTCCTCGTCGTAACTGGCCACCAGATGCCGGTTCCAGTCGGTGGTGTACTCGCCGCGCGACATGAAGGCCGACGTGTCCTCCGAGCTCAGCACGGGCTTGGCCGGGAATTGTTTGTGGAAACGGTCGTACTCCGGCACCTGGTAGTTGATGCCGGCGACGTCGACCAGCTGGGCCGCGTTTTTCTCGTTGAACAGGCCGGCGTTCATCGCCGCCGTCACCGGCCGCGTCGGATCGAGCCGCTTGACCGCCGCCACCATCCGGCGCGTGATCTGGTAGCCGATCTCGGAACCCTGCAGCCGCTCCTCGTTGAAGATCGACCACATGATCACGCTCGGGTGGTTGCGGTCGCGCCGCACCAGCCAGCTGAGCTGCGCCAGGTAGTCGGGCGAGGCGTTGAAGTTGCGGTTCTCGTCCATGACGAGCAGGCCCATGCGGTCGGCCATGTCCAGCACTTCGGCCGCCGGCGCGTTGTGGGCGAAACGCACCGCGTTGACGCCCATCTCCTTGAGCAGGCGCAGGCGGAACTCCCAGATCGAATCGGGCACGGCGACGCCGACGCCGGCGTGGTCCTGGTGGATGGCGACGCCGCGCAGCTTGACCGGCTTGCCGTTCAGGAAAAAGCCCCGGTCGGCGTCGAAGCGGATGGTGCGGAAACCGGTGCGCAGCTCGGCGCGGTCGAGCTCCTTCGTGCCGGCGCGCAGCACGGTGCGCACGCTGTACAAATGGGGCTGTTCAGGCGACCACAGGCGCGGTTGGGGCACCGCCAGTTCCATCCGCGCCGTCGCCTGGCGCAGCGCCCCCGCGCGCACCGGCGCGCGGCCCTTGGCCACCTCGGTTCCGGCGGGATCGAACACGCTGACCTCGAGCACGGCCTCGCCCGGCGTCTCGGCGCTGTTTTCCACCTCCACCGCCACCGGCAACGTCCAGCGCCCGTCCTTCATGACCGGGTCGGCGTGGACGCCGTCGGTGGCGATGTGCATCGGTTCGCGCTTGACCAGCCAGGCGTGGCGGTAAATGCCCGCGCCCTCGTACCACCAGCCCTCCATGATCTCGGCGTCGACCCGCACGGCGATCGTGTTGACCTCGTCGCCGTAGCGCAGGTAGGGGGTGATGTCGATCGACCGGCCGTTATAGCCCGACCAATTGCGGTTGACGACGATGCCATTGACCCACACCGTGCTGTGGGTGGCGATGGCGTCGAACCGCAATTCGATGTGGCGGCCGCGGTCGGAGGCCGGCAACGCGACGTAGCGCCGGTACCAGCCGATGCCGCGCGGCCGGTAGCCCTGCGCCTTGTTTTGTTCGGGGTCGAACGGCCCCTCCACCGCCCAGTCGTGCGGCAGGTTCACGCGCCGCCACGCCGAATCGTCGTAGTCGGCGTTGGCCGGACCGTGCGCCTCGCCGGCCTGGGCGCTGCGGTAGCTCGCGCCATGGCCCTTGATCGACGGCAGCGGCACGTCGCCCTGCAGGAAATGCCAGCCCTCGTCCAGCGACAGGAGTTCGCGCGGACCGGCGCAGGCGCTCGCCATGGCGGCCAGGGCCATCACAAAGACGAGCAGGCGGTCGACAACGGCGCGTGCGCGCACGCAGTGGTGGTGGATGGTTAAAATCATGGAGTTGTGCTCGCGGTGATAAAAGAATGAGTCTCCCCTTATGACCACCTTGAAGCCGGACTGACTCACCGGCCCGATGTCGCGAGCGATAGCTGCGCGGGGGGCGGCGGAATAGAACATGTTCAAGTTGGTCGAAATGCCCGCCGCCGCCCTGCGCTTGTACCAGCACGGGGCGTTTTGTTCTTTATGATTATTTGGCAGGCACAACTCGGATTTTGCGAGCATCGGCACGGGGCCGCAATGTCAATAATTGCCAAGGCGATAGGTAATATTGAAGGGTTGGCGTCGGCAACCGCCAAGATCGGCTATGCCGGCGAACGAGATCATGAAAGGGAGAACACCGCGCTCGAAGGCGTGCGCTTGTCCAGGACCGGCGGCCAGCACGGCACCGATGAAAAATACGGGGTTCTGAAGCTCTAACCCGGTGAGGCTGCGGGTGCTTCGGGCAAGGAATACCTAGCCTTCAGTGCCATCCTTGCTGGCCATAACTTGCATCTCACGATAAATCGATGCGGCAGTTGTACTCGCCTGCGAAGGGACAGCGGCCTGTCCCGCTGTCGCCCTTGGCATCGCGATCTCATTGAAACCCTTATCCGCGAGATTGTCGATCATCACTTGCGTGGTATCCGCAGACTTCCTTGTATTTTCAAGCGACATGGTCGCTATGTTCGGCGAGTACGTCCCGCGAATTTCTGGACGCAGCTTTTCCGCTTCGAGAACTTGTTTCTCGAAGCCGGCCGTCATTTCCGCCGCAACGGCTTTGTGTTTCGCGACCTGCGCCGTTTGCTCGGCTGTCGGTGTTCCTCCGCGGCGAAAAACCATGACCTCCTTCTCGCCACGGACCAAGGCCTTGGCCTCGTTACCGGCGTCGATCGCTATGCGCCGTGAAGGCGTCACCTGAACAGCTGCGGCAGTGGTGCTGGAAATGGTCGTCGTCTTCTGTCCAATTATTAATACATAGCGGTGTCTACTTCCACATGCCATCCTGCCGCGTTCCCACATGCCATGAACGGGGGAGAAGGACGGCAATCCCCCCCCTTCATTGCTTTTTATGCTTTTTAGGCGCCGGGAACCCCGTGCCGGTGTAGGTCAGCTTTTCGACATTGTCGTAGGTTGCGATGCTAAGCCGGCGAGCGCGGTCCGCACCTCGTCGTTGCCGTTGCCGGCCACCTCCCCCAGCACCACGCCGGCGACGCCCAGGACATCGATGTCGTCGCGGGCGCCGCCGCGCAGCAGATGGCTGGCGCTCGACGAAGCGAGCGTGTCGTTGAATTCCGATGCGCTGGACGTGCCTGTGACGGTCGTTGTTACGTTGAAGATACCTGCCGATACTGGCCGGCGATGCCGTCAAATGGGATAGTTCATTAGCTGCACGACAACATTTTTCGGCGCAGCCCACCATCCTACAAACGCACCATCACAAAGGGGTAAATATGAATATCTTGCACAAAGCGGTACTGGGCCTGGCCGTCGCCGTCTCGCTGGCGGCGCCGGCGCACGCGGCGGTCACCCAAACCATGTCGCATTCCGGCACCGACCAATACTGGTCGACCAACGGCGGCGTGCTCGACATGGGCGGCGTGACGCTGGGCGCGGGCACCAACACCATTTACGCGCTGACCAGCACGTCGACCCTGGTGGACCAGGGCTGGGGCTACACCCACCCGTACAACGGCGTGTTCATCGGCCTGTTCCAGGGCACCACGAACGTGTTCAACTTCCTCGTCGCCGGCTCGTCCCACGATCGGGCGACGGTGACCTTCGACATCGCGGACGACAACGCGCTGCTCGGCGGCCTGAACGCAGCGCTGCGCGGCGTCAACCAGAACGCCGCCACGCCATTGAGTATCCGCATGTACACCGACGCCTGGCAATACCCGGGCTGGGAATTGCACACGAGCGACAACTCGTTTAGCGTCACGTCCGCCGTCACCGCCGTCCCGGAACCGGAGACGTACGCGATGCTACTCGCCGGCCTGGGCCTGACGGGCGCGCTGGCACGGCGCCGCCGGAACGCCGCCGCCGAAAATAAATAAAAAAATAACAACATCGGCCACGTGGGGTGGTACTAAAATGCTAAGATTAGTATTCTCAAAACCCGCCATGCCACAGCCGAGCGTCCAAGCCGCATCCCATCCGCCGTCGCCCAGCGCGACGGCGAAGTTCCGCTTCGGCGACTGGCTGGTCGAGCCGTCCCTGAACGCGATCTCCAATGTGCGCGAGCGGCGCCAGATGGAGCCGCGCACGATGGAGGTGCTGCTGGCCCTGTGCACAGCCGGCGGGGACATCGTCAGCAGCGAGGACCTGCTGGAGCGCTGCTGGGGCGGCGCCTTCCACGGCGACAGCTCGGTGCACAAGAACATCGCCCACCTGCGCCGTCTGCTCGGCGACAATGCCGGCGCGCCCACCTACATCGCCACCATCCGCAAGCGCGGTTACCGCACTGTGGCGCCACTCGATTTCTTCGCCGACGGCGACAAACGTCCCGGCAACTGGGAACACGGTACGCCGTTTCGTGGGCTGCTGGCCTTCGACCAGGCCCACGCGGCGGTGTTTTTCGGCCGCGACGACGCCACCCGCCAGCTGACGCGTACCGTCCAGGCGCAGGCGCGCGGCGGCCTTTCGCTCACGCTGGTGCTCGGTCCCAGCGGGTCGGGCAAGACCTCGCTGATCCAGGCCGGTCTGCTGGCCGGCCTGGCGCCGGCGCGCGCCGGCGGGGAGCTGGCGGTGCTGGCCACCACCACGCTGGACTTGATCGACCTGGGCGGGCAAACACTGCCGACCGCGCTGGCCGGCGCATTGCTTGACCTGGAATGGGACGAGCAGTTGGCATTCCCCGGCGAAAACGCGCTGTCGCTGGGCGCGCGGCTCGGGCACGGCTGCGAGAGCGTGGCGGCCGAACTGGCGGGTGTGCTGGCGCCGCACGCCCGCGCGCGGCCGGGCCTGCGGTTCGCGCTGTTCATCGACCGCTTCGAAGTGCTGTTCAACACGGCGCGCATCGACGAGCCCGCGCGCGGGGCCTTCATCCACGCGCTCGAACAGCTGGCGCGCAGTCCGGCCATGCTGGTGGTGGTCGCCTGCCGCAACGATTACTATCCGAGCATCGCCAAGATTCCACTGCTGAGCGAAGCGCGGCGCCTCGGCGGCCACTTCGACCTGGCGCCGCCGGGCTTTAACGATATTCCGGATATCATCCGCGCCCCGGCCGCAGCCGCCGGGCTCAGCTTTGGCGTCGATCCGCACACCCACGTCCGGCTCGACGACGTGCTGTGCGAAAGCGCCGCCACCAGCCCCGACGCGCTGCCGATGCTGCAGTACTGCCTGCAGGAGCTGTACCGGCTGCGCACCGTCACCGGTGAGCTGAGCTTCGAGGCGTTCCGCGAGCTGGGCGAACTCGAGGGCGCGATCGGGCAACGCGCCGAGCAGGTCGTGCTGGGCCTGACGGCGGCGCAGCGCGACGCCCTGCCCCACATCATGGCGCAGGTGGTGGTGCTGTCGAACGACGACGAGCAGTTGGGCAGCCAGCGCGCCGCGTGGACAGCGCTGCCCCACGCGGCGGCGCGGCAGGCGGTCGAGGCGCTGGTCGAGGCGCGCCTGTTCGTCAGCGACCTGGTGGCCGGCACGCCGGTGTTCGGCATCGCCCACGAGGCCATCCTGCGGCGCTGGCCGCGCATGAGCGACTGGATCGAGACCCACCGCGACGCGCTGCGCGCGCGCGGCCGCCTGGCACAGCACGCGCGGCGCTGGCACGACGAGGGCCGTCCCGGCGATTTGCTGCTGCCCAAGGGCACGCTGTTGGCCGAGGCCGAGCTGCTGCGCCACGGCGGCGTGGTGACGCTCACCGACACCGAGGTCGAATGCATCGTCGCGTCGGCACGGCGGGTCCGCCAGCGCGACCGGTTGCGCCTGGCGGCGATGACGCTGATCGTGGCGCTTGCGCTGCTGGCCTCGCTGCTGGGCCTGAGCGCGCTGTCGGCCAAACGCTCGGCCGAGTCGCGCCGCGAACAGGCCGAGGGCCTGGTCGATTTCATGCTGGGCGACCTGACCGACAAGCTGCGGCCGCTCGGCAGACTCGATTTCCTCGACAGCGTCAGCGGCAAGGCGCTGGAGTATCTGCGCGGCACCAGCAACGACGACCTCAACGCGTCGGCGCTGACCCTGCGCGCCAAAGGGTTGCAGATGATCGGCGAGATCCGCCGCTCGCGCGGAGACTCGCCCGGGGCCATCGACGCGCTCAACCAGGCCAACGCCATCCTGATGCGCCAGCACCAGCAAGCGCCCGCCGACCTCCAAGTATTGAAAAACCTCGGCGCCAACGCCTATTGGATCGGCCAGTTGCACAAGGACCGCAACAACTTGCAAACGGCCGAAGACGCCTGGCGCGACTACCTGCGCTTTTCCGAGCTGCTATACGAACGCGACCCGGACAACACCGAGTGGTGGGTGGAGCGCTCCTACGCCCACAACAACCTGGGCAATCTGGCGCTGCTGCGCGGCCGGGCCGATCTGGCGGTACCGCAATTTCTGGCGTCGATCGCGCTCAAGCAGCGCGCGCTGCTGCGCGAGCCGTCGTCGCGCACCGTGCTCGCCGAGCTGGCCGACAGCTATTCGTGGCTGGCGTCGGCCACGCAGTCGCTGGGGCGGCTCGAAGAGGCGCGCCAACTGTACGCCGACGAAATGCGGCTGGTGCTGCGGCTGACCGAGGGCGCGCCCGAGGAGGCGCTGTGGGCCCACCGCCACGCCGTGGCCCTGCAACATCGCGCGCTCATCGGCATGGCGCTGGGCCGGGATGCGGAGGCGTTGCGCGACTATGGTCAGGCGCGACAGTTATACGCGGACATCCTGGCGAAAGATCCCCAGCATCGCCAATGGCAGGCCGAGCAGGCAAACTTCGAGCATGAACGGCTGTGGCTGTTGGCGCGCACGGCGCCCCCGGCCGAGATGGCATCGCGGCTGGCGGCCGTGCGGCGCAGCTTGCATGAGATGACGCTGCTCGATCCGAAGAACGTGTTGTGGGCGCGCCGCGCGGCCACCGCCCGCGCCCATCTCGCCGCTACGCTGATGGCCGCGCAGCAGGGCGCCGCCGCCGGGCAGGAACTCAGGGAGTCGGTAGCGACGTTAAAGTCGCTGCATGACAACAATCCCACCAATCTGAGCGGCCGGCTGGCGCTGGCCGAAGCGCAGTTTTTCTCTTCATCGTTACAAAGAAAGCAAGGCAACAACACATTGGCAATGTCTATCTGCCAACAAATTCACGGCATGCTCAAGGACGAAGCCACCGCCTCGCGCGACTATCAGGTGCTCGAACTATGGAGCAAGGTCAACACTTGTTTGGGCGATCGACCAGCGATGCTGCTGGTCGCCGCCCGCCTCCGGCAAATCGGCTACCTCGACCGGGCCTATTTGCAATCCCTCCCCCACCGCTAAGGATTAACATGCAAACCTCAACCGAACAGCCAACCGCACCAGCGCAGTTTCCCGTGCTGGTGTCGATCGACCCCGAGCAGAACGTCACGCTCACCTACTACGGCGAGTGGCCCATCCAGGACGCTCCACTGATTTTGTTCGTCGATTGTCCCACCAACTGCCTGTTCGTATTGGACTACGAGACTAGCCAGAACGGCTGGATCATCACGGGCACCACGCCGGTCGCCCCCAGTGCCCCACTGGGGATCGCAAACGGGCCGATGTTCCAGTCGCTGGCGACCATCGATCCCTTCGCCGGACAGGGCCAGTCGGTCATCGTCTACACATATAGCCTGCAATTCGCCAATCCGTTGACGGGGGCTTCCATCACGTTCGATCCACAAGAGGTCAACGTGCGCAACTAGGCCTCGCCATCGAGGTGGCGCCGCAGGCCGTCACAGATGGCGCCTGCAAGTTCTTCCTGCAACGCCATGCCCAGGTCGCCGTCGCCGTCGAACTGCGACATCCAGGCGACTGCGGCGCCCTCGTCCACCAGCCGCACACAGGCGCGCACGCGGCGCCCCTCGACACGGATGCCGCCTTCCAGCCGGTAATCCGCCACACCGCCGCCGCCCAGCGTGACGGCCTCGCCGAACGCCCGGTACAGCCTGGCGCACAGTTCGTCGTCCAGTCCCCACACGAAGGCATCGCTGCCCCGCACGCGACTGAGGTCGCGCAGCGGCGCCAGTTGCAGCCGCACGCCACCACCCGGGGCAACGGCCGGCGCGGCGATCCGCAGCGCGTAGCCGCCGTTTGGAATCGAAATTTCCAGGCCGTCCGGCGCACCGGCGGCGCGGTAATGGGCGGCCAGGCGCTCCCGCAGCCGACCCGTTTGAACGCGCACGACGGGGTCGAGCGTGGTGTCGTAGACGCGCGGGTCGCGCCGGAACACCGCCAGGCCGATGGCGTACTCGCTCAGTTGGCCGGCGCTACCGGTCAGTTCGGCATCGATCAGGAAGGCTAGCAGTTGCCGCATGCGCGGCGCCTTGGCGAAGGTTGGGCCGCGCAGTATCGACGCCGCGGCATTGCGCAGGCAATCGGCGAGCGGCGCCGGGCCGTTATCGTGGTTCATCATGTCAAGCCGAGCATTCATGTCTGCCTCCGTGGACGGGACGCGTTCCGCAACGCGCTCCCTGCGGACTGAACTCTATTGGCGGACCGATATGATTGCCTTACGTTTATCTTACGGACGGCGAACGGGTAGGGAAAGGGGCGGAAGCGAGGCGGATTGCCTCGGCGCAGTTCCGTTCAGACAAATAAAAAAGCCTCCCGCAGGGGAGGCTTTTTTATTTGATTCTGGCGGAGACGGTGGGATTCGAACCCACGATACAGGTATAAGCCGTATGCATCCTTAGCAGGGATGTGCCTTCGGCCACTCGGCCACGTCTCCTAGTCGATCGCTCAACTATGACCACTTGCCGTAAAGCAGCAATGTGGACGCGAGTTATGATATAGATCGGTAGCCACTTGGTCAAGGGTACGCCCCACAAATGTGACGCCGGGCGCTTGCCATGCCGACGCCACGCGCCGGCCGCCGTTTTCCGGCTTTGACAACCTTGGCTTATGATAGCGATTTGATCAATCATGCGGCCATCGTGGATCGCAATTGAAACGGATACCGGACATGGCCTACTTCACCCGCGTCAGCGATACCAATTTTCTCGCCACCGAGCACACCGGCGGGGCCTGGAGCGTCCACGAACAACACATCGCGGCGCCGATGGGGCTGCTCACCCACGTCATCGAACAGGACTGCGCACGGCGCGGCAACGGATTCAAAATCGGCCGCCTGGCGTTCGATATCCTCGGCGTGATTCCGATCGAGGAGGTACGGACCGACGTGCAGTCGCTGCGCTCGGGCCGTACCATCGAACTGGTCGAGGCGACCCTGCTGCATAACGGGCGCCCGGCGCTCAGGGCCCGCGCCTGGCTGGTCAAACCGAACGATACGAGCGCCATCGCGGGGAACGCCATTCGCCCAATACCCGGCCCCGACGGGATGGCGCGATGGGATCCCTCCACAGTCTGGCCCGGTGGCTTTATCGCCACCGTCGACATTCGTCGCGCGTCCGAGGAACCCGGCCGGGCGGCGTATTGGGCACGCGCCCGCCAGCCGCTGCTCGACGCTGAACCGGTCGGTCCACTCGCCCGCGCCGCGTCGTTGTTTGATATCGCCAATGGCATGGCCGTGCGCGCCGCGCCGACCGAAGTGGCCTTCCCCAACCTCGACCTGACGGCGCATCTGTTCGCGACGCCGCGCGGGGAATGGCTGGGCTTTGACACGTCGGTGTCGTTTGGCGCCGATGGCCTGGGCCTGACCAGTTCGACCATTTATGACGAAACGGGGCCGATCGGCACGCTGGCCCAAATTCTGACGGTACGCCCCAACATCGGTTAAGCCGACGGCATGGACGAAAAAAAGCCCCGTTGCCGGGGCTTTTTTTCTGATTCTTGGCGGAGACGGTGGGATTCGAACCCACGATACAGGTATAAGCCGTATGCATCCTTAGCAGGGATGTGCCTTCGGCCACTCGGCCACGTCTCCCAGTTGATTGCTCAACCTTGTCCGACCGGCCAAACTTCACCAGAGCAGACGACCGCCATGGTATAGACCGGGATTGATCTGGTCAAGGAAACCAGACCATTTTTTTCGAAAAAGTTAAGCCTTTTCCAGTTCGAACGCTTTATGCAGCGCGCGCACGGCCAGTTCCATGTACTTTTCGTCGATCAGTACCGAAATCTTGATTTCCGAGGTCGAGATCATCAGGATGTTGATGCCCTCTTCCGACAAGGTGCGGAACATCTGCGAGGCCACGCCGACATGGCTGCGCATGCCCACGCCAACGACCGAGATCTTCGACACTTTGGCGTCGCCGGTGATGCTGGCCGCGCCCAGTTCGGCCTGGGTGCCGGTCAGCACGTCGACCGCGCGCTGGTAGTCGTTGCGCGAAACCGTGAAGGTGAAGTCCGTTTTACCGTCGACCGACTGATTCTGTATGATCATGTCGACCTCGATGTTGGCGTCGGCCACCGGTCCCAGGATGTGGTACGCGACACCAGGACGGTCCGGCACGCCCAGCACGGTGATTTTGGCCTCATCGCGGTTGAACGCGATACCGGAGATGACTGCTTGTTCCATGTTTGTATCTTCCTCAAACGAAATCAGGGTGCCAGAGTTGGCTTCTTCTTCGATATCCAGCAGCGGATCGGTCAGCGACGACAGCACGCGGGTCGGCACGCGGTAGTTGCCGGCGAATTCCACCGAACGGGTCTGCAACACTTTCGAGCCCAGCGACGCCAGTTCCAGCATCTCTTCGAACGTGATCGCCTTCAGGCGGCGCGCTTCGGAGACCACGCGCGGATCGGTCGTGTACACGCCATCGACGTCGGTGAAGATCAGGCATTCGGCGGCCTTCATGGCGGCGGCGATGGCCACGGCCGAGGTGTCCGAGCCGCCGCGGCCGAGGGTCGAGATGTTGCCGTTTTCGTCAACGCCCTGGAAGCCGGTGATGATGACGATCTTGCCGTCGTCCAGGTCGCGGTTGACCTTTTCGTTGTCGATCGACTGGATGCGGGCCTTGGTGAAGGCGGAATCGGTTTTAATCGCGACTTGCCAGCCGGCGTAGGAGACGGCTTTCTTGCCGATCGCCAACAGGGCCATCGACAGCAGGCCGACCGACACTTGCTCGCCGGTCGAGGCGATCATGTCCAGCTCGCGCGGGTCCGGTTGCGCCTGGATTTCCTTGGCCAGGCCGATCAGGCGGTTGGTCTCGCCGGACATGGCCGATGGCACGACGACGATGCGGTGCCCGGCGTCATGCCACTTGGCGACACGCCGCGCGACGTTCTTGATACGGTCCGTCGAACCCATCGACGTACCGCCGTATTTGTGCACGATTAAAGCCATAACAGTGAGGTTTCCGCTCAAATAAAGGTAAATGGAACCCTTAACTCTACATGCCGCAGTGCAAAATAACAAGTCAAAAAGCTCATAAAGTCATACCGTATAGGCATATGCACATACAAAATTCGGCGAATGCAAGGAAATTTTTATGCCGCTTGCCAACGCAGGGTGACCCGCCCCGCCCCCTCGCCGAGCTCGCTCAATTGGTTGCAATCCATGCCGATGCCGGCGGCGAACAGCATCTGCTTGTCGGCCCGCACCAGCGGCAGACGGCCGCGCTCCCAGGCCGGAATGCCCAGCGCCTGGTAGTGATACTTGAGCCCGCGCGTCGGGCGGTTGTGCGCCGGCTTGAGCCGCTCGCCGCCCTTGCGGAATTCGATCACCAGCTTTTGCCCGCGCAGCCATTCCGGGTCCAGCCCGGCGCCTGTGTCGGCGACATCGAAGTGCAGCACGCCGCCGTAGGCCGGGAACGCCATCTCGGCCTCGCCGTTCCAGATGAAGGAGGTGCCCGGGGTCTGGTCGAATTCGTCCTCGCGCGTACCTTCCAGATCGGCCAGCTTGGGCGTCAGGTGCAGGCGGTCGCGGTGGCGGCGCACGTGGCAGTCCGGGTGCGTGACCAGCAGCTGGGCGCCGTCGCGCGCCTCCAGCAACTGCGTCAGCATTTCGGCCAGCCAGGCGGCGCTCGGCATGCGCAGCCCGCGCGTGCCGAACCAGTAACGCAGCAGGTTGTAGCTGCGGTCGGTGCTCAACGTCCTCAGCTTGGCGATCACGATGCAGTCGCCGTCCAGGCACATCGCCAGGTCCTGCTGCGCCAGCTCGGTGAGCAGACGCTGCGCCGATTGCGCGTGCTGGGCGCTGCGGGCGAAGCGTTCCTGGAAGCCGGGGAAGGCGTCGGCCAGCGCCGGCATGACATTGTGCCGCAGCGCGTTGCGGGCGAAGCGCGGGTCGTCGTTCGATTCGTCGTTGATGTGGCCGATGCCGTGCTCGGCCACGTAGGCGGCCAGTTGCTTGCGCGACGCCGGCAGCAACGGGCGCACCATGACGAGGTCCGGATTGGCCAGCAGGTCCGGCGCGGCGTTGGCGGCGTCCATGCCGGACAGGCCGGCGGTGCCGGAGCCGCGCAGCAGTTGCAGCAGCACGGTTTCGGCCTGGTCGTCCTGGTGGTGGGCGGTCAACAGCAGCTGCACGCCGTGCTCGCGGCACAGCGCGCCCAGCGCGGCGTAGCGCGATTTGCGGGCCGCCTCCTCGGTGCCGGTCTTTTCCTTGCGCACCAGTTCGACGCGGCGCGCCTCGCAGGCCACGCCCAGCGCGGCGCAGGCCTGTTCGCAGTGCGCCTGCCAGGCGTCGGCGTTGGGGCTGAGGCCGTGGTGGATGTGGAAGGCGACCAGCACGACGCCGTGCGCCTGCGCGTAGGCGTGCGCCAGGTGCAGCAGCGCGGACGAGTCCAGGCCGCCGCTGAGGGCGATGGCGATGCGGCCGCCCTGCCCCGAACCGACGCGCGTCAACGCGGCGTCGGCGGCTTGTTCGAAAATATGGGACAGGGTCGGGATTTGCTGCTTCTTCAAGTGCTGCTCCAAAATGCAAAACCGGGAGCAGCGCTCCCGGTTGGTGTCGATGCCGGCTGGTTTATTCCTGCGGCGTGGTTTCCTTGAACTTGCCGTAGCTCATCAGCTTTTCGTGGCGCGCTTCCAGCAGGTCCTTGGTCTTCATGCCGTGGAACTGGCGCAGCGAGTCGGCCAGCGCGCGCTTGAGCAAGGTCGCCATCTGCTTCGGATCGCGGTGGGCGCCGCCCAGCGGTTCGCTGACGATCTTGTCGATCAGGCCGATGGCCTTGAGGCGGTGCGCGGTCAGGCCCAGCGCTTCGGCGGCGTCGGCCGCGCGCTCGGAGGTCTTCCACAGGATCGAGGCGCAACCTTCCGGCGAGATCACCGAGTAGGTCGAGTATTGCAGCATCAGCACGACGTCGCCGACGGCGATCGCCAGCGCGCCGCCGGAGCCGCCTTCGCCGATGATGGTGGCGATCAGCGGCACTTTCAGTTCGGCCATGACGTACAGGTTGTGGCCGATCGCTTCGGACTGGCCGCGCTCTTCGGCGTCGATGCCGGGGAAGGCGCCCGGGGTGTCGACGAAGGTGAAGATCGGGATGCCGAATTTCTCGGCCAGCTTCATCAGGCGCATGGCCTTGCGGTAGCCTTCCGGCTTCGGCATGCCGAAGTTGCGCATCGCGCGTTCTTTGGTGTCGCGGCCCTTTTGGTGCCCGATGACCATGCAAGCCTGGCCGTTGAAGCGCGCCAGCCCGCCCACGACCGACAGGTCGTCGGCGTAGGTGCGGTCGCCGTGCAGTTCGTGGAAGTCGGTGAAGATTTCATTCACATAGTCCATGGTGTACGGACGCTGTGGGTGGCGCGCGATTTGCGCGACCTGCCAAGGGGTCAGCTTTGCGTAGATGTCCTTGGTCAGTTGCTGGCTCTTCTTGGCCAGGCGGTCGATCTCCTCCGAGATATCGACGGCCGAATCATCCTGGACGAATCGTAGTTCTTCGATTTTGCCATCGAGTTCGGCAATCGGTTGCTCAAAATTGAGGAAAGTCGTTTTGGTCATTGTACCTCCGAGTTTATTCTCAGCTGCGGCTCAGTTGCGATCTTGTGACGCGCACAAAAAGGCCTCGCGCAGCGATTAGAGTGATTATTCTACAGCAACCGGGTCCAAACTACGCCATAAGTACCACGTCGCGACGGTACGCCACGGCTCCCAATTGGCGGAAACCTCGCGCGCGTCGCTGCGCGAGACGGGTTCGCCCGAGAAATAATTCTGGCTGATGCCCTGGATCAGGCCGGGGTCGTCCAGCGGCAGCACGTTGGGGCGCAGCAGATTGAAGATCAAAAACATCTCGGCCGTCCAGCGGCCGATGCCGCGGATCTGCACCAGTTCGGCGATGACGGCTTCATCGTCCATCTGGCCCCACTGGGCGCTGTGGACGCGTTTGTTCTTGAAGTGGTCGGCCAGGTCGAGGATGTATTCGGTCTTGCGCTTGGACAGGCCGCAGGCCGCCAGCTGTTCGGCGCCGGCCTTGACGACTTGCGCGGGCGTGCATTTGGGACAGGCCAGCAGCAGCTTGTGCCAGGCGGCGTCGGCCACCTTGGGCGTGACTTGCTGGCCGACGATGGAACGCGCCAAGGTGGTGAACGGGTCGTCATGGCCGACCAGGTGCAGGTCGCCAAATTGCGGGATCAGCTTTTTCATGATGCGGTCACGCTTCATGAGCTCGATCTTGGCCTCTTCCCAGTACGGCGGCACGGCCGATACCGGGCTAACGCCGCCCTCGTTATCCTTGGCGGTGACCATTATGCGCGGCGCCAGTTGGTGGTGCCGTCAGGCTTGTCTTCGAGGATGATGCCGGCGGCCAGCAGATCGGCGCGGATCTTGTCCGATTCGGCGAAGTTGCGCGCCTTTTTCGCTTCGATGCGCTGGGCGATGGCGGCGGCGATGGCGGCGTCGCCGCTGCTGTCGGCGTCACCGACGGCCGCCTGGCGGAATTGCTGCGGCGTGCGCGCCAGCAAGCCGATGACGTCGGCCAGGCCCTTGAGCTGGCGCGCCACGGCGGGCGATTTCGACCGGTTCAGTTCGCTGGCCAGGTCGAACATCACCGCCAGCGCCACCGGCGTGTTGAAGTCGTCGTCCATCGCCTCGGCGAAGCGCGCCGCGTGCGGTTCTTGCCAGTCCAATGCGGCACCGTCGCCTTCCACGCCGTCGAGCGCGGTGTACAGGCGGGTCAGCGCAACACGGGCGTCGTCCAGATGCGCGTCCGAGTAATTGAGCGGGCTGCGGTAGTGGGCCCGCAGGATGAAGAAGCGGATCACTTCGGCATCGTATTTCTTGAGCACGTCACGGATCGTGAAGAAGTTGCCCAGCGATTTGGACATCTTTTCATTGTCGACGCGCACGAAGCCGTTGTGCACCCAGTAGTTGACCATCGCGTGGCCGAACGCGCCCTCGGACTGGGCGATCTCGTTCTCGTGGTGCGGGAACTGCAGGTCGGCGCCGCCGCCGTGGATGTCGAACTGTTCGCCGAGCAGCGCCGAGCACATGGCGGAGCACTCGATGTGCCAGCCCGGACGGCCCTTGCCCCACTTGGAGTCCCATTTGACTTCTTCCGGCTCCGATTCCTTGGAGGCCTTCCACAGCACGAAGTCGAGCGGGTCGCGCTTGCCGGTGTTGACGTCGACGCGCTCGCCGGCGCGCAGGTCGTCGAGCGACTTGCCCGACAGGCGGCCGTAGTTGGGGAAGTTGCGCACCGCGTAGTTGACGTCGCCGTCGGTGCCCTGGTAGGCCAGGTCCTTGCTTTCGAGCTTTTCGATCAGCGCCAGCATCTGTGGCACGTATTCGGTCGCGCGCGGCACCAGGGTCGGCGGCAAAATGCCCAGCGCGCCGGTGTCCTCGTCCATGTACCTGGTGAAACGGGTGGTCAGCTGCGAGATCGTCTCGCCGTTTTCCACCGCGCGCTTGATAATTTTGTCGTCGATATCGGTGATGTTGCGGGCGTACGTGACGTCGTACCCGGAGGCCATCAGCCAGCGGTACATGACGTCGAACGCCATCATCATGCGGGCGTGGCCGATGTGGCAGTAGTCATAAATGGTCATGCCGCAGACATACATGCGGACCTTGCCGGCTTCCATGGGAACGAAGGTCTGCTTGTCACGCGCCAGCGTGTTGTAAATCTTTAAATTGCTCATCGGACTCTTGGGTATTCTTTTATAGAAGCGCCCGTCGGCCCCGGGCAATACGAGAACCTGGCGCGGCACCAATGGGCGGGGCGCACCGTGTATTTCATCGCATGCCGTGGAGACTGACAGACCCTCGGTATAGTTATTTCGTTATCTTGTTGCGTTGTTTCATTCCACCGGACAGCGGGTAGAATGGAATGTATTGGAGAAGTATAGCATTGATAAAAATCGTATTGGCCCGATATGACTGAGGATTTTGGCTCGTCGGGCCGATCGCCACCAACAAAATCTATATGGGGAAGCAAGAATGTACAAATCGCAGACATCGCTGTTCGGCAAACTGATGACCATGTTCGCGGGTGTCGCGCTGTCCGGCGCCGCGCTGGCGGCCACGCCGGCCGCGCAAGCGAACTCGACGGCCGCCAGCGCCACGCCGCAGGTCGAGATCAAGACCACGATGGGCGATATCGTGGTGGAACTCGATCGCGAAAAAGCGCCGAAATCGGTGGAAAATTTCCTCACCTACGTCAAATCGGGCTTTTATAAAGGCACCATCTTCCACCGCGTGATCGACGGCTTCATGATCCAGGGCGGCGGCTTCGACGAAAAACTGAAGCAGAAAAAGACCAACAAGCCGGTGCCGATCGAGTCGCAGAACGGCTTGACCAACGTCACCTATTCGCTGGCGATGGCGCGCACCGGCGATCCCAACTCGGCAACCTCGCAGTTCTTCATCAACGTGGCCGACAACGAGGCGCTGAACTATCCGGGCCGCGACGGCTTCGGCTACACCGTGTTCGGCAAGGTGATCCAGGGCCAGGAAGTGGTCGACAAGATCAAAGGCGTGCTGGTCGACGACAAGGGTATCTTCCAGAACATCCCCGTGATTCCGGTCGTCGTGAAGTCCGCGACGATTTTGAAGACCCCGATCCAGCCAAAACTGTAAAATAGCGGCCTGCGGCATAAAATACCTCACTTACCACACAGGATAACACCATGACCAACGTAATCATCACCACCAACATGGGCAAAATGACCGTCGAACTGAACGACGAAAAAGCCCCGAAATCCGTGGAAAACTTCCTGGCCTACATGAACGCCGGCCACTATACCAACACCATCTTCCACCGCGTGATCGACGGTTTCATGATCCAGGGCGGCGGTTTCGAGCCAGGCATGAAGCAAAAGCCGGCCGACGCCACCGTGGAAAACGAAGGCAAGAACGGCCTGAAAAACGAACCGTACACCCTGGCCATGGCCCGCACCTCGGCGCCGCACTCGGCTTCGGCGCAGTTCTTCATCAACGTCAAGGGCAACTCCTTCCTCGACTACCCGGGCCAGGACGGCTGGGGCTACGCCGTGTTCGGTAAAGTCATCGAAGGCACCGAAGTCGTCGACGCCATCAAGAAAGTCAAAACCACCCGCAGCGGCATGTTCGCCGACGTGCCGGCGGAAGACGTCATCATCGAAAGCATCGAGCTGGCCGCGTAATTTATAGCCGAGAGCGAGCCTGATTCAATGAGCCCAACCCGGACCGGCGAGCGCGCGAGCGACGTTCTCGCGCTGTTTATCTCCGATCTGCATTTGCAGCCCGCGCATCCCGCCACCAGTGCAGCGTTTTTCGACTTCCTGGAGCGGCATGCGCGGCGCGCGCAACAGTTGTACCTGCTCGGCGACCTGTTCGAATTCTGGGCGGGCGACGACGACATCGGCGATCCCTTCCACGCGCAAGTCGTTGCCGCGCTGCGCAGCGTGAGCGATGGCGGCACGCGCCTCTACTGGATAGGCGGCAACCGCGATTTCCTGGTGAGCACCGGCTTTGCCGAGGCGGCCGGGTTGACCTTGCTGCCGGAGACCCATGTGACCGAGATCGGCGGCCAACGCCTGGTCTTGTTGCACGGCGACGCCCAGTGCACCGAGGATGTGAAGTACATGCAATTCCGGGCGATGGTGCGCCAGCCCGCGTATCAGGCGCAATTCATGGCGATGCCGCTGGCGCAGCGCAAGGCCATCATCGCCGGCATGCGCGAAAGCAGCCGCACCGAACAAGGCGCCAAATCGTACGAGATCATGGATGTGACGCCGCAGGCGATCGGCGAGGTGTTCGCGCAAACGGGCACCGATGTGATGATCCACGGCCACACGCACCGCCCCGCCCTGCACATGGTTGGCGCCACGCGCCGCTACGTGCTGCCGGACTGGGAGCCGGACGCGACACCGCCGCGCGGCGGCTGGATCGCGATCGACGCCACCGGCGCCATCACGCGCCACGACCTGAGCGGCGCAGTGCTACCCGAATGACCACGGATGCACGTAGGGCGGATTAGCGAAGCGTAATCGGCCATGCATGCGTTTCGATGGCGCATGCATGGCCGATTACGGCGTTCCGCCTAATCCGCCCTACGTGATCATCATCTTCTTAAGGTCGCCATCGCCGCATTCAACCGCCGTATCAACGGCTGGTTCAACTCCCGCGTATGGCTGGTCCAGCGCTGTATCGTGCGTTGCAGTTCCTGATCGAGCTGATTGGCCTTGGCCGCGTCGCCCACCCCCGCCGCCCATATCGCGCACTCCGCCTGCGTCGTGAAGCTGTTGTGATGGCTCAGCGCATAATCGAACTCCGCCCTCGCCTCGTCCTGCCGCCCCGCCGCCGCCAGCGACTGCGCCAGCAACAACGACACCTGCTCAGGCCTGAAATTGGCATTGGCGGCGCGGATGGTTTGCAAATGCGTCACCGCGCCGGGCGCCCTGCCGCACGCCAGGCTGGCGCGCGCCGCGCCGAACCGGATCTCCAGATCGCCGGAAAACGGTCCCTGCAAACAGGCTTCATAGGTCGTCGCGGCCTCGTCCGCATCGCCCGCCTCCAGCAAGGCGCTCGCCAGGCGCATCTGGTTTTGCGCGGTCGGCGTGTATTCATAGGCTTGCCGCGCCTCGCGCAACTCGCGCCCCGGATCGAGCGTCCTGGCGGCCACCGTCACCACCTTGCGCGCGCCGTGTTGCAGCTTGGAGTTCGGCAGATAGATCGCGATGAAATACACCACGCTGCCGATCCCCGGAAACATAAACAGTATCATCAACCAATACATCTGCTGGCCGCTGCGGATCACGTGGATGGCGAAGAAAATCGCCACCAGCACGTGGATGCCGATACCAAATATATACATAAACCGCCTCAACAATGTCATCGATGCGTCCCATTGTAAGAGCTCTTGCCGTCGGCCACAAGGAAGGTCGAGTCGACTTAAGGGTACGCTAAATCAAGCCAAGGCCGCCGCCGGCTGGCGCACATAGGCGGCCACACAACGCAGCAGGCGGCCAACGAACACGCCGTTGAACACACCGAACAGCGCGCTCACGGCGACGACAAACGACATCTGCCGCTGCAACTCGGGATGCATCGCCGACAACACCGCGACCGTGTACTTGGTGGCAAATATGGCGAGCATGAGCGCCAACGGCGTCCAGCTGCCGCGCTGCAGGACGGTGCCGGCGGCACGGTTGACCACAATTTCACCGTTGCCAGCCGTCCAGGTAACCGCAACGGTGGCCAGCATGCCGGTCAGCCATACACCCCACACGCCGGCGCCCAGCACGCCATGGCCGTTCATGCCGGCCAGCGAAATCACCAGCATGACCACCGGAATGATGAATAGTTTTAGCAGCGGCACCTCCCGGTCCTGGGCGGCCAAAACGCCGCGATAGACGAGAAAGGCCAGCAAGGCCCAGATATAGACGGGAGTGTGGGATATAATTTGCTGAATCATGGCGTGCTCCGCAGGGCTGGTTGAGTTGCCTCCACTATGCCCGCGGCCAGGCGCCCGATCGGCGCGATGCGACGAAATGCCGGACGGTGGCGCGAATTGCCGTCAGCCGGCGCGAATCGTATCTTTCATCCTGAAGATAAACGAGGTCGCGTCATCGGTGGAAATCACATCAAGTTCGCCATGATGCGACAGCGCGATCTCCGAGACGATAAACAAGCCCAGACCCAGGCCTTTTTCGCCGTACACCGGTTTGCCGCGCCAGAACGGCTTGAACAGCTGGCTGAGGGTTTCCTCCGCGATGGCAGGACCTTCGTTGGCGACGATGATTTCCAGCGCCCCGCCCTGCTGCGCGACATGCACCCGCACCGGACGCTTGGTGTCGCCGTGCACCAGCGCGTTCTTGAGCAGGTTGGACAGCAGCTGCGCCATCCGTCCGGCATCCACCATGAGCGGCCCGCCCAGCGACATGTCGGCGATGATCTCGCTACCCGGATGGGCGCCGCGCAATTCCGCGATGACTTGCTCGAAGGCCGCTTTCAGCTTGCTTTCCAGCTTGAGTTCGATGGCGATGCCGCCGCCCATGCGGCCACGCGTGAAGTCCACCACGTCGTCCACCAGCCCGGCGATCCGCATCGCGCTGCGGCGGATGCGCTCGACCACTTTGACGGCCTGGGGCGGCAGCGCGAGCATGCCAAGCACGTCGGCGCCGGTGACGATGGAACTGAGCGGCGTACGCAAGTCGTGGCCCAGCACCGCGATGAACTGCTCACGCAGCTCGGAGCTGGCCTGCTCGTCCAACAGCGCCGTGCGCGTTTCGGCCAGCTCGCGCTCGCACTCAAGCTGGCCCGAAATGAGCTGGGCGAACAAGGTGAGCGTCTGGCGCACTTTTGGCGTCGACAACTCGTTGGGAACAGGGTCGAGCCCGCACAGCGTGCCGAAATAGTCGCCGTCCGGACGGAACAGCGGAATCGAAAAATAACTCTGGAAGCCGTACATGCGCGGCGTGCGATGGTCGCGGTAGCGCTCGTCTTGCGCCACGTGGTCGATCACGACGGCGTGGCGGGTGTCGCGCACTTCTTCGCAAATGGTGGTGGTGACGTCGAGCCCGTCACCTACGTTTAGCCCGAAGTTCAGCTTGTCCAGCACCGCGCAGGTGGTCCAGGAATCGGCCGTCACCCGTGCCACGCAAACAAATCGCAGACCGGTCAGCGCCGCGACGGTCTCCAGTATCGTCGGCACGACCGCCATCGACTGGATGACGGCGATATCGGCGGCGATGTTTTGTTGCATGCTGGATGTTCCTTGGCGGGGTGAGTTGACATCTTACCCGGTAAAAAAAGCGGCGCTAGCGCGATTGCTCCGCCGGCCGCAGATTCGCGACCAGGCCGCCGGGACGCGTGCCGATGCCGGTCAGGACGAACTGCACGCCCGCATAGCGCAACTCCTTCGGGTCGAAGGTGTGCACCGCGATATCCCTGACGACGTTATCGCCCAGCAAATTCGCGACACTGGCCAGTTGCACTTGTTTTCCCTCATCCATATTGTCCATGGCGAAGCGGTCGACGTGGGCTTCGCTGAGGTAGATGGTGTTGCGCACGCTGTCGACGTTGAGACGGCCGGACACCGTCATATTGCCGCGCCAGGCCTGGCGCGCCAGCAGCGGCGTCACATTCAGGTCGACATTCAAGGCGACGCGGTTGTTTTCGGCCAGGATGGTCAATCGGGGATGGCTCAACTCAACCTCGAACACGCCCAGCACGCGCTGGCGCATGGGGAATTTCCGGTCGAGATTGTGTTGCAGCCGCTCCTGGGGCAGATCGATCTCGCGCGGGCCGATCAGGGAGGCGCAGGCGGCCAGCAGGAACGCGGCCGCCAACAGCGGGAAGACAAACTTGAGAGAGCGTTTGAGGTCGATCATATTGTCCTTGTCGAGATGAATTCGTCGACATTATGACCGACCTGCGGCGTGCCGGCTCAGGCGGCGAGATCGCTATCGGACGAGCGGTAGCGTCGCAGCTTGTCGCCGGTGACCAAATCGCCGAACTGCACCGTTCTGGCGGCGATATCGTGATAGGCGCCGACCAGGCCCATTTCGCCCCGCTGGATGCAAGCACGCAGATACTCGCTGCCGTTGATCACTTCCGCCAGCGAGTTCTCGATGTTCTGACGGGCGATCTGATCGCGCAATTCCTTGCTGCCGGCCGCGCCATGTCCCGCGCACTGGTGGATCGCCATCTGGATCTTGCCGGTGATGGCGCCGATGCTGTGCGCATGTTCGTTCGCCATGGCCAGGCCGATGGCGCCGCAGGACGAGTGTCCCTTGACGACGATCAGCTTGGCGCCCAGTTTGTGCGCGATCTCCAGGCTGCCGATAATTTCACGGCTGATCACGTTGCCGGCGATACGGATCGTCAGCAAATCACCCAGGCCGGCATCGAAAATGATCTCCGGCGACGTCCGCGAATCGATGCAGTTCACCACCACCGCCATCGGGTGCTGGCCGGAAGCGGTCGCATCGGCCTGATGCAGGTAGTACTTTTCGAAGCAGCGGCCCGCCTTGAAGCGCTCGTTGCCATCACGCAGCAGCTGCAGCACCTCGTGCGGGCGCAGCTTCTTCTGGGTTTCCTGGTCCAGCACGGGCACGAACTGGATCGGATCGTTCAGCGCGTATTTGTCGCGCAGGCCGATGATGTTCAGCTGCACGTCGCGCTCGGCGGCCACCACGCGGTAGTCCTGGATAGTTTCCAAAACGTCATTATCGATAAAATCGGAATTGCTGGCGTTGATCAACACTTTCGAGCCGTCCGGAATTTCCCACAAGGCAGTTTTGATCGTGGCCTTGTTCAGGAACGAGACCTGGTTGGGCAATTCCATCTTGATCACTTCGCCGATGTGCAGGCGATATTGTTCTATGGAGAAAGGATTGCGGAAATTGCTGCGCATGAGATAGAACACGCCCGCAGCCAAACCGATCAATACGCCCATCAGCAAATCGGTGAAAACAATTGCCAACACGGTAATGACAAAGGGAACAAATTGCGACCATCCTTTTTGGTACATATCGCGGAACAACGATATCTTCGCCAATTTGTAGCCGGTAGTGATAAGGATGGCAGCCAGCGCGGCCAGCGGAATGAGATTCAATAACGGACTCAACAAGGCAACGCTGACCAGCATGAATACGCCATGCAATACAGCGGATGCCTTGGTTTTATTACCGGACTGAACGTTAACCGAGCTGCGCACGATCACCGAGGTCACCGGCAAGCCACCCAACAGGCCGGCGAAGATGTTACCCACGCCCTGGGCCACCAGCTCGCGGTTCGGCGGGGTTTCACGCTTATGCGGATCGACCTTGTCGACCGCTTCCACATTCAACAGCGTTTCAAGCGAGGCGACGATGGCAATGGTGATGCCAACGAACCAGACGTCGCGATTGGCGAAATGGACAAGGTCAGGCAAATGCAAATAGGCGGCAAGATTACTGGTATCGATGGGTGGAATATCCACCAGATGGGTCTGTTCGATGCCGAGCGCCGGCATGTACTTATTAAACATGACATTCAACAGAATACCCAGGGCCACGACAAACAGCGGAGCCGGCAACAGCTTGAATCGCTTGAACGGCGTTTTATCCCAATAGACCAGTAGCAGCACGGACACCAACGATATAATCAGCGCGCCCGGCGTAATGACATTCAATGCGTTGAGAATAGCCGAGAAGGTATTCTCACCATTCCCCTGCGTGAAGGAGAAATTATCGACATCGGTCTTGTCGTAGCCGATCGCATGCGGAATCTGCTTAAGTATTAATAGAATACCGATCGCCGCGAGCAATCCCTTGATAACATTCGAGGGAATGTAGTTCGCGATGAAGCCGGCGCGGAATATACCCATCGCCAACTGCAAAACCCCGGCAATCAATATCGCCACCAGCAAGATCTCAAATGTGCCGAGCTTGGTGATAGAGGCCAGCACGACGGCGGCCAGGCCGGCGGCAGGACCGCTGACGCTGGTCTGCGAGCCACTGATCATCCCCACGACGATGCCCCCGATGATGCCGGAGATGATGCCGGAGAACAGCGGGGCGCCCGAGGCCAGGGCGATGCCCAGGCATAGCGGCAGGGCCACCAGGAAGACCACGATAGCGGCCGGTATATCGTACTTAAGTTTATTCATAATCAATATCCATGCTGATGAATGATTTAAACGGATGACTATGATTAGTCAGACAGGCGCCAGCCATCATCCACCGATGATCAAGATGACATCGAATTGGAAGAGATTTAAACAAAAGGTTATCGAAGGCAGTACTACCAATTAACCCGGACGCCTGAACAGGCGTATGGAATATTGGAATATCTCATCACGGACGCTATCGAGTTTGATAGCAACGCGGAGAATGACAACCAAAGGCTTCAGCGGTGAAAACAATATAGCACGGAGTTTTCGATGATGCCAACATTGTTCAATAATTCATATTTTAAACAATACTTTCCTATTGTCATTCTTTTGAACGCACCGCTTTGGTGCCATTTAATATGTCAAGTACGGTATTCTACTTAGCCGGTACGGATAATAAATAATCCATATACCAGATATATTCAGAAAATACAGGATTGCTAGTAACCTTAAATAATCAGAAAGATGATCGGTTAATTGGTCCGGCCAATCCTTCGAACGGCGCGCTCCGGATTCCGGACAAGCTTTAAAATGAACCGAGGTGTTCTTTTTTGAGCGGGAGATAATAATAATGATTTCAAATATACGTATTGGTTGCGCCGGGTGGAGTATCGACCGGCGATCGGCGGCGCGGTTTCCTGGCGAAGGCAGCCATTTGCAGCGTTACGCGAGCGTATTGAACGCGGCCGAAATCAACTCATCCTTCTACAAGCCGCATCAGGCCACGACTTACGCGCGTTGGGCCGACAGCGTGCCGGATGGGTTCCGTTTCTCGGTGAAGTTACCTAGAAGCATTACACATTATCAAAAACTATTTGACATTGATAATTTGTTGTCAACGTTTGCGGCCGAGGCTGGCGCGTTGGGAGAAAAACTCGGGTGCATTCTGGTGCAGTTGCCGCCGAGTTTGGTTTTCGACCTGAAAGTTGCCGACGAGTTCTTTGACCGTCTGCATGGAAGCTTCGCATGCGCCCTCGCCTGCGAAGCGCGCCACGGCAGCTGGTTCGGCGACCAGGCCACGGAGTTAATGAAACGTCATCGCGTGACGCGGGTCATCGCCGACCCGCCCGCAGGCCTGGCCGGCGTTTTCGTGCCGACCACCGACATGGTTTACGCGCGTTTGCACGGCAGTCCGCGAATTTATTACTCACCGTACGAAGAAAAATATCTGAATCAAGTTGCAGATTATCTAAAAAAACACCCCGGATGGTGCATCTTCGACAACACCGCGTCCGGTGCGGCGCTGCCCAACGCGCTCGAATTGATGGCCAAGCTCGGGTAGCAACACATGCTGGACAGATCACCTTGCTTTTTTTGCTTGCTTTTTTCCGCCTCACTGTTATAGTTCACTACAACACCACTTCATTAACACACATCAAGGGGACCACATGTATGTCCACGATAGGCTGGAATGACAACGCGCCGATCTACCGGCAACTAAAGGACAAGGTCATCGGCATGATGCTCGATGGCGTCCTCAAGCCGGGCGACGCCCTGCCCTCGGTCCGGCAGGTTGCCGCCGATTATCAACTCAATCCGATTACCGTATCGCGGGCCTATCAAGAGCTCGTGGACGAAACCTTAGTCGAAAAAAGAAGGGGATTAGGTATGTACGTTACTGACGGCGCCCACGAAAAACTGTTGGCCAGCGAACGCGAGCGCTTCCTGCGCGAAGAATGGCCGGCGGTGCTCGAACGCATCCGCCGCCTCGGCCTGGCACCCGAATCGCTGCTCAAGCCCGCCACGCCGGGAGGTGCGGCATGAGCGCCATCATCACCGCGACCAACCTCAGCAAAAAATACGGCAAGCAAGCCGCGCTGGACGGCGTCACGTTCACGGTCGAGGCAGGCCGCATCGTCGGCCTGATCGGCCCCAACGGTTCGGGCAAGACCACCACGCTCAAAGCCCTGCTGGGCCTGACCCAGTTCGACGGCGAATTGTCGGTGCTCGGCATGGACCCGCGCACCCAGCGCGATGCGCTGATGAACGAGGTGTGCTTCATCGCCGACGTCGCCATTCTGCCGAAGTGGCTCAAGGTCAAGGATGCGATCGATTTCGTCGAAGGGGTGCATCCGCGCTTCGACCGCAGCAAGGCGGAGAAGTATCTGGCCATCACCAAGTTGAATCCGAATATGAAGGTCAAGGCCATGTCCAAGGGCATGGTGGTGCAGTTGCATCTGGCGCTGGTCATGGCCATCGACGCCAAGCTGCTGGTGCTCGACGAGCCGACCCTGGGTTTGGACATCCTGTACCGCAAGCAGTTTTACCAGAACCTGCTGGAGGACTATTTCGACGAGAATAAAACCATCGTCATCACGACCCACCAGATCGAAGAGGTCGAACACATCCTGACCGACCTGATGTTCCTCCAGGACGGCAAGATCTCGCTGGCCGCGACGATGGATGAAGTCGGCGAACGCTTCACCGAGGTGATGGTCGAGGGGCCGTTCATCGCCGCCGCCAACGCGCTGCAGCCTATGACCCAACGCACCGTATTCGGCAAATCCATCATGCTGTTTGACGGGGTATCGCGAGAGCAACTGGCGAACTTCGGCGAGCTGCGCACGCCCAGCGTCGCCGATCTGTTTGTCGCCACCATGAAAGGAACCTACGCATGAAAACCATGAAATGGCTGATCAAGCGCGAAATGTGGGAGCACAAGGGCATGCTGGTGTGGGCGCCAGCGGTGATCGCCGCGCTGATCGCAGTGGTGGCGCTGGTCGCGGCCACGTTCGACAAAAACATCAGCGTCAACGGCGACGGTTCGCCATCGGAAATCCTGTCGGTCACCCTGGAGGGCAAGGTGCGCACACAAGTCGTCGAAACGATGGCGCAGGCGTATATGGCCTCTTCCGCGCCGTTGCTGCTGGTGCTTGGCGTGCTGGTGTTTTTCTACTGCCTCGGCGCGCTGCACGACGAGCGGCGCGACCGCAGTCTGCTGTTCTGGAAATCGCTGCCGGTATCGGACTCGATGACGGTGCTGTCGAAGGTTTTGCTCGCCGCCGTCGTGGCGCCGCTGATCACGCTGGGCATCGGCTTCGTGCTGTCGCTGCTGATCCTGATCATCGGCGCCTTCCTGTTGCTGATGCACGGCACCAATGTGTTCGGCGAACTGTTCCTCACGCCGGACCTCTACTTGACGCCGCTGCGCATGCTCGGTCTGCTCCCCTTGTACGTGATGTGGGCGCTGCCGACGGTAGGCTGGCTGCTGATGGTGTCGAGCATGGCGCGCTCCAAGGTGTTTCTGTGGGCGGTCGGCACGCCGCTGGTGACGGCGCTGCTGTTGCTGTGGGCCGAAAAAGCCATGCACATCGGCATCAACTCGGCTTGGTTCGTCAGCAATATCGTCAGCCGCCTGTTGCTCAGCGTGGTGCCGGGCGCGTGGTTGCTGTTCGACGAAGCCCATATCACCATGGAGCACGTTCCGCACCGCCTGCCGGTGCCGCAAACGATCTTCGGCGAGTCGTGGGCGACCCTGGGCAATGCCAATGTCTGGATCGGCGTCGCCGCCGGGGCCGCCATGATAGCGGTGGCCATCTGGATGCGCCGCCGCCGCGAGGAAGGCTGACCTGCAAACAACTCCGGGGTCAGGTCCACCAATTCTACACGGCTTCAACAGTAGCAAGGGCATAGGCCGGATTTCGACCGCGACGCCCTGCTGCATTGTGAGCGCCGACGATCTAACCGACCAGCCCGTGTAGAAATGGTGGACCTGACCCCGGAGTTGCTATTCGAACTGTTTGCGGAATTCGGCGAACTGGGCGCTGAGGTCTTCGAAGTCGCGCCGCAGTTGTTGCACTTCCTGCTCCAGCGCGGCGACCCGGCCTCCCGACGAGGCCGAGCTGACCGAGCCGCCCAGGCCGGCCGCCGTTTCCTCTCGCGCCAGCGCTTCTTCGCCGCCCAGCAACTGGCCGTAGCGCGGTTCCTTGGTGCCGGGCGCGAGGGCGAGCTTTGAGACCAGCGGCGGATATTTGTCGATCAGGAACTGCAGCGCCTGCTCGACGTCGGCCACCGATTTGAAGTCGTGCAAGCGCCCCGTGCGGGTGCGGATCTCGCCCGCCGTCTGCAGCCCGCGCAGCATCAGGATCGTCAGCACCGCCAGCTTGTCCTGCTCCAGCGACCATTTAATGCGCATCCGGTGCTCGTACTTGGTCACCCGCGCGCCCGCCTGCGTAATGCCGTTGACGTATTTGCGCTGCATGAGCCGCTGCAGGACATCGGCGACCGTTTCTTCCGAGATCGACATCACCGGGTCGCGGCTCGACAATTGATTGCAGCCGTTGACCAGCGCGTTCAGCGACAGCGGATAGTTGTCCGGCGTGAGCGCTTCCTTTTCGGCCAGCACGGCCAGCACGCGAATTTCAAACGGGTCCAGTATTTCTGCGCCTGCGGGTAATTCCATGTCCATTATCCTTATTCGACGAGCTTGTTTAATTGGTCGGAATTCAATTTATCACATTCGGCTACTCCCTGACAGGGCAAGCCCGCCGCCTTCAGCACTGCCAGGATGCGCTCGATCTGCTGTTCCTGCTGGACGGCGTGGTTGATCAGGCCGTGCAGCGCTTTCGATAGCGGATCGTCGCCGTTCGGCGTGACGCCATAGGCCGAGAACAGGTGCGCGGTGGCGCTGACCGGCGCCGCCGCTTCCTTCTGCACGATGTGCGCGGGATTGCCGACCGCCGTGGCGCCCGCCGGCACCGGCTTGAGCAGCACGGCGTTGGAGCCGACCTTGGCGTATTCGCCCACCGTGAAGCCGCCCAGCACCTTGGCGCCGGCGCCGACGATGACGCCGCGCGCCAGGGTCGGGTGGCGCTTGCTGCCGGCGTGCAGCGAGGTGCCGCCCAGGGTCACGCCCTGGTAGATGGTGCAGTCGTCCCCGACTTCGGCCGTCTCGCCGATGACCACGCCGAAGCCGTGGTCGATGAAGACGCGCCGGCCGATCGTGGCGCCCGGATGGATTTCGATCCCGGTGATCACGCGCGCCAGATAGGAAATGAAGCGGCCCGGCCACTTCATGCCGTGCCACCAGCACCAGCTGGCCCAGCGGTGCATGACGATCGCCTGCAGGCCGGGATAGCACGTGAGCACCTCCCAGGTGTTGCGGGCGGCGGGGTCGCGTTCGATGATGCTGTTGATGTCTTGTCGCAGGTGGTTGAACATAGTTGTACGGAATGACAACCGAAACGCCCATGTTAGCGTATCCGGTCGGAGGTTGCTAAGAAGCGGCAGACTTGGAGGGGTAGAGACGGCGGCCCTCGAAGCGGGCCGCCGGAACTGCTTTGCCGGGATGCTGTTTAAGCTTCCTTGGCAAGGCGCTGGCGGCGCGCTTCGTACAGACAGACGCCGGAGGCCACGGAGACGTTCAAACTTTCAACCGAACCGAACATCGGGATACTGACCAGCATGTCGCAGGTCTCGCGGGTCAGGCGGCGCATGCCCTCGCCTTCCGACCCCATGACCAGCGCGGTCGGGCCGGTGAAGTCGGCTTCGTACAGGCCTTTTTCGCCGTCGTCGGAGGTGCCGATCAGCCAGATGTCGCGGTCCTTCAAGTCGCGCAGGGTGCGCGCCAGGTTGGTGACGGTGATGTAAGGCACGGTCTCTGCCGCGCCGCTGGCGACCTTGGCGGCCGTGGCGTTCAGGCCGACGGCGCGGTCCTTCGGCACGATGACCGCGTGGGCGCCGACGCCGTCGGCCACGCGCAGGCAGGCGCCCAGGTTGTGCGGATCGGTGATGCCGTCGAGGACCAGCAGCAGCGGCGGGCCTTCGATGGCGTCGAGCAGTTCATCGAGGTTGCGCGCCAGCGCCAGCTGCGAGGCGAAGGCGATCACGCCCTGGTGGCGGCGGGTGCCGACGATCTTGTCGAGCCGCGCCGAATCGACCGGCATGACGCGCACGCCGGCCGCCTTGGCGTTGGCGACCAGATCCTTCATGCGGCGGTCGTCGCGCGTGGCGTCGATGAAAATCTCTTCCACGGATGAGGCCTCATGACGCAAACGCGAGGTCACCGCATGGAAACCAAAAATCATTTTGTTCTTCATTATTTATCGCTTCTTCTTACTTTTTGAGGCAGGCTTCGCTGCTCGGGGTGCTACCGCGGCACTCGCCGCGGCATTGGTTTTGCCGCGTCCGCCACGCGAGCGCGACGCCGGCTTGGCGGCCGGCTGCGAGGCAGACGATGGCGAAGGCTGGGCCGATTGCGACGGCCTGGACGGCGCCGGCTTCGGCGCGGTGGTCTTGACCTCGTGGCGCTGCGACGTCGTCGGGCCCGGCTTGATGTTGCCCTTCCGATCCTTGGACGGCTTCTCCGGACGTGGCGGCGGCGCGTCGACGCCGGCCAGGCGCAGATCGATCTTGCGCGATTCCAGATCCACGCGGACCACTTGCACATCGACCCGGTCGGTCAGCTGGAACTTCTTGCCGCTACGCTCGCCGCGCAGTTCGTGGCGGGCGTCGTCGTACTGGAAGTAGTCGGCGCCGAGGTCGGTGATGTGCACCATGCCTTCGACAAACAACTGATCCAGCTGCACGAAGATGCCGAAGCTGGTCACGCCGGTGATGATGCCGGTGAATTCCTCGCCCAGCTTGTCCTGCATGAAGTAGCACTTCAGCCAGGCTTCGACGTCGCGCGACGCCTCGTCGGCACGGCGCTCGTTGGCCGAGCAGTGCACGCCCAGCGCGTCCCACACGGTCAGGTCGACGGCCGCTTTTTTCTCTTTGCCGTCGGCCTTGTCCTTGGCCTGCTGCTTGCGCGTGGCGTTCGAGACATTGGTGTTGAGCACGCTGGTCGATGGAATCTTCGGCTCGTATTTTTTGCCGAGCAGGATCGCCTTGATGGCGCGGTGCGTCAGCAAGTCCGGATAGCGGCGGATCGGGCTGGTGAAGTGGGCATACGCCTCGTACGCCAGGCCGAAGTGGCCGATGTTGTCGGGCGAGTACACCGCCTGCTGCATCGAACGCAGCAGCATGGTTTGCAGCAGCGACGCGTCCGGACGCTCCTTGACCTGACGCATCAGCTCGGCGTAATCGCCGGCGGTCGGCTTGTCGCCGCCGTTCAAGTTCAGGTTCACCTGCTTGAGGAAGGTGCGCACCTGCTTGAGCTTTTCAGCGGTCGGGCTGGCGTGGATGCGGTAGGTGCCGGGATGCTTGTGGCGGATCAGCAGGTCGGCCGCGCAGACGTTGGCGGTCAACATGCATTCTTCGATCAGCTTGTGCGCTTCGTTGCGGGTGCGCGGGATGATCTTTTCGATCTTGCCCGACGGGTTGCAGACGATGTAGGTCTCGGTGGTCTCGAAGTCGATCGCGCCACGTTCGCTGCGCGCCTTCAACAAGGCCTGGTAGACGTCATACAGGTTCAGCAGATGCGGCACGATGCCCGGACGGCGCGCCGCTTCCGGTCCCTTGGTGTTGCCGAGGATGTCGGCCACTTCGGTGTAGGTCAGGCGCGCGGCCGAGTGGATCACGGCCGGATAGAACTGGTAGGCCTTGATCTCGCCCTTGGCGGTGATGACGGCGTCGCACACCAGGGTCAAACGGTCGACCGCCGGGTTCAGCGAGCACAGGCCGTTGGACAGTTTTTCCGGCAGCATAGGAATCACGCGGCGCGGGAAGTAGACCGAGGTGCTGCGTTCGAGCGCGTCGGTATCGAGCGCGTCGTTCGGCTTGACGTAGTGGCTGACGTCGGCGATGGCGACGATCAGGCGGTAGGCGTTGGCGCGGCCGATCTTGACCGGCTCGCAGTAGACCGCGTCGTCGAAGTCGCGCGCGTCTTCGCCGTCGATGGTCACCAGCGGGATGTCGCGCAGGTCGACGCGGTCGGCCAGGTCGATCTCGCGCACCGCGTCGGGCAGCTTGTTGGCCTGCTTGAGCGCGGCGTCCGAGAAGATGTGCGGCACGCCGAACTTGCGCACGGCGATTTCGATCTCCATGCCCGGATCGTCAAGCGACCCCAGCACTTCAACGATCTTGCCGACCGGCTGCTTGAAGCGCATCGGCTGCTCGGTCAGCTCGACGCTGACGACCTGCCCCGATTTGGCCTTGCCGATCGAGCCTTCGATCAGGATGTCCTGGGCGATGCGCTGGTCTTCCGGCGCGACGATCCAGGTGCCGTTTTCATTGAGCAGGCGGCCGATGACGTGCGTGTTGGCGCGCTGGACCACTTCAACGATGGTGCCTTCCGGCCGGCCGCGGCGGTCGACGCCGATGACCTTGGCCAGCACGCGGTCGCCGTGCAGCACTTTCTGCATTTCTTTTTCGGGCAGGAACAGGTCTTCGCCCGGCTCGTCCGGGATGACGAAGCCGAAGCCGTCGCGGTGGCTGCTGACGCGGCCGGCGATAAAGCCGGTCTCGGTCGCCAGCGAGAAGTGACCGCTGTCGTCGGCGACGATCTGGCCGTCGCGCTGCATGGCGTTGAGCCGGCGCGACAGCACGGCTTGTGCGTCTTGCGCGACTTTGAGCGACTTCGCTACTGCGAGCAGGTCAAGCGGCGCCTTGGCGCTGCGGAAGATGCCGAGAATTTCCTCCCGGCTGGGAATGGTGTGGGTAGTTTGGTTCAAAAGTATTTCTGTAGTTGTTATTGACAGTGTTCAGAGGAAATCCGGCCTGGCAAAATCGTCGGGTGCATATATATGACACGACGACAGGCGTAGTGTACTTGGAAACGCCGCGATAGCCTAATTGGGCGCCCTTCTGCAGGATTTTTCAGACATATTCCAAATTCGGTGTTTGACATTGCGCAGGATTGCTCTATAATCTTGGTCTCTCGCGGCGACAATGTTGCAAAACAAAGTTTAACCGGGAATTAAGCATTACCTCTGCTAGACCGGGTTGATGCGCAGTATGGAACGAAAGTTCATCTGGCGCGAAACTCACCCTGTCGCTATAATAGCAGTTGTTGTTCAGTAGCATCAGTGCCCACGTGGCGGAATTGGTAGACGCGCATGGTTCAGGTCCATGTGCCGCAAGGTGTGGGGGTTCGAGTCCCTCCGTGGGCACCACAAAATTCCGCAAAAAAGCCTCCAGTTAGCCTTACGGCGACCTGGGGGCTTTTTTCATTGCCGCTTATTTTATCCACTGCAAATTGAGGCGGGCGCCGATTTCGCCAAGCAGCGCGTGTTCGTCGACCGGCTTGCTGAGGAAGGCGTCGGCGCCGGCGGCGATCGCGCGCCGCCCCTCCTCCGGCGTCGAACTGGCCGAGATGATCAGCACCGGCGTCCTGGCGGTATCCGGCTCGGCGCGCAGCCTTCGGGTTGTTTCGATCCCGTCCATGTCCGGCATCACCATATCCATCAGCACCAGGTCGGGCGGATCGGCTTTCGCCTGGCGCAGCGCGGCGGCGCCGTTGTCGGCCTCCTGCATGCGGAAGCCAAGCGGACCCAGCAGATCCCTCAGCATGGCGCGGTTGGTGGCGACGTCGTCCACCACCAACAAGGTTTTGCGCGGCCCCAGGTAGCCGCTGGGAATCTCGTCGCCACCGGCGGCGGCGCCGGGCGCGTCGACGACGGGCACCGGCACATCGAACCAGAAGCGGCTGCCGCGTCCGGGCACGCTCTCCACTTTCACATCGCCACCCATCTGGCGCACCAGCTGGCGGCTGATCGCCAGGCCCAGCCCGGTGCCACCGGCGCGGCGCGCGGCGTCGCCGACTTGTTCGAACGGATCGAAAATGACATCCAGCTGGGAGGCGTCGATGCCCACGCCCTCGTCCAGTACCTCGAAGCGCAGATGGGCGGTGGCCGCCACCTCCGGGACGGCGGAAGCGCCGGCCGAACCGTCCGCCGCCTTGGCCGACGGGGCGGGCGCGGGCGCGGGAGAGGGCGAAACGCGCAGGCGCACGGCGCCGTGATCGGTGAATTTGACGGCATTGCCAAGCAGGTTCAACAGCACCTGCCGCAGCCGGGTCTCATCGACACTGATCGCCAGCGGCAACCCGCCGGCCAGCTCCAGCTCGAAATGCAAGTGCCGCTGCTCGGCCCGCACGCGCATGATGTCGGCGACCACCGTCAGCAACTCGCCCAGCCGCACCGCTTTGGGATGAAACTCCATCTTGCCCGCTTCCACGCGCGACAGGTCCAGCACGTCGTTGATCAGCGCCAGCAGGTGGTGTCCGCCCTGATGGATCGTACCGAGTCCGGTTTGCTGGGACGGCGACAGCTGCTTGTCGCGCTTGAGGATTTGCGTGTAGCCGAGGATGGCGTTGAGCGGCGTGCGCAGCTCGTGGCTCATCGCGGCCAGGAACGCGCTCTTGGCGCGGTTCGCCACTTCGGCGCGCTCCATCGCCGCGCGCAAGTCCTTGTTGGCCTGAAGCAGTTCGGCGTTGACGGCGGCCAGTTGCGCGGGGCTGGGAATCAGCAAGGCCACCGGCACCAGCCGCACCAGCGCGATCGCCGTCACCACCGAGGCGACCGCCGTGATCGCCTTGAGGATCACCAGCGGCACGTAGTCGGGGCGCCAGACCACCCAGATTTCGGCCAGGTGCGTGCTGCCGCAGGCGAGGATGAACACGCCGAAGGCGATGAACATCCAGTTGAACGGCATGTCGCGGCGGCGGCGGATGAAGTAGATCAGTGTGACGGGGATGGTCAGGTACGCCAATGCGATCAGCGCGTCGGCGATAACGCTGGTCCACAGGATGGACGGTATCCACAAAAAGCAGTGGCCGTGCGGCATAAATCCCTGGCTGTTAAACCAGTTGTTCAACATCTCCATTACTGTCTCCGTATGCTTGGATGCCGAGCGGGCAAACTGGAGCTTACGAAAGTGCGACTGAACAAGCAAGCGCGAAATCCCTTGCGCGCCGCGTGGTGTGGCGCACGAATTTCTTTCATAAAAAAATGGTTTCTCCCTTGACTGCGGCGGGCGGCCCGCTTATGATTCTGGCCTCTGTTGCAGAACACGCGGCAGCAAGCAAGAAGCAGCAAGCAGTACAGTGCCCACGTGGCGGAATTGGTAGACGCGCATGGTTCAGGTCCATGTGCCGCAAGGTGTGGGGGTTCGAGTCCCTCCGTGGGCACCACAAAATTCCGCAAAAAAGCCTCCAGTTAGCCTTACGGCGTACCGGGGGCTTTTTTCATTTGGCGCGCCGTCTGCCGGAACGGAGTGCCCGCGACTTTGAAATTTAAATAATTTCGCCCAAGCACCAAATTTGCTATTGACGAGGTGACTGCCCTCCTTTAAGATTCGGGCCTCTGTTGCAGAACACGCGGCGGAATGCAAGAAGCAGCAAGCAGTTCAGTGCCCACGTGGCGGAATTGGTAGACGCGCATGGTTCAGGTCCATGTGCCGCAAGGTGTGGGGGTTCGAGTCCCTCCGTGGGCACCACTCTACCGGATACGCAAAAAAGCTCCATCAACCGAAAGGTCAGATGGAGCTTTTTTCATTCCTGAACGCTAAAACTACAGCGCCGCCTTGACGGCGTCCGCCAGTGAGATGGTCGGGCGGCCGATGAGCTCGCTCAGCGCGTGGCCGCTGTTGTCCAGCGCGCCCCTGGAGGCGGCGGCGTCGGAATCGGCGATCAAGTCGGCCACAGGCGCCGGCAAGCCCACGCCGATCAGCATCTCGCGGTATTGCTGCCGCGGCAAATTGTGGAACGGCACCTGCTTGCCCGACTGGCGCGACAATTCCGCCGCCAGGTCCGCCAGCGTGAACGCGGTGTCGCCCGCCAGTTCATACACTTGCTCGACCGGTCCCGCGCTGGACAGCACGGCCGCCGCGGCGTCCGCGTAATCCGCACGGGAGGCGGCGGCGATGCGCCCTTCTCCCGCCGCGCCGGCCAGCGCGCCGTGCGCCAGCGCGCCACCGAGGCCGGCGGTGTAGTTTTCCACATACCAGCCATTGCGCAGCAGGCTGTAGACCAGGCCGGAGGCGCGGATCAACGCCTCCGTTTCGCGGTGCTCGGCGGCGAGGCCCAGCTCGCTGCTATCGGCGCGCAGCACGCTGGTGTAGACGAACAACCCGACGTTGGCGCGGGCGGCGGCGTCGATCACGGCGCGGTGCTGCGGCACGCGCCGCCCCACTTCGCTCGACGAGATCAGCAGCACCTTGGTCGCGCCCACGAAGGCGCTGTCCAGCGATTCGGCGTCGTTGTAGTCGGCGCGACGCACCTGCACGCCCTGCGCGGCCAGGTCAGCGGCCTTGGCGACGTCGCGCACGGCGGCGACGATCTGCGCGGCGGGCGTGGTTTTCAGCAGGCTAGCGATCACCAGACGGCCCAGCTGGCCGGTTGCACCAGTAACAATAATCATGATTTTTTCCTTTGAATGGAGCTCCGCAGGGACGTTCCGCGCGGTTTGGACTATCATAAGACCTATACTTCCGAATTGTAAGTACGTACAATTTAGTAAGTACACCAACCCAGAATGGACAACGCCATGACCGAGCCGAAAACCAGCAAATCCCTGCGCAACAGCCTCGCGGCCCTGAGCGACGGCCAGCGCGCCGAGGTGCTCGCCGCCGACTGCCCGTCGCGAGCCGTGCTGGCCCACATCACCAGCCGCTGGGGCGTGCTGGTGCTGGTGGTGCTGCTCGACGGCACCCACCGCTTCAGCCAGTTGCGGCGCGCGATCGGCGGGGTCAGCGAGAAGATGCTGGCGCAGACGCTCGACGCGCTGGCCTACGACGGCCTGGTGCTGCGGGTGGCCCAACAGGTGTTGCCTCCGCACGTGGAATACAGCCTGACCCCGCTGGGGCGCGAGGCGGCCGAGCGGCTGGAGACGCTGGTCGACTGGATCGAGGACAACTTCCCACAAATCAAACAGGCGCAGGAGGCCGCCACGGTGGCGGCGGCATAAAGCTGGCAGGTCCCGCCCATCTTGTAATACACTAGTTTTCAACTCCGCCTTGCGGAACCGGACCCACTCCCATGATGCCGCCGTTCCCACCCGATCAGCCGCACACGATACTGATTGCCACCAGCTCGGCGTACGATCACGTCACGCTCGGCAAGACGCTGGGCAGGTTCGGCTATGAGGTGCGCGCCGTCAGCCGCGGCGACGAGGCGCTGCTCGTGGCCGCCGCCGGCGGCATCGCCCTGGCCGTGCTGGACGCGGCACTGGCGGGCAGCGCCGGCCTGGAACTGTGCCAGCGCCTGCGCCAGCTGTGCGGCGCCGATTTGCCCATCTACGTGTTGTCCAGCTCTCCGAGCGAGGAGGAACGCGAGCGCGCTCGGGCGGTCGGCGCCGACGCCTATCTGCCGCTCAGTTTCAACGCCGACGACCTGGCCGAAAAAATCCTGCTGCGCTTGCGGGTTATTCCGCCCGCGCCGATCGCGGCCGACCTGCCGGCGATGTCCACGCTCGAGGTCAACTACCACACCATGCTGTCCGGTTCGCCGGACGCCATCGTGCTGTTGCAACGCGGCAGCTACCGCATCCTCGACGTCAACCGACGCGCGCGCGAGCTGTTCGGGCTGACCGAAACGGAACTGGTGCAAACGCATTTCCTGGCGCTGTGCCCGCCCTCGCAACCGGACGGGCGCATGTCGCCACAAGTGTTCGAGGCGTACGTCGAGCAAATCATGGCGGGCGGCGTGCAGGTGTTCGAACTGACCATGCGGCACAGCTCCGGCCGTAACGTGTGCTGCGAGCTGCGCATGGTGCCGCTCAACTCCGGACCACACCGGCTGATGCACGTGCGGGTGGTCGATGTCACGCGGCGCAAGCTGGCCGACGCGCTGCGCGACGGCAAGAACAGCCTGCTCGAGATGATCGCCCGCGCCGCCCCGCTGCGCGACATCCTCAACGGCCTGATGCTGCTGATGGAATCGCAGTCCGAGGACGTGATGTGCACGGCGATGCTGCTGGCGCCGGACGGCGTCAGCGTCCAGGTCGGCGCCGGGCCGAGCATGCCGCCGGACTACATGGCAGCCCTCGAAGGCTTGTCGGTCGGCCCGGTGGCCGGCTCTTGCGGCACCGCCATCCACCGCAAACAAACGGTGATGGTGGCCGACATCATGAACGACCCGCTGTGGGCCGATTACAAGGGGCTGGCGGCGCAGTACGGCCTGCGCGCGTGCTGGTCGGTGCCGATCATGCTCGACAAGGATACGGTGCTCGGTTCGCTCGCGATGTATTACCGCGAGGTGCGCACGCCCAGCCCCGAGGATCTGAGCCTGATCGCCGCGGCCACCTACATCGCCGGCATCGCCATCGTCCGCACCCGCCGCGAGGAGGAGCTGCTGCGCCACCGCGAGCACCTGGAGGAGCTGGTGGCGGCGCGCACGGCCGAGCTGCAGCAGGCCAAGGAGGAAGCCGAGCACATCAACGAGGAATTGACCACCGCGCTCGACAACCTCAGCCTGACGCAGGAGGAACTGGTGCGGCGCGACAAGCTGGCGGCGCTGGGCGCGCTGGTGGCGGGCGTGGCGCACGAGCTCAACACGCCGATCGGCAACAGCCTGGTGATGGCCTCCAGCATGAGCGAGCGCACGGCCAGGTTGCGGCGCGACATGGACGGCGGCCTGCGCCGCTCGGCGCTGGAAAGCTATTTGAAGGAGGCCGCCAGCGCCGACGAGGTGGTGGTGCGCAACCTCACCCGCGCGGCGGCGCTGGTGGCCAGCTTCAAGCACATCGCCGCCGACAGCGCCAGTTCGCAGCGGTCCCGCTTCGTGCTGGGCGACCCGATCGCGCAACTGCTGCAGCCGCTCGACGCCGACCTGCGCCGGCACGGCTTGACCTTGGAGGAGGACGTCGACCACATGCTGGAAATGGACAGCTATCCGGGTCCGCTCAGCCAGGCGCTGCACAACCTGATCGAAAACAGCATCGTGCACGGCTTCGACGGCCGCACCTCCGGCACCATCACCCTGTCGGCCCACGACGGCGGCAACGGCGAAATCGTCATCGAGGTCGGCGACAACGGCGCCGGCATCCCGGCCGCCAACCTGCCGCGCATCTACGATCCCTTCTTCACCACCCGGCTCGGCTCCGGCGGCTCCGGGCTGGGCCTCTACATCACCCACAACATCGTCACCGGCGTGCTGGGCGGGCGCATCGACGCCGGCAGCGTCGAGGGCGAAGGCGCGCGCTTCACCTTGCGGCTGCCGAAGGTGGCGCCGCTGTGATGTTGGCCGGCATGATGTTAACCGCCATGATGTCGGATCGGCACGCATCGCCACCGGCGCCGTTTTGCTGTACGCTCGAAGCATGACGAATATCAATACGCGTTTCGCCGCCCTGCTGACACTGGCGCTGTGCAGCGGCCAGCTCGGCGCCGGCCCGGCGCCCTGGTGGCAGTACCGCAGCAAAATCGACGGCAAGCTGGCGTGTTCGCAAACCCAGCTCGGCGCCGGCTGGGAGAAGGTCGCGGGACCGTACAAAGATAGCCGTTGCGAAAAGTTAGTTCTTGCTAAATAATGGACCCACAACAACACGGGAGAACCCCGGGGCATTACATACCATCATCATAATGAGGAGACTGTATGTTTACGAATCCCGAGCAATTTGCCAACGCCACCAAAGCCCTGTTTGAATTCCAACTTGAAACATTTAACGCGCTGACCAGCAAAGCCGTGCAAGGCGTCGAGCAGGTGGTCGCGCTGAACATGGCCACCGCCAAGTCGCAGATCGAGGACGGCCTGGCCACCGGCAAGGAAATGAGCCAGGCGGCCGACCCGAAAGCGGCGATGAGCCTGGCCGCCGCCAAGCTGCAGCCCGGCGTCGCCGGCGCCAACGCCTACAACCAGCAACTGGGCCTGATCATCGCCGAGATCCGCGAAGAGTTCACCCGCGCGGCCGACGCCCATGTGGCCGAGGCCAAGAGCAATCTGAGCGCGCTGATCTACGACGTCACCAAAAACGTGCGTCCCGGCTCGGAGAACGCGGTGCAGATCGTCAAAACCGCCATCGACAACGCCTTCAACGGCTACGAGCAGGTGACCAAGGCCACCAAGCAAGCGGTGCAGTCGGTGGAGGCGCAAATCGCCAAAGCGAGCGAAATGGTCGAAAAAAACACCCCCGCCGCCAAACAAGCCTGAACCGTCCGCCCCCCGAGCTAATTTTGCTGGGCAAGCGGCGCTGAAAGCGATACACTGTATATAAATACAGTTTATCGCTCTTCCCGCTTCCGCTTCCCCTGCAATGATCAAAGTTCTCGACAACGCGTTTTATTACCTGGATAACTTCCATCAGGTGCTGGCGTGGATAGGCGACCGTTACGACGATCTGCTCACCACCGAGGAACGCGATTTCATCACCGCCTTTCCCACGCTGCCGCAGGCGTCGCGCGCGCTGCTGGTGCGTATGGTCATGCGCAAGGGAACGCTTTTTCGTGCAAGCAAGCTGGCGTATGCCGAGATCGGTAGCGCGCACGAGGCCGCCCGTCCGCTGGCGGCGCTGGGCCTGGTCGAGGAAGATCCGCTGCTGGACCTGGAAGAGCTGTTCGATCTGCTGCAAAAACCGGAGATCGGCAAGATCTTCCAGCTGACGCCGCACGTGCGGCAATTGCGCAAGAGCGAGCAACTGGAGGCGCTGCGCGAGCAATACGATGGCCGGCACCGCTTTTCCAACTGGTACGAGAATTCCGGCGACCATGTCTACAGCCATCTGACGCAGCAGCTGTGCGACCGCCTGCGCCTTATCTTCTTCGGCAACTATCACCAGGACTGGACCGAGTTCGTGCTGTCCGACCTGGGCATCTACCAATACGAGAAGGTGGCGTTCTCGCCGGCCGCGCGCGGCTTCCGCAGCCGCCGCGACATCGACGATTTCCTGATGCTGCACCGTTGCCACGAGCGTTTTGTCGACGGCGAGGACCCGGCCGACGTGATCCGCGACCTGCCGCCGTGTTCGGAGGATAACGAATGGCTGCGCAGCCGTCGCGACAAACTGACCTTCACCATCGCCCAGCATGTGGAAAAGCTGGCCGACTGGAAGGCCGCGCACGCGCTCTACGCGAGCTGCCACTATCCGGGCGCCCGCGCGCGCGCCATCCGCGTGCTGGAGAAGGACGAACAGCCGCGCGAAGCGTTTGATTTGCTGCAGGTCGCGCTACAGCAGCCCGAAAGCGAGGCCGAACGCCAGCAACTGCTGCGCATGGCGCCGCGCCTGGCGCGCAAGCTGGGCCACGCCAAGCCGCCGCGCACGCCCTTGGCGCAGCCGCTGCGCATCGATCTGAGCCTGCCGCCGCCGCAGGAACCGAACTACGTCGAATTCGTCGTGCGCGACCATCTGACGCGCGACGACGCGCCGGTCTATTACGTCGAAAATTCGCTGATCAACTCGCTGTTCGGCCTGCTGTGCTGGGATGCCGTGTTCTGCCCGATACCGGGCGCCTTCTTCCATCCCTACCATCGCGGCCCGGCCGACCTGCACAGCGCCGATTTCCAGCGCCGCCGCGCGCAGCAATTCGCCAACTGCCTGGCGCAGCTCGACGGCGACCAGTACCGCGCCACCATCCTGGCCAACTACGCGGCCAAGACCGGCATCCAGTCGCCCTTCCTGTACTGGGAGGCGCTCGACGAGGACCTGATCGGGCTGGCGCTCGATTGCATCCCGCCGCTGCACCTGAAGCGCGCCTTCGAGCGCATCCTGCTCGACATCAAGGCCAACCGCAGCGGCTTCCCCGACCTGATCCAGTTCTGGCCAGCCGAGCGGCGCTACAACATGATCGAGGTGAAGGGGCCCGGCGACCGCCTGCAGGACAACCAGCTGCGCTGGATCGAATACTGCGCCACGCACCAGATGCCGGTCTCGGTCTGCTATCTGCAATGGGCGGCATGAGCGCGATTGCCAGCCAACCCGCCTACACCGTCGCCGTGCGCGCGTTGTGCGAGTTCACCGCCAAGACCGGCGACCTCGATCTGCGCTTCACGCCCTCGCCCACCGCGCAGGAAGGCATCGCCGGCCACGCGCTGGTGACCTCGCGCCGCGACGAAGACTACGAAACCGAGATCCCCTTGTCCGGCGACTTCGGCCCGCTGCACGTGCGCGGCCGCGCCGACGGCTACGACCGCCGCGCCAACCGGCTGGAGGAAATCAAGACCTATCGCGGCGACTTGAAGAAGATGCCCGACAACCAGCGCCAGCTCCATTGGGCGCAGGTGAGGATCTATGGCCATCTGCTGTGCGAAAGCCAGGGCCTCGACAAGGTGCATCTGGCGCTGGTCTACTTCGACATCGGCAGCCAGAAGGAGACCATGCTGCACGAGGAGCATACGGCGCCCGGCCTGCGCGCCTACTTCGAAAAGCAGTGCGGCCTGTTCCTGCAATGGGCGGAAAAGGAGATGGCGCACCGCGAGGCGCGCGACACACAGCTCAAGGCCATGCGGTTTCCGCACGCGGATTTCCGCCCCGGCCAGCGGCAGCTGGCCGAGGCGATGTACAAGGCCAGCAACCGGGGCGTGTGCCTGTTGGCGCAGGCGCCGACCGGCATCGGCAAGACTGTCGGCAGCCTGTTCCCGATGCTGAAGGCGAGCGCCGAACATGGCGTCGACAAGGTGTTTTTCCTGGCCGCGAAAACCTCGGGCCGGCAGATGGCGCTGGACGCCGTCGATATCATCCGCGAAGGCGCGCCGCTGCTGCCATTACGCACCCTGGAGCTGGCGGCCAAGTCCACCGCCTGCGTCAATCCGGACAAGGCCTGCCACGGCGAATCATGCCCGCTGGCCAAGGGCTTCTACGACCGCCTGCCGGCCGCGCGCCAGTCGGCGTTGGACATCATGCTGCCGCCACCACCGGAGGGTGGCGGAGCGAAGGCGTCCTTCCTCGCGCTGGACCGCGAAACCTTGCGCGCGGTCGCGCTGGCGCACGATGTATGCCCGTATTACCTGAGCAGCGAAATGGCGCGCTGGTGCGACATCGTCATCGGCGACTACAACTATTACTTCGACATCAGCGCCATGCTGCACAGCCTCAGCTTGCTCAACGACTGGAAGGTCAACGTGCTGGTGGACGAGGCGCACAACATGGTCTCCCGCGCGCGCAAGATGTACTCGGCCGAGATGGAGCACGCCAGCCTGCGCATGCTGCGCAAGGTGGCGCCGGAGGAACTGAAAAAGCCGCTGGACCGCGTGCACCGGCAGTGGAACCAGCTGGAGAAGGACCAGACGGCCGACTACCAGTGCTACGCGACGTTGCCCGAGAAGTTCATGGGCGCGCTGCAGACGGCGGCCACCGCGATCTCCGACTACATGACCGACCATCCGAGTTATGTCGACGCCGACCTGCAGGAGTTCTACTTCGGCGCCCTGCTGTTCGCGCGGCTGGCCGAAAGCTTCGGCGACCACGCGCTGTTCGACATCGAGAAAAGCGAAGGCGCGCGCGCCAGCCACTCGAACTCGGTGCTTTGCATCCGCAACATCGTGCCGGCGCCCTTCCTCAAGCCGCGCTTCGAGAGCACGCACACCACGGCGCTGTTCTCGGCCACGCTCAGTCCCTGGAACTACTTCGGCGACATGCTCGGCATGCCCGACACCACGGCGTGGGTCGATGTCGAATCGCCGTTCGTGGCCGAGCAGCTGTCGGTGCGGGTGGCCGCGCACATCTCCACGCGCTATCAGCACCGCCAGCAATCGCTGCGTCCCATCGCCGCCTTGATGGGACGCCAGTACCAGCAACAGCGCGGCAACTACCTGGCCTTCTTCAGCAGCTTCGATTACATGGAAAAGGCGGCCAGCCAGTTCGCCGAAGCCTATCCGGACGTGCCGGTGTGGCGCCAGTCGCGCCGCATGGACGAAGCCGAGCGCGCGCAATTCCTGGCGCGCTTCACGCTCGAAAGCGAAGGCATCGGCTTCGCTGTGCTGGGCGGCTCCTTCGGCGAGGGCGTCGACCTGCCGGGCGCGCGCCTGATCGGCGCCTTCGTCGCCACCCTGGGGCTACCGCAGATCAATCCCGTCAACGAGCAAATCCGCCTGCGCATGGACGCCATCTTCGGCGCCGGCTACGACTACACCTACACCTATCCCGGCATGCAGAAGGTGGTGCAGGCGGCGGGCCGCGTGATCCGCACCCAGTCCGACCAGGGCACCGTCTACCTGATCGACGACCGCTTCGGCCGCCCGGAGATCCAGCAGCTGATGCCGGCATGGTGGCGGATTGAATCCGCCCCGCCGACACCATAGCCGCACACTATTGCGAACGTTGTCATAATGGGAAAATTCAATAATATAATGATAATTATTCCATAGTATGATAACCAGCTGAGCTCACAAGGCTTCTGTTTATAACTGACAACAGGTGTATGCCAATGCCGAAGACGATTTGCTTCATGCTGTGTGCCCTATTGCTGGTCAGCCCACCATCATTTGCCGCCGTGATCATTGTTGCCAACGACGAGGTCGCCACCGGCCCTTCTCCTGTCTGGAATGCGAGTATCGATCCGCAAGCCTACTTGTCCAAGTACGACTACAACGCCGGCAATGTCATCGCGACGGGGAGCGACACGCTGCTGGTGCTGCCCGTGTCTTCCGTACCGGAGCCGTCGGCGGTGCTGACGGTCATGCTCGGCCTGAGCATGCTGGGCATCGCGGCCCGCAAGCAGAGCAAGCCGTTTTAATCCGGTAGCCACGCCTACTGAACCGCATCCCTGATTTTCTGGTAGCCGCTGCGGCTCACCGGCAGCTTGACGCCATCGCGCAGGACCGCCACATGACTGTCCTTGGTGGCCTGCTCGATGCGCTCCACGCAGGCGATATTGACGATGTACGAGCGATGGATGCGCAGGAACTGTTCGCCGTCGAGCTGCCCTTCCAGTTCCGTCAGGCGCTGGTTCTTCAGGTAGGATTTGCCCTCCGCCCGGATCCGCACGTAATCGTCCTGCGCTTCGATATAGTCGATCTTGTCACTGCCGATGACGTGCACCCGGGCGCCGTCGCGTATCAGCACGCGGCCCAGCGGCTTGTTGCGGCCGGCCGCCTCGCGCACCAGGTTCTCCACCACGGGATCGGCCGCGCCGCCGCCCATGCCCACGTTGGCGCGCGCATGCGCCAGCGCCTGGTCGAAGCGCTGCTGGCTGAAGGGTTTGAGCAGATAATCGAGCGCGTGGAACTCGAACGCCTTGATCGCATACTGGTCGAAGGCGGTGGCGAAGATGTAGCGCGTCTTGGCGCCCGCCAGTTCCGCCACCTCGAAGCCATCCAGCTTGGGCATCTGGATATCGAGGATCACCAGGTCGGGCGACAGTTCGGTGATCGCCTTGACGGCCTCGAAGCCGTTGGCGCATTCGGCCACGATCTCCGCATCCGCATGCTCGGACAAATATTCGCGCACCACCGCGCGCGCCAGCATTTCATCGTCGACGATTACGATACGCATGCTTTGATCTCCACCATTACTCTCCACCCTCTGTCGTTTGCGCCGGCATCGCGATCTCCACGCCGAAGCCGTTCCCGTTATAGCCCCAATGGATGCTGGCTTCGTGTTTGTAGGCGCCCGCCAGGCGCTGGCGCACATTCGTCAGGCCGATGCCGCTGCCTGTGCCGGATGCCGGCGGCGGCGTATCGGCGTCGACCGGATTGTCGACGCGGATATACAGCATCGATCCGGCGCGCCGCGCGCCCACCCTGACCGTGCCGCCTTCCGGCATATTGCAGATGCCGTGCTTGACGGCGTTCTCCACCAGCGGCTGGATGATCATCGGCGGCACCAGGCATGCCAGCGCGGCGTCCTCCAGCGACTCCTCCACCAGCAGCCGCTGGCCGAAGCGCACCTGTTCTATCCCCAGGAAGTGCCGTATCAGCACCATCTCCTCGCCCAGCGTCACCTTCTTGTGCGCCTCCATGCCCAGGCTTTGACGGAAGAAGCTCGCCAGTTCAAGCGTCATGCGGCGCGCCGCCTTCGGGTCCTGCGAGGTCAGCGCGCTGATCGAATTGAGGCTATTGAACAGGAAGTGGGGATCGATCTGCGTGCGCAGCATGCGCAGCTCGGCCTCCTGCGCCATCAGCAGCGATTCGAACTCGCGCTGCTCGGCCTGTTTGGCGCGCAGGAATTCGATCACCATGTAATGCAGCGCCGCCGCGAAGCCGTACAGCAGGATGCCCAGTCCGACGATCAGCGCCGATAGCTGCCGGGTGATGACGATCCCCGCCCAGTCGGCGCCCAGCAACCTGGTCACGCCGTTCCACATATGCCCCAGCAGCAGCCACAGTATTCCACAGACCACCGCCGCCGCCATCAACACCAGCGCGATCGACAGCGGGCGCCGGCTGCCCAGCGGGTAGGCGCGGCACATATAGTAGGCCGAGTAGCCTGCCGCGAACGCGTACACCAGGTTGATCGGAATGGCGAACAGCATGGCGTTGGCCATCGGGGTGTCGCCCAACAGCGCGATCACACCGCCTAGCGCCACGCCGATGAACAGCCACACGACCATGTAAATGGCCGCGCCGCGCCGGCCGGGGGAGTTCTCCTGCATTCTCGGCTGCTTCTTAGTTACGTACTTCCAGCCCACCCATGATGGCGTAGCCGCGCACGTACAGTACTTTGCCCGGCGTGGCGGGAGGCGCCGTCTTCTCCTCGAAGCCGCCCATGATCGGCGTGCCCTGCAAGACCACCGTCCAGTCGACCGGCACCTTGATGGTGACGCCGCCGAACAGCGAGAACACGTTGAGCACCGCCTCGCCATTGATCGAGCTTTGACGCAGATCGAGATCGCAGCCGCCCATCAGCGCGGTGATTTCGCCACCGCGAAAATCGGCGGTGATGATGCGGCGCTTGAAGGCGCCCATGAACGAGGTGATGTCGACTTCCATTTGATCGAACTCGTTGTCCGTCCTGGCGCTTGGTTGCTTGAAGGCGGATCGTCCGGTGCCCGATTTAAGCACCACCACGATGCCGAACACGATCAGCATCACGGGCCACAGCGATTGCCAGCTGATGTCGAGGATGCCGAAGCGGCGCAGGAAGATCAGGCAGCCGGCGGCGATCAACCCTCCGCCGATCAACTTGCCGGACGAGGTACGGGTTTGCATCAACTTGAGCGTACCGAAGAAAATCAGCGCGAGCGGCAGCAGGTGGCGCCTGAAATCGAGGTCGATCCAGCCCAGGTTATCGACCAGGAAAAGCAAGCCGATGACGATGACCGCGATACCGATGGCCATCTGCGATTTTGGATCCGTTTTGGCGAAGGAACTCATTTTTGCTCCTTGGCGGCGGCGAAGATGTTGTCAAGCAGAGGACGCAGCAGCAGGCCCACACCGCAGGCGACGATCAGCGCCGGCCAGGTATCGCCGAAACCCCAGCCCCAGATGCGGTTGAAGGACACATACCACCAGCCGGCGAAGAATATGCCGCCCAAGCCGCTCAACAGATATTGCGGCGTGGTAGGCGGGATGATTTGTATGATGCCGCTGATGACGACCAGCCATGGCCAGTAACGCCACAGGCGCGTGATGTCGATGTCGAAGTCGATGTAGCCGGCGCGTTCCAGCAGGAAGGCGCAGCCGACGGCGATCATCAGCAGGCCCCAGACCAGCTGTTTGCGCCATTGGTATGCTATTTCTGCGTTCATGTGAGTTCCCCAAGTCGGTATGGATAGAACAATACCGGGGAACGGAAGGCGGGGGAACCGCTATTCGGCGAATAGCGGAAAAGAGCCGGTGAATGGCGAAACGCGGGAGCGCTCGTTGAAGTTCAGGAGCGTCCGCCGTTGCTCAACTTGGGCTCGAACATCAACATGCCCCAGCCCAGCTGGCGGCGGATTTCCTCGGGCTTGGGCGGCGGTTTGACGTCGCGCGTGCGGCGCTCCAGGTAGGCCCGGACCAGATGCTTGGATGGATGAGTAGTCTGCGACATGATGTTCTCCCAGTCAGCAACCCTGTTGTTGGTGCCGGTACTTGAGGCTACCGGCTTACCTGCTGCCGAGCTTTCATCTGACGATGCGCTCCAAGCACGCAAGGCCAGTGTACGTCGCTACGCTATCAATATCTGTACGGCGCCACACACTCGCAATCATCAAGTCTTGCCTGGCGGTTTGCCTCACAGCTTACGCTGCAGGAACTCGAGGAAACAGCTGATGCGCTGCGCCAGCTGGGTGTTGCGGTAGTAGACCGCGTGGATCTGCTGCCGGTAGCCGGTGTAGCTGTCCTCGAGCACCTTGACCAGGCGGCCGGCGTCGAGATCGGCGCGCGTCATGAAGTCGGCCAGGCAGACGATCCCCTGCCCGGCCAGCGCCAGCTGGCGCACGGTTTCGCCGCTGGAGGCCGAGATCGACGGCGTGATCTGCAGGCTGTCGCCGGTGGCGTGGCGCAGCGGCCAGCCGTTACCCTGCTCGTACTGGGCGAAGCCGACCAGCGAATGGGCGGCCAGGTCCTCCGGCTTTTGCGGCGTGCCGTGCCGGGCCAGATAGTCGGGACTGGCCATGACGTACAGCGGACTGGAACTGAGCGCGCGCGCGTGCAGGGTCGAATCGGCCAGCGCGCCGATGCGGATGGCGACGTCGGTGCGGTGCTCGATCAAATCGGTGATCTGGTCGTTGCTGCTCAATTCGAGCTTGATGTCCGGGTACAGCGCGCGGAACTCCGCCATGTGCGGCACCACGCAATGGAGCATGAACGGCGAGGCCGCGTCCACGCACAAACGGCCGGCCGGCTTCTGGCGGCGTATGCGGATGGTCTCCTCGGCCTCCTCCATCGCGCCCAAAATCGCCCGCGCGCGTTCGAGGAACAGGTGGCCCTCCTCGGTCAGCTCCATGCGGCGCGTGGTGCGCGTCAGCAGCGACGTGGCCAGCTTGTCCTCGAGCCGCGACAGCGCGCGGCTCACGCCGGAGGTGGTCTGGCCAAGGTGGACCGACGCCGCGCTAAGCGTGCCGCTGTCGATCACGGTGATAAAGGTTTTCAGATCGTCGGAATTGATATCCACGTTGTCAGCTCAAAAAATCGTTACGCCACGGTTATGCCACATACAGCAGCACCGCGCCGAAATGGCATGCGCTGCCGCCCAGTACAAACAAATGCCAGACGCCGTGACCGTAGCGCCATTTGTGGTCGGTGACGAAGAAGGCGATACCCACCGTATAGACCACGCCGCCGGCGGCCAGCCACAGGAAGCCGTTCCAGCCCAGCGCGTCGATCAGCGGACTGGCGCCGATCACGCCGACCCAGCCCATGGCGACATAGATCACCAGCGACAGCACGCGCGCGCCCCTGGCATACCAGATCTCCTGCAGGATGCCGACGACGGCCAGCCCCCAGACCACGCCGAACAGCGACCAGCCCCACGGTCCGCGCAGGCTGACCAGGGTGAACGGCGTATAGCTGCCGGCGATGAGCAGGTAGATGGCGCAATGGTCCATCCGCCGCAGCACGTCTTTGGCGCGGCCACGCATGCTGTGATACAGGGTCGAGGTCAGATACAGTCCGAGCAAGGTGGCGGCGTAGACGCTGAAGCTGACCACCTTCCAGATGTCGCCGCTGCGCGCCGCCATCACGATCAGCAGCGTGCCGCCGATGGCGGCCAGCACCGCGCCGATGACGTGCGTGATGCTGTTGAAGCGCTCTCCGTAATACATATGTGCTTCCAATGCAGATGTGGCCACGGCAGGGAGCGCTGTGGCCAGGGGCATTGTATAGCGCATCGCCGCCCGCCGTGTTGGCGTCCCCCACGTGTCCACGGGCGATCAGCGATGTACCCGCGCCGCTATACCTTCGGTCCAGCCTGCATCGACCATACTTTATTTGCAATTAGCAAAAACTCAATCGTAGCATATTAGGCATTAATTCAAAGCAATGTTACAAATTCATGCAATTGGGAATTGACCTGTTTGCGACATATGTCGCATAATCATCCCAATCGTCGCATAAAGGTTCTGCCATGTCCGTCTATCCCCCCATTCCCTCCGTCAGCGAGCTGACACTGCTGAAAGCGCTGTGGAAGCGACAACCGCTCAGCGCCCGCGAGATCCACGACGCCGCCGCCGACGAACTGGCGTGGTCGTTCTCGTCGACCCGCAAGACGCTGGACCGTATGCTGGAAAAGCGCATGATCAGCCTGCATACGGTACACGGCATCAACGTCTACAGCGCGCAGCTGGAAAAAGTCGGCACCCTGGCCGCGTTCGCGCACGACTTCGGGCGGCGCGTGATGGAGATGGACGCGCCGCTGCCCGTCACCATGTTCACCGGCAGCAAACTGGTCGACCAGCAGGAGTTGGCGCAATTGGAGCAGATGCTGCACGAGTGGCCAGACGACGACGCGGCCACCCCATGATGTCCGCCTATGTGCTGATGTTCAAATGGCTGCTGGCCGGCGTCAGTTGCGCGCTGGCGGGGGTGGCGATGTACTACCTGCTGAATGCCGCGCTGCGTGTGTGGCCGGCGCTGGCGGCGCGACGCGCGGTATGGCTGGCCGCGCAAATGGTCGTCGCCGGCGCGGCGCTGCTGCCCTTCCTGCCGCACGGCGAACAAATCAGCGTGGCGCCGGCCGTCACGCTGAACGCGGAAGAATCATCGGCCATCCGTCGCCTGGCGCTGGAGGATGGAGGCGAAAAACATGGCGACGCCGAGCCATTCGGCCATGCCGATACCGCGCCGCGTGGCGCACCCGGTGATGCCGGCGGCCGGCAACCGTCCATGGTCGCGCTGGCGGTGGGGCTGCCGATATTGTGGGCCGCGTTGTACACCGCCGGCCTGGCCTACGCGCTGGCCCGCCTGCTGCGCGCCAACATGCTGTGGCGGCGATTGCTGGCGGCCGCCCGGCCCCTGTCACCGCGCGGGTTGCTGGCGCATGGGGCGTTCAGCGAGGATCAACTGTCCGAGATCGGGCTATCCCGCCTGGCGGTGATGGAGACCGAGGCGGCAATCTCGCCGATGCTGATCGGCTTGCGCCGGCCGATACTGCTGCTGCCGTGCCATCTGCGGGAGTTCAGCGCCGATCAGCAGCAGATGATCGTCGCGCACGAACTGCACCACTGGCGCGCGCGTGATCCACTTTTCCTCGGCGTGTCGAGCGCGCTGCAAACGGTATTCTGGTTCAATCCCGCGCTGCGCTGGCTGGCCGCGAAGATGACGTGGGCGCTGGAACTGGCGTGCGACCAGCGCGTGCTGGCCGGCCGTCCACAGCAACAGCGCAAGCGCTACGCCGCCGCGCTGCTGCAACAGTGGAAGGCACAAGCAACGATGCCGCCGAACGGCGGTCTGGCGTTCGGCGGCATTCATGGCGAGACCATCGCCGCGCGCATCCTGCATATGCAGAAAACCTCGCTGCCGGCGCTGAACACCGTGGCCGCATGGACCGTCGCGGCGCTGATGGCGGCGGTGCTGGCGGCGGGCGCGCTGCTGCAGCCCGCGCTGGCGTTCGATATCGAGCGGCAGGCCACGGCCGGGCCGACGCCTGCCGATACCCTGGCGCCGGCCGCAGCCGCTTGGCGCCATCCGCTCGACAAGATGCGCGTGTCCGGCTTCTTCGGCGTGCGGCGCGACGTCTCGGACAGGCCGCATCAAGGCATCGACCTGGCGGCACCCAAAGGCACGCCGATATACGCGGCGGCGGCCGGCAAAGTGATCGCAGCCGGCGAGCTGGCGGAGAACAATGGCCGCTACGGCACCTCGGTCATCATCGAAACCGGCTCGCGGCAAACGCTGTATGCGCATTTAAACAGCGTCGCCGTCAAAGCCGGCGAGCGCGTCACCGCCGGACAACCGATCGGCGCCGTCGGCGAAACCGGCTTCGCCACCGGCCCGCACCTGCACTTCGAGGTGCGGCAGGATAACCGGACGATCGATCCGGCGACGGTGCTCGCCGATCTCGATGCCCACGCCACCAGGCGCGCGCTGAAGGTCAGGCGCCGGCAACAAGGCTACTAGGCCGCCGCCCCGCTCCCCTTTTCAACCCTTCTTTGCCAGTAAACCGCAGCCCTTAAAGGCTGCGGCAAGGTGAACTGCCGCCCAAAATCCGGCGGCGACCATCGAGGAACCGTCATGCCGTTACACCGAATCGCCGGCAGCTTGCTGCTGATCTCCGCCGCAGGCGCCAGCGCCGCCGACCTGCCCGAGCCACTGCAAGTGCAGGTCACGGGCGCCCGCGCCGACCAGCGCCAGCGCGAAACCACCACCGCCATCGTCATCCGGCATGAGGAACTGGTGCGCCAGGGCGACCAATCCCTGTCCGACGCGCTCAAGCGCCTGCCTGGCATCAGCATCTCCGGCACACCAGGCCAGGGCGGCGCGATCAGCATGCGCGGACTTGGCAACGGCTACACGCAGATCATGCTCAACGGCGAGCCGGTGTCGGCCGGGTTCTCGCTGGACTCCATCGCACCCGAGATGATCGAACGGGTCGAGATCATGCGCAGCGCGACGGCTGAATTCAGCAACCAGGCGGTGGCCGGCGCCATCAACGTCATCCTGAAAAAGGCGGTCAAGCGCGGCCAGCGTTCGCTCGGCGCCAGCGTCGCCCGCCAGGCCGGCGAAACCACGCCAACCCTGACGGCGCAGTTCTCAGGCCAGGACAAAGGCTACTCATACAGTCTGGCGGCAACCGTGCAGCGCAAGCACACGGACAAGCCCTTTACCGACCTGGAGGAGCAGCGTGACCTGAATGGCGCCTTGCTTCTGCTGCGGCGCACGCCGCAAACCGATTCCGGCCGCACGGACTCGCTGACCCTGACGCCGCGCCTGAACTGGACGCTGGCGGGCGGCGACACGGTGAGTTGGCAAAGCTTCGCCAATCTGCGCCGGGTCGACAATCGCAACCGCGCCGACGAGACGGCGCTGGTCGGCGCCAACAGCGAGTATCCGCGCAACTTCGCCGACTTCGTCGCGGACTTCGTCATGCTGCGCAGCGATGTGAACTGGACCCACTTGATGTCCCACGGCGCCAGGCTGGAAACGAAACTGGGCGTGGGCAGCAACCGCCGCAGCGGCACTTTCGATTTCTACGGCATGGATGGCGAAGGCAATCCCAAGGCGCGCCACTTCGTCGATTCCGGGCCGTCGGAGACCAGCGTGACGGCCAGCGGCACTTACCGCCACCCGGTCGGCGAGCGCCACGCGCTGGCGCTGGGCTGGGATGTCAGCCGCGCCGTGCGCAACGAGGACCGCAACGAAAGAACGTTCGGTGCGCACGGCGAGCAGACCGGCGCCAACAACGCCGACTACCGCGCCAACGTCAATCGCCTGGCCTTCTTCGTGCAGGACGAATGGGAGGCGACCAAGAACTACTCGCTGTATCTCGGCCTGCGCCACGAACGGCTGGAAACCGCGAGCCGCGCGGAGGCGGCCAACGCGCCCGACGCGCTGGACTCGCGCTCGGCGGTCTGGAGCCCGTCGCTGCAAACCCGCTATGCGCTGCCGAACAAGGACGTGCTGCGCCTGGCCGTCAGCCGCACCTACAAGGCGCCGCCGCTGGTCAAGCTGGTACCGCGCCGCTACACCAAAGACAACAACAATAGCCCGACCAATCCCGATGAACAGGGCAATCCGAATCTGCGCCCGGAACTGGCTTGGGGGCTGGACGCGGCCTACGAACATTATCTGGGCGACGGTGCGCTGGTCAGCGTCGGCACCTATCTGCGGCGGATACGCGACGTCACGATCACGCGCCTGTTCGAGCAGGATGGCCAGTGGGTCGAGGCGCCGTTCAACAACGGCAACGCCAGTGTGCGCGGCGTGGAACTGGAAGCCAAGCTGCCGCTGCGCCGCCTGTTGCGGGGCGCGCCGGCGATCGACCTGCGCGCCAACCTGGCGCGCAACTGGTCGCGCGTCGACAATGTGCCGGGACCGGGAAACCGCCTGGAGACGCAGACGCCGCTCACCGCCAACCTGGGCGCGGACTATCGCCCGGACGGCTCGGCGCTGACGGTGGGTGGCAATCTGAACTACCAGGCCGGCGGCGCGGTCCGGCAGGCGCGGCAGGTGGGGCTGGGCAGCAGTCCCAAACGGGAGCTGGATCTGTACGCGTTGTGGAAAATCGATGCGAAGACGCAGCTGCGCATCGCCGGCAGCAACCTGCTGCGGCAAACCGCGACCGAGTGGCACGATTACGTCGATACCAACAGCGTGCGGCACCGGGTGACGGTCACACCGGGCAGCGCCACGCTGCGCGTGATGCTGGAGTATCAATTGTAATGGGGCGCGCAGCTAATGAACGTTACGGGCGATAAAGTAGACCGCAGCCGTCAGTCCCGAACAAACCACAGTCATCCAGGTGATCAGCCTCCACGTTTGGGCCTCCATCGCCTTGTAGAATTCTGTACGCACCATTTCGACGTCCACCTTTTTAGCGTAGTGTTCAATGAAAAAATCGAACTTGCCATTTAAGATAGTGATTTCCGCTTGCACTTGCGTCAAAGCGATCCGCTGAGATGCAACATCGATCTGGACCTTGGTCACATCGCTCTGAAGTTTGTTCACGTCACTTTGAAGCCTGTTGACCGTGCCCTGCACTACCGCCACTTCTTCACGCACAAGTGCAGAGTCCGCATGCAAGGCTTCATTACTCGCTTGCAGCGCGCGCAGAGCTTCTTCTATCGCGATGTATCGATAATCGTCCATCCCCACATGATTCGCTTCGCACGTTACAACGTCAAGCGGCTCCACACCGCAATATCGACCGGATCAAATTGCCAAATTGAAGGCTGCGCTGTGGTAAGGTTTCATCCATGACGCACGCACAAACCCAACCTTTACAAGAAGTCTATAAACCGTATAAACGCTGCATGGTCATGGGCGGCGGCGGCTTCCGGTTTGGGATCTACATCGGCATGTACGCGGCGCTGCGGCAGGCCGGCAAGGCGCCGGACATCCTGCTGGCCAGCTGCGGCGGCGCCATCGCCGCGACCATCATCAACAACCTGCCCGACCCGGGCGAGCAGCGCGCATGGCTGGCCTCGCGCGATATGTACGACTTCTGGTGCGGGCTGAAATCGACGCGCCACGCGGCGCTGATCGGCACCCTGGCGCGCGCCGCCAGGCGCAGGCTGTCGCCGGCCAGCGTGCCCGTCATCCCGGACCTGTTCGGCGACTACCTGTTCGACATTCCGCCGCAACTGCCCTTCCCGTCCGCCAGCGGCACGCCGGAGGTCGATGTCGCCATCATCGGCGGCAAGCTGCTGTTCGATCCTTCGGAGGTGGGCCGGCCGCGCGGCCGGCGCAAGCTGTTCGCGGAAACCGTGTTCTGCGGAGAGCGCGCCGCCGCCGCGCTGCGCGGCATGCCCTCTCCCCTGGGCGACGCGCGCTGGGGCGAGCACGCCGTGTCCAGTGATTTGCTGATCGATGGCGGCGTGCCGATCGCCGAGGCGGCCCGCATCTCGATCTCCGACATGATCTACTTCCGCTGCCGCCAGTATGGTGGCAACGAATACATCGGCGGCGTGCTGGATCTGTTCCCGGTCGAAATCGCGCGCCGGCTCGGGGACGAGGTGATCATGGAGTTCAAGGAGGCGTTCGACCAGGTGTTCTCGATACCGGCCTGGCGCGCGGTGCTGGGATTGAACGGCAACGCGCGCCTGCGTTATGCCAACACCCATCTGGCGGACCTGCGTATCGATTCGTCGGATGTGTCGCGGGTGCTGGCCAAGCAGCAGTTGCAGCAAAAGCTGCACTGGCGCCGCAACCGCATCGAACTGGCGATGCCGTCGACCTACGACACCTTCGTGCAACACATGAACGACCAGTGGCAGTATGGCTACGACCGCGCGGTGGAGGCGCTGGCGCATCCTGCGGGGCAGCATCCGCCGGTGCGGCGGGCGACCAAGTACAGCAAGCGGTTGCGCGAGGTGTGAAGTGTGGGGCGGCGCGGCGTTAGACAAAGTCCGACGCCAGCGCCTGATGCAGCGCCTGCACCGCCGCCGAACCTTCGCCCACCGCCGCCGCCACCCGCTTGACCGAGCCGCTGCGCACATCGCCGACGGCGAAGATGCGCGGCCTGCTGGTCTCCAGAAAATGCTGTCCGCGCTCAAGCGGCCAGGCGCCCCGCCCCACATCCGATCCGGTGAGCACGAAGTTCTTGTCGTCCAGCGCCACGCAATCGCCCAGCCACGCGGTATTGGGCTCGGCGCCGAGGAACAGGAACACATGGCGCACCGGCGAAGCCCGCGCCTCGCCGCCCGCCGTCTGCCAGACGATGCTCTCGAGCCGGTCGCCGCCGACCATCTCGACGATCTGCTTGCGCGTGTGCAGCGTGATATTCGGCGCCGCCTCGATGCGCTGGATCAGATAGCGCGACATGCTGGCGGCCAGGCCGTCGGCGCGCACCACGATGTGGACATGTTTCGCATGCCCGGCCAGGAACACGGCCGCCTGTCCGGCCGAATTGCCGCCGCCGACGATGACCACCTCCTCGTCGGCGCAGAAGGTCGCCTCCATGAACGAGGCGCTGTAATAGACGCCGCGCCCTTCGAAGCGCTCCAGTCCCGGCAAGTCCGGTTTGCGGTAACGCGCGCCCGTGGCGATGACGATGGAGCGCGCGCGCAAGCGCTCGCCGCTGTCGATGGCGATGTCGAATTCCGCATTGTCGCAATTGAGCGCGCTGACCTTGACCGGCACCGCCACCTCCGCGCCGAACTTGCGCGCCTGCGACAGTCCCCGGCCCGCCAGCGCCTGGCCGGAGACGCCGGTCGGAAAGCCGAAGTAGTTTTCGATCTTGGAACTGGAACCGGCCTGCCCGCCCGGCGCCTTGGCGTCCAGCACGGCCACGCTCAGGCCTTCCGACGCCGCGTACACGGCGGCGGCCAGCCCCGCAGGCCCGGCGCCGACGACGACCAGGTCGAAGGTGCGGCCGTCGATGCGGTCGGAACTGAGGCCGATGCCGTCGGCCAGCTGGCGCAAGGTGGGATTGCGCAGCACCTCGCCATTGGGCGTGACCACGGCCGGAATGTCTGCCGCCGTCACGCCGAACCGCGCCATCAGCGCGCCGGTTTCCTCGTGCAGGTCGAGATCGAAATAAGCGGCCGGCTGGCCGTTGCGGGTCAGGAAGTGGCGCAGCGCCAAAGTCGGCGCCGAGTCGCGCGCGCCGAACATCAGCAGGCCGCCGCTCTGGTCCTGCATGTAGGCGACGCGGCGCAGGATGTAGGCGCGCATGATGGTTTCGCTCAAATCGGCCTCGGACACCACCAGGGTGCCGAGCGACTCCTCGCTGATGACGATCACCTCGGCGTCGGCGATCACGCGCGCGGTGGCGACGGCGGCGCGCCCGGCCAGGGTGCCCATCTCGCCGGTGAAGGAACCGGGGCCGTGGGTGCCGATGACGGTCGTTCCCAGCGCGGAGGCGCGCTCGACCTCGATGGAGCCGGAGATGAGCACGTACATGGGAATGTGGCGGTCGCCCTGGCGGAACAACACGCCGCCGGCGGCGATGCTGCGGCGCTCGCCGTAGCGGCTGAGCACTTCGAACTGGCGGTCGCTCAGCGTGGGGAAGATCTGGTGGCGGCGGTTGCCGATGTCCGATGACGCCAAATGCGGGCTGATCGCCATGCCGGCGCCGGGCTGCTGTTCCATGCGTGTCCTCGACAGTTCAATGATGTTGGGGGCCTCCGGGGACGCCGCCGCTAGCGGCACAGCTCGCGCCAGGATTCCTCGAACTCGGCCGGGGCGACATCCTGCGCCAGCAAGGTCAGCTCGCGGGCCACCGAGATGTAGCGCTGAAACCCGATATAGGTGCCGAAGGCGTCCTTGGCGTTGACCTCGCCGCAGGGCGCGCCACCCTTGCCGATGAACTGGTTGCGAAATTGCGCGGAACCAGGATCTCGGATCTTTTCTTTCACATATTTTTCGCCCAAACTGGTCAGTGTCAGGACTTCTTCCTGCTGCTTCTGCGCCTGGCTCTTGCCGCAGGCGGTCACACAGGCCAGCAGCGTCAACGCCACCGACAGCACCGCACCCCGGCGAAGGGTGTTTGCTAAAGTCATAATGTTTTCTCTTTTGTAATTCCCTGAAATCACCTCTAATATAGCAGGTCTGTCAACCGTAACGCCGCAACACCTCGCATTGTTGACAGACTGTGTATTTGTTACTATCCCAAGCTTTACAGTTTGATCAGGAGATCGCATGTTACATAACCATAATATTACCAACCGTGTTTACCAAGTCTTACTGGCGTGTACTTTGTTGCTTGGTAGCTATGCGGAGGCACAAGACAAACTGGCCAATGTGACCATCCTCGCCACGGGCGGCACCATCGCCGGCAGCGGCGCCAGCAGCACGACCACGGTCGGCTACACCGCCGCCACCGTCGGCGTCGACACCCTGATCAAGGCGGTGCCGGAACTGTCCAAGGTCGCCCAGGTCAAGGGCGAGCAGGTGTTCCAGATCGCCAGCGAAAACATGACCAACGAACACTGGCTGACCCTGGCCAAGCGCGTCAACGTGCTGCTGGCGCAGTCGGACGTCGACGGCATCGTCATCACCCACGGCACCGATACGCTGGAAGAAACCGCCTACTTCCTCGACCTGGTCGTGAAAAGCAAAAAGCCGGTCGTGCTGGTCGGCGCCATGCGTCCGGGCACCGCGCTGTCGGCCGACGGCCCGATCAACCTGTACAACGCCGTGCTGCTGGCCGCCAATCCCGACGCCGCCGGCAAAGGCGTGCTGGTGGCGATGGCCGACCAGATCCACAGCGCCCGCGACGTGAGCAAGACCAACACCTCGACCCCGGACAGCTTCAAGACCACCGAACTGGGCCTGCTGGGCTACATCCAGGGCAACAAGCCTTACTTCTACCGCGCCTCGACCCGCAAGCACACGACTGAGACCGAGTTCGACATCAGCAAACTGGATAAACTGCCGCAAGTGGACATCGTCTACGGCTACGCCAACGTCGGCCCGGTCGCGTTGAACGCGCTGGTCGCCGCCGGCGCCAAGGGCATCATCCACGCCGGCGTCGGCGACGGCAGCCTGGCCGCCACGGTCAAGACGGCGCTGGTCGCGGCGCGCAAACAGGGCGTGATGATCGTCCGTGGCAGCCGCGTCGGCCAGGGCATCCTGGCGCGCAACGGCGAAGCCAACGACGACGAGCTGGACTTCGTTGCCGCCGACACGCTCAACCCGCAAAAAGCGCGCATCCTGCTGATGCTGGCATTGACCAAGACCAATGACAGCAAGGCCGTGCAGAAAATGTTCTACACGTATTAATTTAAGGCCTTACGGATAGTCTGGCCGCCGCATGCGGAACAGGCTATCCGCTCCAATCTCGAAGTAATCGGCCGGGCCGCCGCCGCGCAAAATCGTCCGCGAGCCCGCCGTATCATAAATGCCGTCGCGCAGCAGTTCGTTGGCGATGTGCACACCCACCACCTCCCCCATGATCAGCCAGCCATTGGTCGGCTCGCCCGCCGCGCTTTGCAGGCGGATGATCTGCGTGCATTTGCATTCGAACGCGACCGGGCTTTCCGCCACGCGCGGCACCCCGACGATTCGCGACGGCGCCGGCGTCAGTCCCGCCAGCACGAACTCGTCCACCTCGGGCGGCGCCGGCGCGCAGCTGGCGTTCATCGCCTCGGCCAGCGGACGCGTCGCCAGATTCCAGACGAACTCGCCGGTCTGCTCGATATTGCGCAGCGTATCCTTGCGGCCCTGGCTGGAAAAACCGATCAGCGGCGGCGTGTAGTTGAAGGCGTTGAAAAAACTGTAGGGCGCCAGGTTCAGGTTGCCCTGTTCGCCGCGCGAGGAAATCCAGCCGATCGGGCGCGGCCCGACGATGGCGTTGAATGGATCGTGCGGCAGGCCGTGGCCCTGGGATGGCTGGTAAAAATAGCGTTCGGTCATATGGTTCCGGTCAATGCGGCGCACGATGGCGCCATGGCCGATTTTCGCACAGGGATTTGACTTGTGCTTGGAGCGGACTGGTCCGTCCATTCCAGTGGGTCAGCGTCGAATGGAAAGCCAAACAAATCGGCATCGCGCGCCTGGAGCTGGCGCCGCCGGAATTTTGCTATGTGTCGGACCTGATCATTTCGAGCAAATTCCGAGGACGCGGCGTCGGCCGCTGGTTCCTGGCGCGTATCGAACAATATTGCCATGCCCTAGGCATACGCCGCCTGCTGCTCGAAGCGGCCGAAGGCACAGGGTCGTTCTACAAAGCACAGGCGTTCGTGGCCGATCCGTTGCTGCCGAACTTGCTGAAAAAAGACATCAATCCCTTCCAACGCAAGATGTTCGTGCCGATGGGCGGATAAAGGTCGTGGCCGGGCTGCGGCCGTTCATGCAGCGCCATCCGAAGGTCATGAATTGAGCACAAGCACCGGCCGGCTGTCGCCGTGGCTGTTGAGGTTGGACGGCAAGGATGCAGCAGCAAACCGTTTTCACTGATTTATCCGCCCCACCGGCGCATGTCGGCCGCTTGCCGCGCGTTGATCGATAGCTTGCGGCCATAAAAAAACGCGTCTGAGTTCGTAGGCTCAGACGCGTCGGACAACACCTACCCTAGGTTAAGCTTTTTTGGCTTGCTTGCGGCGGGCGACAAAGCCCAGCAGGCCCAGGCCGGCGGCCATCATGCCGTAGGTTGCTGGTTCTGGTACTGCGGAAACGGCGATGGTCAGGTCGGAGCCGTAAGCGCCGCCGCCGGTGCCGGCGACCAGGCCGTCAACTTGAACGAAATAGCTGCCTGCCGACAGGCCGGTCGCGGTCAATTCCCAACGATCGGTCGGATGCGCGCCACCACCGGTGACGTTGCTGCCCGCGTAGGTGCCCAGCACGGCGCTGGTCATCGGGTCATATTTCACCAGGTTGAACGAGGTGATCTGCAGATCCTTGACGGTGCTCGACGCCAGATAGCTCGAGGTCAGCGAGGTGGACGAATCGAAATTGGAGTTCAGAACGAACATGTACTTGTCGGTGAACGTGTTGGTGCGGTCGGCGGCACCGTAGGTGTTGCCGAAGTGGGCGTTGAAACCACCGACGCCATCACTGTCCAGGTTGATGCTGACGGTTTGTCCCACGTTCGCAGCGAAAGCGGCCGAGCCAAACAGGCTTGCGCCCGCGATCATCGATGCCAGCAAGATATTTTTGATTTTCATTTTGTTTCCGCAGTAGTTAGTATTTAAGCAAATATAGTTACCGAACACCCTTATTCGGTGATGCGGAGAATATAGTTTTGTCTCCGAGTCAACTGTGCGGTAACCAACACAAGTGTCGAAATGTACAAACTATTGTCGATGTAGTATCGGTGCCGGTTGTTAACAAATTCTGTGGATAAGCCTGTTAACAAGCGTCAAGCCGATCCGGCAAGTCGATGTTTTTAAAGAAAAATATCATGCTGCGCAAATTTGTCGCAGCCAAAGTTATCCACTGGCATTACACTAATGCATCTTTGCTTTTCAAATCACAAGGAACCCATGAAATCGCGTCTTACCGCCCTCGCCTTCGCCCTCAACGCGCTCGTGCTGGGCGGACTTTGCTTCCCAGCCCCCGCCGCTGCGATCGACGCGCCGGCCAAATACAATCTGCGCGAGCACTACACCAAGTACGAGTACCGCATTCCGATGCGCGACGGCGTGCGCCTGTTCACCGCCGTCTACGTCCCCAAGGATGCCAGCAAGCGCTACCCGTTCCTGATGGAACGCACGCCCTATAGCGCCGGCGTGGAGATCGACGACGAACTGCACTACGGCGTCGATTTTTATCCGGACCATGTGGGACCGTCGCCCGAGTTCGAGCAAAGCGGCTATATCTTCGTGCAGCAGGATGTGCGCGGCCGTTACATGTCCGAGGGCAAGTGGCAGGAGATGACGCCGCACGTCAACCCCAAGCGCGCCAAGGGCGAAGGCAACGAGAGCGAGGACATGCACGACACGGTCGAATGGCTGTTGAAAAACGTCCCCAACAACAATGGCAAGGTCGGCATCCTGGGCATCTCGTATCCGGGCTTCTACACCTCGGCCAGCATCATCGATTCGCATCCGGCCATCAAGGCCGCCTCGCCGCAGGCGCCGGTCACCAACCTGTATAAGAACGACGATTCGTATCATGGCGGCGCCTTCATGCTGTCGGCGAACTTCGACTTCTACGCCGCCTTCGTCGACGTGCCCAACCCGACGCCGCTGCCCAAAAGCTGGACCCGCTTCGACTACGGCACCGCCGACGCGTACGAGTTCTTCCTGTCGCACCTGACCTTGTCCAATATCACCAATACGATGACGGCGAACCAGCGAACGCTGCTGATGCCCACCATCGAACACGCCACCTACGATGAATTCTGGAAGGCGCGCGACATCGCGCCGCACCTGAAAAACATCAAGGCGGCCGTGCTGACGGTGGGCGGCTGGTACGACGCCGAGGACCTGCAAGGCCCGCTGACCACCTACAGCACGATCAAGCGCAACAATCCCGGCATCTACAGCGGCCTGGTGATGGGCCCGTGGTCGCATGGCGGCTGGAGCCGCTACGACGGCAAAAGCCTGGGCCATGTCCAGTTCGACTCGAAAACCGGCGACTACTTCCGCAACCAGATCGAATTGCCGTTCTTCGAGCAGCATTTGAAAGGCGTTCCGAACAAGAACGTGTCCGAGGTGTATGCGTTTGAAACGGGCAGCAACGTCTGGCGCGCCTACGCGGCGTGGCCGCCGAAGCAGGCCCAGGCGCGCACCCTGTATCTGGGTCCGAACGGCACGCTCGACTGGAAGCAACCGGCCGCCGGCGCCGCCCAGGCCTTCGACGAGTACGTGGCCGATCCGCGCAAGCCGGTGCCGTACACCGCCTATCCGGCAACCGGCGTGCCGAAGGAATACATGGTGGGCGACCAGCGCTTCGCCTCCACCCGGCCGGACGTGCTGACCTACCGCAGCGAGGTGCTTGAGGAAGACGTGACCTTGAGCGGCCCGGTGAAGCCGCGCCTGTTCGTCTCGACAACCGGCACCGACGCCGACTGGGTCGTCAAGCTGATCGACGTGTATCCATCGAGCTATCCCAACACCCACCTCAGCGACGAGCACCACACCGACGTGCCGAAACCGGCGCTGACCATGGCCGGCTACCAGCAACTGGTGCGCGGCGACCCGCTGCGCGGCAAGTTCCGCAATGGTTTCGAGAATCCGCAGCCGTTCACGCCGGGCAAGGTGGAGGCGGTCAACTACACGATGAGCGATGTCAACCATACATTCCGGCGCGGACACCGCATCATGGTGCAGATCCAGAGCTCGTGGTTCCCGCTGGTGGACTTGAATCCGCAGACCTTTGTCGACATTCCGAAAGCCAAGCCCGAGGACTTCCAGAAAGCGACACAGCGGATTTATCGCGCGCCGTCGATGTACTCGGGCATCGAAGTGCAGTTGTTGCCGGCGACACGCTGAGGCGGCGCCGATTCTTGCGTTACTAGCATCTTAGGAGCATAATCAGATGATAATTATTCCTATTTAGCCAGCGAAGTGTCATGCGACCAAAGTAGCCAGCCAACAACTACTTCAAGGTATTACCATGACACTGACCAAGACCCCGCTGGCCTTGATGCTGGCCAGCCTCTCCTTTTCCAACGCCGCGCTGGCGCAAACCGGCGCGGTGCCCGACCAGGCCATGCCGGTCGTGACCGTTAGCGGCGAAGCCGACGGCTACCGCCCGACCACCTCCACCACCGGCACCAAGATCGACGCGCCGCTGCGCGACATTCCCCAGACCATCAACGTCGTGCCGCAGGAACTGCTGCGCGATCAAGGCGCGCGCTCGATGCAGGACGTGCTTAAAGCCGTGCCGGGGATCGGCATGTCGCACGGCGACGGCCAGCGCGACCAGGTCACCATTCGCGGCTTTAGCGCCATCAGCGACCAGTTTGTCGACGGAATGCGCGACGATGCGCTGTATTTCCGCGATTTGTCGAATGTCGAGCAGATCGAGGTCATCAAAGGGCCAGCCTCGGTGCTGTATGGCCGTGGCTCGTCGGGCGGCATGATCAACCGCATCACCAAGAAGCCCGGCATCGACCGCAGCGAAGTGAGCCTGCAAGTGGGCCGCTGGGGCCAGAAACGCGGCGAGTTCGACCTGGCGCGCAATCTGACCGACAGCGGCGTCGCCTTCCGCGTGACGGGCGCGGCGGAAGACTCAGACAGCTATCGCGACCAGCAATTCCTCAAGCGTCAGGCGCTGGCGCCGTCGGTGCAATTCAAGCTCGGCGCGGACACGCTGTTGCTGCTGCAGGCGGAATATCTGAAAGACAAGCGCGTGACCGACTTCGGCATCCCCTCGTATCAAGGACGCGCGGTCGACGTACCGCCCGGCACCTATTACGGCGCGGCCAACGCCGAAGACTTCGACTACAGCGAATCGGAAGTGAAAGCCTACGGTTTCACGCTGGATCACCGCTTCAATCGCCAACTGTCGCTCCGCAACGCCTTCCGCCACTACGACTACACGCTCGACCGCAACAATACGCTGGTCGGCTCGGTCAACGAGACGGCGCGCACCGCTTCCCTCACGCGGGGCAACGTCTCACGCGACGAGGATGGCTACTCGAATCAAACCGAGCTGACCCAGCTGGCGGAACTGGCCGGCATGCAGCATCAGATACTTTACGGCGTGGAGTTCGGCAAGCAGAACAAGAACCAGCTGGTACGCTCGCAAGCCAACGTTGCCACGGTGTCATTGTTTAATCCGGTGAATCCGGTTGTGCCGTTCACCGCCGGCGGCGCGCCGACGTCGAATAACCTTGGCATTTTTAAAATCGCCAGCGCTTATTTGCAAGATATAGTGACCCTGGCGCCGCAATGGAAAGCACTCGCCGGCATACGCTACGACCGGTTTGAACAGGAAAATGTCGAACGGCGCGCCGGCGTGCCGAATGTCAGCCGTACGGACCGCAATTGGAGTCCGCGCGCGGGTCTGGTTTATCAACCGAACGCGGTGCAATCATATTACGCGTCGTTCAGCCGCTCGTTCCAGCCATCGGGGGAAGGCTTCGCCTTAACCACGGCGAATGCGCAGATCGCGCCGGAGATTACCAAGAACAAGGAAGTCGGCGCCAAATATGACTTATTCAATGGCCGCGCATCGGCAGGCGTATCGATATTCCAGCTGACACGCACCAATATTAAGACCACCGATCCGTTGACACTGCGACTGCTGCCTCTCGGAACACAGCGTACCAAAGGCGTGGAACTGACGTTCAATGGCGATTTGGGCAATGGCTGGAAAACATGGGCCGGTTATTCGTATTTGGATGCGGCGATGATTTCCTCTATCGCGCGCGACGACGGACAAGCGGTGTTGGGAAACCGTCCGACATTAACGCCTAAGCATGCGGCTAATGTATGGGTGAGCAAGGCCCTTGGTGGCAATTTCGGCGTTGGCGGTGGCGTGAATTATGTCGGCGATCGTTTCGCTAATCCGGGCAATACGGTAACCCTGCCTAGCTATGTCACTGCGGATGCAATGGCCTATTATCGTCATGCCGGTATCGATTTGACCTTGAACCTGACGAATCTGTTCGACCGCGCTTACATCGTTGCCGGCCACGGCAGCAGCAAGAACCTGAATCTGCCCGGTGCTCCTCGTGCGGTGCAACTGACCGGCCGCTATCGCTTCTAAGGGAAGACGCGCTAGAAATCGGCGCAATCGCGCCATTTTCTGGCACGGCATCAACTTCTGGGTTATATGCCTGCGGCTGAACCTTCGCTGTTGGATGCTGTCTAACGAATAGGTCGGGCTTGGTATCACATAGAAGAACCAAGGGAGTATCAAACCAATGGAACCGCGGACTTCGTCGCTTGAACTAATGGCTGAAAAAACCTTGGAACGGGTGACGGTTCTTGAGGTAGATTTGGCCGTGATCAAATCAAATTACGCGACGAGAGAGGACGTTGCGAAAGTAAAGGAAGATATAGCAAAATTAGAGGTGACTTTGCTCAAATGGTTCATCGGAACAGCGGTCACCATTGCAGGGCTAGCCTTTTCTGCGGCAAGATTTTTTAATTAGTTTTTGATCCAAAGATCAAGCCATGGAAAATCGAATATCGAAGCGAGTATCGATAAACCAAAATATCTTGGACAGGCTGTGTGTGCTGGAGATTGATTTAGCCGTGGTGAGATCGAACTATGCGACCAAAGAGGATCTTGCGAAGTTGGAAGGCACACTGCTGAAATGGTTTATCGGCACAGCGGTTGCGATTTCGGGCGTAGCATTTGCGGCAGCAAGATTCATTCACTGAATAGCGGCACCAGCTTTGGAATGACGAGCTAAGAAGTGTTTTGGCCTGCCCAGCAGGAATCGAACCTGCGACCCTCAGCTTAGAAGGCTGATGCTCTATCCAACTGAGCTATGGGCAGAGATAACGCGACGAGAACTCGTCGCGGAAATGAAAAACGGGTTGTCAGAGACAACCCGTTTTAAAAGTTCTTGGTCGGAGTACAAGGATTCGAACCTTGGACCCCCTGGTCCCAAACCAGGTGCGCTACCGGGCTGCGCTACACTCCGAAGACAGTATTCTAACGCTTGGCGCCCGCCCCGTCAATGTAAGGGCCGGATTAATCTTTCATTACTGAACTCAGCCGCCACCCTAAGCCGCCAGCTGCGCTTCCACTTTGTCGGCGATGCGCTGGGCCATCGAATCGGCGTCCTTGGCGTTACGTGCTTCGACCATCACGCGGATCAAAGGTTCCGTGCCCGAGGCGCGGATCAGCACGCGGCCGCTGCCTTCCAGCTCGCGCTCGACCTTTTCCTTCTCGGCCACCATGGCGGCGTTCTTGGTCCAGTCGAAACCCGGGGCGACGCGCACATTGACCAGGGTTTGCGGGAACAGCACCAGCTCGGCCGTGCACTCTTCCAGCGATTTGCCGGCGCGCTTGAGCGCCGACAGCACTTGCAGCGCCGAGATAATGCCGTCGCCGGTGGTGTGCTTGTCCAGGCACAACAGGTGGCCCGAACCCTCGCCGCCAAGCGTCCAGCCCTTGTCTTGCATGACTTCCAGCACATAGCGGTCGCCGACCTTGGCGCGGGCGAAGCCGACGCCCTTCTCTTTCAACGCCACCTCGACCGCCATATTGGTCATCAGGGTGCCGACGGCGCCGGCCACCGGGCCGGTGGCCATGCGGTCCATGACCATCAGGTACAGCAGTTCGTCGCCGTTGTAGAGGCGGCCGTTGGCGTCGCACATGATCAGGCGGTCGGCGTCGCCGTCCAGGGCGATGCCGAGGTCGGCGCCATGCGCGCGCACCGCCGCCGCCATCGCTTCCGGCGCGGTGGCGCCGTGGCCGAGGTTGATGTTGAAGCCGTCCGGCTTGTTGCCGATGGCGATCACCTCGGCGCCGAGCTCGTGGAACACGTGCGGGGCGATGTTATAGGCCGCGCCGTGCGCGCAGTCGACCACCAGCTTCAAGCCGCGCAGATCAAGCTCGTTCGGGAAGGTGCTCTTGCAGAACTCGATGTAGCGGCCCTGGGCGTCGTCCAGGCGCTTGGCGCGGCCCAGTTTTTCCGACGGCACGCACACCATCGGCAGGTCCAGCGCCGCTTCGATATCGAGTTCGACCGAATCGGGCAGCTTGGTGCCCTGGTCGGAGAAGAATTTGATGCCGTTGTCCTGGAACGGGTTGTGCGACGCAGAGATGACCACGCCGGCCGACAGGCGCAGCGCGCGCGTCAGATAGGCGATCGCGGGCGTCGGCATCGGGCCGGCCAGCATAACGTCGACGCCGGCCGCCGAGAAGCCGGCCTCGAGCGCGGCTTCCAGCATGTAGCCGGAGATGCGCGTGTCCTTGCCGATCAGGACGGTCGGTCGCTTGCCGCCGGTGCGCGGAACGCCCGCCAACACCTTGCCGGCGGCGTAGCCGAGCCGCATAACGAAGTCAGGCGTGATCGGCGATTCGCCGACCAGACCGCGGATACCATCTGTGCCAAAATATTTACGTGCCATGTTGTGTGCTCTTTATCGTCTGCGTTGTTATTGATTGTTTTAATGTGCCGCCTGCCATACCTTGAGGGCGTCGACCGTTTCGGCGACGTCGTGCACGCGAACGATCACCGCCCCGTGCGCCACCGCCGCCAGCGCGCCGCCAACGCTGCCGGCCATGCGCTGCTCGACCGGTTTGCCCGTCACCGCGCCGACCATCGATTTGCGCGACAAGCCGGCCAGCAATGGCATATCCAGTTCCTCAATCAACCGCCTTGTGGCCCTCAATAAGGCGTAATTATGCTCCACCGTCTTCCCAAAGCCAAAGCCGGGATCGATACACAATCGACGGGGATCAATTCCCGATGCGATCATGGCATCGATCCGTTCCCGCAAGAAAGCAATCACTTCGGCGACCACGTCGGTGTACGACGGCGCCAGCTGCATGTGTTGCGGATCGGATTGCATGTGCATGATGCACAACGCGCAGTCGCCGTCGCGCACCGCCTCCAGCGCGCCCGGCGCGCGGAAGCCGTTGATGTCGTTGATCATGTCGACGCCGGCGATGATGGCTTCGCGCATCACCTGCGGCTTGTAGGTGTCGACCGAAATCGCCGGCCCCTGGTCGCGCAGCGCGTACAACACCGGCATCACGCGGCGCAGCTCGTCCTCCAGCGGCAGTGGCGGCGCGCCCGGACGGCTCGACTCGCCGCCGACGTCGATGATGTCCACGCCGTCGCGTATCATTTGCTCGGCGTGCGAGATGGCGAATTCCAGCGACTGGTAATGGCCGCCGTCGGAAAACGAATCGGGGGTGACGTTGAGGATGCCCATCACGCGGGCGCGCGCGGCCTCGCCTTGCAAGGGGTAATTGAATCGGCCGAACTGTAATGTGGATCGCATGAAGAAAACGGAAGTGGGAATGAAAAAGGGCGAGGATTTCTCCTCACCCTTGTCTCTGCTAGCGGACCGTGCGGCCCACTGCTTAGGCCGGTGCCGTCACGCTAGGCGTCACGCCGGTGCCGCCGTCGCTAGGCGGCTGTTTGCGGATCGTCACACCGGGTTTCGGTGGACGTGGCTCCAGGCCGGCCATGATGTCGTTGATCTGGTCCGCGTCGATGGTTTCCCATTCCAGCAGCGCCTTGGTCATGACCTCGACCTTGTCGCGGTTCGCTTCGAGCAACGAGCGGGCCAGCTTGTACTGCTGGTCCAGGATGTTGCGGATCTCGGCGTCGACCATTTGCTGGGTCGCTTCCGAAATCGTCTTCGACGCGCCGCCGAAGAAGCCGTCGTTCTGGCTGTCCTCGTAGACCATCACACCCATCGCGTCGGACATGCCGAAGCGGGTGACCATCGAGCGGGCAACCTTGGTGGCGCGCGAGAAGTCGTTCGAGGCGCCGGTCGACATCTGGCCGACGAAGATTTCCTCGGCGATACGGCCGCCGAACAGGATCGAAATCTCCTCCAGCATCTTGTCCTTGTAGCCCGAAATATTATCGTGCTCAGGCAGCTGCCAGGTCAGACCCAGTGCCCAGCCGCGCGGCATGATCGTCACCTTGTGGACCGGATCGGCCTTCGGCAACAGCTTGGCGACCACCGCGTGGCCCGACTCGTGGTACGCGGTGTTGCGGCGCTCTTCCTCGCGGATGACCATCGACTTGCGCTCCGGACCCATGAAGATCTTGTCCTTGGCATCCTCGAAGTCGCTCATGTCGACCAGGCGCTTGCTGCGGCGCGCGGCGAACAGTGCCGCCTCGTTGACCAGGTTGGCCAGGTCGGCGCCCGAGAAGCCGGGGGTGCCACGGGCCAGGATGTCGGCCTTGACGTCGGTGCCGATCGGCACTTTGCGCATGTGCACGTTCAGGATCTGCTCGCGGCCGCGGATGTCCGGCAGGCCGACCGAGACTTGACGGTCGAAACGGCCCGGGCGCAACAGCGCCTTGTCGAGCACGTCGGCGCGGTTGGTCGCGGCGACCACGATCACGCCGGACGAGGCTTCGAAACCGTCCATCTCGACCAGCAACTGGTTCAAGGTCTGTTCGCGTTCGTCGTTGCCGCCGCCCATGCCGGCGCCACGGTGACGGCCGACCGCGTCGATCTCGTCGATGAAGATGATGCAAGGCGAATGCTTTTTGGCGTTCTCGAACATGTCGCGGACGCGGCTGGCGCCGACGCCGACGAACATTTCAACGAAGTCCGAACCGGAGATCGAGAAGAACGGCACCTTGGCTTCGCCGGCGATGGCGCGCGCCAGCAGGGTTTTACCCGTGCCCGGAGGACCGACCATCAGCACGCCGCGTGGAATGCGGCCGCCCAGTTTCTGGAACTTGCTCGGATCCTTCAGGAAATCGACGATCTCGTTGACTTCCTCCTTCGCTTCGTCGCAACCGGCGACGTCGGCGAAGGTGACGGTGTTGTTCGATTCGTCCATCATGCGCGCCTTCGACTTGCCGAAGGAGAACGCGCCGCCCTTGCCGCCGCCCTGCATCTGACGCATGAAGAAAATCCACACGCCGATCAGCAACAGCATCGGGAACCAGGACACAAACACTTGCTGCAGGAACGATGGCTCTTCAGGCGGTTTCACGTCGAAACGGACGCCGTTGTCGCGCAGGTCGCCCACCAGCCCGCGATCGAGGATCGTGGCGGTGGTGCGCACCTTGGTGTCGTCGGTGCGGGTCGCGGTGATGTTGCCCCCCTCGATCACGACATCCTTGATGCGCTTGGCTTTCACGTCATCCAGCAAATCGGAGTAAGCGATGGGTTTGGCGCCGCCTGCAACGCCATGGCTATCGAACTGCTTGTACAGCATGAGCAGGAGCAGTACGACGACTACCCAGATGGCTGATTTGGAAAACATGTTATTCACGAAAACTCCTTGGATGCGGGGCGCATCTTTTAACCTAGGGCTAGAAACCCGATTTTACTCGTAATAAGCAGGCGGTGCCAGAAGCCCACCCGTGCGCAGGGGTGTAAACCCAGCAGAAAGGCACATTATTTGATCAAAATATGGTGCGGATCAAGACAAAAGTGCGCTTCCCTGTTGGATGTGCGGCCCGCGCGGTAAAAAACAAGGGCGATCAAGGACGGAATTGGTCGGAATCCAGCGGTTGCGCCGATACCATGCCATCGGTGGGGTTTTTCAACCCGCGGCCGAGCAGGAAAATCTCGGACGATTTGTCGCGGCTGGCTTTCGGTTTTTTCTGCACCACCGTTTTAAACTCTTGGCGAAACTTCAACACAATGTCGTTAAAACCCATGTCTTTAAAACATTTGACCAGCAAGGAACCGCTAGGTTTCAAATGCGCCTGCGAGAATTCTATTGCCAGATCGATCAGATGTTCCATGCGCGCGGCGTCGGCCGTGGCGATGCCGGACAGGTTGGGCGCCATATCCGATAACACAACGTCAACTTTACGCCCCTTGACCACGTCCTCGAGCTGTTGCAACACCTCCGGCTCGCGGAAATCGCCCTGGATGAAATGGAAGTCGGCGATCGGCTCCATCGGCAGCATGTCGAGGCCGATCAGGGTGCCGTTGATGCCGCCGCCATCCTTGCCGGCCAGCTTGCGGCGCACGTATTGGCCCCAGCTGCCGGGCGTGCAGCCGAGGTCGACGATGACCTGGTCGGGCTTGATCAGGTGCTCGTCCTCGTCGATCTCCTTGAGCTTGAAAGCGGCGCGGGCGCGGTAACCCTCTTTTTGCGCCAATTTCACGTAAGGGTCGTTAATGTGGTCGTGCAACCAGTTTTTGTTTAATTTCTTCTTCTTCATTCGCGTAGAATACTGCCTTTAAGGGAACCACTAAAAATATATTATGCAAAAACTTACACCCGTTGAGCGCAGCGCCCTGCGCGCCGAAGCTCACGCGCTGAAGCCCATCGTTCTGATCGGCGAAGCGGGATTGACCGCCAACGTCCTCAAGGAAATCGCCCTTGGCCTGGATTCGCACGGCCTGATCAAGGTTCGCGTGTTCGGCGACGACCGCGAAGCCCGCGCCGCCATGTACGACACCATCTGCGAGCAACTGGACGCCGCGCCGGTGCAACACATCGGCAAACTGCTGGTCCTGTACCGCCCGAAAGTGGAAACCACGAAGGAACGCTCGACGTCCGGCAAGGGCCTGCGCGAAGTGACCATCGTCAAGCCTAGCCCGAGCGGCACCAAACGTCCGTCGGTGACCAAGGTGCTGTTGAAAGGGAATGAACGCGTGACCCAGGGCGGCAACATCAAGCGCGCCAAGCCACAGCAGAAATCCTCGAAGAAGAGCGCTCTGGGTTCGAAATAAACCCGGGCATCGCCCTTTCCCCGGCGGGGAAAGGGCGAAAACACGCAGTTACTGCTTATTTATTGCTTGATCACCAGCCACGCGGCCAGCAAACTCTGCACCAAAAACAGGCCGCTGGAAATGCCGTGCAGGATGCCGAACTCGTTCTTGGCAGCCGACTCCATCACACCGCCCGGCCCCGCCGCGGCACGCAACGCGCCCATCATCGGCTGCAGGCCGAAGTGCGACACCAGCGTACACCCCAGCATCACCAGGATCACCGCCATCAAGGTGCGGCGCGACTTGACCTCGGAGTTGCGGGCCGAGCCGGCGAAGATTCCGGCCGTCTCCGTGCCCTTGCTCACCCACACCAGCACCAGCATGACCAGGGCGCAGGCGATCGACAGCCATGCGAGGTTGTGGAACAGGCTGGCGGCGATCGTGCCGGCCAGCACGCGGTCGGTCAAGGTGGCGAACAAGGTCGGGGCGGCCAGATAGCCGATCGCCCACAAACTGCCGGCCCACAAGGTCGCGACCAGCAAACGGATACGCGCAAGTAGCATCAGATGTAACGCACTTCCAGAATTTCGTATTCGCGCGGGCCCGACGGCGCCTGCACTTCCACCACGTCGCCGGCGGACTTGCCGATCAGCGCGCGGGCGATCGGCGAGGTCACCGATACTTTGCTCAATTTCAAATCTGCCTCGTCCAGGCCGACGATCTGGTAGGTCACTTTCGCGCCCGATTCCAGGTCTTCGAGGTCGACGGTCGACGCGAACACGACGCGGCCTTCGGCGTCCAAGGTGGTCGGATCGATGATTTGCGCGGCGCTCAGCTTACCTTCCAATTCCGCGATGCGGCCTTCGACGAAGGCCTGGCGTTCCTTGGCGGCATCGTACTCGGCGTTTTCAGACAGGTCGCCATGGGAACGCGCTTCAGCAATCGCGTCGATCACGATACGGCGTTCTTTGGTCTTCAACTGGTGCAACTCTTCTTTCAAGAGCTCGGCGCCGTACTTGGTAAGTGGAACTGAAGTCATGTTGTTTATTTACTCTGGTTTTACAATGGAAAACCACAGAGGCCACGCCAACTGCAGCGCGAGCTCTGTGGTTCAAAAGTACTGCTAAGCCTTAGTGTAAGGTTTTATGCAGCCCTTGTAAATCGTACACTTGCAGTTCGTCCAAATGACGAATGCCCTCGACCGCCGCTTCGGCGCCGGCGATGGTGGTGTACGTCGTCACGCGCGAGGCCAGCGACGAGGTGCGGATCGCGCGCGAGTCGGTGATGGCGTTGCGCTTCTCTTCGACGGTGTTGATCACCAGGACGATCTCGTGGTTCTTGATCATGTCGACGATGTGCGGACGGCCCTCGACCACCTTGTTGACGGCGGTGACCGGAATGCCGGCCGCCGAGATCACGGCGGCGGTGCCCTTGGTGGCCACCAGCGAGAAGCCGATCTCGACCAGGTCGCGCGCCACTTTGACGGCGCGCGGCTTGTCGGACGATTTCACCGACAGGAACACCTTGCCCGACTTCGGCAGCTTGACGCCGGCGCCCATCTGCGATTTGACGAAGGCTTCGCCGAAGGTCTTGCCCACGCCCATGACTTCGCCGGTCGATTTCATCTCCGGTCCGAGGATGGTGTCGACGCCCGGGAATTTCACGAACGGGAACACGGCTTCCTTGACGCTGTAGTAAGGCGGCACGACTTCGGTCGTGATGCCCTGCTGCGCCAGGGTCTGGCCGACCATGCAGCGCGCCGCGATCTTGGCCAGTTGCAGGCCGGTCGCCTTGGACACGAACGGCACCGTGCGCGAGGCGCGCGGGTTCACTTCCAGCACGTAGACCACGTCCTTGCTGACGCCGTCCACTTCCTGCTTCTGGATCGCGAACTGCACGTTCATCAGGCCCACCACGTTCAGGCCCTTGGCCATCAGCGAGGTTTGGCGCTTCAGTTCATCGATGGTGTCCTGCGCCAGCGAGTACGGTGGCAGCGAGCACGCCGAGTCGCCCGAGTGGACGCCGGCTTGTTCGATGTGTTCCATCACTCCGCCGATGAAGGTGGTCTCGCCGTCGGAGATGCAATCGACGTCGCACTCGATGGCATCGTTCAGGAAGCGGTCCAGCAGCACCGGCGAATCGTGCGATACCTTGACCGCTTCGCGCATGTAGCGTTCCAGGTCGCGCTGCTCGTGGACGATTTCCATCGCGCGTCCGCCCAGCACGTACGAAGGACGCACCACCAGCGGGTAGCCGATTTCCTGCGCCAGCGCCAGGGCGTCGGCCTCGGTGCGCGCGGTGCGGTTGGGCGGCTGGCGCAGATCCAGCTTTTGCAGCATCTTCTGGAAACGCTCGCGGTCTTCGGCGGCGTCGATCATGTCCGGCGAGGTGCCGACGATCGGCACGCCGTTCGCCTCCAGGTCCAGCGCCAGTTTCAACGGGGTCTGGCCGCCGTATTGCACGATCACGCCGACCGGCTTTTCCAGGTCGACGATTTCCAGCACGTCTTCCAGGGTCAGCGACTCGAAGTACAGGCGGTCGGAGGTATCGTAGTCGGTCGACACGGTCTCCGGATTGCAGTTGACCATGATGGTCTCGTAGCCGTCTTCGCGCATCGCCAGCGCCGCGTGCACGCAGCAGTAGTCGAATTCGATACCCTGGCCGATACGGTTAGGGCCACCGCCCAGCACCATGATCTTCTTCTTGTCGGTCGGATTGGACTCGCACTCTTCATCGTAGGTCGAGTACATGTACGCGGTGTTGGTCGAGAACTCGGCCGCGCAGGTGTCGACGCGCTTGTACACCGGACGGATGTTGAGCTCATGGCGGCGGGCGCGCACGGCCTTGGCGTCGGTCTGCAGCAGGAAGGCCAGACGGCGGTCCGAGAAGCCTTTTTGCTTCAGCTTGTACAGCACGGTCTTGTCCAGCTGTTCCAGCTTCTGCGTGTCCATCCACAGTTCCAGGTCGACGATCTCTTTAATCTGGATCAGGAACCATGGGTCGATCTTGGTCAGCTGGTGCACTTCTTCCAGCGTGAAGCCCTGGGCGAACGCGTCGCCCACGTACCAGATGCGCTCCGGACCCGGCTCGCCCAGTTCCTCTTCGATCTTCTCGCGGTCCTTGGTCTTCTCGTTCAAGCCATCGACGCCCACTTCCAGGCCGCGCAAGGCTTTCTGGAACGATTCCTGGAACGTGCGGCCGATCGCCATCACCTCGCCGACGGATTTCATCTGCGTGGTCAGGTGGTGGTCGGCGGTCGGGAATTTCTCGAACGTGAAGCGCGGGATCTTGGTCACGACGTAGTCGATCGACGGTTCGAACGAGGCCGGGGTCGCGCCGCCGGTGATCTCGTTGCGCAGCTCATCGAGCGTGAAGCCCACGGCCAGCTTGGCCGCCACTTTGGCGATCGGGAAGCCGGTGGCTTTCGACGCCAGCGCCGACGAACGCGATACGCGCGGATTCATTTCGATGACGATCATGCGGCCGTCGGCCGGGTTGATCGAGAACTGCACGTTCGAACCGCCGGTGTCGACGCCGATTTCACGCAGCACCGCCAGCGAGGCGTTGCGCATGATCTGGTATTCCTTGTCGGTCAGGGTCTGCGCAGGCGCCACGGTGATCGAGTCGCCGGTGTGCACGCCCATCGGGTCCAGGTTCTCGATCGAGCAGATGATGATGCAGTTGTCCGCCTTGTCGCGCACCACTTCCATCTCGTACTCTTTCCAGCCCAGCAGCGATTCCTCGATCAGCAGCTCGTTGGTCGGCGACGCTTCCAGGCCGCGCTTGCAGATCGCTTCGAATTCTTCTTCGTTGTAGGCGATGCCGCCGCCGCTGCCGCCCATCGTGAACGATGGACGGATGATGGTCGGGAAGCCGACCTCGCGTTGCACGGCCCACGCCTCGTCCAGCGAGTGCGCGACGCCCGAGCGTGCCGAACCCAGGCCGATCTTGGTCATCGCGTCCTTGAACTTGGAGCGGTCCTCGGCCTTGTCGATGGCTTCCGGCGTGGCGCCGATCAGCTCGACCTTGTACTTGTCCAGGATGCCGTGGCGATGCAGGTCCAGCGCGCAGTTCAGCGCGGTCTGGCCGCCCATGGTCGGCAGGATCGCGTCCGGTTTTTCCTTGGCGATGATCTTCTCGACGACTTGCCACGTGATCGGCTCGATGTAGGTCACATCGGCCATTTCGGGGTCGGTCATGATGGTCGCCGGATTGCTGTTGACCAGAATGACTTTGTAGCCTTCTTCGCGCAGGGCCTTGCAGGCCTGTGCGCCGGAATAATCGAACTCGCAAGCCTGGCCGATAATGATCGGACCAGCGCCAATAATCAGAATACTTTTAATGTCTGTACGTTTAGGCATCTTATTTTTTCTCCGTTGCTTCCATCATGCCGATGAAGCGGTCAAACAGGTAAGCGACGTCAGTCGGGCCGGGCGAAGCTTCAGGGTGGCCCTGGAAGCAGAACGCCGGTTTGTCGGTGCGGGCGAAGCCCTGCAGCGAGCCGTCGAACAACGAGCTGTGGGTTACGCGGGTGTTGGCTGGCAGGGTCGCGGCGTCCACGGCGAAACCGTGGTTCTGCGAGGTGATCATCACCTTCTTGCTGTCCAGGTCCTGCACCGGGTGGTTGGCGCCGTGGTGGCCGAACTTCATCTTCAGCGTTTTCGCGCCGGAGGCCAATGCCATGATCTGGTGGCCCAGGCAAATGCCGAACACCGGGATGCCCTTGTCGATCAGCTCCTTGGTGGCCTGGATCGCGTAGTCGCACGGTTCCGGGTCGCCAGGGCCGTTCGACAGGAACACGCCATCAGGATTCAGGGCCAGCGCGTCGGCGGCGGTGGCTTGCGCCGGCAGCACGGTCACTTTGCAGCCGCGTTCCACCAGCATGCGCAGGATGTTGCGCTTGACGCCGTAGTCGTAGGCGACCACGTGGAACTTGGGTTCCGCGAGTTTGCCGTAGCCCTCGCCCAGTTTCCATTCCGCTTCGGTGAACTCGTAGGCGGTCTTGGTCGAGACGACTTTGGCCAGGTCCATGCCGGCCAGGCCAGGGAACGAACGGGCCAGTTCCAGTGCTTGCGCGGTGGATGGCTCGTTGCCCTGGGTGCCGACCAGGATGGCGCCGGACTGGGCGCCTTTTTCGCGCAGGATGCGGGTCAGCTTGCGGGTGTCGATACCGGCGATGGCGACGATGTTCTCGGCCTTCAGGTAATCGGCCAGCGACTGGGTGGAGCGGAAGTTCGACGCCATCAGCGGCAGGTCACGGATGATTAGGCCGGCCGCGTGGACTTTGGAGGACTCGACGTCTTCTGGATTGACGCCGGTGTTGCCGATGTGTGGATACGTCAGGGTGACGATCTGGCGGCAATAGCTGGGATCGGTCAGGATTTCCTGATAGCCGGTCATGGAGGTATTGAAAACGACTTCCCCGGTGGTATGGCCGGCGGCGCCGATTGAAAAACCTTTAAAAATGGTTCCGTCGGCGAGGGCCAGTATGGCTGGAACGGCGGGGCCAGAAAAAAATGGCGGCAAGGGCAACTCCTGATAAAGTTACCGTAGCTGCGCCACGTCAGACGACCGTCGTGTACCCAAAGCCGTCGCAGGCCGGGGTGGAAGGTCAGATTGAATATGGAGTGAGTGGTGGTCGGCTACGGTAGAGGTGAGATTGGCTAAACCTTTGAATTATAACCAAATCCCCGCTCCTTGGCAATGGAGGGGCGGCGAAACACAGGCAAAATTTTCCGACGCGGCCACCGGATTTATTTCGTTGCAAGATCTGCTCGAACGGTTCACCGCGCGGCGGACGCCCTGCTCTTCCGTGCCGGCTGCAAAGGCCGGCCTTGCCTGCGCCCCACGTATTCGGCAATCGCAACGCTCAGCAATTGATTGATGCTGCATTCGTCGATCTCCGCCAGACGGGCGACGTCCTGATGCAGGCCGCCGGGAATGCGCAATGCGATACGTCCGCTGTAGACAGGCACTTCGACCGGCTGGGCAATCTCAAGGCCGCTCGCCACAGCCGCTTCGATCCATGAGGCTGCAGCTGCATCGAAGTTTCGCAAGGCATCCTCGGCTGTATCACCTTCAGCTATACATCCCGGGAACTCTTGGACGGTCACGGTGTAGCCGCCGTCCCCATCCGGAAGCAGGTTCCGGACATAAGGACGGGCCAGCACAGCACGGATTTCCTCATCACTAATATTCATCACCATTTCCTTGCATGTAGGCTTCCCACACGGCCACGTCTTTCAACAGTGACTTAATGATATTTTTCGCCGTCCCGACGCGCAAATCCCCAGTGTGCCGTGGAATACTCAATGGAAAAGGTAACCGTGGCGGGACGTCACGGACATATGTCGGCTCCTTTCCCCTGATGGACGCCGCCCGCCCTAGCTCTTGGGCAAGCCCGGCCAGAGTGCTCGCCTTGATGCCATTGGGCGAACGATTCAACTCCAACAATGTTTTCTTGATCTTGGAGAGATGGGTAGGCGTCATGGCATCGCAGCGATATCGCGGGCGATATCACATTATAGACATGCGGATTACATGCTGGCGCGATTCTCCAATCGGCATAGGGGCGGCCAGTATAACTGGCCGGTCCCCTGCCACACCACCCGGCATGCGGGTCCGCACCGGGCGGTTCAAGTAGTTGAGGTTAGGAGAGGCGAGGTGCGCCAAGGCGGTCGAAGTAGGCAATCGTGAGTACTGTTTTCAACAGGCGATCAGCGTTGCGCCACCAGTGGCGGCTATTTGCCGCGACCTTTCTTGCGACCGAGGCCGCAGCCCCGAGCTGAAGCAGTTCCCGATGCATGGTTTTCCCGCGCTTCCAGTGCTTGAGCTGGATCGCTCGTAGCCTGTGACGCAGCCACTCATCAAGTTGCCTCCAAATC
>CAUPJZ010000001.1:0-402382 GCA_963511605.1 uncultured Duganella sp. | reverse complement strand
TACTCACGATTGCCTACTTCGACCGCCTTGGCGTACCTCGCCTCTCCTAACCTCAACTACTTGAACCGCCCGGTGCGGACCCGCATGCCGGGTGGTGTGGCAGGGGACCGGCCAGTTATACTGGCCGCCCCTATGCCGATCGATGCTACTGCATCGTTTTTCTCGGGGCTCTCCAATAGAACAGTGGCGTTCGTCCGCTACCGGTTTTGACCTATGCCGGCACTTGCGCGCGACCCGTCGCCGCACATCGACGACTTGCTGTTATCACATATCTTTATTACAGCAGTAAATTAGTTGCTGTGCTAAACTATTGATTCTTTAGGGCAATTCACTTCTTCTGCCCGATATGCGGTTCTCAAACGTCGCACCGCTTCCTAATTCCAGATACCGCCCTGAGGGGCGATTTTTACCATGAAAAATTTGAAAATCGGCACGCGCCTCGCCGCAGGCTTCGGCTTGGTCCTCGCCATGATGACTTTGATGACGGTGATCGGCATCACGCATATGCAAGACGTGGCCGAGGCCACACGTGACATGATGCAACAGCCTTTGGCCAAGGAACGCATGATCAGCGACTGGTACCGGTTGATCCACACCAGCGTGCGCCGCACGTCGGCGATTTCGAAGAGCTCCGATCCGTCGCTCGGCCCGTTCTTCGCCGAGGAAACGGTCGCCTCCACCGCAGAGGTCAACGGCTTGCAAAAGAAGGTCGAGCCGCTGCTGGAGACCGAGCAGGAAAAAGCCCTGTTCGAACAGATGATGGCCAACCGCAAACGCTACCTGGCGTCGCGCGACACGATCGTCAAGCTGAAGAAGGAAGGACAGCTCGAGCAGGCCAACGAGGTGCTCGACCAGCGCTTCACGCCGGACGGCAAGGCCTACCTGGCCTCGCTGAGCGGCTTGCTGGACATGCAGCGCAAAAGCATCGACGCCAACGCGGCCGAGATCGAGACGATCTATCAGAACAGCCGCCAATTCATGATCGTGTTCGGTCTGGTGGTGCTGGCGCTGGGCGTCGGCTGCGCCTGGCGTTTGACGCGCGGCATCACCGTGCCGCTGAACCAGGCAGTGGACATCGCCGTGGCCGTGGCCAACAAGGACCTGACGTCGACCATCGAGGTCGGCAGCACCGACGAGACCGGACGCCTGCTGCAAGCGCTGCGCTCGATGAACGACGGCTTGATCGGCATTGTCAACGACGTGCGCCATGGCACGGAAAGCATCTCGACGGCGTCGAGCGAAATCGCCGCCGGCAATATGGACCTGTCGGCCCGCACCGAGGAACAGGCGTCCAGCCTGGAAGAGACGGCCGCGTCGATGGAAGAATTGACCTCGACCGTCAAGCAGAACTCGGACAACGCCCGCCAGGCCAACCAGCTCGCGGTGAAGGCGTCGGAAGTGGCGCGGCGCGGCGGCACGGAGGTGGCCGACGTGGTCGACACGATGGAAGCGATCAGCGGCTCGGCGCGCAAGATCGTCGACATCATCAGCGTCATCGACGGCATCGCCTTCCAGACCAACATCCTGGCCTTGAACGCGGCGGTGGAAGCGGCGCGCGCGGGCGAGCAGGGGCGTGGCTTCGCGGTGGTTGCCAGCGAGGTGCGCAGCCTGGCGCAGCGCAGCGCCACGGCCGCCAAGGAAATCAAAGCGCTGATCGACGACTCGCTGGAGAAGGTCGACGCCGGCAGCACCCTGGTCACGCAAGCGGGCATGACGATGAGCGACGTGGTCGACAGCATCCAGCGCGTCACCGACATCATGGGTGAAATCAGCTCGGCCAGCCACGAGCAGAGCGCCGGCATCGAGCAGGTGAACCAAGCGGTGATCCAGATGGACCAGGTCACGCAGCAGAACGCAGCGCTGGTGGAGGAGGCCGCCGCCGCAGCCGCCTCGCTGAACGACCAGGCCGACGACTTGCGGGCCATCGTCAACATCTTCAAAGTTGCATAACCGAGTTTATTGCGCTTGCAGTTCGACGTTGACCATGTTGTCGTCGGGCTTGCGGTCGATCAGCTTGTTGTCGGGGTCGATGCCGGCCCTGGCCGGGCGGCCGCTGACGATGACCGTGTAGCTGTTGTCCTTGCGGTCGATCAGCTTGCGTTCGCGGATCAGGCTGTTGCCGTCCTTGTCGTCGACGCCGATGTCGATGTAGTCCTTCAACGCCGCGTCCCGCTCCTCGCCCTGGTCGTTGGCGCGCACCTTGGCGGCGCTGACGACGAAGCTGACTTCGTATTTGCCGTCGTTGAGCTTGCGCGCCGTCGCCGATACCCCGTGGTTTTCATAGAGCACGATGTGGTTGAACAGGTCGTCGATCAGGTACGCCTGCTCCGGCGGCGTGATGCGGCGCAGCGCGTCGACCAGCACCGTGACGCTCGGGTACGGCCCGCCGCTGCGCCCATGTTTCGCCAGCAGCTCCTTGAGCGCGCCGTTGATCCTCGTCTCGCCCAAAATGTCCTGCAACTGGTACATCGCCAGGCTGCCCTTGCGGTACTGGATGTAGTTCTGGTTTTCGTTGTCGGCCAGCGGCAGTTCCTTCTTGCGCTCCAGCGCGCGCCCCAGCAGGTATTGGTGCAGGTCGTAGCTCAGGAAACGACGCATCTTGCTGGCGCCGAAATTTTTCTTCATCACCATCAACGCCGAGTATTCGGCCAGCGTTTCGCTCAGCACGCTGCCGCCGCGCGTGTTGCCGGCGACCAGTTGATGGCCCCACCACTGGTGCGCCATTTCATGCGCGGTGACGTAGAACGGGTAGTCGATGTCCTTCGGATTGCTGTCGTCGACCTTGGCGATGAAACCCAGCGATTCGGCATACGGAATCGTGTTCGGGAACGATTGCGCGTACGTGGCGTAGCGCGGGAATTCGACGATGCGCACCAGCTTGTGCTGGTACGGTCCGAAGTTGCGCGTGTAGTAGTCGAGCGATTCCTTGATGCCCTTGTTCATCCGCTCGAGGTTGTATTCGTGGCCAGGGTGGTAGTAGATCTCGATGCCGACATCCTGCCACCAGTCGCGCTTGACCAGATAGCGCGCCGACTGGAAGGCGTAGAAGTTCAGGATCGGCTGGTCCATCTTGTAGTGGTAGTAGTGCCGGCCCTTGCTGCTCCAGTCCTTGACCAGGGTGCCCGGCGCGATGGCGATCTGGTCGGCGCTGGTGCTGACGATGGCGTCAAAGTTGATCCAGTCGGCGTCGTTGCCGCTGAAATTGTTGGCCAGGCCGCGTGCATCGTCGCGCGGCAACATGCGTTCGCGCGCGGCCAGTTTGTGCTTCTTGCGGTCGCGCGCGTCGCTCAGCTCGTTCTCCCGCTGGTAGCCGACACGCGGCAGCACGCTGTTGTTGAAGAAGGTGCCGTTGTGGACCACCGGCGTGTCCTGGCCCATGCCGAAAATGCCCTTGGGCGCGTAGTCGATCTCGAACTCGAACGCCATTCGCGCGCCCGGCGCCAGCGGCTGGGCCAGCTTGTAGGTGTAGAAGCCGAGGTCGGTGTCGCGCAGGCCCGTGCGCACTTCCTGGCTGAAGCGCGCCTTGTATGCCGTGGCATCGGCGTCCTGCTGGATGATGATGTCGCTGACCGGTTGCGCGGTCTTGTTTTGCAGCACGTAGCGGCCCTTGACCTTGAGGCCGCGCTGCGCCGGCGTGATGGCGACGTCGAGCTTGACGTCGGTGATGCGCGGCTGCGGCAGCGCCGCGTATTGTTTGTATTTGCGTTCGTAGTCGGCGCGCTCGGCGTCTTTTTCGTAAGTCGACTGGTAGCAGTTGACGATGTGCGTGTTATAGAACAGTACCGCGCCGGCGCCGGCGAAGACCAGCGCGCCGGCGGCCATCGTGGCCAGCACCGGCCGGGTCAGCGCGTGGCGCGCCAGCAGCATGCGCTGGCGCCAGCCGTCGTTGGTGCCGCGCGCCCAGAACAGCAGCGAGCCGACCACCAGCAGCAGCGCGGCGCCGCCCCAGTACGCCTCGAACCAGCGCTCGCGCGGCAGGTAGTGCCCGTAGCCGTTCATCGCGGAATAGATGAAGTGCGGCATGTTGCCATAGGCCAGCAGCGGTTCCTCCACGCCCATCGAGCTCATGGTCAACATCGCGACGTAGTACATGATCATCGCGAAGTAGGCCAGGTAGCGCTGGTTGATCAGCACCTGCAGCGCGATCGCCAGCACCGCCGCCAGCGCGTAGTCGGGCAACTGGATCAGGAACAGCTGGTATAGATACAGCCCCGGCTCCAGGATGAAATAGCCCTTGAAGATCTGGATCGCCATGCCGCACAGCATGACGACCAACATCAGCAGTGCCTGCAGGCCGATCAGCGCGAACAGCTTGGCCAGCAGCGGCAGCCAGCTCGGGATCGGCAGCGCGTCGAGCATCTGCGCCATGCGCGCCTCGCGCTCGCGCCAGATCAGCTCGCCCGCGTAGAAGGTGGTGATCACCAGCATGAACAGCTCGAACGTTTCCGTCACCGAGTCGAGGATCAGGTAGGTGGCCGGGTAGGTGTTGGTGCCGAACATCGAGCCCGTGTCGAGCGCGCCGGCGAACATCATCAGCACGCCGGCCAGCACGATGACGACGAAGTAGATGTTCTTGGTGGTTTCGCGCAGGTTCAGCCAGCTCATCTTGACGAGCAGCCCGGCCAGGCTGCGCGATTTGAAGTCCGGCGTTTCCTGGGTGTTGGTCGAAACGGCCGACAGGTGCGGCGGCGGTTCGCCCTCGCCGCGGCTGGCGCTGCCGCTGGCGCCGCTGTCGACGGTGGCGATGAAGTGGAAGCGCCAGTAACCCAGCAGCAACCCGGCCAGCGCGAAGGACGACCACAGCACGCGGTTGAGCAGGTACACGCCCTCCGGCCAGACCATGCGCGTGTTGCGCTCGATGATGGGCCAGTATTCGGTCAGGCGCAGCACGGCGGTGGTGCCGAAGGGGTCGATCAGCGCGGCCAGCGTTTTGTAGTCCAGGTCGCGCGCCAGGCCGGGGGCGACGATGTAGCCGATCAGCATGACCACGCTGCTGATGTAGACCGGCAGCATGCGCCGTGTCAGCGCGGCGAGGATGAAGAACACGGCGCCGAAGATGAAGATGTTGGGCAGGATGACGACGAGGTAGGGGATCAGGTAGCCCAGCGGGCCCGGCAGGCCGAGACGCTCCGGGTCGATGCCCGGCAGCATGCTGCCCAGCCAGGCGCCGAGGATGATGCTGGTGAAGATCACCGCCAGGGTGAAATAGGCGCCGAGGAAGCGGCCGAACATGTACTGGTGCTTCTTGATCGGCGCGCTGAAGAAGAAGTGCTGCATGTCGTACTCGAAATCCTGCTGCACCGAGCGGCCCATCATGGCCGCGATCACCACCACGCCCAGGGAGCCGAGCGCGCTGACGGTGAACATCAGCGAGCGTGGCGAATTGATCGCCAGGCTGCCGAAGGTGACGTGGGCTTCCTTGAAGAAACCGCCGGCGGCGGCCATCCACAGCAGCGACAGCGACAGGAACCCGAGGAAGTAGACCCAGGTCGACAGCAGCTTGAGGCGCTGGCGCGCTTCAAAAAAGGCGATGGCGAACATGCGGCCGCCTTAGTCGCAGGTGGCGGCGGCCAGGTGGCGGCCGGCGATGGTGGCGAAGTAGACATCCTCGAGGTCGCCGATGGCCTCCTCGAAACCGTCGCCGGGATCGTTCTCGCTGTAGACGTGGATCAGGGTGCGGCCAGACAGCAGGCGCGACGAGATGACCGGGTGGCGCAGCTGGAACGATTGCAGGTCGCGCTTGTCGATGAAGCGGGCCCAGATCTTGTCGCTGACCTCGTGGATCAGTTCCTGGGTGGGACCGCACAGCAGCAGGTGGCCCTTGTTGATGATCGCCATGTTGGCGCACAGGTCGGCGACGTCGCTGACGATGTGGGTCGACAGGATGACGGTCTTGTCTTCGCCGATGTCAGACAGCAGGTTGTGGAAGCGCACCCGCTCTTGCGGATCGAGGCCGGCGGTCGGCTCGTCGACGATGATGAGCTTGGGGTCGCCCAGCAGCGCCTGGGCGATGCCGAAGCGCTGGCGCATGCCGCCGGAAAAGCCGCCCAGGCGCTGGTGGCGCACGTCGAACAGGTTGGTTTGCTGCAGCAGGCCGTCGACCACCTCGCGCCGGCGGTTGCGGTTCGACAAGCCCTTGAGCTCGGCGAAATGGTCGAGCAGCTCGTAGGCCGTCACCTTCGGGTAGACGCCGAAGTCCTGCGGCAGATAGCCGAGCAGGCGTCGCACCTCGTCTTTTTCGTCGAGCACGTCGATGTCGTCGAGGAACACCGAACCGGAATCGCATTCCTGCAACGTCGCCAAGGTCCGCATCAGGGTCGACTTGCCGGCGCCGTTGGGGCCGAGCAAGCCGAACATCCCGGTGGGGATGGTGAGCGAAATATTGTCCAACGCCACGACGCCATTGCCGTAGGTTTTAGACAAGTTGCTGATGCGTAATTCCATGCTGACTCCTGAATGATTCTGCCGCTGCACAACCAGCATTTCTGCACGGCCATACACTTTTCACATGATGGCATTGTATTGAATTTGTTCTATACATGGGGCGCCATTGCGATGGGCGGCGGAAACGGCGCGCCAGACTGCGCAAACGGCCTACCAGAACGCCGTACCTGCGGACTTGCTTGAATAGACAACTTGTCCGATTCAATACCATTGTTGGCATCAATTTCTGAACAGCACCGCCTCGCGGTTGAACCACCAGCGGCACAGCGCGAGCAGGGCGCCGGCGGTCACCGTGGTCGACAGCATGATCACCGACAGCATGCTGTAGTCCATGGTGCCTTTGACCAGCTCTTTCATTGCCAAGGAAACATTGGTCAACGGCACCATGGCCCATTTCCAGTTCATTTCCACGCCGGGCAGCAGCGCCGCCAGGGTGGGCAGGATGGTGACGATCATCAACGGCGAGATCAGGCCGGAGGCCTCCTTGTAGCTTTTCGCGTACACCGAGATCGACAGCAGGATCGAGGCGAACATGGCCGCCGTCGGCACCAGCATCAGCGCCACCATGGCCAGGTCGAACGGACCGATCGAGCGCGCCATCTGCGCCACGTCGCCGCTCATCAGCGAGTCGCCGAAGATCAGCAGCGCGCCCAGGCTGGCGATCATCAGCAGGGCCGACGTCAGGCCGACGGTAAACAGCATCAGGAACTTCGCCAGCACGATGCTGGTGCGCGAAACCGGCGCCAGCAGCAGGGTTTCCAGGGTGCCGCGTTCCTTCTCGCCGGCGCCGGTGTCGATGGCCGGATACATCGCCGAGACCAGGCACACCATCAACAGGATGTAGGGCACCAGGCCGCCGATCATGGCGCCGGTTTGCTCGCGTTTGTTGGCGGTCGAACGGTCCTCCAGCTTGATCGGATCGAGCGCGAAGCGCAGCTGGTCCTTGTTGAGGTTGAGGGCCGGCAGCGCCAGCTCGCGCACCGCGTTGTTGTGGTTGCCCAGCACCGCCGTCACGCGCTTGCGCGTCATGTCGATCGCCGACGCGCTGTTGTAGTGCAGTTCGATCACGCCCTGCTGGTGCCGTGCCAGGGTGCTTTCCAGATCGGACGGTATCACCAGCGCGAACTTGATGCGGTCGTCGCCGATGGCGCGCTTGATCTCGCCGGGACCCGACAGCACTACCTCGCGCAAGCCTTTCTCTTCGGCGAAGCGGGCGGCCAGTTGCGGCGCGTGCTCCTTGCCGAACATGGCGTAGGTCATCTGCGCCTCGCTGGCCTGCTTGAACATCGTGGTCGACAGCATGCCGAAGCCGGTGAAGATCAGCGGCATGGCGATGACCGGGACGAAGACGGTGAAGAAGAACGTCTTGCGGTCGCGCACCAGTTCCAGCAACTCCTTCAGATAGATGGTCCACATGGCTCAGTCCCCCCGGTTGATGACGCCGACGAACGCGTCGTACAGGTCGGCGCTGCCGCCGAGGTGGCGCAGGGCGTTGACGGTGCCGTGGAAGGCGGTCTTGCCGTGGTTGATGATGCAGACCCGGTCGCACAGTTTTTCCACCTCGTGCAGATGGTGGGTGGAAAAGATCAGCGGCACCCGCAGCGCCTTGTAGCTGGCGATAAAGTCGAGCAGCACCTTGGCGGCCATCACGTCGAGGCCGGTTGTCGGTTCGTCGAGGATGACGATTTTCGGCTCGTGCACGACGGTGCGGGCGATCGAACATTTCTGCTTCATGCCGGTGGAGAGCTGGTCGGCGCGCTTGTTGCCGTACTCGTGCATTTGCAGCAGGTCGAACAGCTCGTCGCAGCGCCGCTTCAGGCGCTCCGGGCGCATGCCGTGCAAGCGGCCGAAGTATTCGACGTTCTCGCGCGCGGTCAGGCGGCCGTACAGGCCGGTGCTGCCGGACAGGAAGCCGATGTGCTGGCGCGCCACGAGCGGATTGTGCAGCAGGTCGACGCCGTTGGCGTGGATGCTGCCGGCGTCGGGCCTGAGCGCGGTGGACAGCAGGCGCAAGGTGGTGGTCTTGCCGGCGCCGTTGGGACCGAGCAGGCCCAGCACTTCGCCGGGCGCGCAGCTGAAGCTGACGTCGCGCACGGCGTGGAACCAGCCGTCGTGATCGCGCGGATCGAGCGCCGGCGCGGCTTTGCCGCCACGCGAGGGCAAACGGAAGCGTTTGGCCAGGCCTTTCACCTCGATCATTTCGCTGTCCTTTGCTGTTCTTTTATTAAAGATTTCAAGAATAGCATGTAAAAATTCTGGCTTGCAAGCAAGTATGGCGACAAATGTCTTGTTATAGTGATGATATGGAGACGCATATGAATGCTCAACTGCAGGAAAAAATACTCGCGGTGACACAATGCGGCGTCGACCGCACCGAATGCACGGGCTTCTTCCGCGTGGCCTTGGGACTGTATTACCTGGCCGGCCTGATGACCAAGGAAACGTTGGATTTCAAGGTGTTGGATCGCGATTTCAACCGTTTCATTTACCACACGATCGGCAAGGGCCACAGCATCACCAGCATCCTGCAATACATGAGCGGAGAAAAGGTGGTGCGGGTGGTCGAGTCCGAGCGCTTCCTCAAGGCCTTCTCCGAGCATTGCACCGACGTGCCGGTCGAGAACATTCCCTTCCTGCTGGGACTGAACCTTGGCGTGGCCAAGGATATCTCGAAGATCGACGTGCGCGGCCCGGTGGCCGACTATATCGAGCGCCAGCGGCAACTGCGCGAAGAGACGGACGCAAACTAAATCGCGCCTCTATAATGGTGGTTTTGACGAACCACGAACCGCTATGGCCGCTTTCCACCACACTCCATTGGACCGCTTTATTGCTGATGCCGACAAGGCGCTGCGCGTGATCGCCGGCGTCGCCTCGGCGTCGCGACCGACGCCGGGCTTGCATGCCGACGACGGCCAGCTGAGCGAGGCGGAACAGCGCCACAGCGCCGGCCTGATGCGGGTCAACCACGTGGGCGAGGTCTGCGCGCAGGCGCTGTACAACTCGCAGGGACGCTTCGCCAAGACGGCGGAAATGCGCGCCCAGTTCGAGCAGGCGGGCAGGGAAGAGGAAGACCATCTGGCGTGGACCGCTCAGCGGCTGAACGAGTTGGGCTCGCACACCAGCGTGTTGAACCCGCTGTTCTACGCCGGCGCGTACGCGCTCGGCACGGTGGCGGCGGTGCTGGGCGACGCCCGCAGCCTGGGTTTCGTGGTCGAGACCGAGCGCCAGGTGGAAGCGCACCTGGCCAGCCATCTGGACAAGCTGCCGCCGCAGGACGCCAAGTCGCGCGCGATCGTCGAGCAGATGCGCATCGACGAGATCGAACACGGCGCCGCCGCGCAAGCGCTGGGCGCCGCGCAAACGCCGGCGCCGGTGCAGGCCGTGATGTCGGTGATGGGCAAGATCATGACCAGCACCGCCTACTACATCTGACTTATCCGACGGCCGCTAAATGAATGGCCACGCAGATGAATGACCGCGGAGACACGTAGGGCGGATTAGCGCAGCGTAATCGGCCATGCATGCGCCGTCGAGACGCATGCATGGGCGATTACGGCGTTCCGCCTAATCCGCCCTACGTGGAACAACGACGGACCTTAACGGACCTTATTCCACCTCGACGATCTCGAACGAATGGGTGATCTCGGCCATCTTGCCCAGCATGATGGACGCCGAACAATACTTATCGTGCGACAGCGAAATCGCGCGCTCCACCGCCTCCGGCTTCAAGCCCTTGCCGGTGACGACAAAGTGGAAATTTATCTTGGTGAACACCTTCGGATCGACATCGGCGCGGTCCGCCTTCAGGGTGCATTCGCAGCCGCGTATATCCGCGCGGCCCTTCTTCAAAATCAGCACCACGTCATACGCCGTGCAACCGCCCGTGCCGAGCAGCACCATTTCCATCGGACGCGGCGCCAGGTTGTGACCGCCGCCTTCGGGCGCGCCGTCCATGTTGACCAGATGGCCGGAGCCGGTCTGGGCCAAAAAACTCATGCCCGACGGGCCGTTCCAGCTGACTTTGCATTCCATCATTCTCTCCGTTAAAAATCGTTGTCCGTATTGTAAAGGAGTCCGGTGCCGAGTGGCTTGCATGAAGTTTTTTCGCTTGGACATCTCCCGGACCCGCTTGATAATTTAATGCGCTTTGTTTGACTAAAATCAAGGAGCATTTAATGAGCCAAGCCCTCGAGTATCTTTGTTCATATGGTGATCTGACCAAGCCGGGCAGCACGGCGGTCGGCGAACTGGCCGACGACTTCACGCTGAATTCCCCGGTCGGCGTGCACGCGGACAGCTACGGCCGGCTGTGGGTGTGCGACACCGGCAACAGCCGCCTGCTGGTGTTCGCGCCCGACCTGTCCACCCTGCTGCACGTGATCGAAGGTCCCGGCGAGGCCACGCCGCAGGCGCCGCGCCTGCTGATGCCTTTCCATGTCTGTCCGCATCCGACTGACAACCTCATGTACTGCACCGACATGGGCCACGGCCGCGTGGCCGTCTTCGGCTACGACGAGCACGAGGTATGGTTCAGCTTTGCGTTCGGCGAGGGCCAGGGTGAGGGCGACTATCTGCCGCTGTCCGATCCCAACGGCATCACCACCGTGCGCGAACGCGACGGCGTCGACTACCTCTATGTTTGCGACGAGTTCTTCCATACCAGGGACGACCTGGCCAGCCGCTGCGTCAAGTTTACCTTGGAAGGCAAGTTCGTCGGCCAGTTCCGCCGCGTCGCCTGCCCCGGAGGCGAGCATGGCGGCGGTCACGAATTGCTCTGGCCGCAAGGCATCGCCAGCGATTCCAAAGGCAACATTTATCTCGGCAACACCGGCCACTACGAAGTGCTCAAGATCAGCACCGACTGGCCCATCGTCGACGAATGCGTGCAGGCGCCGCACGAGACGGTGATGCTGCACCAGCACGGCAAACCGACGGGCATCGGCAAGTTCAACGTGATGCGCTCGGTGTGTGTGATCGGCGACCGCGTTTTCGTCCCGGGCCACATCGAAAACGCCATCGCCGTCTACAACCTGGAGGGCGAGCTGGTCACTATCGTCAACGGCCTGCAGCCGTTGTGGAACCACCGCATGGAGCCGGTGCATTCGATGTCCGACCTGATCTACGGCGTGCTGGAGGACGAGGTGTTCGTCGGTCCCTACCAGGTGTGCGCGGCCACCGAGCCGGACGTGTATTACGTCAGCGAACCGTTTGCGTCTAGCATCATCAAGGTGCGCATCCCGCGCATGAAGGGCGAGGAGGAGGCGCTATTGATCGCGTCGGTCGGCCACCGGCGCGACGACCAGGACCGCCTGCGCAAGACTTCGCAGTTCAACTGCATGACGGCCGTGCTCGGCATCGATCCGGACCGCCGCGCGCCGCCGCGGGAGGTCGTCGGCGGCAGCTGGCTCGACCAGTGGGCCACCGCCACCACGCGCGTCTACCAGTATTGGTACGACCAGTTCCGCACGCATTCGGGCATCGATCCGCTGGCGCGCATCGGGCGCGGCTCGCTGAACATCGACTCCGGCAACTGGTGCATGAAAACCTTTAATACCGACAGCGATCCCTACCACCAGATGCAGGACATGATGCGCGGCTTCTTCGTGCCGGGCGACCTGGCGATGGATGTCTATTACCCGCACACGCCGCCGCTGGGCCAGATTTGCCCGGGCACGCCGATCATCTTCGTCACCAACTTCAATATGTGCACGGTGTCGATGTACCAGTTCAGTCCGTCGGGTTTCCTGATCAACTACGGCGTGCCGTTCGGCCGCGAGGGCATAGGCGGCGACGGCACCTTGAAGGCGCCGCAGGGCATCGCCGTCAATAGCCGGGGCGAAATCTATATCGCCGACTCGCTCAACAACCGCATCTCGATGTGGCAGATCCAGCCGACCGGCTACGTGGTGTTCCGCAAGAATTTCCGCTGGCACGCGGACGAGGACTTCACGCCCTGCGACATCGCCATCGACGCCAATGAGCGCTTGTTCGTCTGCGACCAGTTCAACAACTGCCTGCGCGTGTTCGACCGCGAGGGCAGGAGCTTGTGGAGTTACGGCTACCTCGGCTATTGCGACGACGTCGACGTCGATTATGAAAAGTTCATGCTGCCGGCCAGCGTCTGTATCGACGGCGACCGGCTGATGGTCAACGACCTGGTCAACCGCGCGCTGAAGGTGTTCCGCATCGGCGAGGACGGCCTGACCTACGAGACCGGTATTTCCGTGTTCAAGAAGTACCCGGACGCGGGCGGGGTGTGGATGCCGTACTTCATCCACGCCGCCCAGGGCCGGCTGTACGTGCCGGACACGACTTTCAATGTGGTCAATGTTTTCCGCTACGGCGAGCCGCAGCTGGCGGAAGACCAAATGGCGGCTTGACTCGGCTGGTGGTTGCCGCTTATACTTATCGGCTTTCCGTTCGCTCAGGAAAGTAAATAAGAAGGCCGAGTCCGCTGAAGCAATGGCGGAACCACCATTTGAGCGTGTTTTACTATTTAGGAAGTCAACATGAAAACTTTTTCCGCTAAGGGCCATGAAGTCCAGCGCGATTGGTTCGTGATTGACGCGACGGACAAAGTCCTCGGACGTGTTGCCAGCGAAGTGGCACTCCGACTGCGCGGCAAACACAAGCCAGAATTTACTCCTCACGTCGATACCGGCGATTTCATCGTCATCATCAACGCAGGCAAACTGCGCGTGACCGGCACCAAAGCCACCGAGAAGACCTACTACCGTCACTCGGGCTACCCAGGCGGCATCTACGAGACCAACTTCCTGAAAATGCAACAGCGTTTCCCAGGCCGTGCTCTGGAAAAAGCAGTCAAGGGTATGTTGCCGAAGGGCCCACTGGGCTACGCAATGATCAAGAAGCTGAAAGTGTACGCTGAAGGTTCGCACCCGCACGCTGCCCAGCAACCTAAAGCACTCGAAATCTAAGGAACTGACATGATCGGTAACTACAATTACGGCACCGGCCGTCGCAAGAGTGCAGTAGCTCGTGTGTTTATCAAAGTTGGCACTGGCCAAATCATCGTTAACGGCAAGCCAGCGGCTGAGTACTTCTCCCGCGAAACCGGCCTGATGGTTATTCGTCAACCACTGGAACTGACCGGCAACGTCGAGCGTTTTGACATCAAAGTCAACGTGCACGGCGGCGGCGAGTCCGGCCAGGCAGGTGCTGTGCGTCACGGCATCACCCGCGCCCTGATCGACTACGATGCAGCGCTGAAGGGCGATCTGGCACGCGCCGGCTTCGTTACCCGCGATGCACGCGAAGTTGAGCGTAAAAAAGTTGGTCTGCGCAAAGCACGTCGCGCAAAGCAATTCTCGAAGCGTTAATTTGTACGCTATGGCGCGCCGCTTGCGGCGTGCTGTCGAAAAAGCCGCCGGCCTTGTGTCGGGCGGCTTTTTTGCTATGGGGTATGGTCATACGCCCGTAGCGCATGCCTGATAAAATGGACATCCGTTGGCGGCTTATCGATGGCCGATTACGGCGTTCCGCCTAATCCGCCCTACGTGTTTCCGTGGTTTTTTTAATACTTCATTCAAGGAACGAACATGATCAAAGTTGGCATCGTCGGCGGCACCGGTTACACCGGAGTGGAATTGCTGCGACTGTTGGCAGTCCACCCCGACGTGCAGCTGACGGCTATCACGTCGCGCAAGGAAGATGGCTTGCCGGTTGCCGACATGTTCCCTTCGCTGCGCGGGCGCGTGGACATCGCTTTCTCGTCGCCGGACAAGGCCGACCTCAAGCAGTGCGACGTGGTGTTCTTCGCCACTCCGCATGGCGTGGCCATGGCGCAGGCGCCGGAGCTGCTGGCCGCCGGCGTCAAGGTCATCGACCTGGCGGCCGATTTCCGCATCAAGGACAAGGCCGTCTTTGAGAAATGGTACAAGATCGAGCACACCTGCCCGGATCTGCTGGAAGAAGCCGCCTACGGCCTGGCCGAACTGAATCGCGACGCCATCAAGGGCGCGCGCCTGGTCGCCAATCCGGGTTGCTATCCGACCACGATGCAGCTGGGCTACTACCCGCTGCTCAAGGCTGGCGTGATCGACGCCGGTTCGTTGATCGCCGATTGCAAGTCCGGAGTCTCCGGCGCCGGCCGCAAGGCCGAGATCGGCACCTTGTTCTCCGAGTCGAGCGACAACTTCAAGGCCTACGGCGTGTCGGGCCACCGCCACACCCCGGAAACCGTGGCGCAGCTGCAAAAGTTCGCCGGCGACAAGGTCGGCTTGGTGTTTACGCCGCACCTGGTGCCTATGATTCGCGGCATGCATTCGACCCTGTACGGCCGTCTGACCAAGGAAGTGAGCAATGAGGAGCTGCAAGCATTGTTCGAAGAGCAATACAAGGATTCGCCGTTCGTCGACGTCATGCCCTTCGGTTCGCATCCGGAAACCCGCTCGACGCGCGGCGCCAACGTGCTGCGCCTGGCGCTGCATCGTCCGGACAACGGCAACACCGTCATCGTGCTGGTGGTGCAGGACAACCTGGTCAAAGGCGCGTCCGGCCAGGCGGTGCAGTGTATGAACCTGATGTTCGGCCTGGAAGAATCGACCGGACTGACGCAGATTGCGTTGCTGCCGTAACATCGGGCGCAATCAGGCGTTGATATTTGGCACAAGATCCCCCATTTTAGAGGGGTCTGGAGCATAAACAACGCCAACGGTCTATAATGACCTAAATGTTTTCACGTAGGAGTCTGAAATGAATGCTGTCGCCGAATCACTAGTAGATGTAATCCCGTCGCCGATTATCTTCACCGATAGCGCGGCCGAAAAGGTCGCCCAACTGATCGAGGAAGAGGGTAATCCCGACCTGAAACTGCGTGTATTCGTGCAAGGTGGCGGTTGTTCCGGCTTCCAGTACGGGTTCACGTTCGACGAAATCGTCAACGAAGACGACACCACCATGGTCAAGAACGGCGTCCAGCTGTTGATCGACTCGATGAGCTACCAGTACCTGGTGGGCGCCGAGATCGACTACAAGGACGACCTGGAAGGCGCGCAATTCGTCATCAAGAACCCGACCGCGACGTCGACCTGCGGCTGCGGCTCCTCGTTCTCGGTATAAATCAGTCGTATTCAGCAGCGGCGGACAACCCCGGTTGTCCGCCGTTGTCGTTTACAGACGCGTTATCTAAAACACGTAGGGCGGATTAGCGCAGCGTAATCGGCCATGCATGCTCCGCCGGCGGCGCATGCATGGCCGATTACGGCGTTCCGCCTAATCCGCCCTACGTGTTTTAGAATTTATCGAGCGCACCGGGTTAGCGGGGATAGAGCGCGCCGAGCACGCGCTCACCCTTGGCGCCGGTTACGCTCGGCAGATTGCCGGCCAGCCGCTCGCTGAAGCGGTAACCCAGCCAGGCGAACGCCAACGCTTCCACCCGGTTCGGCGCGACGCCCAAGGCTTGCGTCGATGCCACCACGACGTTGTTGCCCAGCGCGGCGCCCAGTTCGCTCATCAGCACGCTGTTGTAGGCGCCGCCACCACACACGTACACCGCGTCCGCGCCGCCGCCATAGGCCTCTATGGCCCGCGCCAGCGAGACCGCCGTTAGCTTGGTCAGCGTGAATTGCACATCCTCGGGCGTGGCGTCGCCGTACACGGCCAGCCGCTTGTCGAGCCACTCCAGATCGAACAGGTCGCGCCCGGTGCTTTTCGGCGCTGGCAGCGCGAAATAGGGCTCGTGCAGCAATTCCTGCAGCAACTCGGGGATTTCCTTGCCGCTGGCCGCCCAGGCGCCGTCGGCGTCGTATTCCTTGTCGAGGTGGCGGGCGATCCACGCGTCCATCAGCACATTGCCGGGACCGGTGTCGAAGCCGATCACGCCGCCTTCGCCGTCCAGCACGCTGATATTGGAGATGCCGCCGATGTTGGCGACCACGCGGGCTTGCCCGGGCTTGCCGAACAGTGCCTGGTGGAAGGCCGGCACCAGCGGCGCGCCTTGGCCGCCGGCGGCGATGTCGCGGCTGCGGAAGTCGGCGATGACGTCGATGCCGCACAGCTCGGCCAGCAGGGCGGGGTTGTTGGTTTGGCGTGTGAAGCCCAGTTCCGGGCGGTGGCGGATGGTCTGGCCGTGGACGGCGACGGCGCGCACCGCATCCGCCTTGCGGCCTGCCTCGTCCAGCAGCTGCGTGACGCACTGGGCGTAAAACTGCGCCAGCTGGTTGGCGGCAAGCGCCTCGCGCTCGATTTCGTTGTCCCCGGACGATTGCAGCGCCATCAGCTCCGCGCGCAGCGACGGAGGAAACGCGATGTAGGCCGCCGCCAGCGTGTCGATGGCGTCGCCGGAGAAATCGGCGAGCGCGCCGTCCACACCGTCCAGGCTGGTGCCGGACATCAAACCGATATAGTGGGTCATTGTTGTTTCCTCAAGCTGAAAGAGCTATTTTGCCTGAGCTTGCGTGTGGTGTCGCACGGAACAAGCGGTCCGGACGGAGCATTATGTCTACAGAGCAAAAGAAGCAGACGAAAAAAACAGGCCGGTGCGGCGGCCTGTTTGGTCTGGAGCGGTATGAAGCGTTGTGGCTTATTTTGCCGCGACGCGGGTGCCGGTCGAGCCACCCGGTTGCAGCAGCGCGAAGCGGTGCGACATGTCCGACGCGTAGACCTTGAAGCGCGACAGTTCGGCCGCCGTCAGCGGTGCCTGGGCTTGCACGTTCATCTTGCTCGGGTCCTTGGCTTCGCCGCCGACACGGAACTCGTAGTGCAAGTGCGCGCCGGTCGACCAGCCGGTGCTGCCGACATAGCCGATCACGTCGCCCTGGCTGACTTTGCTGCCTTTTTTGATGCCTGGCGCAAAGCGGCTCATGTGCGCGTAAGCGGTCGAGTAATTGTTCCAGTGCTTGATCGTGACGAAATTGCCGTAGCCGTTCTGGGTGCCGGCGAAATCGATGACGCCGTCGCCGGAAGCGCGGATCGGCGTGCCGGTCGGGGCCGGGAAGTCGATACCCTTGTGGGCTTTCCACTGGCCGGACACCGGATGCACGCGCATCGAGAAGCCCGACGAAATCCGCGAGAATTCCACCGGCGACTTCAGGAAGGCTTTTTTCAGCGCCTTGCCGTCGAAGCTGTAGTAGCCGCCGCCCTGCTTGGTCTGCGGATCTTCAAACCACACCGACTGATACGTCGTGCCGCGGTTGGTGAATTCGCCAGCCAGGATGCGGCCCGCGCGAACAAATTCCCCATCCTGCCAGAACGTTTCGTACACCACGTTGAAATGGTCGCCGCGCTTCAGGTCGCCCCGGAAGTCGATGCTGGTCGAGAACATCTCGACGATTTGCTTGACGATCGCGTCCGGCAGCTTGGTGCCGTCCTCGTTCGAATCGGTGGCTGCGAACAGGGTCGAGGTGATGGTGCGGGCATGCATCTCGACACGGCGTTCCAGCTTGGCCGGCTCTTCTTCCGCGACAAAGCGGTCGTTTTTGCGGGAAATCTTGATGTTCTTGACAGGGATGTCCTTGCCGTCGACCACGACCGCGCGCAGCCATTGCAGATTGCCCTCGTCGTCGGTCTGCGCCTGGACGCGTTTGCCCGTCTTCAGCTGCATGACGCCTTTGGCGACCTTGTCTTTTTTGATGAAGTTTTCGGCGGCGTCGTCTTCCACACCCAGCCGGGTGAGCAAGGTTGCCAGGGTGTCGCCGGCGCGGATGCGTTCTTCGTGGACGAAGTGCTCGCTGGACGATTGTTGCTCAAGTGCGTTGATCTGTGGCGTAAGATCCGGCATCGTGACGGCTTCCTGCACGGACTTAACCGGCAGATCGGCTGGATCCGGCGCCAGCGGCGCGACGCCGGCCGCACCGAACGCACATACTGTGAGGAACAGTGCCGAGGCGCTGACAATGCGCGCTTTGCGCGTTGATGCCATCAGACTGTACAAGCGTGAGCTCGTGAATTTATGTATTTGGTTCATGCAATCAGTTAAAATTTGCCGCTTGAACTATTCAGGAACCTTTTATTTCTTCTAATTATTGTCGGGTTTCGTTTTCGTACGGCAAGATTGATGGATCGAGGATTATAACAAACTCCTGAGGCTGACTACCTTTTTTTGAAAAAAACTCCCAAAATATATGACTACCCCTTCTTCCACACCGCCGGCCCCCTCCAAAGCCCTACCCCTGACCGACCGTGTACAAGAGGCACTCGCCATCACTAAACGGGGTGTCGACGAGTTGCTGATCGAAAGCGAGTTCGCCCAGAAGCTGGCGCGCTCCGAGCAAAGCGGCGTGCCGCTGCGCATCAAACTGGGCCTGGATCCGACCGCGCCGGATTTGCACCTCGGTCACACCGTCGTGCTCAACAAGATGCGTCAGTTGCAAGATCTGGGCCATCAAGTCATTTTCCTCATCGGCGACTTCACGTCCATGATCGGCGACCCGTCGGGCCGCAACATGACGCGTCCGCCGCTGACCAAGGAGCAGGTCGAGCAAAACGCCATGACGTACTTCAAGCAGGCGTCGCTGGTGCTCGATCCGTCCAAGACCGAAATCCGCTACAACTCCGAATGGTGCGATCCGCTGGGCGCGCGCGGCCTGATCAAGCTGGCCTCGCACTACACCGTGGCCCGCATGATGGAGCGTGACGATTTCAGCAAGCGCTTCAAGGGTGGGACACCGATTGCTGTCCATGAGTTCCTCTATCCTTTGATGCAGGGCTACGATTCGGTGGCTTTGAAGTCGGATCTTGAGCTGGGTGGAACAGACCAGAAATTCAACTTGCTTGTCGGCCGCGAGCTGCAGAAGGACTACGACCAGGAGCCGCAGTGCATTTTGACCATGCCGCTGCTGGAGGGTTTGGACGGCGTCGACAAGATGTCCAAGTCGAAGAACAACTATATCGGCATCACCGAGCCGGGCAATACCATGTTCGCCAAGATCATGAGCATTTCCGACGTGATGATGTGGAAATACTATGAGTTGCTGTCGTTCCGCTCGATCGCCGACGTCGCCGCGCTCAAGGCCGCGATCGACGGCGGCGCCAATCCGCGCGACGCCAAAGTGGCGCTGGCGCAGGAAATCGTCGCCCGTTTCCACTCGCAGGCGGCGGCCGACGAGGCGCTGGGCGACTTCGTCAACCGCTCCAAGGGCGGCATCCCGGACGACGTGCCGGAGGTGTCGCTGGCCGGCGCGCCGGTCGGCATCCCGCAATTGCTGAAGATGGCCGGCCTGTGCCCGTCCACCTCGGAAGCGATGCGCATGATCGACCAGGGCGGCGTGCGCCTGGACGGTACGGTCGTCAGCGACAAGGCCGTCAAGATCGACGCCGGCACCTTCGTGCTGCAAGTGGGCAAGCGCAAGTTCGCCCGCGTGACCCTGTCCGCATGATCGCGCTGCTGCAACGGGTCAGCGACGCGAAAGTGGTGGTCGACGGCGCCACCATCGGCGCCATCGGTGCCGGTCTGATGGTGCTGGTGTGCGCCGAACGCAACGACACCGAGAAGGACGCCGACACCTTGCTGACCAAAATGCTGGGCTACCGCGTGTTTTCGGACGACGCCGGCAAGATGAACCGCAGTGTGACGGACGTGGACGGCGGCCTGTTGCTGGTGCCGCAGTTCACCCTGGCGGCCGACACCAAGTCCGGCACGCGTCCTTCGTTCACGCCGGCCGCCGCGCCGGCCGACGGCTTACGCCTGTTCAATTATTTTGTCGGGCAGGCGCGTTTGCGGCACACTGTGGTGCAAACGGGCCAGTTTGGTGCGGACATGAAAGTCACTCTCACCAACGATGGACCCGTAACGTTTTGGCTGCAAACCAACTCTAAATAGAATAGATAAAGAATCGGCCGGGAGAACAGAGATGAAACTGTCGAGTGAAAGCTTTCGCGACGGCATGGCGATTCCAGCCGCCTGCGCCTTTGCAACCATGGGCGCCGATGGCCAGGCGGCCCTGTCGGCCAACCGCAATCCCCAGCTGAGCTGGAGCGACGTGCCGGCCGGCACCGAATCGCTGGTGTTGCTGTGCATTGACGGCGACGTGCCGCAGGACGCCACCGACGTCAACCGCACCGGCGTCACCCTGCCGGCCAGCATGCCGCGCGACGATTTTTTCCACTGGAGCTTGATCGATATCCCGGTCGGCCTGCATCAGATCGCCGAGGGCGCGGTGTCGGACGGCGTGGTGGCGCGCGGCAAAACCGGTCCCGGGCTGGGCCTGGACGGCGCCGCCCTGCGGCAGGGCGTCAACGATTACACCCGGTGGTTTTCCACCGACCCGGCGATGGCCGGCGACTATTACGGGTATGATGGCCCCTGTCCGCCGTGGAACGATGAGCGCGTCCACCATTATATATTTCGCATGTACGCGCTCGATGTGCCGCGCCTGGCACTGGAAGGGCGCTTTACTTGCGTCGACGTGCTCAACGCCATCCACGGCCATATCGTCGACGAGGCGCAATTGATCGGCACCTACACTTTGAATCCGGCCCTGGCCGCCGAACCGGCCCGCAAGCCAAGAAAAAAGACCGCATGAACAACACCAATATTTTGCTGATCCGCCATGGCGAGACGGCCTGGAACGCCGTGCGCCGCCTGCAGGGCCATATCGATATCCCGCTCAACGCCGAGGGCGAACGCCAGGCCGGCGCGCTGGCCCAGGCGCTGTCCGCCGAGTCGGTCGACGTGATCGTCTCGAGCGACCTGCAGCGCGCCCGCCAAACGGCCCAGTCCGTGGCCGACCAGTACGACGGCGCCATGGTGCACACCGACGCCAACCTGCGCGAGCGCTGCTACGGCGTTTTCGAAGGCATGTTGTATACCGAGGTCGAGCGGCAGTATCCGGCCGACTTCGCGCTGTGGCAGGCGCGCGATATCGACGCGGTGATGCCGCCCGGCGAGCGGGTGGCCGAGAGTTTCCGCCAGTTCTACGCGCGCGCCATCGCGGCCATCGGCGAGTGGGCCGAGCGTCATCCGGGCAAAACCGTCGCCATCGTCGCCCACGGCGGCGTGCTCGAATGCGCCTACCGCGAGGCGGTCGGCATGCAGCTCGACAGTCCGCGCGACTTCCAGGTCAAGAACGCCAGCATCAACCGCTTCACGTTCTCCAATGGGAAGTTAGCGCTAACTAGCTGGGGCGAGGTGGAGCACCTGAGTCTGGCCGCGATGGACGATGTGATCTGATCGTTCATAACGTTCAGGCTGCACATTTGCCGATTTCATAAAAAATAGTGCTTATTATTTGAGCACCCCATCGGTTAAAATAGAAGGTTCCTTCTTCCCCATCAGGTATCGCCAGTGCAAATCGGCCCTCATTTACTGCGCAACAACGTTTTCGTCGCTCCCATGGCGGGTGTGACGGATCGGCCTTTCCGTCAGCTGTGCAAACAGCTGGGGGCGGGGTACGCGGTATCCGAAATGGCGGCGTCCAATCCGCGCCTGTGGGCGACGGAGAAAAGCTCGCGCCGCACCGACCACACCGGCGAAATGGAGCCGAAGGCGGTGCAGATCGCCGGCGCCGATCCCAAGGATCTAGCCGATTGCGCCCGCTTCAACGTCGAGCGCGGCGCCCAGATCATCGATATCAACATGGGATGCCCGGTCAAGAAGGTCTGCAACAGCTGGTGCGGTTCGGCCCTGTTGCAGAACGAGGCGCTGGTCAGGGAGATCGTCGAAGCGGTGGTCGGCGCGGTCGACGTGCCGGTCACCCTGAAGTTCCGCACCGGCTGGAACCGCGAAAACAAGAACGCGCTGAAGATTGCCCGCATCGCCGAGGACGCCGGCATCGCCATGCTGACCTTGCACGGCCGCACGCGCGCCGACGGTTATACCGGCGATGCCGAGTACGACATGATCGCGGCGGTCAAGCAGTCCGTGTCGATTCCCGTGGTGGCCAACGGCGATATCACCACGCCGGAAAAAGCCAAATTCGTGCTCGATTACACCGGCGCCGACGCCGTCATGATCGGCCGCGCGGCGCAGGGCAGGCCGTGGATCTTCCGCGAGATCGAGCATTTCCTGCGCACCGGCACCCATCTGCCGTCGCCGTACGTCGACGAAGTGCGGGCGCTGATGGACGAACACCTGCGCGCCCACTATGCGTTTTACGGCGAATACCTGGGCGTGCGCACCGCGCGCAAGCACATCGGCTGGTATGTGCGCGACCTCAAGGGCGGCGAGGATTTCCGCCAGAAGATGAATCTGCTGGAGTCCACCGACGAGCAGTTGATCGCCGTCGACCAGTTTTTCGAATCCCAGTGGACTTACGGCGAGCGGTTACAATACCGCCTCCCTGAAGTTTTGCAAGCCGCATAAGAACAGCTGGCCAGTACTAAAAAAAGTTATATCAGAAGGGTAAGCGCCGGGATCATGAGTCCCGGAGTGATTTACCAGCGTCAACAGATTATTGAGCGAACGACATCAAAATGAGCAAAGAAAGTATCCAGGAAGTAGTCCAGAAAAGCCTTGAAGATTACTTCAACGACCTGGGCGAGCAGCAGGCATCGAATATCTACGATATGGTCGTGCTGACCGTGGAAAAGCCGATACTGGAAGTGGTCATGACGCGCGCCGACGGCAACCAGTCGCACGCGGCGCAGATGCTGGGCATCAACCGCAACACCCTGCGCAAGAAACTGCAAGAACACGGCCTGCTGTAAACAGCGGCGATTTTTCCGGCATGGCGGCTGGGAACGGCCGCCGGGCCGGTCCGCAATCAGATATCAACCCACCTAGCCTTTCACAGCCATGATTAAACAAGCTCTCATCTCCGTCTCCGACAAAACCGGTGTGCTGGACTTCGCCCGCGCGCTGTCCACCATGGGCGTCAAGATCCTGTCGACCGGCGGCACCGCCAAACTGCTGGCCGACAACGGCGTGGCCGTGACCGAGGTCGCCGACTACACCGGCTTCCCGGAGATGCTCGATGGCCGCGTCAAGACCCTGCATCCGAAGGTGCACGGCGGCATCCTGGCGCGCCGCGATTTCCCGGAGCACGTGGCCAAGCTGGAAGAGCACGCCATTCCGACCATCGACATGGTGGTGGTCAACCTGTATCCGTTCCAGGCCACCGTCGCCAAGCAAGATTGCTCGCTGGACGACGCCATCGAGAACATCGACATCGGCGGTCCTGCCATGCTGCGCTCGGCGGCCAAGAACCACAAGGACGTGGTCGTCATCTGCGATCCGTCGGACTACGGCGTGGTGCTGGCGGAAATGAAGACCACCGACAATTCGCCGGGCTATGTCAGCTACGACACCCGTTTCAAGCTGGCCACCAAGGTCTACGCGCACACCGCGCAGTACGACGGCGCCATCGCCAACTACCTGACCAGCCTGGGCGCCGACCGCCAGCACGCCAGCCGCAACGCCTATCCGACCACCTTGAACGTGGCGTTTGAAAAAGTGCAGGACATGCGCTACGGCGAGAATCCGCACCAGTCGGCCGCGTTCTACCGCGACGTCGCCGCCACCGACGGCGCGCTGGCCAACTACCGCCAGCTGCAGGGCAAGGAACTGTCGTTCAACAACATCGCCGACGCCGACGCCGCGTGGGAATGCGTCAAGAGCATGGGCAGCTTCCAGCAAAGCGCCGCCTGCGTCATCGTCAAGCACGCCAATCCGTGCGGCGTGGCGCTGGGCACCGACGCCGCCGACGCCTACAAGCGCGCGCTGCAGACCGATCCGACGTCGGCGTTCGGTGGCATCATCGCCTTCAACGTCGAGATCGACGCCGCCGCCGCCACCGAGCTGGCCAAGCTGTTCGTCGAGGTGCTGATCGCGCCGTCGTACTCGGCCGAAGCCAAGCAGATCCTGTCGACCAAGCAGAACGTGCGTTTGTTGGAAATCCCTTTGGGCAACGGTGTCAACGCGATGGACTTCAAGCGCGTCGGCGGCGGTTTGCTGGTGCAGTCGGCCGATGCGAAAAACGTGCTGCTGACGGACCTGAAAGTGGTCAGCAAGCTGCAGCCGACGCCGCAGCAGCTGCAGGACATGATGTTCGCCTGGCGCGTGGCCAAGTATGTCAAGTCGAACGCCATCGTCTTCTGTGGCAATAACATGACGCTGGGCGTGGGCGCGGGGCAGATGAGCCGTATCGATTCGGCCCGCATCGCCTCGATCAAGGCGCAGAACGCCGGCCTGTCGCTGACCGGTTCGGTGGTGGCGTCGGACGCGTTCTTCCCGTTCCGCGACGGCCTGGACGTCGTGGTCGACGCCGGCGCGACTTGCGTGATCCACCCGGGCGGCTCGATGCGCGACCAGGAGGTGATCGACGCGGCCAATGAGCGTGGCGTGGTGATGGTTTACACCGGTGTCCGCCACTTCCGTCACTGATCGATTGCCACCGTTCCACGTAGGGCGGATTAGCGCAGCGTAATCGGCCAATGCGTGCGCCGTCGGCGGCTCATAAATGGCCGATTACGGCGTTCCGCCTAATCCGCCCTACGTGTCTCCGTGGTCAATCGAATGTCGGGACATGATGCCCCGAACATAAAAGCGCCCGCAACCTTGCGGGCGCTTTCTTTACTGCATACAATCCATCAATGATAATTCTCGGCATCGACCCCGGCTTGCGCACGACCGGCTTTGGCGTTATTCGCAAGCAGGGCGCGAAGCTGTACTACGTCGCTTCGGGCACCATCAAGAGCGGCGAGGGCGGCCTGCCGGCGCGCTTGAAGGTGATCCTCGACGGCGTGGCCGAGGTCGCCCGCATCTACCAACCCGAATGCGCGGCCATCGAGCAGGTGTTCGTCAACGTCAATCCGCAATCGACCCTGCTGCTGGGACAGGCGCGCGGCGCGGCCATTTGCGCGCTGGTGTCGGCCGAGCTCAGCGTGGCGGAATATTCGCCGACGCAGGTCAAGCAGGCCGTGGTCGGCACAGGCCGCGCGGTCAAGGCGCAGGTGCAGGACATGGTGGCGCGGTTGCTGTCGCTGCCCGGCCTGCCCGGCACCGATGCCGCCGACGCGCTCGGCATCGCCATCTGCCACGCCCACAGCCGCGAAACCTTGACCCTGATCGCCGGCGCCGGCAAGGGCACCAGCACCGCCAAGAGCGGCCCGCTGGCCGGCCTGCGCATGAAGAACGGCCGCCTGGTCGGCTAACTCCCCTAATTAAGAAGGCTACAACACGATGATCGGTCGTCTCTCCGGTATTCTGCTTGAAAAAAATCCGCCGCAACTGCTGGTCGAGTGCGCCGGTGTCGGCTACGAGGTCGATGTGCCGATGAGCACCTTCTACAACCTGCCGCACGTCGGCGAAAAGGTCGTGCTGTTCACGCACCAGGCGATCCGCGAGGACGCGCACTTGCTGTTCGGCTTCGGCAACGCCGAGGAGCGCGCCGTGTTCCGCCAGTTGATCAAGATCACCGGTGTCGGCGCGCGCACCGCGCTGTCGATTTTGTCGGGCATGTCGATCTCCGACCTGGCGCAGGCGGTGACGTTGCAGGAATCCGGACGCCTGATCAAGGTGCCCGGCATCGGCAAGAAGACCGCCGAGCGCCTGTTGCTGGAGCTGAAGGGCAAGCTGGGCGCGGACATCGGCGCCGGCGGCGGCCATGCGGTGCCCGATTCGCAGTCGGACATCCTCAACGCGCTGCTGGCGCTGGGCTACTCCGACAAGGAAGCGCTGCTCGCGCTCAAGACCGTGCCGGTCGGCAGCGGCGTCTCGGACGGCATCAAGCAGGCATTGAAGGCGCTGTCCAAAGGCTGACACGCCTCAAACGAAGCGCCGGTGCCGCCGCCTATGCTTGAAGGTCGAGCATGGCGGAGGCGCCGATTACGGACCAGCCCGTCAGATTGCCTTTACCTGGCGCTGGCCGTACGACCATAAAGGGGGCAGGCGCCAAGCGATTTTAAGCGCTGTTGTCGGAACTGGCCTAAACTATCTGATGGTGGATCACTTCATCGAAGAAGCTGCCCGCTGAAGGCAAGGTAGAATCGTTGGTTGTTGAGCTCGCACCGCCATTGGAGCTTGGCATGCCCGCCCGAATGCTCACGCCGCAGGAGCTTGATCCATTGCGGACTACCAAGAAAGCGATTGGCGATTACGTCGAGCGTATATTAAAGACCCCACCACTTAAGAACGAATGAGCATCCAGACCGACAGCTTCACCGAACAGCGCATCATCGACGCGGCGCCGTCGTCGCCCAACGAAGAGGCGATCGAGCGCGCGCTGCGCCCCAAGCATCTCGATGAATATGTCGGGCAGGCCAAGATCCGCGACCAGCTGGAGATCTTCATCGCCGCCGCGCGCGACCGCAAGGAGGCGCTCGACCACACCTTGCTGTTCGGACCGCCGGGCCTGGGCAAGACCACGCTGGCCAACATCATCGCGCGCGAGATGGGCGTCAACCTGCGCCAGACCTCCGGCCCGGTGCTTGAGCGCCCCGGCGACCTGGCCGCCATCCTGACCAACCTGGAAGCGAACGACGTGCTGTTCATCGATGAGATCCACCGCCTGTCGCCGGTGGTCGAGGAGATCCTTTACCCGGCGCTGGAGGACTACCAGATCGACATCATGATCGGCGAGGGCCCGGCCGCGCGCTCCGTCAAGCTCGACCTGCAACCGTTCACCTTGGTCGGCGCCACCACCCGCGCCGGCATGCTGACCAACCCGCTGCGCGACCGCTTCGGCATCGTCGCCCGCCTGGAGTTCTACAACACCGAGGAACTGACCAAGATCGTCACCCGCAGCGCCGCGCTGCTCAAGGCCAACATCGCGCCGGACGGCGCCGTCGAGATCGCCCGCCGCGCGCGCGGCACGCCGCGCATCGCCAACCGCCTGCTGCGCCGCGTGCGCGATTACGCCGAGGTCAAGGCCAACGGCGACATCACCAAGACCGTGGCCGACGCCGCGCTGGTCATGCTCGACGTCGACACCGTCGGCTTCGACGTCATGGACCGCAAGCTGCTCGAAGCGGTGCTGTACAAGTTCGGCGGCGGCCCGGTCGGCATCGGCAACCTGGCTGCGGCCATCGGCGAGGCGGCCGACACCATCGAGGACGTGCTCGAACCTTACCTGATCCAGCAAGGGTTCCTGCAACGCACGCCGCGCGGGCGGGTCGCCACGCCGGCCGCGTACAAGCACTTCGGCGTCACGCCGCCGCGCACCAATCCCAACGGCGAACTGTGGGACCTGTGATGCAGATCTGGGTCGACGCCGACGCCTGTCCCGCCGTCATCAAGGATATCCTGTACCGCGTGGCCGAGCGCATGCAAATGCAGGTGACCCTGGTGGCCAACCAACTGCTGCGCGTGCCGCCGTCGCGCTTTGTCCGCTCTGTGCAGGTGCCGTCCGGCGCCGACGTGGCCGACCAGGAGATCGTGCGGCTGCTGGCGCCGGGCGACCTGGTCGTCACTGGCGACATCCCGCTGGCCTCGGACGTGTTGAAGAAGGGCGGTTACGCGCTCAATCCGCGCGGCGAGTTCTACACCAACGACAACATCGCGCAGATGCTCAGCATGCGCGCCTTCATGGATGAGTTGCGCGGCAGCGGCGTCGATACCGGCGGCCCCGCCGCCTTCAACCAGGGCGACCGCCAGAGCTTCGCCAACAGCCTGGACCGGCACCTGCGCAAGCATGCCGCCCCGCCGGCATCGGCATAAGGAGCAAAAGTAGTCTCAGACCAAATATGGAATATAATCAATTAAAATTACATATTGGCATTTATTGGTGCTGGTATGAAATTTCATATCGATAAAAATATTTGGAAAGACTGAAGTGCGTTGTGTAAGTTGTCTGGCAATTGCCATTGCCTTCTGGTTGACAGCCTGCGCCGGCGGTTCCGCCGTCGGTACCCCACGCATGCCCGCTGCGGCGGGCGCCATTCCTCCCGCCGACCCCGGCGCGCTGGTCGAACGCGTGGCCGCTCCCACCTATGAAAACGACAGCGGCAACGCCACCGTGTTCAATGCCGTCAACGCCCTGCGTGAAAAAGTGGGCTCCGGGTTGCTGGCTCAGAATGCGCAACTCGACCAGGCGGCCTTGGCGCACCACCAGTACCTGAACACCAGCGACTTCGTGAACTTGCACGCCGAGACAGCGGGAAACATCGGCTTCACCGGCGTCGACGCCACCGCCAGGGGCAAGGCCGCCGGATATGGGGCGGCCTATATCGAGGAGGTTGTACACGGCGTCAACGGCGCGGCCAAGTTCGCCGGCTGCGCGGCCAGCTGGGCGAACAGCATTTACCATGTCGGCCTGTTTTTCTCCGGCATGCGCGACGTCGGCATCGCCGCCTTGGCGACCAGGGATGATCCGGTCTTTGGAAAGTACACCGTCTGCGTGGTGAACTTTTCCAAGGGGGCCTCGCAGGTCGAGCAATTACCCGAGGATGGGACGATACGGGTGTACCCGTATCCCGACCAAACCCGGGTGCCGACTGTTTTCTACAACCATACCGAGGAGCCATCGCCGCTTCCCGAGTATTTCGAGCTGGGCCCGCCGGTCACGCTGAATTTCAAAACGAAATCATTCCTGGCGGCCGGGGCCAAACCGGCCATCGTCGTGGATCATTTATCGATCGCCATGGCAAACGGGCAGCCGCTGGGCGCCAGAATCCTGGCCAGCCCTGTCGGCGGAATTTTCTCCACGAGGGGACCCGCGCTTCAGAACGACAACCAGATCGCCGCGTTCGCGCTGACGATCGTGCCGGTCGCGCGGATGAAACCGAACACCGTTTATACCGTTTCCTTCGCGGGCATCGTCAACGGCGGTGCGCTGTCAAAAACCTGGAAGTTCACCACTGGCGAGAGGTGACAAAGTTAATCGGCGGGATCGCTTGAGCGCGGGACCGGCATGGTGGGGACGAAGCGGGTCAGGTAGATCGTCACGCAGCATCCGGTGAACAGGATCAGGATGCGGACGTACAGCAGGTCGGTGTGCCAGATCGAGTAGCTCATCGAGCCCCACATGAAGATCAGTATCCAGACCTTGCCGCGCTTTGGGATGCCTTTGCCGTTCTCGTAATCGCGCAAGTATTTGCCGAACACGCGGTTGGTTTGCAGCCAGTTGTGCAGCCGCGTCGAGCCGCGCGCGAAGCAGGCCGAGGCCAGCAGCAGGAACGGCGTGGTCGGCAGCAGCGGCAGAAAAATGCCCAGCACGCCAAGCGCCACCGCCACGCATCCGATCAGATTCAATACTATTTTCATCGAGTTTCCGTTGCTTGCTGGGCTGCAAGCCTAACGAGAATCGTATCACCACTCGGGTGAAAAAGTGTATATTGAACCCGCCTGGATGATAGCGCTAACTTTGTGGAGACATGGAATGAGAAAAATCATATTGGCCTGCATGGCCTTGGCCTGCCTGCTGCTGTCGGCCGCCGGCGCGCGCGCCGACGACCAGTACAAAATCCTGGTGCTGGCCATGCCCGGAAAATACCATTACGAATACATCCCGATCGCCCGCGAAAGCCTGGAGAAGCAGGCCAGGCTGCACGCGTTCGAGCTGGTTTATACGCACCGTCCGGAAGTGTTCGATGGGGACTTGAGCCAGTACGCGATGGTGATGTTCCTCAACACGCCGGGCGAGGAGCTCAGCGAGCCGCGCCGCAGGAAATTCGAGGAGTACATGCGCAACGGCGGCAACGCCATGCTGGTGCACCGGGCGCTGATCATTCCGCCCAATACCTGGCCGTGGTTCGAGAAACTGATCGGGCGCCGTGTCGGCAACCATCCGATGCTGCAGACCGGCGTGGCCGAGGTGGTCGACAAGAAATTCCCCGCGACCTTCGGCCTGCCGGCGCGCTGGATCTGGAGCGACGAGTGGTACGTGTTCGACAATCCGCACAACGTCAAGATCAACCCGGTGCTCAACGTCGACGAAAGCACCTACGACCCGACCAAGATCTGGCCGGGGCAGGTGTCAAAAGGCATGGGCAAGGACCACCCGGTGGCGTGGTACCACCAGGTGGAAAAGGGCCGCGTGTTCGTCACCTCACTGGGACACAACGGCGAGATGTACAAAGACCCGCAATACCTGTCGCACCTGATGGGGGGCATCTACTGGACCGCCACCGGCAGGGGCATCCAGCAGTAGCCCTTACCTGGCGGCGTTGCGGGTGCCGACCACTTCGACGGTCACGCGGCGGTTCTTGGCGCGGCCTTCCGCCGTGGCGTTGTCGGCCAGCGGCTGGGTCTCGCCCTTGCCCTCGGTATAGACGCGCGTGGCGTCCATGCCGGTGCCGACCAGATAGGCCTTGACCGCCTCGGCGCGGCGCAGCGACAGTTTCTGGTTGTACTCGTTCGAGCCGACCGAGTCGGTATGGCCGACCGTCACCACCACCTCGGTGTTCATGCCTTTGAGCTTGAGCAGCAGATCGTCGAGCGCGGCTTTGCCGGCGGGCTTGACGGCCGACTTGTCGAAATCGAACAGCGTTTCGGCGGCGAACGAGACTTTTTCCGAGGTCGGCTGCGGCGCCTTCGGCGGCGGCGGTGGCATCGGCTGCGCGACCGGCGGCGGCGCCGGTTCGGCCGCCGGCGGCGGCACGTACACGGGCGCGCTGTGCGCGGGGCGGCCCAGCTTGTAGACCAGGCTGACCGACAACAGATCGACATCGCCGCGATTGCCGACGGCGTCGTTGACGCGGTAACGCTCGACCTCGCCGCGCAGCGCCAACGCTTCGCTCAGTTTGTATTCCAGGCCCAGGCCGGCCTTCGCGTTGAGCTTGCGTTCGGACGGGTTCGGTCCGGTCACGGCATTCAAGCGGTTGCCGCTGAAATGGGTGCTGGCCTTGGCGTAGTTCGCGCCGACCCGGCCCAGCAGCGACAGCCGCTCGCCCAGCGGCAGCTGCGCCAGCAGGTCCAGGTTGGCGCCGCGGAAGCCCGCCTCGCCGTTGAACGCGCCGTTGCCGGAGGTGGTCGAGTCGAAGCTGAACTTGCCCAGGTCGAAGTAGCCCAGTTCCAGCGCCAGGTAGCGGTTCAGCTGTTTGCCGACGAACAGTTTGTAGCCGGTGTCGCGCTCGTCCGTGCTGAACGCGGTGACGGCGGCGCCGTTGGCCGACAGGCTGCGGGCCAGACGGTCCTGGTCGATGCTGCCGCGCGAGCGGCCGATGCCCGCTCCGATGTACCAGGCGCTGTTGGCCCACTCCGGATTGATGAAGGTATCCTCGGCTTGCGCCACCTGGATGGAGAGCATGGCGCACGCGAGCGCGCCCAGTGTTCCGAATGTCTTGGCGATGGTCATGATGGTGTCCTTGAATGGTGGGCGTTTATTTGGCGATCTGGTTGTTGCGCAGCGTGACGGCGGCGCCGGTCAGCACGCGGCCATTGAGCAAGGTGGTGTTGTCGCCCACTGTGATCGCGGCCGACTGGCCCAGGATGGTGCCTTTGAAGACGCTGTTCGCGCCCAGCGTGGTCGGACCGACCGGCAGCCAGTTGACATTGGCCGCGGTGGCGCCGTTGCCCAGCGCGACGATCGAGTTGGCGGTCGAGTTGAGCGTCAGCGCGGTGCGGAAGATGTACACGCCGGGGCCGTTCAAGGTCACGGTGCCGGTGATGCTGATGGCGCCGGCGTAGCAGTACACGCCGGGCGCGAGGGTCAGGCCGCCGAGGTCGATGTCGCCGGCGAAGCTGACGTCGCAGGTGCGGCCGTTGGCGTTGCCGATGGCCGTTTGCAGGTCGGCCAGGGCGCCGGCCAGGATGGCGCCGGATTTGTAGTTGGTGTAGCCGGCCGCCTGGGTCGGGTCGACGGTCTGCGACGGCGCGCCGACGTCACCGGTGATCAAGGTGGTGCCGCCGGCGTTGTTGGTCAGCGACGTGCCGGCCAGCACCGCGAAGTTGGCGGCGCCGCCCAGTGGCACGGCCAGCACGGCCGGTGGTGGCAAGGCCACCGCGGTGACGGTCAGCGCGGCGCTGCCCGATTGCGCGCCGACGGTGGCGGTGACGCTGGTGGCGCCGGCGGCGACGCCGGTGGCGATGCCGCTGGCCGCCACGGTGCCGATCGAGGGGCTCGACGAGCTCCAGACGGCGCTGCCGGTGACGAACGCGGTGGTGTTATCCGAATACGTCGCGGTGGCGACGAATTGCTGCTGGCCGCCGGTCAGGACGGTGGCGGTGGCGGGGGTGACGGCGATGCCGGTCAAGGTGGCGGCGGGCACGGTGACCGTGGTGGTGGCGCTTTTGCCATTGCTGGTTGCCGTGATGACCGAGGTGCCCAGCGCGGCGCCGGTGACGAGGCCGGCGCTGTCGACGGTGGCGCTCGCTGGCGTTGCCGACACGAAGGTCGCGCCGGCGGTCAGGTTTTGCGTGGTCGCGTCCGAATAGGTGCCGATGACGGCCAGCTGGCGCGTGGCGGCGATCTGTACCGTCGGCGCCTGCGGCGTGACGGCGATCGACAGCAGCGCGGCCGGGGTGACGGTTAGCGTGGCCGAGGCGGTCTTGCCGCCGTAGGCGGCGCCGATGACGGCGCTGCCGGCGCCGGTGCCGGTGGCCAGCCCGGTCGCGGCGGCGACCGTGGCGACCGCCGGCGTGGCCGAGGTCCAGGCGGCGGTCACCGCTTGCACGGTGCCGTCGCTGTAGGTGGCGTTGGCGGTGAAATGTTGGGTTGCGCCCAGCGCGATGGCTGGCGCGGCCGGCGTGACCGCCAGCGACACCAGGGTCGCGGCCGGCACGCCGAGGAGGGGATCGCGGCCCTGGTCGCCGCCGCCGCAGCCCGCCAGCAGGGCGGTGGCGAGGAAGCCGATGGAACAGAACAGCGTCTTGGTATATCTCTGCAGGACATTCATGGTGTTTCCTTTGTGCTGAAACCGGTGGACCAACTAGCGGCCCGCGCCGTCGGCGCGGACCAATAGGCCACGATGTCACGCCCCCCTGGGGGGGGTATGTGCGCTATCGCGCACATCACATTGATACTAGGAAACGTTGTGGAGATTCAACCTCAGACGCCGCGGGCGCCGGCTTAGTCCTGGCGCACCCACACCTGCGAGCGGCCCAGCATCGGCATGCCGATGTAGCCGCGCACGTTCAGTTTCTTGCCGGCGTCGGTCATGTGCATCTTGGCCTTGTAGACCTTGCCGTTTTTCGGGTCGACGATCTCGCCACCGTTGAACTCGTCGCCATCCTTCTTCAGGCCCGACAGGATGACCATGCCGACGATGGGTTGATCCTTGCGCGCGCCTTCGCACTTGTCGCATTTCGGGTTCTGGTCTTCGTTCGGTTCGCGGTACAGCTTTTCGATCTGGCCCTGGAAGGCGCCGTCGTTCTCGGTGATGCGGATCAGCGCCTTCGGCTTGCCGGTCTCGTCGTCGATGTTCTTCCACAAGCCGACGGGCGTGTCGGCGGCGAAGGAGAAGGCGGGGGCGATGGACAGCAGCGCGGTGAGGGCGAATGCGGCAAATTTCATGGTGGTCTCCAAAGGGTTATTTTTTGTCAGACGAGTGTAGCAAATAAATGACCGGTCGTACTATTTTCTATCGAATTACACAAATTATCTAAAACAAGATAATATGTGCAGATGAAAAAAACACCCGAACAGCAAAACCTGCTGGCGCAGATGAAGCAGGTCGCCGACGGCCTGGGCCAGACCCTGGCGCCGTTTTGCGAGGTCGTGCTGCACGATTTGCTCGATCCCGAGCACGCCATCCTCGCCATCCACAACAACCTGTCGGGCCGCAGTGTCGGCGCGCCGGCCACCGAGCTGGGACTGGCGCGCGCCGCCGATCCCGATTTCGCGCAGGTGATCGCCAATTATCCCAACACCTTCGCCGACGGCCGCCTGGCCAAGAGCACCTCGATCGGCATCAAGGACAGCGAGGGGCGCTACATCGCCGCGCTGTGCATGAACGTCGACCTGACCGTGTTCCGCAGCCTGAACAGCCTGCTGACGCAGTTCGGCAATGTCAACACCGCCGCCGGCGTCAGCGAGACCTTGGAGCCGGCCGGCGCCGACGCCATCCGCGCGCGCATCGACCAGTTCGCGGCGCGGCTGGCGACCACGCCGCGCGCGCTCAAGGCCGACGAGCGCAAGGCGCTGATGCGCGAACTGAAGGAATCGGGATTGGGCGATGTGCGGCGCGCGATGGAAATCGTCGCCGCCTATTTAAACGTCTCACGCGCCACGGTGTACAACGATGCCAGATAACGCCAGCCTGCTCTTGTTGGACCGCGACCAGGCCGGCGCGCTGCTGCGGCCGGACGACGTGCTGGAGGCGGTGCGCGACGCCTTCCTGCTGCACGCCAGCGGCGCCGGCAAGATTTTCCCGCTGGTGCGCGAGGCGCTGCCGGCCGGCGTATTCGGCATCAAATCGGGCGGCGTGCCGGAGCGCGAGCTACTCGGCATGAAGGCGGCCGGCTTCTGGCCCGGCAACCGCGCGCAGGGCGCCGACGGCCACCAGGCGACGATCATGCTGTTCGACCCCGCCACGGGACGGCCGCAATGCGTCATCGACGGTAACGCCGTCACGACGACGCGCACGGCGGCGGCGGGTGCCGTGGGCTTGCTGGCGTTGGCGCGGCCGGACAGCGAGAGCCTGTGCGTGTTCGGCACCGGCGTGCAGGGCGCGGCGCACACCGACTACGCGCTGCGCGTCATGCCCGGCATACGGCGCGTACGCTACCTGACATCGGACGGCCGCCGCGATCGGCGATTCGAGGCGCTGTTCGCCGCGCGCTGCGACGTCGCACCCGGCGCCAGCGCCGATACCGCCGTCGCCGAAAGCGACATCGTCATCACCGCCACGCGTGGCGGCGGCCCGCTGTTTTCCGCGCGGGCGGTCAGGCCGGGCACGCACCTGAACTGCGTCGGCAGCGACACGCGCGGCAAGCGCGAACTGCCGGAGGGCTTGCTGGCGCTGGCCAGCGTCTGGGCCGACGACTTGATCCAGGCGCGCGCCGTCGGCGAGCTGCAATGGGTGGCCGGGACGGCGGCTGGGAACGCGGCCGGTGAAATCGGCGCGCTGGTTGCAGCCGGAGTGCCGGCGCGCGACGGCATCGCCGCCGACACCGTCACCATTTTCGACATGACGGGCATCGCCCTGCAGGATCTTACAGTGGCGCGCATGCTGCACCGGCGCGCTTTGGAAAACGGCACCGGGACCAGCATCGCCTGGCCCTGGTAATCACAAAGGAACAAGATGAGCGAACTAAAGACAAGCGAACCACTGCCAACCTATGCCGACGTCGTCGCCGCGTCGCAGCGCATCGCCGGCCATGCGCACCGCACGCCTGTGCTGACCTCGCGCACGGCCGACGCCGAACTGGGCGCCAAGGTTTTCTTCAAGGCGGAGAATTTGCAGCGCATGGGCGCGTTCAAGTTCCGCGGCAGTTACAACGCACTGGCGAAGTTCGACGCCGGACAGCGCCGCGCCGGGGTGGTGGCTTTCTCGTCCGGCAACCACGCGCAGGGCATCGCGCTGTCGGCGCAGTTGCTGGGGATACCGGCGACCATCGTCATGCCGCACGACGCGCCGCCGTCGAAGGTCGCCGCCACGCGTGGCTATGGCGCGCAGGTGGTGCTGTACGACCGCTACACCGAGGACCGCGAGCAGATCGGCCGCGACCTGGCGGCCAAACATGGCCTGACCTTGATCCCGCCGTACGACCACGCCGACGTGATCGCGGGGCAGGGCACGGCCGCCAAGGAATTGTTCGAGGAGGTGGGGGAACTGGATTACCTGTTCGTCTGCCTGGGCGGCGGTGGTTTGCTCAGTGGCTCGGCGCTGGCGACGCGGGCCTTGTCGCCGAAGACGAAGCTGTATGGCGTCGAGCCGGAGGCCGGCAACGACGGGCAGCAATCGTTCCGCAGCGGCGCCATCGTGCACATCGACACGCCGAAGACGATCGCCGACGGCGCGCAGACGCAGCATCTGGGCAAGCTGACGTTCCCCATCATCAAACGCGACGTGGATGATATTTTGACGGTGAGCGACGAGCAGTTGCGCGCCGAGATGCGCTTCTTCGCGGCGCGGATGAAGATCGTGGTGGAGCCGACCGGCTGTTTGGGGCTGGCGGCGGCGCGCGCGATGAAGGATCAGTTGCAGGGCAGGCGGGTGGGGGTGATCATCAGCGGCGGCAACGTCGATATCGAGCGCTACGCCGCTTTGCTTGCGACCTGATTAATTGGCTGCGACGGCTTTCTTTCGTTTGCTGGCGCTCCAGCCGACCAGGCCGATGCCAGCCAGCAGCATCGCATAGGTTTCCGGCTCCGGCACTGCGGTGACGGCCGGTGACAGCGAGTCGATGTTGGCCAATACCGTGTACGACGAGGTCGGGCTGATGTTTCCTGAGAAGTAGACGAAGCGACGCTCGAAGGCGTTCAGCGAGCCCGGGATGGTCTTGCCGTTCAATGCCGACTCGTTATCGTTGGCGAAATTGAATGTCATCGAACGCTCATCGGCGCCGCTGCCCGAGTAGGCGAGGATGGACAAATAGTCGTGCAGATACGTGCTGTTATCGTAGATGTCGATGTTGGACTTGGCCGCGCCCGGGGTCGACGTGAATGTCACTCCGCTGGCGAACTGCGCGGTCGACGAGTTCAGTGGCGCGACGCCAGTGTAGGTCGGGTCATAGTCGTTCGGGTTGGTGTGGAGTGGGGTGGCGGTGTCGTAGGTGAACTGACCGTGGTAGACGTCGCCGAGACCGATGACGCCGTCGCTCAACGTGATCGAACCGGGCGTCGACGGCCATGGTGTGGTGGAATCGTAGCTGTAGATGAAATAAACGGATGCGGTGTAGTTGTAGGTGACCGTTGCCGCGTGCACGGACGCGGACAACAGAAGACCGCCCAAAATTGTTGTGAAGTATTTTTTCATGTCGATAGGTATCAAAAAGATGGCCAATTAGAACGTGAAATTGCAAAAAAGTAAAATTTTTACGCGAGCTGGACCGCAGGGGACGGCTACATCATCCGTCATTTGTCCTGCCGTCCAGGCCGTGTAGCATTGGTGGACCCTAATGCAATGACCCTAATGCCAAGCGTTACGTCGCTTTGCTTTCAAATTAAGTATCAGGCGGCTCTGGCGCGTCGGAAATAGACCACTGTCAGCAGGCCCGCCAGCAGCATGACGTAGCTTGCAGGCTCTGGTACGGGCGAGGTCGGTGTGAGCGAGGTGATACTTGCACTTACCCCAAGCGAACTGCGGTCGTTGAGGAAAAAGTAATCGGTCTTGAAAAGCCCGTAGGAATATCCCAGCAAAGATGAGGGTATTGCCGAGCTGTTTAGCCAGTTGGCGGAAGGATCTATCAGCAGCACCGACGTAGTTTGGTACGCGCTGTCCAGATAGTCGACGCGGCCGATGGCGAAGATGTCGGAACCCGGTTCTACGTCATCCCTTACTTGCAGCAGGGGGGGGGGCGACACAGCAGGTAGCGTGGCGCCGGACGATGTCGTCGCCACCAGCTTATTTTTGGCGCCAGCGTCTTCGTAGAGAAGGTGGGTGCCGAACGGTGACTGCGCCGGTTGATAGTTTAACAGACCGGTTTGCGTATCGTACTCGAAATGGCCATGGACGATATCACCGATACTGTAGCTCGTACCGGCCTTCGCGCTTGATATGACGCTGCTTTGAGAGTCGGTAAACGTACCTTCCTGTATGGCGTTGATCGTCGCCGTAAAATCATAGCTGACAACCGCAGCTTGCGCCGAGCTAAACAAAATCAAGCCGCCAAACAAACTAATAAGTTGCTTCATACCACCCCTAGATATTTTATTATAGAGGTTGCATTAGAACATTGTTAATATCTTATTGTCAATAACGTTTGGCGGCATGGATGAACGTCCGGCCCGGACGTCAGCGGTTTTTACAATTTACGCGGCGGGCAGCTTGGCGAACTGCTCGCGCATCTTGTCCAACGTCGCAGAGAAGTTGGCCACGCGTTCCTTCTCCTGCGCCACCACTTCGGCCGGCGCGCGGGCGACGAAGCTTTCGTTCGACAGCTTGCCGTTGGCCTTGTTGATCTCGCCCTCGACGCGCGCGATCTCCTTCGACAGCCGCTCGCGCTCGGCCTTGACGTCGATCTCCACCTTCAGCATCAGCTTGGTCGTGCCGACGATGGACACGGCCGCCGGCGATTCCGGCAGCGCGTCGACGATCTGCACTTCCGACAGCTTGCCCAGCGACTGGATGTACGGCGCAAAGCCTGCCATCGCCGCCTTGTCGGCGGCATTGCCCGCCTCGACGATCAGCGGCACGCGCAGCGACGGCGCCAGCTGCATTTCGCCGCGCAGGTTGCGGGTGGCGTCGGTCAGCGTCTTGAGCTGCTGCATCCACGCCTCGGCCGCCTCGTCGATGTTGGCGGTGTTGGCGATCGGGTACGGCTGCGTCATGATCGACTGGCCGCCGTCTGCCGTCGCTTTGCCGGCCAGCGGCGCGACCGCCTGCCACAGCGCCTCGGTGACGAACGGGATCACCGGATGGGCCAGGCGCAGCACCACTTCCAGCACCCGCAGCAGCGTGTGGCGGGTGGCGCGCTGCTGGCCTTCGGTGCCGCCTTGCACCTGCACCTTGGCCACTTCCAGATACCAGTCGCAGTACTCGTCCCAGACGAACTTGTAGATCGTCGAGGCGATGTTGTCGAAGCGGTAGTCGGCGAAGCCCTTGGCCACGTCCAGCTCGGCCTTTTGCAGCAGCGAGATGATCCACTTGTCGGCGTTCGACAAGTTCGACGCCAACTCGGCCGGGCTGGCGGCGCAGTCCTTGCCTTCCGTGTTCATCAGCACGAAGCGGGTGGCGTTCCACAGCTTGTTGCAGAAGTTGCGGTAGCCCTCGGCGCGGCCGAGGTCGAAGTTGATGTTGCGGCCCAGCGAGGCGTACGACGCCATCGTGAAGCGCACCGCGTCGGTGCCGTAGGCGGCGATGCCTTCAGGGAATTCCTTGCGCGTGGCTTTTTCGATCTTGGCAGCGTCCTTCGGGTTCATCAGGCCGGTGGTGCGCTTGGCCACCAGCGCGTCGAGGCCGATGCCGTCGATCAGGTCGATCGGGTCGAGCGTGTTGCCCTTGGACTTGGACATCTTCTGGCCCTGCGAGTCGCGCACCAGCCCGTGCACGTACACGGTCTCGAACGGCACCTTGCCGGTGAAGTGCAGGGTGAACATCACCATGCGCGCCACCCAGAAGAAGATGATGTCGAAGCCGGTCACCAGCACCGACGACGGCAGGAAGGCCTTGATGTCCGGCGTTTCCTCGGGCCAGCCCAGGGTCGAGAACGGCACCAGCGCCGACGAGAACCACGTGTCGAGCACGTCGTTGTCGCGGCGCAGCGCACCGGTGCTGCCGGCCGCCTGCTGCTTGGCCAGCGCCTCGGCCTCGGTCTTGGCGACGAAGATGTTGCCGGCCTCGTCATACCAGGCCGGGATCTGGTGGCCCCACCACAGCTGGCGCGAGATGCACCAGTCCTGGATGTTGTTGAGCCACTGGTTGTAGGTCGTGCTCCAGTTTTCCGGCACGAACTTGATGTCGCCGCTGGCGACCTTCTCCAGCGCGACCTCGGCGATCGATTTGCCCGGGAAGAAGGTGCCTTCCGGCGCCGGCTGGCTCATGGCGACGAACCACTGGTCGGTCAGCATCGGTTCGATGATGACGCCGGTGCGGTCGCCGCGCGGCACCATCAGCTTGTGCGGCTTGACCTGCTCGAGCAGGCCCTGCGCGTCGAGGTCGGCGACGATCTGCTTGCGCGCGACGAAGCGGTCCATGCCGCGATAGGCTTCCGGCGCCTCGTCGTTGATCTTCGCCTCCAAGGTCATGATCGACAGCATCGGCAGCTGGTGGCGCTGGCCGACCGCGTAGTCGTTCAAATCGTGCGCCGGCGTGATCTTCACGCAGCCGGTGCCGAAGGCCTTGTCGACGTATTCGTCGGCGATGATCGGGATTTCGCGGCCCACCAGCGGCAGCACCAGCATCTTGCCGACCAGCGCCTGGTAGCGCTCGTCGGTCGGATCGACCGCGACGGCGACGTCGCCGAGCATGGTTTCGGGACGGGTGGTGGCCACCGTCAGCGCGCCGCTGCCGTCGGCCAGCGGGTATTTGATGTACCACATCGAGCCGTCTTCCTCCTCGGAGACGACCTCGAGGTCGGAGACGGCCGTGCCCAGCACCGGATCCCAGTTGACCAGCCGCTTGCCGCGGTAGATCAGGCCCTGCTCGTGCAGGCGCACGAAGACGTCGGTGACGACCTTCGAGCGCGTCTCGTCCATCGTGAAGTATTCGCGCCGCCAGTCCGGCGAGGCGCCCAGGCGGCGCATCTGGCCGGTGATGGTGGAGCCCGATTTCTCCTTCCACTCCCACACCTTGTCGACGAAGGCTTCGCGGCCCAGGTCGTGGCGCGAGATCTTCTGCGCGTCCAGCTGGCGCTCGACGACGATCTGCGTGGCGATGCCGGCGTGGTCGGTGCCGGGAATCCAGGCGGTGTTATGGCCCAGCATGCGGTGGTAGCGGGTCAGGCCGTCCATGATGGTCTGGTTGAAGGCATGGCCCATGTGCAGGGTGCCGGTCACGTTCGGCGGCGGCAGCTGGATGCTGAAAGAAGGTTTGCCGGCGTCGAGGGTGGCGGCGTAGTAACCGCGCGCTTCCCACTCGGTGCGCCAGAATTGTTCAATGTCGGCAGGCTCGAAAGACTTGGCTAATTCCATGATTTGGCTGATGTATTGTAGTAAACGCGTGTGCGAAAACAGCCATTATAGATGACGCGGGGCCCGCCGCCGCCGGGCGTGTCAAAAAATCAATCGTCGCCGGCCAGGCGCCAGCCGTCGCGCCCGGCGGCCTTGGCCCGGTACAGCGCCACGTCGGCGCGCTTGTAGAGCTCCTCGTGGGTGCCGCCATGGCCATCCCGGCCGTCCCCGCCGTCGTGGACGGCGGCGCCGACGCTGGCGCTGACGCGCATCGTGGCCGCGCCGTGCGGCAGCGGTTGCGCCATGTTCTCGAGGATGCGCTGGCACACCGGCTCGATCGTCGCGCGCTCGGTGGTCTGGCCCAGCAGCACGGCGAATTCGTCGCCGCCCAGCCGGAACGGCCGGTCGGTCTCGCGCACCGCCGCCCGCAGGCGCGCGGCGGTGGCCACCAGCAGCGCGTCGCCGGCGTCGTGCCCCAGCGTGTCGTTGATCTGCTTGAAGCGGTCGAGGTCGATCAGCAGCAGCGTGAAGCCCGGGCCGCCGCGCGCCGCCTGCGCCACCAGGTGGCGCAGCTCGTCGTTGAACAGGCGCCGGTTCGCCAGGCCGGTCAGCGGGTCGCCGTAGGCCAGCTGCTCGAGCTGCGACTGGGTGGCGCGCAATTCGACCGTGCGGGCGTCGACCATGGCCAGCAGCTCGCGCTGGCGGCGCCGCAGCAGGGCGGTGCGCGCCTGCACCAGCGCGGCCAGCAGCGCCAGCGCCAGCAGGCCGGCGGCGATGCGCGCGAGCGGGCGCTGGTGCCATGCCGGCAACACCCTGACCGGCACCTCGAGCGGCGCCGACCACTCGCCGTCGCGGTTCGAGCCGCGCAGCTGCAGCACGTACTCGCCCGGCGGCAGGTTGGTGTAGCCGGCCCGGCGCGCGGTGGCGTCGGCCTTGATCCAGTCGGGATCGAAGCCGGCCAGGCGGTAGGCGTAGCGGTTGCGCTCGGGCGCCGAGTAATCGAGCGCGGCGAACTCGAGCGAGAAGCCGCGCCCGCGCCCCTCCGGCGTGACCTCGATCGGCGCCGCCTTGGCGCCGCCGCGGTGGTAGCGGCCGGCCGGGATGTCGCGGTCGTTGACCAGGATGCGGGTGGCGACGACCGGCGGCCGGTAGTGCCACCGGCTCAGGCGTTCCGGCCGCAGCACCGTCACGCCCGACAGGCCGCCGAACACCAGCTCGCCGGCGCCGGTGCGCACGCCCGAGGCGGTCCAGTAGGTGGGGATGTGGACGCCGTCGGCCGCGCCGAAGGTGCGGATGGCGAAGCCGCGCGGATCGACCCGCGCCAGGTTGGCGTCGGTGCTGGCCCAGATGGCGCCGGCGGCGTCCTCGAGCAGCATGTTGGCGCCGCTGTCCTCCAGCCAGTCGGCCGTGCCCAGCCGGCGGAAGCGGCGCCGCCCGTCGGCGTCGGTGCGTTCCAAGATCACGATGCCGGTGCCGAACTGCGACAGCCACAGCCGCCCTTGCCGGTCCAGCAGCATCGACGACACATAGCCGGGCGGCATGCGGTCCGCCTCGGCCAGCGCCGTCGGCACCAGCTCGACCCCGCCGCCGTAGCCGACCCGCGCCAGGCCGACGCGGGTGCCGACCCAGATGCCGCCGTCGGCCGGCAGCAGGTAGGTCACGCGCGGATCGCCCAGGCTGTGCTGTTCGTGGCGCAGCAGCGCCAGATGCCCGCCGGGTCCGGCCGACACCGCCCACAGGCCGTCCATGCCGCCCAGCCACAACACCTCGTCGACCAGCGCCACGGCCCACACCGCCGCGTCGGGGCGGCGCCGCGGCACGGCCAGGCGGCGCACGTTGCCGCCGTCGGCCTCGGCCTGGTACAGGCCCTGTTCGGTGCCGAGGTAGACGGTGCCGCCCGGTCCCGGCGCCATGCCCAGCACGCGCCCGGTCGGCAGCGCGCCCGGCGTGCCGGGCGGGGCCGGCGTGAGGCGGGCGACGGTCCCCAACTGCGGATCGACGATGTCGACGCCGCCGCCGACCACGCCCAGCCACAGCCGGCCGTCCGCGTGGGCCAGCAAGCTCGGCACGCTGAGTTTGTTGCCGCCGCCGCCGGTCGAGCGGATCGTCGTCACCGCGCGCGGCAGCGGATCGTGCTGGCTCAGCGCGCCCATGGTGGCGGCGAAGAGGATGCCGCTGCGCTCGCGGAACAGCGCCAGGATGTCGTTTTCGTACAGCGAGTCGGGGGTGTCGGGCTGGTGGCGGATGCGGCGCGTGGTGCCCAGCAGCGGATCGACCGCGACGATGCCGCCGTTGGCGCCGTCGGTGCCGAGCCAGACCTCGCCGAGCCCGGCCTCGACGATGGCGGTGACGCGCTCCTTGTCCAGGGTCGGCGCCGGGCCGCCCTCGCGCACGGCGCGCGCCTCGGCGCCGCCCGGTTCGATGACGAAGGCGCCGTTGCTGCGGGTGCCGATCCAGATCCGCCCCGAGCTGTCCGGCGCCAGGGCGCTGATGTTGGCGCCGGCGTTGGCGCCGCCGTCGCGGCCTTCGAGCGCCACGGCCACCGGCGCGGATGCGCCGCGCTCGAGCTTGAGCAAGCCTTCGCGCGTGCCGATCCACAACGTGCCGCGGCCCTCGCGCAGCAGGGCGCCGACCGCGCCCGCCGGCACCGCCCGCGCGTCGAGCGGGGCGGCGGTGGCGGCGCCGCGCGTGACCGCGCCGGCGGCGTTGATATGGTCGAGGCCGCCGCCGGTGCCCACCCAGACGCCGCCGGCGCCGTCGTCGGCCAGCGCCGTGACCTGGGCGTTGCCCAGGCCGGAAGGGGCGTGCGGGAAGCGGATGAAGTTGTCGCGCTCGGCGTCGTAGCGCGCCAGGCCGCCCGAGCTGGTGCCCACCCACAGCCGGCCGGCGCCGTCGATCAGCAGGCTGGTGATGTAGTTGTCGGGCAGGGCGTCGTCGCGCAGGGCGTCGGCGAAGAATTTGCGCGGCCGGTTGCCGTCCCAGCGCACCAGGCCGGTCTGGGTGCCGATCCACACGAAACCGCTGCGGTCCTGGGCGAAGCACAGGCCGGCGCCGGTGTCGGCATAGGGCTGGTGCTTGAACGCGGTGTGGGTCAGCGCGGCCCAGCGGTCCGGTTCGGCGGCGCGCGCCGGCGCCAACAGCCACAGCAGCAGTAGCAGTAGCAGTAGCAGTAGCAGCGGCAGCGGCAGCGGCAGCGGCAGCGGCGGCGCCGACAGCGCCGGCCGCGGCCGGACCCGGCCCGCCGGCGGGGAGGTGTCACGGGACGGGAGGGGGGCGCGGTTGAAGTTGCATTGTGGCATAAATCGACTATACATCAGCCGAAGTCCGCCACGGACCGCCCCGCCACAAGGACGGGGCCGGGCGTCGGATTTTTGCCACGCGCCGCCGGCGCCGCCGCTCAGTCGATATAGGTCAGGCCGGCCGCCGGCACGACGACGACGCCGTCGTCGTCGGCGACGACCGCGTCGCCCGGGTGGACCAGCGCGCCGGCGCACAGCACCGGGATGTTGACCGAGCCGATTGTTGCCTTGATCGTGCGCCGCGCGCCATGAAGCTGGTGGCCGGCAGGTCGCCGAAGTAGCCGTCGGAGCACTCGGCCGTCAGCGCGGCGACGACGATGCGCAGCTCGGACACTTTCGGTCCCAGCGCGGGGTGGCCGAGGTGGGCGATCTGGCGGTGGCGCCACGCCTCCAGCGCCTTGGGCGCGGTGGTGTAATGGCCGTGGCAATCGATGATCAAGGGCTTGCGCATGGGGTGCTTCCTTTTCAGAGATGGCCGGGGATCAGGACTTCTCCCCGCATGATGGGACGGGCGGTGCGCAGCAGGGCGGCCCTGGCCACCCGCTCCGGGTCGCCGGGGGCGAATGCGAGCTCGACGCTGAATGCGCCGCCGGGATGTTCGATCGACAGCGTCTTGGGCATGCCGTCGGGGATGGCGGCCAGGCGCAGCGCCTCGAGCCTGGCGCGCTGCGCGCCGTCGGCGTTCAGCGCCGCCACCGATTCGTAGCCGGTCAGGCCGAAGTCGGCCGCCCGCACCAGCACCATCGGCATGCCGGGACGGCGATCCTGTCCATCCGGCGTCCGCTGGGCAGCATGGACGGGCACACCGAGCCGGCCGTGTCGAGGAAGTGGATGCTGATCGGCGCGGCGCCGCCGGGCACGCCGTCGATGCGCGCGTCGCCGCCGTAGCGCGGGCGACCGCCCGGCGTCGGCATCGTGACGTCGCATTGCATGCCGGTGTTGAGGGTCAGGATGCGCGCCGTGGTGGCGCCGTCGCCGGCCGGCAGCAGCCCCCGTTCGAGCGCGAACGGCAGCACCGCCGCCAGCATGTTGCCGCAGTTGGGCGTGAGGTCGACCTGGTCGCTGTCGGGCTGCAGCTGGGCGAACAGGAAGTCCAGGTCGACGCCGGCGGTGGTGCTCTTGCGCACGATGCCGGCCTTGCTGGTGAGCGGATGGGCGCCGCCGAGGCCGTCGATTTGCCGGCTGTCGGGAGAGCCCAGCGCGGCCAGCAGCACGCGGTCGCGCGCGGCCGGATCGGCCGGCAAATCGGACTCGAGGAAGAACGGGCCGCGCGACGTCCCGCCGCGCATCAGCAGGCAGGGAACGGCACGCAAGTCGGAGCAGGGGTAGCGGGTCATGGCGGGGCGCCTAAAGTGCTGTCGAGGTGTGCCAGTATCGGCGGCGCGGGCCGCGGCGTGGTTGCGTTGTGCCCGGTGAGCGGTTCGAATCTACTTATCGGCGCCGGGCGGGGGCGGCCCGCGCCGGCGCTTGTCCGCCCGGCCATCTCTGTTATAATCGCCCGGCTGCCGCAAGGCGGCACACGCTAGGGGTCCTGCACATCGTATTGAAGGCAATGCGAGGCGCGGGTGAGAAATACCCTCCGAACCTGATCTGGATAATGCCAGCGAAGGGAAGCTTAGGACAACGCCGCGCGCCTATCGATGCCATCGATTCCATCGATGTTACGGCCGCGGCGCCGTCCAACCTCCTTTGCTGGCTCCTGTAGCCAACCAAGGAGCCACATGAACGCCAATCCCAAATTCCTGTCCGCCACCGCCACCGTGGACGAGGCAGCGGTCAAACCGTTACCCAATTCCCGCAAGATCTACGTCGAAGGCAGCCGGCCCGACATCCGCGTGCCGATGCGCGAAATCGCGCAGGCCGACACGCCGGCGTCGTTCGGCTTCGAGGCCAATCCGCCGGTCTACGTCTACGACACCTCCGGCCCGTACACCGATCCGGACGCGGTCATCGATATCCGCTCCGGCCTGGCGGCCACGCCGCGCCTGCCGTGGATACTGGAGCGCGGCGACACCGAGGAGCTCGACGGCCCGACCTCCGACTACGGCAAGGCGCGCCTGGCCGATCCGGCGCTGGCCGAACTGCGCTTCAACCTGCACCGCAAGCCGCGCCGCGCGCGCCTAGGCGCCAACGTCACGCAGATGCACTACGCGCGCCGGGGCATCGTCACGCCGGAGATGGAGTTCGTGGCGATCCGCGAAAACCTGCGCCGCAACGAGTACCTGGAAAACCTGAAGGGCTCCGGTCCGATGGGCCAGCGCCTGGCCGACCTGATGGGCCGCCAGCATCCGGGGCAATCGTTCGGCGCCAGCATCCCGGCCGAGATCACGCCGGAATTCGTGCGCGAGGAGATCGCCCGCGGCCGCGCCATCATCCCGGCCAACATCAACCACCCGGAGATCGAGCCGATGATCATCGGCCGCAACTTCCTGGTCAAGATCAACGCCAACATCGGCAATTCGGCGGTCACCTCGTCGATCGGCGAGGAGGTCGAGAAGATGACCTGGGCGATCCGCTGGGGCGGCGACAACGTCATGGACCTGTCGACCGGCAAGCATATCCACGAGACGCGCGAATGGATCATCCGTAACAGCCCGGTCCCGATCGGCACCGTGCCGATCTACCAGGCGCTCGAAAAGGTCAACGGCAAGGCCGAGGACCTGACCTGGGAGATCTTCCGCGACACCCTGATCGAACAGGCGGAGCAGGGCGTCGACTACTTCACCATCCACGCCGGCGTGCTGCTGCGCTACGTGCCGATGACGGCCAGGCGCCTGACCGGCATCGTCTCGCGTGGCGGCTCGATCATGGCCAAGTGGTGCCTGGCGCACCACAAGGAGTCGTTCCTGTACACGCACTTCGAAGAGATCTGCGAGATCATGAAGGCCTACGACGTGTCGTTCTCGCTCGGTGACGGCCTGCGTCCCGGCTCGATCTACGACGCCAACGACGAGGCGCAGCTGGGCGAGCTGAAAACCCTGGGCGAGCTGACGCAGATCGCCTGGAAGCACGATGTGCAGGTGATGATCGAAGGCCCGGGCCACGTGCCGATGCAGCTGATCAAGGAGAACATGGACCTGCAGCTGGAGCAGTGCCACGAGGCGCCGTTCTATACGCTGGGGCCTTTGACCACCGACATCGCGCCCGGCTACGACCACATCACCTCCGGCATCGGCGCCGCGCAGATCGGCTGGTACGGCACCGCGATGCTGTGCTACGTCACGCCCAAGGAGCATCTGGGCCTGCCGGACAAGAACGACGTCAAGGACGGCATCATCACGTACAAGATCGCCGCCCACGCGGCCGACCTGGCCAAGGGCCACCCGGGCGCGCAGATCCGCGACAACGCGCTGTCGAAGGCGCGCTTCGAATTCCGCTGGGACGACCAGTTCAACCTCGGCCTCGATCCGGACAAGGCGCGCGAGTTCCACGACGAGACGCTGCCCAAGGATTCGGCCAAGGTGGCGCATTTCTGTTCGATGTGCGGCCCGCATTTCTGCTCGATGAAGATCACCCAGGAGGTGCGCGAGTACGCGGCCGCCAACGGCATGAGCGACGGCGTGGCGATCGAGCAGGGCATGCAGGTCAAGGCGGTGGAGTTCATCAAGAACGGCGCCGAACTGTATCGCAAGCTGTGAGGCCGGCATGACGAACGCGGTTATTTCGATAGAACTGAACGGCGCGCCGCACCAGGTGCCGCCGCAACAGACGCTGGCCCAGCTGGTCGACGCGCTGTCGCTGACCGGGCAGGCGCTGGCGCTGGCGGTCAACCGCTCGGTGGTGCCGCGCCAGCAGTGGCCGGCGCGCGTGCTGCAGCCGCGCGACAAAGTGGACATCGTGCGCGCCATCGGCGGCGGCTAACCAGACAAGGAAAGAGATATGGGTAATCAAGACGAGAGCAATCAGGAATCCTTGACCATCGCGGGCAAGGCGTATAAATCGCGCCTGCTGGTCGGCAGCGGCAAATACAAGGACCTGCAACAGACCCGCGAGGCGACCGACGCCGCCGGGGCGGAGATCATCACCGTGGCCATCCGCCGCGTCAACATCGGCCAGGACCCGAAGGCGCCCAGCCTGCTGGACGTGCTGCCGCCGTCGCGCTACACCATCCTGCCCAACACCGCCGGCTGCTACAACGCCAGGGACGCGGTCTACACCCTGCAGATGGCGCGCGAACTGCTGAACGGCCACAAGCTGGTCAAGCTGGAAGTGCTGGGCGACGAGAAGACGCTGTTCCCGCACATGCCGGAGACCTTGACCGCGGCCGAGGCCCTGGTCAGGGACGGCTTCGACGTCATGGTCTACTGCAGCGACGATCCGATCCAGGCCAAGCTCCTCGAGGACATCGGCTGCGTGGCGGTGATGCCGCTGGCGTCGCTGATCGGCTCCGGCATGGGCATCCTCAATCCGTGGAACCTGTCGCTGATCATCGACCAGGCCAAGGTGCCGGTGCTGGTCGACGCCGGCGTCGGCACCGCGTCCGACGCCGCCATCGCGATGGAGCTGGGCTGCGACGGCGTGCTGATGAACACCGCCATCGCCGGCGCCCGGGACCCGGTGCGCATGGCGCGCGCCATGAAGCTGGGCGTGCAGGCCGGCCGCGAGGCCTATCTGGCCGGGCGCATCGCGCGCAAGTTCGCCGCCTCGCCGTCGTCGCCGATGGCGGGCCGGCTCGCATGAGCGCGGCCGCGCGGCCGTGCGTGCTGGTGTTCGCCGGGATGGACCCTTCCGGCGGCGCCGGCATCGTCGCCGACGCGCAGGCGGTGGCGGGGCAGGGCGCGCACGCGCTGTGCGTCGTCACCGCGCTGACGGTGCAGGACAACGACCGCGCCTACGAGGTGCGGCCGGTCGAAGCGGACCTGGTGCTGCGCCAGGCGCGCGCGCTGACCGACAAGATCGCGGTCGCCGCCGTCAAGATCGGCATTCCCGGCAGCGCCGCCAACGCGCTGGCGATCGCGCGGGCGATCCGCGCGCTGCGCGCGTCGCAACCGGAACTGCCGGTGGTGCTCGATCCGGTGCTGGCCAGCGGCCATGGCGACACGCTGTCGCGCGGCGACGCGGTGGCGGCGCTGGCGCCGTTGCTGCCGCTGGTGACGGTGCTGACGCCGAACGGTCCGGAGGCGCTGGCGCTGAGCGGGCTGACCACGCAACGGACGCCCAACGCACAGGCGCGCGCCCTGCGGGCGCTTGGCTGCCGCCACGTGCTGATCACCGGCGGCCATGGCGAGGGTGTTGAAATAGTGAATCGCTGGTTCGGTCCCGGCGCCGAGCCCGGGGAAGACCCGCCGGCCACGCAGCAATGGCGCTGGCGGCGCCTGGACGGCGGCTTTCACGGCAGCGGTTGCACGCTGGCCTCGGCCATCGCCGGCCAACTGGCGCTGGGCATGCCGACCGGCTGCGCGCTCGACCTGGCGCAGTACTACTGCGATGCCGCGCTGCGCGACGCCTACACCGTCGCTCCCGGCCAGCGCATTCCGCTGCGCTAGCAGCACCCACACTCAGGAGAACACACCATGCAAGGACTTTATCTGGTTACGCCCAACTGGGACGACACCGCGCGGCTGCTGGACGCGAGCGAAGAGGCGCTCGACGCCGGCGCCGCGGCGAAAAGGGACGGCGGCGGGGGCGAAGGGGGGGGCAACGGGGTTGGCAACTTCGTCGCGCTGCTGCAGTACCGTCACAAGGAAGCCGGCCCCGATCTGCGCCTGGAGCAGGCGGGCGCGCTGCTGGCGCTGTGCCGGCGCTACGGCGTGCCCTTCATCGTCAACGATTTCGTCGACCTGTGCCTGCACACCGGCGCCGACGGCGTGCATCTCGGCGGCACCGACGCCGACGTCGCGCAGGTGCGCGGCCAACTCGGCGCCGACAAGATCATCGGCGCCTCGTGCTATGGCGACATGCCGCGCGCGCTGGCGGCGCAGCGGGCCGGCGCCAGCTATGTGGCCTTCGGCGGCTTCTATCCGTCCCGTGTTAAACAATACGCGGTCACCACGCGGCCGGAGATCCTCGACCAGGCGCGCGCAACGATCGGCATTCCGACGGTCGTCATCGGCGGCATGACGCCGCAGAACGCGGCGCCGCTGGTTGCGCGCGGCGCCTGCATGGTCGCGGCCATCAGCAGCGTCTATCAAGCTGCAAGCGTGCGCGGCGCGGTCGGCGAATTCGCGTCGATGTTTGTCGTACACAACAACCGCAAATCATTCCAGCGGTAGGGTCTTTCCGCTTTATAATTGGGCCGTTAGTAATAGCCCAAGGTTGCCGTCACATGCCAGTTTCTCCTAGCCCCAAGCGTCTGATCCTTATCGTCGACGACGACCAACTGCTGCTCGACTTCCTTGGCGAAGTACTCGGCAACGCCGGCTACGACATCCTCAAGGCGTCGTCGGCGGAGCAGGCGCTGGGCGTGATCGCCCAGCGCGAACCGGACCTGGCGCTGCTCGACATCCACATGCCCGGCATGACCGGCCTGGAACTGGCCAAGCAGCTGCATGCGACCAGCTCGGTGCCGTTCATGTTCCTGTCCGGACGCGGCGACGCCGACGCCGGCAAGCAGGCCGCCTCGTACGGCGCGGTCGGCTTCCTGGTCAAACCGGTCGACGAAAAGCACCTGATGCCGGCGTTCGCCGCCGGCCTGGCGCGCGCCGACGAGATCCGCCAGCTGCGCCGCACCGAGCTCAATCTGAACGCCGCGCTGGCCGCCGGCCGCGAGACCAGCCTGGCCGTGGGCCTGCTGATGTGCAAATTCCAGACCGACCGCAACACGGCGTTCGAGGTGTTGCGCGACCATGCCCGCTCCAACCGCCGCAAGGTCAACGAGGTGGCCGACCAGTTGCTGGCCGCCGAGGAAACGTTGAACGGCCTGCACGCGGCGTTCAGCCAGCGCCTGAAAAAATAGGCACCGGAATCCGGAACGACACCGGGATGGTTAAAAACCCCGGTGTAACCGTGGCGCCGCCGCCGCGCGGCATTCGCGCCACAAGGTAGGATTTTTCTGTCTTTTTTGTTCCTCCATGGAACTGTTGTTGTACAATATCAACTAGAAACACAGCATCCCACCGCCGCAGGGCCTCATCTTCGCCTGCCGCCGCTCCGGCCGCCCTTTCCCCGCGACCGTCTCAATTGCTCGGCCCAACTCCGCCGAAAACTGCTACCCCGACAGCTGCAACGCTATCGCTGCGGGCCTTGCATCGACTTTCAGCTTGCGGAGAACACCATGACCAACGATTTTTCCAACGACACCTTCCGTCCGTTCGGCGACCAGGAAGGCGGCGCCGCGATCGGCTTTTCCATCTACGCGGCCGCGCCGCGCGTGCTGCACATCGACAGCGACGCCGACGCGGCGCTGGTGCTGGCCACCTTGCTGGTGCCCGAAACCCAGGTCATCCACGCGGCGACGATGGCCGCCGCCCAGGACCTGCTGCGCCGCGAGCAGTTCGCGCTGGTGGTGATCGATCCCGACCTCCAGGACGGCGACGGCGGCGCGCTGCTGCATGGCTTGCACCAGCACCAGCAGGACGCCCGCGTGCTGTTGTACTCGGCCCGCCATCCGGAGCGGCACATGGCCGGCAGCAGCTTCCTGCCCAAGCCGTGGACCTCGCCGCGCCAGCTATGGCGCACCGTGTCGGACCTGCTGGCCATCGGCCCGGCGATGCCGGTCGATCCGCAATAAGTCCCATCGGGTTCCACAGGACGCCAATATCCCTGTTTGGTCCCCGGCTTGTTATGATGACGGATCACCGGAACGGCTTGCCGTTCCGGTCCCCCGTATTTGTTGACAACAGCCAGAGGACGAACAATGAAAACCAAAGCCGCCATTGCATGGCAAGCGGGCCAGCCGCTGACGATCGAGGAAGTGGAGTTGGGCGGACCGCGCGAGGGCGAAGTGCTGGTCGAGATCAAGGCCACCGGCATCTGCCATACCGATTACTACACCCTCTCCGGCGCCGACCCGGAAGGCATCTTCCCCGCCATCCTGGGCCATGAGGGCGCCGGTGTGGTGGTCGATGTCGGCCCCGGCGTCAAATCGCTCAAGAAGGACGACCACGTCATTCCGCTGTACACGCCGGAATGCCGCCAGTGCAAATTCTGCCTGTCGCAAAAGACCAACCTGTGCCAGTCGATCCGCTCGACCCAGGGACGCGGCCTGATGCCCGACGCCACCAGCCGCTTCTCCATCGACGGCAAGCCGATTTACCACTACATGGGCACGTCGACCTTCTCCAACTACATCGTGGTGCCGGAAATCGCGCTGGCCAAGATCCGCGAGGACGCGCCGTTCGATAAGGTTTGCTACATCGGTTGCGGCGTGACCACCGGCGTCGGCGCGGTGCTGTTTACCGCCAAGGTGGAGGCGGGCGCCAATGTCGTCGTGTTCGGCCTGGGCGGCATCGGCCTGAACGTGATCCAGGCGGCGAAAATGGTCGGCGCCGACAAGATCATCGGCGTCGACATCAATCCGGCCCGCCAGGAAATGGCGCGCAAGTTCGGCATGACCCATTTCGTCAACCCGACCGAGGTGGAGAACGTGGTCGACACCATCGTCCAGATCACCGACGGCGGCGCCGACTACAGCTTCGAGTGCATCGGCAACACCACCACGATGCGCCAGTCGCTCGAGTGCTGCCACAAGGGCTGGGGCCAGTCGATCATCATCGGCGTGGCGGCGGCGGGGCAGGAGATCTCCACCCGTCCGTTCCAGCTGGTGACGGGCCGTGTGTGGAAGGGTTCGGCCTTCGGCGGCGCCCGCGGCCGCACCGACGTGCCGAAGATCGTCGACTGGTACATGGAAGGCAAGCTCAATATCGACGACCTGATCACGCATCGACTGCCGCTCGAGCGCATCAACGAAGGCTTCGACCTGATGAAGAGTGGCGAATCGATCCATTCCGTCGTGATCTACTAGGCTCGATCGCCGCCGCGGAAGGATGTAGAAAAAAAGTTCTAGACATGGCGTTCTAGATAATTTATTCTACATCCATCAACCGGGAGTGCGGCATGAACAAGTTACGCATACATAGGAATTCACGGCGGGCGGGCGCCCATGGCTAGCGCCCTGTCCGCCCTGGTGCCGGCCATCGGCTGGGCACTGCTGCACTTCGTCTGGCAAGGGCTGCTGATCGGCTGGGGCGTGTCGCTGGCGCTGCTGGCGCTGCGCAAGGCGCGTCCGCAGACCCGCTACGCGGTCGCCTGCGCCGGCTTGCTGCTGTGCGCGGCGCTGCCGCTGGCCAGCGTCATCATGCATATCGGCGCCGCCGATGCGGGCGCTCTTTCCGGCGCCGGCCTTGGCGCCGCCTTGCTGATACCCGTCCTGTCGGCCGGCGCCGACGCCGCGCAAACGGGCGCCGCCAAACTGGTCGACGACGGCGCGCTGGCCGGCTGGGAAGCCGCGCTGCGGGCGCAATTGCCGTGGGTCGTCGGCTTGTGGCTGGCCGGCGCCGCGCTCATGTCGCTGCGGCTGGCCATCGGCCTCAAGTGGGTTGCCGAGCGCACCCGCAGCGACCATTACACCGTCAACCATTACTGGCAGCGCCGCCTGTCCGAGATGGCGCGCCGTTTCGAGATTCCGCAACATGTGCGGCTCGGCGTCGCCGACCTGCTCGACAGCCCGATCACCGCCGGCTGCTGGCGCCCCATCGTGCTGGTGCCGGCCTCGCTGGTCACCGGCATGGCGCCCAATCTGCTCGAGGCGCTGCTGGCGCACGAGCTGGCGCACATCAAGCGCCGGGACTATCTGGTCAACCTCATTCAAAGCGCGGTGGAAATCGTGCTGTTCTATCACCCTAGTGTTTGGGCCTTGTCGCGCCGCATCCGTGTAGAGCGAGAACAAATCGCCGATGACCTTGCAGTCACCATGCTCGGTCAACCGCAGATGCTGGCAAAGGCCTTGTCCGAGCTGGATCAATTCCAGTTCGATACCACACAACTAGCCCACGCGGCTCACGGAGGAAATCTCATGTCTCGTATTAAACGCCTGCTGCGTCCCGATGTTGAACCGGTCAGCTGGAAGATGGCTGTGCCGTTGATCGGCCTGTTCGCGGCCAGCGCCGTGTTTTATGTGCAGGCCGCGCCGCAGCCGGCGGCGGCGCCGCCGGCCGCCGGCGTGGTCGCAGCGGTTGCACTGGTGGCCGACGCCGCGCCCGCCGCCGACATGGTTGAGCTTGCCGCTCGGCCGGAACCACCGGAACCACCAGAGCCGGCCGCGCCGGCGGAACCGCCGGAGGTTGCCGCGGCGCCGCCAGCGCCACCTGCCGCGCCAGCCGCTGCGGCAGTCCCGGCTGTAGCTGCCATGCCGGCCTCGCCTGCCTCGCCTGCCTCGCCGGCAATGCCAGCGACGCCGGCCACTCCGGCCACTCCGGCAATGCCGGCTGTCCCGGCTGTGCCGGCGCACCCAGCCGCTCCGGCGGCGCCCAAGGGGCCGGTTTCCCTTAGCTATACGACGATGAGCATGTCCGACATGAAGGTCGACAATGCTTACGCCATCGTGAACAACAGCAAGGATCAGGTGCACGTCTCCGGAAATGCCGAAGACATGCGCAGCATCGGCGAACTGCGCCCCAAGATCAAAGGCGACTTCGTCTGGTACCGCGACGGCGGCAATTCGTACCTGGTCCAGGATCCGGCGGTGCTGGCCAAGGCGCAGTCGCTCTGGAAACCGGTTCATGCGATCGAGGCGCGGATGGACGCGCAAACCAAGCAGATGGACAGCCAGGGCAAAGTCATGGACAGCCTCGGCGCGCAAATCGACAGGCTGACGCGCGACATGGAAACCGGCCCTGGCGCGGCCGAGCGCAACCGGCTGGAGCGGCAGATGGAAGCGTTGGGGGAAAAGCAAGCAGCCGCCGGCATGCGCGTTGCCGCGACCGCCGAGGCGCTGGCCCGTGACCAGAGTCCGGAAAACCTGCGCAAACACAATGAGGCGGTACAGGCCTACCAGAAAGAGATCTCCCCGTTGCATAAGGAGATGGCGCAATTGCAGCGCGACATGGCGCAGCAGATGGCCAAGGCGCGTATCAACAGCGAGCCGATGAAGGCGCTTAATAAGAAGATGGTCGAAGCCAACAAACCGATGGCCGAACTGGGCCGTCGCATGGGTGAGCTAAGCCGTGAGCAGGTCGGGGCGACGCGCCAGGCTGAACTCGACTTCAAGGCTTTGATGCTGGAAACCATCCGCAGCGGCAAGGCGGTGCCGGTGCCGGCGCGGATGTAAACCACGCGCCGCCGGGAGGCCGATTCGTCCCGGCGGACGCCGTATCGCCACCACATGGACCGACCCCGAAGGGCCGCTGCCGGTATAATCACGGCATGCAAAATCTTCTTCACAATCTTAACGACGAACAACTCGCTGCCGTGACCCTGCCGGCCCAGAGCGCCCTGATTCTGGCGGGCGCAGGCTCCGGCAAAACCCGCGTATTGACGACCCGCATCGCCTGGCTGATCCAGACCGGGCAGGTGTCGCCGTCCGGCATCCTGGCCGTGACCTTCACCAACAAGGCCGCCAAGGAAATGACGGCGCGGTTGTCGGCGATGATGCCGATTAATACACGCGGCATGTGGATCGGCACCTTCCACGGATTGTGTAACCGCCTGCTGCGCACCCATCACCGCGATGCCGCGCTGCCGCAGACGTTCCAGATCCTCGACTCGCAGGACCAGCTGTCGGCGATCAAGCGCCTGATCAAGGCCAACAACATCGACGACGAGAAGTTCCCGCCGAAAGAGGTGATGTACTTCATCAACGGCGCCAAGGACCAGGGCCTGCGCGCCGACAAGATCGACCCGTACAACGCCGACGAGCGCAAGAAGGTCGAGCTGTACCAAATGTACGACGACCAGTGCCAGCGCGAAGGCGTGGTCGACTTCGCCGAGCTGCTGCTGCGCACCTATGAACTGCTCAGCCGCAACCAGCCGCTGCGCCAGCACTACCAGCAGCGCTTCCAGCACATCCTGGTCGACGAGTTCCAGGACACCAACGATTTGCAATACAAATGGCTCAAGCTGCTGGCCGGCCACGGCGAGCAGGGCGGCGGCGCGCTGTTCGCCGTCGGCGACGACGACCAGAGTATTTATGCCTTCCGTGGCGCCAACGTCGGCAACATGAGCGCCTTCGAGCGCGAGTTCCACGTCAAGAACCTGATCAAGCTGGAGCAGAACTACCGCTCGCACGGCCACATCCTGGACGCCGCCAACGTGCTGATCGCCAACAACAGCAAGCGCCTGGGCAAGAACCTGCGCACCGACGCCGGCCATGGCGAGCAGGTGCGCGTCTACGAGGCCAGCTCCGACCTGGCCGAGGCGCAATGGATCATCGAGGAGACCAAGAACCTGATCGCCGACGGCGCCTCGCGCAGCGAGATCGCGGTGCTGTACCGGTCCAACGCGCAATCGCGCGTGATCGAGCACGCGCTGTTCTCGGCCGGGATTCCGTACCACGTCTACGGCGGCCTGCGCTACTTCCAGCGTGCCGAGGTCAAGCACGCGATCGCGTATTTGCAGCTGATGGACAACCCGCATAACGACTCGGCCTTCCTGCGCGTGGTCAACTTCCCGACGCGCGGCATCGGCCTGCGTTCGATCGAGGCGTTGCAGGCGGCGGCCGACCAGCACCGGGTGTCGCTGTACGCGGCGGTGCCGTATGTCATGGGCAAGGCCGGCTCGTCGCTGGGCGGCTTCGTCAAGCTGATCGAAGGCGCGCGCTTCGAGACGCAGCAGATGGCGTTGCCGGAGCTGGTGCGCGTGGTGCTGGAGGCCAGCGGCCTGCTGGCGCATTACCAGACCGAAAAGGAAGGCGCCGACCGCATCGAGAACCTGGAGCAGATGGTCAGCGCCGCGACGCAGTTCGTCTCGGAGGAAGGCTTCGGCCAGGGCGCGCCGGCGCACCTGGGGCCGCGCGCGCAGGAGCAGTCGGGCCTGCCGGTGGTCAACGAGGACGGCTTCGATATCCTCGACGCCGACGCGCCGCTGGCGACGGTGATGTCGCCGTTGTCGGCGTTCCTGTCGCACGCGTCGCTCGAGGCCGGCGACAACCAGGCCACGGCCGGCCAGGAAGCGGTGCAGATGATGACGGTGCACTCGGCCAAGGGGCTGGAGTTCAACAACGTCTTCATCACCGGGCTGGAGGAGGGCTTGTTCCCGCACGAGAGCAGCTCGCGCGAGGACGGCGGCGTGGAGGAGGAACGGCGCCTGATGTACGTGGCGATCACGCGCGCGCGGCAGCGGCTGTACATGTGCTTCGCGCAGACGCGCATGCTGCACGGACAGACCCGCTACAACATGAAGTCGCGCTTCTTCGACGAATTGCCGGAGGACTCGCTCAAGTGGCTGTCGCCGAAGGTGCAATCGCACTGGTTCGCCAACAAGAAAACGCCGTGGGACGACGTCGTGCCGCTGGCCGGTTCCGACAACGCGATCGCGCAAAAGATCGCCCACAAGTCGCCGGGCGCGGGCTGGCGCATCGGCGAGTCGGTCGCGCACGGCAAGTTCGGCGAAGGGGTGATCGTCAACATCGAAGGCAGCGGCGCCAACGCGCGGGCGCAGATCAACTTCGGCAGCAACGGCATGAAGGTGCTCGACCTCAGCATTGCCAAGCTCGAGCGTTTAGCTCACTGACGAGTCGCCACGGTTACACGTAGGGAGGATTAGGCGTCACGCCGTAATCGGCCATGCATGCGTCGTCGAAACGCACGCATGGCCGATTACGCTGCGCTAATCCGCCCTACGTGTTTCCATGGTAAAGCGGGGTTCCGGGCCGCCTAGAGCAGGGGTTCGGGGCCGTCGGCTTTGACCGGGACCGCGAGGTCGGTGGGGCCGAAGATTTGCCGGTAGGCGATGTACAAGGTGCAATGCGTCAGCACGATGGTGATCAGGAACAGCGTGAAGATGCCCGCCACCGCCAGCTGCGACGAGCCCAGGATCAGCACGACGATCTTGCAGCCGACGAAGTACATCAGGTGCAACGTCACCGCCGCCGTCAGGAACGCCTTCCAGCCGCGCAGCACCGCGACCACGCTGAAAAACAGCGCTTTGTTCAACTTCATCTTTTGCCAGTAGATCAGCGGCGCCGTCAGGCACGTCAGCATCCAGCCCACCGTGTAGATCGTCGACGAGGTGAACACCGCGCCAAGCAAACCTTCAAGCTGGTCCTGGTCGATTTTCGGTGGACGCGTGCCCATCTGCATCACGGCGTCGCCGGCCATGGCGTACAGCACGCCCAGCGCGATCACCAGCAGCAACAGGTTGAGCACGCCCATGGCCAGCAGCGGACTGCGCACCGGCTTGCGGAAACCGCTCAGCAGCAGATTCGGCAGCGCGCGCTTGCCCTGGTCGACCTGTGCGCACCCTTCCAGCAGCGCGACCGAAAACAGCGGCGTGAGGATGAACGGCGCGATCTGCCCCAGTAGCGGCACGATCATCGAGAACAGCGAGACGAACATGCAGCAGAAGAATAGCGCCATGAGGCCGCCGGGCTGCTTGCGGAAAAGCATCATGCCCTGCTTGACCCATTGCCATCCGGCGCGCGCGGGAAATTTATTCATCAGAAAAGTTTCGGCGCCAGCGTGGCGATGCGTTCGCGCAAGATGCGCTCAAAGTGGGTCGGATCGTGCGGGGTCAGCATTTCGGCTTCGCGCGGCAGGTAGTAATCATACAGGCGCGACAGCCAGAAGCGCAGCGCCGCCGCCCGCAGCATCGGCTGCCAGGCGGTTTGTTCGGCCTCGGTGAACGGGCGCACGGCGTGGTAGGCGTCGAGCAGCGCGCGCACGCGGGCCGTGTCGAGCACGCCGGTGTCGAGGGCGATGCACCAGTCGTTGACGGTGACGGCGACGTCGAACAGCCAGGTGTCGCAGCCGGCGAAGTAAAAGTCGAAGAAGCCGGTCAGGCGCTCGCCGTCGAACATGACGTTGTTGCGGAACAGGTCGGCATGCACGGGGCCGCTTTGCAGTTTGCGGTAGGTCGCGCAGCCGGCGAACGCCTCCTGGAAGTGCATCTCGGCCTTGAGCAGGTGGGCGTTGCTTTCCGACAGGAAGGGCAGCACTTGCGGCGTGGTCTCGTTCCACCAGTCCAGGCCGCGCAGATTGGGCTGGTGCAGCGGGTAGTCGCGCCCGGCCAGGTGCATGCGCGCCAGCATGGCGCCCACTTCGGCGCAATGCGCCGGTTGCGGGTCCATTTGAGAGCTGCCTTCGAGCTTGGTGACGATGGACGCCGGCTTGCCGTGCAGCGGCACGATCAGCTCGCCCTTGTCGGTGGCGATCGGCGCTGGCACGGCCACGCCGCGATCGGCCAGGTGGCGCATCAGGTTCAGATAAAACGGCAGTTGCTCGAACGATAAGTTTTCAAAGATCGTGAGCACGAACTCGCCGCGCTCCGTGGTCAAGAAGAAATTGCTGTTCTCAATGCCGGAGGCGATGCCCTTGAGGGCCAACGGCTTGCCGAGGGGGAATTGCGTGATCCACTGGGTGACATCGTCCAGGGTGACCGGGGTAAACACTGCCATGTGCAAGCTTGATGAGGTTCGTTGTATCGGCGCCCGCCGTGGCGGATGTCCGGAATGCCTGCCGAAGCAGGCGCGTCTTTAATAGTTGTTAGCGCTAAATTATTAGCGATACTACCGGGTTTACTTGACGGCCGGCGCCGCTGGTGGCGGCGGTGGCGGTGCGTCGGTCTCGGCCGCCGCTTCGTCTTCCGGATTTTTCTTCTTCTTGCCGCCGAAGGTCATCACGGTCCACTGCGGACCGCGCGCGGCGCCGGACATGGCGTCGCCCGGCAAGGAGCTGCCGACCGGATGGGTCGGTTTCAGGGTGTACGTGCTCGGACCGCTTTTGACGGTCGCTTCCACCACGTTGCCGCTGTTGTCGCGGCGTTCGGTGATCTGGCGCTCCGGCGCCGGCTTGGCCGTCACCGTGATCGGATCGTCGGCCACTTCTTCCAGCTTTTCCAGTTTCGGCGGCGCCTGGCTCGGCGTCGATTGCGCGTACGCGTTGGCGCCGAGCGCCAGGAGGAGTGCCGGCCAGAGGAGGGAGGTGCGCGTCATGATGGATCGCCTTGTAGGTAAAAAGCCGTGGAATTTTTATGTATGATCCATTGTAACAAACAGACACGCTTCGCTGTGCGCAGTGGCCCGTTTCCGCCTTATTTTTCGGTTCAATTCCCCACGGGGAATGTTGAATTTCTCCATAGTATTGTCATACTTGAAACCCGGGCGGGACAGGCGGACGTCGGCCAAAACCTGCGATAATGCGGCATTCGTGGCAAATCACGCACTTTTGCCCTCACATCTCTTTAGTTCCTATGCAAAATACCCTGCTGTTAGTTGACGGTTCCAGTTACCTTTACCGCGCCTTCCACGCGCTGCCCGACCTGCGCAGCCCGGACGGCCACCCGACCGGCGCCATGCATGGCATGGTCAACATGCTGCGTCGCCTGCGCGCCGATTACCCGGCCGCCTACATCGCTTGCGTGTTCGACGCCAAGGGTAAGACGTTCCGCGACGATATGTATCCCGACTATAAGGCCACGCGCGCGCCGATGCCCGACGATCTGCGCCTGCAGATCGAACCCATCCATATCGCCGTCAAGGCCATGGGCTGGCCGATCCTGATGGTCGACGGCGTCGAGGCCGACGACGTCATCGGCACCTTGTCCGTCGACGCGGCCAAGGCCGGCATGAAGGTGGTGGTGTCGACCGGCGACAAGGACCTGGCGCAGCTGGTCAATCCGCAAGTCATGCTGATCAACACGATGACCAACGAGAAGATGGACGAGGCCGGCGTGCTGGCCAAGTTCGGCGTGCCGCCGAACCGCATCATCGACTACCTAACGCTGATCGGCGACACCGTCGACAACGTACCCGGCGTGGCCAAATGCGGCCCGAAGACGGCGCTCAAGTGGCTGACGCAGTACGACAGCCTCGACGGCGTGATGGCCAATGCCGACAAGATCACCGGCGCCGTCGGCGAGAACCTGCGCAAGGCGCTCGAGTGGCTGCCGAAGGGGCGCGAGCTGATCACCGTCAAGACCGACTGCGACCTGGCCGAGCACATGGTGTCGATCAGCGAATCGCTGGTGGCGCGCGCCGAGGACTCGGAAACCCTGCTGACCTTCTTCGGCCAGTACGGTTTCAAGACCTTGCTGCGCGAATTGAATGCGCTGACGCCTGCAGCGCCCATCGGCGCGGCGGGCAAGGCAGCGGCGGCGGCCGTCGCCGCCGGCGGCGCGGTCTCGGCCAACGGCGACCTGTTCGGCGAAGTGCCGAAGGTCAACGTCAACTACGAGACCGTGTTCACCGACGAACAGCTCGACAAGTGGATCGGGCTGATCGGCGCCGCCGGGCTGACCGCCGTCGACACCGAAACCACGTCGCTGGAGCCGATGACGGCGCAACTGGTCGGCATTTCGCTGTCGGTGCAGCCTGGCGTGGCCTGCTACATCCCGGTCGCGCACGCCTACCCCGGCGTGCCGGAGCAATTGACGCGCGAGCACGTGCTGGAAAAACTCAAGCCATGGCTGGAGGACGAGACCAAACTGAAGGTCGGCCAGAACCTGAAATACGACAGCCACATCTTCGCCAACCACGGCGTGCGTCTGCGCGGCATCCACCACGACACCCTGCTGCAATCGTATGTGTTTGAATCGCACCGCACGCACGACATGGACGGCCTGGCGCTGCGCCACCTGAACCACACGACGATCCCGTTCGTCGACGTTTGCGGCAAGGGCGCCAGCATGATCACCTTCGACAAGGTGGACATTGCGCGCGCCACCGAATACGCGGCCGAGGACGCCGACATCACCTTGCGCCTGCACCTGGCGATGATCGGCGAGGTCGAGAACGACGAGCGCCTGAGCTACATCTACCGCAACATCGAGCTGCCGACGGCGGTGGTGCTGCAAAAGATCGAGCGCAACGGCGTGCACATCGACGCCGCGCTGCTCGACACGCAATCGGCCGAACTGGGCGCGCGCATCATCGAGCTCGAGGCCAAGGCGCACGAGCTGGCCGAGCAGCCGTTCAACCTCGGCTCGCCGAAGCAGATCGGCGAGATCTTCTTCGAGAAGCTGAAGTTGCCGGTGGTTAAGAAGACCCCGAGCGGGGCGCCGTCGACCGACGAGGAAGTGTTGCAAAAGCTGGCCGAGGACTATCCGCTGCCGAAGGTGTTGCTGGAATACCGCAGCCTGTCGAAGCTGAAATCGACCTACACCGACAAGCTGCCGAAGGGCATCAACAAGCAAACCGGCCGCGTGCACACCAACTACGCGCAGGCGGTGGCGGTGACGGGCCGTCTGGCGTCGAACGATCCCAACCTGCAGAACATTCCGATCCGCACCAAGGAAGGGCGCCGCATCCGCGAAGCGTTCATCGCGCCGCCGGGCAGCCACATCGTCTCGGCCGATTATTCGCAGATCGAGTTGCGCATCATGGCGCATATCTCGGGTGATGAAAACATGCTGCGCGCGTTCGCCGAGGGCGTCGACATCCACCGCGCCACCGCCGCCGAGATCTTCGGCGTGCCGCCGGACGAGGTGTCGAGCGAGCAGCGCCGCTATGCCAAGGTCATCAACTTCGGCCTGATCTACGGCATGAGCGCGTTCGGCCTGGCCTCCAACCTGGGCATCGAGCGTGCCGCCGCGCAGAACTACATCGACCGTTATTTCGCCCGTTTCTCCGGCGTGAAACAGTATATGGACGACACGCGTTTGCAGGCCAAGGCGCGCGGTTACGTCGAAACGGTGTTCGGACGCCGGCTGTGGTTGCCGGAAATCAATTCGCCGAACGGCCCGCGCCGCCAGGGCGCCGAACGGGCCGCGATCAACGCGCCGATGCAGGGCACGGCGGCCGACCTGATCAAGCTGGCGATGGTGGCGGTGCAGAACTGGCTCGAGGCCGACAAGTTGCAGACCAAGATGATCATGCAGGTGCACGATGAACTGGTGCTGGAAGTGCCGGATGCCGAGCTGGAGCTGGTCAAGCGCAAGCTGCCGGAGTTGATGGCCGGTGTGGCGAAGTTGAAAGTGCCTCTGACGGCGGAAGTCGGCGTCGGCAAAAACTGGGACGAGGCGCATTAAGCAAGTGATCCGCATGGCGGATGCGTCATGAAACAACGTCACGCATGTTATAGAAACGAGGAAACACGTAGGGCGGATTAGGCGGAACGCCGTAATCGGCCATCGATGCGCCGCCGGCGGCGCATGCATGGCCGATTACGCTACGCTAATCCGCCCTACGTCGAACAACGGAATACCCTACTGACACGTAACCAAGGAGGAGTCGCATGGATGATTTGAAGCGGGACGCAGAAAGTTTGCTGACGAAAACCAGCCTGTCGGACGGTGTCGACCGCCGCGACTTCCTCAAGGTGGCGCTGGGCAGCGGCTTCGCCGCCGCCGCGATGCCGGTGATGGCGCAAAACGTCATTAAAACGGACGCCACGGGCCTGACCGCCGGCACCGTCACCCTCACGGTCGATGGCCAAACCGTCCCCGTCTACCGCGCCCAGCCGGAAGGCAAAACCAACCTGCCGGTGGTGCTGGTGATCTCCGAAATCTTCGGCGTGCACGAACACATCGCCGACGTTGCCCGCCGTTTCGCCAAACTCGGCTACCTGGCGCTGGCGCCGGACCTGTTCGTGCGCCAGGGCGATCCGCAAAAGTCCGCCTCCATCGCCGACCTGCAACGCGACATCATCTCCAAAACCCCCGATACACAGGTCATGGCCGACCTGGACGCGCTGGTCGCCTGGGCCAAGGCCAACGGCGGCAACCCCGACAAGATCGCCATCACCGGCTTCTGCTGGGGCGGGCGCGTGACCTGGATGTACGCGGCGCACAATCCTTCGATCAAGGCCGGCGTCGCCTGGTACGGTCGCCTGATCGGCACCTCCAACGCCAACACGCCCAGGCATCCTATCGATATCGCGGCTACTTTGAATGTCCCGGTGCTGGGCTTGTATGGTGAAAAAGACACCGGCATCACGCAGGATTCGGTCAAGGCGATGCAGGCCATGCTGGCCAAGGGGCCGAATAAATCGACCTTCGTCATCTACCCCAATTCCGGCCACGCCTTCCACGCCGACTACCGTCCCAGCTATGTGGAAGCGGACGCCAAGGACGGTTGGGGACGCATGCTGGCATGGTTCAGGCAGAACGGGGTCGCCTGAACTGGAGCCGATCACGCCGTTTTAACTGTTTTTAGCCAAAAATGAGCAGGAAAGCGTGCCGGGCGGTAAAATAACGCCCCCGGCCTGCGCAGCGGCACGGCTCCAGGTACAAGAGGCTATAACATCGATCCCATACTCATCTCCATATTACTGGCGACCACATTAGCCGGTGTCGTCAGCATTTCGGCCGCTGCCGTGTTCTCGTTTACGCTGCTCTCGAAGGTGGTCGAGCGCATGGTCAGCCTGTCGGTCGGCATCATGCTGTCGACCTCGCTGCTGCACGCCTTGCCGGAAGCGTTCGAATCGCACGCCAGCGCGCGCAGCCTGTTCGCCACCCTGCTGGCCGGCCTGCTGGCCTTCTTCCTGCTGGAAAAGCTGGCCATCATGCGCCATTCGCACCACCACGAGGGCGATGGCCACCACCATCACCACGGGCACGACAAGCACGAGGCCGGCAAGGCGGGCTGGATGATCCTGGTCGGCGACGGCATGCACAACTTCACCGACGGCATCCTGATCGCCGCCGCCTTCATGGCCAATCCGGAGCTGGGCCTGGTGACGGCGCTGGCCATCATCGCCCACGAGATCCCGCAGGAGATCGGCGACTTCATCGTGCTGCTCAACGCCGGCTTCTCGCGCACCCGGGCCTATGTCTACAATTTGCTGTGCAGTTTGCTGGCGATCGCCGGCGGCCTGCTGGGCTACTACACCTTGGACCGCGCCAGCGAGCTGATTCCGTACGTGCTGGTGTTCGCGTCGTCGGGCTTCATCTATATCGCCGTGAGCGACCTGATGCCGCAGATGCAACGCCGCGCCACCTTGCGCGAATCGGTGCCGCAGGTGCTGCTGATCGCCACCGGCGTCGCCATCGTGCTGTTCCTGACCCGCAACCACTGATCCACCCGCCCCGCTTGCGCCGAGGCGCTTGCAGCCCGCGCCGCCCGGCGTATCATGGCGGGATGAACTCCAGAGAAAAGAAGCAGGCGGAAGCGTTAGCGGCCCTCTCGGCCGTCGACCGTGTTCGCCTGGAACGTTTGGCAGCGATGGCGAAGCTTTGCACCGATGATCTTTGGCCGGATGTCTGGCTTTACGGTTTCGATGACGTCGAGGAGGGCATTTCTGCGGACATCGAGGCTGACGACTATTTTAAGTCCAACGCGGGCATCGACAACGCGGAAGTGATGAGGCAGATTAAGAACCTGATCGTCACTCATGCCAATAGGAAGCAAGATGGACGCTAAATCTAAGCGGGCAGAAGCACTGGCCGCTCTCTCTGCACTAGATCGGGCGCGGCTGGAACGTTTGGCCGCGCGCGCCGATGTAACGCTAGAGGCGATATGGTCCGACGTGTGGCTCTACGGGTTCGAAGATACGGAGGACAGCGTCGAGACGAATCTGGCTGCCGACGACGACATTGCAGCAGGACGGACGGTCGCCAATGAGGAAGTGATGGAAGGGCTGAAGCGGATAGTGGATAGCCATGCCGGCCGCAAACAGCGCTCCGGGTAAGCTGCCAATCCGGTGGTTAGCCGCTGCGCAAAGGGCTGCCGAAAAATCATTGAATCATATTGCTGCGCAAGATCCTAACGCTAGCGCGCTGGTCTACAAGCGTTTGCTTGGCGCTCTCGACGTGATCGCGCTGCAGCCTGCGATTGGCACCCCGACGCGCCAAGAGAATATCAAACGTTTTCCGATCCCGAGGACCGGACACACGATAGAGTACCGTCTGACAGCAAGCGAAATCGTCATTACCCGCTGGATTCGCCAAGTCAGATTGCGGAAGCCTTAGCCCCCGGTCGCCACCGGCCGTGCCGGGTCCGAGCACCACTCGCTCCACGAGCCGGGATACAGCGCCGCGCCCGGCAGCCCGGCGATCTCCAACGCCAGCAAATTGTGGCAAGCCGTCACGCCCGAGCCGCACTGCATGATCGCCTGCGGTGCCGCGGCGAACAGCGGCGAGAATTCCTGCTTCAGCTGATGAGCGCTCTTGAAGCGCCCGTCCGGCGTCAGGTTATCCTTGAAGAAGCGGTTCTTGGCGCCGGGGATATGCCCGCCGACCGGATCGATGGTCTCGTTCTCGCCACGGAAGCGGTCCGCCGCGCGCGCATCGACCACCACCCGCGTTTGCGTGACCAGGTTCGACTCCACATCCTCCACCGTGACCGTGTGCATCAGCGACGGCTTGTCGACTATCGTCCCGCCCGAGCGCGCGGCCACCATCGTCACCAGCGGCAAGCCCTGCGACTGCCACGCGGCCAGGCCGCCGTCGAGCACCGCCACCGCCTGATGGCCGACCCAGCGCAGCAGCCACCACAGCCGCGCGGCGAACATGCCGCCGTGCGCGTCATAGGCGACCACTTGCGTGTCGTCGTTGATGCCCCAGCCGCGCAGGGTGGCGATCAGCGCGGCGCGCTCCGGCAGCGGATGGCGGCCTTGGAACTTGCCGTCCGCGCCCACCTTGGCGCCGGACAGGTCGGTGTCGATGTTGGCGAACTGGGCGTTCTGGATGTGGCCGATGGCAAAGCCGTCGCGGCCGGCGTTCGGATTCATCAGGTCGTGCCGGCAATCGAGGATGACCCAGTTGTCATCGTTCAGATGCTGGGACAGGTCGGCGGCGCTGATCAACGTGGTGTGCATGGTCCGGACTCCTTAGACTTCACTGGCGATGGGGTCGGTATTGGCGATGGCCTTACCGCGTTCGGTGTTACGGGTATTGTAGAACGTCGCGGCCACGCCCGACGCCAGAATGATGGCGATGCCGGCCCAGCTGTGCCAGCTGAACACGTCGCCGAACACCAGCACGCCCCAGATGCTGGAGAAGACGATGCCGGTGTACTGCAGATTGGCGACCACCAGCGTCTGGCCGAGGCGGTAGGCGCGCGTCATGGCGATCTGCGCGCTGGTGGCGCACACGCCGATGCCCAGCAACAGCAACGCCCCGTGGACCGTGTTGATCGGATGCCAGACGGCCGGCTTGTCGCCCGCGAACAGGTAATTGCCGGCCACGCCGGCGACGATGTTCATCACCGCGAAGTAGAACACCACGCGGTTTTCCGGTTCGCCGGCCAGGCCCAGCTTGCGCACCTGCATATAGGCCATCGCCGTCAGCACGCTGGAGAACAGCGCGATCAGCGCCGGCACCAGCTGGTTGGCGTGGAAGGCCGGTTGCAGCAGCAGGGTGACGCCGACAAAACTCATCGCCACGGCCACCAGCAGCGGCCATTTGACCTGGTTCTTGGCGTGCCACCAGCCCATCGCGAACAGCCACACGGCGATCCAGATCGGCGACAGGTAGTTGAGCGTCATGGCGGTGGCCAGCGGCAGGTTGGCGATCGAGTAGTACCACAGCCACAGCGAGATGACGCCGATCAGGCAGCGCCAGAAGTGCGCCATCGGCATGGAGGTGCGGAAACTGCCGCCCTGGGCGCGGATGATCACCGCCAGCACGATGACGCCGACGATGCCCCGGTACATGACCATTTCAGATGTCGAGAATTCTTCGGAGGCCAGCTTCACGCACACCCCCATGATGGCGAACATGAAGCTTGCGAACAACATCCAAAGTGACTGCATCTGATTCCTTACATCGACGTGAAACGGTTTCACGCAGGGCGGATTGGGCGGAACGCCGTAATCGGCCATTTATGAGCCGCCGGCGGCGCACAGATGGCCGATTACGCTTCGCTAATCCGCCCTACGTGTCAATATTGGCGCGGTACCACTCGTGGAAGTGCTGCATGCCGTCTTCCATCGGCGACTGGTAGGGTCCGGCGTCGCTGGTGCCGCGCTCGAACAGGGCCTTGCGGCCGGCGTCCATGCGCAATGCGATCTCGTCGTCCTCGGCCACGGTTTCCATGTAGGCGGCGCGTTCGGCCTCGATGAACTCGCGCTCGAACAGCACGATCTCCTCGGGGTAGTAGAACTCCACCACGTTGCGGGTGCGCTGCGGGCCGTCCGGCCACAGGGTCGAGACGATCAGCACGTGCGGATACCACTCGACCATGATGTTCGGATACAAGGTCAGCCAGATGGCGCCGTATGGAGGCGGTTCGCCGCCGCGGAACTTGAGCACCTGTTCCTGCCAGCGCTTGTAGACCTCGGAACCCGACTTGAGCAGGCCCTTGTTCACGCCCACTGTCTGCACGCTGTAGTCGCGGCCGAATTCCCAGCGCAGGTCGTCGCAGCTGACAAAGCCGCCCAGGCCCGGGTGGAACGGTTCGACGTGGTAGTCCTCCAGATAGACCTCGATGAAGGTCTTCCAGTTGTAGTTGCAGACCTGGACTTCGGCGTGGTCGAACATATAGCCGGAAAAATCCAGGTCGCCGGTCACCGACAGGTTCTTGAGCTTGTCCATGACGTTGTAGCCGTTTTGCTCGAACAGCAGGCCGTTCCAGCTTTGCAGCCGGGTCTTGGGCAGGTTCAGGCATGGCGTTTCGGCGAAGTGCGGCGCGCCGATCAACTCGCCCTTGAGGTCGTAGGTCCAGCGGTGCAGCGGGCAGACGATGTTGTTGGCGTTGCCGCGGCCGTTGAACATCAGCGCCTGGCGGTGGCGGCAGACGTTGGACAGCAGTTCGAGGCCGTTTGCGTTGCGCACCAGCATACGCCCTTCGTTTTCGGAAACGAGGGTCGCAAAATCGCCGACGTTCGGCACCATCAGTTCGTGTCCGACGTAGCGCGGACCGGCCTGGAATAATTGCTGCATTTCACGCTGCAACAGCGCTTCGTCGAAGTAGACGTTTACCGGCAGTTGCGCGTGTGGACGCGCCAGCTTGGCGTGGGTACCCAGATCGGACATCCCAACCCCCCTTAATATGTACATCAAACCAAAGAGAGACAGAATCCGTAAAGACCTGAATTCAAGTTCGTTGAAAATGGTATTTCGGACAGAACCGGCGATTATACCGCGTTTCGTTCCCCGCCGACAGACCGCAGTGCTCGTTTTCTGTGCAAAAACTTGTAACAAACACATGCAGATCGAGGATATGGGGTCGATTGCGATAAAATCCATAGTTCGCCGCCGGTGCGGCCGCTATAGTTCCACCGGAGAAGGTGGTTTGTTCTAAAATAACGGGCTACACTGCGCTGGCGGGTATTGTTAACCGCAAGTTAGCCTGGAATGAGCCCTGAAGTTTGCCTTGAAGCCTGAGTGACTATGTCTAAGAAATTAACCGCCGACGCGACCGCCGCCGCCCCCGTCTCGTTTGAAGAAGCGATGGCGGAGCTGGCAACCTTGGTCGCGCAAATGGAAGCAGGGCAACTGCCGCTCGAAGCGTCGGTGGCCGCCTATGCGCGCGGCTCGGAGCTGGTCAAGTTCTGCGCCGCCCAGCTCGAAAAAGTCGAATCCCAGGTCAAGGTGCTGGAGGGCGACATGCTCAAACCGTTTGCGGAGAGCGGCGAGGCCGAGCAATGACCGGCGCCTTCGACGACTGGATGAAAACCGTGCAGGCCGGATCCGAAAACGATTTATCCGGTTTCCTCCCCGCCGCGACGGCGGTGCCGGCCAAGCTGCACGACGCCATGCGCTACGCGCTGCTGGGCGGCGGCAAGCGCGTGCGCCCGCTGCTGGTGTACGCGGCCGGCGCGCTGTTCGACGCCGACGCCGCCACCCTGAGCCGCGCTGCGGCCGCCGTCGAAATGATCCACGCCTATTCGCTGGTGCACGACGACATGCCTTGCATGGACGACGACGCGCTGCGCCGGGGCAAGCCGACCGTGCACGTCGCCTACGACGAGGCGACCGCGCTGCTGGTCGGCGACGCGCTGCAGTCGCAGGCCTTCCTGGTGCTGTCCGAGGCGACCGGCGTGCCCGCAACCCGCCAGGTGGCGATGCTGCGGCTGCTGGCGCAGGCGTCCGGCTCGGCCGGCATGTGCGGCGGCCAGGCGATCGATCTCGACAGTGTCGGCCTGAGCCTGACGCTGGAACAGCTGGAGCAGATGCACCAGCTGAAAACCGGCGCGCTGCTGCGCGCCGCCGTGATCCTTGGCGCGCTGGCGGGCAAGGATCTGGACGAGGCCGAACTGACGGCGCTGAACACCTACGCGCGCGCCATCGGCCTGGCGTTCCAGGTGGTCGACGACGTGCTCGACGCCACGGCCGATTCGGCCACCCTGGGCAAGACCGCCGGCAAGGACGCCGCCGACAACAAGCCGACCTACGTTTCTATACTGGGTCTGGAACCGTCGCGCGCGCTGGCGCAAACATTGCGGCTCGATGCGCACGCAGCGCTCGCGCCGTTCGGAGACAAAGCTCTGCGGTTACGCGAACTCGCGGATTTGATCGTGCAGCGGAAGGCATAAATGAACCTGCTACAAAATATAGATTCACCGGCCGATGTGCGCAAACTGGCGTACACCCAACTGACGCCGCTGGCGCACGAACTGCGCGCCTACCTGCTCGACTCGGTCTCCAAGACCGGCGGCCACCTGTCGTCCAACCTCGGCACGGTCGAACTGACCGTGGCGCTGCACTACGTGTTCAACACGCCGCACGACCGCATCGTCTGGGACGTCGGCCACCAGACGTACTCGCACAAGATCCTCACGGGCCGGCGCGAGCGCATGCACACGCTGCGCCAGTTGAACGGCATCTCCGGCTTCCCCAAGCGCGACGAGAGCGAGTACGACACCTTCGGCACCGCCCACTCGTCGACGTCGATTTCGGCCGCGCTGGGCATGGCGCAGGCGGCCAAGATCAAGGGCGAACACCGCCACGCGATCGCCGTCATCGGCGACGGCTCGATGACCGCCGGCATGGCTTTCGAGGCATTGAACAACGCCGGCGTGCAGGACGACATCAACCTGCTGGTCATCCTCAACGACAACGACATGTCGATCTCGCCGCCGGTCGGCGCCTTGAACCGCTACCTGGCGCGCCTGATGTCGGGGCAGTTCTACGCCGCCGCCAAGAACGTCGGCAAGTCGGTGTTGCCCGGTCCCGTGCTGGAACTGGCCAAGCGCCTGGAAGAACATGCCAAGGGCATGGTGGTGCCGGCCACGATGTTCGAGGAATTCGGCTTCAACTACATCGGCCCGATCGACGGCCACGATCTGGACTCGCTGGTGCCGACGCTGCAGAACATCAAGCAGCTCAAGGGGCCGCAGTTCCTGCACGTGGTGACCAAGAAGGGCCAGGGCTACAAGCTGGCCGAGGCCGAGCCGACCCTGTACCACGGTCCCGGCAAGTTCAATCCGGCCGAAGGCATCAAGCCGGCGGTCGCTCCCGGCAAGATGACCTACACCGACGTCTTCGGCAACTGGCTGTGCGACATGGCGGCCGCCGACAAGAAGCTGGTCGGCATCACGCCGGCGATGCGCGAAGGGTCGGGCATGGTGCGCTTCGAGCGGGAATACCCGGACCGCTACTTCGACGTCGGCATCGCAGAGCAGCACGCGGTGACCTTCGGCGCCGGTCTGGCGTGCGAGGACATGAAGCCGGTGGTGGCGATTTACTCGACCTTCCTGCAGCGCGCCTACGATCAGCTGATCCACGACGTCGCGCTGCAAAACCTGGACGTGACGTTCGCGCTGGACCGCGCCGGCCTGGTCGGCGCCGACGGCGCCACGCACGCGGGCAATTACGATCTGGCTTATCTGCGCTGCATCCCGAACATGGTGGTCATGGCCGCCTCGGACGAAAACGAATGCCGCCAGATGCTGACCACCGGCTACCAGTACAAGGGACCGGCGGCGATCCGCTATCCGCGCGGCGCCGGCATCGGCGCGACCATCAAGCCGGAGCTGACGACGATCGACATCGGCAAGGGCGAGATCAAGCGCAAGGGCCAGAAGATCGCGATCCTGGCGTTCGGTTCGATGGTGACGCCGTCGATGACGGCCGGCGAGACGCTCGACGCGACGGTCGCCAACATGCGCTTCATCAAGCCGCTGGATGTGGAGCTGGTCAAGCAGCTGGCCGCCGAACACGATTATCTGGTGACGGTGGAAGAGGGCTCGATCATGGGCGGCGCCGGTTCGGCGGTGGCAGAGGCGCTGGCCGCCGAAGGCATCGTCAAGCAGGTGCTGATGATTGGTTTGCCGGACAAGTTCATCGACCATGGCGACCCGGCCAAGCTGCTTGCCAGCGTGGGCCTGGATGGCGCAGGCATCACCGCGTCGATCAAGAAGCGTTTCGACAGCGCCGGCGACGAGCCGCGCCTGGTGGTCAACAACGGCTGATTCGACGAGCGTCGTTGGCGGTTCACGCATTGGCGGATTACGGCGTTCCGCCTAATCCGCCCTACGTGCTACCGGGGCGAGGGACATTGAATGACCCCGGAAACACGTAGGGCGGATTAGCGCAGCGTAATCGGCCAATGTGTGCTCCGTCGACGGCTCACACATGGCCGATTACGGCGTCCCACCCAATCCGTTCGCCGCCACCGCTTTGGCCATCGCCTCGTAACCGGCATCGCCGGGGTGCAGATGATCGCCGCTATCGTAGCGCGGCAACATGCGCGCCGGCCGTGCCGGATCGCGCAGCGCCCTGTCAAAATCGACCACCGCGTCGAACTCCCCGCCGTCCCTGATCCATTGATTGACCTCGCGCCGCACCGCATCCTTCGCCGGCGTGTAATACCCCTCGAACGGCGTGCCCTGCAGCGCCCCCTCGAACGGCAACAACGTCGCGCCGACGATGCGCACTCCGCGCACGCGCGCCTGCGCGATCAACTGCCGATACACGGCGATCATGCGCTCCGCCCGCATCGGCGGCTCGTCCGGCGCGAAGGCGCTTTGCGGCCAGCCGATGTCGTTGATCCCCAGCAGCACCACGACAGTCCCGACGCCTGGCTGGCTTAATACATCCTGCTCGAAGCGCGCGGCGGCATTGACGCCCATGCGATCACCCAGCAGGCGCGCGCCAGAGATGCCCGCGTTGACCACGGCGACACCGTCTCCGCTTAAACGGGCAGCCAGATAATCCGGCCAGCGCCGGTCGCGATCCGGTGTCGAGCCGTTGCCATCGGTGATGGAGTCCCCCAGCGCGACCAAAGCGCCTTTGCCGGCGGGCGCTTCGACCAGGATGGCGCTGAGCAGCGCGCGGCCATGCATCGTTTGCGCATCCTTCAGGGTTTTCGCTTCCGTGGCATTGCCGTCGACAATATGGCCGGTCTGCTGCGCGCCCCAGTGGAAGGTCTTCAACGGCGTTGCCTGCGGCAGGTACACACTTACCGCCAGCTTTTCCAGCGCGCCGACACGCATGTCGACAGGATCGCTGATTAGCGGCGCCCCTGCCGGGATGGTGGCCGCGCGCTGGCCATTGAAGGTCAACTCGCGCGCGCAACCACCGGCGTCGCCGGCGCGGGTGATGCGGGCTTCGCCAACGGCGATAGGCCGGTCGCCATAGCGGTTCGAGAAAACGATACGCACGCGTGTCCCGCCAACGCTGATGCGCGCCGTTTCGCGTACGGTCTGCCGCTCCAGCGTCGCCGGAACGGCGGTCGGCAGCGGGAAATCCGCTCCCCATGCGGCTTGCGGACTGGCGTACCAACTGGTGGTCCAGCCCGAGCGTTCGGCGGCATAAGACGGCGCCGCCAGTGCCAGCGAGGCGGCGAGGGCGAGATAGTTCAAGGTTTTCATCGTGGGCTCCTCTAAAGCTGCACGATAAGTCATTCCAAATATCGGGGGAAGGCGGGAGGATGGACTATACTTCATTCAAAAATAGAATAAGCGATCCATGGATACCATCCGATCATTACGCTGCTTCGTACGCGCCGTCGAATTGGGCAGCCTGTCGGCCGTCGCGCGCGAAGAGCGCACCACCCAGCCCACCGTCAGCAAACTGATGGCGGCGCTCGAGCGCGAACTGGGCGTGCGCCTGCTCGAGCGCAGCACCACCAGCCTGCAACCCACGCCGCAAGGCGGCCGCTTCTATCAGCGCGCGCTTGGCGTGCTGGCGGAGTACCAGGAGGCGGTGGCCGAGGCACGCGGCCAGACCGACACGCCGGCCGGGCTGATACGGGTCAACGCGCCGGCGGCATTCGGCCAATTCCGACTGAACGCCATGCTGGCGTCCTTCCTCGAACAATATCCGCAGGTCGACATCGAACTGATACTCGACGACCGCATGGTCGATCTGGTGAAGGAGGGTGTCGATATCGCGCTGCGACAGGGCCGTGAACTGCCGCCGGACGCGGTGGCGCGGCTGGCCGGCGTCTCGCCGAGGCATCTGGTGGCGGCGCCGTCCTATCTTCGGCTGCGCGGCCAGCCGCGCCAACCGGCGGAGCTGGCCGATTTCGACTACATCCGCTTTGCCTGGCTGGCCGATGGCGACATGCTGATGCTGCATAGCGGCGACAAGATTGAAAGCGTGGTCACGCGCGGCCGGTACCGCGTCAATCACGCGCTGGCGATCCGCGACAGCCTGGCGGCCGGCGGCGGCATCGGATTGTGTCCCCTCTGGCTGGTGCAGGACTTGCTCGACAGCGGGGCGCTGGTGCGCGTGCTGCCTGGGTGGGAAGGCCAGCCGCAGGCGCTGCACCTGCTGTCGCCGTCGCGCCGCTATCAGCCGCTGCGCGCGCGATTGCTGCTGGACCATCTGGCGCGGCAAATTGCGCAGCTGCCGGGATACACAAATACGCAACGGATTTGATTTATCCCGCTTGCCTTCGACCGTGCATGGCATATATTGATATAAATCGTTTATATCAGCATGCTCCCCGGAGGCAGGATGAAAGTGATCGCCGCTGGCCTGATGGCCTTGTGTTTAATGCATGCCGGCGCCGGCGCTTTAGCCCAGGTGCCCGGGTCCGGGCGTGCGCAGGAACTAAGTTTCAGCGCCAACGAGGTGGATGCGCGCATGGAGGACCGCTACATCGACCGCATGGTCGATCTGGCCGCCGCCGGCAAGCTTGACGAGGACCGCGCCTTGCTGGCGCGGCTGCGGGTCATCGGCGAAGGGTTGATCAAGGCCGCCGTGTCGATGAAGCCGGAGGCGGCGGAGTGGCAGTGGGAGGTCCACACCACCAGCGATCCGGAGGTGGACGCGCTGTGCATGGCGGGCGGAAAAATTTTGGTGGGAAGCGCGTTTGTCCGTAAACTGGCGCTCAGCGACGGCGAACTGGCCACCTTGCTCGCCCACGAGGTGGCGCACGCCGTGGCGGAGCACCATCGTGAGACGCTGTCCGAGGCCCTGGCCTTGAACCGCCCGTTGCGCGTGCCGGTCGACGTCGTGATGGAGCGACTCGATAGCGACCTGTCGCTGCAGATCCGCTTGTCCAAATTATCGAGCTTGCAGGAGTCGGAGGCGGATCAGTTGGGGATGGTGCTGGCGCACCGCGCCGGCTGGCCGGCCGCGGAGATGGTGAGCTTCTACCGCAAGCTGCAAGCCGATGGACCATCGGCGCTGGTGTCCAACGCCTATCCGGCGGCTTCCTCGCGCATCAGCATGGCCAGGGGGATGGCTTTGCTATTCCAGCCGCCAACCCCGCATCCCTGAACGGGTCAGACCCCGTCCGGCGGTGCGGTTTTGGCGCGCCGCTCGTGCTGCCACAGCACGTCGCTGCCGCCGCCGAAGCGGTTCAGCACCCGCGACAGCACGAACATCAGGTCCGACAAACGGTTCACGTACTGGCGCGGATGTTCGTGGATGGTTTCCGTTTTGCCCAAGGTGACGATGGCCCGTTCCGCGCGGCGGCACACGGTGCGGCACACGTGCGCCTGCGACGCCGCGCGCGAGCCTGCGGGCAGGATGAATTCCGTCAGCGCCGGCAGGGTGGCGTTGTACTTCACCAGCAGCGTGTCGAGCCGCTCGACGTGGGCCTCGGTGATCATCTGGTAGCCTGGGATGCACAACTCCCCGCCCAGATCGAACAGGTCGTGCTGGATCGTCACCAGCTCCTCGCGCAGGTCGGCCGGCATGTCCTCGCACAGCAGCAGGCCGATATGCGAGTTCAGCTCGTCGACTTCGCCGATGGAGTGGATGCGTACGCTGTCCTTGTCGGTGCGGCTGCCGTCGCCAAGGCCGGTGGTGCCGCCGTCGCCGGTGCGGGTGGCGATCTTTGAGAGTCGGTTGCCCATGTGTGGCTCCTGGTGTCGATTATTTGCCGGCGATGCTGGCGCGGGTGGGGTCGTAAGGATGGAAGCCGGGCGTGTTCCAGAAAGCCTCGGTGCCCTTGGCCTCGTACATGGCGATTTCCTCGTCATACATCGGGAACAGGCCGGCCAGGTAGATGGTGCGGTCTTGCAGTTCGAACTTGACCTGGTCCTTGTCCATGAATTGCGGACGGTAGACGAAGCAGGCGTTCATCGCGCTGTCGCCCGACATCGGCATATGCAGGGCGAACGACGACTGGTAGGCGAACGAGCGCTTGTCGAAGAACTCCTGCGCGAGGTAGGCGGCGCCCTTGCCCCAGCCCCGATCGGTGGTCTTCAGCGTGAAGCTCAGCTCCGGCTTGCCGTGCACCCAGTCAGGGTGGCTGGCATTGGACAGGCCGGCGGTGACGGCCGTCAGCATGCCGCTCGCCGGGAAGTCGGCGAAATAGAAGATCAGCATGCGTGGACGGCCGCTCAGCGTGATATGGGCGATTTCCGTCGCCTGCATGTTGAAGCGCCGCTCCAGTGCCAGCAGCCACTCTTTTTCAAAATTGTATTCCATACTAGTCCAATGGTTGATATAGCGACGGCCGGGAGATTATACGCCGCACACCCGTCAAAGATATCGCATGGCCGGACGTTTGTGCTTACAATCGAGGCTCACTCGTGTTTTCAGGCGCAGGTCCCATGAACACTGTCATTCCAGAAGCGGAAATGCTGGCCGATATCGCCGCCCGCCGCGAGCAGGTCGCTGCTGCGCTGCGGCATGTGCTGCCGTCGAGCGCCATCCTGTCCGCGCCCGAGGATACCCGGCCTTACGAATGCGACGGCCTGGCCGCCTACCGACAGCTGCCGATGATCGTCGTGCTGCCCGACAGCGAGGCGCAGATCGTCGCCGTGCTGGGCGTGTGCCGGGAGTTGAACGTGCCGATCGTGCCGCGTGGCGCCGGCACCGGCCTGTCCGGCGGCGCCATGCCGATAGCCGATGGCGTGGTGCTGTCGACCGCGCGCCTGAACCGCATCGTGCGCATGGACGCGTACTCGCGCACGGCGGTGGTCCAGCCGGGCGTGCGCAACCTGGCCATCTCCGAGGCGGCCGCGCAGCACCGCCTGTACTATGCGCCGGATCCGTCGTCGCAGATCGCCTGCACCATCGGCGGCAACGTGGCGGAGAACTCGGGCGGCGTGCATTGCCTGAAGTACGGCCTCACGGTGCACAACGTGCTGCGCGTGCGTATGGTGACCATCGACGGCGACGTGGTGGAGCTGGGGGGCGAGGCGTTGGACTCGCCGGGACTCGATCTGCTGTCGGTCTTCATCGGCTCGGAGGGCATGCTGGGCATCGTGACAGAGGTGACGGTCAAGCTGGTTCCCAAACCGGCGACGGCGCGCGTGATCATGGCGTCGTTCAACGAGGTCGTCGCCGGCTGCGAAGCGGTGGCCGCGCTGATCGCGGCGGGCATCATCCCGGCGGGGCTGGAGATGATGGATCAAACCTCTTCGCGCATGGTCGAGCCGTTCGTCCAGGCGGGTTACGACACCGACGCCGCCGCGATTTTGCTGTGCGAGGCCGACGGCACCGCCGAGGAGGTGGAGGAGGAGATCGCCCGCATGTCGGCCGTGCTGCAAACGGCCGGCGCCAGCGCGATCGCCGTGTCGCAATCGGAGGCGGAACGCCTGAAGTTCTGGTCCGGCCGCAAGAACGCCTTCCCCGCCGCCGGCCGCATCTCGCCCGACTACTACTGCATGGACGGCACGATTCCGCGCAAGCGCCTGGGCGAGGTCCTGACCGGCATCGCGCAGATGGAAACCAAATACGGTCTGCGCTGCGCCAATGTCTTCCACGCCGGCGACGGCAACCTGCATCCGCTGATCCTTTTCAACGCCAACATTCCCGACGAATTCGAGCGCGCCGAAGCCTTCGGCGCCGAGATTTTGGCGCTGTGCGTGGCGGTGGGCGGCACCATCACCGGCGAGCATGGCGTGGGCATCGAGAAGATCGATTCGATGTGCGTGCAGTTCGCGCCGTCCGAGCTGGCGGCGTTCTTCTCGGTCAAGCGCGCGTTCGACCCGGCCGGCCTGCTCAATCCTGACAAGGCGATACCGACCCTGAACCGCTGCGCCGAATTCGGCAAGATGCGCGTCAGCGGCGGCGCGCTGCCGTTCGCCCATCTGCCGCGTTTCTGAACGGAGCCACATGACTGAACCATTGATGGATTCATCGACCGACATCGCGGCGCAGTTCGGCGCCCGTATTCGCGCCGCCACGGCCGCCGGCAAGCCGCTGCGCCTGCGTGGCGGCGGCACCAAGGACTGGTACGGGCAGGGGCTCGACGGGGATGTGCTCGACACGCGCGCCTACTCGGGCATCGTCTCGTATGAGCCGACCGAGCTGGTGATCACCGCGCGCTGTGGCACGCCGCTGGCCGAGATCGAGGCGCTGCTGGCGCGGCACAATCAAATGCTGGCTTTCGAGCCGCCGCGCTTCGGCGCCGAATCGACGATAGGCGGCGTGGTCGCCAGCGCATTGTCCGGGCCGCGCCGCGCCGGCGCCGGCGCCGTGCGCGACTTCGTGCTGGGGGTGGTGCTGATGGATGGACGCGGCGAGGGGCTGCGTTTCGGCGGCCAGGTGATGAAGAACGTCGCCGGCTACGACGTCTCGCGCCTGCTGGCCGGATCGCTCGGCACTTTGGGCTTGCTCATGGAAGTGTCGCTCAAGGTGCTGCCGGTGCCGGTGAGTGAGACCAGTCTGCGGTTCGAGATGAGCGAGATCGACGCGTTGACCCGGTTGAACGAGTGGGCGGGCCAGCCGCTGCCGATATCGGCAAGCTGCTGGCATCGGGGCGTGCTGACGTTGCGCTTGTCCGGCGCCGAAGCGGCGGTGATCGCGGCGCGGCAAAAGCTGGGCGGCGAAGCGTTGGATGATGGCGTCGCGTTCTGGACATCGCTGCGCGACCAGTCGCACGACTACTTCAGCGGCGGCGTCTTGTGGCGCCTGTCGCTGCCGCCGGCGGCCAGCGCCATCGTCCTGCGCGGCGAGCAGCTGATCGAGTGGGGCGGCGCCCAGCGCTGGCTCAAGATGGACGATTGCGACGCCGGGCAGGCGGCCGGCATCCGCGGCGCGGTGGCGGCGGCGGGCGGGCATGCGACGCTGTTCCGGGGCGGGGACAAGCAGCTTGGCGTTTTTCATCCTTTGGCGCCGGCGGTGGCGAAGATTCACGACCGGCTCAAGCAGTCCTTCGATCCGGCGGGGATCTTCAATCCCGGCCGCATGTACTGACAAGAACCCTATGCAAACCAATCTCGCCGATTTCATCAAGAACACCCGCGAAGGCGACGAGGCCGACGCCATCCTGCGCTCCTGCGTGCACTGCGGTTTTTGTACCGCCACCTGTCCCACCTACCAGTTGCTGGGTGATGAGCTGGACGGGCCGCGCGGACGCATTTATCTGATCAAACAGGTGCTGGAAGGCGCGCCGGTCACCACCAAGACGCAAACGCATCTGGACCGCTGCCTGACCTGCCGCAACTGCGAAACCACCTGTCCGTCCGGCGTGCAGTACGGACGATTGATCGACATCGGCCGCAAGGTGGTGGAGGAGCGCGTCGAGCGTCCGCTGATGGAACGGCTGAAGCGCAGGGTGTTGAAGGAGGGTTTGCCGCGCAAGGCGGTGTTCACGGCGGCGCTGCGCGCCGGGCAGCTTTTCCGTCCGCTGCTGTCGCCCGCCATGCAGGACAAGATCCCGGCCGTGACGCGCGCCGGCGCCTGGCCGACGCGCGAGCATGGGCGCAAGATGCTGGTGCTGGAAGGCTGCGCCCAGCCGGCCATGGCGCCCAATATCAACGCCGCCACCGCGCGGGTGCTCGACGCGGTGGGCGTGCAGCTGATTGTCGCCCCCAAGGCGGGCTGCTGCGGCGCGGTGCGGCATCATTTGAACGATCACGAGGCGGCGCTGGACGACATGCGCCGCAATATCGACGCCTGGTGGCCGTATGTCGAAAGCCGTGCGGTGGAAGCGATTGTCATGACGGCGTCCGGCTGCGGCTCCACCGTCAAGGATTACGGGCATCTGCTGGCGCACGACATCGACTACGTCGGCAAGGCGGCGCGCATCTCGATGATGACGCGCGATCTGAGCGAAGTCATGCCGGAGTTCGAGGAGGGGCTGGCGCGTCTCGGGGCGGTTGCCAAGGAGCGTGTCGCCTATCATCCGCCTTGCACATTGCAGCACGGGCAGCAGATACGCGGCAAGGTGGAGGGCGTGCTGCGCGCGGTCGGCGTCGATGTGACCTTGTGCGCGGAGAGTCATTTGTGCTGTGGTTCGGCCGGTACGTATTCGCTGTTGCAGCCGGAGTTGTCGCTGCAGCTGCGCGACCGCAAGCTGGCCAATCTGGCCGATACCGGGGCGACCACCATCGTCTCGGCGAATGTCGGGTGCACGGCGCATTTGCAATCGGGGACGCAGACGCCGGTGATGCATTGGATTGAGTTGATCGACCGGGCGTTGGCCGCGCGTAAGCGGCGATGAGCCGTTGGCGGAGCTTGGCCGATTACGCCGTTCCGGCTAATCCGCCCTACGTGTCTCCGTTGTCTGGCGTGGCCGCGGGCCTCGGCCACGAAAAGCCGATCCGTCGCGGAGACACGTAGGGCGGATTAGCGCAGCGTAATTCGCCAGGAGCCGCCGCCGGCGCTGGCCTACCCCGCGAACAACGGTATCTGCGCGGTGCCGCCGGCCGGCTCCTGGCCGTGCAGGCTGACGATGGGCGGCAGCGCGGCGGCGGCCTGCCAGGTCGGCGCCAGATCGAAGCCGTCGACCCACGCCAGCACCTCGTCCGCCGGCATCGGCCGCGCGATGCCGTATCCCTGCACCAGGTCGCAGCCCAGCCGCATCAGCATCGCCCCGTGTTCCACCGTCTCGACGCCCTCGGCGATCACGCCCAGGCCGAACGACCTGGCCAGGCCGATGACCGCGCTGACCAGGTGCAGGTCGTCGCGGTCGACCAGCATGTTGCGCACGAAGCTTTGATCTATCTTCAGCAAGTCCGCCGGCAAGCGTTTGAGGTAGGACATCGATGAATAACCGGTGCCGAAATCGTCGAGCGCGAAGCTGATGCCCAGCGCCTGGCAGTCAAGCATGATGCCGCGCACGTGGTTGATATCGCTCAGCGCCGACGATTCCAGGATCTCCAGCTCCAGCATGTGCGGCGGCACGTCCGGGAACTCGGACAGGATCGCGGTGAGCCGGTCGACGAAATCGCCGCGCTGGAAATGGCGCGCGGCGATGTTGACGCTGATGACCCAGGCCGGATCGAAGGCGCGCCATTGCTGCAACTGGCGCAGGGCCTCGCGCAGCACCCACTCGCCGATGTCGACGATCAAGTCGCTGTGTTCGACGATGGGCAGGAACTCCATCGGGCCGACGATCCCGCGCGACGGATGCTGCCATCGCAGCAGCGCCTCCATGCCGATGATGCGGCCTTTGCGCATGTCCAGCTTGGGCTGGTAGTACAGCCGCAGCTCGCCGGCGCGCAGGGCCGAGCGCACCTCGGTGCGGCGGTTGTGGTGCGTGCGCACCTGCTCGTCGAGGTCCGCGTCGAAGAAGTGGAAACGGTTGCGGCCCATGATCTTGGCCTGGTATAGCGCCTGGTCGGCCTGGCGCAGCAGGCTGTCGGCGCTGACATCGTTGCCGGTGTAGACGGCGATGCCGACGCTGGCCGACATCGCCACCGCCTGGCCGTCGCCCAGATAGTCGCGCGACAGCGCCGACATCAGCCGGCCCATCGCCACCTCCACGGCCGCGCGCGAGTCCATCTCCGGCAGCAGCAGCACGAATTCATCGCCGCCCAGGCGCGCGGCGTAGTGGCGCTGGCCGGCGAAGTCGTGCAGGCGGCTGGCGACCTGCTTGAGCACCTCGTCGCCGATGGCGTGGCCCAGCGCGTCGTTGACCTGCTGGAAGTGGTCCAGATCGAACAGGCACACCGCCAGCAGGTAGTCCTGCTCGCGCGCGCGTGTGACCTCGTTTTCGAAGCGGGCCGCCAGCGCCGCGCGGTTGGGCAGGCCGGTCAGGACATCGTGGTTGCTTTGCCAGGAGATCTGCTGCATCAGTTGGCGGCGTTCGGTGACGTCGCGGAACACCAGCACCGAGCCTTGCACCTCGCCGTGGGCGGCGCGGATGCCGTTGGCCGTGTATTCCACCGTGATGGTCTGGCCGCCGCGGTTGCGCAGGCTCTGGTTGCCGACCTTGACCACTTCGCCGCCTTCGTAGATCGCCGACATCGTTTTGAGCAGCGAGTGCTGGCCGAAGTTGTTCGCCAGGACGAACACCTGGTGCAGCTCCATGCCGCGTGCGAGCGGTTCGGACCAGCCGGTGAGGCGTTGGGCGACGTCGTTGATGGATTCGATCCTGCCTGTCAGGTCGGTGGTGATGACGGCGTCGCCGATCGACGCCAGCGTCACCTCGATGCGCTCCTTTTGCGCCTGCAGCTGGTCCTGCGCGATCAGCGTGCGTTTGAGCTGCTCGCTCAACTCCTTCTCGCTCGTTTGCAGCTTGCCGACCAGCGCCTGCACGCGCTGCGCCATGTTGTTGAAGGTGACCGCCAGCATGCGCGCCTCCAGCGTGCCGTGCACCGGCAGGCGCACGTCATGCTCGCCGCCCTGGAAGCGCCGGGTGACGTCGTTGAGGCGCTTGAGCATGCGCTTGTTGGCGAAGATGATAATGCCCAGCAGCGAGTAGATCACGGTGATGTTGAGGGCGGTGATGACCATCTGCTTCCAGACGGAGGTCCATACGGCGGCCACCGGCAGCGCGGGATCGAATTCCAGCACCAGGCTGGCGGTGCCGATGTAGATGTGTCGGCGGATCGGCTCGAGCGGATGCAGCCTGGCGAACCACGCGGGGACGTCGGAGCGTGGCGGCGGCTGGCGCAGCGCCTCCAGATGGCCGCCGGCGAAGTCGAGGCGGGCGGCGGCCAGATCGGGACTGAGCAGCAGGGCGTCGTCCAGCGCGCTGTCGATGGCGGCGCGGTCGGGCACGGCCAGCGCCGGCAGCAGCGCCTTATGCAAATAGATGCCGATGTCGCTGGCATCCTGTTGATAGCGCGCGTTGGCGCTGGCGGTCTCCGCCTGGAACAGCAAGGTGTAGCGCACGCCCACCACGATGGCGATGATGATGAAGATTGGCACGAACAGCCGGGAATACATCCCCATCCTCAGCCACGGCGACAATAATTTTCCAAACACGGACATAGGTACTTGATTCGATGGGGCCAACGGGCATTATTACCGAAAAGTTAACCTAAGGCACGTTTTTCGGACGACGATCACGGAATTTACGTGATGTACTAGACAACACTTACTCGGCCAACAGTTTCTCGATGTCGGCGACCAGGTCTTCGGGCTTGGTGGCGGGGGCATAGCGGTTGAAGACGGTGCCGTCCTTGCGGATCAGGAACTTGGTGAAATTCCACTTGATCGCCTCGGTGCCGAGGATGCCGGGGGCGTCCTTCTTGAGCTTGACGAACAGCGGATGGGCATGCTCGCCGTTGACGTCGATCTTGGCGAACAGCGGGAAGGTGACGCCGTAATTTTTCTCGCAGAACGCGCCGATTTCGTCGGCCTGTCCCGGCTCCTGGGCGCCGAACTGGTTGCACGGGAAGCCGAGCACCGTCACGCCCTTGTCCTTGAACTGCTGGTAGACCTGCTCGAGCCCCTTGTACTGGGGCGTGAAGCCGCACTTGCTGGCGGTGTTGACGATCAGCAGGACCTGGCCCTGGTACTGGCGCAGGTCGACGGGGGCGCCCGTCAGGCTGTCTGCGGAGATGTCGAAGATGGTGTCCATGGATGTGTCCTTGTTAGATGATGCCCAGGTGTTCGGTGCCGGCCGACAGGTCGCGGTTCTTGGCGGCCTTGCCTTCCAGCTTGATAGCCAGCCGCAGGTCGTTGACGGAATCGGCGTTGCGCAGCGCGTCCTCGTACGTGATGACATCGGCTTCGTGCAAATCGAACAGCGACTGGTCGAACGTCTGCATGCCCAGCTCGCGCGATTTCTTCATCAGCTCCTTGATCTCGTGGACCTGGCCCTTGAAGATCAGGTCCGAGATCAGCGGCGAATTGAGCATGATCTCGATCGCCACCGCGCGGCCCTTGGCCTCCTTGCGCGGAATCAGGCGCTGCGAGATCATGCCCTTGAGGTTCAGCGACAGGTCCATCAGCAGCTGCTGGCGGCGCTCCTCGGGGAAGAAGTTGATGATGCGGTCGAGCGCCTGGTTGGCGCTGTTGGCGTGCAGCGTGGCCAGGCACAGGTGGCCGGTCTCGGCGAAGGCGATCGCGTGGTCCATGGTTTCGCGGTCGCGGATCTCGCCGATCTGGATCACGTCGGGCGCCTGGCGCAGCGTGTTTTTCAGCGCGACGGCCCAGTCGTCGGTGTCGACGCCGACCTCGCGCTGGGTCATGATGCAGTTCTTGTGCGGGTGGACGTACTCGACCGGGTCCTCGATGGTGATGATGTGGCCGTAGCTGTTCTCGTTGCGGTGGTTGACCATCGCCGCCAAGGTGGTCGACTTGCCCGAACCGGTGGCGCCGACCATGATCACCAGGCCGCGCTTGGCCATGACGACGTCCTTGAGCACCTCGGGCAGGCCAAGGTCGTCGAGTTTGGGGATGTCGCTGGTGATGGTCCGCAGCACCATGCCGACCGAACTCATCTGCACGAACGCCGACACCCGGAAGCGGCCCAGGTCTCCGGGGCTGATGGCGAAGTTGGCCTCCTTGGTCAGCTCGAACGACGCGGTCTGCTTATCGTTCATGATGGAGCGGGCCAGGTCGACGGTATGGGCGGCGGTCAGCACCTGGGACGACACGGGTGTCATCTTGCCGTCGATCTTGATCGCCGGCGGAAAGCCGGCGGTGATGAACAGATCCGAGCCTTTTTTGCTGGTCATCAACCGCAGCAGATCGAACATGAATTTGGAGGCCTGGTCGCGTTCCATGATATTCCTTCAAAAGCGGGGTCAGGTCCGACATTCGGACACAAGCTCAACTTCCACTGCGGGGTCAGGTCCGACATTCGGACACGAGCCCGGCAGCGGTGTGGCAGAGTTCGTGTCCGAATGTCGGACCTGACCCCACTGGTTTATGACCCCACTGGTTTAGCCGGGGAAGTTGTCCGGGGTTTTGGCGGCGCTGCGGGCGGCGGCGGCGGAGATGACGTTGCGCCGCACCAGGTCCGTGAGGTTCTGGTCCAGCGTTTGCATGCCGACGTTGCTGCCCGTCTGGATCGCCGAGTACATCTGCGCGATCTTCGATTCGCGGATCAGGTTGCGGATCGCCGGCGTGGCGACCATGATCTCGTGCGCGGCTACCCGGCCCGCGCCGTCCTTGGTCTTGAGCAGCGTTTGCGAGATCACCGCCTGCAGCGATTCCGATAGCATCGCGCGCACCATTTCCTTTTCGTCCGCAGGGAAGACGTCGACGATGCGGTCGATCGTCTTGGCCGCCGACGACGTGTGCAGGGTGCCGAACACCAAGTGGCCGGTCTCGGCCGCCGACAGCGCCAGGCGGATCGTTTCGAGGTCGCGCAGCTCGCCCACCAAAATGGCGTCCGGGTCTTCCCGCAGCGCCGAGCGCAGCGCGTTGTTGAACGACAGCGTGTGCGGCCCGACCTCGCGCTGGTTGATCAGGCATTTCTTCGATTCGTGCACGAATTCGATCGGGTCCTCGATCGTGAGGATGTGGCCGTATTCGTTTTCGTTGAGGTGGTTGACCATCGCCGCCAACGTCGTCGATTTGCCCGAGCCGGTCGGCCCCGTCACCAGCACCAGCCCGCGCGGCTTGAGCGCGAACTCGGCGAAGATCTTGGGCGCGTTGAGCTCCTCGAGGCTGAGGATCTTCGACGGAATCGTGCGCAGCACCGCCGAGGCGCCGCGCTCCTGGTTGTAGGCGTTGACGCGGAAGCGCGCCAGCCCCGGGATCGCGAACGAAAAGTCGACCTCCAGCATCTCCTCATAGGCCTTGCGCTGGCCGTCGTTCATGATGTCATAGATCATGCCGTGCACGTCCTTGTGCTCGAGCGGCGGCAGGTTGATGCGCCGCACGTCGCCGTGCACCCGTATCATCGGCGGCAAGCCGGCCGACAGGTGCAGGTCCGAAGCCTTGTTCTTGACGGAGAATGCGAGAAGTTCGGATATGTCCATTTATAATCCCTGCCTGGCGTTGGTGTGATGACGCTTACCGCTGTCTTTTACCCGATGATTATGTCCCCGATCCCCCAAAACTTGCAAGCAATCACCGCGACTATCGTTGCCGCCGCTCAAGAATTCGGCCGCGCGCCGGATACGGTGCAACTGCTGGCCGTGTCCAAGACTTTCGGTCCGGAAGCCGTGCTCGAGGCGGTGCAAGCCGGCCAGCGGGCCTTCGGCGAGAACTATCTGCAGGAGGCGCTCGACAAGATCGCGGCGCTAAGCGCGCAACCCGCTCAACTTGAGTGGCATTTCATCGGCCCCATCCAGAGCAACAAGACGCGGCCCATCGCCGAACATTTCGATTGGGTGCACACGGTCGAGCGCGAGAAGGTGGCGCAGCGCCTGTCCGAGCAGCGCCCGGCCGGCATGGCGCCGCTGCAAATCTGTTTGCAAGTGAATATCAGCGGCGAGGCCAGCAAGAGCGGCGTCGCCCCGGAGGAGGTGGCGGCGCTGGCCCACAAGGTCGCGGCGCTGCCCAATCTGACGTTGCGCGGCCTGATGGCGATCCCCGAGCCGGCCGTGGAATTCGACCGGCAGCGCGCCGCGTTCGCGCGTCTGCGGGTGTTGTACGAGCAGTTGCGCGCCGACGGGCTGGCGCTCGATACGCTGTCGATGGGCATGTCGGCCGACCTGCGCGCGGCGATCTTCGAGGGCGCGACCATCGTGCGCGTCGGCAGCGCCATTTTTGGAGCACGAACTTACAACAAGGTTTGATATGAAGATTGCATTTATTGGCGGCGGCAACATGGCCTCCGCGTTGATCGCCGGCCTGGCCGGCAAGCTGACCGCCGGCGCGGACATCCATGTGGTCGATCCGAATCCGGCGTCGCTGGAAAAACTGCACCAGCAGTACGGCGTGACCACGGCCGCCGCCGCCGACGCCGCCGTCGGCGCGGCCGACGTGATCGTGCTGGCGATCAAGCCGCAGAGCATGCGGGAAGTGGCGGCGCAACTGCTGCCGCTGCTGGACCAGGCGAAGCCGGCCTTGATCGTGTCGATCGCGGCGGGCATCCGCAGCGCCGACCTGTCGCGCTGGCTGGACGGCTACGGCGCCATCGTGCGCTGCATGCCCAACACGCCGGCGCTGATCGGCATGGGCATCACCGGCATGGTTGCCGCCGCCGGCGTGAGCGCCGCGCAGAAACAGGCCGCCGACGATATCCTGCGCGCGGTCGGCCCGACCGTGTGGCTGGACGACGAGGCCAAGATCGACGCGGTGACGGCGGTCTCGGGCAGCGGTCCGGCCTATGTGTTTTACTTTATCGAGGCGATGCAGCAGGCGGCCGGGGAAATGGGCCTGAGCGCCGAGCAGGGCACGCAACTGGCGTTGGCCACCTTCGCCGGGGCGGCGCAACTGGCCAACCAGTCGACCGAGCCGGTCTCGCTGCTGCGCGAGCGGGTGACGTCCAAGGGCGGCACCACCTACGCGGCGCTGAGCAGCATGGAGCAGAGCGGCGTCAAGGCCGCCATCGTCAAGGCGGTGAAGGCGGCCGCCGCGCGCGGCAAGGAAATGGGCGACGAGCTGGGCGCGGCCAATTGAGGTCGCGCCCGGTCGCGTCTATCGACGCGACACCAGGATGCCGACCAGCACGCCGAGGGCGGCGCCCACGCCGACCGCTTTCCACGGGTTGTCGTGCACGTAGACGTCGGCGCTTTGCGCCGCTTCGTGGCTGCGGGCGATAACGCTGTCCTCGAGCTTGCGCAGGTCGGTCTTGGCGGTGCGCAGCGTGTCCTCGAAGCGCGCGCGCACCTCGGAGGCCTTGCCGCCGACCTTGTCGCCGGCATCGCTCAGATAATGTTCCGCCTCGCCGATGGCGGTCTTCAAGCCGTCCATCAACTTGTCGCGCGCCGCGCTGCTGGCGGCCTGGCCGTCGGAGATGCCTTTGCCGTTCTGATGAGTTTGATCCATGGTGATGACCTCCTGTCTGTCGCTCGTTGAAAAGGGATAGCCGTGGTGTGTATCAGCGCCAAGTGCACGGCGCCTTTGTGCCGGGGCTATCGTTTCAGCGCAGCGCGTAATCGACGGCAATACCCGCGAACACCGCTGCACCCAGCCAGTTATTATGGCGGAAAGCGTAAAAACACGCGTCGCGCTCCCGTGCGCGGATCAGTGTGTAGTGGTACAGCGCGATGCCGGTGGCCACCGCCAGGCCCGCGACGAACCAGCCCCCCAAGCCCAGCCGCAAGCCGCACACCAGCAACAGCGCCAGATGCACGCCGTAGCACAGCATGACGGCGGCGACGTCAAAGCGGCCGAAGGTGATGGCCGAGGTCTTGATGCCGATCTTCAAGTCGTCGTCGCGGTCGACCATCGCGTACTCGGTGTCGTAGGCGACCGCCCAGAACACGTTGCCGAGCAATAGCACCCACGCCACCGGCGGCACGGTGTCCTGGATCGCGGCGAACGCCATCGGGATGCCGAAGCCGAAGGCGATGCCCAGGTAGGCTTGCGGGATGGCGAAGAAGCGCTTGAAGTAGGGGTAGGTGCCGGCGATGACGACGGCCGCCACCGACAACTGCTTGGTCAGCGCGTTGAGCGGCAGGATCAGGCAGAACGAGACGATCGCCAGCCCGGCGGCGATGGCCAGCGCTTCCTTGCCGCTGATGCGCCCGCTGGTGATGGGACGCTGCGCGGTGCGCTTGACATATTTGTCGATATCCTGGTCAGCATAGTCGTTCATGGCGCAGCCGGCCGAACGCATCAACAGCGTGCCGAGCGAGAAGATCACGACCAGCTTCCAGTCCGGCTTGCCGTTGGAGGCCAGCCACAGCGCGCAGAGCGTCGGCCACAGCAGCAGCAGGGTGCCGATGGGTTTGTCCAGTCTGACCAGGCGGAAATACAGCTGCAGCTTGTTCATCGATTGCGTCGCGAGAAGGGAAGGACTGGCATTATCGCAAATCTTTCCGGCGGGTGCGCCGTCGACGGCCGGATTATTCGGCTTCGCAGAGGGTGGTGATGCCGGGCAGGTTGCAGGAGGCGACAACCTCGCAGACGGCGTCGATGGCGGCCTTGCGGGTGAAGCTCTTGCGCCAGACGATGACCACGCGGCGCGATGGCTGCGGCGCGTCGAAGTTGCGGAACTGCAGCATGCCTTCGGTGGTGTTCATGTCCGGCACCGAGGCGCGCGGCAGCACGGTCAGGCCGATGCCGCTGGCGACCATGTGGCGGATGGTTTCCAGCGACGAGCCCTCGAAGGTGCGCTGCATGCCGTTGCCGGGCGCCGAGAAGCGCGCCATTTCGGGACATACTTCCAGTACCTGATCGCGGAAACAGTGTCCGTTACCGAGCAACAGCATGTTTTCGGTCTTGAGGTCGTCGGCGGGAATGGTCTTGCGTTTGGTCCACGGGTGCTGGGCCGGCATGGCCACCACGAACGGTTCGTCGTACAGGGCCTGCATCGCCATGCCGTGGTCGGGCAGCGGCAGCGCCATGATGGCCGCGTCAAGCTCGCCCTGGCGCAGCATTTCGAGCAGGCGGACGGTGAAATTCTCCTGCAGGATCAGCGGCATCTGCGGCACTTTGTCGATCATGCCCTTGACCAGCGGCGGCAGCAGGTACGGGCCGATGGTGTAGATGACGCCCAGGCGCAGCGGGCCGGCCAGCGGGTCTTTGTTTTGCTTGGCAAGTTCCTTGATCGCGGCGGTCTGTTCCAGCACGCGTTCGGCCTGGGCGACGATTTGCGCGCCCAGCGGGGTGACGGAGATCTCGGCGCCGCCCCGTTCGAACAGCACCACGCCCAGCTCGTCCTCGAGTTTCTTGATGGCGACCGACAGCGTCGGCTGCGCGACGTAGCAAGCTTCGGCGGCGTGCCCGAAGTGTTTCGCTCGCGCAACGGCTACTATGTATTTCAGTTCGGTCAGAGTCATGAATCTATTTGAACACAGGCAATGTACAGATGCAATAATTGTGGGTCAACAAAGGCCATTGTAGCGGAATGGTGTCGATATAATGCACCTTGGCGGCGCAAAACCTGAGAAAGAGGGCGTGTATGTCCACCACATTTGGTCCGGAAGAGGCGCAGGCCTACCTGCATAAGCTGTTGAAAGTGATGCACCATACGGGCGGTTCGGATTTGTTCATTTCCGCCGATTTCCCGCCCAGCATCAAGTCGCAGGGGGCGATGAAGCCGCTGAGCCAGCAGAAGCTGACCGGCAGCGTCACGCGCGCGCTGGCCTTGTCGATCATGAACGAGAAGCAAAAGCGCGAGTTCGAGGCCGAGCTGGAATGCAACTTCGCCATCTCCTTGCCGGAGGTGTGCCGCTTCCGCGTCAATGTGTTCGTGCAGCAGCAGAACGTGGCGATGGTGATCCGCACCATCGCCTCCGAGATCCCGACGTTTGAAAAGCTCGACCTGCCAGAGGTGTTGAAAGACGTCATCATGACCAAGCGCGGGCTGGTGCTGGTGGTCGGCGGTACCGGTTCCGGCAAGTCGACCACCCTGGCGGCGATGATCGATTACCGCAACGCCAATTCGGCCGGCCACATCATCACGGTGGAAGACCCGGTCGAGTACGTGCACAAGAATAAGAACTGCCTGGTCACGCACAGGGAGGTCGGCGTCGACACCCTGTCGTGGCACAACGCGCTGAAGAACACCCTGCGCCAGGCGCCGGACGTCATCCTGATCGGCGAGATCCGCGACACCGAGACCATGGAGCACGCGATCGCGTTCGCCGAGACCGGGCACCTGTGCCTGGGCACCCTGCACGCGAACAACTCCAACCAGACCATGGACCGCATCATCAACTTCTTCCCGGAGGAGCGGCGCAACCAGTTGCTGATGGATTTGTCGTCGAATCTGCGCGCCATCGTCTCGCAGCGGCTGGTGCGCACCGAAGACGGGCAGGGACGCAAGGCGGCGATTGAAATCCTGCTCAACACGCCGACGATCGCCGAGATGATCTTCAAGGGCAATTTCCAGTCGATCAAGGAAATCATGCACAAATCGCGCGAACTGGGTATGTGCACGTTCGACCAGGCGCTGTACGAACTTTATAATAAGGGCTACATCGGCTATGAAGAGGCGATCCGCAACGCCGATTCGGCCAATGGCCTGCGTTTGCAGATCAAGCTGCGCGGCGAGCGCAAGGAGCCCGGCCAGACCGGCGAGGGCCGCGCCGGCGCCGACTCGCTCAGCATGCAGATCGAAGCCGAAGCGCAAGACGAAGAACCCAAGTAATCACATCGAAAAGACCCACATGCCCCAATTTGAAGACAAGATCTGCACCCGTGAACACCTGGCCGCGCGCGTGGCCGCGCTGCCCAAGCCGGTGGTGCTGACCAACGGTGTATTCGACATCCTGCACCGGGGCCACGTCACGTATCTGGCGCAGGCGCGCGCGCTGGGCGCGTCGCTGGTGGTGGCCGCCAACACCGACGCCTCGGTCAAGCGGCTGGGCAAGGGCGACGACCGGCCGTTGAACAACTGCGGCGACCGCATGGCGGTGCTGGCGGCGCTGGAATCGGTCAGCCTGGTGGTTGATTTCGACGAGGACACGGCGCTGGAGGTGGTACAGCAGGCGCGGCCGGAGATTTACGCCAAGGGCGGCGACTATCAAATGGATGCGATACCGGAGGGCAAGGCGGTACTGGCCTACGGCGGCCAGGCGATCGCGATCGATTTCGAGCACGACCGTTCGACCACCAAGCTGTTGACCAAGGTGCGCGCGCAGCGTCCGGCATGAGGCTGCTGCTGATCGCCGTCGCGGTGCTGGCGTTCATCGGCGTGCTGTGGGGGCCGGTGACATACGTGGCGTGGCGGCTGTGGCAGCGCGGCGACCCGGTCGCGTTCCGGCAATTGCGGTTCCTGCTGCCGGCGCAGCTGATGGCGGCGGTGGCGCTGGCCTTCACCGCCGATGTGCTCGGCATGCGCAATCCGCCCGCGCTGTTTGCCGCCTCGACGGTCATCGTCAGCGCCGTCGGCACGGGCGCGCTGGCGCTGGCGCGCTACATATCCAGACGGCGCTGACCCAGGCCCGGATCGCATGACATAACGGTGATACACGTAGGGCGGATTAGCGGGCGAGGCCCGCTAATCCGCCCCGGGGCCCATCGAAGGGACCGCCTACCTGTAGGTAGGCGTTAAGAGCGGGCGAGGCCCGCTAACCGCCCCGGGGCCCATCGAACGGACCGCCTACCTGTAGGTAGGCGTTAAGAGGCGAAGCCGTAATCCGCCATCGATGAGCCGCCGACCGCGCATGCGTGGCGGATTACGCTACGCTAATCCTCCCTAAGTGTCTCCGAGGTATCTCACGCGCCGCCGGCGTAGCCGTTCTGGCGCCACGCTTCAAACACCACCACCGCCACCGTGTTCGACAGATTCAGGCTGCGGTTGTCGGGGCGCATCGGCAAGCGGATGCGCTGGGCCGGCGGGAAATTTTCGCGTAGCGCCGGCGGCAGGCCGCTGGTCTCGGAACCGAACACGAACACGTCGCCCGGCAGGAAGCTGGCCTGCGCGAACGGCGACGAGCCGTGCGTGGTCATCGCGAACATGCGCGCCGGGTCCGGCTGCAAATCCGTCAGGAACGCTTGCCAGTCGGCGTGCACCTTCATCCTGGCGTATTCGTGGTAATCCAGCCCGGCACGCTTCATCTTCGAATCCTCCAGCGGGAATCCCAGCGGTTCGATCAGGTGCAGCTGCGCGCCGGTGTTGGCGCACAAACGGATGACGTTGCCGGTGTTCGGCGGAATTTCGGGGTGGACCAGCACTACGTGAAACAAAATGTTCTCCTCAAACCTACAATATCCAATGCGCGTTTCAATGCGGCGGCGTGCGGGCGAACACCAGGTTGCTCACGCGCGCGGCGCCATGGCGCTTCAAGGTGGCCGCCAGTTCGTCCAGGGTGCCGCCGCTGGTCATGACGTCGTCGACGATGCCGATGTGCCTGCCGCGCACCAGCGTCGCGTCCGGCACCGCGAACGCGCCGGCGATGTTGCGCTGGCGATGCTCCGGCGCGACGCTGCTTTGCGCCGTCGTCTCGCGCACCCGGGCCGTCAGGCGCGGATGCAGCGCGACGCCGAGGCTGCGCGCCAGCGGCCTGGCGATCTCCAGCGCCTGGTTGTAGCCGCGCTCGGCCAGCCGGCGCGGCCCCAGCGGCACCGGACAGATCAGCGCCGGCAGGACGAAGCCGGGTTGCTGCAACACGGCGTCGCGCAGCAGGCGTGCGAACAGGGCCGCCAAGGCCAGCCGGTGGCCGAATTTCAATTGCAGCACCAGTTGATCGACCGGCATCGCGTAGTCCGCCGCCGTCAAGCTGACGTCGAAGGCCGGCGGATGCGTGGCGCACAGGCCGCACAGCCGGCGCCCGGGCCGGCCGCGTGCCTGTTTTTCGGCACAAACTTGCCCGCCGTTGTCCGCCACCGCGCCCGCGCCGGGCAGCGGGTTGGCGCAGCACTCGCAGCGCGCAGTGACGACATCGGCGCCGAAAAATTGTGCGGCGCAGTCCGGGCAGAGCGTGTCGTCGCTGCCCATTCCGCACAGCGCGCAGGACGTCGGTAGCAGCGCACGCATGATCCCGGTACTGGTGCGCCGCAGCAGAGCGCGGGTCGGGCCGGCGAAGCCGCCGCCAGTGTCTGTTGTTTCTTCGATCAGCTTGCCACGCATGCCACGCTCCCGGCAAAAAACGCGGGCCGTAGCCGTCGCATTCGCGTTCAACCATGTACACTGCCGACATTATCGCATTACAGACCACCCCACGATGCATGTGCCCGCAAATCCACCCAAACTGAGTGCGCCTATCGATCTGGAGCGTGTGCGCGCGCTATTTTCCCGCCCTGGACGCATTTCCCCGGCCGATTTCCTGCGCCGCGAAGTGTCGTCGCGCATGTTCGACCGATTGGAACTGATCAAGATCGCGCCGCAGCGCGTGCTCGACGCCGGCTGTGGCGCCGGCGCCGACCTGCCGCTGTTGCAAAAAGCCTACCCGGCCGCGCAGATCCTCGGCATCGATTCCGCCGAGGCGCAACTGCGCGCCGCGCAAGGCCAGGCGACCAAGCAATCGTCGCTGAACCAGCTGCTGAGCAAATTGCTGCCGTCCAAGACCGGCGTCGACCTGATGTGCGGGGATTTCGCTGAATTGCCGCTGGGACCGAACTCCGTCGACCTCGTGTGGTCCAATCTGGCCCTGCATTGGCATCCCCAGCCGGATCGCGTGTTCGCCGAATGGCGCCGGGTGCTGCGTGTAAACAGCCTATTGATGTTTTCCTGCTTCGGTCCCGATACCTTCCGCGAGTTGCGCGCGGCGTTCGCCGAGGCCGATCTGGCCCGGCACGCGCTGCCGTTCGTCGACATGCACGACTTCGGCGACCAACTGGTGGAGGTCGGTTTCTCGACGCCGGTGCTGGATATGGAAGTGATCACCGTGACCTACGACACGCCCAAGGCGCTGCTGGCCGATGTGCGTGCCCTGGGCGGCAATCCGCTGGGGACGGTGAGCAGGGGACTGATGGGCAGGCACGCCTGGCAACGCATGCTGGACGCGCTGGAGAAGACCCGCCGTCCGGACGGCAAGCTGGGACTGACCTTCGAGGTTATTTACGGCCACGCCTTCCGGCCGGCGCCGAAAGTGACTTCCAAGGGTGAAGCCATTATCCGCTTCGATCTGCCCCGCAAGCCGCGCCAGTAGCGGGTTTGCGGCTGTTTCACCTGCTGTTTCACATTTCGCACTGTGGTAAAGCTGAGTGCGCTGTGAGGCATGGAAGAGTTGCAAAATGGATTATTTGTTGATGTGCGCCGTTGTTGTTATATATAATCATTGACTAATTTTGCCAGCATGTCACGTCGCCAGCTATAACCCACCGACGCGAGGCGAAAGCAGTCAGAACGAACAAGAACAAGCAGTTGAATTAAGCATAATCAGGCTTTTAAGTTGTCCGTAGGCAGTATGTAGGGACGACCATCAAAGTCTCAAGGTCCCGCCGGGGTCGCGTTGAAGAAGTTGTTCGAACGTGGCTGGCATGGGGCCTGAAGTTGTTTAAGGAGCGGCGCCGGTTCAGTTCACCGAAATCCGGAGTCGTTAAAAAAATATTTTTAATTTCTTGGGTGGTTGGGGAAAACATGACACATGCGAAGCGACTTCAATCGTTGATGCTCGGGCTGACGATGACGGCAGCCAGTATCCCAGCGTGGGCGGCGGAGACGGCGGCAGGCACCTACGGCGCGGCGACCGGCGGCACCGGCGGCCCCGTCCCCGGGCAGATGAATCTGCAGCCCCCCGCGACCCAGATCGCTTCCCAAATCTACGACCTGCACACCTGGATGATGGTGGTCTGCCTGGTCATCTTCGTCGCCGTGTTCGGCGTGATGTTCTATTCCATCTTCAAGCACCGCAAGTCGCTCGGCCACAAGCCGGCCACGTTCCACGAATCGACCGCCGTTGAAATCGCCTGGACGGTGGTGCCGTTCCTGATCGTCATCGGCATGGCGCTGCCCGCCACGCGCACCGTGGTCGGCATGAAGGACACCTCCAACGCCGACATCACCATCAAGGCCACCGGCATGCAGTGGAAGTGGGGCTACGATTACCTGAAGGGCGACGGCGAGGGCATTTCCTTCCTTTCGAACCTGAAAACCCCGCGCGCGCAAGTGGGCGCGCCAGGTTTCGCGCCGACCGAGGCGCGCGGCGACAATTACCTGATGGAAGTCGACAACGAAGTCGTCGTGCCGGTCAACAAGAAGATCCGTATCGTCACCACCGCCAACGACGTGATCCACGCGTGGTCGGTGCCGGCCTTCGGCGTCAAGCAGGACGCCATCCCAGGCTTCGTGCGCGACACCTGGTTCAAGGCCGAGCACACCGGCACCTACCGCGGCTATTGCTCCGAGCTGTGCGGCAAGGAGCACGCGTTCATGCCGATCGTGGTCAAGGTCGTCACCGACGCCGAGTACAAGACCTGGGTCGACGGCAAGAAAAAGGAAATGGCCGCGCTGGCCGACGATCCGACCAAGACCTGGACCATCGACGAGCTGAAAACCAAGGGCGAAAAAATTTACACCGCCAATTGCGTGGTCTGCCACCAGGCCACCGGCAAGGGCGTGCCGAACGCCTTCGCGCCGCTGGACGGCTCGGCCGTGGTCAATGGTCCGAAAGCCGACCAGATCCACATCCTGCTGAACGGCCAGAAGAGCGGCAAATACCCGGCCGAAATGCCGGCGTGGAAGCAATTGTCGGACACCGACATCGCCGCCGTCATCACCTATACCCGTAATAGCTGGTCGAACAAGGCCGCCGAAAACATCGTTCAACCGGCCGAAGTCACGGCTGCACGTAAGTAATCAGGAGCGTTACAAATGAGCACAAGCACCTTGGATCACGCACACGATCACGATCACGCTCACGACCACCCGCACGGGCTGTCGCGCTGGTTGTTCGCCACCAACCACAAAGACATCGGCACGCTCTACCTGTGGTTCTCGTTTGTCATGCTGCTGTCTGGCGGCGTGCTGGCGCTGATGATACGCAGCGAGCTGTTCAAGCCCGGCCTGCAGTTCTTCCAGCCCGAGTTCTTCAACCAGCTGACCACGATGCACGGCCTGGTGATGGTGTTCGGCGCCATCATGCCGGCCTTCGTCGGCTTCGCCAACTGGATGATCCCGCTGCAGATCGGCGCCTCGGACATGGCGTTCGCGCGCATGAACAACTTCTCGTTCTGGCTGCTGCCGCCGGCCGCGCTGCTGCTGGCGACCTCGTTCCTGGTCCCGGGCGGCGCCACCGCCGCCGGCTGGACCCTGTACGCGCCGCTGTCGACCCAGATGGGGCCGGGCATGGACATGGCCATCTTCGCGATGCACCTGATGGGCGCGTCGTCGATCATGGGTTCGATCAACATCATCGTCACCATCCTCAACATGCGCGCGCCCGGCATGACCCTGATGAAAATGCCGATGTTCTGCTGGACCTGGCTGATCACCGCCTACCTGCTGATCGCCGTCATGCCTGTTCTGGCCGGCGCCATCACCATGACCCTGACCGACCGCCACTTCGGCACCACCTTCTTCAACGCGGCCGCCGGCGGCGACCCGGTCATGTACCAGCACATCTTCTGGTTCTTCGGCCATCCCGAGGTGTACATCATGATTTTGCCGGCGTTCGGCATCGTCTCGCAGATCCTGCCGGCGTTCGCCCGCAAGCAGCTGTTCGGCTACGCGTCGATGGTGTACGCCACCGCGTCGATCGCGATCCTGTCGTTCATCGTCTGGGCCCACCACATGTTCACCACCGGCATGCCGGTGACGTCGCAGCTGTTCTTCATGTACGCGACGATGCTGATCGCGGTGCCGACCGGCGTGAAGGTCTTCAACTGGATCGCCACGATGTGGAAGGGCTCGATGACCTTCGAGACCCCGATGCTGTTCGCGGTCGGCTTCATCTTCGTGTTCACCATCGGCGGCTTCACCGGCCTGATCCTGGCCGTGACCCCGATCGACATCCAGCTGCAGGATACCTACTACGTGGTGGCGCACTTCCACTACGTGCTGGTGGCCGGCTCGCTGTTCGCGCTGTTCGCCGGCTTCTACTACTGGTCGCCGAAGTGGACCGGCCACATGTACAACGAAACGATGGGCAAGGCGCACTTCTGGCTGTCGCTGATCACGTTCAACATCACCTTCTTCCCGATGCACTTCCTGGGGCTGGCCGGCATGCCGCGCCGCTATGTCGACTACTCGGCGCAGTTCACCGACTACAACATGGTCGCCACCATCGGCGCCTTCGGTTTCGGCCTGTCGCAGGTGTTCTTCCTGTTCTGCGTGATCCTGCCGACCATTCGTGGCGGTAAGAAAGCCGAAGCGAAGCCATGGGATGGCGCCGAAGGCCTGGAGTGGACCGTGCCGTCGCCGGCGCCGTTCCACACCTTCGAAACCCCACCGCAGTTCAAGTAACGGGTTGGCATAGAATCATGTCAGAACATAAGAAGCCGAACAACGCCCGCACCGCCTGGATACTGGCCGGGCTGGCGCTGTTCTTTTTCCTGTCCGTGTTCGTCAAACGGATGTGGTTGAGCTAAAGCCTTGAGTTCAGACAACGAAACCAGCGGCTTGAACCGCACCTTGCTGGGCAAGCTGGTCGTCATCGCGGTGGTGATGTTCGGCTTTGCCTACGCGCTCAATCCGTTCTACCGCCAGATCTGCGAAGCGCTGGGGCTGAACGTGCTGACGCAGAAGGACGGCACGGTCGAGTTCGACAAGAACACGCAGGTCGACAAGACCCGCAACGTCGTCATCGAGTTCGACGCCAACGCGCAGGGGCCTTACCGCTTCCGCCCGACGGTGACGAACATGACGGTGCACCCGGGCGAGCTGGCCACGGTGACGTACGAGGTGGTCAACACGCAAAACCGCGACGTCGCGGCGCAGGCGATACCAAGCTACGCGCCGCAGAACGCGATGCAGCATTTTAAGAAGGTCGAATGCTTCTGCTTCAAGCAGCAGGCGCTGAAGCCGAACGAGGCGCGGCAGATGCCGGTGGTGTTCTTCATCGACCCGGCGCTGCCGAAGGATGTGAAGACGATCACCTTGTCGTACACCTTCTTCGAGGTGGGCGGCATGGACAAAACCGCGACCAAGACCGCCGCGGTGAATGAAGGCGCTAAAAATGCCGTCCGATAACAAGGAAAAGGCCTCGTTCCTGTACTCGTTGCGGGCGGTGTTCTGGTCGTTTTTCGGCCTGCGCAGGAAGAGCGACTTCGATACCGATTCGGCCAAGCTGAATCCGCTGCACATCGTCATCGCGGCCCTGATCGGCGTGGCCATTTTCATCGGCTTGCTGATCACGATAGTCAAATTAGTAGTGGCACAATAAAAGTAGCATCCTCGAATAAATGATTTAGGGAGATGAAGATGAGTTCACATGTCGGTTCACAGGCCGGATCACACAACGCCACGGCGCCGTACTACTTTGTGCCGGGTCCGTCCAGATGGCCGCTGTTCGCCGGTATTTCGCTGCTGATCACGATGGTCGGCGCGTCGGCCTGGGTGAACGACGTGTCGTGGGGCATGCCGGTCAACTTTATCGGCCTGGCGGCGATCATCACCGTGCTGTATTTCTGGTTCGGCGACGCCATCAAGGAGTCGGAGTCCGGGCAGTACAGCCAGCGCATCGATTACTCGTACCGCTGGTCGATGGCCTGGTTCATCTTCTCGGAGGTGATGTTCTTCGCCGCCTTCTTCGGCGCGCTGTTCTACGCGCGCACGATCACGATGCCGTGGCTGGGCGACCTCGACCACAAGTTCATCTGGCCGGACTTCGCCGCGCACTGGGGCAACACCGGCCCGGCCGGCACGGTGGAAACCTTCCGCACGATGGGTCCGTTCCCTATTCCGACGATCAACACCGCTTTGCTGCTGACCTCGGGCCTGACGTTGACGATTTCGCACCACGCGCTGCGCGCCGGCCACCGCGCGCAGACGGCGATCTGGCTGTTCGCGACCGTGCTGCTTGGCGCCATCTTCATGGGCTTCCAGGCCTACGAATACATCCACGCGTATTCGGAACTGAACCTCAAGCTGACCTCGGGCATCTACGGCTCGACGTTCTTCATGCTGACCGGTTTCCACGGCTTCCACGTCACGATGGGCGCGATCATGCTGTCGGTGGTGTTGTACCGCGTACTGAAGGGACACTTCACGCCGGACAACCACTTCGCGTTCGAAGGCGCGGCCTGGTACTGGCACTTTGTCGACGTGGTCTGGCTCGGTTTGTACGTTGTCGTGTACTGGCTGTAAGGGCGCAGCGTTATAATGCCGCGACGGGTTAGTCGCGGCGAAAAAGCCGCAGACGGGTATGCCCGATGCGGCTTTATTTTTTGACGAATCGCGCGAATGACACTTGTTCCACGTAGGGCGGATTAGCGAAGCGTAATCCGCCATGCATGCGTCGTCGGCGGCTCATGGCGGATTACGGCGTGCCGCCTAATCCGCCCTACGAATTTTCGTCAGGTGCGGATGCCGGTGGGGTGGATGTAGCCGAGCTTGTAGGCGAGCAGGATCAGCAAGAAGAGGGCGATCGACAGGCCCACCCGCAGCGCGAGCGCGTTGACGGTGTTGTTGCTTTTGCCCTTGTCGCGCATCAGGAAGAACAAGGCCGATCCCAGGCTGCCCAGTATCAGGATGAACGCGATGGCGACAGCAATTTTCATGACAGGACCGGGCGGTGAAATGATTGAGGCTCCATTGTAATGCCTATTAGCTTCCGCTTTAAGCTGATCCCGTTCGTGGCGACCGTGCTGCTGGTGACGCTCGGCATCCAGCTGGGAAACTGGCAGGAACGCCGCGCCGCGCAAAAAATCTCCGCTCAGGATAAACTTGCTCAAGGTAACCTCGCCGGTCCGCTGGTGCTCGACGGTAAACCGCTCGACGCCGGCGCCGTCGAATTCCGCCGCGTGACCGCGAGCGGCCATTTCGTCGCCGACTGGCCGCTGTATCTGGATAACCGGCCCTACCAGGGCCGCTCCGGCTTTTACGTGATGATGCCGTTTAAAATCGCCGGGTCGGGCATGCACGTGCTGGTCCAGCGGGGCTGGCTGCCGCGCGATTCGGCGCAACACGATAAACTGCCCGCCTATACGACGCCCACGGGCGAGGTCACGCTGGAAGGCGTGGCGCGCTTGCACCCGGATCGCGTGATGCAATTGGGTACGGCGCCGACGCTGGCGCCGAACGCGATCGTGCAGAACGCCGACCCGTTGCAGGTGGCCGAGCAGAGCGGGTTGACGATGCAGCCGTTCGTGCTGCAGCAAACCGCGCCGGCCAAGCCGGGCGGCGACGATACCCGCATGGTGCGCGACTGGGCGCTGCCGGCGATGAGCGTCGAAAAACATCAGGGCTATGCCTTCCAGTGGTACGCGCTGGCGGCGATGGCCGTTGTCTTCTTTGTTGTGAACGGATTCAGACGTGCAAAACCCGCCAAATAATCAAAAGTCCCGTGGCCGCTGGAAGCTGCTGGCCGTGCTGGCCGTGTGCGCCGCGCCGCTGATCGCTTCGTATTTCATGTATTACGTGGTCAAGCCCAAGGGCGGCGTGACCAACTACGGTACCCTGATCGATCCGCGCCTGTATCCGATCCCGACTATGGCCAGCACCACCTTGGACGGCAAGCCGGCCACGCTGGACGACTACAAGGGCAAGTGGATCATGCTCAAGGTCGGCCCGTCCGAGTGTTTGCAGGAATGCCAGGACCAGCTGTTCGCGATGCGCCAGCTGCGCACCATGCAGGGCAAGGCCATGGAGCGCGTCGAGCGCGTGTGGATGATCACCGACAGCGAGCCGCTCGATACGGTGCTGATGCGCGTCAACGACGGCACCCGCATGCTGCGCGCGCCGGCCGCCGTGGTCGAACAGTGGCTGCCGCTGGACAAGACCGCACCGGCCGACAAGGTCTCCGACCACGTCTACCTGATCGACCCGCTGGGCAACCTGATGATGCGCTTCCCGAAAGGCGCGGTTTCCAGCGATACCGAGAAAGTGCGCAAGGTCCACAAGGACCTCGCCAAACTGCTCAAAGCCTCGGCGATCGGATAGCCATCATGCACATGACCCTGATCCAAATGGCGGTCACGGCGTTGCTGGTCGCGCTGCTGCCGCTGTCGCTGGTCTACACCTCTTCCGACGCCAGCAAGTACCGCAAGCTGGTGTGGGTCAGCGTGTTCCTGACGTTCGACCTGATCGTGTTCGGCGCCTTTACCCGCCTGACCGATTCCGGCCTCGGCTGCCCGGACTGGCCCGGCTGCTACGGCGCCGCCAATCCCTTCCTGGCGCACGCCCAGATCGTGGCCGAGGAAACCCTGCGCCCGACCGGCCCGGTGACCGTGGTCAAGGCCTGGATCGAGATGATCCACCGCTACCTGGCGATGGCGATCGGCGTGCTGATCGTGGCGATGATGTCGCAGGCGTGGTACCGCTGGATCAAGTCCAAGCGCACCCGCATCGAGTACGCGCCGGCCATGCCGACCTTCCTGTTCTTCTTCGTCTGCCTGCAGGGCGCGTTCGGCGCCTGGACCGTGACGTTGAAGCTGCAACCGGTGATCGTCACCATCCACCTGCTGCTGGGGATGGGGCTGCTGGCCTTGCTGGTGTGGTACGGCGGCCGCCAGAACCAGCTGATCTCGCCGGTGCGCACGGTCACGGCGTCGCCGCCGGCGATGCGCAACATCCGCCTGCTCGCCGCCGCCTCGGCGCTGATCCTGCTGGTGCAGATCGCGCTGGGCGGCTGGGTCAGCACCAATTACGCGACCCTGGCCTGCACCGATTTCCCGCTGTGCGGCGGCAAGCTGGTGCCGGAGATGGACTTCGAACACGGCTTCACCCTGTGGCGCGAGCTGGGCAAGACCGCCGCCGGCCACTATCTGCCGTTCCCGGCGCTGACGGCGATCCACTGGGTGCACCGTAACATGGGCTTCATCGTGGCGCTGGTGGCCGGCTACACGGCCTGGCGCGCATGGGACCACCCGGCGCTGCACAAGACCGCGCGCGGCATCGCCGTCATGCTGGCGGTGCAGATCGCCAGCGGCGTCGCCACCATTTACCTGAGCTTCCCGTTGACCATCGCCGTGCTGCACAACGCCGGGGCGGCCATGCTGGTCCTGCTGCTTACCATGTTAAACTACAAGGCTAAGTACCAGTACGATCTTGCCAAAAAAGCAGCTTCAGGCTCGGCTTTCCCGCAGATCTTGCCGGTCAGGCAACGATAAGCACACCTGATGACCACTCACACCGCCATTTCCAAACCACCCAGCCGCGCCTCGCAATATTGGGCGCTGACCAAGCCGCGCGTCACCCAGATGGCGGTGTTTTGCGCCGTCATCGGCATGTTCCTCGCCACCGAGGGGCTGCCGGACTGGCGCGTCGTGGTCGCCGCCACCATCGGCATCTGGCTGCTGACCGGCGCCGCCTTCGCCGTCAACTGCCTGGCCGAGCGCGAGATCGACGCCCGCATGGCCCGCACCGCGCGCCGTCCGATGGCGCTGGGCGACATCACCGTCATGCAGACGGTGGTGTTCGCCGCCGTCATCGGCGGCGCCGGCATGTGGATTCTTTACACCATGGTCAACCCGCTGACGATGTGGCTGACCTTTGTCACCTTCATCGGCTACGCCATCATCTACACGATGATTTTGAAGCCGTCGACGCCGCAGAACATCGTCATCGGCGGGCTGTCGGGCGCGATGCCGCCGGCCTTGGGCTGGGCCGCCATCGCCAACGAGGTGCCGATGGAAGCGTGGCTGCTGGTGCTGATCATCTTCGTCTGGACGCCGCCGCACTTCTGGGCGCTGGCGCTGTACCGCCGCGACGACTACGCCAAATCCGGGCTGCCGATGCTGCCGGTCACGCACGGCATGCAGTTCACGCAATTCCACGTCTGGCTGTATTCGATCGCGCTGGCCGCCACCACCTTGCTGCCGTTCGCGGTGCACATGAGCGGGCTGATTTACCTGGTGTCCGCCGTCATCCTCAACGCCGTGTTCCTGCACCACGCGTGGAAAATCTACCGTCACTACACCGACCTGGTGGCCCGCAAGGCGTTCACCTGGTCGATCATCTATTTGTCGCTGCTATTCGCGGCGCTGCTGGTGGACCACTACATCAAACTATGAAGAAAATCCTCGCCCTGGGCCTGCTGGCCGTCTCCATGATGTTGGCCGGCTGCGGCGAGAAAACCGCGGCGGCGCCGACGTTTAAAAGCGTCGACATCACCGGCGCCGCCTTCGCGCGCGACTTCGCGCTGACCGACCACACCGGCAAGCCGCGCACCATGGCGGACTACAAGGGCAAGGTGGTGGTGATGTTCTTCGGCTTCACCCAGTGTCCGGACGTGTGCCCGACCACGATGGCGGAGATGTCGGCGGTGATGAAGGAACTGGGCCCGCAGGCCGAGCAGGTGCAGGTGTTGTTCGTCACCGTCGATCCGGAGCGCGATACGAAAGCGCTGTTGTCGGAGTACGTGCCGGCGTTCGACAAGCGCTTCGTCGGCCTGTACGGTACGCCCGAGCAGACCGCGGCCACTGCCAAGGAATTCAAGGTGTTCTACTCCAAGGTGGAGGGCAAGACGCCGGGCAGCTATTCGATCGACCACACCGCCGCCAGCTACATCTTCGACCGCAACGGCAAGGTGCGCCTGCTGGTGCGCCATAACCAGGGTCCGGCGCCGATCGTCCACGATATCAAACAATTGTTGTTATGAGCGGGGACTCCGTGGGCCAGCGCTTCCAGCCTTTTACCCGGCTCGCCGCCGTCATCCTGCTGGTGATCGGCTGCCTGTTCGTACTGCGGCCGTTCCTGGCCGCGATCCTGTTCGCCTGCGCCATCGTCATCTCCAGCTGGCCGCTGTATCTGCGCCTGCTCGAGCGCGTGAAGGGGCGGCGCTGGCTGGCCGCCATCATCATGAGCGTCGGCCTGACCCTGCTGATCGTCGTGCCGCTGACCCTGGTTACCTGGAACATCGCCGACAACGCCTCCGAATTCTACGACCACTTCAAGGGCGACCTCGACACCGGCGCCTTGTCGCCGCCGGCCTGGCTCAAGGATATCCCCATCGTCGGCGACATCATCGACACCTATTTGCGCAAGCTGCTGGGCAGCCGCGACGAGCTGGTCAACACCGCCAAGGGCATGCTGGAGCCGGCGCGCCATTTCCTGCTGGGCAGCGGCATGGTGCTCGGCAGCGGCGTGGCGCAGGTCAGCCTGGCCGTGTTCGTGAGCTTCTTCCTGTACCGGGATGGCCAGAACATCATCATCACGCTGTCGAACGCGATGAACAAACTGATCGGCGCCGAGCAGAGCCTGTCTGTGTCCGACACCGTCAGCCGCACGGTGCGCGGCGTCATGTACGGGCTGCTGGGCACGGCGCTGGCGCAATCGGTGGTGGCGGCGATCGGCTTCCTGATCGCCGGCGTGCCGGCCGTGGCGCTGCTGTCGGTGGCGACCTTCCTGTTCTCGCTGATACCGGTCGGGCCGCCGCTGATCTGGGGCGGGGCGGCGCTGTGGCTGTTCAACGAGGGCAGCGTGGCCTGGGGCGTGTTCATGCTGGTGTGGGGCGTGCTCCTGATCAGCGGCGTGGATAACGTCGTCAAGCCCTTGCTGATCAGCCGTGGCAGCAGCCTGCCGTTCGTGCTGGTGCTGCTGGGCGTGATGGGCGGGGTGCTGGCGTTCGGGTTCGTCGGGCTGTTCATCGGCCCGACGTTGCTGGCGGTGGGACTGGGCTTGCTGAAGAACTGGACCGGCCAGCCGGTTTGATTCGGGCCGTTTTTCGGGCCTTGGCTACAAGTGCCTCACTTCGTCCGGCGGGGTCTCCCAATTGTCGTTGCGGCCGTCCAGATAGGTGATCGGCGCGTTGATCAGCTCTTCGGGCGTGACATCGTCGAGGCAGGTCACGTTGACTGCATAGAATTCGCCCCAGCGCGGCGAGCTGCCGATGCCAAACGAGCGCACGCCGCAGTGACGGCAAAACAGGTGCTTGTCCCGCTTGGTCAGGAATTGGTAGGTGGTGAGTTCCGCTTCGCCCGAGAGAAGCCGGAACGCCTCCGGCTGGATGATGGCCGGCCAGAACCGTACCTTGGTGCAGATCGAGCAATTGCAGCGCAATGTTCCCTTGCTTAAATCGATGTCCGCTTCAAAGCGCACGGCGCCACAATGGCAGCTTCCATGGTAGGTTTTCAAGGTCTCTCCGACGGGTTCGATAGTGCCAAAACTAACAGTGGATTGGATAGCTGGCAATGTGCCGGAATGAATGGTCTGGAAGTGGCCAGAACGCGATGTAGTCAGACCGCCGCCCCGCCAACCCCGCCACACCCACCAACCCTTTAATCCAGATCGGCGTTGTCCTCGGTGTCATCCTTCGGAATGACCTTCACCAGCAGGATGCGCGGCCCGTTCATCTTCTTGGCCACGATATCGAAGTGGCGGAAGCTGATGCGCTGACCCTGTTTCGGGATGTCGCCCAGCTTCAGCATGATCAAGCCGCCGACCGACTCCACCTCGTCCATCCCCAATTCCTCGTTCTCGATATCGATGCCCAGGGTGCGTTCGAGCGAGAAGATCGGCAGGCTGGCCTTGCCGATCAAGGTGCCGTCGGGCTGCTTGAGCCAGTCGTTCTCGTTAAGGCGGAATTCGTCGTGGATCTCGCCGACCATCGCGCCGAGCAGGTTGTCGAGCGTGATGAAGCCCAGCGGCCGCTTGCCCTTTTCACCGATCAGCGCGAAGTGCGGGGCGCCGTCGCGGAAGCGGCGGAATTGCTCCAGCGCCGGCGTGCGCGCCGAAATCGTCTCCACCGGCCGCAGGAACGGCATCAGGTCCGTGATCGGCTTGCCCGATTGCTGGGCGAAGAACAAATCCTTCAAGTGCACCACGCCCAGCACGGTTTCGCCATCCTTGTCGTAGTACGGATAGCGGCTGAAGCGGTTGCGCAGCATGGTTTGCAGGTTGTCGGCCAGCGAGCGACCCGCGTGCAGGCTGATCACCTCGTTGATCGGGCGCATCAGGTCCGACACGGCCAGATCGCTGAAATCGAGCGAGTGGGCCAGGATGTTGCGTTCGTCCTTGTTGTATTTCTCACCAGGCTGGCTGGTGCGCAGGATCATTTTCAGTTCCTCGACCGAATAGTGGCTGTCGTGGCCGCCCTTGCCGGCCAGGCCGGCCAGCCGTAGCACCATGTTGGCGCTGCCGTTAAGCACCCAGATGAACGGATACATGGCCCAATAGAAGGCGTACAGCAACGGCGCGCACCACAGGCCGACCACTTCCGGCATGCGGATCGCGAGCGACTTGGGCGCCAGCTCGCCGACCACGATGTGCAGGAAGGAAATCACGCCGAAGGCGAAGATGAAGGCGATGCTGTGGACCAGCTTGGGCGAGTCGATGCCGATGGCGGCCAGGAAGGGTTCGAGCAGGCTGGCGAAGGCCGGTTCGCCGACCCAGCCCAGGCCCAGCGAGGCGAGGGTGATGCCGAGTTGGCAGGCCGACAGGTAGGCGTCGAGCTGGCCGTGTACTTTGCCGAGGATGCGTCCGCGTAGTCCCTGGGTCTTGGCGATGGCGCGAACGCGCGTCTTGCGCAGCGTGACGATGCCGAATTCGGCCGCCACAAAGAATCCATTGAGCGCGACCAGGAACAGGGCGAGCACGACAAGCATAACGTTTTGCATAGGGGCCGAGCGGCGGTGACGTAGTTAAAACATGCATCTTAAACGACTGCGCGGGGATGGGGCGCAAATTGCCGTTTATCAATCGAAAATCGGGCCGGCGGCGAGGCCGGAAATCATGCCACCTGTGAGATTCCGCGTACTTTCCAATTGAGCAAGATGCTATTCTTGTCGTAGGTACATATAACTTGATAAATCGGAGACGGCATACGCATCATGGGAAAATGGAAGCAGTTTTTGCTTACGGCGGTAGCGCTGCTGCTGGTGTCGGTGCGAAGTGACGCCGCACCAACGGCCAGCTGCGCCAAACCAGAATGGCCGCAGGAAGCGCGTCGCTATGAGCTCGAAGGCACGACGACGTTGAGTTTTGTCGTGGGATTGGATGGCCGGCCCGTGTCGGCGAAGGTCGAGAAAAGTTCTGGCTGGGGTATTCTGGATAAGGCTTCCTTGGTCGGACTGTCTCGTTGCGTGTTCCCGAAGCCGGAGGCGGAAGGTCCCGCCAAGCCGATGCAATTCGTGTGGCGGTTGAACGGAGAACCGATGCTGCACCCGTCGATGGTGGACGGGAGTTGTCCAGCGTCCGAATTTTTCCAGACATTCAAAAGTCTGAATAAATCGCCCACCGATGCCAGCGGCATCTTGCTGCGCATGCTGGTGAAAAGCGACGGAACACCTTGGAACGTGAAGGCGGAAGCATCAGGGTTGCCGCCGGAATTGATGGATGCCGCCGTAGCCTATGTCCAAAGCTGCCGCTTCGCCGTGGACCCTGCCGGCAAAGGGAAGCGGACGGATACCACCTACGGCAGGTTGTTGCTGAAAACTAGTCCTTGACGCGATCGACTACGACGAATCGAACTGTGAGTTTGCAATGAATAAAATTTCTGAAAAGTCTGCCACCCCTCGTGAAAAACTGGGCCTCATTGTCCTGAGCAGTCCGGATATCTTATTTTTACTAGTGCTCTGCGGATTCGGCGGCGCGGCCGTCGGCTGGCTTTTTATCGGCGTCGGCGTGCTATTCGCGCTGGTTCCAATGATAGGATTTGCGGTGTATTACTGGGCGCGGCTGCGACGCAAGCAGGCCGATCTTGTCTGAACCGGATGCCGGCCTGCCGCCGGCGATCTGCGTCAGGCAGTTTGATGAAGCGGATATTGTCGACGTCTGCCGAATTTACGCCGATGCCAAGCCTGACGAGCTGGCATACGAAGGCCAGGCCGTTGACATCATTCCGCTGGAAGAGGATGCCGTGATCCTTGCGGCGTTTCGCGAGTCCGATGTCATCGTCTATGACGATGGCGGGGTCGTGGGATTCGCGGCCATGTTCGACGGGCAATTGCGGGCGTTATTCGTGCACGGCGAGGCGCGCGGACGAGGCGTCGGCCACGCCTTGCTCAACGCCGCGCTGGCACGCGAGCCGGGCGGACTGTCGTTGCATGTGGCGGAGTCAAATCTGAACGCGCGGCACTTTTATGAACGAAGCGGATTCGCCGTCACCGGTCGGTCGAACCGCCACTACAACGGCATCGACGTTAGCTACCTGAAAATGTCGTCGTTTTCCGTGTAAGTCGAAACCCGGCATCGCGCTCGTTCAACACGCTTCGGGTCCATCCCTGGCCGGTATAAAACCTGTCGGCGCGCGTATCCTTCGACGTGCTCAAATGAACGCTTTCGTGGCCGAGGGCGAACAGCCAGTCCACCGCGACCTGCAGCAAGCGCTTGGCGATTCCCTTGCCTTCGTGGTCCTGGGAGACAAACAAGGCCCAGATCGACGCGTCGGCTTTGTCGGCGTAGGAAAACCCGACCACCTCGCCGTCAACTTCCGCGACCCAGCCGCGTCCCAGCAGTTCCAGATAATCCCGATACATCTTTTCAGTTACCCGGCTTGGATCGGATAGCGTGTTTTCCTTGACGCTCAAGCGAATGGCCGACATCGCTGGGATGTCGAGGAGAGTGGCCGGTCTAATATTCATTCGTCGAAAAATCTCATGCCTGCGTAAGGATGTTGGCGGCACCCTGCCAGTCTTGAACTTAATGAACCGACGTGGACTTCAAGTTTGTGGCCATCGGGATCAAGAAAATAAAACGAATCGCCTTCGCTGCGATTGCGTTTCCACTCCTTTACACCTTCGGCCTGGAGACGTTGCCGAAACCCGTCGAAGTCGGCTGGCTGAATCGAGAAAGCGTAGTGTGTGTAGCCGGTGCGATTCTCTTGGGGCTCGTCATGGTCAAGCGACAGGCATACCCACAGCTCTCCCAGCGCGAGGTAGGCTCCGGCATCCCATGTGGCGGCCAATCGGAAATTTAGCAGACGGGTGTAAAAATCAAGACTCCGCCCCAGGTCGGCGACGCCCAAGGTTAAATGATTGATGCCAGTGAGCACAGAGGACCGGACGCAGAATTTATCGGAAATCCGATTTTAGCAAACATCAGTGATGTTATGTCCCTTGCGCGCCGCTGAGATAGTATCTGCCCCTGTGCCATTCGACATCCAGCATGCGCTCGAAGCCGGCCGGCGCGATATCGAAGCCGGTATGGGGATACGGACCGACGTAGGGCGAGATCGGCATCAGCGGCACGGGATCGCCGAAATCGGGAAACTCGATCGGCGCGTTGCGGTAGGAAAGGCCGGGAATGTTCGCCTGCAAATAGGCGGCGAAATCGCGGAAGCCGGGATTGGGACAGGCGAACAAGTAGACTTGCACCACGTTGTAGCCGGCGGCGTGCAGCGCGCCCGCGACTTGCGCGCCTTCGCCGGCGCCTTTGCTGTGGCCTTCGACTTGAATCTCGAGACCCGGCAACGTTTGCTTGATCACGTCGATGTCCGGGACCAGTTCCTTCAGCAGTTCGGGAATGTTGCGCCAAAACCCGGAGTGCATGTGGCCGAGTACCGGATGGACCACTGGCAAAATATCACCGTCCGCCAGCCAGCCTGGCAGACTCTCCGTACCCTGCATGACCACGTGCAAGCGGTTGTCGATCAGCTTGGTACCGCAGACGGTTTCGTTGATGCGGTAGATTTTGTCGAATACGTCCGTAACGACGGGGTCGTAGATGTCGATGCATGCCAGTTGGGCGGCTTGGTAAACGGGACTCATTTTATCCTCGCTGTCGTAGCGCTGCCGGTGATTCAGGTCGCGGTGTGGGCCGGGGTGCCGGCGAATTCCGTCGTCTCGGCCTGGCGGCGGCGAAGCAGGCCGGCCAAGACCTTGCCGTCGCACTGGTCCCAGCGGTCGAACTGGGCTGCCGCACCGGCGAAGTCGCCGGCGTTAAGCAGCTTCAGCAAGGTCGACGTGGCGAGATTCCCGCGCCCCAGATTGAAATCGAAATCCACCAAGGCGTCGAATTCGCCTTGGGTCAGTTGGACCGTCACCAACCGGTTAACGTCGTTGACGCTGTTTTGTATATTGCCTTGCAGATCGGCGATGGCCTGTGCCTGCGTGATGGTCGAGCCCGGGACCACGCCGTGCGTGTTGCCGTAGCCGTTGGTCCAGACACCGCCGGCATCCTGGTAGGCGGTCAATTCGCATCCTTCGAATTGCTCGGTCAACGCCAGCCCGATGCTGCTGTACTGCATTTCTTGGTTCATGCGAATGGCCTTTCCAGGAAGGAGGACTCGCTGGAATTATGGAGGAAACCAAGTCACAGACTCTCTCGAAAAGTAACGGGATATAATAAAACAAGGTCGCAAATCAGAAGCCGCTCCGCAGCGATTCGAGTATCGAATCGTTGCCCGGCGTGCGTCCGCCGAACCGGCCTTTTTCGTATCGCAGGCAACGGCCCATACGTTGCGTGGACGCTACCCTGCCGTCTTTCAATGTCAGCGTGACCGTGCAAAGGAATACTTCACCGACCACCATCCATCCCTCGCCGGGTATTTTCAGATCGGTGTCGAAGTTCAACTCGACCTTGGCTTCCGCCAGCTCCTCCGGCGGCACATCCTTTTTGATCGCGGCGCGCCGCAGGAACCCGCCGTAATTTCTGGCGACCAGCTGCGCGATGGTGGTCGACGGAATGGAGGTGTGTGCAAGCAAGTTCAGTTGTACGCGCTGGTCCGCCGTCGCTTCGCGGTATAGCAAGCCAAGCGCCCATTGGCCGCCCACGTCGTTATTGCGACGGACGAAAGCGCTCGCCAGGCCTCCGGCGATGTGCCTCAGCTTTTTCAGGCTGATCGTCGGCGGCAGGCTCATTTCGTCGGCAGCCAGCGCGGCTTGGTGTCTGTGTGCAGTTCGCGCTCGACCGGGCCGTCGTATTCCGGCTCCATCGTGCCCAGGGTGAGGGCGATGCGGTCCGGGCTTTGCGTGCTGCGCCAGAACAAGGTGGAGCCGCACACGCGGCAAAAGCCGCGCCGGCCGTGGTCGGACGAGGCGTATTCCGTCACGAGGTCGGCCCCGCGCTCGAAGACGAAGCCGGCGGTGTCGACGTTGGCGTAGGTGCCGGACGCCGCGCCGTGCTGCTTCTGGCACATGGTGCAATAGCAATGGCTGGCATGCGATACCGGCCCGTCCGCCCGGTAGGCGACGCCGCCGCATAGACAAGTTCCCTTCAACATGGCATCCCCCGTCGCTATCAGTGATCGCCAGACTGTAACCGATTCGATAACACCTGTCAGCTTGCCACCGCGAACGGTCCGCCGTGCACCGCCGACAGGATTGCTTCGACCGCCGGGTGCTTGATCTTGCGGGCGTTGGAGATGGCGTAGAAATGCTCGCGCAACTCCGGCGCGTCGCCGACCAGCACGGCGCCGAATTGCTCCTCGATATCGTGCGCCAGCGCCGACGTGGCGAAGAACAAGCCCATCCCGTTGCGGCCGAAGGTGTTGAGCATGGCGTTGTCCTCGAACTCGCCGACGATTTCCGGCCGCACCTCGTGCTGCACCAGCCAGGCGTCGATGCGCCCGCGCAGCGCGTTGTTGCGCGTGGGCACGAGCAGCGGCGCGTGGTTCAGGCTGGCGGGGAAGCCGGGCCGGTATTTGTCCGCCAGACGCGGCACGCCGAACAGCTTCATGTCGCTTTCGCCCAGCAGGTGGCTGAACACCTTGAGGCTGCCGCCGGCGTGCACCGTGCGGTCCGTCAGCACGACGTCGAGCTTGCCCAGCGCCAGGTCGGCCAGCAGATCCTCGAACTCGGCCTCCATGCACACCAGCCGTACCTGCTTGTCCATTTGCTGGGTCGCCTGCAGCAGGCGGAACGCGATCAGCTTGGGCAGCGAATCGGAAATGCCCACCGTCAACCTCATCTTGCCGGCCTCGGCCTCGTCGAGCGCGTCCTGCAATTGCTCGCCCAGCAGGAAGATCTGGTCGCAATAGCTGAGCGCGAGCCGGCCGGCCTCGGTCGGCACCAGGCGCCGCCCCTGCGGCTCGAGCAATTGCTTGCCGACCGATTGCTCCAGCGACGCCAGCTGCATGCTGATGGTCTGCACGGCCAGCCCCAGCCGCTCGGCGGCGCGCGTGACGCCCCCCTCCTTGGCCACCATCCAGAAAAAATACAGGTGGCGGAAATTCAATCCACTGGTCTTCATTGTGTCGATCTTCTGTTTTTACGAAGTAATACTTCAATTATCTTCTATTTTTAAATTGTCCGCGCGCCTATACACTGCGCTACATCAACTTATAACTGGGGAAAAAATCAATGAAGCATTTTAGAATTTCCTTCCTGGTCAGCTTTATCTGCCTTGCGGCGGCTGGCTGGTGGGGATACACGCTGAACGGATGGCCTGGCGCCTTGTCCGCTTTCGGCGTCGCGCTGATTCTGGCGGCGATGGAAGTGTCGCTGTCGTTCGATAACGCGGTGGTCAACGCCTCCGTGCTGAAGGATTGGGACGAGTTCTGGCAAAAGCTGTTCCTGGGCCTGGGTATCATCATCGCCGTGTTCGGTATGCGTTTGCTGTTCCCGCTGGTCATCGTCGCTGTCGCGGCCGACATCGGCATCATGGATGTCTGGACTTTGGCGCTGAACGATCCTAAAACGTATTCGATGCACCTGACGAACCACCACGCCGAGGTGGCGGCATTCGGCGGCATGTTCCTGCTGCTGGTGTTCCTGAACTTCCTGCTGGACGACGAGAAGGAAGTGCATTGGCTGGGTAACTTCGAGAAGAAGCTCGGCTCGCTGGGCAAGGTCTCGTCGATCTCGGTGATGATTTCGCTGGGCGTGCTAATGGCTTGTATGGGCCTGGTGACCGAGGCGCAAAAGCTGGTGGTCTTGATTTCCGGTCTGTGGGGCATCCTGGTGTACGTCGGTGTCGACGCGATCAGCGGCCTGCTGGAGAAGGAAGAAGCGGGCGGCAGCGATGTCGGCGACATGGTCAAGAAGGGCGGTATCGGTGGTTTCCTGTACCTGGAAGTGCTCGATGCCTCGTTCAGCTTCGACGGCGTGATCGGCGCGTTCGCCATCACCACCGACGTCGTGATCATCATGCTGGGCCTGGCCATCGGCGCGATGTTCGTCCGTTCGATGACCGTCTACCTGGTCAAGAAGGGCACGCTCGATCAGTTCGTCTTCCTGGAACACGGCGCCCACTATGCAATCGGTATCCTGGCCGCGATCATGCTGGCAAGTATGAAGTTCCACGTGCCGGAACTGTTCACCGGTCTGATTGGCGTGGCCTTCATCGCCGCCTCGGTCTGGTCGTCTGTGCGCCACCGCCGCAAGGAAGCGGCGGCTGAAAAGCTCGCCGCGTAACGGTGGCGTAACAAAGCGGTAGTCAAACAAAGTTAGAGTTGTAACAGAACACGGCGGGTCGTTAAATACGGACACGATCCGCCGCCTGCAGTACCCAAGTCCGGTTTCTTTAAGGAGTATCACATTATGGCAATCAGTCTGCAAAAAGGCGGTAACGTTAATCTGAGCAAGGAAGCCCCGGGCCTGTCGCAAATCGTCGTCGGCCTCGGCTGGGACGCGCGCGCCACCGACGGCAGCGCCTTCGACCTGGACGGCTCGGCCTTCCTGCTGAAGGTCGATGGCAAGGTCCGCGCCGACAACGACTTCATCTTCTATAACAACCTGAAATCGTCCGACGGTGCGGTCACCCACTCGGGCGACAACCGCACCGGCGCCGGCGACGGCGACGACGAAACCGTCACCATCGACCTGACCAAGGTGCCGGCCGATGTCGAGCGCATCGCCATCTGCGTGACGATCCACGACGGCGACGCCCGCAAGCAAAACTTCGGCATGGTGCAGAAGGCTTACATCCGCACCGTCAACGCCAGCGGCAACGCCGAGATCGCCCGCTACGACCTGTCGGAAGACGGTTCGACCGAATCGGCGATGGTGTTCGGCGAGGTGTATCGTAACGGTACCGATTGGAAGTTCAAGGCCGTCGGCCAGGGCTTCAAAGGCGGTCTCGGCCCGCTCGCCGCATCGTTCGGCGTTGGCGTTTAATTGTTGTAAAGTAGTGTTTTAATTGAAAGGACTCAGTCATGCCAAAATTTTCGGTCACCGGTGATGTCGACCCGTTTCTGCACGTATCACTGGCGCAGGGAGAGAAGATCTACTGCGAATCGGATGCGATGGTGATGATGGAAGCGACGCTCGACTTGAAGGGCAAGATCACCGGCGGTATCGGTGCGGCCATCATGCGTCGCTTCGCCAACGGTGAGTCCTTCTTCCAGCAACACATCGAAGCGGTGCGCGGCGGCGGCGATTGCCTGCTGGCGCCCACCCTGCCGGGCGCCATGCAGGTGCTCGACGTCGGCCAGGTGCAGTACATGTTGAGCGACGGCGCTTTTGTCGCCGCCACGTCCAACGTGGAACTGAAGGTGCGCACGCAAAGCCTGGGCAACGCGCTGTTCGCCCAGAGCGGCGGCTTCTTCATCACCGAGACCGGCGGCAGCGGCCAGGTGGCGGTGTCGGGCTTCGGCTCGATCTCGGAGCTCGATGTCACGCCCGGCAACGATGTGGTCATCGACAATTCGCATGTGGTGGCGTGGGATAACAGGCTGCGCTATGAAATCTCCGTCACCACCGGCGGCAACAGCGGCTTTTTAAGCAATCTGGTCAACAGCCAGACCAGCGGCGAAGGCATGGTGCTGCGTTTTTCCGGAACCGGAAAGATCCTGGTGTGCTCGCGCAACGGCGCGGCGTTCCGGGCTTGGGCCCAGCGCCCAGGGGCGCAGTAATCCATGCGGTAAGCGTCTTCACGCTGTCAACCAACAACTAAGGAGCACACAATGTCAGTCAATTTGAGCAAGGGCCAGAAGATCTCTCTGGAAAAAGAAAGCGGCGGCGCACTCGGCAAGGTCACCATGGGCCTGGGCTGGGATGCCATCAAGAGCAAGGGTTTCCTGGGCTTCGGCGCCAAGACCGAGGCGGTCGACCTGGACGCCTCCGTCGTCATGTTCGATGAAGGCCAGCGTCCGGTGGACGTGATCTGGTTCCGCCAGCTGAAGAGCAAGGACGGCAGCGTCGTCCACACGGGCGACAACCGCACCGGCGCCGGCGACGGCGACGACGAGCAGATCAACGTCGACCTGAACGCCGTGCCGCCAACCGTCAAGAGCCTGGTGTTTACGGTCAACAGCTTCACCGGCCAGACCTTCGCCCAGGTCGAGAACGCCTACTGCCGCCTGCTGGACGCGTCCAACGGCAAGGAAGTGGCGCGTTTCAATTTGTCCGTGCAGGGTCCGCACTCGGCGCAGATCATGGCCAAGGTGTACCGTCACAACGGTGAGTGGAAGATGCACGCGATCGGCGAAAACGGCAACGGCCGTACCTTCGACGACCTGCTGCCGCAGATCGCCGCGCACCTGTAATGATTTCGGGGCGCAAGCGCCCCGATAATGAGTTGTACCCGCAGTTGAAGCGGAGCACCGTACCGGCGGTGCTCCGCTTTTTTGCGTCAGAACGCGTGGCGGATGCCGAGGCTGACGATGGTGGTCTTGGCGTCGAGGTTCTGGCCGGCGCCGGCGAACAGCGGCACTTCCTGCGAGCCCAGCGGCAGCAACAGCGCGCCAGGACCGCCGGCGATCGGCAGCGGGGTGATGGCGCCACGGACGATGTTGCCGCGCTTGTCCTTGACGCCGCCGACGCGGGTGTACAGCGCGGTGCGCTTGGAGAAGTTGTAGTCCAGGCCGAACATCAGGCCGCGCTCGCGTCCACGCGTGTAGTTGGTGAAGCGCGTGTCGAGCAGGTGCGCGCTGACATCGACCTGGCCGATGGCCTGCTTGATCGTCGCGCCCCAGGTGTTGACGGTTGGATCGGTGTTGCCGCCCAGGTTGAACTTGCCCTGGTGGCCGACGAGGGCGACGGTGGTGCCGGTGCTGGCGAAAATGTACTTGAACGACGCCATGTAGGCGCGGTAGTTTTCGATGGTGTACAGCGGCACCAGCGTGGTGCCCGAAACCACGCCCAGCGGTACGCCGCCGAAATCGTTGCGGTGGTAGGAGGCGAGCGCGGTCAGGCTCTCGCCGCGCCAGGCCAGCATGGCGCCGACGGCGCGGCCGCGGTCGTCGGTGGTCTCGGCGCCGGCGGTCAGGCCGCCGACGATTTGTCCGGTGCTGGCGCTGGCCACCGGCGTGGTGGCGGTGGGGAAGGAGCGCGCGGCGCTGACGCCGCTGCCGACGCCGGCATTGGTCGAGAACGACGCGATCGCCGTCCACGGTCCCTGTTTGACGGCGTAGCTGACCTGGTTGTCCTGGAAGGTTTGCAAGGTGTTGACGGCCAGGCCGGCGCTGAACAGATCGGTGCTGCCGATCGCTTCCGGCGTGACCAGGTAATAGGAGATCAGCATCGGGCTGGCCTGGCGGCCGATCTTGACCTCGCCGACCGGCGTGGTCAGGCCGACATAGGCCTGGCGGCCGAACAGACGGCCGTCGTTGGCGAGGCCGCCGTTGTCGAGCGTGAGGCCGCCTTCGAGCACGAACAGGCCGCGATAGCCGCCGCCCAGGTCCTCGACGCCGCGGATGCCGAAGTTACTCTGCCGCGTGTGCGACGGGCTGACCCGCACCGAGGTGCTTTTCGGCGAGGCGATCGAGTTCGGGATCGGCGTGGTGCCGCGCAGGCCGAACAGGGTGCCCTGGACGTTGCCTTCGCCTTTTTCGATGCGGTCGACGCCGACATCGAGGGTGCCGTACAGGGTGACGGACGATTGCGCGCATGCGTGGCCCATGCCGAGGAAGGCGAGGGCGGACAGGCATGCTGCGGATGCGGCGGTGCGTTTCATATTCTTGTCTCCGGTATTTTTATAGGTGGTGATAAAAACCGACCGTTTGCTCGGTCGTGTTAGTGCCTAGTGTAGAGCAACATGCCTTGCGCCACGTACAGTTGTCATTAAAAGAAGGGTTTTTTTGGCGGATTGTGCCTCCGGCGTGGCTATCCAAACACAGTTGTCGCGCCGGATAGGAAAATTGCGGCACCGCAATCAAGCTTGCGGATCGCTAGTGGGGTGGTGCGTATAATTTGCATATCGCAAACAACGCAAGCGCACACCATGCTTTTTCGACGGCTATTCCCCAGGGCCGGCACATGAGCGGCGACACCCGCCAGCCGTCCACCCCGCCCGCCGCCAGTAAATGGATCGCGTTGCTGGTCGCCGGCGCCTTCTTCATGGAGAACCTCGACGGCACCATCATCACCACCGCGCTGCCGGACATCGCCAAATCGTTCGGCGTGGCGCCGCTGGCGCTGAACATCGGCGTCAGCGCCTATCTGCTGACTTTGGGCGTGTTCATCCCGATCAGCGGCTGGGTGGCCGAGCGGCTGGGCGCGCGCCGCGTGTTCGCGGCGGCGCTGACGATCTTCACGCTCGCCTCCGTGTTGTGCGGCATGGCCGACAGCCTGACCGAATTCGTCTGGCTGCGCGTGCTGCAAGGCATGGGCGGGGCGATGATGGTGCCGGTCGGCCGCCTGCTGGTGCTCAAGAGCACCCCCAAGGAAAAACTGATCGGTGTGATCGCCACCCTGACCTGGCCGGCGCTGGTGGCGCCGGTGCTGGGGCCGCCGGTGGGCGGTTTCATCGCCAGCTACCTGTCGTGGCGCTGGATCTTCTATCTCAATCTTCCGCTCGGGCTGATCGCGCTGGCGCTGGCCCTGTGGCTGATCCCCGAGCAGCGCGCGGAGACGCGGCGGCCCTTCGACTGGCCCGGTTTCGTGCTGAGCGCGGGCGGGGTGCTGCTGCTGACGTGGGGCGCGGAGTCGGTCGGCGGCGCCGACCCGGACTGGTTCGAGGCGGCATCGTGCATGGCCGCCGGCGCCACCATGCTGGCCGCGATGGTCTGGCACCTGCGCCGCGCCGCCCATCCGCTGATCGACCTGGGCACGTTCGCGATTCCCACGTTCGCCATCACGCTGGTCGGCGGCTCGCTGTTCCGCATGGCGATCGGCGCCGTGCCCTTCCTGCTGCCGCTGATGTTCCAGCTGGGCTTCGGGCTGGACGCCTTCCAGTCCGGCTTGCTGGTGGTGGCGGTCTTCGCCGGCAACCTGATGATGAAGCCGGCCACCACGCCCATCCTGCGGCGCTTCGGCTTCAAGCCGGTGCTGCTGGTGAACGGCCTGGCCAACGTCGCCTCGCTGGCGGCGTGCGCGCTGCTGTCGCCCGCCACGCCGGTGTGGCTGATCGCCGCCGTGCTGTTCGTCGGCGGGCTGACGCGCTCGATGCAGTTCAGCGCCCTGAACACCTTGGCCTTCGCCGACGTGCCGCAGCAGCGCATGGCGGCCGCCAACACCTTGTTCAGCACCTCGTTCCAGGTGGCGGTGGGCCTGGGCATCGCGATGGGGGCGGGCGGGGTGCGCCTGGGCCACTGGGGCGCGCAGCGGCTGGGCATCGCCGACTGGCCCGCGATCGAATACCGGCTGGCGTTTCTGCTGGTGGCGCTGGTCAGTTTGCTGGCCATGCTGGACGCGATGTTCCTCAAAGCGGGCGCGGGCGCACAAGTTGTTACAAAGCGGCGTGGCCTTTAACGCTATACTCTTGCTATGGAAAAACTAAAAGACATCTCGCAGATTGTTACGCAAGCCTCACGCGGCGAGTTGGTCTTTCCTACCAGCGTCAACGCCGCGTTGCGGCTGCAACTGGCGCTGGCCGATCCCGATTGCGACACCGACGACGTGATCCGCAAGGTGCTGGCCGAGCCGCTGCTGGCGGCGCGCACCGTGGCGCTGGCCAACGCGGTGGTGTTCAACCGTGGCGGCGTGCCCGTCACCAGCGTGCGGTCGGCCGTGGCGCGGGTGGGCTACCGCCATCTGTATACGATGGCGGCGGCGATGGTGGTGCGCCAGTTCGGCAGCCGCATCCGCGACGCCGGCCTGCGCGCCAAGGCCGAGCAGCTGTGGCGCCACACGGCCCACGTGGCCGCGCTGTCCCATGTGATCGCCCGCAAGCTGACCGCCACCGACGCCGACACGGCGATGTTCGCAGGCATCGTCCACGAGGCGGGCGGCTTTTATCTGCTGTCGCGCGCCGACGAGATTCCCGGCCTGCTGGACGATCCGGCCGACTGGATGGGCGCCGCGCACGAAATCATCACCCGCGAGATGATGAAGAAGATGGCGATCCCCGAGCCGGTGAGCCTGGCCATCGTCTCGCTGCGCGGGGCGACGTTGACGCCGCCGCCGCTGGGCCTGCGCGACACCTTGCTGATCGCCAAGCGGCTGGCGCCGGTGGCGTCGCCGTTTTCGCCGACGCAGGAGCACGCCGGCCTGGCCGGCTTCATCGACGACAACGCCGCGCTGGAGCAGATGCTGGCCGAATCGGCCGAGGAGGCCGCCTCGATGAGCGCGGCGTTGCTGGTCTAGGAGCGTTGTCGGCGGCGCTTGCATGGCGGATTACGGCGTTCCGCCTAATCCGCCCTACGTGGAACCGTGGCCGGTCGACGGCCGGCGGCCAATGATGAATGCGACGGCGAATCCGCCACGGTTCCACGTAGGGCGGATTAGCGCAGCGTAATCCGCCATATGTGGGCAGCCGATAACGCATGTCACGGCCGATTCGCCGCCCTGTGGCGAAAACGATGTATAAGCAATCATTTTTGTCGAAACTCTGGCAATATGCACATCGCACGACCCTCATAGGCGATAATGCCGAATAGTCGTCATACAACAAACCAACAGCCATGAGTCAAACCGCAGCAGTTCCATCGCCCGCCGTTCCGGCGCCCTTGCCCAAGAAGAAGCACCGCAACCTCGCCCAAGGCGTGGTGGAGAGCTTCACCCACAGCATCCAGGCCGGCACCCTGAAGCCGGGCGAGAAGCTGCCGACCGAATCGGTGATCATGGAAATGCACGGCGTCAGCCGCACCGTGGTGCGCGAGGCCATCTCCCACCTGCAGGCGGCCGGGCTGGTGCAAACCCGGCACGGCATCGGCACCTTCGTGCTCGAGCCGCAGCCGGCCAACCTGCGCATCTCGTCCGACACCATCCGCACCCTCGGCGACGTGCTGGCCATCCTGGAGCTGCGCATCAGCCTCGAAACCGAGGCCGCGTGGCTGGCGGCGAGCCGCCGCAGCGAAGAGCAGGTGCAGGAAATGGGCGTGGTGCTCAAGCGCATCCAGGAATCGCAAACCCGTCCCGGCTCGGTCGAATCGGACGTCAAATTCCATCTGCTGATCGCGCAGGCCACCGGCAACCGCTATTTCGTCGATATCTTGAGCGACCTGGGTAACACCATCATCCCGCGCACGCGCGTCGATTCGGCGCAGCTGGCCCACGACGATCCGGTGGTCTACCAGGAGCGCGTCAACCGCGAACATGACGATATTTACAACGCCATCCTGCGCAAGGATGCCGAGGCGGCCCGCGCCGCCATGCGCACCCACCTGAGCAACAGCCGCGAGCGCCTGCGCCGCGCGCAAGAGGATATTGCCGCCAAGAACGGCTGATACGCGGAAGGTCGGGGCGGCGGCCGACGGTTTCGACCGGCCACGGCGCCCCGAACAGCAACGCTGGTGCCGGCGAACGGCGAGTTTTCGCTAAATCGCTTGCTCCCGTCCGCATATGGTTGTACGATGTCATACAACACGCGACGGGAAGCCCGTCGAACTTCCCCTTCACACAATAGACGTCGATTATTGGAGACCTTATGCAACCGAATGACCTGAAAAAAATCCTTTCCTCTGGCCTGCTGTCGTTCCCGATCACCGACTTCGATGCCGAAGGCAATTTCCGTAAGTCGACCTACATCGAGCGCCTGGAATGGCTGGCCCCGTACGGCGCGACCGCGCTGTTCGCCGCCGGCGGCACCGGCGAGTTCTTCTCGCTGACCCCGAACGAATACACCGACATCATCAAGACCGCCGTCGACACCTGCGCCGGCCAAGTGCCTATCCTGGCCGGCGTCGGCGGTCCGACCCGCGTCGCCGCCGCCTACGCCAAGGAAGCCGAGCGCGTGGGCGCCCAGGGCTTGCTGCTGTTGCCGCACTACCTGACCGAAGCGTCGCAGGACGGCCTGATCGAACACGTCGCCGAAGTCTGCAAGGCCACCAACCTGGGCGTGGTGGTGTACAACCGCGCCAACTGCCGCCTGACCCCGGACTCGCTGGCCAAGCTGGCCGACCGTTGCCCTAACCTGATCGGCTTCAAGGACGGCGTCGGCGACATCGAACTGATGGTCTCGATCTGGCGCAAGATGGGCGACCGTTTCAGCTACCTGGGCGGCCTGCCAACGGCCGAAGTGTACGCGGCGGCCTACAAGGCGCTCGGTACTCCGGTATACTCGTCGGCGGTGTTCAACTTCATGCCGAAGCTGGCGATGGACTTCTACCACGCGGTCGCCTCGGACAACCACGCCGAACAAAACCGCATGCTGGACGAGTTCTTCCTGCCGTACCTGGAGATCCGCAACCGCAAGGCCGGCTACGCCGTCAGCATCGTCAAGGCCGGCGCCCGCCTGGTCGGCCACGACGCCGGTCCGGTGCGCGCACCGCTGACCGACCTGACCGCCGAGGAGTGCGACATGCTCGACAAGCTGATTCGCAAGCAAGGCGCGCAATAATCCGGTAAGCTAGCGTCATAGAACGTCATACAACATAAAGCGCGGCTGGTCCGCGCTTTTCACACATCTAAGGAGTCGATATGCAAGTAGCTGGCGAAATGATCATTGGCCGCAGCGCCGTTGTGGGTAAAGAAGGCACGATGAAGGCGATCGATCCATCGCGCAACGTCGAAATCGAACCCGCGTTCGGCCTGGCCGGCGCCGCCGACCTGGCGCGCGCCTGCGAACTGGCCGATGCGGCCTTCGACGTCTACCGCGCCACCGGCCTGGAAGCGCGCGCCAAGTTCCTCGAAACCATCGCCGACCGCATCATGGATCTGGGTCCGACCCTGATCGAACGCGCGATGACGGAAACCGGCCTGCCGCAGGCCCGCCTGGAAGGCGAGCGCGGTCGTACTTGCAATCAATTGCGTCTGTTCGCCAAAGTCGTGCGCGACGGCCGCTTCCAGTCGGCCACCCTGGACAGCGCGCTGCCGGAACGCACCCCGCCGCGCAGCGACCTGCGCCTGCGCAAGATCGGCCTGGGCCCGGTCGCCGTGTTCGGCGCCTCGAACTTCCCGCTGGCGTTCTCGGTGGCCGGCGGCGACACCGCCTCGGCGCTGGCCGCCGGCTGCCCGGTCGTCGTCAAGGCCCACTCGGCCCACCTGGGCACCTCGGAGCTGGTCGGCAAAGCCGTCGCCAAGGCCGCCGAGGAATGCGGCATGCCGGAAGGCGTGTTCTCGATGCTGATCGGCTCCGGCCAGACCATCGGCCAGGCGCTGGTGAGCCATCCGGCCATCAAGGCGGTCGGCTTCACCGGCTCGCGCGCCGGCGGCATCGCCCTGATGAAAACCGCCGCCGAACGCAAGGAACCGATCCCTGTGTACGCCGAAATGAGCTCGATCAACCCTGTGTTCCTGCTGCCGGGCGCGCTGGACAACGCCAAGCTGCCGCAAGCCTTCGCCGACTCGCTGACGATGGGCGCCGGCCAGTTCTGCACCAACCCCGGCCTGCTGATCGGCCTGAAAAGCGACAAGCTGCAAGCCTTCGTCGCCGCCGCCGCCGGCTCGCTGGGCGCCAAGCCAGCCGCCACCATGCTCACCCCGGGCATCCACAAAGCCTACGTCAATGGCGTCAAAGGCCTGGCGGGCATCGACGGCGTTTCGCAGCAGGCCGCCGGTCTGACCACCGAGGCGCCATGCGCCGCGCAAGCCTTCCTGTACCAGGTCGACGCTAAAACCTTCCTGGGCAATCCAGCGCTGGAAGGCGAAATCTTCGGACCAACCTCGCTGCTGGTCGTCGCCGACGACGAAGCCGAGCTGCTGGCCGTGGCCGAACACGTCGAAGGTCAGCTGACCGCCGCCGTCCACGCCACCGCCGACGACCGTCAACTGGCCGCGCGCCTGATGCCTGTGCTGGAACGCAAAGTGGGCCGCATCCTGTTCAACGGCTTCGGCACCGGCGTGGAAGTCTCGCACGCCATGGTGCACGGCGGCCCGTTCCCATCGACCTCGGACAGCCGTTCGACGTCGGTTGGCGCAGGCGCCATCGACCGCTTCCTGCGCCCCGTGTGCTACCAGGACGTGCCTTCCTACCTGTTGCCTGAGTCGCTGGCTGACGAAAACCCGCAAAAGCTGCCGCGCATCGTCAACGGTGACCTGGTATGGAACGCGTAAGCGACATCCAATGCGCGGTGGGCGAAAGCCCGACGTGGAATGCGGCGGAATCGGCCTTTTACTGGACCGATATCCCCGCCAAGCGCGTCTGGCGCCTGGACCTCGCGTCCGGCGCCACGCGCTTCTGGACGCTCGATGAAATGGCGGGCTGTGTCGCGGCCCGGGCCGGTGGTGGCCTGATAGCCGGCATGGAGACGGGCGTGTTCAAGCTCGATCTGGGCGAAGGACCGGCCGCCGTGGCGACCAAGGTGGCCGCGCCGTCGGTGGAGTCGGGAGCGCTCGGCGAGGGCAAGCGCTTCAACGACGGCCGCTGCGACCGTCAGGGGCGCTTCGTGGCCGGCACCATGTTCATGGACATGTCGGCCAATCGTCCGGTCGGCAAGTTGTTCCGCTACGATACGGCGCATGGCATTTCGGCGCCGCTGGTGGTGGAGCTGCTGACGCAGAACGGCACCGCGTTTTCGGCGGACGGACGCACCATGTACCTGTCGGATTCGCATCCGCTGCGGCGCATGGTGTGGGCGTTCGACTACGACATCGCCGACGGCGTGCCGTCGAACCAGCGCGTGTTCGCCGATCTGACGAAAGAGGTTGGGCGTCCGGACGGCGCCGCGGTCGACGCCGACGGCTGCTACTGGGTCGCCGGCAACGACGGCGGCTGCCTGCTGCGCTACACCCCGGACGGCAAGCTCGATCGCCGCCTCGCGGTGCCGATGAAGAAGCCGTCGATGTGCGCCTTCGGCGGCAAGGACCTCGACACGATGATCGTCACGTCCATCCCTTCGGGCAAGCCGGAGGACGCGGAATGGGGCGGGGCGCTACTGCTGCTGCGGCCCGGCGTCAAGGGGCTGGCGGAAACGCCGTTCGCATCATGATAAAAGGGCAGACGCCTTACAGCGTCTGCCCTTTTTCAATCCGCGGCGTGAGCACTGCGGCAAGTTACTTTAGTTGGAGCCCTTTTCAGCCATCTCACGTTCCAGCTTGGCGTGATTGGCCAGGTACTCAGCGTGTTGGGCTTCGGTGCGTTTTGGCCCCAGCTTGTCGAAAAGCGCAGTCAGTTTGTCGGCGGTCAGATCGGTGCCGTAAGCTGGCGTACCCGGTTGCTGCCGCCACGACTCGTGCAGGCTGCCGTCATCGACGGCGTCAAAGCCCAGTTGCTCGACCAGCGCCATGACTTTTTGCTTGGCTGCGGCGTCGTCGCTGGCGACCGGCAGCGCAACACGGCCGGCCGTGCCTTTGGGCAGACCCTTGGTTGGAATGTGTTCGGCGTGGATATTGTTAAACACCTTCACCACCTTACGACCCAAGTGCTGCTGCACCCATTCGCTTTCGGTGAGATCGCCGGTTTCCAGTTCCGGTATGCGGCCGTCGCGAAGGATCGGGTAATAATTACTCGTGTCAATAATCGGCACGTCGGCCGCCACACCGGTGAGCAAGTCCTTTGGTAAATCAGGAATGTTTTTCAGAGGAATGGTGACAACGAGAATTTCGCCATGACTGGCAGCTTCCTGAATCGTGACAGGCTTCGCTCCGGTTTTTTGCGCCACGTCGTTCAACGTCTCTGGCCCGCGCGAGTTGGCGATGTGTACCGAGTGGCCAAGCTTGGTCAGCTGCATGGCAAGGGCGCTGCCGATATTACCTGCACCAATGATTCCGATTTTCATATAAACCTCAACTTTAAGTGTTTTGCGCAACGAACCTGTGTGTTCTTCAAACGAAGTTGAAAAACTGGCTCGATGTTACACACCGACCTTGCAGCGTGTCGGTACGCTTTTGCACGCTCAGATCGGGCTCAAGTCTGTCATTCGGACACGGGCCCGTCTGTAGTTGGCGGCGTCCAGCCGCCCAACACCCCAGACGGCGTTCGGTAGATGTTGATCAGCTCCGCATCCCGCTCCATCGTCAACTGGCGCGACGCCGGATGGCGCTTGCTAACATCGACCGGGGTCCCATCCACATTGCGGCTGTTGTATTCCCAGAATCGCACGTTGGAGGCGTCGCCGCCGATCTCGCCCCACCCTTGCGGACTGACGCCGCTCAACGTGGCGTTGATCAGCACCGCCTCCGCGTGCGGATAGCCCCTGCCTTTGTTGACCGGAGAGCGCGCAAGGTGCGGCTGACCATCGCCAATGGCGATGAAGCGGCAATCGACAAAGACGTTTCCGTGGTTGGCGGCCGTATTGCGTATCCACATAAACGGCCCGCGCGATTCGATCTCGCAACGGCGGAAAAACGCCGGTCCCCGACCGAGAATGGTATCGCCGTGGCCGACGATTTTTACGCGCTCAAGGTAGGTGCTGCCGTTCACTTGCAGTGCGTCGCCGGAGCCGATGACGGTGACGTCGCTGACGATGTTCTCCTCGCCGGTGATCAGCAAGCCTTCCGCCTGACCCTCCAATGTCGTCTGCAGCGTCATGTTCTTCAGATGGACGCCTTTGACGTTGTCGGCGGCGAAGGCCGCGCGGCGCGACGGAAAAGTCCCCGGCGCCTCGTTGGTGCTGATATTGGCCGGATGCGGATTGAATACCTCGTTGTTGGCATAGTGGACGCGCACCTTGTCGCGATGCTCGCCCTCGATCGTCAGGTTCGACTTGCGCCGGAAGTAGACGATCTCCTCGTAGTCGCCGTTGTGCACCAAGATCGTGGTGCGCCGCGCCGGATGGTCCGGAACGAAGTCCAGCGCGCCCTGCACGGTACTGAAATCGCCGCTGCCGTCGGCGTTGACGGTCACGCGTTCTACGTCCGCGCGGGGAGGCTTGGCCCTGGTGCTGAAAACCCACGCTGTCTTTCCCCCGATGCCGTCGAAGCCGACGATCACGCCCGGATCGATCTGCACGTAGTAACGCTTGCCGTATCCAAGCAGATTGTGATGCGGGTAGATGGTCGCGGTGTTCCCCCTGACGATCACCGGATGGAAATGGAAGCCGTCCGTAAAGCCACCGATGATGGTGAGCTGGAAGCTGTCCGGCGTTGGTTCCGCGCCGGCGGAAGGCGTGCCGGCCCTGGTGTTGGCATTTGTACGGCGCGGACCGTCCGGATAAGGGTAGGGCGTTGCCAGATAAGGCGCGGCCGGCAGCTTGGTGCGCGCGGTCGGACCGGCCGGAATGCCCAGGTCCAGCGTATCGACAAGCTGGTCGTCGGCCGCATCGTAAATGCGGATGCGGCCGGACTTGCCGAGCACCGGTGGCTGCGTGAAATGCAGCACCAGATGGGTATCCGGGTTGACATCGCGCGCGCCGCTGGCGGGTGACGCCAACGGCGCCACTTGCGCCGCCAGCGCTGGCAACGTCATAAGCGCCAGCAGCGCCGGCAGCCTCCCGAGCAAACCACGCCGGTCGATGGTCATGGCGGTCCTCAGGCGTTCAGCGTGGTGTTGTGCACCTTGCCGCCGATGGTGACGTTCTTCAAGGTCAGCCCTTTGACGTTGTAGAGGAACCATGGCTGCGCGGTGTTGACCGGCATGCCGAAATCGCAATCGGTGATCGTCACGTCCGTGACCGGCACCACCGGCGGCATCGGCCCCGGACCGTTGTAGTCCGACGCCACAGGGCCCAGGATCACGATCGCCTGGAAGCAGGACGCCGTCTTGCCATCCTTGGTGACGTTGCCGACCTTGATGTTGGAGATCTGGATGTTCGATACCACCGGCGGGCGCGTACGCACGTTGTCGCTGATCGGCGTGTAGTCGCAATCGAAGGTGACGATGGCGCCCGCCGCCGTGGCCACCGTCTTCGACTGGATCGGCGACCCTGGCAGCGATGCGTAGAACGACGGAGACAGCTGCACGCCATTCGGCACCGTGCAATCGCGCACATAAAAATTGCGCAGGTAGCCGCCGCGATTCATGTTGGTCTTCATGCGGATCGCGGTGTTGAGCGGATTGGTCTTCCAGTTGGCGTTTTCGAACACCAGCTTTTGCGCGAACACGTTCTGGATGCCGCCGGCCATCTCGCTGCCCAGGGTTACGCCACCGTGGCCGCTATGCATGATGCAGTTCTGGATCACGATGTTCTGCGACGGGCCGAATTGCGTATCGAGATCCTTGCCGGCCTTGATGGCGATGCAGTCGTCGCCGGTGTCGAAGGTGCAGCCGTCGACCAGCACGTGGTCGCACGCCTCCGGATCGAAGCCGTCGCTGTTCGGACCATGGCTTTCGCAGTGCACCTTGCGGATGACGATATTGCGGCAGTGGACCGGGTGGTGCATCCAGAACGGCGTGCGCATGACGTGGTACCCCCGCAGCAGCACATTGGTGCAGCCGATCAGCTGGATCATCGGCGGACGCAGATAGTGGCCGATGCCGAACACGCGCTTCGACAGCGGCACGCCCGCCTCCGACAACGCCGGCAGGTACTGGGCGTCGGCGCGCCAGCGCTGGCCTTCGCCCTGGATCAGCAGGCGTTCGGCCTCGGTCAGCTTGGGCGCGACCGTCGCCAGCGATATGGCGTTGAGCGGGTTTTCGGTGTTCTCCGACATTTTGCCGGCCTTGAAGTTGGGCGTGGTGCCCTGGCCGATCGAGTTGATGGTTTTCTGCTTGCCCTTCCAGGTCCACCAGCAGTCGCCTTCGTCGTTGAACGGCACGCCGCCCTGGCCGTCCAGGGTGCTGGTCCAGTCATCGCCGGTGAGCGCGATGTTGTGCTGGTTGTAGGCGTACACCATCGGCGAGTAATTGAGCACGTCGTTGCTCTGCCAGCGCGAGATCGATAGCTTGCCATGCTTGCCGCAATCGATGTCGCCGTACTTGGCGTAGTCCTCCGGCTTGTGGCTGAAGTAAACGTGTGCCTTGGCCCTCAGGTGGACGTTCACGTTCGACAGCAGCACGATCGGGCCGGCGCAATACCAGTCGCCGGCCGGGATGACCACGCGGCCGCCGCCGGCGTCGCTGCAGGCCTTGATGGCGTCGCGGATGGCGGCGTAGCAGTCCGGCGATCCGGCCACCGGCGTGTCGATCGTGTCCTGCTCCTCGAACGAGATCCAGGCCTTGACCTTGGACAGCTTGCAGGTCTTGGCGCCATAGGCGGTGATGTCGAAATCCTGCTTGCGGAACTTGAGCGGCCTGGAGACGTGGTCGACGATCGCCTGCGCCTGCAGCCATGGATCGGGCGCGGTGGCGGCATTGGCGGTGACGGGGAGGCCAAGCGACAGGCCGGCGGCCGGCAGGGCTTTCATCAAACTGCGGCGCTGGGTATTGATAGGCATGCTGTATTCCTTATTCGTCCTGATTGTTGAATTCACCGATGAAGACATCGGCGGGAGTAGGTTTTGCGGTGTAGCCGAGATCCCTGACCGGGTCGATGCCGGCCCTGATCAAATTGTTCCAGTAGTCGTCCGAGCTGTATTGCACCGGGCGGTAAGGCAGGCCGCCTTGCTTGTTCCAGTCCGACCACGGCTTGCCGCGGTTGATATGGGCGCCGATGCGGGAATTGAGCACGACCATTTTGCCCACCGCCTCCAGCGATACGCGGGCGATGGTGCCGGTCGGCGCCTGGTAGCCGTTGGTGTCGCCCAGCAGGCACGCGTAACCCTCGACCGGCACCGGGGCATAGGGCGTGCAGCGGGCGCTGTGGAACCACTGGCGCAGCAGGTAGAACGTCCCTCGCCGGGCGTTGGCCGAGCCGTCGTGCGTGAAGCGGCAGTTGTCGAAGACGAAGCCGTATCTGGTTTTCAAATGCGTGTCCGGCGCCGCGACATACGACAGGCCGCGATCGCCGATCGATTTGATTTCCGTTTGGTGGAAGTAGGCGGTGCTGTCCCCGAAAATGAAATCGACGTCGCCCTCGATGTAGGATTTGTTGAAGAAGCTGCGCGAGGTGCTGCCGATGCGCGGCGACTTGAGATACAGCGTGTCCTGGAAGCCGATCAGGCGGATGTTCTCGAACTGCGCCTTGTCCGAGCCGTCCACCTGCAGCGCCAACGCCTGATGGTGCACGTTGTTGACATTGGGGAGCGATTCGGCGCGGGCATTGCCGATGTCCTTGTTGTAGCCATTTTCGAACGTCAGGTTGCGCGCCTGGAAACCGTTGTTCTGCACCCAAACGGTGGCGGTGCCGAAGGTGCCGATGACGGCGCGGTCCTTGATCGTCGCGTACATCGCCTGCGCGCCCGGCGCCGCTTTGGCGAACTGCGCGCCGTATTGCGCGGAGTAGGCGGCGCCGGTCACCGAGGCGTCCAGCTTGGCGGTGACTTTGGTGGCGGCGGGGTCCTTGCCGTCGCCATACATCGTCAGCGGCGCGGTGTTGGCGGGGACGTACACCAGCTCATGATAGGTGCCGGGTTTGACCAGCATGTACAGGCGCGTGGCCGGATGCGCGGCGCTGTCGAGCACCGCGCGGTTGACCGCCTGCTGGATGGTGTTGAACGTTTTGACGCCGTCCGCCTTCGCGGCATGGTCGACGATGTAGTCGGGCGTGAACGCGGCGCCCCTGGCCAGCGGATCGGTCAGCGGGTCCCAGGGGTCGACGCTTTCCTTGCCGGCGGCGCCGACGTACTTGAGCACCTCGCCGTAAGCGAATTGTTTGGCTTGCGCGGCGCTCAGTTGGGGGCGGGTGGCGGAGCCGGCGCCGGTATTGGCCTGCGCCTGCGCCGCCCACGCGCCGGCGGCAACCATCAGCGCAGCGGCGGCAATAGCCGATCGCGCGCGCTTCACTGTTCACCTTCGCGTTTGAACATGCCCGCGCTTTCCGGCACGGCGCGCTTCATCTCTTCCACCACCATGTTCGCGAAGAACGCGGCGCCTTTCGGTCCGACGTGGGTGCGGTCGAAGGCCGATTTGGCGGCGCCCGCGACTTCCACCTTGCCGGCCGCCGGCGCGGGCGTGGCCTCTGCGGATTTTTCCGGACGTGGCGCCATCGCCAGTGTGTCGGCTTCGTCTTGGCCCATCGCCTGCACGGCGGCGTAGCTGTCGGCGTTGAGGTCCAGTAGCGGCACGCGCTGGGCGGCGGCGGTGGCGCGGATCACGTCGGCCCATGGCTGCAGCGTGTTCTCCAGAACGTTGTCCTTGAAAGTGCGGCGGGTCAGCGGCGTGACCAGAACGGGAACGCCGCCGAGCGCCTTCACTTCCTGCGCGTAGCGGTTCATGTTGACCGGGAATTCGGTTTTGAGGTCGGTCGAGCGGCCGGGTTTTCCCGGCTGGTCGTTATGGCCGAACTGGATCAGCACATAGGTGGCGCGGTAGGCGGCGCTGCCGCGCAGCAGTCCCTCCACCTCGTCCCAGCGGCCCTCGGCGCGGAAGCTGCCGGAGCTGCGCCCGCCCCGGGCCAGGTTGATGCAGGTGTTCGCACGTTGGACGCGGGCGCAGAAGGCGTCGCCATAGCCGCTGTTGTTGGCCATCGTCGAGTCGCCGACGAGGATGACGCGCACCGGCTTGACCGGAGGAGCGGGCGCGGGGTCGGCGGCTTGGGCGGCGTGGGCGCACATCGACAAGGCGACGGCGGCGAAAATGCTGATCGTGAGTTTCATGGGCTTCTCGAAAAAAAAGGCGCCGGCCGCAATCGCTGCGGTCCGGCGCCGTTGATCAAGCATCCATCGACATCATCAGGTTCTATTAATAGAACTTGTAGGTGGCGCGGAAGTTGAAGGCGCGGCCGATCGGACTGGCGGCGCTGCTCAGATAACCGTTGCTATACTGGCTGCTGTTGGTGACCGGCGGCTTGGCATCGAACAGATTGGTGATGCCGGCGGTCAGCGACAGGTTTTTGAAGCCGGTGTAGGTCGTGCTCCACTTCCAGTTCTTGTACGAGTTGATGTCGCGCCAGTACTGCTGCGCCACCAGGTTCTGGTCCTCGTACTTCGAGTTGTAGTTCTGGGTGAGGGTGCTGTTCCAGTTGCCCATCGCCCAGTTCAACTTGGCCACGTGCTTCCAGCGATAGGTGATGATCGGGAAGCTGCTGGTGGTGCCGTTCGACGCCAGGCCGAAGCGGCCGACGTTCGACACGTACGGGCTGCCGTTGTCGAGCTGGTTGTCGAACTGCGTCAGGTAGGTGCCGTCGATCGACACCTTGAAGTCGCCGAACGAGCTGCGCGGGAAGGCGTACGATGCCGAGACGTCGATACCGGCCGCCTTCTGGCCACCCAGATTCATGATGGTGTTCTGGATGAAGTTGATGGTGCCGTCGGCGTTGCGCACGAAGTATGGCGCGTACTTGACCGGATCGAGGAAGTAGACCTGCTCCGGCAAGTTCGCCAGCATGTCGGTCATCTTGATGTTCCAGTAGTCGATCGACACCATCGAGGTGGCGGTCGGCTCGAACACGGTACCCAGGGTGAAGCCCTTCGATTTTTCCGGCTGGACGTCGGCGTTGCTGCCGGTTTGTTTCGGCAACTGCACGTTGCAGACGGTCGCGGAAACGTAGCCCGGCAGCGCGGTGCCGGTGCCGGCCACGCCTGGACGGCCGCCCGGGCACAGCACCGGATCATCCCAGCGCGCCGAGGTCAGGCCGGTGGCGCCCGGCAGGCGGTAGCCGTAGCGGTCGAACAGGGTCGGCGCGCGGAATCCGGTGTTGGCCGAGCCGCGGAACATCAGCTGCTTGGTCGGCTCGTAGCGGAAGCTGACCTTCGGATTGATGGTGTTGCCAAAGTCGCTGAAATGGTCGTCACGCACGGCGACGTTGACATTGAGCTTTTTGGTGAACGGCATATCCAGTTCGGCGAACAGCGCGGCGACGTTGCGGCCACCCTCGCCGTGCGACGGGCTGGCGTTGGCGTAGGTGACCTGGCGGACGATGTCGAGGCGCGTGTCCTCGTTGGTGTCGCGGCTGAAGCTGGTGCCGACGGCAAGCGCCATGTCGCCGCCGCCCAGTGCCATCACGGCGCGGCTGGCGGTGAAGTCGACGCCCTTGTAGGTGCTTTTCGATTCGCGGTTCTTCTGGCCGTCGACGTTGATGCTCTCCAGGTAGGCGCGGCCTTCGGCGTCCTGCAGGCCGAAGGGATTGAGCTTGCCGTTGCGCAGGCCGTCGAGCAGTCCCTGGCCGGTGAAGTAGCCGTTGTCGTAGTAGTTGTCGCGGTTCGAGATACCGATCACCAGGCCGGTCTTGTAGTCCCAGCCCTTGATGGTGCCTTCGGCGGTGAGTGCCACGCGCTGGTTCAACTGCACGTCCTTGGTGGCGGCGGCGCCGTAGTCGGCGACGGCCCAGGTGGGGATCAGGGTGGCGCCGTTCAGGCCCGACATCGCCGGCACGCCGCCGCTGTTACCCGGATACCATTTGCTGGTCGATGGCAGTTGCGGCTGGACGCCGTTGACCGCCAGCGCGTTGGTCGGATTGCGGGTGCCGATGATGTGTTCCTCGCCGCGCGAGTAGTCGATCGACACGACGTGGTCTTCGCCGAGCTTCTTCGAGGCACGGGCGTAGAACGTCACCTGCTGGTTTTCGTACAGCGCGTTGCCGTAGGCGCTGGAGTCCAGCACGCAGGTGTTGGAACGGCCCGGCAGCGAGTATGGCGCCACGCAGCCGGTGGCGGCGTACGGATTGCGCGCGGTGCGGTTGGTGGCGGTGGTGAAGTTGGCCGGCGTGGCGTTGCCGCCGGTGCCCAGCGACGGCGAGCGGCCGATGCTGGTCAGCAGCTCCGGCGAACTCAGACTGGCGCGGTCGCTCGCGGCCAGGGCCGAGCGCTTGTGGGCGTCGACAGTGCCCCACACGCTCCAGCCGTCGCGTTCCAGATTGCCCTTGCCCCAGGTCAGCGTGCCGCGTTCCTCTTCGCCGCCGCCGCGACGGCCCACTTCCACGTGCTCCACGGTCGCTTCCAGGCCCTCGTACTGGGTGCGGGTGATGAAGTTGACCACGCCGCCGATGGCGTCGGAGCCGTAGATCGACGAGGCGCCGTCGCGCAGGATCTCGACGCGCGCGATCGCGCTCATTGGAATCACGTCCAGGTTGGCGTAGCCGTCGGCGATCGCCTCGTTGGCCAGGCGGCGGCCGTTCAACAGCACCAGGGTGCGGTTCACGCCCAGGCCGCGCAGGTTGATGTTGGTGCCCGAGCCGGCGTTGGACGGCGCCAGCGACGCCGATTGCGGCAGCGCCATCATCAGGTCGGCCAAGGTGGTCATGCCCTGCTTGACCAGGTCTTCGGCCTTGATCGTGCTGACCGGCAGCGACGCCTCGGTGGCCAGGCGCTTGATGCTCGAACCGGTCACTTCGACGCGCTGCATCGGCGCCTCGGCTTCCTGCGCCAGCGCGGCGGTCTGGTTGGCGAGCGTCAGCACGGCCAGGGTAATGGCCGACAACAGCAGCCGTGGTTGTGCGGGTCGGCTTTGGACCGGGTGCTCGGGCTTGATCATTCTAGTCTCCTTCGTCTTTTTGAATAAAGTTATACGCTTTGCCGCGACAGCAATGAACGTGAGTGGAGCACCTCGCGTACTCCGTGCCGTTGAGACGAGGGTCGCTGTGCGGGCACAGTCCGGGGTCGCAAACGGTCAATAACTTGATTACTTTTTTAAGCGGGCAGCATCAAGGCCGCTCCTGCTTTACTGCTGGTACTGCAAATCGGTGAATATCCGGTTGAACATCAGCCCCGCGAGAAGGTGCGGGTCACCCGCTCCAGGTGCGCGCGCATCGCCTTGCGCGCGGCCGCCGGATCGTGGGCGGCGATCGCCTCCAGGATGCGGCGGTGGTCCTTCAGCGTTTCCTGGCGCAGTTCCTCGGTCTGGAAGTGTTCCTTGAGTTTGTGCCATAGGCGGCCGCGCTGGTCCCACAGGTAATCGAGGGATCCCACCAGGGCGCTGTTACCGGTGGCGCGCGCGATAGCGATATGGAAGTTGCGGTCGGCCGCCTCGTTGCTTGAATAATTGGAGTGGTTCTGTTCCATCTCGACGACCGCCTTGAGGATGGCGTCGATGGCGCTGTCGGTGGCGACGCGGGCGGCGATGGCGGCGATTTCCGATTCGATCAGGCGGCGCGCGGACAGCACTTCGAACGGACCGGGGCCCGCTTCGGGCAGATCGGCCGGGGTGGGGCGCTCGCTGACGTAGACGCCGGAGCCGCCGCGCACCTCGATCACGCCGCCCAGTTCCAGCGCGATGAGCGCTTCGCGCAGCGAGGCGCGGCTGACACTGAGCTTGGTGGCAAGGTCGCGTTCCGACGGCAGGCGCTCGCCGGGGGAGATGTGTTCGTCGCGGATCAGTTCCTGGATACGGTCGGCCACGAGACGGTACAACCGCGTCTCGGGAGGGGTGCCGTCATTCGCCGCTAAAGTTCTCTTCAGCATCGTTCTTGTCTCTTAATGTTATGGTCGTGGCGTTTTTGATATGGCCATCTGGTCAGGCCATTCTAAGGTGGCCTGACCAAAAGGGCAACGTGGACTAGCCAAAATTATTCGAAGCTGTCATACTAAATTCGCTAGGTAACCGCTTTCCAACCGTCTTTTTCAGATGAATAAGCCTGAAAAACACGGTAGAATCAAGGCTGTACGGGTGTGGCGCCCCGGACGGGAACAGAACGCTGGCCGGCCAATATCAAAAGTGGTCTGACCAATTCACGATGCTAAAAAACAACGTTAGCCGGGCAGAGACTCCCGGGAAGGAAGCTAAATGACGCCACCGACCAGCGCCGCCACGCCGCGCTACATTCTCATGCATGACAACGACAACGTCGCCATCGTTGTCAACGACGGCGGCCTGCCCGCCGGCGCGGTGTTCGCCGACGGCTTGACCCTGTTGGAAGCGGTCCCGCAAGGCCATAAGGTCGCGCTGCGCGACGTCGCCAAGGGCGAGGCGGTGATCCGCTATAACGTCACCATCGGCTTCGCCGCCGACGATCTGCCGGCCGGCAGTTGGCTCAACGAGCAGAATGTGCAAATGCCGGACGCGCGCGAATTGGTCAACCTGCCGGTTTCGACCCGCTTGCAGCCGCCGGCCGAGCCGCTCGAAGGCTACACCTTCCAGGGCTTCCGCAATCCGGACGGCAGCGTCGGCACCCGTAACATCCTGGCCATCACCACCACCGTGCAATGCGTATCGGGCGTGGTGGAGTTCGCCGTCAAGCGCATCAAGGAAGAACTTCTGCCCAAGTACCCGAACGTCGACGACGTGGTGGGCCTGGAGCACACCTACGGCTGTGGCGTGGCGATCGACGCGCCGGGCGCGATGATCCCGATCCGCACCCTGCGCAACATCACGCTCAATCCGAACTTCGGCGGACAGGCCATGGTCGTCAGCCTCGGTTGCGAGAAGCTGCAGCCGACGCGCCTGTTCCCCAAAGGTTCGATCCCGATCCAGAACGGCGGCGGCACCGAGCCGGCGCTGGTGTGCCTGCAGGATGCGCAGCACGTCGGCTTCATGTCGATGATCGACTCGATCATGAAGCAGGCCGAGGCCAACCTGGTCAACCTGAACAAGCGCCAGCGCGAAACCGTGCCGGCCTCCGAACTGGTGGTTGGCGTGCAGTGCGGCGGCAGCGACGCCTTCTCCGGCGTGACCGCCAATCCGGCCGTCGGTTTCGCCACCGATCTGCTGGTGCGCGCCGGCGCCACCGTGATGTTCTCCGAAACCACCGAGGTACGCGACGGTATCGACCAGTTGACGTCGCGCGCGGCGACGCCGGAAGTGGCCGACGCCATGATCCGCGAGATGGCCTGGTACGACAATTACCTGCAGCGTGGCGGCGTTGACCGCAGCGCCAACACCACGCCGGGCAACAAGAAGGGCGGCCTGTCGAACATCGTCGAGAAGGCCATGGGCTCGATCGTCAAATCCGGCAGCAGCGCCATTTCCGGCGTGCTGTCGCCGGGCGAGAAGCTGACGCAAAAAGGCTTGATCTACGCCGCCACGCCAGCCAGCGATTTCATTTGCGGCACCTTGCAGCTGGCCGCCGGCATGAACGTCCACATCTTCACCACCGGCCGCGGCACCCCGTACGGCCTGGCGGAAGTCCCGGTGATCAAGGTCGCCACCCGCAACGACCTGGCCAACCGCTGGCACGATCTGATGGACATCAACGCAGGCCGCATCGCCAGCGGCGAGGCCACCATCGCCGATGTCGGCTGGGAGATGTTCCAGCTGATACTGGACGTGGCCAGCGGCCGCGAAACCTGGGCCGAGAAGTGGAAGCTGCACAACGCGCTTGTGCTGTTCAACCCGGCGCCGGTGACCTGACGCGCGGTTTGCAGCCAGCGCTTTACACTCAACGATCATCCTTCAATAAAAACCGAACGAGAGACACACAACAATGAGTAAGCCATTCAAACGATTGCTGCTGACCGGCGCCGCCGGCGGCCTGGGTAAAGTTCTGCGCGACCGCATCAAGCCCTGGGCCGATGTGGTGGTGCTGTCCGACATCGCCGACATGGGCGAAGCGCGCGAGGGCGAGGAAATCATCCAGTGCGACCTGGCCGATAAGGCAGCCGTCATGAAGCTGCTCGAAGGCGTGGAGGCGGTGCTGCACTTCGGCGGCATCTCGACCGAGAACACGTTTGAAAACATCATGCAGGCCAACATCCTCGGCACCTACAACCTGTACGAGGCGGCGCACAAGCAGGGCACCAAGCGCATCATTTTCGCCAGCTCGAACCACACCATCGGCTACTACAAGTGGACCGACTACATCGACGCCGACAGCCCGACCCGCCCGGACAGCTTCTATGGCGTGAGCAAGTGCTTCGGCGAGTCGCTGTCGCGCTACTACTATGACCGCACCGGCCTGGAAACGGTTTGCCTGCGTATCGGTTCGTCGTTCCCGGAGCCGGCCAACCCGCGCATGCTGGTGACCTGGTTGAGCTATGACGATCTGGAAGAGGCGTTGCGCTGTTCTCTGTTCACGCCGCGCGTGGGCCATACGATTCTGTTCGGCGCCTCGGCCAACCCGGCCAGCTGGTGGGACAACAGCAAGGCGGCGCATCTGGGCTTCGTGCCGAAGGATAGCTCGGTGCAGTTCTCGGACAAGTTCCCGGATACCGGCGTGTACCCGGCGGCCGACGATCTGGCGACCATTTATCAGGGTGGCGGGTTCGCCGCCGTCGGTCCGCGCTACAAAGACTGAGGCGGCGCATAGATGGCGGATTACGGCTTCGCCTAATCCGCCCTACGTGTTTCCGTGGTTACGCGTATTCGCGTATGCACAATCGCGTCGTTCTGCGGATACTGGTGACGTTAAGCGCGTTACAAAGGTTGACAAGCGACGCATGAAGAACACGGAGACACGTAGGGCGGATTAGCGTAGCGTAATCGGCCATGCGTGCTCCGTCGGCGGCGCATGCATGGCCGATTACGGCGTTCCGCCTAATCCGCCCTACATTTGCGCGGTCACCATTGCGGCGTTGTAGGCCGCGTGCACCAGCATCGGCGCCAGCAGCGTCTTGCTGCGCTCATACACCCAGGCCGTACACAATCCCACCACGAACACCGGCAGCATCGACAACGCCGGATGCACCGCCGCGAAGACGGCCGCACTGATGACGATCGCCTGCGCGGCCGGCATCGAGCGGCGCAGGCCACCGAAAATCAAACCACGGAAGATGAACTCCTCGCACAGCGGTGCCGCCAGCACGGTGAGCGCGAACAGCCAGAGGCGCGTGTCAGGAGCAGCCGGCAATGACGGCAGCAGTCCCGCCAGCGACGAGTGCTTCAACGCATACAGATAGCCGAAAGCGACGGCACAACTGACGGCGATGGCGACGGCCGCATCCCGCAGCGAGGCGCCGAGCCGGATGCCGCGCCATATCACCGGCACGTTAGCCGTTTTGCTGCGCCAGTAAATCAGACGCATCAGCGCATACACCACCAGGCCGGACAATCCGAAAGCCAGCGTGATGACGTCCAGGCCGGGCGACTTGGCGTCGTCCGCGAGAACCAGCACCAGAATGCCCTGCATGATGAAGAAGGCGGTGGCGGCGATCAAGCCGTCCGACGTGGATACACGCGCCGGCGGCGCGGCGGCCGGATCGAGCAGGTAGGGCAGTGCGTCGCGGGCCTTCTGCCACAGCGCCAGCGCGAAGGACGCGGTGAGCACCATCGTGATCAGCTTCTGCGCCCAGTTGTCGCTGTAGATCGACCAGGTGTAAAAGCTCGCCAGCAGCATGTACAGATAGGCGTAGGTCGGCCGCACGCGGGTGCGCACTTCCACCGCCGTCGGGTCGCAGGCGAAGACGCCGAGCGAGACGGCGATCATCGAGTAGATGGGAATACCGGCAAGCACCGTCAGTGCCAGCATCGGCGCGCGCCAATCCCACACGTCGGTATGCATGGCGGTGAAGACTAGTACGATCAGCGGGTAGGTCATCGCCAGCACGCCCCACAGCTTGGCCTTCTCCTTCAACACGCTCTCCATCGAGCGCGGCACGGTGTACAGCAGCCAGAGGACGTGGCCTTCGTTGTTCAGCGTCTGGAAGGCGGACAGCATCAACACATAGACGCCGATGCCGAACGCGATCGCGGCGGCCACGGTGTGGTGCTGTCCCAGTTCCCCCATGCTGTTCAGCGTACCGTTGAACACCACCTGGCTGCCGACGATGATGACCGGCAGCAGCAGCGTTTGCACGAGGAAGTTGCGGTCGCGGCTCAATAGGAGCAGTTCGCGGCGCTGGATCGTCGACAGTAGCGATCCGATCGCCGACAGCGCGCCGGCCGGCGCCTTGGCGCTGACAGCTTGGCCGCGCGTGCTCTCGCGCGAGCCGGAGCCGACCACGCCATTGCGCAGCTGGTAGCGCATCAACGCCACGCCGCTCCACAGCAGCAAAAACAGTTGTACCGCCAGCAGCGCTGCGGCGGACGCGAACTGCGCCAAGGTCTGCGCCTGTATCGCTTGCAGCACCACGCCCGGCGGCGTCCAGATCATCCACGACGGGAATCCGGCCGCCCATTCCATCGCGAAGCCGTCGGCGCGCGGCATGCCGAGCGCCATGACCAAATAGATCAACGGCATATTGAACAGCGAAGCCACCGCCTGCAGGTTGCGCAGCTGCGAGGCGGGAAGCCACATGCGCAGGCCGGTGTCGGCCAGCGTGTGCAGCAGCGCCGCCAGCGGCAGCAGCAGCGCGGTCGCCAGCAGCGCGATCGGTAGCGCGGTCCACTTGAAGCCGGAGTACCAGGCGATCATCACGTAGGGCGCGGTGAGGGCGACGATGCCGGCGCTGTTGCTGGCGCTGCGTTCCAGCAGCCGTCCCCACAACAGCGTGGAGCGCTTGATCGGCAAGGTCACCAGCCATTCCAGATCCCAGTCCGGCTGCGCCATTTCCTTGCCGCCCAGCGGCAGCAGCACGGCGACCGCGAACAGGATCGTCAGCTCCATCGTCAGCCCGTTGAGCAGCGTGGGATCGAACGGCGCGGCGTGCAGTTCGGCGGCCGCGATCTCGACGTCCACGTGCCGCCGCCCCTGTTTGTCGACGCTCTGGCACGCGCTGGCCTCGACCAGCCGGCACTGCATGTTGACGATCACCGTGCGCGCCAGGCTGCCGAATGAGAAGGAGAACAGCAACGCCATCACCAGCGTCAGTATCCACATGTTGCCGCGCCTGGCGGCGATGCCGTCGCGCGCGGTTTTCTTTTTGAACCGGTTGAACATGGCGCTGGCCATGATCTGGTTGGCCTGGCGCGTCAGGCGCATTTTCGCCATCAGCCAGATGGCGCGCGATGCCGTCGGTTGCCGCATCATTGTGGAATCTCTGTGCCGGCTTCGTCGGTGATCTTCAGGAAGACGTCTTCGAGCGAACCGCTGGTGGCGGCCTTGGCGCGGATCTCGTCGAGCGTGCCGGTGGCCGCCAGCTCGCCACGATGGATGATGCCGACCCGGTCGCACAGCTTCTCGGCCATGTCCAGCAGGTGGGTGGAGACGAAGATGGTGACCCCGCGCGCGGCCGCCGCCAGCAATCGCTCCTGCACTTCGCGCGAGGCGCGCGGATCGAGGCCGTTGATCGGTTCATCGAGGATCAGCACCGCCGGTTCGTGGATCAGCGCGCAGGCCAGGCCGAGGCGCTTCTTCATGCCCAGCGAGTAGTTGACGGCGTAGTCCTCGCCGGCTTCCCGCAGGCCGAATTCGTCGATCAGGCGCGCGCCCCGCTCGGCCGCCTCGGCGCGCGAATAGCCATGCATCTCGCCGACGAATTGCAGGATTTCGCGCCCGCGCAGGTAGTCGTAGAAGATCGGCGTGTCGGGCAGGTAGCCCACGCGGCGTTTGACTTCGGTCGCCTCGGCGTGGCAATCGAGGCCGTCGATGAGCACCTTGCCGCCGGTGGGCACCAGGATGCCCATCATCATGCGGATGGTGGTGGTCTTGCCGGCGCCATTGGGACCGAGGAAGCCAAACACTTCGCCGCGCCGGACGGTCATCGACAACGGTTTGACGGCATCGAAGCCGCCGTAGGTTTTGGACAGGCCCTGGAATTCGATCATGAGGTCTTCGCGGCCACGGCGGGCTGCAATGTTAAGAAGTCGACATCCATCATAGCATTGGTCGCGGCGGCGAAGATGGCCCGTGAATCAGTCGGGGACTGGCGTGCCTATGGCGCCTTGTACAGGCTCATGCCGAACCGTTCGGTGCGCGGCAGCCAGTTGCCCTTGATGTCGGCCGAAGCCAGCACGCGCTCGGCGCGGCCGATCAGCAGCGCGCGCGGCACCAGGCCGATGTAGCGCGAGTCCTCGCTGTTGTCGCGGTTATCGCCCAACATCATGTACTGGCCGGGGGGCACGGTGACGGCGGCGAAGTCGCGCCGCGCCATCACCCGCGGCAGGATCTGGATCGCGTGGCTGCGGCTGTCGCCGCCCAGCGATTCGCCCAGGCGCACGGCGTCGATGTCGCCGATGCCGGCAAGGGTTTCGGTGGCGGTGCCGATCGGCGCATAGCTGGCCGGCTGGCCGTTGATGACCAGGTTCTCGTTGCGCATCTCGACGCGGTCGCCGGGCAGGGCGATGATGCGCTTGATCAGGCGCGTGCCGTCCCTGGGCGAGGAGAAGGTGACGATGTCGCCACGCTTGGGTTCGCCGGTGGCGCCGAGCACGATGTCGGTCAGCGGCACCTTGACGTTGTAGGCCAGGCGGTTGACGAAGACGACGTCGCCCTCGAGCAGGTTGGGGCGCATCGATGCGGACGGGATCGGATTCCAGTCCGCGACGGCGGTGCGGAATATCCCGAACAGCATCAGGAACATCACAAAGCCTTTATTCGCGCGCAGCCATTTGTTCATCACGTCTCCGATGTATGTGGGGTGGGGGAGACGTCATCATGTGATGAAAAAATTAATCGGGGCTTAGTGTGGTTTTTTCTGCACCAGCGCGCTGCCGATGCCGTGGCGGCGGCCTTCGCTGACGGCGGTGACGGTGCCGTCGGGGTTGAACACCAGCGCGTTGGCGGCGCCGATTTCCTCCGGCGCGGCGCTCCAGCGTTGGCCGCTTTTTTCCAGCGCCGCCGCCTGCGCGCCGCCCGGGAAGCCAGGCTCCACATCGGTCGCTTCGCCGTTGCGCTCGGACAGGCGCGGCGCGTTCAACGCGTCCGGCATCGTCATCCCGAAGTCGACGTGGTTGACGATCGTCTGCAGCACGGTGGTGATGATGGTCGCGCCGCCGGGACTGCCGATGGAGAACGCCGGCTTGCCGTTCCTGAAGGCCAGGGTCGGCGACATGCTGCTGCGCGGCCGCTTGCCCGCCTCCGGCACGTTGGGACGCGGGCCGGAGAAATCGAAGTCGGTCATCTCGTTATTGAGCAGGAAGCCGTAGCCCGGCACCACGATGCCGCTGCCGCCCCAGTCCTCGATGGTGTAGGTGTAGGCGACGATGTTGCCGTCCTTGTCCGACACCGTCAGGTGCGTGGTGTGCGCGCTCTCCTTCAGCATTTTGACGGAGGTGGCGGCCGCGGGGCGGAGCGGCACGCTCTGGTCGGACTGGAAGGCGTACGGATCGCCGGCCTGCGCCGGCCTGCGCGCCTGCGCCGGATCGATCTGCCGGCGGCGCAGCGCGGCGTAGTCCTTGCTCAGCAGGCCGGCGACCGGTGCGTCGACATACTCCGGGTCGGCCAGGTAGGCGTTGCGGTCGGCGAAGGCCAGGCGGCTCGCCTCCAGGTACAGGTGTTCGGCTTGGGCGCGCGGCATGGCCTTCAGGTCGTAGCCTTCGAGGATGTTGAGCGCTTCGGCGATGGCGATGCCCCCCGAGCCGGGCAGCGGCATGCCGTAGATGTCGTAGCCGCGATAGGTGCTGTGCACCGGCTGCCGCAGGCGCACTTCGTAGTTGGCCAGATCGGCCAAGGTCATGTTGCCGCCCCGGACCCGTACACCCGGCGCGGAGGCCGGCCGGTTGACCGCGTCGACCACGGCGCGCGCCATGTTGCCCGAGTAGAAGGCCTTGACGCCGCCGGCGGCCAGCTCGCGATACGCCCTGGCCAGGTCGGGATTGCGCAGGGTGCCGCCGGCCGCGATGGCCTCGCCGTTTTTCAGGTACAGCGCGGCGGTGGCGGGGAACATGCCGAACTTGGCTTTGTTCTCCCCCGCCATGCGCGAGAAATTCTCGCTGATGGTGAAGCCGTTGGTGGCGACCGCGATGGCCGGCGCCAGCACCTGCTTGAACGACATCGAGCCGTAGCGGTCCAGCGCCTCGTGCCAGCCGCGCACCGTGCCCGGCACGCCGACCGACATGCCGCTGTCGCGCACGGTCTCGAATTTCATCGGCGCGCCGTTTTCCTGGAACACGGTGGGCGTGAAGCCGGCCGGCGCCGTCTCGCGGTGGTCGATGGTGATGACGCGCTTGTCCTTGGCCAGGTAGATCACCATGAAGCCGCCGCCGCCGATGCCGCAGCTGAACGGATCGGTCACGCCCAGGGTGGCGGCCGCCGCGACGGCGGCGTCGATGGCGTTGCCGCCCTGGTCGAGGATGGCCAGCGCGGCTTTGGACGCCGGCTCGCTGATCGTGGCGACGGCGCCGCCGGTGCCGGTGGCGACCGGGGTTTTGGTCCATGCCGCGGACGGCAGGACCAGGGTGACGATAAGGGAGTAGAGGAGGACGGTGCGGGCGGGACGGGTTTGAGGTGTCATGAGGGGCGCGGTGTCGGGTCTGAGGGTGGTGTGTTGCTCACTCTCAAGCTTACCCGATAATCCGGCGCTGGTTCATTTTTGGCGGGCACGGCCTGCGGCTCGACGCCGGCCAGCGCGAAGGTCAGGCCATCCTGGGTCACGCTTGTCTTGCCGTTTGGCATGCTGTCCGACAGCACGAAGTTGCTGGTCGTGCCATCCGCCTTGGTCAACGTAAAGCTGTAGCTGATGTAGCCGGCCCAGACGCAGACGGCGCCGACGCGGCAACGGCTGTCGTTGACGCGCTCCAGCTTGACGGTGGGCGCGGTGGCGCCGCCGGCGATGCCTTGGGTGGCGGCCGGGGCGATGACGGCGCTGGCGCCTTGTTGCAGCACGTAAGTTGTGTTGAACGGTTTGTTGGCGGTGGCGCCGGCCGTGGCGCGGCTCGACGCGGTGCCGCAGGCGTACAGCATGGCCATGACGCCTATTAACAAGGGCAGAACGATCAGCTGCCGCAGTATTGTCTTCATCATGTGCGACCTCTTGAATGCAAAGTGGCCGTTAGCTTAGCAAAAGTATCATTTTGGCGGCGCACGAACCGCATGCCGCCACGGTTTGCGCAATAAAGGCCACGCGGGGTGGATAAGCTGCGTAGAATGTCTGCTCTGAATTATTTTTGGATTAAAGACATGAAAAAAACTGGCCTGGCGAAGAGTGATGCCAAAAAATTGATGGGCAAGATGGCCGGGCCGAGCGCGGCGACCTTTGGCAAAGTGGCCGAGGTGGTCGACAAGCGCGAGCAGCGCAGGCGCGATCAGGCGGCCGGTTTGGTGCCGTTCGCGGTGAAGCTGAACGGCGATCTGGTGGCGCAGTTGAATGCGCAGGCTACCGATCGCGGTGTGGATATGAACCAGTTGGTGGCGGAGTTGCTGGCCAAGGGACTGGCGGCTTAAGCCGGTGGCGGCGCTTGGCGGATTACGGCGTGCCGCCTAATCCGCCCTACGTGTCTCTGTGGCAAATTTATGCCGCCTAATGAAAAATGCCGCGCGGTTCGCACCGTGCGGCATTTTTTGTGCTCCAGCCCACTACGTTTTACACGTAGGCGGCCAGCGAGCCCTTCATTTTCTTCAGCGCGGCCGATTCGATCTGGCGGATGCGCTCGGCCGATACGCCAAACTCGTCGGCCAGCGTGTGCAGGGTGGCGCCGGAGCCGTCGTCGTTGGCCAACCAGCGCGCTTCGACGATACGGCGCGAACGTGGATCCAGCTTGCCCAGCGCCTGCTCCAGACCTTCCGATTGCAGGCGGGTGACCTGTTCCGCTTCCAGCACGCGGGTCGGCTCGCTCTGCTCGGACGACAGGTAGGCGATAGGCGCGAACTTGTCGTCTTCGTCGTCGTTCGGCGATTCCAGCGCGATGTCGCGACCGCTCAGACGGGTTTCCATCTCGATCACTTCTTCGCGTTTGACATCCAGCAGCTTGGCCAGGTTGTCGATTTGCGCCGGGCTCATCGCGTCCAGGCCGGTCTTGTGGCTGCGCAGGTTGAAGAACAGCTTGCGCTGTGCCTTCGTCGTCGCCACTTTGACCAGGCGCCAGTTTTTCAGGATGTACTCGTGCATCTCGGCTTTGATCCAGTGCATCGCGTACGACACCAGGCGCACGCCCTGGTCCGGGTCGAAACGTTTCACGGCTTTCATCAGGCCGATATTGCCTTCCTGGATCAGATCGGCGTGCGGCAGGCCGTAGCCCAGATAGCCACGGGCGATCGACACCACCAGACGCAGGTGCGACAACACCAGCTCCTGCGCGGCGCCCAGGTCGTTGTTGTCCTTGAGGCGCCTGGCCAGCGAGATTTCATCGTCGTGCGTCAGCATCGGCAGGCGATTAACGGCGGAAATATAGGCGTCCAGGTTCCCCAGGTTGCCAGTGAACCCGAGTCCTAAAGCGCCCTTGTTGGTGGGGACCAACGCGGCAGGTGCGGACATCATAGTCATTTTCATTCCTTCGCTCGAAATTGCCAAGTCTCGTAGTGCCCAGGGGCCACAAAGACAGAAAATATTGCTTAATTACCATTTCTGCGGAGTGTTATGAACTCTGCAGTTTTCATATATTAGCACTCTCCTCGGTTGAGTGCCAATCACCTTATTTTTATCGCCACGATAGTGAAAATACTATCGGGTTGGTATGAATAATGGCTTTGATAAATCAAGCATGCGCCACGCAGCTTAGGCCTGACTTAATGGTGGTTAGGGGAGATGTTGACATGTTAGGCGGGTGCGGCGACCGTTTCCGTGCGCAAGCGCACGGAAAGCGCACAGAATTAACTCAACAATTAATTCAGGCGGGACAGGTGGCGCTGCACCGACAGCAGCGCGGCGATCAGGCCGAGGCCGGCCGACAGGGCCAGCAGGCAGGCCATCATCGCCGGTTGCAGCGGCGCCAGCTGGAATTCGGAGGCGTACAGCCTTGCGAATTCGGCAATAGCTATGTTCAACGGACGCAAGGCCAAGGCCACCGCGCCCAGCGCCAGTCCGCCTGCGCACAGGCCCAGCAGCGCGCCGGTGTAATAGAAGGGCCGGTGGATGAAACTGTCGGTCGCGCCGATCAGCTTGGACACCAGGATTTCCTCGCGCTGCGTCATCACCTGCAGGCGGATGGTGTTGAAGATGACGGCCACCACCACGGTGCCCAGGGTGACCGCCAGCAACAGCAGCCCAAGATGCAAGATATTCAGCAGCGCGGCCAGCCGTTTTACCCAGGCCGAGTCGACCTGCACCGTGTCGACGCCGGGCAGGGCGCGGATCTGCTCGGCCAGCTGGTCGACGTCGCCGCCGGATTGCGCCAGGCGGAACGCGTCCAGCTTGAGCACATAGCTGTCCGGCAACGGGTTTTCGCCCAGGGTGGTCAGCACGTCGGCCAGGCCGCTTTTCTCGCGCATGCTTTCCAGCGCTTTTTCGCGCGAGGTGAAGATGATCTTGGCTTGCTTGTCCGGCAAGGTCTGGCGCAACTGCACGGCCAGCGCCTCGGCCTGCTCGCGCGGCGTGTCCTGTTTGACGAAGACGCTGATCTCCGGATCGACCGACAATTGCTCGGACATGGGGCGGACGTTGTCGAGCAGGGTCACGCCGGTGAACGGCAGGGCCAGCGCGATCGCCACCACGATGATGTTGAACAGGAAACTGCCCGGCGAACGGCGCAGATGGACCAGCGCGGCGGACAGCGCGTAACGGTGTTGACGGAACCAGTACGTCATGCCGCCACCTCCAGTTGACCCTGGTTGAGATGGATGACGCGCGCGGCCGCGTCCAGCATTTGCTCGTCGTGGCTGGAAATGAGGCAGGTGACGCCGACCGAATGGAAGGCCTTGAGCGCGTCGAGCACCTTGTTGGCGCTGGCGCGGTCGAGGTTGGCGGTCGGTTCGTCGGCCAGGATCACTTGCGGGCGGTTGACGATGGCGCGCGCGATCGACACGCGCTGCTGTTCGCCGCCGGACAGGGCCAGCGGATGCGAGCTGGCGCGGTCGGCCAGGCCGACTTTGTCGAGCGCGGCGCGGGCGCGCTGCTCGGCCTGGTGGTGCGAGGCGCCCGTCACCAGCAGCGGCAACATGACGTTGGCGAGGATGGTGCGGTCGTTGAGCAGGCGTTGTTGCTGGAAGATCAGACCGAGATTGCGGCGCAGAAACGGCACGGCGGCCGGCTTGATGCGGGCGATGTCCTGGCCGTTGACGATGACGTGGCCGGACGTGGGCCGCTCGATGGCGGCGATCATCTTCAGCAAGGTCGATTTGCCGGCGCCCGAGGGGCCGGCAAGAAACACCAGTTCGCCTTTTTCTACCGTCAGCGAGATGTCGCGCAGCGCCATCGCGTCGGGGGAGTATTGTTTCGAGACGTTCCGGAATTCGATCATGTAATGGGGGTTATCCGAGCAAATTAAGATGGCAACTACGGCAGCAAGGCGTCGACGAACTCGGCGGCCACGAACGGCTGCAGGTCTTCGATTTTTTCGCCGATGCCGATGAAATACACCGGCACCGGACGCACGCGGGCGATCGCCGCCAGCACGCCGCCCTTGGCGGTGCCGTCCAGTTTGGTGATCACCAGGCCGGTCAGTTTCAGGGCGTCGTCGAAAGCTTTCACTTGCGCCAACGCATTTTGCCCGGTATTGCCGTCGATAACCAGCAGCGTTTCGTGCGGTGCGCCGTCCATGCCCTTGCCGATGACGCGCTGCACCTTCTTCAACTCTTCCATCAGGTGCAGCTGGGTCGGCAGGCGGCCGGCGGTGTCGATCATGACCACGTCGAGGCCGCGCGCCTTGCCGGACTGCACGGCGTCGAACGAGACGGCGGCCGGGTCGCCCGACGCCTGCGAGATGACGGTGATGTTGTTGCGCTGGCCCCAGACCATCAATTGCTCGCGGGCGGCGGCGCGGAAGGTGTCGCCGGCGGCCAGCAGCACCGATTGGCCGTTCGATTGCATGTGCTTGGCCAGTTTGCCGATGGTGGTGGTCTTGCCGGCGCCGTTGACGCCGGCGATCATCATGACCATCGGCTGATGGCGGCCCAGTTCGAACGGACGCTGGAGCGGGGTCAGCAACTCGACCATCAGCTGCTTGAGCGCGGTCTTGACGGCGGCGGCGTCGAGCAGTTTGTCGTCCTTGACCTTCTGCCGCAGGGCGCCGAGCAGGTATTCGGTGGCGTCGACGCCGGCGTCGGACATCAGCAGCGCCGCCTCGAGCTCGTCGTACAGGTCGTCGTCGATCTTGGCGCCGACAAACAGCAGCGACAGATTGCTCGAGGTTTTGGACAGGCCGGCCTTCAGCCGCGTCATCCACGATTGTTTCTGCGCCGGCTCCTCGATCGGCATCAGCGCTTCCTGGGCGTAGCTGTCGGTGGCGGTGGGAGCGGGAGTGGAAACAGGGCTGGCAAGCGGCGCCGGCGCGGGGATCTGGACCTCTGGCGCCTCGGGGGCGACAGGTTTTTTCTTGAAGAAACTAAACATGGATATGTGGTTGGGGGCGCTTCAAGCTGATGCCCGGCAGCGCCGGACACGGGGAAATGCGGCTATTTTACCAGAGCGCGGCCGGGCGGCCGTGGGCCGCTACCGGAATGACAACTTTTTCAGCCTGTCGCGACGTTGGCGTTGCGCATGCGCCATTCGGCGATGGCGGCGCTGATGTCGGCCAGCGCGAACACCCGCACATAGGACGGACGGCGCCGTTTGAGGGCCGCGTTGCCGCCGCCGGCCCACAGTTCGACGCTGCCGTTGAGGCGGGTATGCAGCTCGGCCAGGCCGTCGAGCGCCTGGCGCGGATTCATCGCCACCGAGAACGACAGCGCGATGATGTCGACCCGCTGCACGCGCGCCGCCTCGACGATGTCGAGCAGCGGCGTTTGCACGCCCAGCGAGATGCAGTGCGCCCCTTCGGCCACGCACATGGCCTCGGCCATCAGCAGGCCCAGCCCGTGGCGTTCCTGCGGCAGGGTGGTCAGCATGATGCGCGGCGCGCCGAGGTTGCTGGCGGCCGCCTGCGGCATGGCGAAGATGGCGCTGCGCATCACCACCGTCAGCGACTCCGTATACAAGTGTTCTTCGAACGTGGCCAACTGGCCGCTGGCCCAGGCGTCGCCGACCAGCGTGGTCAGCGGCGCCACCAGGTCGATGACGAAACTTTTCAATCCCATCATCAGCAAGGCCTGCGACAACTGGCGGCGCAGCGCTTCCATTTGATGGGTTTTGCACAAGTCGAGATAGCGCTGCAGCTCGGGCGGCGGCAGCGACGGGCCGTTGGCGCCGCCGGTGGCTTGTCCGGTCAGCGTCTGCAATTCCTCGGCGCTGAACTGGATCACCTTGCCGGGACGGAAGCCGAGGTCGATCAAGCGCTTGACCAGACGCAGCTTTTGCACCTGTTCGATCGGGTAGACGCGCTCGCCGTTGGGGTCGCGCAGCGGCTGGGGGAAGTCGTAGCGACGTTCCCATACCCGCAGGGTTTCCTTGGCAACGCCGGTATCTCGCTCGACGTCGCTGATCGTGCTAGGAACTGGTTGTGAAGAAACAGTAGTTGTCATTAGAGAATCTTAAGCGGCTGCCGTTGTTTGACAGTCGCGAGTGTTGGCACAGGGTCGGGGTGCACGGCGCTGGAAGCGGTTCTGATCCGGCGCGACCTGCATTTTACCTTCGTTTCGCGCCCAAAAGTTTCCACATCCAAAGCTCATTTTGGTGCGTATAAGCAGTACTAAAGAGCTTGTCCACGACATGCAGTTGACATTGAGAACTAATTAACAGATTATCGCCTTTGCCCATGAATTGTCCTGGACAAAATATTTTGTAACGGTGGAAAATAATGAAAATAGCTGTTGTTGGCAGCGGAATTTCCGGTCTCTCCTGCGCCTATCGGCTGGTTCAGGGTGGTCATGAGGTCGTGCTGTACGAGGCCGGCGCGCATTTTGGCGGCCATAGTAATACCGTGGATGTGACTTTCGGTGGCAAAACCCATGGTGTCGACACCGGTTTCCTTGTTTTCAATCACCATACCTATCCCCAACTGACCGCGCTGTTCGCCGAACTGGAGGTCGACACGGCCGCCAGCGATATGGGTTTTTCCATCAAGCTGCCGGTCGGCGGCCGCCTGCTGGAATGGGCCGGCGGCAACCTGGACCAGGTATTTTGTCAGCGAAGCAACTTGTTGCGTCCGGCCTTCCTGCGCATGCTGCGCGACATCCTGCGGTTCAACCAAGCCGCGACGGCGCTGGCGCAAGCACCGGGATCGACGCCGCAAATTTCCCTTGGATCATACCTTGATGCGCAGGGTTACAGCGCACAGTTTTGCAACTGGTATTTGTTGCCGATGGCGGCCTGCATCTGGTCGTGCCCGTCCGAGCAGATGCTCGCCTTCCCGCTGGCCAGCTTCGTCCAGTTCTGCCACAACCATGGCCTGTTGCAGGTGAACGACCGGCCGCAATGGCGCACGGTGCGCGGCGGCTCGCGCCAGTATGTCGAGCGCCTGCTGGCGGGGATCCCCGAGCGGTATTTGAATACGCCGGTGACGGCGATCGCGCGCACCGCGCACGGGGTGGCGCTGCGCTCGGCCCAAGGCAATGCGCTGTTCGATGAGGTGGTGCTGGCCACGCACAGCGACCAGTCGCTGGCGCTGCTGACCGACGCCAGCGGCGAGGAGCGCGGCGTGCTCTCGGCGGTGGGCTACCAGGCCAACCGCGCCGTGCTGCACACCGACACCGGCTGCCTGCCGGTGAACCGCAAGGCCTGGTCGGCCTGGAATTACCAGGGCAGCGGCGATGGCGGCGTGGCTGGCGGGGGTGGAGCGTCCGCGCGCGTGTGCGTGCACTACCTGCTGAACAAACTGCAGCCGTTGCCGTTCGGGCAGCCGGTGATCGTCTCGCTCAATCCGCTGGCGCCGCCCGATCCGCGCAAGGTACTGCGCGAGTTCGACTACGCCCACCCGGTGTTCGACGCGTCGGCGGTCGAGGCGCAACAGCGCCTGCCGCAGATACAGGGCCGCAACCGCGTGTGGTTCGCCGGCGCCTGGACCGGCTACGGCTTCCACGAAGATGGCCTCAAATCGGGGCTGGCCGTGGCGTCGGCCATCGCCGCGCGCGCGCAGGTGGCCCATGCCGCCTGACCTTTCAGCACCTTCGGCCAAGCCGCAGCTTTGCTTCGGCCAGGTGCGGCATCGGCGTTTGCGGCCGGTGCGCCATGGTTTTCAATACGGGATGTACTTCATTCGCCTGCCACTGCGGACACTGGGCCAACAGGACTTCGGCTGCGGCCTGTTCGCGCGCAACCGCTTTAATCTGCTGTCGTTCCACGACGCCGACCATGGAGACGGCCGCCAGCCCTTGCTGCGGTGGCTCGACGGACTGCTGGCGGCGGAGGGCGTGCACGATGCCGACGGCGAGGTCTGGCTGCAAACCATGCCGCGCGTGCTGGGCTATGTGTTCAATCCCGTCTCGTTCTGGTTCTGCCATCGGGCCGACGGCACGCTGCGCGCCATCGTCGCCGACGTGCACAACACCTTCGGCGAGCGGCATTGCTATCTGCTGGAAAACGGCGGGAGCATCGGCCCCGGCGAGGAACTGGCCGCGCGCAAGATCTTTCACGTCTCGCCGTTTTGCGAGGTGCGGGGTAGCTACCGCTTCCGCTTTTTCCGCGGCCTGCGCGCCGGCCGGGAACACACGCTGGCCAGCATCGATCACGACGACGACGTCGGGCCGCTGATCGAAACCAGTTTGTCCGGCAGCGCCGCACCGCTGGACAACCGGCACGCGGCGCGCGCCTTCTTCACGTATCCGCTGATGACCATCGGTGTGATCGTCCGTATACATTGGCAGGCCGCCAGGCTTTGGCTCAAGCGCGTGCCATTCTTTTCAAAACCACTACCACCTCGACAGAAGGTATCACGATGAGTACCGAATCCCTCGCCACGACGGCCGCGCCGTTGTCCGTCCACGCGCCGGCGCATGGCGCCAAGACGCCGGCCGCCGCCGGCGTGATCCTCAAGATGCTGCGGCGCCTGAAGCACGGCGCGCTGTTGCTGCAGCGGCCCGACGACGGCTTCGAGGTGTTCGGCGACGGTTCCTTTCCGATCGCGCTGGAGCTGAAGAACTGGAAGCTGTGCGGCGCGGTCATGCGTTCCGGCGACATCGGCTTTGCCGAGGCGTTCATCGACGGCGACTGGAAGACCGACAACCTCAGCGGCTTGATCGAACTGATGATACGCAACCGCGACGAATTCGAGCAACTGGTCTACGGCAGTTGGTGGGGCAGCCTGCTGTACCGCCTCAAGCATCTGATGAACCGTAACTCGCGCGCCGGCAGCCGCAAGAACATCCACGCCCACTACGATATCGGCAACGCCTTCTATCAGTTGTGGCTGGATCCGACGATGACCTATTCGAGCGCGATCTTCCGCGACGGCGACGGCGGCGACCTGGCCGCCGCGCAGTTGGCCAAGTACCGCCGCATCGTCGGCGCCTTGAACCTGGGGCAGGGTGCGCGCGTGCTGGAAATCGGTTGCGGCTGGGGCGGTTTCGCCGAGACGGCCGCGCGCGAGGCGCAGGCCCACGTCACCGGCCTGACCTTGTCGACCGAGCAGCTGGGTTATGCGAAGGAGCGTCTGGCCGCTGCCGGACTGGCCGCGTCGGCCGATCTGCGGCTGTGCGATTACCGCGACTGCGCCGGCCAGTTCGACGCCATCGCGTCGATCGAGATGTTCGAGGCGGTCGGCGAGAGCTATTGGCCCAGCTACTTCGCCTGCGTGGCGCGCAATCTGAAGCAGGGCGGGCGCGCCTGCATCCAGACCATCACCATCGACGATGGCTTGTTCGAGCGCTATCGCAAGGGGACCGACTTCATTCAGCAGTACATATTCCCCGGCGGGATGCTGCCGTCGCCGTCGGAGTTCCGGCGCCAGGCGGGCATGCACGGTTTGCGGGTGGTCGACGAGTTCTGCTTCGGCATCGATTACGCCGACACGCTGCGGCAGTGGCGCGCCAGCTTCCTGGCCCGGCGCGCGGAGGTGGAGGCACAGGGCTTCGACCAGCGCTTCATGCTGACGTGGGAGTTCTACCTGGCTTATTGCGAGGCCGCCTTCCGCGCCGGGAACACCGACGTGATGCAGTTCACGCTGGTGAAGGATTGACGGTGCGCGCGACGTCGCGGGGCCGGCGGTTTGCCTTGTCGGCGCTGTGTGCGCTGATGCTGTCGGCCGGGCCGCCCGCCCGTGCGGCGGAGGCGCCGGCCCACGTCGAGCGTGCGCTGGGCGCCGCGCGGCTGGCGGGGCAGGGCGTGTTCACCTATTTCGGGCTGTCGATCTACACGGCCGAATTGTGGGTAGGCCCCAAGGGATACCTGCCGGCGGCAAAGGACGCCGCGCCCTATGTGCTGGATTTGCGCTACGCGCGTGCGCTCGACGGCCGCAGGATCGCCGAGGCCAGCGCCGCGCAGATGGAAAAGATAGGCGCGGGCAGCGCGGCGCAGCGTGCCGCGTGGCTGGAAAAGATGCAGGCCATTTTCCCGGACGTGAAGGAGGGTAGCCGCTTGAGCGGCCTGTTCCTGCCGGGTGAGGGGGTGCGCTTCTACCGCGACGGCAAGCCGCTGGCGACGGTGGCCGATCCGGCGTTCGCGCAGGCCTTCTTCGGCATCTGGCTCGATTCCGCCACCACCGCGCCCAAGCTGCGCGAGGCGCTGCTGCGCGACGCCGCGCCCAAATCGTGAGTCCCGAATCCGCGTCCTCCGGTGTTGCCGCTGTCGCCGGAGGGGATGCCGCGCGCGCGCCATCGCTGTCGTTGATGGCGATGCTGTACTACGGTTTGTTCGGCCTGCCGCTGGCGATGTTGGCGCTGCCCATCTATGTTTATGTGCCGCAGTTTTACGCGCAGCGCGGCGCGCTGACCCTCGCCGTCATCGGCGCCGCGCTGCTGGCGGCGCGCACGGTCGCGGCGTTCATCGATCCGCTGCTGGGCTGGTGGATCACCCGCGCCGGCGGCGCCTACCGGCGCTCGGTGCTGATCGCGCTGCCGTTGCTGATCGCCGGCTACGCCATGCTGTTTCATCCGCCGTCGCTGACCGGCGTGCCGGCGCTGTGCTGGTTCCTGCTGTCGCTGATGCTGGTGTACACGGGCTTCAGCCTCGCCACCATCGCCCATCAAAGCTGGGGCGCCGCGCTGACCCAGTTGCCGGGCGAGCGCTCGAAGCTGGCGGCGGTGCGCGAGAGCTGCGGCCTGCTCGGCGTGATGACCGCCGCCGTGCTGCCCGCCGTCTTCAACTACGACGCGTTGAGCTACGCCTTCGCCGCGACGCTGTTGGCGGGCGCCGTGTGCCTGCTGTACAAGGCTCCCCGGCCGGCCCGCGTCGCTAGCGACGTGGCGGCGGCCTCCCTGCGCTTTGCCGAACTGTCCGCGCCGTTCAGGCAGCACCGCTTCCGCGCGTTGTTCCTGGTGCTGATGGTGAACGGCGTCGCCGCCTCGATTCCCGCCACGCTGTTCCTGTTCTTCGCCGAGGACCGCCTGAAGCTCGGTTCCAACGCCGGCCTGTTCCTGCTGCTGTACTTCGCCAGCGCGGCCGCGTCGATGGCGGCGTGGCCGCTGGCCGCGCGGCGCCTCGGCGAGGCGCGGGCCTGGGTCGCCAGCATGCTGCTGACGGCCGCCGTCTTCGTCTGGGCATATTGGCTGGGGCCCGGCGACGCCGTGTCCTTCGGCGTCATCTGCGCCGTTTCCGGCCTGGCGCTCGGCGCCGATCTGGCGCTGCCGCCGGCGTTGCTGGCCGGCGTCATCGCCAGCGCCGGCGACAGCGGCCGGCGCGAGGCCGCCTATTTCGGCGTATGGAACTGGGGCGTCCAAATGACCCTGGCGCTGGCGGCCGGCGTCGCCTTGCCCGTGCTCGAATGGCTGGGCTACATGCCCGGCACGGGGCAGGGCCTGGGCGCGCTGTCGTTCGCCTATGCGCTGCTGCCTTGCTGTTTAAAACTGATCGCGGCCGCGCTGTTGTGGCGCGCGCCGCTACGCGATTGCTGAACTGGAGACCACAATGAAAATAACCCGCCTTTGCGCCGCCACGGCAATCGCCTGCGCGCTCCTGCTGAACGGCTGCTCGCTGCCGGTGCAGCCGGAGCACTACGCGCAGCAGACGCCCAAGCTCGATATCCAGCGCTACTTCAACGGCACGCTCGACGTGCACGGCATGTTCCAGAACCGCGCCGGCACGGTGGAGAAGCGCTTCACGGTGCTGATGCGCTGCAGCTGGATCGGCGATGTCGGCACGCTCGACGAGGAATTCGTCTACTCCGACGGCACCAAACAGCGGCGCGTCTGGACCTTGCGCAAAACCTCCGAGGGCCGTTACATCGGCACCGCGCCGGACGTCGTGGGCGAGGCGAAGGTGGAGGTGTCGGGCAACGCGATGCGCTTGCAATACGTGCTGGCGCTGCCGGTCGGCGACAAGGTGTATAACGTCGACTTCGACGACTGGATGTATCTGATCGACGACCGCGTGATGCTCAACCGCGCGCAGATGAGCAAGTTCAATGTCGGCCTGGGTAGCCTGACCGTGGTGTTCAACCGCCGCTCCGATCAGGTGCGGTGATGGGGATGAACCACGTCGTCGAGGACTGGGCCGATCAATACGTCTGGATCGTCGGCGCCTCGACCGGCATCGGCGCCGCCACCGCCCGGCTGCTGCTGGAGAAGGGCGCGCACGTGGCGCTGTCGGCGCGAAGGCAGGAAGCGCTGGACGATCTTGCGGCGGCTGACGCCGGTGCCCGACCAAGGACGCTGGCGCTGGCGCTGGATGTCACCAACCACGCCAGCGTTTCGCGGGCGCGCGACGATATCCTGGCCGTTTGGCCGCGCATCGACCTGGTGCTGCTGGTGGCCGGTGGATATAACGAAATGCGCGCCGACAGCTTCGATCTGGAGAAGGCGGATCAGCTGATCGATCTGAATTTGCGGGGCGTGTTCAATTGCCTGGCGCCGGTGCTGCCGATGCTGATCAGGCAGGGCAGCGGCGGCGTCGGCATTGTCAGTTCGGTGGCCGGATACAGCGGCTTGCCGAAGGCGCTGGTCTATGGTCCGACCAAGGCGGCGCTGATCAACCTGGCCGAGTCGCTGTACTTCGACCTGCACCCGAAGGGCATCGGCGTGTATCTGATCAATCCGGGTTTCGTCGACACGCCGCTGACCAAGGGGAACGACTTCCCCATGCCGGGATTGATGCAGCCGGCGGACGCGGCGCGCGAACTGGTGCGGGGGCTGGAGCGGGGCGCGTTCCATATTCATTTTCCGAGGAAGTTCACCAACACGCTGCGGTTCGCGCGGCTGCTGCCGTATCGATGGTATTTTTGGCTGATCGCCAGGGTGACGCGCTTATGAACGACATGCAGGCGGCTTTGCGCCGGTTGATTGTGTTTTACGAGACGCTGACGCCGGCGACGGTGCCGGGGATCGTGGATGTTTACGCGGCCGACGCGGTGTTCAAGGACCCGTTCAACGAGATCCGGGGGCATGCGGCCATCATCAGGGTATTCGAGCACATGTTCGTACGCTTGCGCGAGCCGCGTTTTGTCGTGGTCGAGCATATGGGGCGGGGCGACCAGGCGTTTTTGACGTGGGAAATGCAGTTCCGTTTCGTGCGCTGGCCGGAGCAGCCGCAGGTCATTCGCGGCGCCACGCATGTGCGGTTCGATGGCGGGGGCAAGGTCGTGCTGCACCGTGACTATTGGGACGCGGCCGAGGAGTTGTACGAAAAGCTGCCGGTGCTTGGATCGTTGATGCGGTATCTAAAACGCGCGGCCTCGCGATGATTGTGGACCTGGGCGTAGATCTAAAACACGTAGGGAGGATTAGCGTGGCGTAATCCGCCAAGCTCCGTCGACGGCTCATGGATGGCGGATTACGCCGTTCCGGCTAATCCGCCCTACGTGGAACACGTGTCCTCATGTGTTACCTGAATTACGCCATCCACTGCATGAAATGACGGCTCAGGGGAACCGTCAGCGCGGCCAGCAGCGTTTGCAGCGTGATCAGCGACGCCATCAACCGCGTATCGCCGCCCATCTGCCTGGCCATGATGTAGGCATTGGGCGCGGTCGGCAGCGCGCAGTAAAAGCACGCCGCCAGCGCCACCGGCGCCGACACGGCAAACATCAAACACACCTTGGCGGCGATCAGCGGCATGGCGACCAGCTTGAGCAGCGACGTCAACCCCAACGCCAGCGGCCGCAAGCCCTGCAACGAAAACACCAGCCCGCTGCCGACGCAGATCAGGCCCAGGCACAGGGCCGCCCGTCCCAGGATGTCGAGCGTGTTCATCAACGGCGCCGGCATCTCCAGTCCCGACAAACTGAATGCCACGCCGGCCAACGTCGACAGGATGATCGGATTGACCGCCAGCGCCTTGAGGATCTTGGCGAAATCGGTCGGCACGCCGCTCCACCAGGACAGCGCGACGACCGAGATGATGTTCACCACCGGCAGGCACAGCGCCAGCGACAGCATCACCAGCGAGGCCGTCGGCGGGGCGAAAAACAGGCTCGAGACGGCGATGCCGAAATAGGTGTTGGGCCGCATCGCGCCCTGGACCACCGACGAGCGCGCCGCGTCGGGCAGCGCTCGCGCCGCCAGCAGCGCCAGCACGGCGGCGGCGACGATCAGCGCCGTCGGCAGCAAGGTGGCCAGCGCCAGTTCGCCGACCTCGCCGGAGCGGAAGCTCAAGCGGGCCGTGCCGGCGAACAGCAGCGCCGGAAAGCAGATGTTGTACGAGAACTTCTCGATCGACGGGAAGAAGGCGTCCGGCAGCCATTCGTAGCGGCGGATCGCCACGCCCAGCAAAATGATCAGGAAAACGGGAATGATGGCTGCGAGCATGCTTAATCTGCCGAAATGCCGGACGGGCCGATGCGGTCCGCGTTGGGCGTGCTGGAAATGCGGATGCGGATCAAATGCCGGTCCGGATCGCTGTATTTGGCGCGGCCGTGCAGGGTACGCTGGTTGTCCGCCCACAGCAGTGTATCGTCCGGCAACTGCCGATGGAAGCGCGGAGCGCGCCGCTCGACAATCTCGTTGACCAGTTCCAGCGCGGCGACCAGCGCGTCGGTGCGCAGTTCCGGCCGCGCGGCCAGGCCCTTGACGATGGAATCGTAGCGCCAGCGCATGGCCAGTGCGCCGTCCAGCGCGGCCGGCCGGTGAAACACCGGCGCCATGTGGTATTCGACCTGTTCGTCATTGGCCGCGTACACCGACGGCACGCGGAACGGCAGCGGCGTCTCGCTGAGCAGCGCGTAGGCGGCGCGGCCCTCCCCACTGCGCTGCAACTCGGCGTGGACGTCTTCGACATCGATCAACAGCGATTCGCCGCCGTTGCAGCGCGCGGCCGCGACCACGTACAAAAGAAATTGCTCCTCAGGCATAGGATAAAACGAAGAGTCGGTATGCATGTCGGCCCCGCCGACGCGTTCGGAGAAGGTTACAAAGCGCGATTGCTGCTCGCTGCCGGCGCGGGCGCGAACGTCCCAGGCGACGCGGCGGGTGCGCTGGTCGGTCGATGTCGGAAAGCCCTGGCACAGCGCGATCGCGTACAGCACGGCGTTGCGCTGGGCTTCGCCGAGCGCGCCCAGGCCCAGGTTGGTGATCGCCATGCCGCGCGCCTTGAAGCGGCGGATCATCCCGCTCAGGTGGTTCAGCGCCGGCACGGCGCGCAGCTCCCGCTGCAGCCGTACTTCGTCCGGATGGGGGTAGAAGCCGTTGCCGTTGAAATCGCTGAAGTGGCGCGTGACGATGTCGACGATCGATTTCAGGTCGTCCGCCCAAGGGAAATCGCGCGGGGCGACGATGATGTTTTGCGGTTGTGCGTGTGTGGCCGGCATGCAATTTCTCCTGTATCAATTTCCGTTTGGAAATAATCGTACGGATATTAACTTTAGGAAATGTTGCTAAGCAAGCCTGGGGTTTTACTTAACTGTTACCCTTTTTACCTATGGGGAATACTGTTTTTGCTGAAACATTGAGCAATCATTCATACAAAACAATCTGTTGCGGCGCGCTCTTATAACAAATATGTTCATGTGGAAAATACGTAGAGTCCATGTAAATATTGGTGGAATTGATAATGTGCAACCGATTGTTTGGTGCCGATTTTTGCGAACATTTGCTCGCTTTTCCTAGGGAAGATGCGGTCTCGGGCGGGGCGCCGGCGCCATCGCCGGTGCGGGGGTAACGTTTCAAGCAGGAAATGTTGCAATGGGGTAGCATGTTGCCTTATGGAAATTGCAGCTTAGTTACCTTCTTGCTAACGCAGGTGCGGCTTACGCTGCCGCCTCGTTTCGATGCGCCGCAACCTGCCCGCGTGAACGACCTCTTTTAAGGAATCAAACTATGAAATGGCTACAAGACCTCAAATTGGCCACCAAACTGGGCATGGCGTTCGCCGCCGTGCTGCTGCTGACCGCCGTGGTCGGCATGTTCTCGATCGCCAAGCTGGCGCAAGTCAACGCCACCGCGTCGGAACTGTCGTCGCGCTGGATGCCGGCCATGCGCGTGGTGCAGGATCTCAAGGCGCAGGTGGCGCGCGTGCGCACCCGCGAATTCCAGTACATCATCTCCAGCGAACCGAGCGAGATGGACAAGTACGACAAGGTGATCGCCAACGACCTGGTGGACCTGGGCAAGATGCAGGCCGATTACGTCAAACTGATCTCCACCCCGGAGGAGAGGCAGTTGTATGACGGCTTCCTGTCGATGTGGGACCGTTACATGGTGGAGGACGGCAAGATCCGCGCGGCCATGCGCGCCGGCGACGACGACGCCGCCAAGGCGCTGATCCGCGGCGAGTCGAACAAGCTGATCGTGTCGCTGCGCGGCCAGATCGACAAGCTCGTCAAGCTGTACGGCGACGGCGGCATCGATGCCGCCAGTCGCGGCGACGCCACCTACGCGTCGGCCCGCCTGTGGATCATCGCCCTGCTGGCCGGCAGCGTGGTGCTGGGCGCGCTGGGCGCGATGTCGATCACCAACTGGCTGGTCAAGCGCCTCGGCGGCGAGCCCGACTACGCGGTGCGGATCGCCGGCCAGATCGCCGCCGGCCAGCTGACGGTGGAGGTGCACACCCATCCGAACGACCGCGACAGCCTGCTGTTCGCGATGAAGTCGATGCGCGACAGCCTGGCCGATATCGTCGGCCAGGTGCGCGCCGGCACCGACACCATCGCCACCGCGTCCGGCCAGATCGCCGCCGGCAACGTCGACCTGTCGTCCCGCACCGAGCAGCAGGCCAGCTCGCTGGAGGAGACGGCCGCCTCGATGGAGGAGCTGACCGGCACCGTGCAGCAGAACGCGGCCAGCGCCAGCGAAGCCAACGAATTGGCGCTAAGCGCGTCGGCCGTGGCGCAAAAGGGCGGCGCCGTGGTGTCGCGGGTGGTCGATACGATGGGCTCTATCAATCAGTCGTCGCGCAAGATCGTCGACATCATCGGCGTGATCGACGGCATCGCCTTCCAGACCAACATCCTGGCGCTGAACGCCGCCGTCGAGGCGGCCCGTGCCGGCGAGCAGGGGCGCGGCTTCGCGGTGGTGGCGTCCGAGGTGCGCAACCTGGCCCAGCGCTCGGCGGCGGCGGCCAAGGAAATCAAGGAATTGATCAGCGATTCGGTCGACCAGGTCGAGGCCGGCAGCAGGCTGGTCGAGCAGGCCGGCGCGACGATGGAGGAGGTGGTCGTCAGCGTGCGCCGCGTGACCGATATCATGAGCGAGATCACCTCGGCCGGCCAGGAGCAGCGCGCCGGCATCGAGCAGGTCAACGCGGCCATCGCCGAGATGGATGCGGTGACGCAGCAAAACGCGGCGCTGGTGGAGGAGGCCACAGCCGCCTCCCACAGCATGCAGCAACAGGCCGGCGCCTTGGCCGCGCTGGTGGCGGTGTTCCGGCTGGAGCCGGCATCGGCGGACCGGCCGGCGCTGCGCGCGGTGCCCGCCGGCAGCCGCGAAGTGCCGGCCGCGCGCCTGCGGGTGCCGGCGCGCCGCCGCGCCTGATATATACGCAGGATATGAGTTTGGCTCATGCAGGGCAGGGCGCCGGCGCAAGCGGCCATCGCCCTTCTTTGGGGCAACAATGTGTCGGATTGGTGCGCGGTGTGTCGTTTATGTGCAACACGTAGCAATTTCTTACAAATTCCTGATGCACCGCAATAGTTGCCGTGCGGACAGAATTTATGGCTAGTTTACTCCTGTAACACTATGATCATTGTTGGTTTGGTGGCCATTTTGCTGTATTTCCACGCCAAACATTCCCTCTGGTTGTTAGCTTATTACCATTGAGTGCGCAGGTTCGTCCCGGGGCTTCAGTATAAAATAGCGCCAGAAATAGCAAAGTGGCTATTTTTACTTGGTCCGACAACGATGTAGTACGCATGCATTGATCTTGCATTTGTCACTAGGGCGGCCCGCAAAACGGGTTGCTGCATGAAGTTCATCGTGCGGAAAACTGGGCTAGTTCGCTTGCTCGGCATGAAATATTGCGATGCGTTAAAATACGGATGTTTTGAAAATCCGACAAGGACGGAGACGTTGCAAGATGAACGTTTTTGTACTTGATGGAGTCGTCAAGCATCAGTATAGTGCCGCCTCCGGTGCGTTTGAGCACCGCGAACCTGCGAGCGTCGATTAAATCGGCCGCAACTTAAGTGAGCGCGTTCCGCCTGATGGGACCGCACAGTGGCAGCTGGGGAGTTTGCCCTCACGCACATACGGCGCCTGCTGGTGACGCCGATAAGCACCGTATTTAGCCGCACTACTAGCTATACCTTTTTACAGCAACACAACTGAAGGAAACACGTAATGAAAAAATCCCTGATCTCCATCGCCATCCTGGGCGCCCTGAGCAACGTAGCTATGGCGCAATCGAACGTCGTTATGTACGGTATCGTCGATGCCGGCCTGACCTCCGAGCGTGGCGGTGCTGCTGGTAACAAGACTGCGGTACAGAGCGGCGTGGCTTCGGCTTCGCGTATCGGCTTCAAAGGCACCGAAGACCTGGGCAGCGGTCTGAGCGCGATCTTCAAACTGGAAGCTGGCGTTAAAATCGACGACGGCACCCTGGACAACGGCAACAACCGCCTGTTCAACCGCGAAGCCTACGTTGGTCTGAGCTCGAAGACCGCCGGTACCCTGACCATCGGTCGTCAGTACACCCCTTACTACGAAACCCTGCGCGACGTGGCCGACCCGTTCGCAATGGGCTACGCTGGTACCGCTAAAAACCTGTTCCCGGTTTCCGGCAACATGACCCGCGCCGACAACGGTGTTGTGTACAAAACCCCATCGCTGTACGGTTTCTCGGCTGCTGCTTCGTACAGCCTGGGTGAAGTTGCTGACGACTCCGGCGCACAGCGTCAACTGGGCGCGTCGGTTGGCTACACCAACGGTCCTCTGAACGTTGCTGTCGCTTACAACAACCGTAACAACGACACCGCTACCGTTAAAACCAACAGCATCGGCCACAACACCCTGCTGGCAGCGAACTACGACTTCAAAGTTGTTAAAGTTTTCGCAGCCTACAGCCAGGACAAGGGCCAGAACAGCGCGCCTCTGGCTAACGCCACCAACCCATTCGGCTACACCGTTGCTCCAGTCGCTTCGCAAGACAGCGCTGACGCACTGGTCGGCGTGACCGTTCCAGCCGGTAACGGCGTGGTGATGGCTTCGTACATCCGTAAAAACGACAAAGAAGTCGCCAACAACGATGCAAGCCAGTGGGGCGTTGGCTACTCGTACAACCTGTCGAAGCGCACCAGCGCTTACCTGGCGTACGCTAAAATCAAAAACAAAAACGGCGCAGCTTACACCGTTGGCAACAACACCGAAGTTGGCACCGGCGACAAAGCCTTCAACATCGGCGTGAAACACAGCTTCTAATCTGTTCATTCAGAGTTAGTATCAACAACGGCTGCCTGGTGCAGCCGTTGTTCTTTTCTGAAAGCGGTTTTACTGATGACGACGACCATGATGAAACGACGCGCCGCATTCGCCGGCGCCATGCTGATCGCCTCGTGCGCCGTGCTGGCCGCGCCCAAGGCGGCGCGCAAGCCGTCCGCCAACGCAGGCCTGCCGCGTTACGGCATGGTGGTGTTTTCCGATTTGTGCATCAACGCCGAGAGCGGCGAATTCGGCGGCCAGCGCATCACCTTGCAGCGCTTCGCCGAGGTCGATACGGTGCTGTACGAGTACACGGCGGGCGGCTTGAGCTGGCCGGTGGTGGCCAGCGACGTCAATATCGATCCGCGTGGGCGGCAGATGTATTTCACCGTGCGCCCGCCCGACGAGGAGGAGCGCACGATCAGCGGAAAAATCGCCGACGGCGGCAGGACCCTGGTGCTCGATGGCGGCTATTGCGGCGACGAGGCGGTGCCGATGCGGCTGCCGCTGGTGACCGATTTCGGACGCAAGGCCGGCACCTGCAAGGTTTGCCCGCAGGCCAAGAATAAAGAGAAGGAAGCCGAGGCGCCGGCGGTCGGGGCGGCGCCTTAATCGAGGGAGATACGTAGGGCGGATTAGGCGGGACGCCGTAATCGGCCATCGTTGCGCCGCCGACGGCGCATACATGGCCGATTACGCTTCGCTAATCCGCCCCACGTGCCGCTTCGGCGTTCTTGCGGATCGTTTCCAGGGTGGCGCCGGGCGTGATCAGGTTGCCGTCGTAGCGCAATTCGATCAGCGCCGGCAGATTGCGGCTGTTGGCGTGCGCCAGCGCGCGCTCCAGGGCCGGGCCGAAATCGGCCGTCTTGTCGACCACTTCCCCGTGCGCGCCATACGCCGCCGCCAGCGCGGCGAAATCCGGATTGTGCAGCTCCGTGCCCGAGACCCGCCCCGGATAGTCGCGCTCCTGGTGCATGCGGATGGTGCCGAACATGCCGTTGTTGAAGACGATGATCACCACCCCCGCCTTGTACTGCACCGCCGTGGCCAGCTCCTGGCCGTTCATCATGTATTCGCCGTCCCCTGCGAAGGTGATCACCGTGCGCTTCGGATCGATGATCTTGGCGGCGACGCCGGCCGGCACGCTGTAGCCCATCGCGCCGCTGGTCGGCGCCAATTGCGTGCGCATGCCGCCGTAGCTGTGGAAGCGGTGCGCCCAGGTGGCGTAGTTGCCGGCGCCGTTGGTGATGATGGCGTCGTGCGGGGCGATCTGGTCGATCTGCCGCACCACCTGCCACAAGTCCAGCGGCGCTTTGCCGTCCTGGAAAATCGCCGGTTGCAGCTGCCATGCGGCCAGATCGGCCTTCGCCTCGGCCACGGAAGCGCGCCACGCGCCGGCGTCGACCGGCGCCATCGCCGCCAGCATGGCCGCGATCTGCGGCATGCCGCTATTGATCATCAATTCCGCCTGGTAGACGCTGCCCAGTTCCACGGCGTCCGCGTGGACGTGGATCAGCCGCTGCGCCGGCACCGGCGCGGAAATCAGCGCGTAGCCGCCGGTGGTCATCTCGCCCAGGCGCGGGCCGATGGCGAGGATCACGTCGGCCTCGCGCACGCGCGCCGCCAGCTTGGGGTTGATGCCGATGCCGACGTCGCCGACATAATTCGGATGGGCGTTGTCGAGCAAATCCTGGAAGCGGAACGCGCAGCTCACCGGCAGCTCGTTGGCCTCGGCGAAGCGCTGCAGGTCGGCGCACGCTTGCGCGTTCCAGCCGCCGCCGCCCAGCAGGACCAGCGGCTTTTTGGCGCTGGCGAGCATGGCGCGCAGCACGTCGATCTGCGCCGCCGACGGCGAGGCTTGCACCGCCTGGTAGGCGCGCGTATCGGCGACCTCGGCCGTGTCGATCAGCATGTCCTCGGGCAGCGCCAGCACCACCGGGCCCGGACGGCCGCTGGTGGCGACCTGGAAGGCGCGCGCGAGGTATTCGGGGATGCGCTCGGCGCGGTCGATCTGCGCCACCCATTTGGCCATCTGGCCGTACATGCGGCGGTAGTCGATCTCCTGGAAGGCCTCTCGGTCGATGAAGTCGTTGCCGACCTGGCCGATGAACAGGATCATCGGCGTCGAGTCCTGGTAGGCGGTGTGCACGCCGATCGAGGCGTTGGTCGCGCCCGGGCCGCGCGTGACGAAGCAGATGCCCGGCTTGCCCGTCATCTTGCCGTAGGCGTCGGCCATGAAGGCGGCGCCGCCCTCCTGGCGGTTGATGATGAAGCGGATGTCGGAGTCGTGCAGCGCGTCGAGCACGTCCAGGTAGCTTTCGCCGGGTACGCCGAAAGCGGTGTCGACGCCGTGGATCTTCAGGGCATCGACCAGGATCTGGCCGCCGGTGCGGGTTGGGTGCGTCATGTTCTCGCCTCAAGGGGTATAGGTAGCATGATTCTACGGCCGGGCAGGGGGCGGCGCTTTTCTAATGGCGACATCAAATTATAGAATCGGCGGCCCGGCTGGTACAATACCGCCTGAAGCAAGCCAGACAGCCGCTGGCCAGCGCGTAATGCCTGGCGGGAGGAAGGTCCGGACTCCATAGAGCGGGGTGACGGTTAACGGCCGTCCGCCGAAAGCCGCAAGCGCAAGCCCAAGGTATAAGGCGAGGAATAGGGCCACAGAGACGAGCGTATTAAGTTACGGTGAAACGCGGTAACCTCCACCTGGTGCAATTCCAAATAGGCACGCGATGATGCTGCTCGCGGAGCGTGCGGGTAGGAAGCTTGAGCGCTGGAGTAATCCAGCGCCTAGAGGAATGGCTGTCATAGCGCGGGTTCGCCCGCGCCGTAACAAAATCCGGCCTATCGGCTTGCTTCAACTAATATAGACATTCGCGGCTGCCGCGGGACCGACGCGCATACCGCGTCGACCTGGGGATCTGCCGATGAAAAAATACATACTGGCCTTGGATCAAGGCACCACCAGTTCGCGCGCCATCCTGTTCGACCACCAGGGGCAGATCTGCGGCAGCGCGGCGGCCGAATATCCCCAGCATTTCCCGCGGCCCGGCTGGGTCGAGCACGACCCCGACGACATCTGGAACAGCCAGCTGGCGATCGCCCGCCAGGTCTTGCGCGACAATCAAGTCGATAGCCGCCAGGTCCTCGCCATCGGCATCGCCAACCAGCGCGAGACCACCGTGGTGTGGGACCGCAAGACGGGCGAGCCGATCGCGCCGGCCATCGTCTGGCAGGACCGCCGCACCGCCGACACTTGCGACGCGCTGCGCGCCGACGGCAAGGCCGGGCGCATCGCCGACATCACCGGCCTCGAACTCGATTCCTACTTCTCCGCCACCAAACTGAAATGGCTGCTCGACCACGTGCCCGGCGCGCGCGACCGGGCGCGCCAGGGCGGGCTGGCGTTCGGCACCGTCGACAGCTGGCTGGTGTACAAGCTGACCGGACGCCATGTGACGGACGTGAGCAACGCCTCGCGCACCTTGCTGTTCAATATCCATCTGATGCGCTGGGACCAGGATTTGCTGCAGCTGTTCGACATTCCGGAGTCGATGCTGCCGCAGGTGGTGTCGTCCAGCGAGGAAATCGGCATGACCAAGGCCCCGCTGTTCGGCGCGCCGATCGCGGTGGCCGGCATCGCCGGGGACCAGCAGGCCGCCACCTTCGGCCAGGCCTGCCACACGCCGGGCATGGCCAAGAACACCTATGGCACCGGGTGTTTCATGCTGATGCATCTGGGCGAACACCCGGTGGTGTCGCACAACCGCCTGCTGACCACCGTCGGCTGGCGGGTCGACGGCGCCACCGAGTATCTGATGGAGGGCAGCGTCTTCATGGGCGGCGCCACCGTGCAGTGGCTGCGCGACGGCCTTGGCATCATCGAGAAATCGTCCGACGTCGAGCCGCTGGCCGCCAGTGTGTCCGACAGCGGCGGCGTGTTCATGGTGCCGGCCTTCGTCGGCCTTGGGGCGCCGCACTGGGACCCGTACGCGCGCGGCGCGCTGGTGGGGCTGAGCCGGGGCAGCAACCGCGCCCACATCGCCCGCGCCGCGCTGGAGGCGATCGCCTACCAAAGCGCGGAGCTGATGGCCGCCATGCAGAAGGATGTGGCCGCGTCGAGCCGGGATATTCCGCTGACCGAGCTGCGCGCCGACGGCGGCGCCGCCCGCAACGACCTGCTGATGCAGTTCCAGGCCGATTTGCTGGGGGTGCCGGTGGTGCGCCCACGGGTGACGGAGACCACGGCGCTGGGCGCGGCCCACCTGGCCGGCCTGGCGGTGGGCTTCTGGCAGACCCGCGAGGAGGTGGCCGCCCAGTGGACCTGCGAGCGCCGCTTCGACCCCGTCATGGGCGCCGACCGGCGCGGTGCGTTGATGGACGGGTGGGCGCGCGCCGTGGACCGTTCCAAGGGATGGGCGGTTTGAGGCGGAGGCAATGGAAATTATAATTTTGTTACAGAAATTGACGGTTTTCGCGCCAATCCGCGCTGGAATTGCACCCCGGCGCAGGCGTATAATGACGCTTTTGGTGCAGTGCGGCAGTTTGAAATTTGTATAGACAAATTGCTTGTTGAAAAGGTATTGGCCATCCGGCCGTTGCCGACTAGCAAAATCGAAGTTGCAGTTATTAAAAGGTTTCATACTCCCCGTCATCGCGCTGCTGGCGCGACATCCGACCATTCCCCTATCAAATCACGCCACTTTCCGCGCCATTCTTGGATCTATTGACCAGTTGTCAATATGATACGTCAATGTTGGCGCTTTGCAACTATATGTAAATATTTCAATTATTTTGAGAATTCATTTTCACCGCTTTAGTGCATGCATACACATGTGTGCAGATGAGGTAGCACATTCACATTCCTCGATAAGTACTTAATTTGTCGAGTTATTTTATTTCTAGCTGGCTTCAAGGAATTGCGCTAAGTCCTTAATTTCATTACTAAAATCCCTGTTTCGTTTGCCTGAAAGCGCTTGACCGCTATTCTCCCATCCTCTAAAGTGGGCATCTGTGTGAAAAAGTGTCTTTTTGTGGGAAATTTGTCCTGACTTAGCGGCGGGACAGATGAAACCGGAAAGCCGCCGCTCATGCTCCGCTAACCATACTGAGGTCAAAAGGTAATCCCGTGTTTCAAGGCGCGTCCGCAATCAATCTCGATGCAAAAGGCAGGATGTCTATCCCCGCCAAGCATCGTGACGCGCTCTCGATCCAATGCGAAGGCCGCCTCACCCTGACCCGCCACCCCGATGGCTGCGTCATGCTGTTCCCCCGCCCGGTGTGGGAACAGCACCGTCAACAGATTGCCCAGTGGCCGATGCAGGCCCGCGCGTGGCAACGGATATTCCTCGGTTACGCCACCGACGTCGAAATGGACACGGCCGGCCGCATCCTGATTTCGCCGGAACTGCGGGCCGCCGTCGGCCTGGAGCGCGAAGTCATGATGATGGGCATGGGCTCCCACTTCGAAATATGGGATGCCGCCAAGCAGGCGGAAAAAGAGCAGCAGGCGATCGAAGCCGGCACCCCCGATGTACTCGCCAATTTCTCTTTCTAAGGTCCCGTGATGACATCCACATCGGTGCCTGAATTTCAGCATCGCACGGTGCTGCTCGACGAAGCGGTCGACGCCCTCGCGCTGGACGGCGCGCGCGCCGACGGCGTCTACGTCGACGGCACCTTCGGCCGCGGCGGCCATTCGCGCCTGATCCTGTCCAGGCTGGGGGCCAGCGCGCGCCTGATCGCCTTCGACAAGGATTTGCAGGCCATCGCCACCGCCGAACAAATCGACGATCCGCGCTTCACGATCGTCCACGACAGCTTCGCCACGATGACCGCCTCACTGGCCGAACGTGGCGTCGACAAGGTCGACGGCATCCTGCTCGACCTGGGCATCTCGTCGCCGCAGGTGGACGACGCCGCGCGCGGCTTCAGCTTCCGTAACGATGGTCCGCTCGACATGCGCATGGATACCACGCGCGGCATGTCGGCGGCGGCGTGGCTCGCCACAGAAACCGAACAGACACTGGAAAAGGTGATCAAAGAATATGGGGAAGAACGGTTTGCTTTTCAGATTGCAAAGGCGATTGTTGCTCGCCGGGCAATCGAACCAATTTCAACCACACGACAGCTTGCCGGCATCGTGGCAGGCGCGGTCAAGACTCGGGAGAAGGGCAAGGATCCGGCAACCCGCACATTTCAGGCTATCCGGATTTTCATCAATAAAGAGCTTGAAGACCTCGAAGTCGGTTTGAACCAGGCCTACGCCAGCCTGGCGCCGGGCGGCATCATCGCGATCATCAGCTTCCATTCGCTGGAGGACCGCATGGTCAAGCGTTTCTTCGCGTCCAAGGCCAATGTCGAACAACCGGACCGGCGCCTGCCGATCCGCGCGGTCGATTTGCCGCAGCCGGAGCTCAAGCTGCTGGCCAAGATGAAGCCGTCCGACGCCGAAGTCGACGCCAACCCGCGTTCCCGCTCGGCGGTGATGCGGGTGGCGCGCCGCCTGCCTATTCCGGTGGAGGCGGCATGAGCGGCAAGATCAACCTGGTGCTGACGGCGCTGCTGGTGGGCTGCGGCCTGTCGCTCGTCAACGCGCAGTACCAGGCGCGCCACCTGTTCATCGAACTGGAACGCTCGCAATCGAAGGCGCGCCAGCTCGATATCGAGTGGGCGCAGCTGCAGCTTGACCAGTCGACCCTGGGCAAGCACGCGCGCATCGAGGAGATCGCGCGCCGCGACCTGGCCATGACGCCGCTGACGGCCGCGCGCACGCAGTACCTGACGCCGGAAGGATCGAAATGAGCCGCGGCTCCAACGTGAACACCTCGCGCGTGGCGCGCTCCAAGGGAGTGCCGTTCTCGAAGAACCCGGTGCTGGCGGTGCGCCTGCCGGTGTGGCGTTCGCGCGTGGTGCTGTTCGTGTTGTTCTTCGCCTTCGCCGCGCTGGCCGCCCGCGCCGCATGGCTGCAAGGCCTGTCGACCCAGTTCCTGCAAAAGCAGGGCGAGATCCGCTACGCTCGCACGCTGGACCTGCCGGCCACGCGCGGCAAGATCACCGACCGCGATGGCCAGGTGCTGGCGTCGTCGGTGCCGGTCAAGGCCATCTGGGCGATCCCGGACGACGTGCAGAACGCGCCGGCCGACAAGCTCAAACAACTGGCGCAGCTGCTCGGCATGACCAACGCCGAGCTGCAGAAAAAGCTCGATTCCGACCGCGGCTTCGTCTATCTGAAACGCCAGGTCGAGCAGGACGTGGCCGACAAGATCGTCAAGCTGGGCATCGAGGGCGTGCAGACCCGCAAGGAATACAAGCGCTTCTACCCGCAGGGCGAAGTGACGACACACGTGGTGGGCTTCACCAACGTCGAAGACGTGGGCCAGGAGTCGATGGAACTGGCGCAGCAGAAAACCCTGGTCGGCCAGCCGGGCAGCCGGCGCGTGATCAAGGACCGCCTGGGCCACATCGTCGAAGATATCGAATCGATCCGCGAGCCGCACGACGGCAAGGACCTGACCCTGTCGATCGACAGCAAGATCCAGTACATCGCCTTCACGCAGATCAAGGACGCGGTCGAGAAGTTCAAGGCCAAGGCCGGCGCCGCCGTGGTGCTGGACGTGCATACCGGCGAGGTGCTGGCGCTGGCCAACTATCCGACCTACAACCCGAACGACCGCTCCAAGCTGACCGGCGAACAGCTGCGCAACCGCGTGATGACCGACACCTTCGAGCCGGGATCGTCGATGAAGCCGTTCCCGGTCGTCATGGCGCTGGAAGCGAAGAAGATCACGCCGCACACCATGTTCGACACCGGCAACGGCGCGATGGTCATCGGCGACCGCGTGATCCACGACACCCACGCGCACCACATGATCGACGTGCAAGGCATCATCCAGAAGTCGTCCAACATCGGCACCACCAAGATCGCCATGGCGATGACGCCGCAGGACCTGTGGGAGATGTTCACCAAGCTCGGTTTCGGGCAGCAGCCCAAGTGGGGCTTCCCCGGCGCGGTGGCGGGCCGCGTGCGCCCGTACAAATCGTGGCGCCCGATCGAGCACGCGAACATGAGCTTCGGCCAGGGTATGTCGGTGTCGCTGATCCAGCTGGCGCGCGCCTACCTGGTGCTGGCGCGCGATGGCGATATCATTCCGCTGTCGTTCCAGAAGGTCCACGAAGCGCCGCACGGCACCCAGGTCATCAGCCCCAAAACCGCCGCCGAAATGCGCGAAATGCTGGAAATGGTCACCTTGCCTGGCGGCTCCGCCGTCAAGGCCCAGGTGCCGGGCTATCGCGTGGGCGGCAAGACCGGTACCGCGCAAAAGTTCATCGGCGGGCGCTACTCGCACACCAAATACATCGGCAACTTCGTCGGCATGGCGCCGATGTCGGATCCGCGCTTCATTATTGCCGTCATGATCGACGAACCAAGCGGCCCGCTGAAATACGGTGGCGACGTTGCCGGTCCGGTGTTTTCGGCGCTGGCGGCGCAGGCCCTGCGCGCGAAGAACGTGGCGCCGGATTCGGACCTGACCCATATCATCATTCCTGAGTCAGCAGCACAGGAGAACATGTGACGACTTTTAACTTCGACCCGTCGGCCGATTTCATGGCCATCGCGGCAGCGATCCGCAAGCTGGCGCCTGGCGCCCAGCTGGCGTCGGACTCGCGCCGCATCAAGCTGGGCGATGTGTTTTTTGCTTTCGCAGCCGACGCGGCCAACGCCGTCGACGGCCGCGGCTTCATCGACGGCGCCATCGAGCAGGGCGCCGCGCTGATCGTGGTGGACCCCGCCGGCTTCACCTGGAACGACAGCTGGAGCGTGCCGTACCTTACCGTCGACAACCTGAAACAGCATGCGGGCCTGATCGCCCATGCCTTCTACCAGCAGCCGGATACGGCGATGTTCACCGTCGCCGTTACCGGCACCAACGGCAAGACCTCCAGCGCGGTGTGGCTGGGGCAGGCCCTGTCGCGCGGCGCCGAGCCGGCCGCCGTCATCGGCACCTTGGGTGTGGGCGTGTTCCGCGCGCGCGGCGAAGTCGAATACGACGTCACCGGCTACACGACGCCGGACGCGGTGCTGCTGGCGCGCACACTGGCCGACCTGCGCGACCAGGGCGCGAAGTCGCTGGCGATCGAAGCGTCGTCGATCGGCCTGGAACAGGGGCGTATGGCGGGCATGCATTTCGACGTGGCGCTGTTCACCAACCTGACCCGCGATCACCTGGACTACCACGGCGACATGGCGGCGTATGAAGCGTCCAAGACCAAACTGTTCGACTGGCCCGGCCTGAAGACGGCCGTCGTCAACCTGGACGATCCGATGGGCCTGCGCCTGATCGCCCACCTGAAATCGAAGGCGCCATTGGCCGGGACAATTCCGCTGATCGGCTACACCCTGCGCGATGCCGCCACGCAGCCGGACATCGACGGCGTGCTGATGCTGCGCGCCAGCCAGTTCCGCAGCACCCGCAGCGCCGGCACCGAATTCCATCTGGAGTGCGTGCTGGGCGTGGCGCTGATCAAAACCAAGCTGGTCGGACACTTCAATATCAGCAACGCGCTGGGCGTGATGGGCGCGATGCTGGCCAGGGGACTGGGCCTGCGCGCCGCCATCGAGGCGGTCGAGGCGTTGCTGCCGGCCCCTGGCCGCATGCAGCAGGTCGGCGGACAGGACGCGCCGATGATCGTCATCGACTACGCGCATACCCCGGACGCGCTGGAGAAAACCCTGGTGGCGCTGCGCGCCGTGGCGAGCGACCGTGGCGGCCAGCTGTGGTGCGTGTTCGGCTGCGGCGGCGACCGCGATCCGGGCAAGCGTCCGCAAATGGGCAAGATCGCGCAGATGGCCGACCACGTGCTGGTCACCAGCGACAACCCGCGCAGCGAAGATCCGCATTCGATCATCGAGCAGATCGTCGCCGGCATGGACCGGAACAATCCGGCATCGACAGTGCAGACGCTGGACGACCGCGCCGCCGCGATCCTGTCGGCGATCAAGCACGCCGCCAAGCCGGATGTGATCCTGTTGGCCGGCAAAGGCCATGAGCCGTACCAGGAAATCAAGGGCAAGAAATTGCCATTCTCCGATGTCGACCACGCGCAGCTGGCGTTGTCGGCCCGTTTAACCATGATGAGGACGAATTGATGCGTGCAGCACTCGCACAGATTCTGCCTTCCCTCCCGGGCGCGCGGCTGGTGAATGCCTCCGCCGACTCGGGTGAAGTTGTATTTGCGGGCGTGTCGACCGACAGCCGCAATGTCTCCGCAGGTTCTTTGTTCGTCGCCTTGCGCGGCGAAGTATTCGACGCCCACAACTTTCTCGCGCAGGTCGCGGAGAAGGGCGTCGCGGCCGTTGTCGTCGAGGAGCTACCGGAAGGCTGGTCCTTGCCTGCGGTTGTAGTGCCTAATACCTTGACCGCGCTGGGACAGATCGCCAATCACTGGCGCCGCCAGTTCGCCATGCCGGTCATCGGCGTCACCGGCAGCAACGGCAAGACCACGGTCAAGGAAATGATCGCGGCGATCCTGGCCGCCGCCCACGGCGAAGAAGGCCGCCTGGCCACGCGCGGCAACCTGAACAATGAAATCGGCGTGCCCTTGACGCTGTTCCGCATGGAAGCGAAGCAGCAGTCGGCCGTCATCGAGATGGGTATGAACCATCCGGGTGAGATCGGCCGCCTGGTCGCCATCGCCGAGCCGACCATCGCCATGGTCAACAACGCCCAGCGCGAACACCAGGAGTTCATGCACACGGTGGAAGCTGTGGCGCGCGAAAACGGCGCCGTGCTGGCAGGCCTGCCCGCCGACGGCGTGGCGGTATTCCCGCATGGCGACGAGTTCACGCCGATCTGGGAAGAGCTGTCGGCCGGACGCCGCATGATCCGCTTCGGACTGACCAAGGACGCAGAAGTGAGCTGCACCTTCCGTGCCGGCGATTTCGGCAGCGAGATGTTCATCACCATCCGCTCTGTGGATGGCGTCGAGCCGGAGCAGTTCTTCGTGAATTTGCAAGCGGCGGGCGAGCACAATGTGCGCAACGCGCTGGCCGCCGTGGCATGCACGTATGCAGCCGGCATCGCGCTCGACAGGATCAAGCTGGGACTCGACACCTTCGCGCCCGTCAGCGGCCGCCTGCAAAAGAAGGTCGCCGCCAACGGCGCCGTCGTCATCGACGACACCTACAACGCCAATCCGGATTCGGTGCGCGCCGCCATCGACGTGCTGTCGAAAGCGGCCGCGCCGCGCGTGCTGGTGCTGGGCGACATGGGCGAAGTCGGCACGCAAGGCCGCGAGTTCCACGAAGAGATAGGCGCTTACGCGCACAGTAAAGGCATCGAACAGGTGCTGGCCACCGGCGAACTGGCATCCCACATGAAGGGGGACGCCATTCGCCATTTTGAACAGTTCGGCGACTTGCTCGCTGCCGTGGAGGCAGCCGTCGCACCGAATGCAACCGTATTAATCAAGGGCTCCCGCTTCATGAAAATGGAACGGGTCGTGCAGCATTTGATTGGATCGCAACAAGCTAACAAGGAAAGTCACTAATCATGCTGCTCTGGCTCGCACAGTTTTTCCAGGACGAGATCGGCCCCCTGCGGGTCTTCAACTTCATCACCTTCCGCGCGGTGTTCGCCGCCGCCACCGCCTTGTTGATCGGCCTGTGCGCCGGTCCGGCCGTGATCCGCATGTTGACCGCGATGAAGTACGGCCAGGCCGTGCGCACCGACGGTCCGCAGACCCACCTGAAAAAACACGGCACGCCGACCATGGGCGGCTTGTTGATCCTGATCGCCATCGGCGTGTCGACCTTGCTGTGGTGCGACCTGTCGAACCGCTTGATCTGGCCGGTGCTGGTCGTCACGTTGGGCTTCGGCGCCGTCGGCTGGGTCGACGACTACCGCAAGGTGGTGCGCCAGGACCCGGAGGGCATGCGCTCGGCGGAAAAGTACTTCTGGCAGTCGCTGGTCGGCCTGGCCGCCGCGCTGTACCTGGCGTTCTCGGTATCGGCGCCCAACGCCGGCAAGGTGTTCGAGCTGTTCTTCGCCTGGGTGCAGTCGGGCTTTTCGATGGATTTGCCGCCGAAGGCCGACTTGATCGTCCCGTTCTTCAAGACCATCAGCTACCCGCTGGGCGTGTGGGGTTTCATCGCGTTGACATATTGTGTCATCGTCGGGACCAGCAACGCCGTTAACTTCACCGATGGCCTGGACGGCCTGGCGATCATGCCAACGATTATGGTCGGTTCCGCGCTAGGCCTGTTCGCTTACCTGACCGGTAGCGCGACATATTCGAAGTATCTGTTCATTCCGCACATTCCCGGCGCGGGCGAACTGATTATCTTCTGCGGCGCGCTGGCCGGCGCTGGCCTGGCCTTCCTGTGGTTTAACACCCACCCGGCGCAAGTGTTCATGGGCGACGTCGGCGCGCTGGCCCTGGGCGGCGCGCTGGGCACCATCGCCGTGATCGTGCGCCAGGAGATCGTGTTGTTCATCATGGGCGGTATTTTCGTCGCCGAGACGGTGTCGGTGATTATGCAGGTGGGCTGGTTCAAGTACACCAAGAAGCGTTTCGGCGTCGGCCGCCGCGTGTTCCTGATGGCGCCCTTGCATCACCACTTTGAACAAAAAGGCTGGAAAGAGACCCAGGTCGTCGTGCGCTTCTGGATTATCACGATGATGCTGGTGCTGGTTGGACTCTCTACTTTGAAACTGCGCTGATGATCTACGAAGGCAAAAACGCACTGGTACTGGGGCTCGGAGAATCGGGCCTGGCGATGGCGCTGTGGCTCGCCCGCAGCGGCGCGCGCGTGCGCGTTGCCGATACCCGTGAGTCGCCCGAGCGTTTGCCGGCGCTGAAGGAAGCGATCGCCGGCGTCGAATTCGTCGCCGGCCCGTTCACTGCATCGCTGCTGGAGGGGGTGGACTTCGTCGCTGTCAGCCCGGGCCTGGCGCCTTACCGCGAGCTGGCCGAGATCGGCCCTGCGGCTTCCTTGGCGAATATCCCTGTATGGGGCGAGATCGAACTGTTCGCGCAGGCGCTCGAAGCGCTGGAGAAGGAACGCGCCTACTCGCCGAAGATCATCGCCATCACCGGCACCAACGGCAAGACCACCGTCACTACCCTGGTCGGCCAGTTGTGCGAGCGCGCGGGCAAGAGCGTGCGCGTGGCAGGCAATATCAGCCCGGCGGCGCTGGACGTGCTGCGCCAGGTGATGGACGAAGACGCGTTGCCGGAGGTGTGGGTGCTCGAGCTGTCCAGCTTCCAGCTGCAAACCACCTTTACCCTGGAGGCGGATGCCGCCACGGTGCTGAACGTGACCCAGGACCATCTGGACTGGCACGGCGACATGCCGTCCTACGCCGCCGCCAAGCACCGCGTGTTCGCGGCCGACACCGTGCGCGTGCTCAATCGCGAAGATGCCACCGTCATGCGCATGGCCAGCGCCACCGGCCAGAACGTCACCTTCGGCACCGACGCGCCGACCGTGCGCGACGATTTTGGCCTGAACAACGAGCGCGGCGTGTTGTGGCTGGCAACGGCGATTCCGTCGGAAGAAGAAGCCGAGCCGAAAAAACGCAAGAAGAACGATCCGCCACCGCCGCCGGTCGAGTGCATGGTCAAGAACCTGATGCCGGCCGACGCGCTGCAGATTCGCGGCGTGCACAACGCCGCCAACGCGCTGGCCGCGCTGGCGCTGTGCCGCGCCATCGACCTGCCATTGGCGCCGCTGCTGCACGGCCTGCGCGAGTATCGCGGCCAGCCGCACCGCGTGGAACTGGTCGGCGCGATCAACGAAGTCGAATACTACGACGACAGCAAGGGCACCAACGTCGGCGCCACCGTGGCCGCGCTCAATGGCCTGGGCAAGGCCTTCACCGGCGCCGACCAGCGCTTGCTGGTGATCATGGGCGGCGACGGCAAAGGCCAGGACTTCGCGCCGCTGGCCGAGCCGGTGTCGCGCTACGCGCGCGCCGTGCTGTTGATCGGCCGCGACGCGCCGCTGTTGCGCGCCGCGCTGGAACCTTCAGGCGTCGAGCTGGTGGACTGCGGCACCGACCTGCCGCTGGCCGTCAAGCGCGCCAGCGAACTGGCCAGGGGCGGCGACGCCGTGCTGCTGTCGCCGGCCTGCGCCAGCATGGACATGTTCAAGAACTACGCGCATCGCGCCCAGGTGTTCATCGACACCGTGCGCGATATCGCCCTCGACAACGGACAGGAGATCTGATGGCGCTCCAGATGCCGTTCCGTTTTGGCGCGAAATCGGCGGTTCCGTCGATAGACAGCCGTGCGCGGCAATCGAAGATGATGGAGTACGACCAGCCACTGGTCTGGGTCACCCTGCTGCTGATGCTGTTGGGGATGGTGATGGTGTATTCGGCCTCGATCTCGCTGCCCGATTCGCCCAAGTTCGCCAACTACACCCGCTGGCAGAACACCTATTTCCTGCAGCGCCAGGCGATGTTCGTCGTCGTCTCGCTGATCATCGGCCTGTTCGTGTTCCGCACCCGCATATCGACCTTGCAGAAGGCGGCGCCGTACCTGTTCATCGCCACCCTGGTGCTGCTGGTGATGGTGCTGATTCCGGGTCTCGGCTCCGTCGTCAACGGCAGCCGCCGCTGGCTGTCGCTGGTGGTGATCAAGATCCAGCCGTCGGAACTGATGAAGGTCGTCGCGGTGCTGTACGCCGCCGACTACACGGTGCGCAAGCAGGAATACATGCATAAGCTGACCAAGGGCTTCATGCCGATGGCGGCGGCGGTCGGCTTCGTCGGCCTGTTGCTGCTGCTGGAGCCGGACCTTGGCGCCTTCGGCGTGATCGTCTGCATCGCCATGGGCATCCTGTTCCTGGGGGGGATCAACGCCATCTGGTTCGGCGGCATCGGCGTCATGCTGGTGGGGATCTTCGGCTCGATCATCGCGTTGTCGAAGTTCCGCCGCGAGCGTTACTTCGCCTACCTGAATCCGTGGGAAGAGGACAACGCCTTGAACAAGGCTTACCAGCTGACCCACTCGTTGATCGCCTTCGGACGCGGCGAGATCTTCGGCGTTGGCCTGGGCGGCAGCGTCGAGAAGCTGCATTACCTGCCGGAGGCGCACACCGACTTCCTGATGGCGGTGATCGGCGAGGAACTGGGCCTGGTGGGCGTGCTGGTGGTGATCGGCTGTTTCTACTGGATCGTCAAGCGCGCCTTCGATATCGGCCGCCAGGCTATCGCCATCGACCAGACCTTCGCCGGCCTGACGGCCAAGGGCATCGGCATCTGGATCGGCGTGCAGACGTTTATTAACATGGGCGTGAACCTTGGCCTGCTGCCGACCAAGGGCCTGACCCTGCCGCTGATGAGCTATGGCGGCACGGGTGTTGTGATTAATTGCGTCGGACTCGCGATCCTGCTCCGGATCGACTACGAGAACCGGGTTCTGATGCGCGGTGGCAGATTATGAAAAAGTTGATGATCATGGCGGCCGGCACCGGCGGCCACATTTTCCCCGGCCTGGCGATCGCGCAAACGATGCGCGCGCGTGGCTGGGACGTGACCTGGCTGGGCACCTCCGCCGGCATGGAGCAGGAACTGGTGCCGAAGCACGGCATCGCGATGGACAGCATCGACTTCACCGGCATGCGCGGCAAGGGCTTGAAGCACTCGTTCGGCGGCGCGCTGAAGATGGTCAAGGCGTTCATTGCCTGCCGTGGCTACATCGGCAGCCGCAAGCCGGACGTGGTGCTGGGCATGGGCGGTTACGTCACGGTGCCGGGTGGCCTGATGGCGCGCTTGGGCGGCGTGCCGCTGGTGCTGGTCAACGCCGACGCCGCGCTGCTGTTGTCGAACAAGACGCTGGTGCCGTTCTCGGACCGCGTGTGCTTCGGCTTCCCGGCCGATTTCGGCAAGGCCGCCGACAAGGCCGTTGTCACCGGCAATCCGGTGCGCAAGGAGATTCTGGACATGCCGGCGCCGGAGCAGCGTTTCGCCGGACGTGAAGGTCCACTGCGGATACTGGTCGTGGGCGGCAGCCTCGGGGCGAAGGCGCTCAACGACAATCTGCCGGCGGCGCTGGCGCTGATCCCGGCCGGTCAACGTCCGCTGGTGACGCACCAGTCGGGCAAGAAGAACATCGATGCGCTGCGCGCGTCGTACGCGCAGGCCGGCGTGCAGGCCAACGTGGTCGACTTCATCGACGACATGGCCGCCGCCTACAGCGCGGCCGACGTGGTGGTTTGCCGCGCCGGCGCGATCACCGTGTCGGAATTGACCGCCGCCGGTGTGGCCAGCGTGCTGGTGCCGCTGGTGGCATCGACCACCAGCCACCAGCGCGACAACGCGCAGTGGATGGCGAAACAGAACGCGGCGATCCACATGCCGCAGACGGAAATGAGCGCGCAAAGTGTGGCGACGCTGCTCGAAACGCTGACCCGCAACGCCTGCCTGACGATGGCGACGGCGGCGCACAAGGTCGGCAAACGCGATGCGAACGAATCGATCGCTCAAGCATTGGAACAATCTGTAAAGGCAAAAGGTTAAGCAGTGAAGCATAAAGTACAGAACATACACTTCGTCGGCATCGGCGGCAGCGGCATGAGCGGCATCGCCGAAGTGCTGCTCACGCTCGGCTACACCGTCTCCGGTTCGGACCTGGGCAGCAACGCTGTCACCCAGCGCCTGGCGGACATGGGCGCGAAAGTGTTCCAGGGCCACGCGACCGAAAACATCGGCGACGCCGACGCCGTCGTGACCTCGACCGCTGTACAACAGGACAATCCTGAAATCGTCGCGGCGCGCAGCCGCAAGATTCCCATCGTCCCGCGCGCGGTGATGCTGGGCGAGTTGATGCGCCTCAAACGCGGCATCGCCATCGCCGGCACGCACGGCAAGACCACCACCACCAGCCTGGTGGCGTCGGTGCTGGCGCAGGGCGGCCTGGACCCGACCTTCGTCATCGGCGGCCGCCTGACTTCCGCCGGCGCCAACGCGAAACTGGGCAGCGGCGAGTATCTGGTGGCCGAAGCCGACGAATCGGATGCGTCGTTCCTGAACCTGACGCCGATGATCGAGGTGATCACGAACATCGACGCCGATCACATGGAAACCTACGAGCACGATTTCGAAAAGCTCAAGCAGGCCTTCGTCCACTTCACGCACCGCCTGCCGTTCTACGGCCGCGCCATGCTGTGCATCGACGACGCCAACGTGCGCTCGATCATCCCGCACGTGACCAAGCCGGTGACCACCTATGGCTTCCACGAGGATGCCGAGGTGCGGGCAGTGAACGCGCGCGCGGTCGGCGTGGAGATGCATTTCACCGTGATCCAGGAAGGTTATCCGGATCTGGACGTGGTGCTGAACCAGCCCGGCATGCACAACGTGCAGAACGCCTGCTCGGCGATCGCCATCGCCCGCGAGATCGGCATCGAGGACAGCGCCACCCAGGCCGGCCTGGCCGGATTCGCCGGCGTCGGCCGCCGCTTCACCAAATATGGCGAAGTCGCGATTCCCGGCGGCGGCACCTTTACGCTGGTGGACGATTTCGGCCATCACCCGCTGGAAATGGAAGTAACCACCGGCGCCGCGCGCGCCGCCTATCCGGGCCGTCGCCTGGTGCTGGCGTTCCAGCCGCACCGCTTCAGCCGCACGCGCGACCTGTTCGAGGACTTCGTCAAGGTATTGGGCACGCCCGATGTGCTGGTGCTGGCCGAGGTCTACGCCGCAGGCGAGGCGCCTATCGTGGCGGCCGACGGCCGCGCGTTGGCGCACGCCTTGCGCGCACGCGGCAAGACGGAACCGATTTTTGTAGAGGCAATCGGCGATATGCCGGAAACCATCATGAACGTGGTGCGCGACGGCGACGTCGTCATGACCATGGGCGCAGGCTCGATCAGCGGCGTCCCGGCGAAACTGACTAATTATCCAAAGGTCTGATCGTGAACCAGCTTACTCCTATCGATGTAAAAACGTTTGGCAAGGTCGGCGTGCTGCTCGGCGGCCGTTCCGCAGAGCGCGAAGTATCCCTGATGTCCGGCGCCGGCGTGCTGGCGGCGCTGCAAAGCAAGGGTGTCGACGCCCATGGATTCGACACCGGCGAGCGCTCGCTTGCCGAACTGGCGGCGGAAAAATTCGACCGCGTGTTCATCGCGCTGCACGGCCGCTACGGCGAAGACGGCAGCTTGCAGGGCGCGCTTGAACTGCTTGGCATTCCCTACACCGGCAGCGGCGTGATGGCCAGCTCGGTGGGCATGGACAAGATCACCACCAAGATCGTGTGGCTGGCCGCCGGTCTGCCGACGCCGAACTACGCGGTGCTCGACGCCAAATCGGACCTGGACAAGACCGCCGCGGATCTGGGGCTGCCGCTGATCGTCAAGCCGCCGCACGAGGGCTCGACCATCGGCATCACCAAGGTCAACGCCGCCGGGGAATTCAAGGCCGCCTACGATATCGCCGCTGCGCTGGACGACTCGGTGCTGGCGGAGGAATTCGTCACCGGCCGCGAGTTCACGGTCGCGATGCTGGGCGGCGGCGCCGACGCTCGCCCGCTGCCGATCGTCGAGATCATCGCGCCGGCCGGTAACTATGATTACCAGAACAAGTACTTCACCGACGACGTTAAATACGTTTGCCCGGCGGTGCTGCCGGACGCGCTGGCCGCCGAGATGCAGCGCATCGCCGTGGAAGCTTACCGCGCGCTCGGTTGCGAGGGCTGGGGGCGGGTCGACGTGCTGCTGCGCGAGCGCGACCAGAAACCGTTCCTGCTGGAGGTGAACACCTCGCCCGGTATGACGACGCACTCGCTGGTGCCGATGGCGGCGCGCGCGACGGGCATCAGCTATGAAGACCTGTGCGTGGAGATTTTGCGCACGGCCCGTTTGAAGATGAAGGGGTAAGTATCAGATGTGGCAAGACGCTAAAGCCTTGAATGCAACCGCCAATGGCATTTTCGCCCTGGTGCTGTTGGCATGCATCGCCGCCGGCGTGTGGTGGGTGGCGCAGCGCCCGGCGTTCAATCTGCGCACGATTCGTATCGAGAGCATCGGGCATGACGAGTTACAGCATGTGAATCACCTGACCTTGCGGAACAATGCGCTGGGCCGCATCAAGGGCAACTTCTTCACGACCAACCTGGACGCGGTGCGCCTGGCGTTCGAATCGGTGCCCTGGGTACGCCGCGCGACGGTGCGCCGCGAGTGGCCGGACCAGTTGATCGTGGCGCTGGAGGAGCATGAGGCGCTGGGCACGTGGGGCGAGGACGGACGGCTGCTGTCGGTCAAGGGCGATGTGTTCACCGCCAACCTGGCCGAGGCGGAAGAGGACCACGAGCTGCCGGCGTTCGACGGGCCCGATGGCAGCGAAAAGGAAGTGATGTCTCGTTACGCGGAGCTGCGCGGCTGGTTCGCGCCGCTCAAGCTGGTGCCGCAGGCGCTGTCGCTGTCGAGCCGCTATGCGTGGACGGTGCGGCTCGATAACGGCATGAGCGTGGCGCTGGGCCGCGAGCAGACCAGCACCACGTTGAAGGAAAGGGTGGACCGGCTGACGGGGATTTATCCGCAACTGGTGGAGCACTTGCCCGATATAGAGACGATAGATATGCGGTACCAGAACGGCCTGGCCCTGAGCGCGACGGGATTGAAAATTCCGAAAGAGGGCGCCAAGCCAAAAGCGGCAGCAAAAAAAACGATAAGCGTTAAACCCCAACACTAGGTAGCAACAGACATGACAAAAGACGCTAAAAACCTGATCGTCGGTCTCGACATCGGCACCTCGAAAGTGGTGGCCGTGGTGGCCGAGGTGATGGGCGATGGACGCCACGAGGTGATCGGGCTGGGTCAGCACGAATCGAAAGGCCTGAAGAAGGGCGTGGTGGTCAACATCGAAGCGACCGTCGAATCGATCCAGCGCGCGCTGGAAGAAGCGGAGCTGATGGCCGACTGCAAGATCCGCAATGTCTACGCCGGCATCGCGGGCAGCCATATCCGAAGCTTCAATTCGAGCGGCATGGTGGCGATCAAGGAAAAGGAAGTGACGGCGACCGACGTGGCGCGCGTCATCGAAACGGCAAAGGCGGTTAACATTCCGACAGACCAGCAACTGCTGCATACGGTGCCGCAGGAGTTCATCGTCGACAGCCAGGAAGATGTGCGCGAACCGATCGGCATGAGCGGCATCCGCCTTGAAGTGAAAGTCCATATCGTCACCGGCGCCGTGTCGGCGGTGCAGAACATCGTCAAGTGCGTGCGCCGCTGCGGGCTGGAAGTGTCGGACCTGATTTTGCAGCCGATGGCTTCGGCCGACGCGGTGCTGACGCCGGACGAAAAAGAGCTGGGTGTTGTGCTGATCGATATCGGCGGCGGCACCACCGACGTGGCGGTGTTCTCCGACGGCGCGATCCGCCATACCGCCGTGATCCCGATCGCCGGCGACCAGATCACCAACGACATCGCGATGGCGCTGCGCACGCCGACCTCGGAAGCCGAAGAGATCAAGATTCGCTACGGCGTGGCCAAGCAGGTGCTGGCCGATCCGGGCGAGAGCCTGGAGGTGCCGGGGCTGGGCGACCGTGGTCCGCGCAACCTGTCGCGCCAGGCGCTGGCGGCGGTGATCGAGCCGCGCGTCGAGGAGTTGTTCGCGATGGTGCACCAGGTGGTGCGCGAATCCGGCTACGAGGGCGTGCTCTCGTCGGGCATCGTGCTCACCGGCGGCACCGCGATCATGCCGGGCATGGTCGAAATGGCGGAAGACATATTCCTCAAGCCGGCGCGCCTTGGCACGCCGGACTATCGTGGCCAGTTGGCCGACGTGGTGCGCAGCCCGCGCTACGCGACCGTGCTTGGCCTGTTGTTGGAAGCGAAAAAGCAGTACCTGCGTGGTCACATCGTCACGCGGCAGGATGGGTCGGTGAAGGCGGTGTGGCAGCGCATGAAGGAATGGTTCTTAGGTAATTTCTAAAGCAGTACGAGTAAAAACACGGGTGGTTTTCACCAAATTTTTTTAAATTGAAACAGCAGTTTTCAATCTCCAGTTCTCCTACAAATATGAGGACTGGCGCTTGGAAACCGCATTCTGATAGGGAGCACATCATGGAGTTTGATATGGTCGATAACGCAGCTTTGGGCACCGTCATCAAGGTCGTCGGAGTCGGCGGAGCAGGTGGCAATGCAGTTCAACACATGATCGTTAAAGGCATGTCCGGCGTGGAGTTCATCGCCGCCAACACCGACGCGCAGGCGCTGTCGACCTCGCGCGCACACAACGTCATCCAGATCGGCGAGACCGGCCTGGGCGCGGGTATGAAGCCGGACGTCGGCCGCAAGCTGGCCGAGGAATCGCGTTCGCGCATCGAGGACGCGCTGCGCGGCGCGCACATGGTGTTCATCGCCGCAGGCATGGGCGGCGGCACCGGCACAGGCGCGGCGCCGATCGTGGCCGAAGTGGCCAAGTCGCTGGGCGCCTTGACGGTGGCGGTGGTGTCGAAGCCGTTCTCGCACGAAGGCCAGAAGTGCATGGACATCGCCGACGAAGGCCTGGAGCAGCTGTCGCAGCACGTCGACTCGCTGATCGTAATCCTGAACGAAAAGCTCGAAGAGATCTACGAAGATGAATCGCTGATCGAATGGCTGCAGCACGCCGACGATGTGCTGAACAACGCCGTCGCCGGTATCGCCGAGATCATCAACGTGCCGGGCCACATCAACGTCGACTTCAACGACGTGAAAACCATCATGGGCGAGCAGGGCAAGGCCATGATGGGCACCGCGACCGCGTCGGGCATCGACCGCGCGCGCATCGCGGCCGAACAGGCGGTCGCTTCGCCGCTGCTGGACGGCGTCGACCTGTCGGGCGCGCGCGGTGTGCTGGTCAACGTGACCGCCAGCCGTGGCCTGAAGGGTAAGGAGATCAAGGAAGTCATGGCCGCCGTGCGCGCCTTCGCGGCGCCGGACGCTTCGATCGCCCAGGGTATCGCCTACGACGACACGATGGGCGACGAGATCCGCGTCACCGTGGTGGCAACTGGTCTGGGCAAGAACAAGAAGCACGTGCAGCTGGTGCCGCAGCAGCTGCTGCGCACCGGTACCCACAACAGCCCGATGATGCCTTCGGGCGCCCTGGGTGGCGCGGCGTCGGCCGGCGTGTCGATGGGTGCGACCGGCGGCATGGGCGGCGGTGGCGCTCCTGCCTTCGACGGCATGAAGGCGCCGGCCGTATGGCGCCGCGAGTCGGCCTCCGAGCAGGTGCGCGCGATGGAAAAGAACGGCATGGAGACCTACGACATTCCAGCCTTCCTGCGCAAGCAGGCCGACTAAGAGTTACTTAGGGCTCACCGGGAGTCGATTCGGCCATCCGGCACGATTGTGCAGGATGGCCGGGGTTCAGGCATACTGTACGTTCTATGCCGGGAAAAGCCGCGCTTGCCGCGGCTTTTCCACGTTCACTACCCCAACAAAAGGAGTCACACATGACCATCAAGATTGGCGATACCCTGCCGGAAGGCACCCTGTCCGAATTCGTCGAAACCGAAACCGAAGGCTGCTCGCTCGGCCCGAACACGTTCAATGTGCAAGACTTGGTCAAGGGCAAGAAGATCGCGATCTTCGGCCTGCCGGGCGCCTACACCCCGACCTGCTCGGCACAGCACGTGCCAGGCTACGTCAAGCACGCCGCCGACCTGAAGGCCAAGGGCGTCGATGAAATCTGGTGCATCTCGGTCAACGACGCGTTCGTCATGGGTGCCTGGGGCCGCGACCAGAAAGCCACCGGCACCGTGCGCATGATGGCCGACGGCAATGCCGCCTACAGCAAGGCGCTGGGCCTGGACGCCGATTTCAGCAAGCACGGCATGGGCACGCGTTCGCAGCGCTATTCGATGCTGGTCGAAGACGGCGTCGTCAAGCAGCTGAACGTGGAACAAGGCGGCAAGTTCGAAGTGTCGAACGCCGAGACCCTGCTGGCCCAGGCGTAAGCTAGTGGTGATGCAGTGAAGAGGGCGCCGGAGACGGCGCCTTTTTTTTTGGTGCGCAGGTTCAGTAGATGTCGTTGGCGTCGTGCGTGGCCTTGAACAAGGTCGAGTCGATTGTGAACGAGTCGTCTCTCTGGACGTCGAAGTAGGTCAGCGTTTCTTCCGGTGCGCTGGCGAACAGGCTGCGGATCGCGGCCACCCGCTCGGGCGGCGTGCGCATGCGCGCGGTCCATTCGTCGAATACCATTTTCAGCTTCCAGTCGCCGGCGCGTTCCGGCAGGAAGCCTGCCGCCTGCAGCATCGCGGTCCATTCCGACGGGCGGTAGTCGCGCACGTGCGAGCCGTCGCGCAGCAGTTCGACCGCCTGCAGGGTGGTGTCGTGCAGCGGCGCTTCCGGCGCGGTGATGTCGATGACGACCAGCAGGCCGTTCGGCTTGAGCACGCGTTTCACCTCGCGCAGCGCCGCCGGCACGTCGAGCCAGTGGTGCGCCGAGAAGCGGGTGACGACCATGCAGAATGTGGCGTCGGCGAACGGCAGGCTGGAGACGTTGCCTTGTTCGGTGGAGATGTTGTGCAGGCCGCGTTCCCGCGCGGCGCCGGCCACCACTGCCAGCATCTCCGACGACAGGTCGAACGCGGTAACCGCCCGCGCGACCGGGGCGACGGCGAAGCTGGCGTGGCCGGCGCCGCAGCCGAGATCGAGCACCACGGGTTTCCCCAGGCCGGCTGCCAGTTCGCGCAGCGCGGCCAGGTCTGCACCCTGCGAGTGGACGGCGCTGGTCAGATAGGCGCTGGCGGTTTGGCCGAATTGTTGGGCGACGACGGCTTGCTGTTGCATTTTATTTCTCCTGAATTGGGCGGGTCAGGGCAGAATAGGCGGGTTTATATCCTGTAACAAGGCAAGTACTTATCCTGGTATAAAAATCACCATGCAAAACAAGTTAGGCGATTTCATCCGCGCCCATCGGGAGCGCACCACGCCGGCCAGCGTCGGGCTGCCCGGTGGGGGACGGCGGCGCACGCCGGGGCTCAGGCGCGAAGAGCTGGCCCAGCTGTGCGAGGTCAGCCCGACGTGGCTGACGTGGCTGGAGCAGGGCAGGCCGGTGTCGGCGTCGGGCAAGATGCTAGCGAGGTTGGCCGAGGTGCTGCAACTGAGCGCGGCCGAGCGTGGTTATTTGTTCAGCTTGGCCGAGCGGCTCGATCCGCATGGCGATGCCGATGGCGCTCCGGCCGAGGTGGCGCTGGACGCGATCGTGGCGGCGGTGGAGGCGCCGGCGTATATTCTCGATCTGCGCTGGGATGCGGTGGCGTGGAACGACGCGGCGGCGCGCTTGTTCGCCGGCTGGCTGGATGGACCGTCGCCGAACCTGTTGCGCTTCATGTTCCAGTCGGCGGCCGCGCGCGGGTTGATCGTCGACTGGCCGGAGCGTGCGCGGCGGCTGGTGGCCGAGTTCCGCGCCGACATCGGCAAGCACGCCGAGCAACCGGTGGTGCGGGAGTTGATCGCCGACGTGGCGCGCGACAGCGCCGAGTTCCGGGAGTTGTGGCGCCTGCAGGACGTGGTGGGCAGGGAGGGCGGGTTGCGGAGTTTCCAATCGCTTGAAGGCGGCGAACTGCGCTTCAACCAGGTAACCCTGCATCTGGCCAAACGCCACGACCTGAAGCTGGTGATGCTGCTGCCGATCTAACCGGCGCGGAGGCCTGCGCAATCGGAAAACCACAGATCCACGTAGGGCGGATTAGGCGGAACGCCGTAATCGGCCATGCTCGCGTCGCCATCGGCGTACACGGTTGATTACGCTACGCAAATCCCCTCCGTAATTCCATGATGGCATTGATAATCCGCATAAAACGCGCGCGCAATGTTGGGCTCGTGTAGAAATGGTGGACCTGACCCTAATGCCGCTAAGTTAAGGCGATTTTCGTAGGGCGGATTAGGCGGAACGCCGTAATCGGCCATGAGCCGCCGACGGAGCATGGCCGATTACGCTGCGCTAATCCGCCCTACGTGATTTAGATGGACGCTTAACTTAGCGGCATTAGGACCTGACCCCGGAGTTGACTGCGGACCTGACCACAAAGTTGCGCAGTTGCTTACCACCAGCCGTTGTCACCCAACACTATTTTTTTGTAATAGTTCACGTTGGCGTGGATGGTGAACCAGACGTTTATCACGGTATTAATGACGGGTTTCAGATAGTCCAGCTCGCCGTGCGGTGCTACGACGTTGATTAAGAACATCAGTGGCAGACCGATGAACGCCGCGACGAGCGCCTTGCGCCACATGCCCTTGGCGAGATAGTAGAACGGTCCGAACAGCAATGCCCACAAATTGAATGCCAGTCGAAAGCGCTCGCCCAGCCGCAATTGCTTGAACCGTGGCCGCGCCGGTCCGCCGGCTTTTTCGACCAGGTCGAATCGGATGCGCCACAACGCGGATAAATCAGCCGAGCCGTCAGTTGCTGGTTTGGGAATGTCGCTACCGCAAGTTGTGCAAATCGTTCGGGTGGGTAAATTTCCAATGCCGCATTGCTGACAAGTTGACATGAGGTGCTCCGTAACATGAGAAAAGACGCCTTCATCATGTCCCGCAAATGGTCATTGGGTATTGATTTAAGGCAATCGCCATATCTCACCGGCCCGACCGGCGCAAGCACTGGCCCAGTTCCGTGCTGAGATGGCAACGCTCGGCGGGACTTAGAAAACGCCCTACGACAACCCTATGATTGTAGCGATCGTTGAGTTGGATTGAGTCGTCCTCGCCCACCGGCGACAGCAGGCGGGCGCTCCACAGGTCGAGATGGCGATAGCTGCACCGATGGCCCCTGCGCTGTTCAACGGCGATGCCATTTTCTGATATGTCGATGCGGTCGTAGTCGTCGAGGTGGCGTCCGTAGTACCACAGGCAGGCGGCCAGCGCGGCCATCTCGAGCAGCGCGTACGCCAGCATGTGCCAGTAGCCCCAATACAGGAAGGCGATGCTGATTGCCAGCGTCGGACAGCAGAGCGTGGCGAACAGCACGATCAGTTGCGGCCGCCGTAGCACTGCGCGCCGTTGCAACAGCCAGCTGCGTCGTTCCGAAGGCACATCACGCGGCATCGCTCGCTCCCGTTCAAACCACCTGCGGCGGTTTTTCGAAGGTGTGGAACGGCGCCGGACTCGGCACCGTCCATTCCAGGCCATTGGCGCCTTCCCACGGCTTGGCCGGGGCGCGCCTGCCGCCGCGTATGGTCGGCAGCACGATTGCGAACAGGAAGTATACCTGCGTCAGCCCGAACATCAAGGCGCCCACCGTGGCCGCCTGGTTGTAGTCGGTGAACTGGGTCGTGTAGTCGGCGTAGCGGCGCGGCATGCCGGCCAACCCGAGGAAGTGCATCGGGAAGAAGGTGACGTTGACCCAGACGAGCGAATTCCAGAAGTGGAAGGCGGCGCGCCATTCATTGACCATGTATCCGGTCCACTTCGGCACCCAGTAGTAGTAGCCGGCGAACAGCGCGAACAGCGAGCCGGCCACCAGCACGTAGTGGAAGTGGGCGACGACGTAATAGGTGTCGTGCACCTGGATGTCGATCGGCGCGACCGCCAGGATCAGGCCCGAGAAGCCGCCTATCGTGAACACCCACAGGAAGCCCACCGCGAACAGCATCGGCGCCTCGAAGGTCATCGCCCCGCGCCACATCGTGGCGATCCAGTTGAATACCTTGACCCCGGTGGGCACGGCCACCAGCATCGTCGCGTACATGAAGAACAACTGGCCCGTGATCGGCATGCCGGTGGCGAACATGTGGTGCGCCCAGACGATGAAGGAGATGATGGCGATGGCCCCGGCCGCGTACACCATCGACGCGTAGCCGAACAGCGGCTTGCGCGAGAACGCCGGGATGATCTCCGAGATCATCCCGAACGCGGGCAATATCAAAATGTAGACCTCCGGGTGGCCGAAGAACCAGAAGATATGCTGGTACATGACAGGATCGCCGCCGCCGGCCGCGTTGAAGAAGGTGGTGCCGAAGTGGCGGTCGGTCAGGATCATGGTGATGGCGGCGGCCAGCACCGGCATGACGGCGATCAGCAGGTAGGCGGTGATCAGCCAGGTCCAGCAGAACATCGGCATGCGCATCAAGGTCATGCCCTTGGCCCGCAGGTTGAGGATGGTGGTGATGATGTTGATCGCGCCCATGATGGACGAGATGCCCATCAGGTGGATGGCGAAGATGGCCATGTCCATGCCCACCCCCATTTGCGTCGACAGCGGCGGGTACAAGGTCCAGCCGGCGGCGGTGGCGCCGCCGGCGCTGAAGAAGGAGGCCATCAGCAGCATGGCGGCCGGCGGCAGCAGCCAGAACGAGAAGTTGTTCATGCGCGCGAACGCCATGTCGGAGGCGCCGACTTGCAGCGGGATCATCCAGTTGGCGAAGCCGACGAAGGCGGGCATGATGGCGCCGAAGATCATCACCAGGCCGTGCAGGGTGACCATCTGATTGTAGAACTCGGGATAAAAATACTGCAGGCCGGGCTGGAACAGCTCGACCCGGATCAGCATGGCCAGCAGGCCGCCGGCCATCAGCATCGCCAGCGAGAACCACAGGTAGAGCGTGCCGATGTCCTTGTGGTTGGTGGCGTACAGCCAGCGGCGCCAGCCGTGCGGGTGCTCGTGCTGGTGCGCGTGCGCCGGGTCCCCGGCGTGGACATAGCCTTCCGGTGTGGATTTGGCGGTGGGTTGGAACGCTTCGTCGATCGTTTCGATGGCCATCGTCGGTCTCCCTGAGTCAGGCCAGCATATTACGGACGAGGGGGCGCGCTTGTCGCCTTGCGTGCCGCGTGGTTGTAGGCGCCGGCGCCAGAATTTTTTCGGAAAAATCCGGGGTGGAGCGGGACTGTCCTAGCAGGTTAGGCCTGCGGCGCCGACCATACCAGGTTCCACAGGTGGCCGTCCAGATCCTCGAAGCCCTGGTCGTACATGAAGCCGTGATCCTCGGGTGGGTGCGGGGTGCGCCCGCCAGCGGCGACCGCTTTGGCGATCAGGCTGTCGACCTCGTCGCGGCTCTCGCAGCTCAGGCAGATGATGACTTCGTTGGCCTCCCTGGCTTGCGCCAGGGGTTTGTCGATCAAGGACTGGAAGAAGGTTTCGGTCATGAGCATGGCATGAATGCTGTCGTCGACGATGACCATGTAGGCCGCGTGCTTGTTGCTAAATTCCGGCCTGAAGCCAAAGCCCAGAGCGGAAAAGAACGCTTTGGACTTGTCGAGGTTCTTGACCGCGAGATTGAAGATAACTTGTTTGTTCATGACGCCTCCATGAGGATAACCGGATGATAAAAGGTATTTCATGGTGACGACGAACAGGAGGAGGTGAATTCGACAGCCCTGCGCAATTTTTTTTGATCAACGCGATCGGGGCTTAAGACAACTCGGCGTCCTCACGATTGATCAAACCGCCGTACGCGTCCGAGTAGACGAACTCGCCGGAAAAGTCGGAACTGCACTCGTGTCTTTTAGTTCGCAAGGTACTTCGCGGCTAGCGCGGGTAGCAGGCGAGGCAAATCCGATTCGTCCCATTCCTCGCCTGCCGTGACAGCATATTCCACTTTGAAATCTCGTTGCAATTCCCCGGCGCCCTTCGCGGCGTAGGCTTTGAGGGCTCTCGCGAAAGTTCCATGGCCCGAAATTCGCTCGACAACCGCCGACCCACCGGCCGACTGCAAAGCAATTGTCAACTTGCTATAATCGGTATCGATCGCGCGGCCGATGACCATTCGTTGCCGTCCGCGGTCCTGGCTCCGGACGTCGCCATGATGACGTTCCCAGTGGCCCGAGCCGGGCCCGCAGCAAGGAGCTTCTTCTGTCTTCCGTTTCCACTCCCATTTCTCGTAAAGAAAACCTGCACAGCATCTACGCGATGCTGATCGCCGTGGCCATGTTCTCGTTCATGGACACGGCCATGAAACTGCTGTCCGCCCATTATCCCGCCATGCAGGTGACGGCCTTGCGCGCGCTGAGCTCGCTGCCGCTGCTGTGCGGCTATATCATTTATCGCGGCGCCTTCCGTGGCATCTTCGCGGTCCGCTGGTCGATGCAGATTTTCCGCGCCGTGCTCGGCATCGCCATGCTGACCACCTTCGCCTTCGGCCTGAAGTCGCTGTCGCTGGCCGAGGCGTATTCGATCTTCTTCATCGCGCCGTCGCTGATCACCGCGCTGTCGGTGTTCGTGTTGAAGGAGAAGGTGGGGCCGGGGCAGTGGGTCGCCATCGTCGTCGGCCTGGTCGGCGTGCTGGTCGTGCTGCGCCCGGAAGGCACCGGCTTCCTGACCATCGGCGGCCTGGCCATCCTGGCCGCGGCCGCCTGCTATGCGATGTCGGCCATCGCCGCCCGTGTGCTGGCGCGCACCGATAGCACCGAGTCGATGATGTTCTGGCTGCTGACCATGATGGCCGCCGGCGCCGTGGCGCTGTCGTACCGCGACTGGGTGCCGGTGCGCGCCGAGGACGGCTGGGTGCTGCTGGCGCTGGCGTTGTCGGGCTTCTTCGGTCAGCTTGCCATCACCAAGGCCTTCAGCACCGGCAAGGCGTCGGTGGTGGCGCCGTTCGAGTACTCGGCGCTGGCCTGGGGCGTGGCGATCGACTGGCTGCTGTGGCAGACGCTGCCCGACGGCTATACCTTGCTCGGCGCCGGCATCATCATCGCCAGCGGCATCTATCTGGTGCGGCGCGAGGCGGTGCATGTCGAGGCCGAGCATCCTTGAACCAAGGAAACGCCGGCCGCAGCGCGGCGATCTCAACTTCGTTATAATCGGACCATGTTAAAACAACGCACCATCAAAGAACTGGTCCGCACCACGGGTGTCGGCCTGCACTCCGGCACCAAGGTCGAGCTGACCCTGCGCCCGGCCGAGCCCGATACGGGCATCGTTTTCCGCCGGGTCGACCTGTCGCCCGTCGTCGAATTCCCCGCCAGCGCCATGGCCGTGGGCGACACGCGCATGGCGTCGGTGCTGGTCAAGGACGGCGCCCGGGTCTCGACCGTCGAGCACCTGATGTCGGCCTGCGCCGGCCTCGGCATCGACAATCTGTATATCGAGGTTAGCGCCGAGGAAATCCCGATCATGGACGGTTCGGCGTCGTCGTTCGTGTTCCTGCTGCAGCAGGCCGGCGTGCTCGAGCAGCCGGCCGCGAAGAAATTCATCCGCGTGCTGAAACCGGTGGAAGTGCGCGAAGGCAAGGGCGACAAGGAAAAATGGGCCCGCCTGACGCCGCACGACGGCTTCAAGCTGGACTTCTTCATCGAATTCAACCATCCGGCGGTCGACGGCACGCAGCAGCGCGCCAATGTCGACTTCGGCGACGTGTCCTATGTGCACGACGTGGCGCGCGCCCGCACCTTCGGCTTCATGCAGGACGTGGAGATGTTGCGCGGCATCGGCCTGGCGCGCGGAGGTTCGCTGGAGAACGCCATCGTGATGGACGAGTACCGCATACTCAATTCGGACGGCCTGCGCTATGACGACGAGTTTGTGCGCCATAAGATTCTGGACGCGATCGGCGATTTGTATCTGGTCGGGCATCCGTTGCTCGCCAGTTATGAGGCGCACAAGTCGGGCCACGCGCTGAACAACCAGCTGTTGCTGGAATTGCTCAAGCATCCGGATGCGTATGAAATCGTCTCGTTTGACACCAACGAATCGGCGCCGCCTTCGTATCTGCGCCAGATGGCGCGGGAGTGGGCGCTTACGTAGGTCGGATTAGGCGGAACGCCGTAATCGGCCATGTATGCGCTATCGGCCGCGCATGCATGGCCGATTACGCTGCGCTAATCCGCCCTACGTGGTTTTTGGGCGGCGCCGCGCCACCATCGCCTTCAACGCCGCGATCAGGGTGGCGTTCTGCGGCGTGTCCTCCAGCGTGTCGCCCAGCTCGTCGAAGGCCGTCACGGCCGCCTCCGGCAGCGACAGCGCCCGCATCTGCTCCTTGATCTCGGCCGGCTTGGTCATTTGAACCCGCAGCTTGACGCCGTGCACCTGCCAGCCTCGCCGCGCCAAGGTTTCCTGCAGCTTGGGAATTTGCTGCTTGAGCTTGGCCGCCAGCGAGGCGTTCGGCAGCGACAAAGTCAGCTGGCCGTCGTCGAACGCCAGGATCTCGCAATACTTGAACATCGCTGGCAAGGCGATTGCACAATCTTTTTGCAGCGCCGCCATGCGCTCGATGGCCGGCATCATGGCCGCCAACTTGTCGTCGCGGCGCAGGAAGTCGGTCGCCCCGACCGGGTTGCGGCGGTTGATCGATACATTGGAGGAATTAAATCGCATGCGGCGTACCATATCACGGCGCCGGATTCCCGTCATCAGCCCGCTTTGCCGCCGCGCTCTCCAAGGGAAATTTGATTGATTGGGTGACATTGTTTACGCTTGGGGTATTGTTATATAGGCCAATAACCCAACCTTGGCACGGACGCATGATAAAATCACCGTCTTTTGCCATAGTCGAACTCCGTGCGGTAAGGCGTTTTTCACCTACAGAGCTTTTTTTAACGGCGTTTTTTCAAGAATTCAAGCATGTCATTACTGACCCAGATTTTCGGCAGCCGCAACCAGCGTCTGCTCAAGCAATACCAAAAAACGGTACGCGAGATCAATGCGCTCGAGCCGGCGATGGAAAAACTGTCGGATGCCGAGCTGCAAGCGAAGACGCCCGCCTTCAAGGCGCGCATCGCCAATGGCGAGGCGCTCGACGCGCTGTTGCCCGAGGCGTTCGCCGTCTGCCGCGAAGCGAGCAAGCGCGTCTTCAAGATGCGCCATTTCGACGTTCAATTGCTTGGCGGTATGGTTCTGCACTTCGGCAAGATCGCCGAAATGGGCACGGGCGAGGGTAAAACCCTGACCGCGACGCTGCCGGCCTACCTGAACGCGTTGTCGGGCAAGGGCGTGCACATCGTCACCGTCAACGACTATCTGGCCCAGCGCGACGCCGAGACCATGGGCAGGCTGTACGCCTGGCTCGGTTTGACCACCGGCATCAACCTGTCGCAGATGGAGCACTCCACCAAGCAGGCCGCCTACGCGTCGGACATCACCTACGGCACCAACAACGAATTCGGTTTCGACTACCTGCGCGACAACATGGTGTTCGAGGCCAGCGACCGCGTCCAGCGCGCGCTCAACTTCGGCATCGTCGATGAAGTCGATTCGATCCTGATCGACGAAGCGCGCACCCCGCTGATCATCTCCGGCCAGGCCGAGAACCACACCGACCTGTACCACAAGATCAACGAAGTGCCGAAGCTGCTCACGCAGCAGATCGGCGAAGAGACGTCCGACGGCAAGGGCAAGGTCGAAGTCCCGGGCGACTACGTCAAGGACGAAAAAGCCCACTCGGTGCTGATGACGGAAGCCGGCCACGAAAAAGCCGAGGCGATCCTGACCAAAATGGGTCTGCTGCCGGAAGGCGCCTCGCTGTACGACTCGGCCAACATCACGCTGGTGCACCACCTGTACGCGGCGCTGCGCGCGCACGCGCTGTACTTCAAGGATCAGCACTATGTGGTGCAGAACAATGAAGTCGTCATCGTCGATGAATTCACCGGCCGCCTGATGACGGGTCGCCGCTGGTCCGACGGCCTGCACCAGGCGGTCGAGGCGAAAGAGGGCGTCAAGATCCAGAACGAGAACCAGACCCTGGCCTCGATCACCTTCCAGAACTATTTCCGCATGTACGCCAAGCTGGCCGGCATGACCGGTACCGCCGACACCGAAGCGTACGAGTTCCAGGAAATCTACGGCCTCGAAACCGTCGTCATCCCGCCGAACCGTCCTTCGCAGCGCAAGGACCGCCAGGACCAGGTCTACAAATCGGCGGCCGAGAAGTACAACGCCATGATGCTGGAAATCCGCGAATGCTACGACCGCGGCCAACCGGTGCTGGTCGGTACCACCTCGATCGAAAACTCGGAGCTGTTGTCGGGCATCCTGACCAAGGGCGGCCTGCCGCACAACGTCCTGAACGCCAAGCAGCATGCCCGCGAAGCGGAAATCATCGCGCAGGCGGGTAGCCCGAAAGCGATCACCATCGCCACCAACATGGCCGGTCGCGGTACCGACATCGTCCTTGGTGGTAACGTCGAGAAGCAGATCCAGTTCATCGAAGCCAATCCGGACCTGAGCGACGCCGACAAAGCGGCGCAAGCGAAGGCGATGCGCGAAGGCTGGCAAGCCTTGCACGAGCAGGTGGTCGCCGCCGGCGGTCTGCATATCGTCGGCACCGAGCGCCACGAATCGCGCCGCGTCGACAACCAGTTGCGCGGCCGCGCCGCGCGCCAGGGTGACCCGGGCATGTCGCGCTTCTTCCTGTCGCTCGACGACCAGCTGCTGCGCATCTTCGCGGGTGACCGCGTGCGTGCCATCATGGACCGTCTGAAGATGCCGGAAGGCGAACCGATTGAAGCGGGCATCGTCTCGCGTTCGATCGAATCGGCGCAGCGCAAGGTCGAGGCGCGCAACTTCGACATCCGCAAGCAACTGCTCGAGTACGACGACGTCGCCAACGACCAGCGTAAAGTCATCTACCAGCAGCGTAACGAGCTGCTGGAAACCACCGACATCTCGGAACTGATCGAATCGCTGCGCCACGGCGCCTTCACCGACCTGGTACGCGAATACGTACCGGCCGAATCGGTCGAGGAGCAGTGGAACGTCAAGGGCCTGGAAGCGGCGCTGGCGTCGGAATGGCAGATCAACGTGCCGTTGACGGCGATGCTGGAGTCCGAGCAGAACCTGAACGACGAAGATATCCTGGAACGCGTGTTGGCTGCGGCCGACGCGGTGTACCAGGCCAAGATCGATATCGTCGGCAAGGAGTCGTTCGGCGGCTTCGAGCGCAACGTCATGCTGCAAAGCGTCGACAGCCACTGGCGCGAGCACCTGGCCGCGCTGGACCACCTGCGCCAGGGTATCCACCTGCGCGGTTATGCGCAGAAGAATCCGAAGCAGGAATACAAGCGCGAAGCGTTCGAGCTGTTCGGCCAGATGCTGGAGATGATCAAGAACGAAGTGGTCAAGCTGATCATGACGGTACGGATCCAGTCGCGCGAAGAGATCGACGCGGCCGAAGCGGCGATGCAGCAATCGCACGTGGAGAACGTCAGCTACCAGCACGCGGACTTCAACCCGAACGCGGCGCCGGAAGAGTTGTTGGCGCCACAGGCGGCGTCCAATCTGGGCGGCCTGCCGCCGGAGCTGCAAGGCCTGAGCGGCGAGCAGCTGATGGAGCTGGGCTTGAAGGTCGGACGCAACGACCCTTGCCCATGCGGCAGCGGCAAGAAGTACAAAGCCTGCCACGGCAAGCTGGCGTAAAGACAAAAACCGGAGCTAGCTCCGGTTTTTTTTATGCGGCCGTGGATACCGGCGCCTGAATCGCGCGGAGACACGTAGGGCGGATTAGCGCAGCGTAATCGGCCATATACGCGCCGTCGGCGGCGGATGCATGGCCGATTACGGCGTTCCGCCTAATCCGCCCTACGCGTTTCAGAATGACGCATGCTTTAGCGGGCTGCGTCGCGCTGCGGCGCGGAGCGCGGCAACAGCATCCGCACCGATGTTCCCGCGCCCGGCGCCGACGACACCGTGATACGCCCTCCCAGCACCGCATTGACGATGTTGTACACGATGTGCATACCCAACCCCGTGCCGCCCTGGCCCATGCGCGTGGTGAAGAACGGATCGAACACCCGCCGCAACACCTCGTCCGTCATGCCGGCGCCGTCGTCGCTGAAAGTCAGCGCCACCATGCCGTCCGCCGCCGCTTCCGCGTGGACGGTGATGGTCCCGCCCCGGCCGGCCTCGAACGCGTGATTGAGCGCGTTGTTCATCAAATTATTCAGCACCTGATACAGCCCGCCCGGATAGGAATCGAAGCGTAATCCTTCCTGTACCTCCAGCACCACCTCGCACCCGGCCCGGCGCAGGCGCGGCGTGTAGGTGGCGATGGTGTCGCGCACCGCCTCCTGCAGGTCGAACGCGCGCCGCTGGTCGTTGGTCTGGTCGACGGCGATCTGCTTGAACGATGAAATGAGCTGCGCCGCCTTGTGCAGCGAGTTCGATATCAGCTGGCTGGCCGTGCGTACCTCCTCCAGATGCACAATTAACTCCGAGCGGCGCAGCGCGCCGGCTGCGACATGGCTTTCGAAATCCTCGACGCGGTCGAGCAGCGAGGTCGATGCCAGCAGGCTGTTGCCGATCGGCGTGTTGAGTTCGTGCGCGATGCCCGCCACCAGCGATCCGAGCGAAGCCATTTTCTCCGACGCCAGCAGCTCGACCTGCGTGCGTTGCAACGTGGACAAGGCGGCGCTCAAGTCGGCGTTGGCGCGTTCCAGCGCGGCCGAGCGCTCGGTCACCCGGCTTTCCAGCGAGACGTTGAGGTCTTTCAGATCGCGCTTGGCTTCCGACAGGCGTAGCTCCGAATGCTCCAGCTGCGCGATGCGTTCGCGCAGCGCCGCGCTCATTGCATTGAGCGCGCGCGCGAAGGCGGCGATTTCGTCGTCGCCGTCGACCGCCAGCGCCTTGCTGTAGTCGCCCAGTTCCATCTGCGCGGATTGTCCCATCAGCGCGCGCAGACGGCGGCCGATGCCGTGGGTGAAGGCGTAGAACAGCAGCAGCCCGAAGGCCAGGCCGGCCAGCGAAATCACACCGCCCTGCAGCATGACCTTGTCGCGCGCGTGTTTCAGATCTTCCGTGGTGAGGCCGAAGTTGATGCTGCCGATGCGGCTGCCTTGCAGCAGCAGCGGCGAACGCGCATGCAAGGTCGCGTCGTTGATGATGGTGTGGACGCCCTTGAAGCTGGTGCCGCCACCTTGTTTGAGGATCGCGGGCAGCGGCTCGTCGCGCTTGCCCACTTCGATGATCGGTTGTTCGTTCTCGTCGAGGATCAGCAGATAGCGCAGCAGGCTGTCGTCGGGATCGGCCAGCATTTCTGCCAGATAGCCGCTCAGTTCCGGCAGGCGGCCGCGCGTGGCGTAGGGACTGAGGGAGAGATTGAGCGTGACCGCGTATTCCTGCGCGACCCGCTCGGCGTTGGTGCCGACCGCGTGGTTCATCAGCCGGATGCTATTCCATATCAGCAGGCCGACCACCAGCGCCTGGATCACGGCGCTGAGCAAGAGGAATTTGGCGCGCAGCGATAAGCTCACAATAGTCGGCTCACAATGGTCGCACCATCATGCCGGGCGGCGGTCCGCCGTCCCGGCATGACGGGTTAAGGGTTAAGGCAGCGTCAGGATCACCTTGACGGTCTCGTCCACTGCCGACTTGTCAATATAACCGATTGCCTTGGGGTCGGCGGCAACCGCCTTTTTCACTTCGGCGTTGCCGGCGTATTCCTTCGGCGGCGTGCCCTTGCCGGTGAAGACCAGTTTGGACCACAGCGCCTTGACCTGCGCGGCGTCCTTGTCGGCGACCTTGCGATAGAAATCGGCGCGGATCGGCGAACCCTCGGCCTGGTCGATCGGCGTGAACAGCGTCGATTTACCGAGGAAGAACTGCGACGCCTGTTCCGAGAACATGCGTGTGGCCGGATTTTTCTGGCTGACGATGACGACGGTTTCCGCCGACGCCGGCAGGGCGAAGGAGGCCATGGCCAACGCGGACAGCGCGAGCGAGATAACGATTTTTTTCATGTGCGCTCTCCAATCAGAATACGAAGTCGAGCGAGGCGCCGACGACGGTGACGCTGTTGCGGTAGCCGGCGGCCGACGCGAAGATCAGCATGCCCGATTTGGTCTTGGGCTTGACGCGGTCCACCTGCACCTTGAGCGCCAGCGATTTGGCGAAGTCCCAGCGCACGCCGATCAAGTCGGAGGTCTGTTCGGCCGACGTCAAGGTGCTGCGCACGGTCGACGACAGCACGCCGGCGCGCGGGAAGTTGGCCGGCAGGTTCACCGAACTGCCGGCGTCCTTGGTGGCGGCGTGCGAGTAGTACGGCAGGAATTTGCCGAGGCGGTAGCCGGTCATGAAGTACCAGGCGTTGGTGTCCGGGATATAGACCGGGTCCTTGGCGCGGCGCTGGGCGTACTCGGTTTGGACCAGGATGTTGTTCCAGTCCATGGTCGCGCCGAGCGACGTGAAGGCGATCTTCTTGCCGTCGGTCAGATTGATGTCGCTCGCGAGCTGCGCGAAGCCGACCTGGCGCAAGGTCGCGCCCAGGCTGTTGATCGGCGCCAGATCCTTGATCTTCAAGTCGGCGCGGGCGTGGCCGACGCGCACGGTGAACGGACCGTACTCGCCGCCCAGGCTAATGCCGGCGGCAGGGGCGCGGTAATTGGCCACCGAGCCTGCGCCGGTCGGCACGAACAGCTTGCCGCGGCTGCGGCCGACGAAGGCCTGGCCGGTGAAGTTGAAGTCGCCGAAGGCGCGCTGGTAGTTGATGTCGGCGCCGTCGGCGTTTTCCATCGGTTCCTGGCCGTACATCTCGATGGGTGGACGCATCATGGTGTTGGCGTAGCCGACGTTCTGGTAGTCGGAGATCAGGAAGATCGGCATGACGATGCGGCCCACGCGCACGCTCACTTCATCGTTGACGCGCGCTTTCAGGAAGCCCCAGGTCAGGTCGGTGGAGTAGCTGTCGCTGGTGGTCTTGCGGGTCAGTACCTGCACGGTGCCGGACAGCCAGTCGTTCATCTTGTAGGTCGCTTGCAGACCCAGGTTGGTATCGAGGCCGATGCGGGCCTTGTCACCGACGCCTTCGGCCTGGTTGTAGCGGGCGAATTGCGCGTCGTCGGTGTTGCTCTTGGCGACGCCCAGCGTGCCGAAGCCGCTGATGGTCAGGTTGCCGTCGTCGAGCACGCCGGCGCTCGCCTGTGTGGCGGCCGTCGCGGCGAGGGCGGACAGGACTGCTGCTACTAACAGTTGCTTTTTCATGTATTCAAAATCCTTGCTCTTGGTCGATTTTTGGGTCAGCTTGTGTATGACAATGCGGGGTTGCGGCATTCGTTGCTCAAGTTAAACTAATTTCCACAGTGCATGAAACCAAAAGCAACAAAATGGACGACCGTGCTAAAAAGATGTGGTTTTTGTGCAAAAACCGTGTGGATTCATGGGCTTGTATTGCAATGTTAAGATGGTTTTTCCGCATATTTAGCAATTTCGCCACGCTTGGTGGCAATCGCGTTCGCGGCAACCAATAGTTACGAAAGCCGTTGGAGCGTGGGGCGCGGCCGAGTGCGCTGATGGCAATGCGACGTTTTGCCCGTCAGGTATTACAATAGCGGCTCCCGGTTCCCAACCTTCCACCCACGAGATCACTTATATGGCCGTCAATTCCCCTTTGCCCCTCGCCTCCGCCCTCAAGCCTGTCGCCGGCGTCGAAATCGGTTTCGCCGAAGCCGGCATCAAGAAGCCGAACCGCAAGGACGTGCTGGTGTTGAAGGTCGCGCCGACGGCCACCGTGGCAGGCGTGTTCACGCTCAACCGCTTCTGCGCCGCGCCGGTGCAGATCGCCAAGGCCCACCTGGCCGCCGCCAGGGAAAGCGGCAAGCCGATCGCCGCGCTGCTGATCAACACCGGCAACGCCAACGCCGGCACCGGCGAACTGGGTCTGTCGCTGGCCAACGAGACCTGCGCCGCGCTGGCCGCGCAACTGGGCTGCGAGGCGTCGCAGATCCTGCCGTTTTCGACGGGCGTGATCCTCGAACCGCTGCCGGCCGCGAAAGTGATCGCCGGCCTGCCGCAGGCGATCGCCGGCCTGAAGGCCGACAACTGGTACAACGCGGCCGAAGCCATCATGACCACCGACACCCAGCCGAAGGCCGGCTCGCGCACGGTCACCATCGGCGGCCACACGGTCACCATGAGCGGCATCAGCAAGGGCGCCGGCATGATCAAGCCGAACATGGCCACCATGCTGGGCTACCTGGCGCTCGACGCCAAGGTCGCGCAGCCGGTGCTCGACGTGCTGGTCAAGCAGGTCGCCGACCAAAGCTTCAACTGCATCACCATCGACGGCGATACCTCGACCAACGACTCCTTCATGCTGATCGCCACCGGCGCGGGCACGCTGGAAGTGAACTCGGTCGACTCGCCGGAATACGCCGAACTGGCCGCCGTCGTCACCGAACTGTCGCTGTTCCTGGCGCAGGCCATCGTGCGCGATGGCGAAGGCGCGACCAAATTCATCACCATCACGGTGGAAGAGGGCGAGAGCGTCGAAGAGTGCCGCAAGATCGCCTACTCGATCGGCCACTCGCCGCTGGTCAAGACCGCGTTCTTTGCCTCCGACCCGAATCTGGGCCGCATCCTGGCCGCCATTGGCTATGCCGGCGTGGATCTGGATGTCGGTAAACTGAATCTGTACCTGGACGACGTCTGGGTCGCCAAGAACGGCGGCCGCAATCCGGACTACAAGGAGGAGGACGGCCAGCGTGTGATGAAGCAAAGCGAGATCACGGTGCGCGTCAAGCTGGCGCGCGGCGCGGCGGCGGCCACCGTCTATACCTGCGACCTGTCGCACGACTACGTGAGCATCAACGCCGACTACCGCTCCTAAGATGGCGACGCCCCTCGAACAATTCCTGGTGCGCGCCGAGGCTCTGCTGGCGCGCGTGGAGGCGGTGCTGCCGCAGGCGCCGCGTGAACCCGACTGGAAGCTGGGCTTCGCCTTCCGCTGGAGGAAGCGCAGCGGCGGTGGCGCCAGCTACCTGCAAGCGGTGGCGCACGTGTCGCCGATCGCGCTGGACGACCTGCAGCATATCGGCCCGCAGAAAGAGCAGATCGAGCAGAACACGCGCCAGTTCGTGCAGGGGCGGCCGGCCAACAACGTGCTGCTCACGGGCGCGCGCGGCACCGGCAAATCGTCGCTGATCAAGGCGTGCCTGAACCAGTTCGGCAAGGACGGCCTGCGCCTGATCGAAGTGGACAAGGCCGATCTGGCCGAATTGCCGGACATCGTCGACATCGTCGCCGGACGGCCGGAGCGCTTCATCATCTTCTGCGACGATTTGTCTTTCGAAGAGGGCGAGAGCGGCTACAAGGCGCTGAAGGTGGCGCTCGACGGCAGCATCTCGGCGCAGTCGGACAATGTGCTGATCTATGCCACCTCCAACCGCCGCCACCTGATGCCGGAGCGGATGTCGGACAACACCAGCTACAAGCACGACGAGGATGGCGACCTGCATCCCGGCGAAACTGTGGAGGAAAAGATCTCGCTGTCGGAGCGCTTCGGCCTGTGGCTGTCGTTCTACCCGTTCAAGCAGGATGATTACCTGGCCATCGTCGGCCACTGGCTGTCGTCGCTGGGCTGCACCGAGGCGCAGATCGAAGCGGCGCGCGGCGACGCCTTGCGCTGGGCCTTGCAGCGCGGTTCGCGCTCGGGACGGGTGGCGTGGCAGTTCGCCAAGGACTACGCCGGCAAGCTGCCGCAGGGTGGCCAGGCATGAGCGGCGGCGAAGCGAAGATCAAACCGGTCGACGTCGCCGTCGGCATCCTGATGAAGCCGAACGGCGATGTGCTGCTGGGCCAGCGTCCGGCCGGCAAACCGTACGACGGCTACTGGGAATTCCCGGGCGGCAAAGTCGATCCCGGCGAAACGATACTGCAAGCGCTCAAGCGCGAGTTTGTCGAAGAGCTGGGGCTGACGATCAACAGCGCCGAGGAATGGTGCGGCGTCGAATACGTGTACCCGCACGCGCACGTGCGGCTGCATTTCTACATCAGCCGCGATTGGGAAGGCGAGCCGCAAAGCCTTGAAGGCCAGGCCTTCGCGTGGCAGGGCATGGTCGGCGTGGAACCGCTGCTGCCGGCGACGATACCGCTGCTCGAATGGCTGGACGTGGTGCGCGCGGAGTCGCGTGCTTAATCAAGTAGCCACTTAATCACGTAGGGCGGATTAGGCGGAACGCCGTAATCGGCCATGGCTGGGCCGCCGACGGCTCGTCGATGGCCGATTACGCTTCGCTAATCCGCCCTACGTGTCTACCAGACGGACCGGTCGCGAGTGGTACAAAATATATTTGCATCCCGCTGCATCCAAACCCGGCGCTCGCGTGTAGTACTGCTATCAACGGGACAATCCCGCTGGTTCTCACTACTACCCAGGAGCCTGACATGCACATCCATCATTCCGCCGCCATCCTCGCCGCCGCCGTCCTGCTGTCCGCTTGCGCCAGCGCCCCGACCTTCGAGCAACAGGCGTTGCCTGCCGCCGTGCAAGTGCCAGCGGGTAACAAGGTCGCCTTGGAAACCGTCGGCGCCGGCGATATCACCTACGAATGCAAGGCCAAGAAGGACGCCGCCGGCCAGTTCGAGTGGACCTTCGTCGGCCCGGACGCCGTCCTGAGCGACCGCAGCGGCATGAGCGTCGGCAAATACTTCGGCCCGCCGGCCACCTGGCAGAGCAACGACGGCTCCAAGGTTACCGCCACCCAGGTCGCGGTCGCCCCGGCGGGCGCCGGCAATATTCCATCGCAACTGGTCAAGGCCAACCCGGCCATGGGCAGCGGCGCCATGACCGGCGTCACCTACATCCAGCGTGTCGCCACCAAGGGCGGCGTGGCCCCGGCCAGCGCTTGCGCCGCCGCCAACCTGGGCGCCAAGGAAACCGTGAAGTACCAGGCCGACTACATCTTCTGGAAAGCCGCGTAATTCCGTTGCACGGCCGGCGGTTGCGCGGATGTGATCGGCTATAATCGGCCGACACTCAGCAGATCACCGCCGGGCCGCGCCCAACCTTTTTTTCCCGATTGCTGATGCCGAACGCCCCGGACGGTTTTGACTACGACGCCGCGCTGCATGCCTGTGCCAAAGGCGACCAGCGTGCCTTGCAGCGCCTGTACGAACAGGACGGCCGCCATTTGCTGGGCGTGGCGCTGCGCATCGTGCGCCGGCGCGACGTGGCCGAGGACGTGCTGCACGACGCCTTCGTCAGCATCTGGCAAAAGGCCGCCAGCTTCGACCCGCAACGGGGCGCCGCGCGCGGCTGGATTTTCACCGTCGTGCGCCACCAGGCGCTCAACACGCTGCGCTCGCGCGAGCGGGAAGTGTATGCCGAGGCCGACACGCTCGACGCCTTGCAGGAAGACCGGACCGACACCGTGGCCGAACAATTTGAACTGCAGGCCAGCATGGGCCGCTTGAACGATTGCCTCGGCCATCTCGATAGCGCCAAGCGCAACAGCATCGTTTGCGCCTATGTCGACGGCTGCAGCCACAGCGAAATCGCGACGCGGCTGAACGCGCCGCTGGGCACGGTCAAGGCCTGGCTCAAGCGCGGCCTGGCCGCATTGCGGGAGTGCATGGGATGAACGAATCACTGGAGGAATTGCAGCAGCTGGCCGGCGAGTATGTGCTGGGCACCTTGCCGCTGGCGGCGCGCCTGCAGGTGGAGCGCCGCATGCGGGACGAGCCGCTGCTGCGCGCCGAAGTGGACGCGTGGGAGCGGCGCCTGCTGCCGTTGACGGCGCTGGCCGAGCCGGTCGAGCCGTCCACCAAGCTGTGGCCGCGCATCGTCGGCAATCTGCGCCCGCAGGCGGTGACCGATGCCGGTGGATGGCGCCGCTGGTGGGACGATCTTCGGCTGTGGCGCTCGCTTGCGGGCCTGGCGATGGTCGCCACTTTCGTGCTGGCCAGCATCGTGCTGGTGCGTCCCGACCCGGCGCAGCCCGCCTACATGGTGGTGCTGGTGTCGCCGCAGGAACGCAACGCCGGCTATGTGGTGCAGGCGAGCTTGAACAACCAGCTGACCTTGACGCCGCTGGAGGGCACGCCGGTGCCGAGCAGGAAATCGCTGCAGTTCTGGACCAAGGGCAAAAACTGGGGCAAGCCGGAGTCGCTTGGATTGGTGACGCCGAACCAGCCGCTGAAGGTGGCGCTGGGCAAGCTGCCGCAGGTCGAGGCCGGGCAGTTGTTTGAAATCACGCTGGAGCCGGAGGCCGGCTCGCCTACGGGCAGGCCGACAGGGCCGATCCTGTATATCGGCAGGGCCGTCAAGGTCATGTAGGGCGGATTAGGCGGAACGCCGTAATCGGCCATGCATGCGCCGACGTGACGCACGCATGGCCGATTACGCTTCGCTAATCCGCCCTACGTGTTTTAGAAGTTTATCGCGTTCTGCGAACCAGCTTATTCTTCTTCCAGCGGATCTTTCGGCGGCGCGGCGGGGATGGCGTACTTTTCTTCGGCCCAGGCGCCGAGATCGATCTGTTTGCAGCGTTCCGAACAGAACGGGCGATACTTGTTCTCTTCCTTCCACTCCACTTTGGCGGAGCAGGTAGGGCAGTCAACTACGGTGGCCATGATAATTCTTTAGAAGTTACAGAGTGTGAGCTCGAATGGTACATCATCTTCCAGCGCCTTGGGTTTCAGGTCGCCGCCCTGGGTCGTAAAGCGCACCCACAGCATGTACTTGTTGGCGGAGATCTCCGGGATCGCGCCCATCGATTCGTCCAGGGTCAGGCGCAGCATCTGATAGACCTTGCCCTGCAACATTTGCTGATAACTGCCGGCGACGGCGATCATCTTGACCGGGCCGCCGGAGTCGCGCAGCAGGCGCAGCACCAAGGCCAGCGCATCGAACAGCGGCGCCAGCGGCGCGAACCAGTTGGCGATGTCGTTGAAACGTTGCTCGGCCGGCCGTTTTTGCCAGGCGTAGTAGGACGGCAGATCGAATTCGCAAGCGCCGCCGGGGATGATGGTGCGGCCGCGTATGCTCATCAGCCACTCGTTGTCGCGCACATTCTGGCCGGTCTTGCCCTGGGCCGCGACAAGCGCGCCGCTGACATCGTCGAGCTCGGCGAGGATGGCGTCCAGGGTTTCGCTCTGGACATTGGGATTCATGCGGTAGCCCAGCAGGCTTTGACGCTGGCGCTCCAGTTCTTGCAGCAGGTCGGACTTCAGGTCGGCGCGGCCGGCCACTTCCAGCATGTCGAAGATCGTCGACAGGGCGACGTGATGCTGCATCGGATGTTCCTGATGCACAAAGAATTTGAATTTCTCGTACAGATCCTCTAATCGCAACAACGTGCGGATGCGCTCGTTGAAAGGATATTCGTAGACAATCAAAATAACATCCCTCTATTTGTGGACCTGCGGTGAATTCACGTGATTCTGAAGCAAGCCAAGCAAAAATACAAACGTTGCGAAGGTATTGTTACCGTTCTTTGTGAAAATGCTAGCGAATTTTCATATACAGGGCGTGTAAACGGTCGATTTGGGGCCCCAAGGCGGCGATTCCGTCGTTATTCTCGATAATGTCGTCGGCGGCGGCCAGCCGCTGCGCGCGGCTCGCCTGGGTCGCCATGATGGCCCGCACTTGCGATTCCGGCAGATTGTTACGCGCCATCACGCGGGCAATTTGCACTTCCTCGCGACAGTCGATCACCAGCACGCGCGACACGCGCGACCGCCACGTGCCGGATTCGACCAGCAGGGGGACTGCGTAGATGACATAGCTGCCGGTCGCGGCCGCGCCGGCGGCCAGCGCGCCGTCGCGGATGCGGGGATGGAGGATGGCTTCCAGGCGGGCCTTGGCGCCGGCGTCGGCGAACACCAGCTGGCGCATGCGGGCGCGGTCGAGCGCGCCGGTCGCGTCGGCGAACGCCGGGCCGAATTCGGCGATGATGGCCGGCATGGCCGGGCCGCCGGGCGCCGTCAGGCTGTGGGCGATGACGTCGGTGTCGACGATGCTGGCGCCGCGCTCGGCGAACATATTGGCCACCGTGGTCTTGCCGCTGCCGATGCCGCCGGTCAGGCCGATGGAGAAGGGCGTCGTGCTCATACTGTGGCTTTGCTCTTAATAGTAAGGATAGACGACGCGGGTGAAGGCGGTCAGCGGCTCCCGGTAAAGGAAGGTGATCAGGCCGGCGGCGGCCAGATACGGCCCGAACGGAATCTGGTAATCGAAGCCGCGCCGGTTGGCCACCATCAGCGCGATGCCCACCACCGCCCCGACCAGCGAGGCCATCAGCACGATGGCGGGCAGGGTCGCCCAGCCCATCCACGCGCCCAGCGCGGCCAGCAGTTTGAAGTCGCCGTAGCCCATGCCCTCGCGGCCACGCACCAGTTTATACACCCAATAAATGGTCCACAGCGCCAGATAGCCGGCGGCCGCGCCCACCACCGCATCGTGCAGCGACACGTAGGTGCCGTTGATGTTGATCAGCAGGCCGGCCCAGATCAGCGGATAGGTCAGGTCGTCAGGCAGCAGCTGGGTGTCGGCGTCGATGAAGGTCAGCGCGACCAGGAAGTACAGGAAAAACAGGCCGCCCAGGCCTTGCCAGCCGGTGCCGAGCTTCCATACCACCAGCGCCGACAGCACGCCGGTCAGCAACTCGATGGCCGGGTAGCGCGGCGAAATCGGCGCCTTGCAGTTGCTGCATTTGCCGCGCAGGACCAGATAGCTGACGACCGGGATGTTCTCCATCGCCGTGATCTGGTGGTGGCAATGGGGGCAGGCCGAGCGCGGCACCATCAGGTTGTAGCGCTCGATATGGATCTCCGGCTTGCCGGATTCGACGGCGCAATAGTTGTCCGACTCGCGCTGCATCATCTTCGGCAGGCGGTGGATGACGACGTTGAGGAAGCTGCCGATCAGCAGGCCGAACAGGCCGGCGATCAGGCTGATGGCCAGGTCGGCGGCGGGGGCGAACAGCAGCGGCGATTGCGGCATCGAGTCGAGCATACGGAGTCAGCGGCCCTTTGTGGGCGGGTAGGTGGTCACAGGCCCATATTAAAGCATCACAGCAACATTGCGGGGCGTTTTTCAGGACACGCGGCGGTCGGCCGGCCGCGCGGCACCTCCCCCGTTGGGGATATGGGAAGGATATTGAAATGATGGCAATGTGCGGGGACTGGATATCGGAACGCATCACAACCCACGCCGCACGGAGCCGTTTTTGCTGTTGTTCATACAGACACCTTTATTTGTGATACTGGGGTTGATCCTGGAATGCCTGCTGCTGGGCGTGTTGTTCCGGATTTGCCTGCGCAACATCGCGCGCCGCTACGAATCCAGGATCAGGCGGCTGGAGGAGCGCGAGCGCGTCGCCTTCGATCTGCACGACATGCTGCTGCAAAGCATGCAGGGCGTGTTGCTGCGGGTGCAGAGCGTCGGCCAGCGGCTGGCCGACGGCAGCGCCGAGCGCGACACCATTGAAACCATCCTCGACCAGGCCGACGAGGTGCTGGCCGACGGCCGGCACCAAGTACTGGCGCTGCGCACGCCGCTGGTTTACGGGGACAATGTCAGCCAGGCGTTCGCGCAGGTCGGACATTCGTTGCGGGATAGTTTCAAGACGCCGTTCCGGATGATCGTCACCGGGCAGGCGCTGCCGCTCGATGGCGAGTTCGGCGAGGAGATTTTTCGCATCGGGCGCGAGGCGCTATTCAATGCGTTTCAGCATGCGCAGGCGAGTCATATCGAGCTGGAGCTGGTGTATGGCCGCGAATTCTTTTCGCTGTTCGTGCGGGATGACGGCAAGGGCATCGATGCGGCGCTGGCGCCGGAAGCGGGCTATCGTGGCCTGGCCGGCATGCGCGAGCGGGCCGAGCGCATGGGCGGCGACGTGGAGGTGTTGAGCTTGCCCGAACGCGGCACCGAGGTGATTCTGAAGGTGCCGGGCAAGGTGTGCTATCCGCCGCATGGCGGGCGGGGAGGGCGCTGGCGGCAACGGCTCGCGGCCTGGCTGGGCCGCACCGAATCGCGCGGGTGACCGTGGCCACGCAACAATGAAACACCAAGGAAACACGTAGGGCGGATTAGCGAAGCGTAATCGGCCATTTATGCGCCGTCGGCGGCGCATAAATGGCCGATTGCGGCGTTCCGCCGAATCCGCCCCACGTACCTTCGCGCACCTCTTGCGTCACATGCCCAGCATAAGCCATCGATGGCTGGCCGATTACGCGTCAGGAAAGCACAGTTACAACGACGAGATCAGCTTCGCACCGCAAGCAGTGAGGTCGTCATGATAAGCATAAGAACGTCCTTCATGCCTGGCGCCTGCACCGTCTGGCTTGATCGGAAAGTTGCCTTTGCATTGAGGGCAAAAGGTCATGTCGTCAGCTAGTGCCGCTGGCTTGCCCATCACCACCGTTCCGGACGAAGCCGCGATCACCTGCCCCCCGTGGTCGGTTTTGTCGTTGAGGCGGATAACACCGCGTCTCTCATGTTTCATGACGTTTCCTTTTCGTTGAGGTGAGCAGTTACTCTTTGACGACAGTATTGATGTTCACCGGCGCGTCGTCCATCAAATGCCAGGTGATGTCGGTGGTGGGGATATCGAGCCACCAGTCGTTGTAAGGCTGCGGGAAGGGCTGGCTGGCGACAACCCAGGCTTGACGCCAGTGCTGATTGACAGCGCCAGGCAATGGGTGACTGGCGGGAAGTCATGGTTGCCAAGTGCCGGTCTTGGTGCAGGTCTCATCGGCGCGGCGGCTGATGAATGGCTTCGGGCGCGGCACATATCGGATCAGGTGCTTTGGCGCTCTCGGCTCGACTACGTCCTCCGCGTGCCAGGCAGTGATCCAGTATGTCGATATCTGTCTGGCACCATGGTCGCGTTCCATGTGTATGGCCGGGCATATTGCATGGGTTTTTCGTGTTCACAGCCCCCCAGTCATACCAGACCAGCAAGCGAACTTTGACGCCGCGTTTTCCCGCTGCGATGAGTAAATCGCCGTACGTGTCGCCGCGCGGCCACGTGCCGCCATCCCCCCCGCGCCAGTTCCATCCCCGGATCGAAACCCCAGCAACAAATATCGATGCTCTTCTCGGCCAGCCTGATTTGCCTGGCGATGTCGGCGCAGCCTTCTTCGCCGCAGACAAACATGGCGAGCCGGTTATTATGCGTAATCGGATACGAGGCGTTACCGCGTTTGTTGCGCATCTCCGCGAACCATTGCACCGTACTTGTCGCAGTACGAGCAACCTCATCGATGTGCGTGGTTTCCTTGCGTTTAATTGGATCAGTCATATCTTTTTCCGTATAGGTACGCGAGGCCGCGCTTAGTGATAGTTGCGGCCTTCGGTGGCGTCATCCAGGGCCCTGAGCCCACGATTCGACAATTGCTGCTCGTCGTCCTTGTCGGCGAACCGTGGCGCGACCGCCAGGGCGAACGGTTCCCCCGGGCCCAGCACCACTTGATATTCCCCTTCGCCATCCTGATGCTCGATCAAAATCCGTCCGTGTTCATCGGTGATGCCATCCTCGATCTTGGTGCTGCCTTTGTAGAGGGTGTACGGTACGTTGGCGTAGTGGCTGCCTGCGGCGTGCGCTTGTATGGTTTGATGTAACTGGCCGCTCACTGGCTTGGCCGGCGCTTCCGGAGCTGGCTGAGGCCGATTCTTTGGCGCCAAGGTTTCCAGATTGCCGTGGAAGAGGGTGGGCGACGAAGTGAATACCTGCACCTTGTCGCCGATCTCGATCATGCAGTTCGAGCCATGCAGCCGGACGCCCTGCTTGCCGCGCACGTTGACCCAGTCCGCCTGGCTGATCAGGTTCAATACCTTGTTGGCGATGATCTCGACTTCGTCGGTCTGCGCCTCGACGGTGACTTTCCCCGCTGCGGCGATCAGTCTCATGCCGGCTTTGCGCACAAAAAGCCGGAAGGTGTGGCCGATGCTGGCAAACAAACCATCACCGACGGCCAGCGACATGCTTCGCCCCGCCGTCAACGCGGTGTGCTCGCCGCTGGCGATATGCGTCGATTGTGCGGTCGTGGTCTCGATTCCCGCCGGACTGGCCAGCACCAGGTGCGCGGCCGCAAGTTCGGGGAAGGCGCCACCGCTGCCCTTGATCGCATCCGATTGCACGTTGAGGGCGCTGGCAACGCTGCCTTGCTGCCCCTGGCCTTCCTGGGCGCGATGTTGAACGGCTTCATCGGCCAGGGTGCGATGCAGCTCTCCGGCCGTGGCGAGACGTCGCGCCGTTTCGTTCAAGTCCTTGATGTGCGAGGCCGCATCTGGCCTGGCCTCGGTTGTGACCAGCATGCCCCGGGCCGCACGCAGTGCGCCGTGGCCGTCGGTACGCAGTTCCCAGCCTTCGCCACGTTCGTCCTTGCGGCCCAGATGGTCATCGATTCGACTGATGTAGCCGAGCGAGAGCAGACTATGGAGGTGGTCGCTTTTTAGTTGCGCTTGTATTTTTCCGGGGGTGTCGTCCAGCAGCACATGGTTGCCTCGCTGAGCATTGCCAAGCTCGCTGCTGCGCAGTCCTGCCAGGGACTGCTGGCCGGGCAGATCCCACGGTGGCGGATTGGCGGTGTTGTGAACCACCCCAATAACGATCGGATAGTCCATATTCCCTTCGAGGAATTGGACTACAACTTCCTGCCTGACGCGAGGCAGGCCGCTCTGGCCCAGATAACCACCGGCCATCGGCATCATGACCCGCACCCATGCCGAGCTGTTCTGGTTGTATTTGCCGCGCCTGTCCCAGTGGAATTGCAGTTTGACGCGGTTCAGATCGTCCGTGTAAAGCTCTTCGCCCTCCGGTCCGGTCACGATCGCCGTCTGGACGCCGGCAAAGACCACTGGATGACTGTTGAAGTCGCGGCACGGGCGCCAGCGGACGTCCTTGCGCACGCACGTAAATTTGTTTGTATAGTGGGACACCGCCTCCTGGCCGGCCTGGTAGTTATTGCTTGCTTCATGGTCTACCCGCAAGATCAGGTACTCGCGGTCGGCGATGCTGGGCCGCGGCTCCTCGCCTGGGACTGCTGGTTTGGCGGCGGCGCTGAAGTGGCCGTCGAGTTTGAACAATCTGCCCGCTTGCGCCGTCCTGTCGTTGCCCGCCGCCTCGAAGTATTGTGTGTTGGCGTCTCGCGCGTCCATTCTTTGCCGCGCCAGGCGCTCACCGTCCCGACTGTTTTTGTAACCATAGGCGCCGGTGTTCTCGGCCCACTCCAGCGCCGGCACGTCGCCCTGGCGATTGCGGGAGTAAGCGTTGCTGTGCTGCGCGCTGGGTTGCTTGTAGTTGAAACTGCTTAACACCATCGAGCCGGAGCCGACGCGTCGCACCGCCTGCCATTCGACTACGCCGTCACCTTCGAGCGAACCGGACTGCGCGCGGAACGGCATCAAACCCCCGTCGTTCCCGTAGCCGGTGGAGTCGGTCGGTTGTGAAAGGGTGCTATCGTCGCCGAGCCAAAGCATGTGACCGTCGACGCTGTGCTCGTACCAGTAGTGAAGGCCGTGCGCCTCCCAGCGCCGGTGAAGGTGGTTATAGTCGGTTTCGTTATACTGGTTTGCGCAGCTGAGCTTTGGGTAGTCATTGAACAGGCAGGTTTTCCAGTCGTGCTGCTCGTATTGCGCCAGCGTCTCCTCCGTCAATTCGATAACGCTGCGATTGATAAAGGAGACGCTGTCCTGGCGCAGCTTGCTGAATGTTAACCAAGGCTCCAGCCGCATCTGGTAGAAGGCGAAGCCGCCGTCCGTGCGCTCATGGCGGAACTCGGTTACGTAGCCGTTGAAATAGCGCAGTGAGCCATCGTCACGCACCAATGTCACCGTGACCATGCGCGCCATCATGGCCTTCAGCGGAATGCCGGCGTCGTCGGATAGCACTTCGACGTCGAAGCGGAAGTCGCGCGATATTTCCTCGCGCGCGTTGATGCTGTTAGCCAGCATAACGGTTCCCGCAGGACCGTCGTCGCGGGGAAAGTGCATGCGCAATAGTCGATTGCTTTGAGATTCCAGGCCAAGTGCCGACAGCGCCAGGACATCGATACTTTTGCCAAGTTGGGACATACAAACCTCCTCGAAGCGTGCGTTACTCTTTTGGGATGGGGCGGTTGATATCGACGGGCGCGTCGTCCATCAAATGCCAGGTGATGCCGGTGGCGGGGATGTCGAGCCACCAGTCGGTTTTCGGCTGCGGGAACGGCTGCCCGGCGAGCACCCACGCCTGACGCCAGTGCTGGTTGACGGCACCGGCCATCGGGTGGTTCGCCGGCAGCCACGGCTGCCATGTGCCGGTCTTCGAACAAGTCTCGCTCGCGCCGAGGCTAAGCAATGGCTGAGGACGTGGCACGTGGCGGATCAAATGCATCGGGGCTCGCGGTTCAACCACGTCCTCGGCGTGCCAGGCGGTGACCCAGTATTCCCACGTGACGTCCGGGATCAATGTCTCAGGCTTGGCGCCGTCGATGAAAAACCGGCTGAACGCCTCGTTCTGCTTGTACAAGCCGGGTTGAATCGGCTTGTGCTGCGGGTCGGCGACCGGCATCTTTGCGGCGGTCAGCGGGCGCCAATAGCCTTCGTATGGGGCTTGCGTCGCCTGGGTCGTGATGTCGGTCTTGCGCAGCACCAGTTCGGGCGGCACGAAGAAGCGCGAACTGTTTGGTGGAATGACCGGGATGTTGAGGGACGCGACGGGCGTCACGCCCATCGCCGCGCGCACCAGGGTGTCGCGGTCGCCGTTCCAAGGGGGAAGCGTCGCTGGCGGGAGAGGCAGCACTTTGTCCAAGTTGGGGAAGCGCCGGTCGCTGTCGAAGAAGAGGGCGTCGCCCAACGTGGAGTAGCGTTCTGCGCGCGCCTTATCGATGAATGGCGGCAGCATGTTTGCGAGATTAAATGGTGAGTCGAACTCAATGAATAGGCTGTTCGCGCAGTCCTCGCAGCCAAGTTTGACTCCCTGATGCAAGACTCGGAAAGCAAGGTCTTTCTCTTCCCTCGTAGATTCGCGTAAAGCCGGTATCTCGAGTTTTAACGCCAAAAGATAGGCTGCCTGACCGTGGCCCTGACCAACTGAACAGCCCAGCATTTTTAAAGCGACCGGCCTGTTTGCCCAATAGCCCTCCGCTTGGTTGTCTTCCGCAGCACCCATGTCTTTTCCTAAATATGCCATAGCGTCCGGATTCCCCATCAATGCGGCCTTTTGCCACAGGGCATATGCGCGTGTCTGGTCGCCTCGCACGCCCGTGGCGTTCTTGTAGTAGGTTCCCATCCTGTCGTAGGCGGCAGGAATTCCGAGCTTCATGGCTCTTTCAACCAGTTCCACCGCATCGTTCTGACCGTTCGCCGAGTCCTTTCCCTCCACGTAGTAACTGGCCAGGTTGAGCACCGCTTTCCAGTGATTGCGTTGAGCCGCGAGACGCGTGAAGTGCACCATTTGTTGCGGATTGCGATCCTGTAGGAATATTTGCGGGTTCTCCAACGCGCGCGCTTCGAAAAACCATGCTTCGCCCTGCGCATCGATAGGAGGGAGCTTGGACGCCTCGATAGCACAATCAAAAGAGGGCATGTGCGGGTTGAATAGCGGGAGGCTGCGTGAGCGCAACGGAATTTCTTCGGGATCGCTTGTCATGATGTGGCCCATTACGACGGATGTGATGATGACTGGCACGGCGGCCAGGGTAAGGTATAGGAGAGCGAGAGGGGAGCGGAACATTTTTTAGCCTATTCGCATGGTGGAACTGCGGGCATCTTTTAGCGGAAACAACAATCCATCCATGCGCTGCCGAACCTTCTTCGCTTCCTGGTTCTTGGACATGTGCTTGTTCCATTTTTCATAGGCTAGCTTTATGTCTTTCCGTCCGCCATCGCCACCGTCGATCTGACCAGCGGTAAGACTTCCCCAAATCCGCTTGCGCAATTCACGGACCAATTGAGGATTGACGGTGGCGAGATTGATTTCACTATCGACGGCCATGCTGCGCAGATTTAGGTTGGCGCTACCGACGGTCATGAAGGTGTCGTCGATCAGCATCAATTTAGAATGGATGTAGATCTCGCGGTAGCGAAACTTGCCACCGACGCTGTCGCAGGCGTTCAGCATTGCCACCGAGACTTTCAAGCCGAATTCTGTCTCCAGTGTCAATGCGGTAGGCTTCTCGATCGCGTTGGCATAGGCAACGACTTCGGCTAGCGCTCCCCGCCCTGGAATCGGATTGCCCATCGCGTCATATTGCTGTGACTCCGCGCGCTCGTTCGCGTCTTTAATCATTTTTTCTTGTCCTGTCATCGTCCCCTGCTGACCAAGTACCGCCAACGCGTCATACGTGCGCGGGACCATTTGCTTCTTTTCCGGCAAAGGAACCACCACGAAAATGTGCATGACCGGCATGCTTTCCGCGTCCTTCCCAGCCTTCTTGCACCCCAGGCTCCAGCGCTCGGCGACCTTTCGCCGCGATTCAAGCAAGCGCCGCGACCAGTCCTCGTATTGAAAGTACTGATTTTCGATATACATGTAGCCGGCCGCCATCGTGGCGATATCGGTTGCCTGGAAATACACGTCGCGGATGCTGGTGTCCTGGTCTTCCGGCTGGGTGCGGATGACCTGGACGCTGCAATCGCCCGGTGACGCGGGACGCGTCAGCGCCGCCGGAACGGTATCTTCCGCATTGATCGCCGCAGCAAGGGCCAGCGCCCGCTCAAGTGATTTGCCGTTGTTACCGGCCTTGTGCCACGCCGAGATGAAATTCTTGTGAACCGCAATGAGCGCGCCGCCGCCATCCAGGCGGCAGGCGTAATCCTGGTACGGCTTGAGCGTATCGAAGCCGTCCTTGACGCAACGCTCGCGCTTCGGATCGTCGACGCGATGCGGGAGCCTATCCCAGTAATCGGTGATGGAATTGAGGCCCATGATGTAGCCCACCGCTTTCGCGCCGCCGTTGTGCGCATAGTCGATCACGATCGGCTTCTGGTGATGGCTGCCGAAGTTCTTCAGGATGCCGAACTCGATCGTTTTAGGCTCGACTGATTTCGTTGTTTTTGCGTGCTCTGCCAACGATGTGTTGGTGGCGCCGGCATCGCAGTCGCGTACGCGGACTTCGACGTTTTCGAATCGGTTTTTGAACGCGGCTTTGTACCATGTGTAGCAGTACTCTTCCCGCGCCAGCAATGGCACGTCGTCTTCGCCCGCGGTGTACACCCGGGGTTCGATGTACTGATCCCCCGCGAATTTTCTGTAGAGGGACGTCGGCTTTTTCCGCTCGGCCACCACCATCGCAAGGCTGTGCCTGGCGCTGATTTGCGATGCGTATTTTGCGTTGATGTTCGTCGTCACGCACCATGGATACAGACCGTGACTATAGCCCGGCATATTGAGGGGATTTGCCGGGGAGGCCACGGCGATGGCGTCATACCACACCAGCAGTCGTACCTTCACGCCGCGCTTGCCAGCGGCGATCAGCAGATCGCCATAGGTCTCGCCGCGCGGCCACGTGCCGCCATCGCCGCGTACCAGTTCCATGCCGGGATCGAAGCCCCAGCAGCATATATCAATGCTCTTTTGCGCCAGTTTGATTTGCCTGGCGATGTCGGCGAAGCCTTCCTCACCACAGATAAACATGGTGAGCTGGTTGTTGTGCGTGATCGGATGGGTGGCATGCCCCTTCCGGTTGCGCATCTCCGCGAACCATTGCACCGTGCTTGTCGCCGTCCGGCAAACCTCGTCGATGTGCGTGGTTTCCCTGCGTTTGATTGGATCGGCCATGCGACCTCCTTATCGCTGCGAATCGGCTACTATAGGGATGCCGCCCAGTCAGCGCCTTGAGCGGACGCAAGCGTAGCAATCGGCAATCGTCAGCTCGGCCGCAAGAGGTAGTTGATGCTCTTGTGCAGACCGCCGCTGGAAGGGGCAAGCAGGAAGGTTTCCCATCCCAGCCGTTTACCGCTGCCGATGACCAACGGCGCGACACAGTCCGGCGTCAGCGATATTTGCACCTCGTATTCCAGACCTTGCGTGGCAAACAGGGTGACCAGTTTGTTTAGCGCCACAGTCGCCTCGCCCTTGGGGAGGAAACGTTTGAATTTGCTGGAATCGAGTGGCCCGATGACCAGCCGCAGCCGTTTGTCGTGTCGCCAGAGCCGGGTGCCCAGCGTAGCCCCGTAACCCAATGACGGATTTCTGGTGCCAAGCGTGCTGCGCATTGATGGCGGAATCGCATCCCAGCTTCCGACGAACTCTTGAACCGTCACAGGAACGTTGAAGTAGCCTTTGAGCACATTCGCAATGGCGCTGGCTGAGACGGGACGCATCCGCAGCAAGCCGGCATAGAACGCCGCGACATCGGTGCTGAGATCACCACTGTGGAAGGAATTGCCGTGAACGCCCGCCAGTGCCAAAAGGCGCGGGAGGTGTGTGTCCACCCCACGTACATCGAGCGCATATTCGACGCGGTGCTTGCCCCAGGCCTGGCAATACAACGTGACCATTCGATGTGACAGACTGTCGATGAATGCCTGCGGAGCCTCGTCTTTGTCGCTACACTGCTGGGCGCCGATCCGATGGGTGTAGTGGAAGGGGAGTGTGCCGCTCACGCCGAGAAAACCGATTACCGTGGGGGTGATGACCACACAGAATGGATACTTGCCCGACAGCGACGCCGGCAAGTCGGTTAACCGCCTAACGTCTTCGTGGCGTCCCTGGTCGCCTCCGCTCATTTGTAGGGATTCGATCTCGCTGGCGGGGAAGGCTTGCGCGAGACTGTTTTTAAAGCGCAAAACCTCCGTCATCGCTTGCTCATAGCCGACACCATGCTGCCCCAGCCAGCGCAACAGCAACCGCACGGCCTGGGACAACTGAAACCGATATGGCTCTTCGGCCAATTGTGCGATCACGCCGGCTGCAGGGATCCGTTTCGTGGTTTGCATCGGATCAGCTCCTCTCCTGATTGTTGGGACAGCGCCACCAGGCTGACGAAGCTGTTGGCCTGCACGTAAAAGGCAAGAAACTCACTGATAACCTGTACGAACAAGTGGATGCCACTGCCGACATAAGCGTCCTCGTCGAGTGTCAGGCGCACCTCGATCCCGTGGACCAGCGATGCGCCGCGCTTGTGGCGCATCCACGTCGCCGCGGGCGCGTGCGCCAGGCCGACAATGCCGCTGATTTGACGCACCGATACCGGCGACTGGCGCACGTCGTGCAACGCCAGCATTTCGCGGAAGGCCGGTAACCCGTCCTGCGTCAGCGCGTGGTGGTTCAACGCCAAATGCGCGATGAGACGCCAATGCATGCCGGCCTCCTGTCCAAAGCGACAGGATGGCGTGGGGCGTTGAAGCAGGCTTACCCGTGTGCCATCGGCATCGTCGGCGATGTGCAGGTCGCCCTCTGGCTGACCGTACTTCAACGAGGTGGGCAGATCTCGATTGGTGCAGCTCAATTCAAGGGACAGACTGGCCTGCGCGGAAACCAGCTCGGACTGGCCGTCAACCAATGTGATACTGGTTTCGTGGCCTGGGCTGCAAGAGGCCAGTGACTGGTCGCGTCGTGCCACCCAATATCGCTGTTGGGCGTCTACCGCCTCTCCATGATGCAGCGAGTAGAACGGCCTCACCTCCGTCACGCCGCCAGAGCGTGGAACGCGGTAGCGCACCGAATCGATCGAATAGACCTCAAAGTTGCGCGGTATCGTGGGATGTGCGAGCACCGGGTACTCGTACTTTGTGTGCGTCACCGCGATGGGCTCTCCGTGTTGCTCGAACAGATTGACGATGGGCGTGCAGTGAAGGCGAAGATTGTCCGCGGACAGGCTGCGGAGCAGGCGCGCGCTGCGTGAGTCGTGCCGCAGGCCAGCGATGGCCAGATGTAGCGTGATTTTCTTCTGCCCGGGGGGCGATTTTTTGGTGAGGGCGGCAATGTCGATGTCGAAGAAGCCGAACTTTTCCGGAAAGGCGAAGTACTCGATCAGCAGCCGATACGCAGGATGGGAACGGGGTGAAAAGGGTAGCAGCGCCTCTTCCTCGGAAAATCCGACAGGCGTGATCGGCACGTGCGCCAGCGCGAGCCAGTGACCGTCGTCGTTCTCGATGTACGCAGCGACCACATGCATGAATAGGGCGTCGCGCAACGCGGCGCAGAATGACAGCTCGCCGTCGATGAAGACTCTGAGTCGGGGCGCCGTCCCCGGCCCGACGGTCGCGCTGTGCTCGAATTCCAGGCTGACGGCGGAACTCGCGCCAAGGGGAGTCGTGACGCCTGCGGGAGGCGTCATTAAGGGAGCGAAGCGTGCTTCTGCAATGCGCAAAGTCGTATTTTCGATGGCGTACGCGGTCTTGAACGTGCAGGGCGTGTCGTGGATTAAAGCAGAGAGCAGGCGTGTGCCACGCGATGCTAAAGGCGCTGCTGACGCCTGTATGCCACGCCTGTGGTCGTGGCGCTCGAATCTGGCGATCGCGCACGCTGGAAATGGCCGCAAGTAATGCGGCACGAGCGTTTCAAACAGCGCCTGGGTGAGCTTTGGATAATCGTCGTCCAACCGCTTGGAAATGCGCGCCGCCAGCAGGGCCGTCGACTGAATCAGTCGTTCAACGTGCGGGTCGGCGCAGCTGTCGCCGTTCAAATGCAATTGCCCGGCCAGTTTTGGGAAGCGCGTGGCGAATTCCCGACCTTGTCGTCGCAACAACACCAGCTCGCGTTCAAAATATGGCAGCAGATCTTCCATTGTTTTCCTTTGGCGGTGCAGCGTCGGAACAGCAACGAAAGATCATTATCGATGGCTTGCCTCTCGCCAACTTGTTGTGGCGCAAGAAGTGGAAAGGCCAGATCGGCGACGCTTGGAGTGACGCGCACCACTACTGTAAGGATAATGATGAGCTTGCCACTAAAAGTTTTATGGACCGAGGGGCTGACACTTGGGCCGCAACAATTGCAGCAGCAGGATCGCTATCATGAGGCACGCCTCCAGCGCATCGCCTCGATGCTCAATCCTCATCTATGGGGTGTGCGCGAGATACAGTGGAATGCGGATGCGCTGGCGAGTAATGTGCTCAGCGCCGATGCGCTATCGTTGGTATTCCCGGACGGGGAAATCTACGAGGCGCCGCACGCGGACGCGCTGCCGATGCCGGTCGACCTCGCGGCGTTGCCCGCCGATGTGCAAAGCTTCACGTTTTACGCCGCGCTGCCGGCCTTCAAAGCGCACGGAGGCAACCTGGGCGACGCCGACGCTCCGCGTTCCCAAGCGCGTTATCTCGCGGTCGACAGGGAGATGCCCGACTTGTTTGGCGAGGCGCTGAATACGGAGGTCGGCTGCCTTCGTAAAACGGTGCATTTACTGTCCCATTTGGAAGCGCGGAGCGCCTATCTCGGTTTTCCGGTGGTGCGTGTTGTGCGCATGGTCAGCGGCGGCTTCGAGGTCGATCCGGGATTTTTCCCGCCCAGCGTTTCCATTCAGGCCTCTGCGGGCTTGTCGGTTTTGCTCGACAGCTTGTTGGCCAAACTGAGTGCGAAAATCGAAGCGCTTTACCAGCGGCACCGGCAACCTTCCAAACACGTGGTCGAGGTACAGATCGGGGATCTCGCCTCATTTTGGATGCTACACGCCGTGAGCAGCGGGGCCGCCGGTCTGATTCATCTGGCGCGGCAGCGGCAACATCATCCGGAACATTTTTTCGAGCAGTTGATGACGTTTGCGGGTGGGCTGATGGCGCTGTCGACCAAATATGCGCTGGCCGAGCTGCCGCGGTATGAACATGAAAACCCGGCGCCGGCGTTTGAACGGCTGAACCTCATCGTGCGCGATCTGCTTGATACCGTTATTTCGTCGAAGTACTTCACCATCCCGTTGTCGCAGGACGACGAGCAGCGCACCAGGCATTTCCGGGCGCCGCTCGATGCGTCCAAGATCGACGAGCGCACACGCTTGGGGATTGCGGTCAACGCGGACGTTCCGGCGCTGGAGCTGGTTCAGATCGTGCCCTTGCGCTTCAAGATCGCCGGTCCCGATGACATCACCGGTATCGTCAATTCCGCGCTGCGCGGTATCGAATTGGTGCATATGGCGCAAGTGCCGTCTGCAGTTCCGGTACGTCCCAACACCTATTATTTTTCCATCGAGCCCAAAGGTGCGTTGTATGAATCGATGATGAAGGCGCAGGCGATCACGATTTTTGTGCCACAGCAGGGATTCGATGGCCTCAAGTTGGAATTGTTCGCTATTTCCGGAAACACGTAAGGGGGGAGCGGAGCGTAATCGGCCATTTATGAGCCTTACGGCGTTCCGCCTCTTAAAGCCTACCGGCAGGTAGGCGGTCCCTTCGATGGGCCCCGGGGCGGTTAGCGGGCCTCGCCCGCTAATCCGCCCTACGTGTTTTCGTGGTTTTCGAGGATGCGTGGATTACGGTTTAAACCACCGACCCCAACTTGAATATCGGCAGATACATCGCCACCACCAGCCCGCCGATCAGCACGCCCAGGATCACCATGATCGCCGGCTCCATCAGACTCGACAGCGACGCCACCGCCTCGTCCACTTCCTCTTCGTAGAAATCGGCCACCTTGCCCAGCATGGCGTCGAGCGAGCCCGATTCCTCGCCGATGGCGACCATCTGCGTGACCATGTTGGGAAACACCTCGACGTTCTGCATCGCCACCGTCAGGCTGGTGCCGGTGCTGACCTCGTTCTGGATCTTGCGCGTGGCGTCCAGGTACACCGCGTTGCCGGCCGCGCCGCCGACCGAGTCGAGCGATTCGACCAGCGGCACGCCGGCGGCGAACATCGTCGCCAGCGTGCGGGTCCAGCGGGCGATCGTGGCTTTGCGGATGACGTCGCCAAACACCGGAAGCTTGAGCAGCAGCTTGTCCATGAAGCGCTGCATTTGCAGCGAACGTTGCCAGGCGCGGAAGAACAAATAGATTCCCATGCCGATGGTAAAGAAGATCACGTGCCACCAGGTCACGAAGAACTCCGACAGCGCCATGACAAACAGGGTCGGCGCCGGCAGGTTGGCGCCGAAGCTGGCGAACACTTCCTTGAACGCCGGCACCACCCAGATCATGATCACCGCCGTGACGACGAACGCCACCGCGAGGATCGACACCGGATACATCAGCGCCGATTTGATCTTGGCCTTCATGGCCAGCGTTTTTTCCTTGTAGATCGCCAGCCGCGTCAGCAGGTCCTCCAGGATGCCGGCCTGTTCGCCGGCGCCGACCAGGTTGCAGAACAGCGGATCGAAGTACAGCGGGAATTTGCGGAAAGCCTGGTTCAGGCTGGTGCCGGTTTCGATGTCGGCGCGCAGGTCCATCACCAGCTTGGACACCGACGGGTTGGCGTGGCCCTTGCCGACGATGTCGAACGATTGCAGCAGCGGCACGCCGGCCTTCATCATCGTCGCCAGCTGGCGCGTGAACAGCGAGATGTCCTTGTCGGTGATGCGCTTGCCGCTGCGGTAGGCCTTCTTCTTGACCTTGGTGACCATGATGCCCTGGCGGCGCAGGGTGACGTTGACCACGGCTTCGCCGCCGGCGCGCATTTCGCCGCGCACCGTCTTGCCGGTCTTGTCCTTGCCCTCCCAGGCGAAGATCATTTCCTTGACCTGGTTGGCCGCGTTGCCCGAAGTCGCCATGATCGTTGTCCTTTTTTAAGCGCTTATTCGTTGGTACAGCCGAGCACTTCTTCCAGGCTGGTCAGGCCGTTCTTGACTTTCACCAGCCCCGACTGGCGCAGCGATTTGACGCCTTCCTCCTCGGACTTGGCGGCGATCTCCATCGAGTTGCCGTGCGCGAGGATGATGCTTTCGATGGCCGGCGTGATCGGCATGATCTGGTAGATGCCGACCCGGCCCTTGTAGCCGCCGCCGTTGCAGCGCTCGCAGCCGACCGGGCCGTAGGGCTTCCAGCTGCCGTCCAGCTCATGCTGCTTGAAGCCGGCCTTGAGCAGCAGGTCGTGCGAGATCTCGACCGGCTGCTTGCAGTTGCACAGGCGCCGCGCCAGCCGCTGCGCCGTGATCAAAATCACCGACGAGGCGATGTTGAACGGCGCCACGCCCATGTTCATCAGCCGCGTCAGGGTCGACGGCGCGTCGTTGGTGTGCAGGGTCGAGAACACCATGTGCCCGGTCTGCGCCGCCTTGATGGCGATGTCGGCCGTCTCCAGGTCGCGGATCTCGCCGACCATGATGATGTCCGGGTCCTGGCGCAGGAACGATTTCAGCGCCACCGGGAACGTCAGCCCGGCCTTGTCGTTGACGTTGACCTGGTTCACGCCCGGCAGGTTGATCTCGGCCGGGTCCTCGGCGGTGGAGATGTTGATGCCGGGCTTGTTGATGACGTTCAGGCAGGTGTACAGCGACACCGTCTTGCCCGAGCCGGTCGGGCCGGTCACCAGCACCATGCCGTAGGGACGCTGGATGGCCTCGAGCAGGATTTCCTTCTGGTCCGGGTCGTAGCCGAGCGCGTCGATGCCCATCTGCGCCTGCGTGGCGTCGAGGATACGCATCACGGTCTTTTCGCCGAACAGGGTGGGCAGGGTCGAGATGCGCAGGTCGATGGTCTTGGTGGGCGAGACGATCAGGCGCATGCGGCCGTCCTGCGGCACGCGCTTTTCCGAGATGTCGAGCTTGGCGAGCACCTTGATGCGCGAGACCAGCTTTTCCTTGATCGAGATCGGCGGCTGGGCGTGTTCCATCAGCACGCCGTCGACGCGGAAGCGCACCCGGTAGAATTTTTCGAACGGTTCGAAGTGCAAGTCCGACGCGCCCATGTTGACCGCGTCCATCAGCATCTTGTTGAGGAAGCGCACCACCGGCGCGTCCTCGACGTCGTTGGTGGCCGATTCGGCCGCCGCCACCGCCGCCGCCGCGCTTTCCTCCTCGGCGAACTGGATGTCCGCTTCGTCGCCGGCCAGGTCCGAAATGCTTTGCTCGCTGGTCTTGTTGAGCCGGGCGAGCAGCTGCAACAGCGCGTCGTGCGGCACGATAACGGGCTCGACCGTGGACTCGGTCTGGAACTTGATCTGGTCGAGCGCCTGCAGATTGGTGGGATCGGAAATGGCCACCGACATCTTGTTGCCGCGCTTGGCCAGGGCGATGACGCGCTGTGCCTGCATCAGCTTGTTGTCGATGGCCTTGGCCGGCAGCGCGTCGATATTGAGCGCGGCCACGTCCATCAGCGGATAGGCGAACGTTTCGGCGCAGAAGGCGGCCAGGGCGCGGGCGTCGATCACGCCGCTCGAGAGCAGCACGTCGATGAAGGCCAGCTTGTCGAGAAGGGATTTTTTCTGCAGCGCCTCGGCCTGCGGGGCGGACAGCCGTCCGGCCTGCAGCAATGCGCGCGCCAACCCCGGCATCGGGGCGCCTGGCGCGGCGTTGGGGAGGACTGCTGCCATAGAAGCATCTATCTTGATAGGGGACGGGCGGTCAAAGAATCATGCTCTTGAGCATTAATTTTGTAAAGCCTTGTCGTCTATTTTTCGCTGCCAAGAAACGATTGTACGCCCGGGTGTTGCGTTAGCCACGCGGGCTTAGCAATCAGACACCGCGTTTAACCGCGTTTCGTGCCGGGACGTATCAATTTGACGACTTTGATGGATTGATCATGGGCCTGGATCACCTCGATGACGCAGTTGCCTATTTTGATACTGATCGGGGCTTCTGGAATTTCCTGCAACAGTTCCAGCAGCATGCCGTTGAGCGTCTTGGGGCCGTCGAGCGGGAAGTTCAGGCCCAGGCGTTTGTTGACGTCGCGCAGCGCCGTGGCGCCCTCCAGCAGGCACTCACCCTGCTCGTTCCAGGCGAAGCTGTCGGCGCGGGCGTCGCCGGGCATCGACGTGGTGAATTCACCGATCATTTCCTCGATGATGTCGTCCAGCGTGACCAGGCCCTGCACCTCGCCGTACTCGTCGACGATGATGCCCAGCCGTTCCTTGCGCTCCTGGAAGTACTGCAACTGCGTGAAGACGCCGGTGTCCTGCGGGATGAAGTAGGGCGTGGTCAGCAGCGCGCGGAAATGCTCGACCGTCAATTCTTCTTCCTGGTTGAGCAGCGCCACCGCCTTGCGCACGTGCAGGATGCCGACGATGCGGTTGATCTCGCCCTCGTAGACGGGCAGCTTGTTGTGGTAGCAGGTGGTCAGCTCGCGCTTGATCTCCTCGACCGACTGTTCCAGGTCCAGCGCCTCGATCTGCGAGCGCGGCGTCATGATGTCTTCGACGACGATGGTTTCCAGGTCGAACAGGTTGAGCAGGATGCTCTTGTGCTTTTGCGGAATGAAGTTGCCGCCTTCGAGCACGATCGAACGCAGTTCCTCGGGCGACACGCGCTCGTCCTGCAGATGCGCGACGGCCTTGGTGCGGAACAGCCGCAGCACCTGGGCGACGAACAGGTTGACGAACCAGAGCACCGGCTTGAACAGCGCCATCAGCGGCCGCAGCACCACGCTGGTGGGCAGCGCGATGCGCTCGGGATAGGTGGCGCCGATCATCTTCGGCGAGATTTCGGCGAACACGATCAGCAGGAAGGCCACCACGCCGGTCGAGATGATGATGACGTTGTCGTCGTGGCCGAAGTACTCGATGGCGATCGACGTCACCAGCGCGGTGGCCATGGCGTTGACCAGCGTGTTGGCGATGAGGATCAGCGACAGCAGTTTGTCGGTGCGGTCGAGCAGCCACAAGGTGGTGATCGCGGCGCGGCTGCCACGCTTGGCCTCGTGGCGCAGGCGATAGCGGTTGGCCGCCATCAGGGCGGTTTCGGCCATGGCGAAAAAGGCCGAGCAAAAGATCAGGAGGGCGAGTGCAAGAAGTTGCACCCATAAGGGCACGGTATCCAATAGTCACCGTAAAGAGTCTGGAAAACTGGTCGCCGTGCAGCGGCTGCCGGCCCAGAGCGTTATCAGCCTGGAATTTTAAGGCATGGATGAGATAGCCGCAAGTTGGACTAGTTTCATGCGGTAACGATGCTGTAACAAAAGATTTGTAAGCTGCTCGTGGTTGTTCATTAGAAAAAATTTCTCAGATACCAATACATCCATCGTCACGCATCGCAGTGCAAACCTCACTCGGGAACCCATGATGAAATCCATAAAGATCACTTTCTTGTTTGTTTTGATGGCCGCCTACAGCGGCCTGGCCGGCGCACAACAGCTCAACACGCAGTTCTGGGGCTGGATCGGTAAGGACCAGCACGGCTACTACCTGGACGGATCGAGCTGGCACTATTGTTTCAGCGATCGGGGCGGTAGCTGCGGTTCCGTCGCGTTGACGACCGGTCATTCCGAGTGCCGTACAACCGGTTTTAACATCGGCGCGAAATGGGCCATTCCGACCAAGATCGGTGGCATGGAAATCAACGCCTCGGCCAACCATTCCTGGTCGGCCTGCAACATTCGCAGCGAAACCGTCACCTGCAGCCCCAAGGTGGGTTGGAAGGGCCGCGCGGTCATTAACTTCAGCGAGCGCCGGGGCAAAATGCGCGTGCTCGGTGCGGAAAACTACCTGACGTTGCGGTCGAGTTGCCCGGCCGGCTGGCGGTCCGACTGGATGGGCGGCCCGAGCTGGCGTTGCACCTACGTGGGCGGCGCCTACACCGTCGAGGGTTATTTGCCCGAGTGGCGTGGCAGCAGCTGCCAGTACGACAGGATTTAAGGGCGTCGCCACCATGCCTTTCAAACCATATTTTTCCTCACCCCGCGTGGTTGCGGCGGCAGTCGTTGGCGGGTGTCTGTTGGCCGCTGCGGGGAGCTACGTCGCTTTCCGCGGCGAGCCTCGGGCGGATAAGGCCGCGGCGCCGCATGTCGACGGTTTTAACGTGTTATTGGCGCGGGCGCCGACGGTCTCTGCCGCGCCGGCGGCGTTGTCCGCCGGCGCGGGCGGCGTCCAGGATCAGTCCGGCTCCGCCGCCGTCAAGCCATACACTGCGGATGAGGCGGCCGCAAGTCTGCGGGGTTTCGTCGACAAGATACTGAAGCGGGATAACCTGTCGTCGACAGAGGTCGAGGAACTCCAGGCCCGGCTGCTGGCATCGATCGAAAGCGATCCCGCCGTCGGCAAGGCCGTGGCACAGTTTTATCACGACATGCCGGCCGATCAGGCGATGGAGCGCGACATGATCCGGTCGCTGCTGGTCGGGTCGTCGGATGGCCGAGGCATCGTGCTGCAAGAGGCGAACGCGATCTGGGAGGGCAAGAGCGAAAGCAAGTTCGGCGAGATGTACGAGACGTATTTCAACCTGCCGGGCCAGGTGCCGCAAGACGTGATCGTCCGGGCGCTGGCCGATTTGAAGGCGGGCGCGCCAACCGATGATCGAACCGCCGTCGCGCGGCTCAATTTCATCGGCACGCTCGCGGAGCAGAAAAACGGCGACGCCGCCAACCTGCGCGCCGACGCCTTGCCACTCTTGAACCAGGTGGCGGAGGGCCGGGGCAGCGACATCGTCCGCGCGCTGGCCGTGCAGAAGCTCTACCGCCTGAGCTCGCCCGGGGAGGCTTCCAACATCGCCATCGCGCAGCTGTCGAAAGGCGCCTCTGGCGACTTGGTCCGGGAAACATTGAGTTCGGTGACCAGCGGCGATGTGGCGCTCACGCCCAACTTGCGCGCGGCCTTGACCACGGCCGTCAAACGCCCGGGGGCCTCGGCCGAGGAAAAGCAGCAATTCAGCCAGGTTCTGGGCCCGCGCGGTTGAGGTGCATGATTGTTGACGAGGCGTTACTATGGAGCTTACCTCCATACAACGTTAAGGGTCGTCGATCATGCGTAAGAACTTTGTTTTGCTTGGCTTGATGTTGGGGTTGGGCGGCGCGGCGGCACAAGCCGCGCCGCTGAGCCAGGCCTTGTTGACGCAGGCCGAAAAGGCCAAGCCCGAGGCCTTGGCGTTGCTCGAGCGGCTGGTCAACATCGACTCGGGCACCTACAACGAAGCGGGGCTGGACAAGGTCGGCGCCATCGCGCGGGAGGAATTGAAGAAGCTCGGCGCGCGCATCGAGGTGCTGCCGGCGACGCCCGCCAAGTCGAGCAATATCGTCGCCACCTGGAGCGGCAAGGGCAAGGGCCGCATCCTGCTGGTGGCGCACATGGACACCGTGTTCGGCGATGGCACCGCCGCCGCGCGGCCGTTCCGCGTCGACGGCAAGCGTGCCTACGGTCCCGGCATCATGGACGACAAGGGCGGCATCGTCATGGCGCTGTATGCGATGAAGCTGCTGCGCGAGGCAAAATTCGACGACTACGCCAAGGTGACGCTGATCCTCAACACCAACGAGGAAACCGGCTCCGCGGGCACGCTGGCGCTGATCGACAAGCAGGCGCGCGAACACGATGTGGCCTTCAACCTGGAACCGGGCCGTCCGGCCGATGGCCTGGTGATCTGGCGCAAGGGCAGCGGCGGCATCGAGCTCGACGTCAAGGGCAAGGCGGCGCACGCCGGCGTGGCGCCGGACGCGGGCCGCAACGCCGCCATGGAGGCGGCGCACCAGGTGCTGCAACTGAGCAAACTGGGCGACGCCGGCAAGCAGACCACGGTCAACTTCACGGTGATCAAGGCGGGTGAGCGCAGCAACGTCATACCGGACGCCGCGCACGCCGAGGCCGATGTGCGGGTGGCGGTGGCGGAGGAGTTCGACCGGGTCGAGAAGGACATGGCGCGCATCTCCGCCAACAAGCTGATCCCGGATACGCAGGTGAGCGCGAAGCTGCGCCGCGGCTTCCCGCCGATGCCGCAAAACGCGGCGACCGACGGCATGGCGGCACGCGCGCAGGCCATCTACGGCGAACTGGGCAAGAAGCTGACCTTGGAAGGCAGCGGCGGCGCGGCCGATTCAAGCCTGATCGCGGCGGCCGGCGTGCCGACCATCGACGGGCTGGGCATCGTCGGCGGCGGCATCCACACGCCGGAGGAATATATCGAAGTCGACAGCATCGCGCCGCGCCTGTATCTGTTGACGCGGCTGATCATGGACTACAGCAAGTGAACGGGACGTCGGCATGTCGTCGTGATGACGTCGATGTGCCTTCGATTCTCGTAGGGCGGATTAGCGAAGCGTAATCGGCCAGGCTTGCGCTGCTTGCGGCTCATGCATGGCCGATTACGGCGTTCCGCCTAATCCGCCCTACGTGATTTAGAAGATTTTGCGCTGACCTTAGGCGCGCAGCATCACGGCGTGACCGGCGATGGTCGCGCCGTTCTCCTGGCGGGCTGCAAGCGGCTCGGCAGCCAGCAGCTCGAAACCCGTCTCCTTCGCCAGGCGTTCGAGATAGGCCAGCGTGTGGGCGTAGCGGTTGGTGGGGCGCAAGGTGAAGTCGGCATCGTCGCCGGCTTCGACGGAGAAGCAGAAGCGTCCGCCCGGTCTTATCGCGCGGTGCACGCGCTCGAACACCGGCTTCAGGTCGCCGATGTAGACGAAAACGTCGGCGGCGACCGCGAGGTCCCAATGGTCGGCGTAGCCGTCCAGATAGCTCAGCAGATCGGCGCAGGCCAGCGTATCGTAGCCGCCGCGTTGGGCCGCCTTGTCCAGCATCTGTTGCGACAGGTCGACGCCGTCGAGGCGGCGCGAGTAGGCCTTTAGATACGGGGCGCACAGGCCGGTGCCGCAGCCGATGTCCAGCGTGTCCAGATCGGCCTCCGGGGCCACGCGGCGGAGCATCGCGTCCAGACAGGCCGGGGTCTGGTAGTCAAGTACCTTCACCAGATGCTCGTCGAAGTGGTTGGCGTATTGGTCGAACAGCGAGCGCACGTATTCGGCCGGCAGCACGGCCGGCGTCTCGCCCACGCCGAGCGACGCCAGCGCGAAGGCGATGGTTTCCGGATTGTCGCCATGGGCCAGCGCGGCGCGGTAGGCGGCGATCGCCTCGTCGTTGCGGCCCAGCGAGCGCAGGGCGTTGCCGCGATGGAAGTGCGCCAGCGCGTGGTCGGGTTTCAGTTTGAGCGCGTGATCGTAGCTGTCCAGCGCCGCCTCGAATTCGCCAAGCTTGAACAGGCTCGACCCCTGCGCGCTATACGCTTCCGCCCATTGCGGCCGCAGGTGGATGGCGCGGTCGAAGCTTTCCACCGCGTCCGGCAGCAGGCGCAGGCAGTGCAGCGCGTTGCCGCGCGCGAACCAGGCGTCGGCGTAGCGGTCTTTGATGTTCAGCGCATCTTCCGCCGCGCCCAAGGCCTCCAGATAGCGGGCCTGGTCCTGCAGCACGATGGCGCGGTTGCAGTGTGCCTCGGCGTAATTCGGTTGGATGTCGATCGCGCGCTGGTAGCTGAGCAGCGCGTCGTCGAGACGCCCGAGCTTGCGCAGCGCGTTGCCGCGATTGCTCCAGGCCATGGCGTAGTCGGGCAGCAGGGCGATGGCGCGGTCGTGGCTGGCCAGCGCTTCGTCGGCGCGCCCGGCGTCGAGCAGCGCCGCGCCGAGGTTGGCGTGGGCCTTGGCCTGTTGGCCGTCGATCTCGATCGCTTGCGAGATCAGCGCAATGGCGGTCGCCGCGTCGCCCTGCTGGCGGGCGATCACGCCCAGCAGATGCAGCGCGTCGAACTGGCGGGGATTGAGATCGAGTACCTGGCGGTACAGCGCCTGCGCCGGTTGGAGGCGGCCTTGCTGGTGGAGTTCGACGGCCTGCTGAAGGAACGACGCCTCGAGGGCGGAATGGGATTCGGTCATGATGCGCATCTTAGGGGAGTTCCCGCCGGCGGACAAGCGGCCGATCCGTCCCGGATACACGTAGGGCGGATTAGCGCAGCGTAATCGGCCATGCATGCTCCGTTGGCGGCGCACGCATGGCCGATTACGGCGTTCCGCCTAATCCGCCCTACGTGTTTATACGAGATTTCATCGTCGCCGGCCGCCGGTACACCAATTATCCTCAACTCCCGCGATACGTCGAATACGCCCAAGGCGACACCACCAGCGGCACATGGTAATTCTGCTCCGCGCCGGCCACGCCGAAGGCGATCGTCACTTCGTCGATGAAACGCGGTTCCGGCAGCGCCACCCCCTGCGACGCGAAATAATCGCCGGCGCCGAAAACCAGCTCATATTTCCCCGCTTTCATGGTCTCGCCCTCCAGCAACGGGGCTGAACAGCGGCCGTCGGCGTTGGTGACGTCGGTTTTGAGCAACGTGCGTCCCTGCGCGCCGACGGCGTACAGCGCCACCTTGACGCCGGCCCCCGGCTTGCCCTGCGTGATGTCGAGAACGTGCGTACTGAGCTTGCCCATGGTTGTCCTATATGTGTAGGTCATAAGTATCTATTGTACAAATCATATACCGATGGCGGCCCACGCATATATGATTACAGATATATTCCCCATCGACTTGCCGGCGCCCATGACCACTTACGACAACTATCCGCGCGACATGATCGGCTACGGGCCGAAACCGCCCCACGCCCAGTGGCCGAACCAGGCCCGGGTGGCCCTGCAGTTCGTGCTGAACTACGAGGAGGGCGGCGAAAACAACGTGCTGCACGGCGATGCAGGATCGGAAACATTCCTTTCCGAGATTATCGGCGCCGCCTCGTTCGGCAACCGCCACATGAGCATGGAATCGCTGTACGAGTACGGCTCGCGCGCCGGCTTGTGGCGCCTCCTGCGCATGTTTGAGGAGCGCAAGCTGCCGCTGACGGTGTTCGGCGTGTCGATGGCGCTCAAGCGGCATCCGGAGGCGGTGGCCGCATTCCAGTCGCTGGGCCACGAAATCGCCTGCCACGGCCTGCGCTGGATCACCTACCAGAACATGGACGAAGCCACCGAGCGGGCGCACATGAAGGAAGCCGTCGATATCATCCGCGAGCTGACGGGAAGCGCGCCGCAAGGCTGGTACACGGGCCGCGATTCGCCCAACACGCGCCGGCTGGTGATGGAGCACGGCGGCTTCCGCTACGACTCCGACCATTACGGCGACGACTTGCCGTTCTGGCAAAAGGTCGACTACACGGACGCCGGCGGCAAGGCCGCGACGGCGCCGCAGTTGATCGTGCCGTACACGCTCGACACCAACGACATGCGTTTCGCCGCCGCGCAGGGCTTCAACTCCGGCACGCAGTTCTTCGACTATCTGAAGGACGCCTTCGACGTGCTATACGCGGAAGGCGATCCGAATGGCTTGAACCAGCCGAAGATGCTGTCGATCGGGCTGCACTGCCGCATCGCCGGGCGGCCCGCGCGGGCGGCGTCGCTGGCGCGCTTCCTCGACTACGTGCAAGGGCACGACAAGGTCTGGATCACGCGCCGCATCGATATCGCCGACCATTGGCGCGCCACACATCCATTTGCAGATTGAGACCACGATGTCCGAACCGATTCGTTTTTACTTCCGTGGCAAGGTCCAGGAGATCACCAACGCCGCGCCGACGCGCACCGTGCTTCAGCACCTGCGCGAGGACTTGCATTGCACCGGCACCAAGGAAGGCTGTGCAGAGGGCGATTGCGGCGCCTGCACCGTCGTCATCGGCAGCTTGAACGCCAGCGGCCGGCTGGAGATGAAGTCCGTGAACTCCTGCATCCAGTTCGCGCCCACGCTGGACGGCAAGGCGCTGTTCACCGTCGAGGATTTGCAGCAGGCCGACGGCGCGCTGCATCCGGTGCAGCAGGCGATGGTCGAATGTCATGGCTCGCAATGTGGCTTCTGTACGCCAGGTTTCGTCATGTCCTTGTGGGGCATGTACCTGGACAAAGACGGCCAGCCGGCGCAGCGCAAGGAGATCGACGATTGCCTGTCCGGTAACCTGTGCCGCTGCACCGGCTACCGCCCCATCATCGACGCCGCGCACCGGATGACGGAGCTGCCCAAGGTCGGCTTCGACCGCGAGGCCCTGGCGGAGCAATTGCGCGGCTTGCGGCGCGACGCGGGCGCCAGCTATACCGCGCACGGCCAGAGCTTCCACGCGCCGCGCACATTGGAAGAATTGGTGGCGCTGCGCGGCGCCCATCCGAAGGCCACGCTGCTGGCCGGTTCCACCGACATCGGCCTGTGGGTCACCAAGCAGATGCGCGAGCTGGGCGACATCATCTACCTTGGCCACGTCACCGCGCTACAAACCGTCAGCGAAAACGACGGCATGCTGGAAATCGGCGCCGGCGTGTCGCTCGACGACGCGTATGAGGCGCTGGCGGAACGGTATCCGTCGCAGCTGAGCGAAATGCGCCAGCGCTTCGCGTCGCTGCCGATCCGCAATGCGGGCACATTGGGCGGCAACGTCGCCAACGGCTCGCCGATCGGCGATTCGATGCCGTGGATGATCGCGCTCGGGAGCGAAGTGGTGCTGCAAAGCGCCTCCGGCCAGCGCGTGCTGCCGCTTGAGGCGTTCTATCTCGACTATCAGAAAAAGGATATGCGGGCGGACGAATTCGTCGCCGCCGTACGCGTGCCGCTGCCCCGCGCCGGCATCGAATTCCGCACGTATAAATTGGCCAAGCGCTTCGACCAGGATATCTCCGCCGTCTGTGCCGCGTTCGCGTTCAAGCTCGATGGCGACGTCGTGGTCGACGCCCGCATCGCTTTCGGCGGCATGGCGGCAACACCCCGCCGCGCGCCACGTGCCGAGTCTTCGCTGATTGGGCTGCGCTGGAACGAGGCCAATCTGCGCGTTGCGATGGACATGTTGGCGCAGGACTTCGCGCCGCTGTCGGACATGCGCGCATCCAGCTCCTACCGCATGCAAACCGCGCAGAACCTGCTGCGCCGCTTCTGGTTCGAAACGCGCGCCGACGCGCCGCTCGCGGCCGATGCCGTCAACGCCTTCGCTTGCCGCGCCTGAAAGGAGCCACCATGAACCATCCAGCCGCTCCTGAACTTGAGATCACCGCGTTGAACGACGCCAAGGCCGCCGCCGCCGAGGCGTGGAAAGCCGTCGGCGTCGCCCGGCCGCATGAATCGGCCGAGCTGCACGTGCTTGGCCAGGCCACCTACACCGACGACATCCCGGAGCTGCAAGGCACTTTGCATGCCGCGCTGGGCCTGTCGTCGAAGGCGCACGCGCGCATCACCGCGATCGATCTGGCGCCGGTGCGCGCCGCGGCCGGCGTGGTGGCGGTCTACACCGCCGGCGACATCGTCGGCACCAACGACTGCGGCCCGATCATCCACGACGATCCGATCTTCTGCGTGGAAGAGGTGATGTACGTCGGCCAGCCGATCTTCGTCGTCGTCGCAGATACGCACGACAACGCCCGCCGCGCCGCGCGCCGCGCCGTCGTCGACTACGACGAGCTGCCCGCCATCTTCACGCCGCAGGAGGCCAAGGCCGCGCAATCCTACGTGCTGCCGCCGATGCAGCTCAAGCGCGGAGAGTTCCAGACCGCGTTCGACATGGCGCCGCGCGTCGTCAAGGGACAGTTGTTCGTCGGCGGCCAGGAGCAGTTTTACCTGGAGGGCCAGATCGCCTACGCGATCCCGAAGGAGGACAACGGCATGCTGGTGCAGTGCTCGACCCAGCATCCGAGCGAGATGCAGCACGTCGTCGCCCACGCGATCGGCGTGCATTCGCACAAGGTGCAGGTCGAGTGCCGCCGCATGGGCGGTGGCTTCGGCGGCAAGGAGTCGCAATCGGCGCTGTGGGCCGCCGCCGCCGGCATCGCCGCCGCCAAGCTGCGCCGGCCGGTCAAGCTGCGCGCCGACCGTGACGACGACATGCTCGTCACCGGCAAGCGCCATTGCTTCTTCTATGAATATGAAGTCGGCTACGACGACAACGGCAAGATACTCGCCGCCAAGGTGGACATGACCCTGCGCGCCGGCTATTCGGCCGACTTGTCGGGACCCGTGGCCACGCGCGCCGTCTGCCACTTCGACAATACCTACTACCTGTCCGACGTCGACATCCGCGCCGCCTGCGGCAAGACCAACACGCAGTCGAACACCGCCTTCCGTGGTTTCGGCGGCCCGCAGGGGGCCATCGCCATCGAATACGTCATCGACGAAATCGCCCGCAACCTTGGCCGCGACGCGCTCGACATCCGCCGCCTGAACTTCTACGGCAAGACCGAGCGCAATGTCACGCCCTACGGCCAGGAGATCGTCGACAACGTGATCGAGGCGTTGACGACGGAGCTGGAGCAAACCAGCGAATACCGCGCCCGCCGCAAGGCCATCGATGCCTGGAACGCGGGCAGCCCGGTCCTGAAGAAGGGATTGGCGCTCACGCCGCTGAAGTTCGGCATCGCCTTCAACGTCACCCATTTGAACCAGGCCGGCGCGCTGGTGCATGTGTATGTCGACGGCTCGGTGCTGGTCAATCACGGCGGCACGGAGATGGGGCAGGGCATCAACACCAAGGTGATGCAAGTGGTGGCGCATGAACTGGGCCTGGACATGGAGCACGTGCGGGCGACGGCGACCGACACCAGCAAGGTGTCGAACACCTCGGCGACGGCGGCATCGACCGGCGCGGATTTGAACGGCAAGGCGGCGCAGGATGCCGCGCGCCAGATCCGCGAGCGCCTGTCCGCCTATGCGATCAAATTATATGGCGACGAGGACGGCCGGCCGGTGCGCTTCTTCGACAACACCGTCCATGTCAACGGCCATGCCGTGCCGTTCCCTGAGCTGGTGCAGAAGGCGTATCTGGCGCGGGTGCAGCTGTGGTCCGACGGTTTCTACGCCACCCCCGGCCTGCACTGGGACCCGAAGACGATGAACGGCCATCCATTCTCGTACTACGCCTACGGCGCCGCCGTATCCGAGGTGGTGGTCGATACGTTGACCGGCGAATGGAAGCTGCTGCGCGCGGATGCGCTGTACGACGCCGGCCGCTCGCTCAACCCGGCCATCGATATCGGCCAGGTGGAGGGCGCCTTCATCCAGGGCATGGGCTGGCTGACCACGGAGCAGTTGTGGTGGAACCCGGCCGGCAAGCTGATGACGCACGCGCCGTCGACGTACAAGATTCCCGGCGTGTCGGACTGCCCGGAGGACTTCCGCGTCAAGCTCTATGACAACGGCAATGTGGAGGACAGCATCCACCGCTCCAAGGCGGTCGGCGAGCCGCCGCTGCTGCTGCCGTTCTCGGTGTTCTTCGCGATCCGCGATGCGATCTCCAGCGTCGGCGGCCATCGCGTCAACCCGCCGCTGAACGCCCCCGCGACCAGCGAAGAAATACTGCGCGCGGTGTCCGCAGTGGAAATGGCGGCCTAAGTGAACGAGTGGCTGTCAGCGCGGATCACGCAACCGGCGGTGCTGGTGACGGTGGCCATCGTCGAAGGCTCCGGCCCGCGCGAGCCGGGCGCCAAGATGCTGGTCACGGCGGCAGGCCAGGTCGACACCATCGGCGGCGGACATCTGGAGATGTGCGCGGTCGAGACGGCGCGCGCGATGCTGGCCGGCGCCGGCGCCGGCGCGGCATGGCTGGAGCGTTACGCGCTCGGGCCGACCTTGGGACAATGCTGCGGCGGCGTGGTCCATCTTGCGTTCGAGCTGGTCGATGCTTCGCTGCGGTCCGTGCTGGAAAGTTTGAGCGCGCGTCGCCGCGAGGATAGCTGGCGTCTGAGCGCCATCGACGGCCCGTCCGCCGCGCTGCTGTTGGACGCGGATGGCATGACGGTCGCGGGGGCGGGCGAAGGCGCGCCAGCCGTCGACCGCAAGCGCGGCACGCATGTGATCCAAGACGCTGCCGGCCGCCGCTGGCTCGCAGATCCATGTCTCGCTCCGCGCGCGCATTTGCTGTTGTTCGGCGCCGGCCATGTCGGCGCGGCCATCGTCCGCATGCTGGGCGAGCTGCCGTGCACCGTCACCTGGGTCGACGAGCGGGAGGACATGTTTCCGTCGGCGATACCGGCCAATGTCACGGTCGAAGCGACCGACATGCCGGAGGCGCTGGTCGCCAGCGCGCCGGCCGGTGCCAGCTACCTGGTGATGACCCATAGCCACGCGCTGGACCAGCGTTTGAGCGAAGCGATTCTGGCCCGCGCGGATGTCGGCTGGTTCGGATTGATAGGCTCGAAGACCAAGCGTGTGCAGTTCGAGCGCAGGATGGCCGCGCGCGGCCTGCCGAAGGATCGCATCGACGCCATGGTCTGCCCGGTCGGCCTGGCCGGCATCACAAACAAGCTGCCCGCCGCCATCGCCGCCTCGGTCTGCGCCCAGTTGTTAATGGTCTGGGAAGCGCAGCAGAGTCTAACGTTAAACCACGTAGGGCGGATTAGCGCAGCGTAATCGGCCATGCATGTGCCGCCGTCGGCTCATCGATGGCCGATTACGGCGTTCCGCCTAATCCGCCCTACGTGAATCCACGAAATTTTTGAGAGGACCTATGTCGAACGAGGACATGCATGCGCCGTTGAAGGCTCATCGATGGCCGATTACGACATTCGGCCAAGTCCGCCCGACGTAGAACCACGAAATTTTTGAAAGAACTTATGTCGAACCCAAACCTGCAAGCCTACCGAGGCAGCTTGCTCCACTTCCTCGCCGATCCGGCCTTCAGCGACCAGTCGCACGACTGGCACGAAGACGGCCTGCTGATCGTCGCCGACGGCAAAGTCCAGGCCGCGGGCGACTACGCCGCGCTGCACGCCACGCTCCCGCCGGGAACGGAAGTGCACGACTACAGCGGCAAGCTGCTGATGCCCGGCTTTATCGACACGCACGTCCACTACCCGCAAACCGACATGATCGCCTCGCCGGCGGAAGGCCTGCTGCCCTGGCTGGAAACGTACACCTTCCCGGTCGAGAGCAAATTCGGCGACCGCGCGCACGCCGCCGGCGTGGCCGACTTCTTCCTCGACGAGCTACTGCGTTGCGGCACCACCACCGCCATGGTCTATTGCAGCGTGCATCCGCAATCGGTCGACGCCTTCTTCAGCGCCAGCGAGCAGCGCGGCCTGCGCATGGTCGCCGGCAAGGTGATGATGGACCGGAACTGCCCCGACTACCTGCGCGACACCGCCGAATCGAGCGCCCGCGACACCGAGGCCCTGATCCAGCGCTGGCACAAGCACGGCCGCTCGCTGTACGCGATCACGCCGCGCTTCGCGCCTACTTCCACCGAAGAACAGCTGCACCTGGCCGGCGAACTGGCGCGCGCCTACCCGGACACCTTCATCCAGACCCACGTATCGGAGAACGAAGCCGAATGCGCGTGGGTGCGCGAACTGTTCCCCAAGTCGCGCAGCTACATCGACGTCTACGACAGCTACGGCATGATGCGTCCGCGCGCGATGTACGGCCACTGCATCTGGCTGAATGAGCGCGACCGCGAACGCATGGCCGAAACCCGTTCCGCCGCTGCCATCTGCCCGACCTCCAACCTGTTCCTCGGCAGCGGTCTGTTCGACTTCGAACAGGCCGACCAGGCGGGCGTGCTGATGTCGCTGGCGACGGATGTCGGCGGCGGCACCTCGTTCTCGATGTTGCAAACCATGAATGAAGCCTATAAAGTAGCGCGCTTGGGCGGCAGTTATCTGCCGGCTTTGCGGATGTTCTACCTTGCCACGCTGGGCGCGGCGCGCAGCATGCAGCTTGAAGGCACGATCGGCAATTTCAGCGCCGGCACGGAGGCGGACTTCATCGTCGTCGACCCGCAGGCCACGCCGCTGCTGCAGCGGCGCACCGACCGCGTCGAAAGCCTGGAGGAATTGCTGTTCGCTCTGGCGTTGCTTGGCGACGACCGCGCCATCGCGGCGACATATTCCGCCGGCCTCAAGGTGCACGCCCGCGCCTCGACTTGACTATATTCATATTGGAAGCCACATGCAAAAAAATATCGCCAGCCTGAAGGCAGTCGCCCTTGCCGCCGCCGTGTTCTGCGCCATACCGCAAGGCGCGCACGCGGCCAGCAACGAGGACATCGTCAAGAGCCATTTCGCCTCGCTGGTCTCCAGCAAAGAGCCGAAACTGGCCGAGCTGACGATGTTCTTCACGATGATGCCCAAGGGCGGCGACCTGCACCACCACTATTCGGGCTCGATCTACGCAGAGCAGTATCTCGAGTGGGTGGACAAGCAGGGCTACTGCGTCAACAAGGCCAGCTTCATGATCGAAACGGCCAAGGAGGCCGTCGCCAGCGAGCGCGCCAAACCGCTGGCCGAGCGCGCGTGCCTGTCCGGCCAGGAGGTCCTGCAGAACAACACGGTGCTGGCCAACCTGCTGCAGAAATGGTCGGACAAGGACTTCCACAACCACGGCGCGGTGCAGTCGCCGCCGGACCGCCAGTTCTTCGACACCTTCGCTTATTTCAATCCGGTGGCGTCGACCAATGCCGCCGAAGGCCTGAAGACGCTCAAGCAGCGCGCCATCCAGGAGAACCTGAGCTACATCGAGACCATCTACGAGATCGCGCCGATCGCGCAGGACCCGGCCTTCGACGAGAAAGCCATGGCCGGCGGCGTGACCGACGCCGACCTGGCCGCCTACAGCGCCAAACTGGAGGACGACAAGGCCTTCCAGGGCTGGATCGCCGCCTACCTGGAAAACGTCAAAACCTCCGGCGCCGGCATCGACGACGCCGATTTCACGATGCGCTACCAGCCGTTCGCGCTGCGCTTCCTGTCGCCGTCGCAGGTGTTCTCGCAGATGGTGTCGAGCTTTAAGCTGGCTTCCTCCAGCCCGATGATCGTCGGTGTGAACATCGTCGGCCAGGAGAGCGTTCATGTGGCGATGCGCGACTACGCGATGCACATGCGGATGTTTAAATTCCTGAAGACGAAATATCCGAAGGTGAAACTGGCGCTGCACGCCGGCGAGCTGGCGCTGGGCATGGTGCAGCCGGAAGGCCTGACCTTCCACATCCGCGACGCCATCGACGTCGCCGGCGCCAGCCGCATCGGCCATGGCATGGACATCGCCCACGAGACCAACCCGCTGGGCATCATGAAAAAAATGCGTGATCGTCAGATTCCGGTCGAGGTCAATCTCTCTAGTAACGACTTTATTTTGGGTGTGAAGGGCGCCGCGCACCCGGTCACCTTGTACCGCAAATACGGCGTGCCGTTCGTGCTGTCGACCGACGATGCGGGCGTCTCGCGGAATAACCTGTCCGGCGAATTCGTGCTGTATGCCGCCCGTTATCAGCCGACTTATGCGGAAGTCAAAAAACTGTCATACGACAGCATTCGTTATTCCTTCCTGGCGGACGCCGATAAACAGCGCTTGTTAAAAGCACTTGATGGCAAGTTCACGCAATTCGAGGCGGCCATCGCCGGTGCCTCGGCCGTCAGATACCCGCGCTAACGTTTTTTTAATAACACCGGTCGCCATTCCAAGGAGGCCGGTGTTGCGCTGGGACGACGTCAGCGGCGCCTGTTACAAATTTAAGGCAGTGTCCGGTACGCCTTTAGGCACTTGTTTTTTTCTTATCCTTGCGCGAGTTTGTTGCAACATTGCCACATAATCGTTGTGCTTTGCACCATGACGGTTCTTTTCTTTGAATGAATTTATTTCATTCCTTATCGGTCTACTATAATTCTCACCGTTTAAGATCATGCGGCGTCCATGCACGCAACGATGGATGTTTATCGCGCCACTTATATCCATTTTGTATAAATCCCTAAATTAAATCGTATTTGTCAGGTTTTTTTGGCTGATGCATAGTGGTTTGAATGCTTCCAACTTAATAACATTTGTGGATAGCAATGTCATAGCAGTGAAATATTTACGGGTTACAATTTTGTGTTGTCATGGGCGCTTTGTGTCCACATCGTGACCGCGAGTCACGAGCTCGTGAAGTCCGTCAGACACCGTAGAACACATAATTTCTTTTAATAAAACTGGGAGCTTTCTCAATGCAATCCGCCGTGAAACACAATCCGACACTGCGCCTCAGCCTGATGGCTTTGGCATGCAGCGCAGCATGCATGAGCATGTCTGTCGCTCACGCCCAAACCACCGATGGCTCGGAACCGCCGGCTAAAAGTGTCACCATCACCGGCAGGAAAGTCGGCATGGGCCTGATGGTTCAGGAAGAGGTACCGAAGGCGCGCAGTACCGTTACTGCGGAAGAACTGGCAAAACAACGTCCCACCGGCAATGCTTTCGATGCGTTGGCATTGATGCCTTCCGTGAACACCTACAGCTACGACGGTACCGGCCTGTTCGGTGGTGGCTTGACCTTGCGCGGTTTTAACAGCGACCAGCTCGGCGCCACCGTCAACGGTGTGCCGGTCAACGACTCCGGTAGCTTCTCGGTCTATCCACAAGAGTACGTTGACCTTGAAAACACCTGCAGCGAATTCGTCACCCAGGGTTCGACCGACGTGGACTCGCCGCAAGTCGGCGCCACCGGCGGCAACTTCGGCATCACCACCTGCCAACCGGAAGATACGTCCCGCTTCCGTTTGGCCCAAACCGTCGGTCAGTTGCACCTGACCAAGACCTACATGCGTGTCGACAGCGGCAAGTTCATGGATGGCAAAGCCAAGGTGTTCGCGTCGTACTCGTACGCCGAAGCCGACAAGTGGAAGGGCGAAGGCAAAGCCAAGCGTAACCACGTCGATGTCGGTTTCGCCTACGACTGGGACCGGTTCAACTATGTCCACGGCACCGTGCTGTACAACCGCGCCATCAACAACAACATCAGCACGTTCAACTTGAACGATCTGAGAACGAAGGGCTACCACTACGATTACTCGACCAAGTTCATCGGCCACGCGCCGGCCCGTCCAGGCCAGGCCGACGTCGATCCGGCACAAGCGAATGCGGATTCGTTCTACAAGCTGGCGCTGAACCCGTTCGAGAATGTCATCGCCTCGGTCACCGCCAAAGCGCGCCTTGGTGAAAACACCGACATCAAAGTCATTCCCTACCTGTGGTACGGCTACGGCACGGGCGGCGTGCAGCAGCGCGTCGTGGCGGAAAACGCTTTCCTGAACCAGGCGACCGGCCGCGTCAACGCTGGCGTCGATCTGAACGGCGACGGCGATACCCTCGACCGCGTGATCGTCTATGGCGGCAGCGTGACCCGCACCCGTCGTCCAGGCGTGACCGCCTCGGTCACCCAGACCTGGGGCAACCACGAAGTGCTGGCAGGTATATGGTATGAGCGCGCGACGCACATTCAGACCGGCCCGATTCAATCGGTCGACGCCGACGGTAATCCATCGTCGATCTGGAAGGGCGACTACGCGATCCTGCGCCCGAACGGCACGCCATACATGACGCGCGACTGGCGCACCATTAGCACCGCATACCAGGCCTTCGTGCAGGACACCGTTTCCTTCATGGATAACAAGCTGCTGATCAACGCCGGCGTTCGCACACCGCATGTCAAGCGCGACTTCACCAACAATGCGAGCGAAGCCAATGCGGTTGGCTATAGCTATGACAAGACCTATAGCGAAGTGTTGCCACAGTTGGGCGTGCGTTATCGCCTGACCAACGACGACCAGCTGTTCGCCAGCCTGGCCAAGAACTTCCGCGCACCGCCGAACTTCGTGTTCGCGCCGACCAGCAACAACATCGTCCTGACCAACGGCACTCCACGCCTGGTCAGCGACGTGCAACCGGAGACGTCGTGGAACCTGGACATGGGCTATCGCCACCAGACCAATCTGTTGACGACCTCGGCCACCGTGTTCATCAACAATTTCAAGGATCGTCAGGCCAACGCCACCGATCCTAACACCCTGACCAGCACCTACACCAACGTTGGCAAAGTGCAGAACAAGGGCTTCGAACTGGAATTGGGTAACACACCGATCAACGGCTGGTCGGTGTACGGTTCGCTCGGCTATCTGCATACCGAGATCAAGGACAACATCGCCGCTGGCGTCGATGCCAACCGCAACGTGCTGTATCTGAACACCGCCGGCAAGCAGTTCCCGCTGGCGCCAAAGTGGAAAACTGGTTTGAGCGTTTCCTATGAAACCGACGCTTGGTACACCCGCGCGAAATTGAAGTACACCAGCAAGCAGCAAGCGACGCTGATGAACGACGAAGAAGTGCCGGGCTACACCACCGTCGATCTGGACGCTGGTTACCAGTTCCCGAGTTTCGGTGGTTTCAAAACGCCTAAACTGACGATCAACGTGTCCAATCTGCTGAACCGCGAGTACCGCAACCCAACCGGCCTTCAGACCAACGCGCTGGCTTATGGTGCGATCCGCGCCAGCGGCACGCCGTTCTACAACCTGGCGGCACCACGTATGGTATCGGCAACCTTGCTGATGAACTTCTAATAGCGCACCGAGGAGCGGCGCGGGGAGCTCCCCGCGCCGCTCGTGATGCACTGAGTCTGACAGGCCTTCGGGCCTGTTTTCGTTTGCACGGGCGCTCTGCATCGATGATTTTGTAACGTACTATTCCAACGGCCGCCCAAGGGTCTCCGTCGCAACTTTTGCACGGTACAATAATCCATTCCCTTTCGCTCCTACAGCAATGACTATCACTCTCCGGGCGGTTGCCGCCGTCGCGCTTGCAGCTTCACTGGCTTCCTGCGCCAGCCACGGGCCGCTGCCGCCTGGCGTCGTCGAGGTTCAACTGGTCACGTTGAACGACTTCCACGGCAACCTCGAGCCGAGCAAGTACGTGTGGGACAGCGTGCGCGATCAGGACGCGCGCACGGTGATGGCCGGCGGTATAGATACGCTGGGCGCGGCGCTGCAGGCCTGGCGCAAGCGGGACCCGGAACTGCTGCTGGTCGGCGCCGGCGATTTGATCGGCGCCAGCCCGGCCATCTCGTCGATGTGGGCCGACGAGCCGACCATGGCCGCGATGGATTTATTGGGACTGCGCGCGAGCACCGTCGGCAATCACGAATTCGATGCCGGCCGCGTCGAGCTGCTGCGCCAGCAGAAGGGCGGCTGCAAATCGCCGCGTGCCGACAAGGCCTGCAAGTTCGAGCCGGACTACGCCGGCGCGCAATTCAGTTATCTGGCGGCCAATGTGATCGACATGGTGACCCGCAAGCCGATCCTGCCGGCCTACAAAATCGAAACCGCGCATGGCGTCAAGGTGGCCTTCATCGGCACCGTGCTGCGCGAGACGGCCGAAACGTCGCTCGCTTCCGGCATCGCCGGCCTCGAATTCATCGACGAGGCGGATGCGATCAACCGTCAGCTGCCGGAACTGCGCAGGCAGGGCGTGGGCGTATTCGTCGTGCTGCTGCACCAGGGCGGCACCACCGTCGAGAAGTTCGACCAGCAGGATTGCAGTCAATTGACAGGCGCGGTCGTCGATGTCGTCAAACGACTCGATCCGGCGATCCGCGTCGTGGTCAGCGGCCATTCGCACAAGGGTTATCTGTGCCGGGTGGACGGCCGTCTGGTGACGCAGTCCGATTCGGCGGGGCACGTGATGGCGCGCATCAAGCTGAGGGTCGATACCGGCACCAACACGCTGCGCGACGTCAGCGCCACGCAGGAGGTGATGGTGCCGGGCACCTGGCCGGCCGCTCCGGCGCTCGATGGCTATTTGAAGAAGGCGCGCGAGCGCAGCGCGGCGCAATTGGCGCGTCCAGTGGCCACGCTGGCCTTGCCCAGCGTGGGGCGCGACCTCGATGACAACGGCGAGTCGCCGCTGGGCGATCTGGTGGCCGACTCGGTGCTGGCGGCGGGGCGTCCATTTGGCGTGCAGATCGCTTTCATGAACGACGGCGGCATGCGCAGCGATCTGGAAAGCGGCGCGGGTCGGCGCGTCACCATCGGCCAGGCGCTGGTCGTGCTGCCGTTCGGGAACAAGCTGGTGGCAATGAACCTGAAGGGGTGGCAGATCTACGAGTTGCTGGAGCAGCAGTGGATGGGCGGGCGCGATTCGTGGCGCGGACTGCTGCAGGTTTCCGACGGCTTCACCTATCAGTGGGATGCGAAGCGCGGCGAGGGCAGCAAGGTGGTGGCGGACAGCGTGATGCTGAACGGCGTGCCGCTGCAGAGGGAGTCGTCCTATCGCGTGATGGTGAATAACTTCCTGGCGGAAGGCGGCGATGCCTTTCCGATGTTCGCCCGTGGCGCGAACCGCGCCGAATCGGGCATCCTCGCCGTCGATGCGCTGACCGCCTACCTGGTCAAGCGCGAGGAAACGGGCAAGCCGGCCGGCAAGGCCGAAACGCAGCAGCGCATCAGGCGCCTGCGGTAGTCAATACTAAATATACTAATTGGAGTAGCCGCTATGCGTCGTCTTTTACTTTCCGTTGTCGTGCCGGCGCTGCTGGCATCCGCCGTACCAGCCCGCGCCGAGTTTTCCATTCCCGGTTTTGAACTGGTGCAGACGGCGCCTGTCGAAACGTCGCTGCGCAGCGACGACCTGCGCGATCCCGCGACGGTGTGGAGCGAGATGTTCGACAACGCCAAAACCGAGATCGTGATAGGCCAGTTCTACGCCGTCAACAAGCCGGGCAGCGTGTTCGACAAGGTCGTCGAGCGCCTGGCGGCGGCCGGCAAGCGCGGCGTCAAGATCCGCTTCCTGATGGATCAAAAGGGCGTGGGCCTGTCGGAGAAGCCGACCCTGGACCAGCTGCGGGCGATTCCGAACCTGGAACTGCGCATCCTCGATTTCAGCAAGTTGACCGGCAACGGCATCATCCACGCCAAGTACATGGTGGTCGATGGCGTCACGGCCTTTATCGGCAGCCAGAACTTCGACTGGCGCGCCTTCGAGCATATCCACGAGACGGGACTGCGCATCACCGATCCCAAACTCGCCGGCCAGGTGCTGGCGGTGTTCAACCAGGACTGGCGCGCGCAGGCGCTGACGGAGCAGGGCGCGGCGGTGCCGGCGCTCAACGCCATCACCGCCGCGCCGAACTACCGCCAGGAGACCTTCCTGCTGGCCAGTCCGAACCGCTACAACCCGGCCGGCATCGGCGACTCCGAGTCCGGTCTGCCGGCGCTGCTGGCCGACGCCAAAAGCGAAGTGCGCATCCAGCTGCTGGACTACGCGCCCCTCAGTTATGGCCCGAAGGGCACGCGCCCTTACTACGCCGTGATCGACAACGCGGTGCGCGCCGCCGCCAATCGCGGCGTCAAGATCAAGCTGATGGTATCGAACTGGAATATGGAACAGCCGGCGCAAGCCTATCTGAAAAGCCTGGCGATGCTGCCGAACGTGGAGATCCGCGTGGTGACGATACCGGTGGCCTCGGGCGGATTCATTCCGTTCGCGCGCGTCATCCACAGCAAGACCATGGTGATCGACAATCAGATCGCGTGGGTCGGCACCAGCAACTGGGCCGGTGGCTACATGGATTTGTCGCGTAATATGGAAGTGGTGATGCGTAACGAGAAAATGGCGCAGCGCCTGGCAGCGACGCAGGAGCAGATATGGAGCTCGCAGTACGCGCAGGCGCTCGACATCAACAAGCAGTACCCGAAACCGGCCAAAGGCAAAGCGGAATGAAGAAGCTATTGGTGGCAGCGGCGGTGTGCGGCGCCTTCGCCTCCGCGTTTGTCTCCTCCGACGCGCAGGCGTGGGGCAACGACGGCCACCGCGCGGTCGGCGCCATCGCGGATCGGCTGATCAAGGGCAGCAACGCCGAAAAGCGCGTGCAGGCCTTGCTGCTGCCCGGCGAGAGCCTGGAAAAGATCGCCATCTGGGCCGACTGCGTCAAGGGGACTTTTTGCGGTCCGCAGACAGCGGAGATGGAGGCCTATGTGGCCGCCAATCCCCGGCACACCGAGTACCACTACACCAACGTGCCGTTCCAGCTGACGGAGTATCACGACCACGCGGTCGGCACCGCCGATGACGACATCGTGCAGACGCTCAAGCAGTGCATCGCCACGTTGCAGGGCAAGGGCGACAAGGCCAGCAATCCGCGCGGCTTCACGCCGCGCCAGGCGTTGCTGATCCTGGCGCACCTGACGGGCGATATCTCGCAGCCGCTGCACGTGGGCGAGGCGTATGTCGGCAAGGACGGCGGTTTCGTCGTGCCGGCGGGGCAGACGCAGATCGACGCCGGCGAGGCGTTCGCCACGCAAGGCGGCAACAACCTGCTGCTCGACGACGTCAAACTGAGTGCGAGTAGTGAGCGCCTGATTCCGCCGCCGGCCGCCGAAAACGTCGAGCCGCCCGGGCCGCCGCGCGCGCCGAGGGCCACGCGTCCGCTGCATTCGTATTGGGATGGCACGGTGGTGAACTACGCCTTCCGCCGCATCGACGCGCGCTCGCCGGGGCAGTTCGCGGAAGCGGTGGTCGCGGCCAATCCGGCGGTGGCGGCCGACAATGGCGATCCGTTAGGTTGGCCCTATCAGTGGGCCGAGCAGGCTTTGTCGGTGTCCAAGCGCGCTTATGACGGCGTGGTCCCGGGCGCGGCGTCCACGCAGACCAGCAAGAGCACCGGGGCGGTCTACTACACCTGGCCGGTGTCGGTGCCCGCCGACTATCCGGTGCCGACGTCGGCCGATGCCAGGACGCAGCTGACCCGGGGCGGCTATCGTTTGGCCGCCGTGCTCAAAGCCATCTGGCCCTGAACCGTCAACCTGCCAGCAACACCTCGATGCCCATATTGCGGTAGGGCGCCAGCAGTGCTTCCGGTACGCCGGCGTTGACGATGATCGCCGCCACGCTTTGCATCGGCGCGATCTGGAACGGTGACGCGGTGTCCAGTTTTTCCGGCGACGCCAGCACCACCGTCTTTTGCGCCGCCGCCGCGATCGCGCGTTTGACGCCGGCTTCGTCGTAGTCGCCGGTGCTGATGCCTTGCTCGGGGTGCAGGCTGCAAACACCCATGAAGTAGATGTCGGTGCGGATCTGCGCGATGGCGTCCAGCGCGGCCGGCCCCATGGTGACGATCGAATGCTTGAACAGGCGGCCGCCGATCATGATCACGTCGATCAGTGGATGCGCCGTCAGTTCGACCGCGATGCTGGGACTGTGCGTGACGACGGTGCATTTCAAGTCGGCCGGCAGATGGCGCGCCAATTGCACCGCCGTGGTGCCGCCGTCGATGAACACCACCTGGCCCGCCTGGATCATGGCGGCCGCCGCCCGGGCGATGGCCGGCTTGGCGTCGCTGGAGATCTGCTGGCGCTCGGCGAAGTTGCCCATCGCAGGCGATGCCGGCAGCGGCGCCGCCAACGGCAGGGCGCCGCCGTGCACCCGCTGCAGCAAGCCTTCGCCCGCCAGCTCGCGCAGGTCGCGGCGTATCGTATCCTCCGATAATCCCAACTCCTCGCTGAGCGATTTGGCGACGATCTGGCCGTCCTGTTTCAGGCGGGAGATCAATAGTTCCTTGCGTTGACGAGTCAGCATGAGTTGCACGAATTATCTTGATATTGCACGATAATGCATGATATCGTAAAAATACGCAATCAGAAAAGGAAGGCCGCCATGCCTGAAGACCGCATCCGCATCCACAAAGTCGAAACCCTGTCCGACGACTGGTTCGTGCTGAAGAAGACCACGTTCGACTATCGCCGCAGCGACGGCACGTGGCAGCGCCAGTCGCGCGAAACCTACGATCGCGGCCATGGCGCCACGATCCTGCTGTACAACCGCGAGCGCCGCACCGTGGTGCTGGTGCGGCAGTTCCGCTTTCCCGCGTATGTCGAAGGCCACCCCGGTTTCTTGATCGAGGCGCCGGCCGGGCTGTTGGACCAGGCCACGCCCGAGGTGCGCATCAAGGCGGAGGTGGAGGAGGAGACGGGCTACCGCATCGGCGAGGTGCACAAGGTGTTCGAAGCGTTCATGAGTCCCGGGTCGGTCACGGAGCGGCTGCACTTCTTCGTCGCCGAATACGATCCGGCCTCGCGTCCCGGCGCCGGCGGCGGCGTGGCGGAAGAGGGCGAGGACATCGAAGTGCTGGAGCTGACCATGGAGCAGGCGATGGCGATGATGGCCTCCGGCGAAATCGCCGACGGAAAAACCATCATGCTGCTGCAATACGCCGCACTGCACCTGCTGCGCTGAGTCGCTGTTCCACAGTTCCACGTAGGGCGGATTAGCGAAGCGTAATCGGCCATTGCATGCATCGCGGCGACGCATGCATGGCCGATTACGGCGTTCCGCCTAATCCGCCCTACGTGTCTCTGCGGTGTTTCGGCGGCGCGGGCATAATGGCGGTATGAACAAGATCTATCTGGCGATTCTGTTGGCCTGCATTTGCTCCGGCAACGCCGGCGCGGCCGGCTACGTCGGCAACGCCAAGGCCGGCCAGGCGGCGTTCCGCAAGTGCGCTTCGTGCCATCAGGTCGGCCGCTACGCGCAGGCCGGCTACGGCCCCCAACTGAACGGCATCATCGGCCGCAAAGCCGCGGCCACGCCGGACTTCAAGTATTCCGAGGCGATGAAGAAATCGGGCATCGTCTGGACCGAGCAAAAGCTGGCCGCCTACATGCGCGCGCCGCACGACGTGGTACCGGGGACGAGCATGCGTTTCTGGGGTATCGGCGACGACCAGCAGATCGCCGATCTGCTGGTGTATATGCGGGAATTCCGCTAGAGGGGCGTGCGTTTAGCGCGACTTGACAAACGGGATGCCGAGCGATTTCGGCGCCACCGACTTGGCCATCAAACCGGCCAGCACGATCACGGTCAGCACGTACGGCACCATCTGGATCATCGCGCCCGGCAGGCGGCCGATGCCCGGCAGTTCCACGCCTTCGATCTGGATTTGCACCGCGCCGAAAAAGCCGAACATCAGGCAGCCCAGGAAGGTGTACAGCGGCCGCCAGTTACCGAACACCATGGCCGTCAGCGCCAGGTAGCCGGCGCCGGCCGACATGTCGCGCAGGAAGAAGCCGCTCTGCACGATGGACAGGTAGGCGCCCGCGAACGAGCACAGGAAACCGGCGATCAGCATCGCCATGTAGCGCTGGCGCTCGACGCTGACGCCCGCCGCGTCGGCCGCGTGCGGGTTTTCGCCACAGGCGCGCAGGCGCAGGCCGAAGCGGCTGTGATAAACGATCCAGTGCACCAGCGGCACCAGCGCGAAGGCCATGTACACCAGCACCGAATGGCCGCCGATCAAATGCGCGTATACCCAGCCGATGACGGGGATGCCCTCGACCGCCGCCGTCCCGGGCAGCACCACGTCGAACAGGCGCGCCGACCCCAGGTCCGGCGTGCGGCCACCCTGCTGGAATATGTATTGCGCCACCACGAAGGTCAGGCCGCTCATGGCGATGTTGATGGCGATGCCGGCCACCAGCTGGTTGCCCTTCTGGGTGATGGCGATGTAGGCCTGCAGGCTGGCCAGCAGCATCGACACCACGATGCCGGCCATGACGCCGTACCAAGGGTTCTGCGTGGTGAAGGCGACGGCCGCCGAGACGAACGCCGACGCCAGGATCTTGCCTTCGAGGCCGATGTCGATCACGCCGGAGCGCTCGGCGAACAGGCCGGCCATGCCGGCGAAAATCAGCACCGGCGCGTTGCGCACGGTCGAGACCAGGATACTGCCGATATGGAGGTCGTCAAAAGTCATAGTGTCCTCACTTCTTCAGTTTGAGCAGTTTGGCGAGCGCCGGCGCGTACAGGTTTTCCATCGCGCCGCAGAACAGGATGATCAGGCCCTGCACCAGGATCACCATCTCCGGCGGGATGTTCTGCTTCTCCAGCGACAGGTCGAAGCCGCCCTGGGTCAGCGCGCCGAACAGCACCGCCGACAGGAAGATGCCGACCGGATGCTGGCGGCCCATCAGCGCGATGGCGATGCCGATGAAGCCCGCGCCGCCGACGAAGTTGAGCGACAGGTAGTGGGTCGAGCCCATGATGGAGTTGACCGAACCGAGACCGGCCAGCGCGCCCGAGATCAGCATGACGATGATGATCATCTTGCTGATGCGGATGCCGGCGTAGTGCGCGGCGTGCTTGTTCAGGCCCGTGGCGCGCAGCTTGAAGCCCCACGAGGAGCGCGACACCACCACGCCGTAGATCACCAGCGCGATGATCGCCAGGAAGAAGCTGATGTTGAGCGGCGTCTCGCCCAGCGCCGGGAACCACTGGTTCAGGCGCGGCATTTCGGCGGCGGCCGCGAAGGAGCGGCTGGCAGGATTCTGCTCGCCCGGCGGCACCAGCTTGACGATCACGGTGTTCATCAGCGCGGCGGCGATGTAGTTGAACATGATGGTGGTGACCACCACGTGGCTGCCGCGCTTCGCCTGCAGGTAGCCGGGCACGAACGCCCACAGCGCGCCGAACAGCGCGGCGCCGATCATGCCGACCGGGATCAGCACCAGGGCCGGCAGGGTGCTGTCGAAGGTCAGCATGGCCAACGTCAGGCCAAGGCCGGCGAAGTACATCTGGCCTTCGGCGCCGATGTTGAACAGGCCCGCCTCCATGGCGATCGACACGGCCAGGCCGGTGAAGATGAAGGTCGAGGCGTAGAACAGCGTGTAGCTCAAGCCTTCCGGATTGACGACGGCGCTGTTGATCAGGATCGCCAGCGATTCGGTCGGGCTCTCGCCCAGCAGGTGGATCACCAGCGCGGTCACCAGCAGTGCCGACAGCAGGTTCAGAAGGGGCAGGGCAAACGCGGTCGCCCAGCGTGGCAGGTCTTTGTTCATGATTTGTGCATTCCGCCCATCAGCAAGCCGATACGGGTCGTGTCGAATTCTTCAATTTTCAGTTCGCCGGTGATGCGGCCGCCGCACATGACGAGTATGCGGTCCGCCAGCGCGCGCACCTCCTCCAGCTCCACCGACACCAGCAGGATCGCCACGCCGGAGTCGCGCAGGGCCAGCAGCTGTTTGTGGATGCTCTCGATGGTGCCGATGTCGACGCCGCGCGTGGGCTGGCCGACCAGCATCAGCTTGGGCTGCGCCAGCACTTCGCGCGCGATCACCACTTTCTGCTGGTTGCCGCCGGAGAGCAGGCCGATACGCAGGTCGTGGTTATCGGGACGCACGTCGAAGCTTTTCATCAGCGCGTCGCAGCGCGCCGCGATGGCCTTGAAGTTGAGCAGGCCCCATTTGTTTTTCAGCTTGTCCTGGTAGCCGAGGATGGTGTTGTGCATGACCGAGAAGGCCTTGACGACGCCATCGCGCAGGCGGTCCTCCGGCACGTGGGCGATGCCCAGTTCGCGGAAGGTGCGCGGCAAGCCGTCCGGGTCGGAGCGGCCGGCGTAGGGCAGGTCCTTGCCGAGGAATTCGAGCTTGCCGGAGGTCGGCAGGCGCATGCCCGACAGGATCTCCATCAATTCGCTCTGGCCGTTGCCGGAGACGCCGGCGATCGCCACGATCTCGCCGGCGCGCAGGGTGAAGCCGATATCGGCCAGCAGCTTGACCTGCTGGTCGTCGCTTAGCTGAAGGTTCTCGACGCGCAGCACCGGCGCGCCCGGATTGTACGGCGCGCGCGGCAGGTTGTTCTCGATCGGCCGGCCGACCATCATGTTGGCCAAGGCTTCCTTGGTGGTGCCGGCGGTGGGCACGGCGCCGATCACGCGGCCGCCGCGCATCACGGTGACGGTGTCGGTGATGTCGAGGATTTCCTGCAGCTTGTGGGTGATCAGGATGATGGTCTTGCCCTGTTCCTTGAACAGGCGCAGGATCTCGAACAGCGACGCGGTCTCCTGCGCCGTCAGCACGGCGGTCGGCTCGTCGAGGATCAGGATGTTGGCGCTACGGTAGATCTGCTTGAGGATCTCGACCCGCTGCTGCGCGCCCACCGACAGGTCGTGGATGGTGGCCAGCGGATCGACGTCGAGCTGGTAGCGCGCGCAGATCTCGCGCAACTTCGCCTCGACGGCGGCGCGCTTGGATTGAAGCTTGAAACCGCCCTCGCTGCCCAGCATGACGTTATCGAGCACCGTCATGTTCTCGACCAGCATGAAGTGCTGGTGCACCATGCCGATGCCGAGGGCGATCGCCTCCTGGCTGTTGTGGATGCGGCGTGCCTGGCCGTCGAGCAGGATCTCGCCGCCGTCGGCGCGGTAGTAGCCGTACAGGATACTCATCAGGGTCGATTTGCCGGCGCCGTTCTCGCCCACCAGGCCGTGGATCGATCCCTTGGCGATGGCGAAGCTGACGTCCGTGTTCGCCTTGACGGCTCCGAAATGCTTGGAGATGCCGCGAAATTCTACTGCTGGCTGCATAGGGTCGTTTTCGGTTCGGTTGAAGAAGACGGTAAAGCGTAAAACGTTAAACGCGCCGCACGGGGGACAACCCCGGCGGCGCGCTCAATGTTCAAAACCGCGTCAGACGGGGCAGGCCGCGCCCGAACGGATATCGAAGACCTTGACCTTGCCGTCGATGATGTCCTTGCGCGCGCCCAGCACGCGCTTCTCGATCTCCGGCGTGATCAGCTTGCGGTTGTTGGCGTCCAGCGCCCAATCGACGCCGCCTTCCTTGATGCCCTTGGCGCTGACGCCGGCCTTCCAGGTGCCGGCCTTGACCTGCATGAACGAGTCGTAGACGGCGTTGTCGACGCGCTTGACCATCGAGGTCAGGATAGCACCCGGATACAGGTGGTTCTGGTTGGAGTCGACGCCGATGGCCAGCTTGCCTTTTTCCTTGGCCGTCTGCAGCGTGCCCAGGCCCGAACCGCCGGCCACCGCGAACACCACGTCGACGCCGCGGTCGAACTGCGAACGGGCCAGCTCACCGCCCTTGGCCGGATTGTTCCACGAGTCGGCGGTGGTGCCGACCATGTTGGAGGTGACCTCGACCTTCTTGTCGACCGATTTGGCGCCCTGCGTGTAGCCGCAGGCGAAGGTGCGGATCAGCGGGATGTCGACGCCGCCGATGAAGCCGAGCTTTTTGGATTTGGACGCCATCGCGGCGGCCACGCCGACCAGGTACGAGCCTTCTTCTTCCTTGAAGGTGATCGAGTTGATGTTGGCGCCTTGCGCCACGCCGTCGATCAGCACGAAACGCACTTTCGGGAATTCCTTGGCGACCTTCTGCACCGCCGACTGCTGGGCGAAGCCGATCGAGGCGATGAGGTCCATATTCTTGCGCGCCAGGCCGCGCAGCACTTGTTCGGCCTGGGTGTCGCTGGAGGCTTGCACCTCGGTGAAATTGATGTTGGTTTCCTTCTTGAAGCGCGAGGCGCCTTCAAAAGCGGACTGGTTGAACGATTTGTCGAACTTGCCGCCCGCGTCATACACGATGGCCAGTTTTGGATCCGCCGCGGACGCGCTGGCAGCGATACAGATTGCTGCAACCGTCAAACTAAGTTGTGAAAGTTTCATGAATAGGCTCCTGGAAGATCGATATTGTATATTTTTATTGGACGAAACATATAATCCGGCGCCGTTTTATAGCGGCAAACCCCTGATTTTTAGAGCTTTAGCTCTGACCTGGCCGGCCCTGGCCGCCATGGCTCGGCAAAAGCTTGTTTAAATGGCAGCGGTTGTCAACCCGCCGTCGCGTCCCCTCGCCGGCGCTCGCGGCCGGCCATGTCGCACTGCCGCAACAGTCGGCGCCAAATTAAATATTTTTATATTGTTGCTTTTTGTCCTATCGGAAAAACTTCCTGCCGTTTGGATAAGTCGCGCGCCGCCGGGCTGAGCAGCCCGTCCGGCGATTGCCCGCCATTCGCAAAGCAGCTTCCCAGGTGCAAGTTAAACGCCTTTTCGCTCTCACGGCGGCTATTTTTTAGGCAATCCAATACTATGCATCAGCCTGGATATGTACGACAAATTCGATTTTGCTTAGTCATTTATATAAAATAGATATGAATCGAACCATGGAAAAAGTGGGTTTATGTCATTTTTTTCCATGCTACGATAATTGGGATAACAACAAATACCATCCAAACTTATACAACCGGGAGCAGCATTTATGAGCAAGAACAGTAGTGGTTTCGCAGTGCGATCGTTGATCGCCCTGGCCGTGGCGAGCGCCTTCCCGCTGCACGCGGCCTTGGCCACCGAAGCGGGCGCGAACGCCCAGCCGGCAGCCGCTGAGGGACAAGACGCTGCGGCTGCGACCCCCGCGCCGACCACCAAGGGCCAGCTGGAAACCGTGATCGTGACCGCGCAGCGCCGCGCCGAAAACATCAAGGACGTGCCGATGTCGATCGCCACCATCAAAGGCGACAAGCTCGACGTGCTGACCTCGGGCGCCGGCGACATCCGCGTGCTGTCGGGCCGCTCGCCGTCGGTCGCCATCGAATCCGACTACGGCCGCACCTTCCCGCGCTTCTATATCCGCGGCCTGGGCAACACCGACTTCGACCTGAACGCCTCGCAGCCGGTCGGCCTGGTGATGGACGATATCGTCATGGAAAACGCCATGCTCAAGGGCTTCCCGGTGTTCGACGTCGACCAGATCGAAGTGCTGCGCGGCCCGCAGGGCACGCTGTTCGGCCGTAACTCGCCGGCCGGCGTGATCAAGTTCGATTCCGCCAAGCCGGTGTTCAAGCAGGAAGGCTATCTGCAGCTGGGCATCGGCAATTACTCGGCCAAGACGGTCGAGGGCATGTTCAACATGCCGGTCAGCGACACCGTGGCCCTGCGCTTCTCCGGCACCAGCCAGCACCGCGACAACCGCGTGACCAACACCAACCCGACCGCCGGCAAGGGCACCCAGGAATTCGAAGGCTATGGCGACCAGGCCTTCCGCCTGCAGGCGCTGGTGCAACCGAACAAGGACCTGAGCGCGCTGTTCAACGTCCATGCCCGCAACTACCACGGCAGCGCCACGCTGTTCCGCGCCAATATCATCAAGAAGGGCACCAACGAGCTGGTCGACGGCTTCGACTACGGTTCGTATCCGACAGACGGCATCAACAACCAGGACCTGGAAACCAAGGGCGGCAGCATGCGCCTGAAGTACAACGTCGGCGACCTCACGCTGCACTCGATCACCGGCTACGAAAAGCTCAAGTTCTATAGCCGCGCCGACGTCGACGGCGGCTACGGCGCCGTGTTCGCGCCGCCTTCGGGCCCGGGCTTCATTCCGTTCCCGGTCGAGACGGCCGACGTGCTGCCCAACCACCGCCAGTTCTCGCAGGAGTTCCGCGCCGAGTCGAACTACAAGGGCCCGCTGCAGTGGATCGGCGGCCTGTTCTTCTTCAACGAGAAGATCCAGATCGACAGCATCAGCTTCAACAGCTTCGCGCCGGGCAATCCGCAGAACGCGGCCTACGCGGTGCAGTTCCAGGATTCGAAATCGTGGGCCGCTTTCGGCTCGCTGAACTACACCGTGTCCGACAAGTTCAAAGTACGCGGCGGTGTGCGCTACACCAACGACAAGAAGGAATTCTCGGCCTCGCGCGTGGAGCCGCCGGTGGTTTCCGGCCCGTTCAACATCGACAGCACCTCGCACAACGTGAGCTGGGACCTGAGCGGCACCTATGAACTGACCAAGGCCACCAACCTGTTCGCCCGCGTCGCCACCGGCTACCGCGCGCCGTCGATGCAGGGCCGCCTGAACGGCCTGGGCGACCGTCCATCGTTCGCCGGCGCCGAAAAAGCGCTGTCGTACGAAGCCGGCATCAAACAGGACCTGTTCGACAAGCGCGCGCGCCTGAGCGCCAGCGTGTTCCAGTACCGCGTCAAGGACCGCCAACTGACGGCGGGCAGCGGCTCGGTCAACATGAATCAGCTGATCAACGCCGACAAGGTGACCGGCCAGGGCGTCGAAGTGGACTTCCAGGCCAACCTGAGCGACGAGTTCAGCATGACCCTGGGCGGCAGCTACAACGACACCGAGATCAAGGACCCGAACCTGTACGTCCAGTACTGCGGCAACGTGCTGAACAATCCGACCGGCGCCAGCGGCTGCACGCCGACCAACGCGGCCGGCCCGTTCGCCGGCACCTCGCGCATCGACGGCAATCCGCTGCCGCGCGCGCCGAAGACGCAGGTGAACTTCACGCTCAAGTACAGCACCCCGATCGGCGACGGCGAGTTCTACGCGTTGACCGACTGGGCCTTCCGCAGCAGCTACAACTTCTTCCTGTACCAGGCGCCTGAATACAAGGCCAAGAAGCTGACCGAAGGCGGCGTGCGCGCCGGCTACAAGTGGGGCAACGGCAAGTACGAAGTGGCTGCGTTCGGCCGCAACATCACCGACCGGCAAGTCATCGTCGGCGCGATCGACTTCGACAACCTGACCGGCATGCTGAACGAGCCGCGCACCTGGGGCGGCACCTTCAAAGTCAACTTCTAAATCGAAGCCATGACAGAATCCCCGCGCATCGCAAGGTGCGCGGGGATTTTTACATCCGGGGTCAGGTCCACCATTTCTACACGGACCGGACCGTAGGGTGATGGCGGGCCGCTTTACAGTCCCGCTCGTGTAGCATTGGTGGACCTGACCCCGGAGTAAAAATGAATCACACCGTTAATCTTTGGCCGCTGCTCGGCGTGGCCGTTATCATTCTTGGTTTCGCGCTGCGCGCGCATCCCGTGCTGGTGGTGATCGCGGCCTGCGCCGTCACCGGCCTGGCCGCGTCGATGGACGTCGAACATTTGCTGGCGGTGCTGGGCGCGGCCTTCATCAAGACCCGCAACCTGCCGCTGATCCTGCTGCTGCCGCTGGCGGCCATCGGTCTGCTGGAGCGCTACGGCTTGAAGGAACATGCGCAGGCGTCCATCGCGCGAATCAAGTCGGCCACCACCGGGCGCCTGCTGATCGTCTATCTGGCGATCCGCGAAATCAGCGCCGCCTTCGGCCTGACCAGCATCGGCGGCCATCCGAACATGGTGCGCCCGCTGATCGCGCCGATGGCCGAGGGCGCGGCCGAGAACCGCTATCCGGCGCTGACCGACCCGCTGCGCCACCGCATCCGCGCCATGTCCGCCGCCACCGACAACGTCGGCCTGTTCTTCGGCGAGGACGTGTTCGTGGCCTTCGGCGCCATCGTGCTGATGCAAACCATCCTGCGCGGCGAGGGCATCGAGGTCGATCCGCTGCACATCGCGATGTGGGGCATTCCGACGGCGGTGACGGCCTTCATCATCCACTCGTGGCGGCTGCACCGGCTCGACGCCCACATCGCCCGCGCAATGATGACGAGCGTGAAGGGCGGCCAGGCATGATTTCCGGCTCCCTGATCAAACTCGACTTCTTCTATCTGGTGCTGGGCGCGATGCTGTTGATGATCGCGGTGATGGCGCTGCGCGACGCCCACAATCCCAAGCGCTATTCCAGCGCGCTGTTCTGGGCTTTGTACGCGGTGGTGTATCTGGCCGGCGACTGGCTGTCGCCGGTGGCGGCGGGCGCGCTGATGGTGGTGATGGCGCTGATCGCCGGTTTCGGCGGCGTCACGCTGGGACGCTACGGCGAGCGCTCGCCCGAGCAGCGCGGCGACAGCGCGCAGCGGCTGGGCCACAAGCTGCTGATTCCCGCGCTGATCATTCCAATCACGACGATGATCGGTTCGACCTTGCTGAAGGACGTAAAATTCGACGGCCTGTTCCTGCTCGATCCGAAGAACACGACCCTGGTCAGCCTCGGTTGCGGTTCGCTGTTCGCGGTCGCCACCGCGTGCTGGCTGACGCGCGCCACGCCGCTGCAGGCGATGCGCGAGTCGCGCCGGCTCGTCGATCATCTGGGCTGGGCGGTGGTGCTGCCGCACATGCTGGCGGTGCTCGGGCTGTTGTTCACGGAGGCGGGCATGGGCAAGGCCGTGGCGCACGTGGTCACGTCGTACATCAACATGGATGTGAAGCTGGTGGCGGTGGCGGTGTACTGCATCGGCATGGCGCTGTTCACCATCATCATGGGCAACGGCTTCGCCGCCTTCCCGGTGATCGCCGGCGGCGTCGGCATCCCGGTGCTGGTCGGCGTGTACCACGCTAACCCCGCGGTAATGGCGGCCATCGGCATGTTCAGCGCCTACTGCGGCACCTTGATGACGCCGATGGCGGCCAACTTCAACATCGTTCCGGCGGCGTTGCTGGAGCTGCCCGACAAGAACGCCGTGGTCAAAATCCAGGTGGCGACGGCGCTGCCCTTATTGCTTGCTAATATTGCACTACTGTATTTTCTGCTGAACATGTAAACGACAATCATTTGGGTTAGAGTAGCAGCCTGGTAGTTGAGTGTGGAGTCTAAGCGGATGAAAAAGATCATATTGTTGACGGGTTTCGAGCCCTTCAACCAGGAGACGATCAACCCCTCGTGGGAGGCGGTACGCGCCCTGCAGGGCTGGCATGAAGGCGATTTTGTCGTGCATGCGCGCCAGCTGCCATGCGTGTTCGGACAGGCGAAGAAGGCGATGCACCAGGCGGTGGAGGAACTGCAGCCGAGCATCGTGATCGCGGTCGGCCAGGCCGGCGGCCGCGTCGATCTGTCGATCGAGCGCATCGCCATCAACATCGACGACGCGCCCATCGCGGACAACCAGATGCGCCAGATCGTCGACCAGCCCATCGTCACCGGCGGTCCCGCCGCCTACTTCTCCACGTTGCCGATCAAGGCGATCGTGCAGGCGCTGCGCGAGGCCGGCCTGCCGTCGTCGGTGTCGCAAAGCGCCGGCACCTTTGTGTGCAACCACGTGTTCTACGGCTTGATGCACCAGGCCAGCGAGTGGGGCACGACGATGCGCGCCGGCTTTATCCACATCCCGTATCTGCCGCAGCAGGCGGCCCGGCATCCCGGTTCCGCCAGCATGAAGCTGGAGGACATGGTCGAAGGCCTGCGCATCGCCATCCGCACCACGCTCGCGCACACCGTCGATGTGCGCGAGGCGGGCGGCGTGACGCATTAGGCGTCCGTCTAAATCACGTAGGGCGGATTAGCGCGCAGCGCGTAATCGGCCAGGCGCCGCCGACGGCTCGTCGATGGCCGATTACGGCGTTCCGCCTAATCCGCCCTACGTGAATCCCGATCAATTTGGCTTTGATGGGTTAAGGATATTCAGGAAGGCCCGCACCACCGGCGCGTCGTCCAGGGTGGTGTAGGTGATGTACAGATTGGCCGACGGCGGATTGCTGCGGATCGGCAGGAACACCACACCAGGCCAGCCGATGCGGCTGGTGGTCTCCGGCAGCAGCGCCACGCCCAGGCCCGCGCCCACCATCGCCAGCAAGGTTTGCGGCTCGGACGCCTCCTGGAAAATCGTCGGCTGGAAGCCGGCCTTCACGCAGCACTGGATCAGATAGCGCGGGAACGATGACTTGTCCAGCGCCAGCGTCAGCATCGGTTCGTCGGCGATGTCCATCAACTCGATCGACTCCTGCTTGGCCAGCGGGTGGTGCTCGTTGATGGCCACGCACACGTCCTCGCGGAAGCATAGCTCCTGGCGCAGGTTGTCCTGCTTCAGATCGTCCTCGTCGAGCTTGGGCTCGCGCCAGAATCCGACGTCCACCTGCTTGGCGCGCAGCGCCTCGTACTGCAAGGTCGGCCCCAGTTCATGCAGGGTCCACGTCACGCGCGGGAACTTGGTCTGGAACTCCTCCAGCAAACTGGGGATCGGCCCCCACATCGCCGAGCCGACGATGCCCACCCGCAGCCGTCCCACCTCGCCACGGTCGATCTGGCGGATGGTGTCGATCGTCATGCGCATCTTCGCCAGCAGCTCGGACGCCTCGCTCATGAGCGCCTTGCCGGCCACCGTCAATTCGAAGGTGCGGGTGGTGCGGGCGAACAGTTTGACACCCAGCTCGCTCTCCAGTTTCATGATCTGCTGGCTCAGTGGCGGCTGCGAGATGTGCAGGCGTTCGGCGGCGCGGCTAAAGCTCTTTTCCTCGGCGACGGCCAGGAAGTACCTCAGTTGTTTCAGATCGATGGACATGGCGGGCCTGGTGTCGGTGGTCTCGGTTAGTGCGACTGCATGGCGCAGGCCAGCGCGGCGCCGCAGCGGGCGTTGTTCTTCACCAGCGCGATGTTGGTGGCCAGGCTGCGGCCCTCGGTCAGCTGCTTGATGCGGCCAAGCAGGAACGGCGTGACGTTCTTGCCGGTGACGCCTTGCGCGTCCGCCTCGCCCAGCGCCTGGAGGGTGATGGCGTCGATCTCCGTCTTCGGCATCGCCTCCGCTTCCGGCACCGGGTTGCTGACGACGATGCCGCCCGCGAGGCCCAATTGCCACTTGGTCTGGATGAAGGCCGCCTGTTCGGCAGGCGTATCAAGCTGGAAGTCGGCGTTGAAGCCGCTCTCGCGCGTGAAGAAGGCGGGGAAGCCGCGCTGGCCGACGCTGACCACCGGCACGCCGTGCGTCTCCAGGTATTCCAGGGTCAGGCCGATGTCGAGGATGGATTTGACGCCGGCGCACACCACCGCCACCGAGGTGCGCGCCAGCTCCTGCAGGTCGGCCGAGATGTCGAAGCTGGTTTCCGCGCCCCGGTGCACGCCGCCGATGCCGCCGGTGACGAACACCTGGATGCCCGCCAGTGCCGCGCAGATCATCGTCGCCGCCACGGTGGTGGCGCCCAGTTTCGATTGCGCCAGCACGTACGCCAGGTCGCGGCGGCTGACCTTCATGGCGTCGGGCGAGGTGCCCAGCAATTCGAGCTGCTCCTCCGACAGGCCGATGCAGATTTTGCCGCCCATGATGGCGATGGTGGCCGGCACGGCGCCGCCGTCGCGGATGATCTGTTCGACCTCGCGCGCCATCTGCACGTTTTGCGGATACGGCATGCCGTGCGAGATGATGGTCGATTCCAGCGCGACGATCGGTTTGCCGGCGGCGCGGGCGGCGGCCACTTCGGGCGAGAACAGGAGGAATTGGTGCATGGGTCAGTCCTTATGGGGGAAGAGGGGAGGCTCGAAGTCGGGAACGTGCGTGGCGAAATACCCGGCGTGGCCAGGGGGGATCGGCGTCGGATAAAAATCCTGGATTTCGTCGAGGACATCGGCGGCCAGCATGGGCGAGACGGTGTCGTGGCTTTCCAGTGTCATGGCGGCGACCTTCAGGCCACGGCGGCAGGCCAGCGTCAGATCCTGGCTGCCCTGGTACAGCGACCAGCAAACGGCGGCCGAGAAGGCGTCGCCGGCGCCGGTGACATCGACCACGTCCACCTCGTGCGCGGCCAGCCATGCCAGCTCGCCGTCGCGGGTGTGGAACACGCCCTGGCCGCCGCAGGTGACGATGATATCCCTGGCGCCGCGCGCCAGCACGGCGCGGCAGGCCAGGCGCACGTCGGCCTCGGTCGGCAGCGCGCGTCCGGCCAGCGTTTCAAGTTCGCCGCGATTGAGTATCAGCAGGCGCAGGCCGGTCAGGTCGGCCGGCAGGCGCGCCATCTTCGGCTGCGACACGGCCACCAGGATCAGCGGCACGTTGTCGGCGCGCGCGCTCTCGAGCAGCGCGCTGACGCTGTCGGCCGGCAGGTTCAGGTCCGCCACCGTCATCGACGCGGCGGCGCGCTGCGGCAACCGGCTGCCCAGGAACTCGGGTGTCATGCGGTCGTACAGCGCCATGTCGGCCAGCGCCACGACCATTTCGCCGCGCTCGTCGAGGATGGCGGTGTAGGTGCCGGTGGCGGTGTCGGCCAGGTTCAGCGAACCGCGCATGTCGATGCCGGCGGTTTCCGCGTGGTCGCGCAGCGCGCGGCCGGCGCCGTCGTCGCCCAGGGCGGTCAGCAGCGCGGTCGGCAAATTCAGGCGCGCCAGGTTCTCGGCGATGTTGCGTGCCACGCCGCCGTAGACTTCCTCGGCGGTGGCCGGGTTGGAGGTCCCCAGCTGCATGGTGGCGATGCTGCGCAGCTTGCGGTCCAGGTTGGCCGCGCCGATGCATAGCACGGGGCGCTTGTCGGGCAGCACGTAGGCGCGGCCCAGCAGCCGGCGCTCGCGGATCAGGCTGGCGATATGGCCGGCCACGGCCGAGCGCGACAGGCGCAGGCCGACCGCCAGGTCCTGCTGGGAGATGAAGGGGTTGGCGCGGATCAGCTCGTAGAGCTGTTCCTTTTTTGAGATATCGTTCACGATCGGCCTTAAAACATTTGTCCGTTATAATAGACATTTGTTTGTTAGCGGTCAACAAGCCGGTGGCAGGCCGGGCCGGCTCAGTTCCTTCGCATGAATAATACCGCCGATTTATATGGTTTATATATAAATCTGGAAGAAAAATGGTATTTGCCATACATATAGAGAATGATGCATAGTGGCAGTATCCGCAGTAAAACTTCAAATCGGCCAGCCTTCGGCCCGCAGCGCGTCATCTATAAAAACAGAGGATAACCATGTCTAATAATTCCCCATTCCAGGCCGCCGAAATCATCCGCGCGCGCATTCCTGCGGACTTCAAGCCGCGCGTCGCCATGATCCTCGGTTCCGGCCTGGGCGTGCTGGCCGAGCAGATGACCGACGCGGTCACCATCAGCTTCAACGAACTGCCGGGCTTCCCGATCAGCACCGTGCACGGTCACGCCGGTGAACTGGTGATCGGCACCCTGGCCGGTGTGGCGGTGGTGTGCATGAAGGGCCGTGGCCACGTCTACGAGGGCTACGGCCTGGGCGTGATGACCAGCGCCGTGCGCACCATGAAGCTGCTGGGCTGCGAGATGCTGTTCGTGACCAACGCCGCCGGTTCGCTGCGCACCGAAGTCGACGCCGGGGCGCTGGTCGCGCTGACCGACCATATCAACTTCATGCCCGGCACGCCGATGATGGGGCCCAACGACGAGCGTTTCGGTCCGCGCTTCTTCAGCATGGCCAACGCCTACGACGCCGATCTGCGCGCGTTGCTTAAGGCTTCGGCCGAAGAGAAGAAGGTCACCTTGCACGAAGGCGTGTACATCGCCTACGCCGGTCCTAACTTCGAAACCCCGGCCGAAATCCGCGCCTTCAAGACGCTGGGCGCCGACGTCGTCGGCATGTCGGTGGTGCCGGAGGTGGTCTCGGCCCGTCATTGCGGCCTGAAAGTCGTCGGCGTGTCCGCCATCACCAACCTGGCCGAAGGCCTGTCGCCGTTCCCGCTGTCGCACGAGCAGACCTTGAAGTACGCGGCCATCGCCGCGACGTCGCTGATTGAAGTCATCCTCGGCTTCCTGGCCAACGTGGCCAAAACACCGCAGGCGTAAGAACCCGAAGGGGCTGGCGGACTAGTCCGCCTTTTTTGCTTTTTGGAGCACACTATGAAACGCGCATTTATCCTGCTGCTGGACTCCTTCGGTCTGGGCGCCACGCCCGACGCAGCCAAATACAACGACGTCGGCGCCAACACGTTCGGCCATATCGCCGCCTGGGCCGCCAAGAGCGGCAAGCCGATGTCGCTGCCGACGATGGAAAAACTGGGCCTGGCCGCCGCCGCCCATGCCGCCAGCGGCGAATGGGCCGAGGGCTTCGCGCAGCGCGACGGTTTCACCGCCGCCTACGGCGCCGCGCGCGAGCGCTCGACCGGCAAGGACACGCAGTCCGGCCACTGGGAAATCGCCGGCGTGCCGGTGGAATTCGACTGGGGCTACTTCCCGAAGACGGTGCCATCGTTCCCGGCCGAGCTGACCAAAAAACTGCAGGAGCTGACCGGCGTGCCGGGCTTCCTGGGCGACTGCCATGCCTCCGGCACGGAGATCATCAACAAGCATGGCGATGAACATGTCGCCACCGGCAAGCCGATCATCTACACCTCGGCCGACTCGGTGCTGCAGATCGCCGCGCACGAGGAGTCGTTCGGCCTGGAGCGCCTGTACGAAGTGTGCGAGATCGCCTTCAAACTGGTCGAGCCGTACAACATCGGCCGCGTGATCGCGCGCCCGTTCACGGGCGCCAACGGCAACTACACCCGCACCACCAACCGTCACGACTACGCCGTCGCGCCGCCGGCGCCGACCCTGCTGGACCATGTGAAGAACGATGGCGGCGAAGTCATCGCCCTCGGCAAAATCAGCGACATCTTCGCCACCCAGGGCGTATCGCGCGTGGTCAAGGGCAAGGACAACATGGCGCTGTTCGACGCGCTGATGAAGGTCGAACAGGAAGCCGGCGACAAGTCGCTGACGTTCGTGAACTTCGTCGACTTCGACCAGGCCTTCGGCCACCGCCGCGACGTCACCGGCTACTCGAACGCGCTGCACGAGATGGACGCGCGCCTGCCGGAATTCATCGCCCGGTTGAAAGAGGGCGACCTTGTCGTGATCACCGCCGACCATGGCTGCGATCCGACCTGGCCGGGCTCCGACCACACCCGCGAACACATTCCGATGATCTTCTTCGGTCCGGGCGTGAAGGCGCAGCAGCTGCCTATCTCCGAAACCTTCTCCGACATCGGCCAGACGCTGGCCCACCACCTCGGCGTGAAACCACTTTCCCACGGAAGCAATCTGTTATGAGCGTAAGCACTGACTTGAACCTGGCCGACTTCAAACGTAATGAAGCGGTCCCGCTGGACCTGGGCTGGATCAACCATATCCACATCAACAAGAGCGCGGCCGACCGCCGCGCCGCCAGCCTGGCCAATCGCCGCACCGTCAAGAAGGAATACCAGGCGGCGTGGCTGGTCAAGGCCATCGGCCTGATCGACCTGACCACCTTGTCCGGCGACGACACACCGGGCCGCGTCGAGCGCCTGTGCATGAAGGCCATGCGTCCGCTGCGCGCGGACCTGGTCGAGGCGTTGGGCCTGCAGGACGTCAAGCTCGCCACCGGCGCCGTCTGCGTCTACCACGAGATGATCAAGCCGGCGGTCCAGGTGCTGCAGGGCCGCCTGCCGATCGCCGCCGTGTCGACCGGCTTTCCGGCCGGGCTGACCAGCATGGAAACCAAGGTGCGCGAGATCGAATTGTCGGTCGCCGCCGGCGCCAGCGAGATCGATATCGTCATCACCCGCCAGCACGTGTTGACCGGTAACTGGCAGGCACTGTACGACGAGATGGTCGCTTACCGCCAGGCTTGCGGCGAAGCGCACGTCAAGGCGATCCTGGCGACCGGTGAACTGGTCACCCTGGAAAACGTCGCCAAGGCGTCGTGGGTCTGCATGATGGCCGGCGCGGACTTCATCAAGACATCGACCGGCAAGGAGCCGGTCAACGCGACGATTCCCGTTTCGCTGACGATGGTGCGCGCGATCCGCGACTATTACGAGCAGACCGGCTTCAAGATCGGCTACAAGCCCGCCGGCGGCGTCGGCACGGCCAAGGCCGCGCTGCAGTACCTGACCCTGATGAAGGAGGAACTGGGCAACGAGTGGCTGGAGCCGCACCTGTTCCGCATCGGCGCATCCAGCCTGCTGACCGACATCGAGCGTCAGCTTGAGCATTACGTGACCGGGAACTACTCGGCCGCTCACCGCCACGCACAACCTTAATACGGACCCACGTCATGCCATCTATTAAAGAGATCCTCAATACCATGGAATACGGCCCAGCACCCGAAAGCCAAAAAGAAGCGCAAGCGTGGCTGGAGCAGCACGGCCGCACCTTCGGTCTGTTCATCGACAACGCGTGGAGCGAGCCGGGTGAACTGTTCGCCTCGACCAATCCGGCCGATGCCGGCAAGCTGGCCGACCTGACGCAAGCCACCGGCGCCGACGTCGATCGCGCCGTCGAAGCGGCGCGCCGCGCGCAGCCGGGCTGGCAGGCATTGGGTGGCCACGGCCGCGCCAAGGTGATGTACTCGCTGGCACGCCTGCTGCAAAAGCACGCGCGCCTGTTCGCGGTGCTGGAGACGCTGGACAACGGCAAGACCATCCGCGAAACACGCGATGTCGATCTGCCGCTGGCCGCGCGCCACTTCTACTATCACGCCGGCTGGGCGCAGTTGCAGGCCGAGGAATTCGCCGACTACCGCGCCGTTGGCGTGGTCGGCCAGATCGTGCCGTGGAATTTCCCGCTGCTGATGCTGTCCTGGAAAATCGCTCCGGCCATGGCCGCCGGTAACACCATCGTCTTCAAGCCGGCCGAGTTCACGTCGCTGACGGCAATGCTGTTCGCCGAGATCTGCGTGCAGGCCGGCGTGCCTGCCGGCGTGGTCAACATCGTCACCGGCGACGGCCGCGTGGGCGAGGCGATCGTCAACCATGCGGGCATCGACAAAATCGCCTTCACCGGTTCGACCGAAGTGGGTCGTTTGATCCGCGTCGCCACCGCCGGCAGCGGCAAGAAGCTGTCGCTGGAGTTGGGCGGCAAGTCTCCGTTCATCGTCTTCGACGACGCCGATCTGGACGCCGCCGTCGAGGGCCTGGTCGATTCGATCTGGTTCAACCAGGGGCAGGTTTGCTGCGCCGGTTCGCGCCTGCTGGTGCAGGAATCGGTGCAGGACAAATTCCTCGCCAAGCTGCGCGCGCGCATGGACAAGCTGACCCTCGGTTCGCCGCTGGACAAGTCGATCGACATCGGCGCGCTGGTCGATCCGGTGCAGCGGCAACGTATCGCCGGCCTGGTGGAATCGGCCCGCGCCGAAGGTTGCGACGTGTACCAGCCAGCGTGCGAGATTCCGGCCAACGGTTCGTGGTATCCGCCGACCTTGATCACCGGCGCCTCGACCTCCGCCGCCGTGGCGCAGGCCGAGATCTTCGGCCCCGTGCTGGTGGCGATGAGCTTCCGCACTCCGCCGGAAGCCGTGCAACTGGCGAACAACACCGTCTACGGCCTGGCCGCCTGCGTGTGGACCGAGAACATCTCGTTGGCGCTGGATGTCGCGCCGCAGATCAAGGCCGGCGTGGTGTGGATTAACACCGCCAACCAGTTCGACGCCGCTTGCGGCTTCGGCGGCTACCGTGAATCGGGCTTCGGCCGTGAAGGCGGCCGCGAAGGCATGTACGAGTACATGACCGCGTTGTCGGAGGATGCGCGTCCGGCGGCGCCGCTGATCGAGGCCAGGCAGAAGGCCAAGGCGGCCGCACCGGCCGCCGGCACATTCGCCATCGACCGCACCGCCAAGATGTACATCGGCGGCAAGCAGGCGCGCCCTGACGGCGCCTATAGCCGTCCGGTGCACGGCGCCGACGGCGCCTTCATCGCCGAGGTGGGCGAGGGCAGCCGCAAGGACATCCGCAACGCGGTGGAAGCGGCGCACAAGGCCGGCGGCTGGGCGAAAGCCACGTCGCACAACCGCGCGCAGGTGCTGTATTACATCGCCGAGAACCTGGCCGCGCGCGGCGAAGAATTCGCCGCGCGTATCGCCGCGATGACCGGCTCGAAGAACGCCGAGAAGGAAGTGCAGGCGTCGATCGAGCGGCTGTTCTACTACGCCGCCTGGGCCGACAAGTACGACGGCCTGGCGCACCAGCCGCCGATGCACGGCGTGACCGTGGCGTTGAACGAGCCGGTTGGCGTGATCGGCATCGTCTGCCCGAACGAGGCGCCTTTGTTGGGCTTCATCTCGCTGGTGGCGCCGGCGATCGCGCTGGGCAACCGCGTGGTGGTGGTGCCGTCGGAAGCCCATCCGCTGTCGGCCACCGATTTGTATCAGGTGCTCGATACGTCGGATCTGCCCGATGGCGTGATCAATATCGTCACCGGTTCGGCCGACGAGTTGGCGCGGACCCTGGCGACGCATTCGGATATCGATGCGGTGTGGCGTCATGACGGTTCGGCCGAGGGGTGCGCCGAGGTTGAGCGCCTGTCGGCCGGTTCGCTGAAGCGCACCTGGGTCGGCGGCGCGAAGGGGCGCGACTGGTATAGTACGGCCCAAAGCGGCGGCCGCGCGGTGCTGGCGCATGCCTCGCAAGTCAAGAATGTCTGGATACCTTACGGCGTCTGAGGCGGCCAACGGCGGTTGAATAATCGTGCATACACGTAGGGCGGATTAGGCGGAACGCCGTAATCGGCCATGGATGGGCCGTCGACGGCGCAACCATGGCCGATTACGCTTCGCTAATCCGCCCTACGTGGAACAGTGGCGAAGCGACGTCTGCCACGCATTTCTAACACCTAATACTAAAGGCGGAGAATCGCATGTTTTTACCTCAAGAGATCATACGCAAAAAGCGTGACGGCGGCGTCCTGAGCGCCGAAGAGATCCAGTTCTTCGTCGGTGGCATCACCAGCAATCGCGTGACCGAAGGTCAGATCGCGGCGCTGGCCATGGCCGTGTTCTTCAACGATATGACGATGGACGAACGCGTGGCCTTCACCCTGGCCATGCGCGACTCCGGCGAAGTGCTGGACTGGCGCTCGCTGGACCTGCCGGGCCCCGTGGTCGACAAACACTCGACCGGCGGCGTCGGCGACGTCGTCTCGCTGCTGCTCGGCCCGATGATCGCCGCGTGCGGCGGTTTCGTGCCGATGATTTCCGGTCGTGGCCTGGGCCACACCGGCGGTACGCTGGACAAATTTGACTCCATCCCCGGCTACACCACGGTGCCGGACAACACCCTGTTCCGCAAGGTCGTCAAGGAAGTCGGCGTCGCCATCATCGGCCAGACGTCGTCGCTGGCGCCGTCGGACAAGATCTTCTACGGCGTGCGCGATGTCACCGCCACCGTGGAATCGGTGGCGATGATCACCGGCTCCATCCTGTCGAAAAAGCTGTCGGCCGGCCTGGACGCGCTGGTCATGGATGTCAAAGCGGGCAGCGGCGCCTTCATGCCGACCTACGACAAGTCGGTCGAGCTGGCGGACAGCATCGTCAAGGTCGGCAACGGCGCCGGCATGATGACGTCGGCCATCCTGACCGACATGAACGAATCGCTGGCGCCATACGCCGGCAACGCGCTGGAAGTACGCGGCGCAATGGATTACCTGACGGGCGTGTCGCGCCCCGCGCGTCTGCACGAAGTGACGATGGCGCTGTGCGCCGAGATGCTGGTGCTGGGCAAGCTGGCCGCGAACGAAACCGAGGCGCGCGCCAAGCTGCAGGCTTGCCTGGACAACGGTTCTGCCGCCGAGCGCTTCGCGCGCATGGTGGTGGCGCTGGGCGGCCCGGCCGACCTGATGGAAAATCCGGACAAGCATCTGGAGAAGGCGCCGATCGTCATCCCGGTGCCGTCGCTGACATCGGGCTACGCGTCGACCACCGATTGCCGCGGCATTGGCCTGGCGGTGGTGAGCCTGGGCGGCGGACGTCGCCGCGCGGCCGATCCGATCGACTTCGCCGTCGGCCTGACGCAACTGGCGGGCCTGGGCGACAGGATCGAAGCCGGCCAGCCGCTGGCGATGGTGCACGCGCGCACCCAGGAGGCGGCCGAGCAGGCGGTGCGCGAGATCCAGGCGGCCTATCGGATCGGCGACGCCGCTCCAACGGCCAACCCTGTCGTCTATCGCACGATTCGCCCATAAGCGGAGAAACCAATGAACAAACAAGTAGATAAGCAGGCGCTGATCGCCGAAGCCGCCGCCGCGCGGCTCAAGGCGTACACGCCGTACTCCAACTTCAAGGTCGGCGCCGCGCTGCTGACCAACGACGGCAAGGTCTTCCACGGCTGTAACGTGGAAAACGCGGCCTACGGCTTGTGCAACTGCGCCGAGCGCACCGCCTTCTTCAGCGCCTTCGCGCACGGCTACAAGCCGGGTGAATTCGACCAGCTGGTCGTCATCGGCGAGACCGACGGCCCGATCGCCCCTTGCGGCGCCTGCCGCCAGGTGATCCTGGAGCTGGGCGGCGACGAGCTGCCGGTGCTGCTGACCAACCTGAAAGGCGACATCTTCGAGACCACGGCTTCCGCCCAGCTGCCGAACGGCTTCGGCCGCGCCGATTTGAAGAAGTAGTCGTTTTGGCCCTCAAGAAGACGATCGATGTGCAGGCGGCCGTCGCGATCGCGGCGGCCGAGGCCATCGCCGCCAAGACGCAGGGCACCTTCGGCGTCGGTGGCCTGATGCTGGACCAGCATGGCAACGTGCTGCAGTCGCTGCACAACAACGTCATCAAGCAGGGTTTGATTTTCGATCCTACCGCCCACGGCGAGCGCCAGTTGATCGACTGGTACTACGCCGAACGCGCCAAGGGCCGCGACCTGCCGCCGCCGCGGGACATCACCATCGTCACCTCGCTCGACCCGTGCTGCATGTGCAGCGGCGCGATACTGGCCGGCGGCTTCAATGTGGTGGTGGCCGCGCCCGACCGCGAAGCCGGCATCGACCACGACCTCAGCGCCGGCTTTGGCGCGCTGCCGCAGGCGCTGCGCGCGCAAGCCGCATCCACCTTCAGCTATCCGGCGATTTTGGGTTCGTCGCTGTACGCGCGGGCAGCTTCCGGCGCCACGCCCAAGTCCTTCTTCATCGGTAAAACCATCTCGGAACCGACGCAGGCCTTGTGCGCGCTGGTATTCGAGGCGACGTCCGATGAGGTGATGCGCTTGTTCCAGACCGATCTTCCGGCAGAACAGCTGCGCGACCCCGCCACTCTGGCGCCCGACCATGCCATCGCGCGGGCCTTGAAGCAGGTCTATCCGGACACGCTGGCCTACCGCTGCGCGCCGCTGATGCCCGATGCCGGCCTGGCGCCCTTCCTGCTCCAGGCGATGGCGCGCGACCGCGAACATGGCGGCGACGGCGACGCCGTCGCGCTGCTCGATTCGTTCGGCAATCTGCTGCTGTGCATGCCGGGAAGGATGACGCGATCGGGCATCCGCAGCGCCTTCATGGAGGCCACGCGCGCCTATGCGCAACTGCGCTATAAATTGATGGCGGGCGCCACGCCGGAACGGCAGCAGGAGGTGCGCCGCTATCTCGGCCACCCCAAGGATGGCACCCTGGTTTTCGCCAAGGGGCCGGACGCAAGCGCGATCAGCTTCATGAATCTCGGCGCCTACGGCTCGACGATGGAGGGGCCGCTGCCGAACAACAATCCAGCGCAGTTCCAGTATGTCGTACCTGCCATCGCGCAGGCGGAGCTGGATGCGATCTGCGCGGCGATGCCGCCGCTGTACAGCGACATCATCCGCATCCATCCGACACAGGTCACGGACCGGGAGCTGATCGACGCCCTCATGCAGGGCTGAGAGCGGGAGCTCAGCCTTGCGGATCGTAGGTGCCGATGCTCCAGACATGGCCTTCGGGGTCGCGGCAGGTGAAGCCCCGGCCGCCGTAATCTTCATCTTTGATATCCAACAGGATTTTGGCGCCGGCTTCCAGCGCGCGGCCGTACACCAGGTCGGCGTTGTTGACCACCAGGTAGGTGCTTTGCGTGACGAAGTGGCCGATTTCGGCGGGTTGTTTCATCAGCCGGCCGTACTCGGTGTCGAACACGGAGCCGAGCATGATCATGCTGCTGCCGAACGAGAGCTGGGCATGGGCGATGGTGCCGTCCTCGTTGGGGACGACCAGTTGCGGTTCGAAGCCGAAGGTGTCGCACAGCCATTCGATGGCGGCGGGCGCATCGCGGTAGCGCATGCAGGGAACAACGGTGCAGAGGGTTTGCTTGGGTATGCCGGACATTCTTTTCTCCCCGTTCTCTCGATGGAACAGATTCGATCGGTTTTCCGCGCGGTCCGTTCGCCGTGCTGATGCAAATAGACCGGGAAAAGAAAGTATATATTGATAACGCTCAGGCGAAAATCACAAATCCTCACATTTGCTGGAACAGGTGGGTGTGGCCCCGGCTGACCTCCAGCTGCTCGGAGAAGTTCCTGATCTTGACCATTTGCCGGCCGCGCAGGTCGCGCGTGACGCCCTCGATGGCGTCCACCCGCACCAGGGTCGAGCGGTGGATGCGCCAGAACTCGTCCGGGTCCAGCTCGTCGGCCAGCTCCTTGAGTGTCTTGCGTATCAATACCTCCGACTGCTCGGTCTGGACGCGGGTGTATTTTTCGTCGGCGCGGAAGAACAGCACCTCGCGCGTGCTGATCATGCGCAGGTTGGCGCCGACCACCGCTTGTATCCAGCGCAGGTATTCGGGCTTGGTGGGGCCGGGCCGGCCCGGTTTGCCCTGGGCCGCCAGCAGCGCGCCCAGTTGGCGCTCGATGTTGGATGGCTGCCGGCCGATCAGCGTTTGCAGCCGCGCGCAGGTGGTCTTGAGCCGTTCGCCGCCGGCCGGCTTGAGCAGGTAGTCGAGCGCGCCCTGTTCGAAGGCCTCGATCGCGTATTGATCGTAGGCCGTCACGAACACCAGGTGGCAGCGGTTGAACAGCATGCGCGCGGCCTCGATGCCGGACATGCCGGGCATGCGGATATCGAGGAAGACGATGTCCGGCTGGTGCAGGCCGGCCAGCGCCACGGCCTCGATGCCGTTGGCCGCTTCGGCCACGATTTCCAATGTGGGCCAGGCTTCGCGCAGGCGGTTGCGCAGCTGCTCGCGCATCGGTTCCTCGTCGTCGGCGATCAGCGCGGTGGCGCGGCGCGGCGCATTTGTTGAACAATTGGTTTGCGGATTCGTTGGAAGGTTCATTTGACACCGTCTGCAAAGATATCGGGCGCGTACGGCACGCGGATGCTGGCGCGCGTGCCGCCGGTCAGCGGCGCCTCGATCACCAGCTGCGCGCGCTGGCCGTACAGGATGCGCAGGCGCTCGCGCACGTTCGCCAGCCCCAGGCCGTCGCCGGCGTGGACGTTGAAGCCGATGCCGTCGTCGATGACGTCGACCTGCAGCATCTGGCCGTCGACGTTGGCGCGGATGTCGATGCGGCCGCCGTCGATCTTCGGCTCCAGGCCGTGCTTGATGGCGTTCTCGATCAGGATCTGCAGCATCATCACCGGGAAGGTGGCGCTGAGCATGTGGTCCGGCACGTCGACCGAGACGGCCAGCCGCGCGCGCATGCGCGCCTGCATGATGGCCAGGTAGGCGCGCGACATCTCGATCTGCCGTCCCAGGGTGCCGGCGCCCCTGGCGCGCATCTGGGGCAGGGTGGCGCGCAGGTAGTCGATCAGGTTCTGGTGGATGCGCGCCGCCTGCGGCGGATCGGTCTCGATCAGCTGGCCGATCAGCGCCAGGGTGTTGAACAGGAAGTGCGGCTCGACCTGCGCCTGCAGCGCGGCCATGCGCGCTTCCACCAGGCGCCGCTCCAGTCCCTCCTCGTCGGCGTGGCTGGTGGCGTCGCGCGCCTCCAGCTCGGCCTTGCGCTTGCCGCCGGCCAGCACCTTCAGGCCCAGCGACAGCAGGATGAAGCCGACCGTCTGCTTGGGCAGGCCGAACGGCGTCAGGCCGAGGATCAGCAGCAGCAGCCAGATGATGATCAGCTTGCGCCATTCGACCTGCGCCAGCCAGTCGAAGAAGCGCCACCACAGGCTGGCGGCCGTTTCGCCGATTTCGCGCACGATGTCGAGCACGCTTTTGGCGTTGTCGTAGCCGGCCTTGGCCAGCCGCGATTTTTTCATTGCAGGCGCTCCTTGCGGTGGCGATGGCGGCGCTTGGCCATGACGCAGCCGAGCACCGCGAGCTTGACCAGCATGAAGGCGGCGAACAGCACGATCGCCATCGGCAGGATGGCCAGGATCAGCGCCAGCGCCAGCGCCACGCCCAGCAGCGCGGCCGGCGGCATGGCGCCGATCAGGCGGGCGGCGCGGCGCAGCATGTGCATGCAGGTGGCGAAGATCTCGTCGAGCAGGTTCGACAGGGATTGGGTGGTCGGGTTGCGCATGCTGTGTCTCCAGTGGTGTGTTGCGATGTGGCCACTGTAGCAAAAGCGCAGCGGCGCCGGTGGGGATTGCGATCAACTGCTGTTTGGGCGGGTTGACCGGCGCCATCCGGCGACGAATGGCGGCGGGGCGGGCGGCCGCACAGTTCCGCGCCGCTGTTGCTGTGGGAGATCAGGCATGCATCGCGCGGCAACTAGCGGTTGTTGTATAAAATCAAAAATATATGTGTTAATTGCAATAATTGATGATATACTACGTGCAATTGAGTTGTTAATTGGTAATTGGTGTGCCGCCGTAGCGGCATTTATTCTTAATCTAAGGAAATTTAATGTCCCGTTATTTCGCACTCGGCGCGCTGTCCATGACCGCCATCCTCGCCGCTCCGGCACAGGCCGGTTCGCTGAACCAGCAAGAGATTTTTGACCAGTTCAACGTCGTTACGCTGGGTAACATGAAATCGTCGTCGCACGTCGACGGCCGCACCTATGTGACCGGCTCGATGCAGGGCAACGGCGCCGTGCTGGGCATGCATCCGAACGATATCCGCGCGTCCAACTACGCGGCGGTGACCGTCAAGGGCGTGGGCGTTGCGGCCGGCCAGGCGGCCATGAGCGGCACCCAGGTGACCGACAAGGGCGCCGTCGTCTACGGCAACATCGACAATTCCATCGTCAACAACGGCAGCAGCGCGATCTACGGCAACTCGATCAACACCAGCTACAACGGCAACGGCAGCGTCTACGTCCAGGGCAGCACCAACGGCGGCAACGTCAACGTGACCAAGCTCAATTCGGTACCGGCGGGCAGCCTGCAGGAGACCAACTCGACCGCCGCGACGTCGACCGACATGGGCAAGGTGCTGACCGCCGTGTCCCAGCAAATGAAAACCTACAAGTCGACCGGCAGCAGCGTCGTCATCGATTCGGGCAAGGCCACCTTCAACGCCCAGGTCAACAGCCAGGGCGTGGCGGTGTTCGACCTGACCAGCATCGAAGGCACGCTGTTCAACCAGAACCTGGTGCACGAGTTCAGCTTCAATTTCAACGGCGCCACCTCGGTCTACATGAACAGCGGCATCACCTCGGCCGTGATCAACGATAACTTCCTGGGCGGCAGCGCGCGCGAAGCCGGCCAGAAGATCATCTGGAACTTCTACGACGCCACCGACCTGACCATCAACGCCGAGTTCGGCGGCTCGATCCTGGCCGTCAAGTCCAACCTGATCAACAACGCCAACATCGAAGGCGGCGTCTATGTCAACAACCTCGATTCGCGCGCCGAAATCCACATCAACAACTTCGCCGGCGCCGTGCCGGAACCGGAAACCTACGCCATGATGATGGCCGGCCTGGGCCTGCTGGGCTTCATGGCGCGCCGCCGCAAACAGGCTTAATTCGGGCGCCGGGGCCCTACGGCCCCTTTTCTAAAAATCAACGATGTCTTCGGGACATCGTTGATTTTTTTTCGTCTCAATTAGAAGCGGAATTCTACGGATTGCGTTTCCAGAAAGACAAGTTAAATTTTCCACGTGGCAATTTAATGATATCCTTGAGATAATATAAATTACTTTTGGGGAAATCCACATGACCTCTGTCTTAAAAACCGCCGCTGCCGCTGCGATGATCGCTGTGGCATCGATGGGTGGCGCGCACGCCGCCGTGCTCGACCTGACCCTGGGCAACGCCAATGTGTTCGCGTTCAACGATTTCAAGGCGCCGCAGGCCGACGTCGAGGGCGCCATCATGGCCGGCCGCGATGTCAGTTTGAGCAATTATTCGGTCAACGACAAGAACGTTGACGCGTATGGCGGCTATGCGCTGATCGTCGGCCGCAACTTCACGTTCACCAGCGGCGCCGTCACGAACGGCGACACCTACGTCGGCGGCACCAGCACGCTCAACCAGAGCGGCACGCTGGCCACGCCGGTCAAGGGCGGCGCCGCGCCGGTGAACATGACGGCGCTGGCGGCCAGCCTGACCAGCACGTCGCAAGCGCTGGCGCAGGTCGCCACGACCGGCAGCGCGCAGCAGAAATGGGGCGGGGTGTACATCTCGGGCACCAACAGCGCGGTCGAGGTGATCGACCTCGACGCCACCTGGCTCAATTCGAGCAGCTACTACAACCTCAGCAACATGAAGGCCGGCGCCACGCTGATCGTCAACTTCAGCGGCAGCAGCGCGACCTTCTCGGGCGGCTACCAGGCGTTCGACGGCTACAACGTGCTGTTCAATTTTGCCGACGCCACCACGCTCAACATCGCCACCGGCTTCACCGCCAACGTGCTGGCGCCCAACGCCAGCGTGACCAACGGCAGCGGCGTCATCAACGGCAACGTGGTCGTCAACAACTGGAACTCGGGCGTGCAGATCAACGCCAACCACTATTTCGTGGCGACCGACATTCCCGGCCTGGCCAGCGCCGTGCCGGAAGCGGACACCTACGCGATGATGCTGGCCGGCGTCGGGCTGGTCGGCGTGATGGTGCGCCGGCGCAAGCGCGCGGCGGCCTGACCGTCGGGGAACGGCGGCTTACGCAGGCGCTGGTGCTGACGGCATGCGGATCGCCGCCAGCACCATGTCGACGATGAGCTTTTCGGCGTCGTCGAAGTCCTTCTTATTAAGCTGCTTGCGGTTCAACACCAGCGCCATTTGCGCCGAGAAGTCGGCGTAGGACTGTGTCATCGCCCAGATGGCGAACAGCAGGTGGGTGGCGTTGATCGGCGCGATCTTGCCGGCGCTGATCCATTTTTCAAACACCTCGATATCCTTGCGCAACAGCGGCACCACGCGGCTCTGGATCTGCGCGCCGTACAGCTGCGCGCCGCTGATCACCTCCATTGCGTACACGCGCGAAGCCCACGGCTGCTCGCGCGAGAACTTCAGCTTGGCCTGCACGTAGGTGCGCAGCACCTCGCGCGGCTCCTGGTCCTCGGCGGCCAGGTTCTCCATGCGTTCGAGCCATTCGTCCAGCACCTCGTCGAGCACCCGCTGGTACAGCGACTGCTTGGTGGGGAAGTAGTACATCAGGTTCTGCTTCGACAGGCCGGCGTTCTCCGCCACGGTGGCGATCGACGTGCCCTCGTAGCCGCATTCGGCGAACACCCGCACCGCCTCGGCGGCGATTTCCGCTTCGAGCTTGTCGCGGTTCAGGACGCGCCGTTTGATCTTCGGCGGTGGCGCTGCGGTCAGTTTGGCTGTCGACATATGTGTCTCAGGAAGGTCAGTAATTGCGGGTGGTCGGTGTAGGCCACGTTGAAGCGGAACCAGATCGTCTCCGGCTGGCGCAGCATGAAGAAGTCGCACGGCGACAGCAGGATGCCGGCCTTGAGCGCCTGGTCGGCGATGACCTGGCCGTTCCACTCGGCGCTCGGGGCCTGCTGCCAGCCGGCGCTGACGAACATGCCGCCGCGCGGCTTGGCCAGCGGCGTCATGCCGGCGCCGCGCAGGCTGTCGATGGTGCGCTCGCGGGCCGCCTCCAGCTGGGCGATCAACTTGTCGACCATGCGCTTGTAGGGCCGCGCGCTGATGGCGTGGTAGACGGCGCGCTCGTTGATTTCGGAGGTGGTCAAACCGGCCAGCATCTTGACCCGCACCAGCTCCGGCAGCAGCGAGGCCGAGGCGCAGATCGAGCCGACCCGCAACACCGGCGACAAGGTCTTGGAGAAGCTGCCGACGCGGATCACGCGCCGCAAGCCGTCCATCGCCGCCAGCGAAGCCTCGCCGCGCGGCGCCAGCTCGCGGTAGATGTCGTCCTCCACCAGCCAGAAGTCGAATTGTTCCGCGAGGCCGAGCAGGCGGTGCGCCTGCGCCGCGCTGAGCGAGGTGCCGAGCGGGTTTTGCAGCACCGTGTTGACGAACATGAGTTTGGGCTGGGTGTGCGCCGCCTGCCTCGCCAGCACCTCGAAGTCCAGCCCCTGGTCGCCGCGCGGGATGCCGACCGCCACGCAGCCGTGGTGGCGGATCAGCGACAGCAGGTTGCTGTAGCCCGGGTCCTCGACGAAGACGGTGTCGCCCGGCCGGGTGAGCGTGCGCAGGATCAGATCGAAGGCGTGGGTGGCGCCGTGCGTGAGCAGGACCTGCTCCGGCTCGACCGGGAACAGGTCCTCGGTCAGGCTGGCGGCAAGGTGCTGGCGCAGCGTCGGGAAGCCGAGCGGATGGCCGTAGCCGCGCAGCCGGTTGGCCGGGATGCGCATGGCGTGGCGCACGGCGTCGAGGATGGTGTCCTCGCCGTACCATTCGGGCGGCAGCCAGCCGGCGCCCACGGCCAGCGCGTCGGACATGCCGGAGTACAGGTGGGCGGTGAGGGCGTCGATGGCGGTCGGCGTGGCCTCGCCGGCCAGCGGCAGCAGCGCCGCCGGCAGGTCCTGGCGCGCCACGAAGTAGCCGGAGCCGCGCCGCGAGGACAGCAGCCCCAAGGTGACGAGCCGGTCGTAGGATTCCACAACTGTAAAGGTGCTGACGCCATTACACTTGGCGAATTGCCGCACGGACGGCATTTTGGTTCCGATGCGCAACTCCCGCGCGCCCACCATCGCGCTGATGGCCGAGACGATCTGGTCCACGAGGCTGCCTTTGCCGCTCCGCTCTATGGCGATGACGGGCCAGCCGGCCGCGCCGGGCGGCTCGGTGGCGGATTGATCGATCGCAGAATACGCTTGTTCCATCCTTGACTCCAAAGGCGGCATAAAGCAAAACTGTACTGTTTTTACTACCGGTACGGTTGGACCGTTTTGATATTTGTGTATCTGTGCCATAGTTGTAGCGCTGTCTATTATTGCATCATCATTTTGCCAACTGGTAAATTTTTTTACGGTTCGTCAAAAATCCGCTTGGCGTCACAGGAGATATGCATGAACGAATCACGACCAGAATCGATGGCGTCCTTCTGGATGCCGTTCACGAACAACCGCGACTTCAAAGCCCATCCCCGCCTGCTGGTATCGGCCGAGGGCATGTACTACAAAGATGTCGACGGCAACGCCATCCTCGATGGCACGGCGGGCCTGTGGTGCGTCCCCTGCGGCCACGCGCAACCGAAGATCGTCGCCGCCGTGCGCGAGATGGTCGGCCAGCTCGATTTCGCGCCGACCTTCCAGATGGGCCACCCGGCCGCCTTCGATCTGGCCGAAAAGCTGATGGACTACACCAACCACCGCTTCGGCCACGTCTTCTATACCAACTCCGGCTCCGAGGCGGTCGACACCGCGTTGAAGATGGCGCTGGCGTACCACAAGGCGCGCGGCGAGGCTTCGCGCACCCGCTTGATCGGCCGCGAACGCGGCTACCACGGCGTCGGCTTCGGCGGCATCTCGGTCGGCGGCATCGCCGGCAACCGCAAGCAGTACACCGTCATGCTGCCCGGCGTGGACCACCTGCCGCACACGCACAACCTGGAGAAGAACGCCTACACGCGCGGCGAGCCTGAATACGGCACCGAACTGGCCGATGAACTGGAGCGCATCGTCGCGCTGCACGACGCCTCGACCGTGGCCGCCGTCATCGTCGAACCGGTCGCCGGATCGACCGGCGTGCTGATACCGCCGAAGGGCTACCTGAAGCGCCTGCGCGAGCTGTGCACCAAGCACGGCATCCTGCTGATCTTCGACGAGGTGATCACCGGCTTCGGACGTTTGACGACGCCGTTCGCGTCGGACTACTTCGACGTCGAGCCGGACATGATGACCACCGCCAAAGGGCTGACCAACGGCGTCATTCCAATGGGCGCGGTGTTCACCAAAAAGCATATCCACGACGCCTTCATGGACGCCCCGGCGGGCATTGAGCTGTTCCACGGCTACACCTATTCGGGCCACCCGGTGGCGTGCGCCGCCTCGTTGGCGACCCTGGAGGTGTTCAAGGAGCAGAACATCCTGGAACACGCGGCCGGCATGGCCGAATATTGGGCCGACGCCGTGCACTCGCTCAAAGGCCTGCCGCACGTGATCGACATCCGCACCATCGGCCTGATCGCCGGCATCGAGCTGGCGCCGATTCCCGGAAAGCCCGGGGTGCGCGCGTTCACCGCGTTCAAGCAGGCCTTCGCCGACGGCATCCTGATCCGCACGACCGGCGACACGATCGCCTTGTCGCCGCCGCTGGTGCTGGAGAAAAAACATATCGATGAATTGTTCGGGAAACTGACCACGGTGCTGAAAAACCTGGAGTGAAACACGTAGGGCGGATTAGCGCAGCGTAATCGGCCATGTGTGCGCCGCCGGCGGCTCATCGATGGCCGATTACGGCGTTCCGCCTAATCCGCCCTACGTGTTTTCCGGTGTTTACCGGTTCATATCCACAACGAGGAGACCATCATGCTGGTAGGCGTTCCAAAAGAAATCAAGAACCAGGAGTCCCGCGTTGGCCTTACCCCGGCCAGCGTGAAGGAACTCGTACTGCGCGGCCACCAGGTCCTTGTACAAAAGGACGCGGGCGCCGCCATCGGACTGACCGACGCGATGTATGAAGGCGCCGGCGCCGAAATCGTCGACAACGCGCCGGACATCTTCGCGCGCGCCGGCATGATCGTCAAAGTCAAGGAGCCGCAGCCGAACGAATGCGCGATGCTGCGCAAGGACCAGATCCTCTACACCTATCTGCACCTGGCGCCGGACGCCGAACAAACCAGGGCGCTGGTCGAATCGGGCGCCGTCTGCATCGCCTATGAAACCATCACCGGCGACAACGGCGGCCTGCCGCTGCTGGCGCCGATGAGCGAAGTGGCGGGGCGCATGTCGATCCAGGCCGGCGCCGCGCACCTGGAAAAATCCAAGGGCGGCATGGGCCTGCTGCTGGGCGGCGTGCCCGGCGTGGCGCCCGGCCACATCGCCATCATCGGCGCCGGCGTGGTCGGCACCAACGCCTTGCAGATGGCGGTCGGCATCGGCGCGCGCGTGACTGTCCTCGACAAGAATATCGACCGCCTGCGCCAGCTCGATCTGGTGTACGGCAACCGCATCTCGACGATGTTCTCCAGCGCCCATTCGATCGAACAGGCGGTGCTGGACGCGGACCTCGTCATCGGCGGCGTGCTGGTGCCCGGCGCGGCCGCGCCCAAGCTGGTCACGCGCAGCATGATCTCCCGCATGAAGCCCGGCGCGGTGGTGGTGGACGTCGCCATCGACCAGGGCGGATGCTTCGAAACCTCGCGCGCCACCACGCACCAGGACCCCACCTTCGTGGTCGACGATGTGGTGCACTACTGCGTGGCCAACATGCCCGGCGCGGTGGCGCGCACATCGACCTTCGCACTCAATAACGCAACCATCATCCACGCGCTGGCGCTGGCCGACAAAGGCTGGCAAAAGGCGCTGAAGGCCAATGCCCACCTGAAGAACGGCTTGAACGTATGCCAGGGCCACGTCACCTATGCAGCGGTGGCGCACGCCCTGGGCTACCCCTATGTAGACGCGGACGGCCTGCTGGGCTGATCCTAAGACGATATAACGAAAGAAGAACACCATGAGCAACCTTGACACCATCACCCACTTTATCAACGGCGCCAAAGTCGATACCCAAAGCGGCCGCTATGCGGACGTCTTCAATCCGGCGCTGGGCGAACCGGTGGCACGCGTTGCGCTGGGCACCGTCGAAGAAGTCGACGCCGCCGTGCGCGCGGCGGAAGCGGCTTTCCCCGCCTGGTCGGCGACGCCGCCGCTGACGCGCGCCCGCGTGCTGTTCAAGTATCTCCAGCTGTGCCAGCAGCACGTCGACGAATTCGCGGCGATGCTGACGCGCGAACACGGCAAGACCTTCGCCGACGCGCAGGGCGAGGTCGCGCGCGGCATCGAGATGGTGGAATTCGCGGTCGGCATTCCGCAGATGCTGAAGGGCGAGTTCACCGACCAGATCTCGCGCGGCATCGACGCCTGGTCGATGCGCCAGGCGCTGGGTGTGGTGGCCGGCATCACGCCGTTCAACTTCCCTGTGATGGTGCCGATGTGGATGTTCCCGGTCGCCATCGCCTGCGGTAACACCTTTGTGCTCAAACCTTCCGAGCGCGATCCTTCGCCGTCGCTGCTGCACGCGAAGTTGCTGAAGGATGCCGGCTTGCCGGACGGCGTGTTCAACGTCGTGCAGGGCGATAAGACGACGGTCGACGCGCTGCTCGATCATCCGGTGGTGCAGGCGCTGAGCTTTGTCGGCTCCACGCCAATCGCCGAATACATCTATGCGCGCGGCTGCGCGGCGGGCAAACGCGTGCAGGCATTGGGCGGCGCCAAGAACCACATGGTGGTGATGCCGGATGCCGATATGGAGATGACGGTCGACGCGTTGATGGGCGCCGCATACGGTTCGGCCGGCGAGCGTTGCATGGCGATCTCCGTGGTCGTCGCCGTCGGCGACGCTGGCGATAAAATCGTCGACGCACTGGCAAAGCGCACGGCCGCACTGAAAGTGCGCGACGGTATGGAGCATGACGCCGAGATGGGGCCTGTCGTTTCAAGCGCGGCCAAGCAGCGTATAGAGCGCTTGATCGGAGAGGGCGTGGAGCAGGGCGCCAAACTGGTGGTCGATGGCCGCAACCACGTGGTGCCGGGACGCGAGAACGGCTTCTTCATCGGCGGTACTTTGTTCGACCACGTCACGCCGGATATGACGATCTACAAGGAAGAGATTTTCGGCCCGGTGCTGTGCATGCTGCGCTCGCCCGACGTGGGCAGCGCGGTGGAGCTGATCAACCGCAACGAGTACGGCAACGGCGTGGCGATCTATACGCGCGACGGCGGCGTGGCGCGCGAGTTCGTGCGCCAGATCCAGGTCGGCATGGTGGGCGTGAACGTGCCGCTGCCGGTGCCGATGGCGTTCAACAGTTTCGGCGGCTGGAAGCGCAGCCTGTTCGGCGACCATCACGCCTATGGTCCCGAAGGCGTTCGCTTCTACACGCGCCACAAGGCCGTCATGCAGCGCTGGCCGAACACCGCCAGCGCTGGCGCGGAATTTGCATTCCCTCAGATGAAGTAGTCGGACGAATTCGTCGTCCGGGGTTTCTGATACTACCGAGCCATTAGCCAGGAAAATGAATGATGATCGAATCCCTGAAATACATGCCGCATCCGAAGGAAGCCAATGCGGCGCTGGCGGAACACTTTACCGATCTCGCGCCGGCACTCAACGCGCGCAAGGCCGCGATCGAGAGTTCGCGCTGCCTGTACTGCTACGACGCGCCGTGCACGCGCATCTGCCCTTCGGACATCGACGTCGCAAGCTTCATCCGCAATATCCACGACGGTAACGTCAACGGCGCGGCGGTCGGCATCCTCAAACAGAATATTCTGGGCGGCAGTTGCGCGCGGGTGTGTCCGACCGAGATCCTGTGCGAAGACGCCTGCGTGCGCAATCACGACGCCGAGGGCCAGCCGGTGAAAATCGGCCTGTTGCAGCGCTACGCCATCGACAACATGTCGCTCGACGAGCATCCATTCAAACGCTTTCCGTCGACCGGCAAGAAGATCGCCGTGGTCGGTGCCGGTCCGGCTGGCCTGTCGTGCGCGCACCGGCTGGCGATGCTGGGCAACGACGTGGTGATCTTCGAGGCGCGCGAGAAATCGGGCGGCCTCAATGAATACGGCATCGCCAAATACAAGCTGACCGATAACTTCGCGCAGAAGGAAGTCGACTTCCTGCTGGCGATAGGCGGCATCGAAATCCGTCACGGCCAGACCCTGGGCGGCAACCTGCAGCTGAAGGACCTGCACGCTCAATACGACGCCGTGTTCCTCGGCCTGGGCCTCGGCGCCAGCAAGCAGCTGGGATTGACCGGCGAGGACGCTCCCGGTCTGCTGGCCGCCATCGACTACATCGCGGCGCTGCGCCAGGCTGACGACTTGAGCCAGTTGCCGTTGCCGTCGCGCGCCATCGTCATCGGCGCCGGCAACACCGCCATCGACATGGCTGTGCAGATCCAGCGCCTCGGCGCCGAGGAGGTCACGCTGGTGTACCGGCGCGGCTTCGAGGCGATGAGCGCGACCGAACACGAACAGCACATCGCCAAGGAGAACCAGGTGCGCATGCGCACCTGGGCGCAACCGCAGCAGGTGTTGCTGGACGAGGCGGGCCGCGTGCGCGGCATGCGCTTCGAAAAAACGGCTATCGTCGACGGCCGCTTCGGCGGCACCGGCGAGACCTTCGAGATCGCGGCCGACGCGATCTTCAAGGCCATCGGCCAGAGCATGGACGAAACGAGCATCAGCGATCCACTGGCGAAGACGCTGAAACGCGACGGTGACAAAATCCGCGTCGACGATCAGTTCCGCACCGTCCTGCCGGGTATCTACGCCGGTGGCGACTGTGTGGCGCCGGGCCAGGATCTGACCGTGCAGGCGGTCCAGCATGGCAAGCTGGCGGCGCACGCGATTCACGAAGATCTCAAATCAATGACCGAAGCATCGAAAGTGGAGGCTGCATAATGGCTGACCTGAGCATAGAATTCTGCGGCATCAAGTCGATCAATCCATTCTGGCTGGCCTCCGCGCCGCCGACCGACAAAGCCTACAATGTGGTGCGCGCCTTCGAGGCGGGATGGGGCGGCGTGGTGTGGAAGACGCTCGGCGAAGATCCGGCCGCCGTCAACGTCTCGTCGCGCTACTCGGCCCACTACGGCAAGAATCGCGAGGTCCTCGGTTTCAACAACATCGAGTTGATCACCGACCGCTCGCTGGAGATCAACCTGCGCGAGATCACGCAGGTGAAAAAGGATTGGCCCGACCGCGTGATCATCGTCTCGCTGATGCTGCCGTGCGAGGAGAAGCTCTGGGCTGATATCCTGCCGCTGGTGGAGGCTACCGGCGCCGACGGCATCGAACTGAATTTCGGCTGCCCCCATGGCATGCCGGAGCGCGGCATGGGCGCGGCGGTGGGCCAGGTTCCCGAGTATGTCGAGATGGTCACGCGCTGGTGCAAGACGCACAGCAAGCTGCCGGTGATCGTCAAGCTCACGCCCAACATCACCGACGTGCGTGCGCCCGCGCGCGCCGCCAAGGCGGGCGGCGCCGACGCCGTCTCGCTGATCAACACCATCAACTCGATCACGCACCTGGACCTGGACCAGATGGTCGCTTTCCCCATCGTCGGTGGCGCCAGCACGCACGGCGGATACTGCGGCTCGGCCGTCAAACCTATCGCGCTGAACATGGTCGCCGAAATCGCGCGCGATCCGGCCACCAAGGGCTTGCCGATCTCCGGCATCGGCGGCATCGGCAACTGGCGCGACGCGGCCGAGTTCATGGCCCTCGGCTCCGGCTGCGTGCAGGTCTGCACGGCCGCCATGCTGCACGGCTTCCGCATCGTCGAGGAGATGAAGGACGGCCTGTCGCGCTGGATGGACGAGAAGGGCTACACGAGCGTCAGCCAATTCGTCGGCAAGGCTGTGCCCAACACCACCGACTGGAAATACCTGAACATGAATTATCAGGTGATCGCGCAGATCAACCAGGACGACTGCATCAAGTGCGGCCGCTGTTACGTGGCGTGCGAGGACACCTCGCATCAGTCGATCGCGCAGCTGATCGACGCCGCCGGCGTGCGCACCTATGAGGTGATCAAGGAGGAATGCGTCGGCTGCAACCTGTGCGAGATCACCTGCCCGGTGCAGGGCTGCATCACGATGGTGCCGCAGGAGACCGGCAAGCCGTACATGAACTGGACGCAGGACCCGCGCAACCCGCGCGCGGAAAACGTGAAGGTGCCGGAGACTGTTTAGGAACGGATCTTGCAACGGAAGCTGGACGATTGTTTGATCAACCCTTGGAGAACGCCTCGTGAGCAAAGAACTCTCTGGCAGCACGCAACTCTGGAACGAAGACCTGGCGCCGACCACCGAAGCGCAGCGCACCTGGCGCTGGTATCACTTCGCGGCGCTGTGGGTCGGCATGGTGATGTGCATTCCGGCGTACACGCTGTCGGCGAGTTTGATCGAGGGAGGCATGTCGGGTTACCAGGCCGTGCTGACGGTGTTCATCGCCAACGCCATCGTGCTGCTGCCGATGCTGTTGATCGGCCACGCCGGCACCAAGTACGGCATTCCCTACGCGGTGCTGGCGCGCGCCTCGTTCGGCACCGCCGGCGCACGTCTGCCGGCGCTGATGCGCGCCATCGTCGCCTGCGGCTGGTACGGCATCCAGACCTGGTTCGGCGGCTCGATGATCTACACGCTGCTCGGCGTGATGATGGGCGGCGAAATCGGCGGCGCCAAACTCGGCTTCCTCGGCATCAATGGCGCGCAGCTGCTTTGCTTCCTGGCTTTCTGGGCCATCCAGTTCTGGTACATCGTGCACGGCATGGACGCGATCCGCAAGCTCGAGACCTACACCGCGCCGCTGAAGATCGCCATCTGCTTCGTGCTGCTGGCGTGGGTACACAACAAGGCCGGCGGCTTCGGCGACCTGCTGTCGGCGCCATCGCAATTTGTCGCTGGCGGCAAAAAGGAAGGTCAGTTCTGGTCCGTGTTCTGGCCTTCGCTGACGGCGATGGTCGGCTTCTGGGCCACCTTGGCGCTGAACATTCCCGACTTCACCCGCTTCGCCAAATCGCAGCGCGACCAGGTCATCGGCCAGTCGGTTGGCCTGCCGGTGCCTATGGGGCTACTGGCGGCGATGGCGGTGATCGTCACCTCGGCCACCGTCGTCCTGTATGGTAAAGCGATCTGGGACCCGGTCGACCTGGCGAGCCGCATGACAGGCATCGCGGTGCTGGTGGCGCTGCTGATCCTGTTGATCGACACCGTCTCGGTCAACCTGGCGGCCAATCTGGTCGGGCCGGCGTATGATTTCTCGGCGCTCTCGCCCAAAAAGATCTCCTACAAGACCGGTGGCTACATCACCGCCGGTATCGCCATCCTCATGATGCCGTGGAAGATACTCGAATCGACGCAGGGCTACGTCTTCACCTGGTTGATCGGCTATTCGGCGCTGCTCGGCCCCATCGCCGGCATCCTGATCATCGATTACTACATGGTGCGCAAGACCGAACTGCATGTGGCCGAGCTGTATCGGGAGGACGGCGTCTACTCGTATGGCAACGGCTGGAACATGGCCGCGCTGGTGGCCTTCGCGGTGGGCGTGGCGCCGAACATCCCCGGTTTCCTCAACGCCGCCTTCCCGGCGTCGTTCCCCGGCGTGGGAGAGGGTTTCAAAACGATTTATACCTACGCATGGTTCGTCGGAATCGTGATCTCCGCAATCGTGTATGGGGTTATGATGAAGGGGAAGACGGTTCCCGCAGTGAGGGCGCCCGCCCACCCCTAAGATTCACAGGATTCAGGAGATGTAAATGACTACTATCATCCGCGGCGGTACCGTCGTCAACGCCGACCGCGCCTTTCGCGCCGATGTGCTCTGCTATGGCGACAAGATCGTCGCCGTCGGCGAAAATCTGGAAGCTCCGGCATCGGCGCGCGTGATCGACGCCACCGGCCAGTATGTGATGCCCGGCGGGATAGACCCGCACACCCATATGAACCTGCCCTTCATGGGCACCGTCACCCAGGATGACTTTTATACCGGTACGGCCGCCGGCCTGGCCGGCGGCACCACCACCATCATCGACTTCGTGATTCCGGCTCCCGGTCAGAACCTGATCGAGGCTTATCACCAGTGGCGCGGCTGGGCGCGGAAGTCCGCCGGCGACTATACCTTCCACGTGGCGATCACGTGGTGGGACGAGACGGTGCACCGCGATATGGAAATCCTGGTGCGCGACCATGGCGTCAACAGCTTCAAGCACTTCATGGCGTACAAGAACGCCATCATGGCCGACGACGAAACGCTGGTGAAGAGCTTCCGCCGCTCGCTGGAGCTGGGCGCCATTCCGACCGTGCACGCGGAAAACGGCGAACTGGTTTACCAGTTACAGCAGGATTTGCTGAAGAAGGGCTTGACCGGACCGAGTTCGCATCCGCTGTCGCGCCCTCCGGCGGTGGAGGCGGAAGCTGCCAACCGCGCCATCGCCATCGCCAATGTGCTCAACACGCCGGTCTACATCGTGCACGTGTCGTGCGCCGAATCGCTGGAGGCCATCACGCGCGCCCGCGCCAACGGCCAGCGGGTGTACGGCGAGGCGCTGGCCGGCCATCTGATCATCGACGACAGCGTCTACCAGAGCGACGATCTGGAATACGCGGCCGCCCACGTCATGAGCCCCCCGTTCCGCAGCAAGCATCACCAGGCCGCGTTGTGGCATGGTCTGCAGGGCGGCAACCTGCACACCACCGCCACCGACCATTGCACCTTCTGCGCGGAGCAGAAGGCGGCCGGCAAGGACGATTTCACCAAGATTCCGAACGGCTGCGGCGGCGTCGAGGACCGCATGTCGGTGATATGGGACGCTGGCGTCAACAGCGGCATGCTGACGCCATCGGAATTCGTCAAGGTCACGTCGGCCAACGCCGCGCAGATTTTCAATATGTACCCGCGCAAGGGGCTGATCGCGGTCGGTTCCGATGCCGATATTGTCGTCTGGGACCCGGAAGCCACCCGTACGATTTCATCGCTGACCCAGTTCGCCAAGGGCGGCTTCAACGTCTTCGAGGGCCGCACCGTGCGCGGCATCCCCAGCACCACGCTGGCCGCCGGTAACGTCGTGTTCCATCGCGGCGTGCTGATGGCGGTGGAAGGCGCCGGCCGCCACATCGATCGTCCCGCGTTCAAAGCCACGTCGGCGCGTTAATCAACACAGGAGCAGGGTTATGAGTGAAATGCGCATCAATGGCGACCGTCTGTGGGCGGCGCTGATGGAATTGGCCCAGATCGGCGCCACGCCGAAAGGTGGCGTCAAACGCCTGGCGTTGACGGACCTGGACAAGCAGGGACGCGACCTGGTGGTTGGCTGGGCGAAGGACGCCGGCATGTCGATCACGATCGACCAGATCGGCAACGTCTTCATGCGCCGCGACGGCACCAACAACGCGCTGCCGCCGATTATGACCGGCAGCCATATCGACACCCAGCCAACCGGCGGCAAGTTCGACGGCAATTACGGCGTGCTCGCCGGCCTCGAGGTGGTGCGCACCTTGAACGACTTGAAGATCAAGACCGAGGCGCCGATTGAAGTCGCCTTCTGGACCAACGAAGAAGGCTCGCGCTTCGTCCCGGTGATGATGGGCTCCGGCGTGTTCTGCGGCGCCTTCAGCCTGGAGACGGCCTACGCCGCCAAGGACACGGAGGGCAAGACGGTGGGCGAGGAACTGGCGCGCATCGGTTACAAGGGCGAGCAGGTGCCGGGCCAGCATCCGATCGGCGCCTACTTCGAGACCCATATCGAACAAGGTCCGGTGCTCGAGGATGCCGACAAGGTGATCGGCGTGGTGCCGGCCGTGATGGGCCTTTCGTGGTACGACTGCGTGGTCAGCGGCATGGAGGCGCACGCGGGCCCGACGCCGATGGGACTGCGCAAGGACGCGCTGCAGGTATCGACCCGCATCATGCAGGAAGTGGTGGCCATCGCCAACCGCTATCCACCGTATGGTCGCGGCACCGTCGGCATGGTGCAGGTGTTCCCGAACAGCCGCAACGTCATCCCGGGAGAGGTCAAGTTCAGCATCGATCTGCGCAACGTGAACGATGAACTGCTCAACACCATGCACGAGGAGATGCTGGCCTTTATCGACAAGACCCGCGCCGAAAGCGGCTTGGGGATTTCGATCGAGCGCGTTTCCTACTATCCGCCATGCCCGTTCCATCCGGACTGTGTGGACGCGGTACGCAACGCCACCGCCAAGCTGGGATATTCGACAATGGACGTGGTCTCGGGCGCCGGCCACGATGCGATCTACGCGGCGCGCCTGGCGCCGTCGGGCATGATCTTCGTGCCGTGCAAGGATGGCATCAGCCACAACGAGATCGAGGACGCCAAGTCCGAGCATCTGGAAGCCGGCTGCAACGTGCTGCTGCACGCCATGCTGGAACGCGCCCGGATCGTCTAGGCGGTCGCAAACACGGGGATGGTATGCTTTTGTTTTTGCACAGGCTTCCTCCCCGATGTACACAGACCCACAGCAAGCCTACCTCGATGGCAACCGGCGCATGGCCGTCGGCGACGCGCTCGGTGCCGAAGAGTGCTTTTGGCAGGCGATAGCGCTGCAGCCGGAGCACGCGGGCGCGCGCGCCAATCTCGGTTATCTCAAGGAGCTGCGCGGGGACCTGCTGGAGGCCGAGTTCCACTATCTGCATGCCATCGCGCTGCTGCCCGATAACGCCCGGCTCTATCAAAATCTCGGCGTACTGCTTCAGAAGGCCAAACGCTTCGACGAGTCGGAGGCGGCCGCGCGCATGGCGCTCGATATCGCGCCTGACTCCCCGCCGGCGTGGAGTCAGTTGGGCGTGCTGCTCGCGTGCGTGAAGCGCGAACAGGAGGCCGAGGCGTGCTACCGGCGCGCGCTGGAGCTGGACGAGGACTATCCGAAGGCGCGGTTCAATCTCGCCTACATCCTGCTGCGGCAAGGCCGGTTTGCCGAGGGCTGGCCCTTGCTGGAGTCGCGCTGGCACTTCGACAGTCTCGCGCAGCCGTTCAATTGCCCGCCGTGGGAGGGCGAGCCGCTGTCAGGCAAATCCGTGGTGGTCGTGTCCGAGGCGGGACAGGGTGACATGATCCATTTCAGCCGTTATGCCGCCATGCTGAAGAATGCGGGGGCGGTGCGCGTCGCGGTGGCCTGTCCTCCGGCGTTGCGGCGCCTGATGGCGGGGCTGGAGGGTGTCGATGAGGTCTACGTCCAGCAGGGTGCGATGCCCGGCAGCGGTTGGGATTTCTGGACGCATCCGATGCGGCTGCCGGCATTGTTCGGCACCGATCTCTCCACCATTCCATCGACGCCGTATATCACTCCCGATCCTGAATTGGTGCGGTACTGGGGCGGCATGCTGCCTCGAAAAGGAATGAGGGTTGGACTGGCGTGGAAAGGCAATCCGCAGTTCGAGAATGATGGTGAACGTTCGTTGCCTTCATTGCATACGCTATCGCCGCTGGCTGATATCTCCGACGATGGAACGCTGCATTTCGTCAGCCTGCAAAAGGGGGATAGCGAGGCGGAAGCATTGACGCCGCCAGCCGGCATGACACTGCAAGCTATCGCGCCGCGTCTTCAGGATTTTGCCGATACTGCCGGCGTCATCGCCAATCTGGATCTGGTGATCAGTGTCGACACGGCGGTGGCGCATCTGGCGGGAGCACTGGGCAAGCCGTGCTGGCTGCTGCTGCCGGATCATCGCTGCGACTGGCGCTGGCTGACGGAACGCAGCGACACGCCATGGTATCCGTCGACGCGGTTGTTCCGGCAGCCGCCGGGCGGCGGCTGGGCCACCGTGATCGCGGAAGTGGCATCGGAGCTGCGGCTCATGCTTATTTCCGAAAACGGAAAATGAAACACGAAAACACGTAGGGCGGATTAGGCGGAACGCCGTAATCGGCCGTCTATGCTCCGTCGGCCGCTCATGCATGGCCGATTACGCGCTTCGCGCTAATCCGCCCTACGTGATCAGCATTGATCGCTTGGTTCCGCGGCAGTCGAAGCGCCCCGCACCGCAATCAAACCGCGTAATTGCGCAAAAAATCCAGCAGCACCCGCGCCGCGATATCCGCATCATCGGCCGTCATCGTCTCCAACGGGTTATGGCTGATTCCACCATTCCCGCAGCGCGTGAACAGCATCGCCACATCGGTGATCGCCGCCATCGCCATCGCATCATGCCCGGCCCCCGACAGCAAATCAAAACGCGGCAAACCAGCGCGCTCGATCGCCGCCCCCAACTGGTCCATTAATCGCTGCGCGCACGGCGCCGCGGCAGCATCGACTATCCGCTGCAAGCTGAATTCCACCTGACGCCGCGCGCAAATCTCCGCGATACCGTCCAACACATCCTTGACGGCCGCCTGCCGCACCGCATCGTCGGCCGCGCGAATGTCCAGCGACAGCTTGCACGCACCTGGCACCACGTTGACCGAACCACCCGGCACCTGCAACTGCCCGACCGTTCCAACCAGCGCCACACCCTGGCCGCAACGCTGCTCCACCAGCAGCACGATCTCAGCCGCCGCCGCCGCCGCGTCCTTACGCATCGTCATCGGCGTGGTGCCCGCGTGGCTGGCCAATCCGGTCAACTCGACCAGATAGCGCGAGCTGCCGGCGATGGCCGTCACCACACCCAGCGCCAGGTCGCGTTCCAGCAGCACCGGCCCCTGTTCGATATGCACCTCGACAAAACCAAGCAACTGCGCCGGATCGCGTGCGATCGCGGGAATGCGCGACACGTCATGGCCGGCCGCCAGCAGCGCGTCGCGCATGGCGATGCCATCGGCGTCTGTCTGGTCCAGCAGCGACAGGTCGAAGCGGCCCGTCACCGCGTTACTGCCCAGGAAGGTGCTCTTGAAGCGCACACCTTCCTCCTCGGCGAAACCGACGATCTCGAAGTGGTACGGCAGCTTCTCGCCGCGCTGGTGCAGATGGCGCACGATGGCGATGGGCAGCAGGATGCCGAGACGTCCGTCGTATTTACCGCCATTGCGCACCGTGTCGTAGTGCGACCCGGTCATCAGCGTCTTCGCGCCCGGAACGTCCGAGCGGTAGACGCCGACGACATTGCCGACGTTGTCGATATGCGCCTCCATGCCGGCTTCGCGCATCCACTCCGCCAGTTGCGCGGCGGTGCGGCGGTGGGCCGGCGTCATGTAGGCGCAGGTCAGGTCGAAGTCGGCGTCACCGCTGTTGTCCGCGTCGCTCCAGGCGCCGATGACTTCCGACCATTGCATGATGGCAGGGCCGAAGTCCAGCGTCACTCCCAGCAGGTCGTTCAGGCGGATCTCCGCGATGCGTTTAATCTGGCGCAGGCACTCGGCGATTTCGTCGGCGCGCTGGTTCTTCAAGCGACGCGTGAAGGTGGCGATGACGTGGCGCCGGGTCAGCCCCTGTCCGTCCGGGCCTTTGACCGCCAGGATGAACGGGAAGCCGAATTTGGCGTTGTAGTCGGCGTTGAGCCGGTGCAGCGTGGCGAATTCCTCGGCGCTGCACAGGTGCAGCCCGGATTTGGCCTGTTCGCTGGTCGATTCGGCCGTCAACTGGCCGGCGACGGCCGCTTTGCCGGCCAGCTCAGGGTGTTCTCGGATCAAACCGAGTTGCTCGTCCAGGGTGGCGGCGCTGACCACGTCCTGTAACGCAAGCTTGAGCGCCGTGGCGTTGGCGAACGGGCGTTGCGCCGCCGCCCGCTGCGGTATCCAGGGGGAGTGCTCGTAGATGCCGCGCAGATGTTCGACGAAGGTGGTGGCGTCGCAGCTGTTTAAATCGGAGAGTGTGGTCATGGCGTGGAATCCGGTATCGAACTCTTATCATAACCTCGTCGGCGCTCGCGCGATATACGCGGTATGCCGTAAGATGTATATCGTACGGCGTACCTCGCGCGGCTTACTTCTGGATCAGCGCCTTGGCGGCGGCGGCGACCTGCTCGCGCAGCCATTTGTGCTCGGGCGCTTGGTGCACGCGTTCGTGCCACAGCTGGTAGAAGCGCATCGCCGGGAATTTGACCGGCACCGTATAGGTTTTCAGCGGCATCTGTTTTTCGTAGTAGCGGACGAACTGGCGGCCGGTGGTCAGCACCAGGTCCGTCTGGGTCAGCATGTAGGGAATCAGGCCGAAATAGGCCGATTCGACGACGACGTTGCGCTGCAGGTCCTGGCGCTCCAGATAGTCGTCGATGACGCCGTGGTAGCCGGGCAGGATCTGGGTCGGCGCCACGTGGGGCAGGGCCAGGTACTCGCCGAGCGTCATGGCGTCGCTGGCGGTGCGCAGCGCGTACGGGCAGTCGGCGCGCATCACGCAGATGATCGGATCCTCGAACAGTTTGGACATGTGCAGGTGCTCGGGCGGCTCGTCCCAGTTGGCGATGACCAGATCCATGTCGCCGTCGGACAGCAGGCGCACGTAGTCGACGCCCGGTCCCAGGCTGTGGATCTTGACGCGGCTGTTGGGCGAACCCCGACGCAGCAGCGCCACCAGGTTGGGCAGGAACTGGCTGTCCAGGTAGTCCGGCGCGGCGATGTGGAAGGTGCGCGCCTCCTCCTGCGGGACGAAGGGGGACTTCTTGAGGAACAGGTTTTCGGTCTCGTCGAGGATGCGCTTGGCCGGGATCAGCAGGCTTTCGCCGTGCTGGGTGGGCACCATGCCGCGCGCGCCGCGCACCAGCAGTGGATCGCCGGTCAGCTCGCGCAGCTTGCGCAGCGAGGCGGAAATCGAGGGCTGCGGCTGATTCAGTTTGAGCGCGACGCGGGAGACGTTTTTTTCCACCAGCAGCAGGTAGAGGATGCGGATCAGGTGGAGGTCCAGATGTTGCGGCAGGGCGGCCATGAACGATGTTTGATTGTGAGGGTTATACGGAAATCGATATGTTTAATATACTCTAATCTTCATGTGGCCGGTATCAAATCCGTTTATCTTCTGTAAATTAGCCACATCCTTGACCGGAAAGAATCCATGGAATTACTCGCCTATCTGATCCCGTACGGCCTTGAGTGGCTAAACCTGATCGTCCGCTGGCTGCATGTCATCACCGGCATCGCCTGGATCGGCGCCTCGTTCTACTTCGTCTGGCTGGATAACTCGATCCGCCCCCCCGCACCGGGATCGGAGCTGGCGAAGAAGGGCGTTTCGGGCGAACTGTGGGCGGTGCACGGCGGCGGCTTTTATAACCCGCAAAAATATCTGGTCGCCCCGGCGGAGCTGCCGAAGGAACTGCACTGGTTTAAATGGGAAGCCTATTCGACCTGGCTGTCCGGTATCGCGTTGCTGACCATCGCCTACTACTTCAACGCCCAGGCGATGATGATCGATAAATCCGTCGCCGACATCAGCAGCCTGCAGGCGGTAGGCATCGGCGTCGGCACCCTGGTCGTCGGTTGGACGGTCTACGATCTGCTGTGCCGCTCCCCGCTGGGCAAACATGACCTGTGGTTCGGCATCGTGGTGTTTGCGCTGATCGTGGCGGCGGCCTATGGGTTGACGCATGTGCTAAGCGGGCGCGCCGCCTATATCCACGTCGGCGCGCTGATAGGCACCATCATGGTCGGCAATGTGCTGATGCTGATTATCCCGGGCCAGCGCAAGATGGTCGAGGCCATGTCGGCCGGCCGCATGCCCGATCCCGTCCACGGACAGAAGGCCAAGCAACGCAGCGTCCACAATAACTACTTCACGTTGCCGGTGCTGTTTATTATGATCAGTAACCACTACGCGATGACTTATCGTCACGATCACGCGTGGCTGGTGCTGGCCTTTATCATGGCGGCCGGCGTCTTCATCCGCCATTTCTTCAATCTGCGCCACAAGGGCCGCGTCGAGTGGCGCTATCCGGCGATCGGCGTCGCGTTGCTGGCCGCCGTGGCCGTGGCGATCGCGCCGCCGCGCCCGGTGGCGGTGGCGCCCGCAGCCGATCCGGCGGCGGAATTCGCCAAAGTGAAGGCCATCATCGAGCACCGCTGCGCGTCCTGCCACGCCGAACGACCGACGCAACCCGGCTTCGCGGCGGCGCCTTTGGGTGTAATGCTTGAGAACGAGGCCGAAATCCATCAAAATGCCGAGAAAATCTACAAGCAAACGGTCCAGCTCAAAGCCATGCCGTTGGCGAACCTGACCCAAATGACCGATGCCGAACGGGCGCAAATCGCCGCCTGGTACGAAGCCGGCGCAAAATAAAGGAAGCGACTATGAGCGGCACCAAGGAACAACTGGCCAAATGGATCGATGACCACTTCGACGAGGAGGTCGGCGTTTTGCAGCAGTTGTTGCGCGTGCCGACCGACACCCCGCCGGGCAATAACGCGCCGCACGCGGACATGGTGGCCGATCTGGTCAAGGGTTACGGCTGGAGCGCCGAGAAGCACGCGGTGCCGCAGCAGGTGGTGCGCGATTACGGCATGGAGACGATCACCAACCTGATCGTGCGCCGTCCGTACCAGGCCGGCGGTCCGACCGTGGCGCTCAACGCCCACGGCGACGTGGTCCCGCCGGGCGACAACTGGAACTATCCTCCCTACGGCGGCGTGGTGGAAAACGGCTTTATCTACGGGCGCGCCGCCGCCGTCTCCAAGTGCGACTTCGCCACCTACATCTTCGCCACCCGCGCGCTGGAGGCGCTGGGCGTGCCGCTCAAGGGCGGCCTGGAACTGCATTTCACCTATGACGAGGAATTCGGCGGCCTGCTCGGCCCTGGATGGCTGCTGGAGCAAAAGCTGACCAAGCCCGATTACGTCATCGCGGCGGGCTTCAGCTACAACATAGTCACCGCGCACAACGCCTGCCTGCAACTGGAGATCACCGTCAACGGCAAATCCGGCCACGGCGCGATGCCCGAGACGGGCCATGACGCGCTGCAGGCGGCGACGAAAATCCTCAACGCCATCTACGACCAGCTGCCGGAGCTGAAGAAGGTCAAGTCCAAGGTCGCCGGCATCGACTCGCCGACCATGCTGGTGGGCCGCATCGACGGCGGCACCAACACCAACGTCGTACCGGGCAAGGTGGTACTGAAAATGGACCGCCGCATGATTCCGGAAGAGGAACCGGCGGAGGTCGAGGCGCAGGTGCGCGCGATGATCGAAAACGCGGTGCGCGGCATCCCCGGCATCAGCCTGGAGATCAAGCGCCTGTTGCTGTCGCACGCGCTGCGCGAGCAGCCGGGAACGGAGAAACTGGTCGCCAGCCTGCAGCAAAATGCCCAGACCTACATCGGCGAGCTGATTCCGGCGCAGGGCACGCCGCTGTACGCGGACGCGCGCCTGTACGGCGAGCACGGCATCCCGGCGGTGCTGTACGGCGCCGGCCCGCGCACGGTGCCGGAGTCGAACGCCAAGAAGGCGGACGAACGGCTCAACCTCGAAGACCTGCGCAAGGCGACCAAGGTGGTCGCCGCAACCCTGCTAGACTTCCTGGGTTGATAGGGGGTGTCATGTTTGAAAAGAAGTTGATGGCGGGTTGGGGCGATAAAGAGTGACAAAGGCGGGGTCAGGTCCACCATTTCTACACGAGCTGGACGCTAAGGCTCCCTACAGCCGTGGCCGTGTAGAATTGGTGGACCTGACCCCGGAGTTGGGCGTGGCGTAGCGCACGGCTGCTGCAATCAAGATTGCCGTATGATATGGAAATTATTGTATATACGGCTAGCCTGTGCTTCGATACGAGTTGATCAGTTGCCATGACTGCGGGGTGCTGCACCGGTACCGCCCCGTACGGCCGCGCGAAAAGGCGCGCTGCGTGCGCTGTGGCTCCGTTCTCTATCGCGGCATCCATTCGGATCCCAGCCGCATGGCCGCCATCACCCTCGGCGCCATCGTCACCTTCCTGATCGCGCAGTTTTTCCCCATCGTCGAGCTGCAAATCGGCGGTTATAGCACCAGCGCTACCCTGCTGGGCTCCATCCGCGTGCTTTGGCACGAGCAGATGCAGCTGGTGGCGGCGGTGGTGTTCCTGTTTACGATGCTGCTGCCGGCGGTGGAACTGGGGGCGCTGTTTTATGTGACGATGGCGCTGCGCGCCGGCCGCCGTCCTCCCGGCTTCGACCATCTGCTGCGCGCCATCGGCGCGGCGCGGCGCTGGGGCATGACCGAGGTGCTGATGATCGGGATCCTGATCACCATCGTCAAGATGACCAGCCTCGCGCAAGTTTTGCTGCAACCGGGCTTGTTCGCCTTCGGCGCGTTGACCCTGATGCTGGCCGTCGTGGTCTCCTTCGATCCCAAACACCTGTGGAATATCGGCGAGCATCTCCCGGGCCCCGGCGGCCCCCGAGCGTCGCAACGCCAATTCCAGTACAAGGCGGTGCCCGGCGGCGCCCATCTCGAGGCCTGCCATAGCTGCGGCCTGGTGGCGTCGGTGCCGCGCAGCGCGCGCCATCAGCGCTGCGAGCGTTGCGGCGCGGCGCTGCACCGGCGCCGCCCGGACAGCGTCGGCCGCACCTGGGCTTTTCTGCTGGCGGCCACCATCCTGTATATCCCGGCCATGCTGCTGCCGGTGATGTACACCGATTCGCTGTTCGGCAAGGAGGACGATACGATCATCAGCGGCGTCATGCTGTTCTGGAACAGCGGCTCGCAGGCGCTGGCGATCATCATTTTCATCGCCAGTATCGTGGTGCCGGTGCTGAAGCTGGCCGCGCTGTCGCTGCTGGCGCTGACGGCGCAGACCCGCTCGCGCTGGCGCCCGCAGCAACGCACGGTGTTATACCGGATCGTGGAGTTCGTCGGCCGCTGGTCGATGCTCGATATTTTTGTCATCACGCTGACGGTGGCGCTGGTGCGTTTCCAGACGCTGGCGGTGATCACGGCGGGACCCGGCGCGCTGGCGTTTTGCGCGGTGGTGGTGCTGACGATGCTGGCGTCGATGCAGTTCGACCCGCGCCTGATATGGGATGCAACCGATTCAAATGGAGAAAAACATGCCTGAAAACGACAGCGGCCACCCGCCCCTGCACGAGCCACATGTGGAGAAGGCCAGCCGCTGGCTGCCTTCGCTGGTGTGGCTGATTCCCCTGCTGGCGGCGTTGATCGGCGCCGGCCTGGTGGTCAAGTCGTTCATCGACCGGGGCCCCACGGTGACGGTGAGCTTCCGCAGCGGCGACGGCCTGGAACCGGGCAAGACCAAGGTCAAGTTCAAGGACGTGGACATCGGTCTGGTGCGCTCGATTTCGCTGGCGCGCGATCTGTCCAAGGTGCTGGTCACCATCGACATGAGCAAGGAGGCGTCGCGCTTCACCGCCATCGATACCCGCTACTGGGTGGTGCGCCCGCGCATCGGCGCCAGCGGCGTTTCCGGACTCAATACCCTGCTGTCAGGCTCCTACATCGGCGTCGACGCCGGCAAGTCGGAGGAAACCAAGAGCGAATTCACCGGCCTTGAGCAGGCGCCCCAGGTGGCGTTCGACGAGAAGGGCAGCTATTTCACGCTGCACGGCGAAACCCTCGGTTCGATCGACGTCGGCTCGCCGATCTTCTATCGCCGCATCCCCGTCGGGCAGGTGGCCGCCTACGATCTGGAGACGAAGGGGCGCGGCATCAACATGAAGGTGTTCGTCAAGTCGCCCTACGACCAGTACGTCGGCAAGGGCACGCGCTGGTGGCATGCCAGCGGCGTCGACGTGCGGCTCGACTCCAACGGTTTCAAGGTCAACACGCAGTCGCTGGCGGCCCTGCTGGTCGGCGGCATCGCCTTCGAGAGCATGAACGGACAGAAGCCCGCCACCGCCGCGCCGACCGGCAGCGAATTCCTGTTGGCGGCCGACCAGGCCAGCGCGCTGCGCGAGCCCGATGGCCCGCCGATCACCACGGTGCTGTATTTTGACCAGTCGCTGCGCGGCCTGTCGCAGGGCGCCAGCGTCGATTTCCGCGGCATCGTGCTGGGCGAGGTGCGCTCGGTGGGCGTGGAGTTCGATCCGGTCAAGAAGTCGTTCCGCATGCCGGTGACGGTGGATATGTATCCGGCCCGCCTGGGCCGCGCCTTCCAGAAGACCGTCGACGAGGACCAGCGCAACAGCGCCGGCTCGCAGGTGCTGGAGCGGATGGTGGCGCGCGGCCTGCGCGGCCAGCTACGCACCGGCAATCTGCTGACCGGCCAGCTTTACGTGGCGCTGGACTTCTTCCCGAACGCGGCGCCGGTCAAACTGGACCTGAGCAAGGAGACGGTGGAGCTGCCGACGGTGCCCAACAGCCTGGACGAACTGCAAACGCAGCTGGCCAGCATCGCGCGCAAGCTGGATAAGGTGCCGTTCGACGAGATCGGCGTCAATCTGCGCGATACGCTGAAGAGCGCCAATGTGCTGCTCAAACAGCTCGATGCGCAGGTGGTGCCGGAGATGAAGGATACGCTGGGCGCGGCGCGCAAGACCTTCGCCACCGCCGACCAGATCCTGCAGAAGGATTCGCCGGTGCAGTCCGATTTGCGCGAGGCCTTGCAGCAGCTGACGCAGACGATGCAATCTCTGAACGCCCTGTCCGATTATCTGGAACGCCATCCGGAATCGCTATTGCGCGGCAAAGGCAGCAAGCAGGATAAACTGGGAGAGAAGAAATGACGCAGATGACCAATCGACGCACCCGCCCCGCGCTGGCGATATCGACGGCGGCGCTCGCGCTTGCGCTGGCCGGCTGCGCCAGCACGCCGCCCGAGCATTTCTACAGCCTCAGTAACGGCATGGGCGTGGCGCAGAAGGCCGATACGCCGGCCGCCGGCTACTACATCGAAGTGCCGGCGGTGACGGTGCCGCAACAGGTCGCGCGCAACCAGATGGTGGTCACGACGGGCGCCGGCAGCATCGATCTGCTGGAGTACGACCGCTGGGCCTCGCCTCCGGCCGCGGAGATCGGCCAGGCGCTGTCGCTGGCCATTTCCGGCGAGCTGGGAACCATCGACGTGTTCCGCACGCCGTCGCCGGACGGCGCGCCGGTTTACCGCATCAGCACCAACGTGCAGCGCTTCGAATCGGCGCCCGGCAAGTACGCGCTGATCGACGCGGTGTGGAGCGTGCGGCTGGTGGGCGGCACCAAGGTGCTTACCTGCCGCAGCGTCGCCAACGAGGAAGTCGGCGCCGGCAACGACGCGCTGGTGGCGGGCCACCGCCGTGCCGTCGTTCGCATCGGCGCCGATATCTCCAAGGCCGTGCGCGCGCTCGCCGCCGGCGGCAACGCCGGTTGTTGAACGCACTCCTGAACTGGGAATCTGAAAATATATGGGACAAATTTACCTGGTGCGCAGCGGACAAGCGTCCTTCGGCAGCGCCAATTACGATCAACTGTCGGAAACGGGATACGGGCAGGCGCGCCTGCTGGGGAAGTGGTTCGCCAAAGGCGGGCAGCCGTTCCACCGGATGATCACCGGCGGCATGGCGCGGCACCAACAGACCGCCGACGCCTGCCTGGCGCAGATCGCCAGTGCGCAACTTGAAGGGGCGGATTGTCTGACCGACGCGGGCTTCGCCGAATTCGATCATCACGAGGTGATGCTGCGGCACTGCCCTGAGTTTGCCGATCCCGTCGCTTTCCAGGAGCTGCTGTCCCGTTCAGCCGACCCGCAGCGTGCGGCGGAGCAGCTGTTCCGGGGCGCCATGCAGCGCTGGATGACGGGTTGGCACGACGACCAATACGCCGAAGCCTGGCCGGATTTCCGCCGGCGTGTGGTGTCCGCGCTCGAGCGCCTCGATCAGCCGGACAGCAAGCGGACCACCATCGTTTTTACCTCCAGCGGCGTGATCGCGACGGTGATGCAGCATGTGTTGGGGTTCCAGGATTTTCAGGTGATGGAGATGACGTGGAAGCTGGCCAATTGCGCCGTCACCCGGCTGCTGCATCGTCCGGGAGAATTCGGTCTGAGTTATCTGAACAATTATTCGCACCTGGAGCAACCGGACCAGGCCAACATGGTTACCTATCGCTGACGTCAATGCCACGACGCCGGTCGACAGTCAGTCGGCTGGCCTTTGCTTTCGCGAGACCAGCACGTCGCCCGGCGCCGGCCGGCCGCTGTCCTCGTCGAGCGGCAGACTCATACAAAGGCGCACGCCCGTCTCGTCTTCGTCCCAGACGTTGCCATGCAACTTTTTGTCCGAGCCCGCCGGTGAGCACATCGGCATGTTCCCGTTCGGTGGCCGGCCGGTGTTGGCCTCGATGCGTGCCCGCACAATGACTTCGCCCGCATCCTCGTCCGGCTCTTCGACGTGGGTGATGACCAGCTTGAGCGGCTCGTCCCGCAGCAAGCCGCGCAGCGCCATCGGCAGTTCCTCGCGGGCCGGGGTGGGGCGGTCTTCGTCATCCTGGGGTATCCAATAATCCATGCCCACTTTGCGCAGCGGGTAGGCGGAACCTTCCACCATGTCATTCCAATCGAGGGAGTCGGCGACGTCGGTCAGGTCTTCCACGCGAATCAGCATCGGATATTCGCCTCCGCAGAGATAGAACATCTGGTCCGAGGCCACGTTCCGGTGGCTGTCCTCGTCCTTGTCGATATCGACAGCGATGAGCGGGTCTCCGTCATCGGACAATTGCCTGCTGTAGGTGCCGTTGTACAACCGTGGCGGCGTCGATTGCTGGTCGCGCGGGTGGGTGGTCCAGCAGATCAACGCGCACTTGCCATCGGGCGCAAGGACCAACACCTGATAGCTGCAAAGGTAGGCGTTGAAGTAGAAGCCCGTCACCGCGCCGGGCCGGGCGCCCGCGATGGCACGTTCGAGCGCCTGGATCTCGTCGCTGAACGCCTTGGGCAAGGCTTCTCCCAACGTGCCCGGCGACGGATAGTCGAAGTCCGCTTCCGCCTGCATCGACTCGAATAGTTCGCGATACATCACCAGCGCATCCACCCTGGTGTAACGCGTCAGTATGCCGCTTAGCGACTGATCCAGTTGATACACCTGGCCGGCTTCCAGCGTGCCGGCGGTTTCCGCCGCGTGCTGGAGCGGCTCGATGGGTATCAGGTCGTCGAGCCACTCTTCATTGGTGAATTGCTCGTTAAAGCACTCCACGAAATCCCAGCTCAAGACAGTGGCGTCCCGCTCGAACACGTCGAGGGCTGAAATATCCTCGTCGGTATCGGTCAGCTTGCGGTAGTAAAGCAGCGTGCCGAAAGGCGTCATCAGCACCGGAATACGCCTTGTCTCGTCCTGCCCGGGATCTATCCAAAGATCGAACGTCGCCTGCCAGGTGTCGGGGTTCAGCAGCCACAGTGCCCGTTCGCCGTAATAGCCCAGGCCATGCACACGCCACAGTTCCAGCAAGGCCGCCGGAAGCAGATTTTCATAGCGCTTGATCAAGGCCGGATCGGCAGGACGGTTTGCGGTGTAAGGGAGATTGGCGTCGACGAACGCCTGCAATGCGATGGGTGTGGACACGGGACGTTCCTCGGAGGGGCGATGCCCGCCATCTTGCCTGAATAGCCACAAAAAGGCCACACGCTTGCACGCGCCGGGCTGCCGCTTGGATTTGCCGTGGGCTGTATGAGCATACAGTATAATTAAGTTATGCTTACTCCCGCAGATCCACCTTCACAGCAAGGATTTATCCTGACCCGCCATTGGCGCGACGCGCCCAATGGGACGGAGATCGAGTTTTGGCTGGCGACCGATGACGGCCCCAGGAAAATCCGCCTGACGATGCAGACCTCGGTGGCCTTCGCCGAGGCGCGGGAGCGTTCGGCCATCGAGGCGCTGCTGGACAAGACGGACGGCATCGAGCTGCGCGAGCTTAAGCTCAAGACCTTCGAGCAGGAGCCGGTCATCGGCGTCTATTCGTCCCGCTACAAACAGCTGACGGCGCTGGAGCGCACCTTGCGCGACCACGGCATCAAGATGTACGAGGCCGATATCCGCCCGCCCGAGCGCTATCTGATGGAGCGCTTCATTACCGCCGGCGTGCAGGTGGAGGGTGGCCGCGTCGACGGCTCGACCGTCCGCGACTGCAAACTCAAACCCGCCCCCGAGTACCGTCCCAAGCTCAAGATGGTGTCGCTCGACATCGAAACCAGCGCCTACGAGGACCTGTATTCGATCGCGCTCGAAGGCTGCGGCCAGCGCCAGGTGTACATGCTCGGCGCCGCTCCGGCGGAGGCGTCGCCGGAGATCGACTTCGACCTGGAATACTGCGCCACGCCGCGCCAGTTGATCGAAAGGCTCAACGCCTGGATGGCGCGCCATGATCCGGATGTGCTGGTGGGATGGAACGTGGTGCAGTTCGACCTGCGTGTGCTGCAGAAGAACGCCGACAAGCACAAGATCGCGCTGACCCTGGGCCGCGAGGGCAAGACCATCGAATGGCGCGAGCATCCGGGCAAGCAGGGATACATGTTCGCGCCGGTGGTCGGCCGCGTCGTCCTCGATGGCATCGATGCGCTCAAGGCGGCGTCGTGGATGTTCCCTTCCTTCAGCCTGGAGAACGTCTCGCAGGCGATGCTGGGCGAGGGCAAGGACATCGGCGACGTCTATGACAAGATGGCTGAGATCGAGCGCCGCTTCCAGGAAGACAAGCCGGCGCTGGCCCACTACAACCTGAAGGACTGCGAACTGGTCACGCGCATTTTCGACAAGGCCAACCTGCTGGCCTTCATGATCGAGCGCGCGACGGTGACGGGTTTGCAGGCCGACCATCTGGGCGGCTCGATCGCCGCGTTCGGCCATCACTACTTGCCGCGCATGCATCGCGAGGGCTATGTGGCGCCCAACGTTGGCGATATCTCGGGCGGCGCTTCGCCGGGCGGCTTCGTCATGGATTCCAAACCAGGGCTGTACGACTCCGTGGTGGTGCTGGACTATAAAAGCCTGTACCCGTCGATCATCCGCACCTTCCTGGTCGATCCGGTCGGCCTGATCGAGGGCGAGATCGCCGAAGATCCGGCGACGATTGTGGAAGGTGTCAACGGCACCGTGTTCTCGCGCGAGAAGCACTGCCTGCCGGAGATCACCACGCAAATATGGAAGCAGCGCGACGCCGCCAAGCGCGCCAAGAACGAGCCTCTGTCGCAGGCGCTCAAGCTGCTGATGAATTCCTTCTGCGGCGTGCTGGGAGCGACCGAATGCCGGTTCTTCAATCCGCGCCTGGTCTCCTCGGTCACCTTGCGCGGACACCAGATGATGAAGCAGACCCGCGAGCTGGTCGAGGCGGAAGGCTATGACGTCATCTACGGCGACACCGATTCGATCTTCATCTGGCTTAAAAAAGAATACAAGAACGCCGACGCGCTGGAGATCGGCCAGCAGCTGGCCAATAGGATCAACGCCTGGTGGCATGCCATGTTGAAGGACAAGCACGGCCTGGAATGCCATCTCGAAATCGAGTTCGACACGCATTTCCAGAAGTTCTTCATGCCGACGATACGCGGCACGGAGACGGGCAGCAAAAAGCGCTACGCCGGCCTGACGATCAACGCCAAGGGCGAGGAAGAGGTGATCTATCGCGGCCTCGAAGTGGCGCGCAGCGACTGGACGCCGTTGGCGCAGCAGTTCCAGAAAGGACTGTTCATGCGCATCTTCAAGGACGAGCCGTACCAGGACTTCGTGCGCGACTATGCGCGCAAGACGGTATCGGGTGATTTCGACGAGCTGCTGGTCTACCGCAAAAGGCTGCGCCACCGGCTGGACGAGTACAAGGTCAACGTGCCGCCGCAGGTGCGCGCCGCGCGCCTGGCCGATGAATACAACCAGTCGCATCGCCGTCCGCTGCGGTATCAGAACGGCGGCTGGATCAGTTACGTGATGACCACCGGCGGCCCGGAGCCGCTGGAGGCGATGCGCTCGAATATCGATTACGATCATTATCTGACCAAGCAATTGCAGCCGATCGCCGATTCGATCCTGCTGCCGATGAAGGACAGTTTTTCCAGCCTGACCACCTCACAAGCGAGTCTTTTTTAAAGGGAGTGACCATGAACGATTTCAAGAAGCTGCACGACGGTAGCAAGCTGCTGCACCTGCCCAACGCCTGGGATGCGGGCAGCGCGCGGTTGTTCGAGAGCCTTGGCGCGCCGGCCATCGCCACCACCAGTGCCGGTGTGGCCTGGGCCGCCGGTTACGCCGATGGCGACAACATGCCGGCCGATGTGGCTATCGCCGTCGCCATCAACATGGCGCGCGTGCTGACGGTGCCGTTGTCGGTCGACCTGGAAAATGGCTACTCGGATGATGCCGACGCCGTCGCTCAAACCGCGATGAAGCTGGTCGACGCCGGCGTGGCGGGCATCAATCTGGAAGATGGCGGCGGAACGGCGGAGGCGCTGGCCGCCAAGATTGTCGCGATCAAGAAGGCCGTTGCCGCATCGGGCAAGGAACTCTTCGTCAACACCCGCACCGATGTTTATCTGAGAGGCCTGGCGCCGGAAGGGGAGCGGGTGGCCGAGGTGTTGAGGCGCGCGGCGATCTACAAAACCGCTGGAGCGGACGGCCTGTTCGTGCCGGGTATTTGCAAGGTGGACGAGATCAAGGCTGTCGTCGCCGGCGCCGGCTTGCCGGTGAACGTGATGGACTGGCCGGGCGTGCCGTCCGCCGATGAATTGCATAAGCTCGGCGTGCGTCGCTTGAGCGCCGGTTCCGGCATACCGCAGGCTTTGTGGGCGGTTGCCGCCGACATGGCGAAGGGTTTTCTGGCCACCGGCAGCGCCGGTCCGTTGATGGACAAGGCGATGCCGTATGGTGAGTTGCAGGGGTTGTTTATCAAAGCTTAGCGGGTCGCCGGGACCAGCGCCTTCGCCCGGTTATCGAAACTGTACGCGCCGGCGCCGAAGGCCACCACTTGCAGCAAACCACCGGCCATCGCGAAGTTCTTCAACAGATGGATCAATTGATTCTGGTCGCCCACGGCGTTGTGGAAGGCCAGGCCGGTGACGATCGAGAACACCGCCAGCCCCGCCGCCACAAGGCGCGTCTTGACACCGAGGACCAGCAGCAGGCCGCCGCCCAGTTCAACGCCGATGGCTATCGCCAACGCCAGCGGCGCGAACGGCAAACCGGTCGAGGCGATATAGCCCATGGTCGCGGCGGGCGCGGTCAGCTTGCCGATGCCGCTGAGGATGAAGATCGCCGCCAGCAGCACACGGCCGATGACAGGGATGACCGAGGTATCTGGATTGATGGTATTCATGGTATTTCCTTTCGAGGTTCAATTTAAGTGGGTTGGTTTTTACAGCACTGCTTACATCAATTTCGCGGAGCGCAGCTGCGCGCCGATACGTTGGATTTCGCTTTCGCCTTTGGCCAGCGCGGCTTCGCTGGTGTGCACCGAGTAGTGGCCGGTCACCAGGTCGTACGGGTGCTTCACGGCTGAACCGAGGACGAATTCGGTGGCGCCTTCGGCGACGAAATCAATCGCTTCGTTCCCTTCGGCGAACACCGCGACCTCCTTGCCGATCGTGGTGCGGCCGGTACGCAGCGCGCCGCTGGCGGCCGAGACCCAGGCCACGTCATGGCCGGCGGGCGGGGTGTAGGTCCAGCGCTCGCCGTCGCTCAATTTCACATGCAGATAATTGATCGAGGCGCGCGGCCGGATGGCGCTGACGGCGCCGCCGTAGCTGCCGATGATCACGCGCGCCGGTCCCACGCTTTGCACTTGTTCAGGCGCCAGGTACTGGCTGTGCGCCGGACCGTTTTCATCTTCGGCCGGCAGCGCGAGCCACAGCTGGAAGCCGGTCACGCTGCCGCCGGCCACCGGGCCGCCGTCGTGCCACACGCCGCCGCCGGCGCTCATCCATTCGACACCGCCGGCCGCCAGTTGGCCTTCGCTGCCGGTGGTTTCGCGGTACTGGATGGCGCCATCGACGACGACGGTGACGGTGGCGATGCCCGAGTGCGGGTGCATGCCCATCATGTGGCCGCTCGTGGCCTCCATATGGAACAGGTCGAGGAAGACGAAAGGCTTGATCAGCTGGCCGACGTCGCCAGGGCTCACCAGGCGGGTGATGCCGCCACGGCTGTGGCCGGCGGTGCGGTGGATCAGATTGCGTTGGGTTGGCTGGTTCATGTTGCGACTCCTTGTCTTGGTTTCGGCACATGTTTGTCAGTGCATGGGATGAATCATAGATATCGCCGATCCATCTGAGAAGCCTATATAATTAGATGTATAGCATCCAAGGAGTAGATACATGCTTGACGCGATGTCGCTGGACCAGTTGCGCACCTTTATCGCCGCAGCGGAGGAGGGGAGTTTTTCGGCGGCCGGCCGCAAGCTGCGCCGCGCGCAATCGGTGGTCAGCACCACCCTGGCCAATCTGGAGCAGCAGGTCGGCTTCCCGCTGTTCGAACGCACCGGCCGCTATCCGCAATTGACGGAGGCGGGCAGGGCGCTGCTGTCGCAGGCCCGACAGGCGGTCGACAGCATGGACGCCTTCAAGGCCCGGGCGCGCACACTGGCCGAGGGGCTGGAACCCGAGCTCGTGGTGGCGGTGGATGTGATGTTTCCGATCGAGACGCTGACGGCCGCCGTGCAGGCTTTCCACCAGGCCTTTCCCGGCACGCCGCTGCGGCTATATGTGGAAGCGCTGGGCGCTGTGTTGCAACCTCTGCTGGACGGCGACTGCCGGGTGGCGGTCATCGGCAGCTTGCCGGATATCCCGGATGGCTGCGCATCGGAGTTCCTGCTCAGCGTGGCGGCGGTGTGCGTGGCCGCGCCCGCCCATCCGCTCGCGGCGATGAAGGGTGCGATACCGCGCGCGGTCGCCGCCGAACAAGTGCAACTGGTGCTGACGGACCGCTCCACTTTGACGGCGGGACGCAACTTCGCGGTGATGTCGTCCAAGACCTGGCGCCTTGGCGACCTGGGCGCCAAGCATGCCTTCCTGCGGGCGGGACTGGGCTGGGGCTATATGCCGCTGCACATGGTGGAGGAGGAACTGCGCGACGGCAAGCTGGTCGAGATCCGCCTGGAGGGCCAGGCCGCCATAGGGACCGGCTTCTCCATGCACGCGCTGCACATGAAGGAGTTCCCGCCCGGCCCCGCCGGCAGGTGGTTCGTCAACCAGCTGAAGCTGTAGCAGTCCGGCTTCAGAACATGCTGGCGGTCGGCCGCACGATGATCTCGCTGACGTCGACGTCGGCCGGCTGGTCGATGGCGAACTGGATCGCGCGGGCGATCGCCTCCGGCTTGATCGAGATCTGGCGGAAGGCGCGCATTTCCTCGCGGCCGCCGGCGTCGGAAATCGAATCGGCCAGTTCGGATTCCACCACGCCAGGCGACACCACCGTCACGCGGATGTCGCCGCCCACCTCCTGCCGCAACCCCTCGGAAATCGCCGCCACCGCGAACTTGGTGGCGCAGTACACGGCCGCCGTCGGGCTCACCGTGTAGGCGCCGATCGACGCCAGGTTGATGATCTGGCCGCTGCGCTGTTTCTGCATCAGCGGCAAGGTGGCCGCGATGCCGTGCAACACGCCGCGAATATTTACGTCGATCATGCGGTTCCACTCGTCGACCTTGAGCGCCTCCAGTTTCGACAGCGGCATCACGCCGGCGTTGTTGATGATGACATCGACGCGGCCGTGACGGTCGACGGCCGCGTCGACGAAGCGCTGCATGCTTTCCTGGCTGGTGACGTCGAGCGCGTACACGCTGGCCGAGCCGCCGGCCGAGCCGATCTCGACGGCCAGTGCCTCCAGGCGGTCGGTGCGGCGTGCGCCGAGTACGACGTGCATACCCTGGGCTGCCAGATGCTTGGCGGTGGCTTCGCCGATGCCGCTGCTGGCGCCGGTGATGAGGACGACTTTTTTCGATGCGTTGTTGATGGCGTTGTTCATTTTCTGCTCCTGTGGTTGAAGTACGATGGCGCCAGTATGGGCAAATAGAGGCGTCGCGAAAATATCGGATCGTCTGTCTACCTTGCCTAATCCTCCAAAACCGTAACGCGGTGCCTCGAACCCGCTTGTAGCGAAATAGAAACATTCATACCGACACACGCTGAGCGACAAAACGCGCGATTTTTACTTTTTCCAAACGGACAAATTTACTCTTCAAGGCAACTACTTCCTCATAGGGAATTTGCTACTTTTAATCGTCTTCTGAAACTTTTTGTTACAGTTTCTTATCGGAATGTCACATATTTCCACAGAAACTTGGTTACATTTTCCTTACAAAATAGTTTCATGCAAGCTTTGACAGCCTAAGTCGCCAGACACAGAATCGGCCTCACACCCGCTTAAGAAAACATTAATTCTGATGTGCTCCGAACCCGGTGCCCGGCCAACCGCCGGACGCCGGAAAGCGGGTGTGGTGTTAGCGCTATCTCTCTAACTGTCTGATAAAAAAGGAAGACTCATGACTTTGAATAAAGCAATGATGGCTTTGACGTTGTCGCTGGCCGGCGGCTTGGCGATGGCCGCGCCGGGCTCCTCGTTCGTCGATTTTTCCAACGGTGCGCAAGGGTGGGAAGGCATGCAGCCGGCGAATGGCGTGGGCGGTTCCGGCATCAACCCCAACCTGGGAAACGGGGCGCCGGCCTTGCATACCGTGATGGAGAATTTCGGTATCAGCTTCAGCAACAGCACCAACCAGTCCTATCTGGGTGACTACGGCAAGCTTGGTAGCGTCACCATCGGCCTCGACGTGATCGCCAACTCGATCCGTTACTTCGGCCAGGAAGTGTCGCGCCACATGGTGGTGGAACTGCGCGACTACGGCAACACCCCGCAGGGCATGCCGTACACCAGCGTTTGGTACGACTTGGGCACCATCGACTACACCAAGGGTTGGCAACACCTGTCTGTAACTATCGGTGATACGACTTCGACCGCCATGCCGACCGGCTGGGGCGGTTACGGTACTTCCGATGACGCCGCCGGCCCCGGCCTGCCGCCCGGCCGCAGCTTCGCCGACGTGCTGTCCAGCATCGACGAACTGGTGTTCACCACCTACGTCCCCGGCTATATGTACGGCTTCACGGACTTTGATGTCGCGGTCGACAACATCTCCGTCAGCGCCGTGCCGGAGCCATCGACCTACGCCATGATGCTTGGCGGCCTGGGCATGGTGGGCTGGATGAAGCGGCGCAAGTCGCGCGCGGCCTCGTCGGTGACAGCGGCCTAAGCTCCCGGCCGCCGGACCAGGCGGCCAAAACACTGATCGGATCGGAGAGTGGGGCCCCGCTTTCCGATTGCACGATGCTACAAACATCATTCAGGCGCGTCGCCGCGCGTCATCGGTGACCGCTGAAATTTTCAGTCATGACATAATCGCTGGATCCTCTACTACCGAAGGACACGGCGTGAGCAAACTCTTTTCCTCCATTAAGATCGGGCCGCTGGAGTTGGCCAACCGCATCGTCGTCGCGCCGATGTGCCAGTATTCGGCCGAGCAGGGCAGCGCCACGGACTGGCATCTGATTCATCTGGGAAATCTGGCGCTGTCCGGCGCCGGCCTGCTGATCCTCGAGGCCACCGCTGTCTCGCCCGAGGCGCGTATCTCCCCGGCCGACCTGGGTTTGTATTCCGACGACAACGAGCAAGCGCTGGCCCGCGTGCTCGACGCGGTCCGCAAGCACTCGGACATGCCGATCGGCATCCAGCTCGGGCATGCCGGACGCAAGGCTTCCTGCGCCGCGCCATGGGACGGCGGCGCGCACTTGGCGCCGGACGCGGGCGGATGGACCACCGAGGCGCCGTCGGCGGTGCCGTACGCGGCCACGGACCGTCCGCCGACCGCGCTGGACGACACCGGCCTGGCGCGCGTGCGCGAGGCGTTCGCGCAGAGCGCGCGCCGCGCGGCCCGGCTGGGGTTGGACATGGTCGAGGTGCACGGCGCGCACGGTTATCTGCTGCACCAGTTCCTGTCGCCGCTGTCCAATCAGCGCACCGACCAATACGGCGGCTCGCTGGAGAACCGCATGCGCTTCCCGCTGGAGGTGTTCGACGCGGTGCGCGCCGCCTTCCCGGCGGACAAGCCAGTCGGCGTGCGCATCTCCGCCACCGACTGGGTCGAGGGCGGCTGGGACCTGGCCCAAAGCGTGGCGTTCTCCAAGGCGCTGGCCGCGCGTGGCAGCGCCTATGTGCACGTGTCGAGCGGCGGTTTGTCGGCGCAGCAGAAGATCGACGTGGGACCGGGCTACCAACTGCCGTTCGCGCAGGAGATCAAGCGCCAAGTGGAGGTGCCGGTCATCGGCGTCGGCATGATCACCACGCCGGAACAGGCCGAGACGGCGATCCGCGACGGCAGCGCCGATCTGGTGGCGCTGGCGCGCGGCATCCTGTACGACCCGCGCTGGCCGTGGCACGCGGCGGCCGCGCTCGGCGCGCAGGTCAAGGCGCCCAAGCAGTATTGGCGTTCGCAGCCGGCGGCGTACAAGAACCTGTTCGCGACCGGGAAGTGATTTATTCCACGCCGATTTACGCGAAGCCGCTGTCGCCAAGCGCGCGCTTCGGAAAATCGACGAAGGACGTGATGCGTGACGACAGGGTGGTGTTGCGATAGTAGACCGCGTTGTAGCGGATTTGCCGCTGGATTAACCTCCGGTCGATTCATGCGCGCCGTGCATAACGGCATTCGGGTTCGCGGTCTATATTCCGGCCCTGGTTGAGACTACAGTCGAGTCATCGACGATTACTCAAACAGGAGCACGACATGAACGATATCGACATCCCGATCGACCACGTAACCGGAGAAAACGAAGGTCTCGATCTTAGCCGCCGCAACATGGTGAAGCTGACCGGCGCCGGCGCGGCTGCGCTGGCGATGACTTCGGTGATCGGCGGCGCGGCGCTGGCGCAGGACATGTCCAACGGCGCCGATAACTTCTACACCAGCGACAAGGTGACCGTGCAGAAGGTCGCCTTCCGGGACCAGTATCAGATGAAGGTCGGCGGCAATCTGTTCATCCCGCGCACACTGCATCGCAACGCGAAAAGCGCGGCCATCGTCGTCGGGCATCCCATGGGCGCGGTCAAGGAGCAAAGCGCGAATCTGTATGCGACCAAAATGGCGGAGCAGGGTTTCGTGACGTTGTCGATCGATCTGCCCTTCTGGGGCGAGAGCGAAGGAAAACCGCGCAACATGGTGTCGCCGGAGATGTATGCCGAGGCGTTCAGCGCAGCCGTCGATTTCCTCGGCACGCAGCCGTTCGTCGACAGCAACCGCATCGGCGTGCTGGGTATTTGCGGCAGCGGCAGTTTCGTCATCAGCGCGGCCAAGATCGATCCGCGCATGAAGGCGATTGCCACCGTCAGCATGTACGATATGGGCGCGGTCAACCGCAACGGCCTGCGCCACGCGCAGACCGTCGAACAAAGGAAGCAGATCATCGCCGAGGCGGCGCAGCAGCGCTCTGTGGAATTCAAGGGCGGCGGGACGCGCTACACCGGCGGCACGACCCATGTGCTCAACAGCGAGACCCATCCGATCCAGCGCGAGTTCTATGACTTCTATCGCACCAAGCGCGGTGAATTCACGCCGAAGGGTTCGTCGCCGCTGCTGACGACGCATCCGACCTTGAGCAGCAACGTCAAGTTCATGAACTTCTATCCGTTTAACGACATCGAGACGATCTCGCCGCGTCCGATGTTGTTCATCACCGGCGACCAGGCGCACTCGCGCGAGTTCAGCGAGGAGGCGTACAGGCTGGCTGCAGAGCCGAAGGAGATTGTCATGATTCCGGGCGCGGGACACGTGGACTTGTATGACCGGACCAGGCTCATCCCCTTCAATAAGCTGGCGAATTTCTTCACGCTGCACTTGAAATAGGGCGCCGCCGACGGCGCGAACATGGCCGATTACGGCGTTCCGCCTAATCCTCCCTACGTGTCTCCGTGGTCGGGTCCTGGCAGCTGAATAGTGGAGGATCCACGTAGGGCGGATTAGCGCAGCGTAATCCGCCAATGCGTGGTCCGTCGTTTACTTAGCCCTGGTAGCGCAGCGCGTCGATGACCAAGGTGAAGGCGCGCGATGGATGGCGCCTCGACAGATAGTAGGCGTGCAATCCCGGGAACGGCCGGCACCACTCCTTCATCACGCTGACCAGCCGCCCGTCCCGGACGTACGGCTCGGCGAATTCCGCCGTCACAAACGCCAGGCCGACGCCGCTCACCGCCGCGTTCAGCATTTGATACGCGCTGTTGAAGGTGGCCTGGCCGCCGACCTTTGCTTCGATCGGGCGGTCGCCGTCGCACAGCTCCCACGCGTACACGCCGCCGTTGGAAGACAAGCGCAAGGTGATGCAGTTGTGCTGCAACAGCTCCTGCGGCGAGGCCGGGATGGCGTGACGCTTGAAGTAATCCGGCGATCCCACGATCGCCATCGGCGCGTCGGCCGTCAGGCGCACGGCGATCATGTCCTGCTCGACCTGGTCGCCCCAGCGCACGCCGATGTCGAAGCGCTCGGCCACGATGTCGTGCATCCGGTAGTCGGAGTTGATCTCGATGCGCAGGTCGGGGTATTGCGGCAGCAGGTGGGCCACGCGCGGCCACAGCACGCTGTCGATGACGTGGTCGATGGCGGTGATGCGGATCAAACCTGCCGGACTGCCACCGAGGTCGCTGATGGCGGCGATCTCCGCCTCGATCTCGGCGAAGCGCGGCGCCACGGTCTCCATCAACCGCTCCCCGGCCTCGGTCGGGGCGACGCTGCGGGTGGTGCGCGCCAGCAGTTGCACGCCCATGCGCGCCTCCAGTCCGCGCACGATGTGGCTCAGCCCCGACTGCGACATGCCCAGTTTGGCGGCCGCGCGCGTGAAGCTGCGCTCGCGCGCCACCTCGAGGAACACAAGGATGTCGTTGATGTTTTCGCGGGCCATTTGGGCGCTTCCGGGTGGGGTGATCTTGCATTCTAGCAGTTGGGCCGCTTCGCCCGGAGGGGCGCGATTGATGATTTTCCTGCATAAACCCTAGCAAATCCGCATGGCGCGCGGTCCTCCCGATGCCGCTACCATGCCCGATTGGAATTGGAAGGACTAGGAACAATGGAAATCGTGAGCAACTCCCTACCGAAGCAATCTTTCACCGGCCAGCCCGCCTGGAGCGCGGTCGGCGCGATGGCGATGTGCGTGGCGCTGCTGATCGCGTCCGAATTCATGCCCGTCAGCCTGCTGACGCCCATCGCCAGCGACCTGGGCGCCACGCAGGGCATGGCCGGCCAGGCGATCTCCATCTCCGGCCTGTTCGCCGTGGCGACCAGCCTGCTGATTCCGGCCATCGCCAGCCACTTCGACCGCCGCCACGTGCTCATGGCGCTGACCGGCGTGATGCTCGCCTCGCTGGTGCTGATCGCCTGCGCGCCGAATTTCGCCGTGCTGATGGTGGCGCGCTCGCTGTTGGGCGTCACCGTCGGCGGATTCTGGGCCCTGGCCACGGCGACGGTGATGCGTCTGGTTCCAGCCGAGTCAATTCCCAAGGCACTCGGCTTGATGTACACGGGTAATGCCGTGGCGGCGGCGTTCGCCGCGCCCATCGGCAGCTACTTCGGCGCCATCATCGGCTGGCGCGGCACGTTCTGGGCGCTGGCGCCGTTCGTCGTCGCCAACCTGGTATGGCAGTGGATCAGCCTGCCGTCCATGCCGCCGCAGGCGGCCAATCCGGCCGGCAAGGTCCTCGGGTTGCTGAAGCGCCCGAATGTGGCGTTCGGCATGGCCGGGGTGATGCTGTCGTTCGCCGGCGCGTTCGCCACGTTCACCTACCTGCGGCCCTTCCTGGAGACCTACACCGGGGTGACGGTGCCGCAGTTGTCGATGCTGCTGCTGGGCCTGGGGGCGGCCGGTTTTCTCGGCACCTACGCCGCGACGGTCATGCTGGGCAGCCATTTGTATGGCTTGTTGCGCTGGCTGCCGCTGGCGCTCGGCGCCGTCACCCTGGCGTTGCTGGCCGTCGGCCATGTGTTCTGGGCGGTGGCGCTCGCGCTCGTCGCCTGGGGCGCGCTGAACGCGGCGATTCCGGTGGCGTGGTCGACGTGGCTGAGCAAAGGCATCGCCGACGAGCCGGAGAGCGGAGGGGGGCTGCTGGTGGCGGCGATCCAGCTGGCCATCATGCTCGGCGCCGCGCTGGGCGGCGTGCTGCTGGACCACTTGTCGATCACGGCCACCTTGATCGGCGGCGCGCTCATGCTCGGGATTTCATCGATCGTCGTCGGCGATGGCGCCCGGCTCAAACCGCGAGGGGCGGCGTGATGCGACGATACACTCTACTTTTTTGTTCGATGACCACGACGATGTCCCTCATGGCGGCCGCTTCCGTGCACGCCCAACAAATCCGGATGACCGTGGACGGGCAGGTCATCGCCGCGACCCTGGTGGACAACCCGACCACGCGCGACTTCGTCTCCAGGTTGCCGCTCACGCTGACGCTCGGCGACTATGCCGGCACCGAGAAAATCGTCTATCTCGATCGCAAGCTGTCCACTGCCGGCGCGCCCGCCGGCGCCACGCCGACGGTGGGAACCATAGCCTACTACGCGCCGTGGGGCAACCTGGCCTTCTACTACAAGAATTTCGCCTACTCGCCGGGACTGATCCCGCTGGGACGCATCGACACCGGCCTGGCCGCGTTCAAGCGCGCAGGCGACATCAAAGTAAAGATCGAGCTGGCCGAATAGCCCCGACCCTTATTTCCCCACGCTTTTTCACCTGAACAAACACAGATCGGAACCCCATGGACAATTCCAGCGAGATCAAGATAACCCGGCGCGAGTTGCTCATCGCCGGCGCGATGTCGGCGACGGCGGTGGCCGTGCCCATGGCGCATGCCCAGGAGCGCGTGGCCACGGATTTCAGCAACGCGCCCTTTATCACCAAGGTGTCCTTGCGCGTCAACGACAAGCCGCACACGCTGCACCTGGACACGCGCACCACCTTGCTCGACGCCTTGCGCGAACACTTGCACCTGACCGGCACCAAGAAGGGCTGCGACCACGGTCAGTGCGGCGCCTGCACGGTGATGGTCGACGGCCGCCGCATCAACTCCTGTCTCACCCTGGCGGTGATGCACGAGGGCGCGCAGGTCACCACCATCGAAGGCGTGGGCCAACAGGACAAGCTGCATCCGATGCAGGCGGCGTTCATCAAGCACGATGGCTACCAATGCGGCTACTGCACGCCGGGACAAATCTGTTCGGCCATCGCGGTGCTCGATGAAATCAAGCAGGGCATCCCGAGCCATGCCAGCCCGTCGCTGACGGTGCGTCCGCTGCTCAGCGCCGACGAAATCCGCGAGCGCATGAGCGGCAACATCTGCCGCTGCGGCGCCTACGCCAACATCCTCGACGCCATCGTCGAAGTGGGAGGTGCGGCATGAAGGTCTTCACTTATCAGCGCGCCGGCTCGCCGGTGGAGGCGGCCGTCGCGGCGGCCACGGTTCCAGGCGCCCGCTTCATCGCCGGCGGCACCAATCTGCTCGACCTGATGAAGCTCGAGATCGAAACGCCGGCGCATCTGGTCGATGTCAACGGCCTGGGTCTGGACCGGATCGAGCCGACCGCCGACGGCGGCCTGCGCATCGGCGCGCTGGTGCGCAACACCGAGCTGGCGGCCGATGCGACGGTGCGGCGCGACTACGGCGTGCTGTCGCGCGCCTTGCTGGCGGGCGCCTCGGCGCAGCTGCGCAACAAGGCCACCACCGCCGGCAACCTGCTGCAGCGCACCCGCTGCCCCTACTTTTACGACACCAACCAGGCATGCAACAAGCGCCGGCCGGGCAGCGGGTGTTCCGCCATCGGCGGTTTTAGCCGTTCGCACGCCGTCATCGGCGCCAGCGACGCCTGCATCGCCACCCATCCAAGCGACATGGCCATCGCCATGCGCCTGCTCGACGCGCAGGTCGAGACGGTGCGGCCGGACGGCGCCGCGCGCACGATTCCGATCGCCGACTTCCATCGCCTGCCCGGCGCCACGCCGCACATCGAGACGGCGCTGCTGCCGGGTGAGTTGATCACCGCCGTCACCCTGCCCAAGCCGCTCGGCGGCCAGCACCTGTACCACAAGGTGCGCGACCGCGCCTCGTACGCGTTCGCGCTGGTGTCGGTGGCGCTGGTGGTCCAGCGCGACGGCAGCGGACGGGTGGCAGTCGGCGGTGTGGCCCACAAGCCGTGGCGGGTGGAGGAGGCCGACCGCTTGCTGCCGCGCGGCGCCGGCGCCGTCGCCGAGCGCCTGCTGCAAGGCGCGCGCACGACCGACGAAAACGCCTTCAAGATCCCGCTGGTGCAACGCACGCTCGCCGCCATGCTGGCCGACGCGAAGAAAGGGTAATGCCATGAAATTCGATAAAGCCGCCACCAACAATCCGATCGACCAGCTCAAGGTCGTCGGCCGTCCGCTCAACCGCATCGACGGCGCGCTCAAGACCACCGGCGCGGCTACCTACGCGTACGAACAGCACAAGGCCGCGCCCGACGCCGCCTATGGCTGCGTTATCGGCGCGGCCATCGCCAAGGGCCGCATCGAATCGATGGACCTGGCCGAGGCGCGCCGCGCGCCCGGCGTGATCGCCATCGTCACCGCCGAATCGGCGGGCAAGCTGGGCAAGGGCAATTTCAACACCGCCAAGCTGCTCGCCGGGCCGGACATCGAACACTATCACCAGGCCATCGGGCTGGTGGTGGCCGAGAGCTTCGAGCAGGCCCGCTCGGCCGCGCAGTTGGTCAAGGTCAGGTACGCGGAAGAAAAGGGAAAATACGACCTGGCCGCCGTGAAGTCGATGGCCACCTTGCCCAAGGACGCCCCGCCGGCCATCGGAGATTTCGCCGGCGTTTACGCCGATGCGCCGGTTCGGCTGGACGCCGAGTACACCACGCCCGGGCACACGCACGCGATGATGGAGCCGTACGCGTCGATCGCGGCGTGGAAGGGCGACCAGCTCACCGTGTGGACCTCGAACCAGATGATCGACTGGACCCGCACCGACCTGGCCACCACCTTGGGCATACCCAAGGAGAAGGTGCGACTGGTGTCGCCGTTCATCGGCGGAGGCTTCGGCGGCAAGTTGTTCCTGCGTTCGGACGCCGTGCTGGCCGCGCTGGGCGCGCGGGCCGCCAAGCGGCCGGTCAAGGTGGCGTTGAGCCGCCCGTTCATCGCCAACAACACCACGCACCGGGCCTCGACGATCCAGCGCATCCGCATCGGCGCCACGCGCGACGGCGCCATCACCGCGATCGCCCACGAGACGTGGACCGGCAACCTGCCCGGCGGCAGCCCGGAGGACGCGGTCCAGCAAACCCGACTGCTGTACGCCGGCGCCAACCGCTTGATGGCCACGCGCATGGCGTTGCTCGATCTGCCCGAAGCCAACGCCATGCGCGCGCCGGGCGAGGCGCCGGGCCTGATGGCGCTGGAGATCGCGATGGATGAAATGGCCGAGAAGCTCAAAATCGATCCGGTACGTTTCCGCATCATCAACGACACCAAGGTCGATCCGGAAAAGAAGGACCGCCACTTTTCGCAGCGCAGCCTGATCGAATGCCTGCGCACCGGCGCCGAGCGGTTCGGCTGGAAGAACCGCCAGGCGCAGCCGGGCAAGACGCGCGACGGCCGCTGGCTGGTCGGCATGGGCGTGGCGGCCGCCTTCCGCAACAACCTGTTGCTGAAGTCGGGCGCGCGCGTGCGGCTCGACCGCGACGGCCGGGTGACGGTGGAAACCGACATGACCGACATCGGCACCGGCAGCTACACCATCATCGCCCAGACGGCGGCGGAGATGCTGGGCGTCGGCATGGACAAGGTGAGCGTGCGCCTGGGCGACTCGGCGTTCCCGGTGTCGTCGGGTTCCGGCGGCCAGTTCGGGGCCAACTGCTCGACCGCCGGCGTCTACGCGGCCTGCGTCAAGCTGCGCGAGGCGGTGGTCCGGCGCCTCGGCCTGGGCGCCGGCGAGGCGCTGTTCGCCGACGGCCAGGTGCGGGTCGGCGCGCGCACCGCGCAGCTGGGGCGGGCGGCGGAAAGTGGCGAGATCGTCGCCGAGGACAGCATGGAGTACGGCGACCTGGCTAAGAAATTCCAGCAATCGACGTTCGGCGCGCATTTCGTCGAGGTGGGCGTCGACGCCGCCACCGGCGAGGTCCGCGTGCGGCGCATGCTGGCCGTGTGCGCTGCGGGCCGCATCCTCAATCCGAAGACCGCGCGCAGCCAGGTGATCGGCGCGATGACGATGGGCGTGGGTTCCGCCCTGATGGAGGAGCTGGTGGTCGACAAGCGCGCCGGCTTCTTCGTCAACCACGACCTGGCCGGCTACGAGGTGCCGGTGCATGCCGACATCCCCAAGCAGGAGGTGATCTTCCTCGACGAGACCGACCCGCTGTCGTCGCCGATGAAGGCCAAGGGGATCGGCGAACTGGGTCTGTGCGGCGTCGGCGCGGCGATCGCCAACGCCGTCTACAACGCCACCGGCGTGCGGGTGAGGGATTATCCGGTCACCCTGGACAAGCTTCTTCCAGGCCTGCCGCCGGTGTAAATCCCCACGTCATCCCGCTTCGGATCCGTGGGCGCGGATGTAATCGATGAACGCGCGCAGCTTGGGCGTGACGGTGCGGCGGTTGGGGTAATACAGCGCCAGGCCGGGAAACGCCACCGCCAGATCCGCCAGCACCACCTCCAGCGTACCCGCGTGAATATTGCGCGCGACAAGGGAGCGTGGCAGCCTGAATAGGCCAACTCCCTGCTCGGCGGCGTGGATGCAGGCGACCACGTCGTCCAGTATCAGCGGGCCGCGTATGGAGACCACGCGGCGCTCGCCGGCGACGTCGAACGCCCATTCGTCCAGCAGCATGTCGGCCTGGCGGAAGACGATGCACGGCATGCGGCCGATGTCGTGCGGCAGTGAAGGACGGCCGTAGCGCGCCAGCAGCGACGGCGCGCCGACTACCACGTTCGGTTCCTCGCCGTTGAGCGGGACGGCGACCATGTCCGCCTGTACGAACGAGCGCGGACGCACGCCGGCGTCACAGCCCTCGGCGACGATGTCGACCAGCCGGTCGTCGCCGATCAACTCCAGCCGCAGCCCGGGATGGGCGGCCAAAAAGCCCGCCACGTAACGCTCGGTCAGCATCGGCACGCTCGGCCTGGGCACGCTGATGCGCAGCACACCGGTGACTGAACTCCCCAGGCTGCGCGCCGATTCTATCCCTTGCAGCAGCTGTTGCGCGGCCGGCCGCACCTGCATCAGCAGCCGCTCGCCGGCCTCGGTCAAGGCGACGCTGCGGGTCGTGCGCACCAGCAGCGCCACGCCTATCCGGTCCTCGAAAACCCGGATCGCCTGGCTGACGGCAGATGGCGTGACGCCCAGGCGCCGCGCGGCGGCACGGAAACCGCCTTCCTCCGCGACCGCCAGAAACACCACCACTCCGTCCAGATCATTACGTCCAATTGTGTAGTTCATCTGCGCAGCATGCTAGCGTGTGGGACGGATGTCAACATCGGATCGGGTGATTGTTTAGTTTTTCTACACAGCTTGATCGCCCGTGACCGGATTGTAGTGGCCGTCCGTATCGGTGAGACTACGATTTTTCCACACCGATCAAGGAACCATCATGACTTCAGCAAGCAGCGATTCGCGCGTCTACCGTATCGAGAAAATCCGCGTCGGCGTCGACGGCCTGGTGGCCGGCGTCGCGCCTATCCCCACCGCCGGCCCTGGCGAAGTGCTGGTGCGCGTGCGCGCCACGTCGCTGAACTTCCGCGACCTGGCCATCCTGGACGGCAACTACATCGTGCCGGTGCCGCTGGGGCGCATTCCGGTGTCCGATGCGGCGGGCGAGATCGCCGCCGTCGGCGCGGGCGTCACGACGCTCAATGTCGGCGACCGCGTCACCAACGCTTTCTTCCCCGAGTGGTTGGAGGGACCGTTCGTCGGCCATTACGCCGGCTACTCGGCCGAGCTGGAAGGTTGGCTGAGCGACTATCGCGTGGTGCCGGCTGAAACGCTGATCCGCTTCCCCGATAGCCTGGGCTTTGAAGAAGCGGCGACCCTGCCTTGCGCCGGCGTGACGGCGTGGACGGCCTTGAAGGGTGTGCGTCCCGGCGAGACCGTGGTCACGCAAGGCACCGGTGGCGTGTCCTTGTTCGCCCTGCAGCTGGCCAAGGCGATGGGCGCGCGCGTGATCGCCACCACCTCCAGCGACGACAAGGCCGTGCGGCTGAAGGCGATGGGCGCGGACGACACCATCAACTACAAGACCGAGCACGATTGGGCGCAACGGGTGCGCGACCTGACCGGCGGCAGGGGCGCGGACCGCATCATCGAAGTGGGCGGACCGGGCACGTTCGCCCGGTCGGTGAGGGCGATCGCGGCGGGCGGGCAGGTGTCGATGGTCGGCATCCTGGCCGGCATGCAGGGCGGCGTGGACTTCATGTCCATGTTTATGAGCCAGGCGCGCTACCAGCCGGTCGCCATCGGCAGCCGCGAGGATCTGGGCGATCTGGCGCGCTTCGTCGTGCGGCACGCGATCCGCCCGTCGATCGATAGTAGCTGGGATTTCGACGATGCCAAAAACGCCTACGCGCGGCTGCTGACGCGCAGCGTGTTCGGCAAGGTCGTGATCAAGCATTGACCCGGCGCCGAATCAGGCCCCGGCCGCCTGCTTGAGCTGGCGGTCGAAATCGGCCGGATCGAAGTAGTCGCGCCAGACGGTGATCCCGCCGTTTTCGACGGTGACCGTGCCCATGACGGGCAGCGTGATTGTGCCGCCGTTCTTGTGGCGGAAGATGTCGATCCGCTCGTTGAGGACGACGTTGCCGGCCGCCGCGATATGCGTCACCCGCCAGTCGACCAGGAAGTCGGTGCCGATGCCGAAGCCGCGATGGAACGCTTCGACGCCGGCGCGGCCGACGATGTCGGGGAAGGGCACGTTGTCGTACAGGACGTCCTCGGACAACATGGCCAGCGCCTCGTCCACGCGGTTGGCGCTCCAGTGCGCGAAGAAGGTTTCGGCGATCCGCACCGGGCTGTCGGTTGGGTTGGTGTTCATGTTCTCTCTCCTTAGGCGATCTGGCCGCCGTCGACGTTCAGGGTGGCGCCGGTGATGTAGCCGGCATCGGGGCCGGCCAGGAAGGCGACGGCGGCGGCGATTTCCTCCGGCCGGCCGTAGCGGCCCAGCGCTGCCATGGATTTCAGCGTCTCGGCGAAGGCGCCGCTGTCCGGATTCATCTCGGTGTCGATGGCGCCGGGCTGGATCACGTTGACGGTGATGTTGCGCGAACCGAGGTCGCGGGCCCAGCCCCGGGTGTAGGCCGCCACCGCCGCCTTCGAGGCGACATAGTCCGCCACGCCGGGGAAGGCGATGCGGTCGGCGCCCGTGGTGCCGATCGATACCACGCGGCCGCCATCGGCCATTAACGGCGCGGCGGCGCGCACGGCGGCGGCCACTCCTTTGACGTTGACGGCGATCTGGCGCTCGAAGCCGGCCAGGTCGGCTTCCGGATCGTCCACCTTGCCGGTGACGAACACGCCGGCCGAATTGACCAGAATGTCGAGGCGTCCGAAATGGGCGTGCGCTTGTTTTACCATCGCCGCGACTTCATCGGCCCTGGCCTGGTCGGCGCGGATCGCCAGCGCCTGGCCGCCGAGCGCCTCGATGTCGCCCACCACCTGGTTGGCGCGGTCCGGCGAGGCCGCGTAGCTAAAGGCAACCTTGGCGCCGTCGCGGGCCAGGCGCCTGACGATGGCCGCGCCGATGCCGCGCGAACCGCCGGTGACGATGGCGACTTTGCCTTGCAGCGGGAGATTCGAGTTGGTTGTGTTCATGTGGTTTTCCTTGAAGTGGTTTGTCGATGGATCCACTATCCGCCTTTTATTCCCCTTTGATTAGTGCGGAATGACTTTAAATATCTTCAAGCATTGGTATAAGATGAAGATATGGAAACTCTCAGCAATCTCGAATGTTTTGTGCGCGCGGCCGAAGCGGCCAGCTTCTCGGAGGCGGCGCGGCGGCTGGGCCTGACGCCGGCGGCGGTCAGCCGCAATGTCGCCATGCTGGAAAAGAACCTCGGCGCGCGCCTGTTCCAGCGCTCGACGCGGCGGCTGCACCTGACCGAGGCCGGCGAGCGCCTGCTGGCCGGCATAGGCGCCAACCTTGACGGCCTGCATGCGGCGCTGGCCGACGTCTCGACCGAACAGCAGCGGCCGACCGGCATCCTGAAGGTGAGCCTGGCGCCCAACTTCGGCATCGGCTACGTGCTGCCGCAGTTGCCCGCTTTTCTGGCGCGCTATCCGGGCATACGGCCGGAATGGCATCTGGAGAACCGCCAGGTCGACCTGATCGGCGAAGGCTACGATGCCGCCATCGGCGGCGGGTTTCACCTCAATCCCGGCGTGGTGGCGCGGGCGTTGGCGCCGGCGCATCTGGTGGCGGTGGCCGCGCCGTCGTGGCTGGCCGGCCGCGCCGTCCCGTCGCATCCGAGCGAGCTGGCGGACGCCGATGCGATCGGCATGCGCTTCCTGCAAAGCGGTCGGTTGCGCGATTGGACCATGCGCAACGGCGCGGGGGAGGAGGCGGGGCTGGAACTGCGCCCGCTGGCGGTGCTGAGCGATCCGCAGGCCGTGTGCGCGGCGGCCGTGATGGGTGTTGGCGTGGCGGTGCTGGCGGTGTCCGACGTGCTGGAGGCGCTGCGGCGGGGCACGCTGGTGCGGTTGCTGCCGGAGTGGTATGTGGATGCGGGGATGATCTCGCTGTACTATCCGAGCCGCACGCAGTTGCCGGCCAAGACGCGGGCCTTTGTCGATTTCGTGGTGGAGGCGTTTGAGCGCGAGGCGTTGGCGAGCAGGTTGTCGGGGAGTTGATCACGCATTCACGTAGGGCGGATTAGCGCAGCGTAATCGGCCATGCATGCGCCGCCGATGACGCAAACATGGCCGATTACGGCGTTCCGCCTAATCCGCCCTACGTGATTCCAGACGTCAGCCCAGGCCGGTGCCCAGGTTCATTACCTTCGTCCACGCCGCCACGAAGTCGCCGATGAACTTCTCCTGGCCGTCGGCGCTGCCGTAGACCTCGGCGACGGCGCGCAGTTGCGCGTTCGAACCGAACACCAGGTCGGCGCGGCTGGCGGTCCACTTGACCGCGCCGGTTTTACGGTCGCGGCCTTCGAAGGCGTCCGCCGCGCGCGAGGTCGGCGCCCACACCGTGCCCATGTCCAGCAGGTTGACGAAGAAGTCGTTGCTCAAGGTGCCGATCCGCGTGGTGAACTCGCCCTGCCTGGACGAGGCCACGTTCGCGCCCAGCACGCGCAGGCCGCCGACCAGGACGGTCATCTCCGGCACGGTCAGGGTCAGCAACTGCGCGCGGTCGACCAGCATCGCCTCGGCAGGCACCGCGTAGCGCTGCGTCTGGAAGTTGCGGAAGCCGTCGGCGAACGGCTCCAGCGGTTCGAACGATTCGGCGTCGGTCTGCTCCTGCGTCGCGTCGGTGCGGCCCGGCGTGAACGGCACCGACACGGCAGCGCCGGCCTGCCTGGCCGCCTGCTCGACACCGGCCGCGCCGGCCAGCACGATCAGATCGGCCAGCGATATGCGCTTGCCGCCGGCGTTGAACGCGCCCTGGATGCCTTCCAGCTTGGCCAGCACCTTGCCCAGTTGCTGCGGCTGATTGACCGGCCAATCCTTCTGCGGCGCCAGGCGCACGCGCGCGCCGTTCGAGCCGCCGCGCAGGTCCGAGCCGCGATAGGTCGAGGCGGACGCCCACGCCGTCGACACCAGTTCCGATACCGTCAGGCCCGAGGCCAGCACCTGCGCCTTGAGCGCGGCGATGTCCTGCGCGTCGACCAGCGGATGGTCGACCGCCGGCACCGGGTCTTGCCAGATTAAGTCTTCGGCCGGCACTTCCGGGCCGAGGTAGCGCGCCTTCGGTCCCATGTCGCGGTGGGTCAGCTTGAACCAGGCGCGCGCGAAGGCGTCGGCGAATTCGGCCGGATTGGCCAGGAAGCGGCGCGAGATCTTTTCGTAGGCCGGATCGAAGCGCAGCGACAGGTCGGTCGTCAGCATCGTCGGCAGCAGTTTTTTCGACGGGTCGTGCGCGTGCGGGATGGTCGCCTCGGCGCCCTTGGCGACCCACTGGTGGGCGCCGGCCGGGCTCTTGGTCAGCTCCCATTCGAAGCCGAACAGGTGCTCGAAGAAGTCGTTGCTCCACTGCGCCGGCGTCTTGGTCCAGGTCACCTCCAGGCCGCTGGTGATGGTGTCGCCGGCGTTGCCGGTGCCGAACTTGTTGTGCCAGCCGAAGCCCTGGGCGGCCATGTCGGCGGCCTCCGGTTCGGCGCCGACGTTGTCGGCAGGGGCCGCGCCGTGGGTTTTGCCGAAGCTGTGGCCGCCGGCGATCAGGGCCACGGTTTCCTCGTCGTTCATCGCCATGCGGGCGAAGGTGTCGCGGATGTCGCGCGCCGCCAGCACCGGATCGGGGTTGCCGTCCGGGCCTTCCGGATTCACGTAGATCAGGCCCATCTGCACCGCGCCCAGCGGGTTCTCCAGGTTGCGGCTGTGGACGTCGCCGTCGGCGTCGTCGTCGGTCACCAGCACGCCGCCGGCCTTGGCCACGCCGTCGCTGCCGTGGGCGTAGCGCACGTCGCCGGCCAGCCAGGTGGTCTCGCGGCCCCAGTAGACGTCCTGGTCCGGTTCCCACGTGTCGACCCGGCCGCCGCCGAAACCGAGCGTCTTGAAGCCCATCGTTTCGAGCGCGACGTTGCCCGTCAAGATCATCAGGTCGGCCCACGAGATCTTGCGGCCGTATTTTTGCTTGACCGGCCAGATCAGGCGGCGCGCCTTGTCCAGGCTGACGTTGTCGGGCCAGCTGTTGAGCGGGGCGAAACGTTGCTGGCCCCGGCGCGCGCCGCCGCGGCCGTCGCCGATGCGGTAGGTGCCGGCGCTGTGCCAGGCCATGCGGACGAACAAGCCGCCGTAGTGGCCGAAATCGGCCGGCCACCAGTCCTGCGAATCGGTCATCAGCGCGGCCAGGTCTTTTTTGACGGCGGCCAGGTCGAGACTGTTGAATTCCTTGGCGTAATCGAAGTTCGCGCCCATCGGGTCGGACTTGGCAGAGTGCTGCAGCAGCAGATCCAGCCGCAGCTGGTCGGGCCACCAGTCGGCGTTGGCGGTGCCGGCGCCGGTGGCCTGGCTGAACGGACATTTGGCTGCGTGATTCTCGTTGCTCATTGGGGACTCCTCGTCGGTTGGGGGATGGCCCCGTTATCATATTCCCGTTCTGGTCGGATTGCATGAAAGATCGAAATATTGGCGGGACAAGCAGGGCAGGCGGCAGCGCGCGATGTAGGGAAATCCCGATGCGGTTGCGGGCCTGTGCTAAACCTCCCTTGCCTGCCGGCCGCGCGCCGGTTTGACTGGCACGCTGTCGCCGTATTCGCTCCACCAAGCCATCAGCGCCTGCATCGTCGGCCCCAAGCCACGGGCCTTGTCCGTCATCTCATACTCCACGCGCGGCGGCACCTCCGCGAACACGGTGCGCGTCACCAGGCCGTCCGCCTCCAGCTCGCGCAGCTGCGCCGTCAGCATGTGCTGCGTGATGCCCGGGATCGCCTTGCGCAGTTCGCCGAAGCGGTAGACGCGCTGGTTCAGCAGCCACATGATCTCCAGTTTCCATTTGCCCGACAACAGCGCGAAGGCGCGGCGCATCTCCTCGTGCATGTTGACTTCGATGCCTCCAATAGTCTGTATTTCCATACTAAGCCTCGTTTTTTCATCCTACTTGCGGACTTTCATCTTAGGCGACATCCTTGCGCCAGTCGATACCGGACGCACTTTTTTCAGGGAAAAATCATGACCGAAATTTATCTGTATTGGATCAGCACGGCCTTGCTGTCGTTGCTGTATCTCGCCTCCGCCGTCACCCACGTCACCAAGCGCGCGTGGGTGCGCGAGGCGATCACCGGCTTCGGCTATCCGGGCTATCTGCTGCCGGTCCTCGTCGTGGTGAAGTTGCTCGCGGTACTGGCGATATTGCCGCGCTTCAGCGTCGGCCTCAGCGATCTGGCTTATGCCGGCATGTTCTATCACCTGCTGTTGTCGGCGCTGGCCCACCTCGGCGTGCGCAAGCCGGCCGGCGCGGTGCCCGCGGCGGTGGGCCTGGTGTTGCTGGTGCTGTCGTTCGCCACGCAAAACGCCGCCCGCGCTATGCCTTCCCCCTATGCGCCGGCGGTGCCTGCGCATCAATTCAACCCGAACTAAAGGAGTTTTACATGGACCGACTCAAAGGAAAAGTAGCCATCGTCACCGGCGCGACACGCGGCATCGGCCGTGCCACGGCGCAACTGTTGGCGCGCGAGGGCGCGAAGGTCGCCGTCGTTTCGCGCACGGCGGAGGATGTGGAGCGCGTGGTGGCCGGCATTGAAACGGATGGCGGCATGGCGCTTGCCGTGGTCTGCGATGTCGCCGATCCGGCGCAGATCCGGGCGGCGATCGATAAAGTCGCCGCCGCGTATGGCGGCATCGACATCCTGGTCAACAACGCGTTCGATCCCTCGGCCGTCACGTCCTCGATACTGGATTTATCGGTTGAAAAACTGCAGCGGAATTTCGAGATGGGACCGATTTCTTATCTGCGCGCCATGCAAGCGTGCCACCCGTATCTGAAGGCTAGCGGCGAAGGGCGCGTCATCAACTTCGGTTCGCTGGCCGGTGTGACCGGCATGGTCGGCTATGGCCCGTACAACATGGCCAAGGAGGCGGTGCGGGCGCTGACCCGTTCGGCCGCGCGCGAATGGGGCGCCGACAAGATCACCGTCAACAACGTCCTTCCGGTTGCCGACACGTGGGGCGCGGTGGCCAACGACGTGCCGCCGCCGGCCAACGCGCTGGCGCGTCACGGCTCGGCGGAGGAGGACGTCGCGCCGGTGGTGCTGTTCCTCGCCAGCCGCGACGCGCAGTTCATCACCGGCTACAGCCTCACGCCCGACGGCGGCATGATCATCGACAGCGCGCGCTAGATCAGCCTGCCAGGGTGGCGGTATCGATCACGAAGCGGTAGCGCACGTCGCCCTTGAGCATGCGCTCGTAGGAGTCGTTGATCTGGTCGGCCCGCACCAGTTCGATGTCGGCGACGATGCCGTGCTCGGCGCAGAAGTCCAGCATCTGCTGGGTTTCCGGGATGCCGCCGATCATCGAGCCGGCGATCGAGCGCCGCTTCATGATCAGGTTGAAGACGTTGGGCGACGGATGCGGCGTCGCCGGCGCGCCCACCAGGGCCATGGTGCCGTCGCGCTTGAGCAGTACCAGCAGGGCGTCGAGGTCGTGCGGCGCCGCCACCGTGTTGAGGATGAAGTCGAAGCTCTTGGCGTGGGCCGCCATCTCGCCGGCGTTTTTCGAGACGACCACCTCGTCGGCGCCCAGCCGGATCGCCGCTTCGCGCTTGGCGTCGGAGGTGGTGAAGGCCACCACGTGGGCGCCCATCGCGTGGGCCAGCTTGATGCCCATGTGTCCCAGGCCGCCGATGCCGACCACGCCGATTTTCTTGCCGGGACCGGCGTTCCAGTGGCGCAGCGGCGAGTAGGTGGTGATGCCGGCGCACAGCAGCGGCGCGACGGCGGCCAGCTGTTCCTCCGGATGGCGCACCTTCAGCACGAAGCGTTCGTGCACGACGATTTTTTCCGCGTAGCCGCCCAGGGTCCAACCCGGCGCGTCCGGCGTCGGAAAGTTGTAGGTGCCGACCATGCCGTCGCAATAGTTTTCAAGTCCGTCGTCGCACTCGGCGCAATGCTGGCAGCTGTCGACCAGGCAGCCGACGCCGACCAGGTCGCCGACCTTGTGGCTGGTGACGTGGGCGCCGACCGCCGACACCCGGCCGACGATCTCGTGGCCAGGCACGCATGGATACTGCGTGCCGGCCCATTCGGCGCGCACCTGGTGCAGGTCCGAGTGGCAGATGCCGCAAAAGGCGATGTCGATCAGGACGTCGTGGGCGCCGGGCGCGCGGCGGGTGATGGCCAGCGATTCGAGCGGCTTGTCGGCGGCGTGGGTGCCGTAGGCTTGTACTTGCATGGGAAGGCTCCTTGGTGCGTTTGAACAGATGGTCATTTTCCGGATCCGGGCGTTCGATCGGTAGCCCGTTTCGCCGGATTTCTTGCCTGATCCCGCAGCCGCCCGGTCTTTTGGTAGTCAGGGGCCTGCCCGGGAAGCTAGAATTCGTGCAAGGAGGAAGTGAGTGGAAATGACAGCGACAGACAACACGGCGGCGCCGCGCGGCGCCCATCACCCGGCGCTGACCCGCATCATTGAAAGTCGGGTGAGCGGCGCCGGCGACTACGAGACGGCGATTCCGAATCTGCGCTTTTTCCGGCGCGACGAGGTTGCGCCGCCGACGATTTGCATGGTCGAGTCGAGCATCGTGTTCGTCGCCCAGGGGGCGAAGCGCCTGTGGGTCGGCGGCGAGGGATATTTGTATGACAGCTCGCGGTTGCTGGTGACGTCGCTGGACCTGCCCGGCGGCTCGGAGGTGCTGGCGGCCAGCGCGGAACAGCCATGCATGGGGCTGGCGTTGAAGCTCGATATGCGCGTGCTCGCGGAGCTCATCGCCCACGGCGGCTTGCCGGCGCCGGACGGGGCGACGGCCGGCGCCGGCATCGGCATCGGCGCGGCGACGGCCGATATCCTCGCGCCGCTCGAACGGCTGCTGGCGCTGCTGGACGACCCGCAGGCCATTCCCGTCATCGCGCCGTTGATCCAGCGGGAGATTTATTACCGGCTGCTGCGGGGCGACCAGGCGGCGCGCCTGCGGCGGATCACGGCCGTGGACAGCCAGGGGCATCGGATCACGAAGGCCATCGAATGGCTGAAATCGAATTTCGCGCAGTCGTTGCGCGTCGAGGACCTGGCGGCGCGGGTGCAGATGAGCGCGACGACATTCCACCAGCATTTTCGGCAGCTGACCGCCATGAGTCCCTTGCAGTACCAGAAGTGGCTCAGGTTGAACGAGGCCAAGCGCCTGATGCTCAGCGAGCATCTGGACGCCGCCAGCGCGGCCTACAAGGTGGGTTATGAAAGCCCGTCCCAGTTCAGCCGCGAGTACAGCCGCCTGTACGGGATGTCGCCCAAGCGCGACATCATGGTGATGCGGGGCCGGGCCGACGAGGGGATGTAACCCTGGTGGCGGTCGCGCTTCACGCCACCGTCGGCAAGCTGTCGATCAGCTTGTCCAGCGTGATCGGATACTCCCGCACCCGTATCCCGGTGGCGTTGTACACCGCGTTTGCGATGGCCGCCGCCACGCCGCTGATCCCGAGCTCGCCCACGCCCTTCGCCTTCAGCGGTCCGGCGGTGGCGTCGGCTTCGTCGAGGAAGATGGCGTCCAGGTGCGGAATGTCGGCATGCACCGGCACCTCGTACCCGGCCAGGTCATGGTTGACGAAGTAGCCGACACGCTGGTCGATCACCATGTCCTCCATCAGCGCGGCGCCGGCGCCCATCGTCATGCCGCCGATGATCTGGCTGCGCGCCGTCTTCGGATTGATGATGCGCCCGGCCGCGCACACGGCCAGCATGCGCCGGATGCGGATCTCGCCGGTGAACGCGTCGACCGCCACCTCGACGAAGTGCGCGCCGAAGGTCTGCTGGGCGTAGCGCTTGGCCAGGTCGCCGTACTCCATCTTGTCCTCGCCCACCAGCTCGCGCTCGCGCGCGGCGGACCGCAGCGGCACGCTGCGCCCGCCCCATTTGACCTGGCCCTGCGCGAAGGTGGCGTCGGCCACGTTGAAGCCGAGCCGCTTGGCCACCGCCTCCCGTAGCTGGACGCAGGCGGCGTAGACGCCCGCCGTCGACGACGCCGCGCCCCACTGGCCGCCGGAACCGGCCGACTCCGGAAAGCGCGAGTCGCCCAGGCGCACCACCACCTGGTCCAGCGCCACGCCCATCATCTCGGCGGCGGTCTGCGCGATGATCGTGTAGCTGCCGGTGCCGATGTCGGTCATGTCGGTCTCCACCGTCACCACGCCGCGCTGGTCCAGGCGCACGCGCGCGCCCGAGGTCATGACCGGCGCGCCACGGATGGCGGCGGCCACGCCGTAGCCGATCAGCCAGCGCCCGTCGCGCCGGCTGGCCGGGCGTTCGGGACGCCGGCTCCAGCCGAAACGCTCCACGCCGGTTTTCAGGCAGGCGACCAGCTGGCGCTGCGAGAACGGACGCTTCGGGTCCTCCGGATCGACCTGCGTGTCGTTGCGGATCCTCAATTCGACCGGGTCGAGCTTCAGCTTTTCGGCCAGTTCGTCCATGGCGATCTCCAGCGCCATCATGCCCGGCGCCTCGCCCGGCGCGCGCATCGCGCTGCCTTCGGCCAGGTCCAGCTGCGCCAGCTTCAGTTGGGTCATGCGGTTGGCGCCCGCGTACAGCAATCGGGTGGGGGCGGTGGCCGCCTCCGGACGCCCGCCGGCGATATTGCCCGACCAGCTCTCGTGGCCGATGGCGACGATGTCGCCCGCCGCCGTGGCGCCGATGCGGATGCGCTGTATCGTCGCCGGTCGGTGGGTGACGTTGTTGAACATCAGGGACCGCTGCAGCGCCACCTTGACCGGACGCCTGGCGGCGCGGGCGCCCAGCGACGCCAGCACGGCGTCGCACAAGATCGTGCCCTTGCCGCCGAAGCCGCCGCCAATGTAAGGCGACACCAGGCGGATGTCTTCAACCGCGATGCCCAGCGTCTTTGCCAGGTCGCGCCGGCCCCAGTTGACTTGCTGGATCGCGGTCCACAGCGTCAGCTGGTCGCCGTTCCAGGCGGCGATGGTGGCGTGCGGCTCCATCATCGCGTGGGCCTGGTCCGGCGTGGTGTAGGTGGCGTCGAGCTTGACCGTCGCGCCGGCGTAGGCGCCGGCGAAATCGCCGATGCCGGTTTGCGCCGGCGGCATGAACTTGCCCGGTTTCGGCGGTTGCGCCCCGTCCCGCGCCGCCGCCAGGTCGAACGCGCCGGCGCTTCGCGTGTAGCGCACATCGATCAAGCCGGCCGCCGCGCGCGCCTGCTCGAAGGTCTCGGCCACCACCAGCGCGACCGCCTGGTGATAGTGGTCGACGGCGGGGCCGGCCAGCGCGCGCGCCGCATAGAATTCGCCCCTGTAGAGCTTGCCGGCATTCGCGGCGGTGACGACCGCCAGCACGCCCGGCGCGGCCCTGGCGGCGGCGGTGTCGATGCTGTCGATGCGGCCCTTGGCGATGGCCGCGCCCAGCACGTAGCCGTAGGCCGCGCCGGGCGCCGCCGCGTGCTGCTCGTACGCGTAGGTGGCCGTGCCGGTGACCTTGAGCAGGCCGTCGACACGGTCGACCGGCTTGCCGACCACGTGCAGCTGGTCGATCGGATTGGTGGTGGCGGGTTTATCGAATTTCATGGGTAGGCCTTTTCGTCATCGGCGATGATGGATTGCAGCGTGCGTTCGGCCGGAGCGGCCAGGGCCAGTGTGACCGCACCCCGGGGCTGGACGGTATCCCGTTCCTCTAGATTGATTGCCTGTTACTCTGGTCCGGCATGTTCCGCTAGCCAGTTGCCACCCGCACTCGGTATCATCGAAACGAAAACAGGAGGATCACTTTGTCATCTGGCTCATCAGGGGAAAAACCGGCCGCAACACTGTCCGATGAACTGGCGCGCAAATGCGCGCCATTCGCGTCGTCGACGGAAAACCCCACCATCATTCCGCAGCTGACCCTGTACCGCCATACCGCCGCCACGCAGCCGCTGCCGGTCACCTATACGCCCAGCATCGCGCTGGTGGTGCAGGGGAGCAAGCACGTGCATTTGGGGGCCAACACCTTCGTCTACGACCGCTCGCGGTTTTTGCTGACCTCGATCGAGCTGCCGGTGACCAGCCAAGTGATCGAGGCCAGCGAGGCGGTGCCGTACATATGCCTGCGGCTGGCGCTGGACATGCGGCTGGTGTGCGAGGTGCTGGCCAGCACCGAGCCCGCCGAGGCTGACGCCGGCGGCAATTCGTTCGGCATGGAAACAGGCGAGGCGACGGCCGACATCGTCGGCGCCTTCGGCCGGCTGGTGGACGCGCTGCATACCCCCCGCGACGCGTCTTTCCTGGGTGAACTACTGCAGCGGGAAATCATCTACCGGGTGTTGCAAAGCGAAGCGGGAAGCCGGTTGCGCGCGATCGCCACCAACGGCGACCACAGCCACCGGACCGCCAAGGCGGTGGCCTGGGTCCGCGCCAACTTCACCAAGGCGTTGCGGGTGGAAAACCTGGCGGCGGTGGCGGGCATGGGCGTGTCGACCTTGCACTACCATTTCCGCCGGCTCACCTCGATGAGTCCGCTGCAATATCAAAAGCAGCTGCGCTTGCAGGAGGCGCGCCGCCGCATGCTGGTCGACGGCCTGGACGCGGCCAGCGCCGCCTTCGAGGTCGGCTATGAAAGCGCCAGCCAGTTCAATCGGGAATATAGCCGCGTGTTCGGGCTGTCGCCGATGCGCGACGTGCGCGCGCTGCGCGACCAGGGCGGCGCGCTGTAAGCGCGGCCCGCGCCGTCACGCGCATTCGGAGCGGTTGCAATGCAGCTTGGCCCGCGTGTGCCATTCCTTAACCAGTTGCCGGCGGTTTGCATCGTAGCGCTCGTCCAGGAATTCGGCCTTCGCGACACGCGCGGCGTGGAACATGTGGAAGTCGCCCAGCGATTCGCACCATGCGGCGATGAAGCGTTGCGACTCGACAAAACCGAGGATGATGGGCCAGATGACGCGCTCGGACGCGTTACCGTTCTCGTCGGCGTAGCTGACGCGCATTTTGCGCTGCTCGCGTATCGCCCCGCGCACGCGCGCCAGGTCGAGGCCGCCCGGATTGACCGGCTGGCGGCTGATGTACAGCGTGTTGTCGTTCAGGGCGCGCCGCATGTCCGGCGGCAGCACCGCGTCGATCTTGGCCAGCGCGTTTTGCACCGCGTACGCCAGGCCGTCGTCGGTCTGGCGGCTCACCCACTGGGCGCCGGCCACCAGCGCTTGGATCTCCTCGGCCGTGAACGACAGCGGCGGCAGCAAGAAGCCCGGCCGCAGGATGTAGCCGACGCCGGGTTCGCCATCGATGTCGGCCCCCATGCTTTGCAAGGTCACGATGTCGCGCCGCAAGGTACGGATCGATATGCCGACCTCGCGCGCCAGCACGGCGCCGGCCACCGTGCCGCGGTGGCGGCGAAGAACCTGCATGAGGTCGAATAGTCTTTCGCTTCGGGACACTTTCACTCCATTTTAACGAGGCACTTGCCGCCGGCTTTCAGACCGGCCTCCAACTCCGTGATCAGGCCGGCCGCCGCCTCCAGCGGCACGACGCGGCCGATCGGCAGCCGGAATTTCCCTTCCATGGCCGCGCGCGCGAGCTTGTCGAGCGTCTCGGTCCTTGGCGCGCCGACCACGGGCTTGAGCCGGCGGTTGAACAGCGCGCGGAGGAATTTGCCCGGCGTCGGGTGCAGGTCTAGGAAGACGCCGCTTTTGTTCAGCAGGCCCATGGCTTGTTCGACGGTCATTTTTTCGGCGGTGTCGATGACGACGTCATAGCGCTCCGCAATCGCCGACAGGTCGGTGGTGCGGTAGTCATACACGGTTTGCACGCCGAGCGCGCGCATGCGCTCGATGTCCGCCGCGCCGCAGCTGCCGGCCACCGTGGCGCCATGCATGCGCGCCACCTGCACGCTCGCTTCGCCCACGGCGCCGGCGCAACCGTTGATGAACACGCGCTGGCCGGCGGCCAGCCCGGCCTTGTCCATCAGCGCGCCCCACGCCGTGATGCCCGGCGTGCCGATGCAGGCGGCGTCCTCGAAGGAAACGCCGTCGGGCTTTTTGGCCACGAACTGTTCCTTGGTGACCAGCGCTTGGCCCAGCGCGCCGCTTTCCTTGAAGCGGGACAGGCCGAACACGGCGTCGCCGGGCTGGAAGCGCGTCACGTCCGGACCGACGGCGATGACCGTGCCCGAGAAATCGAAGCCCATGGCGCGTGGAAAGTTTTTTCCTGTCATTATCTTCATTACGCCCTGGCGCAGTTTCCAGTCGATAGGGTTGATCGCGGCGACGTGGACCCGTATCGCCAGTTCGCCGTTGCCGGGAACGCCCAGGTCGAAGTTTTCAAGCCGCATCAGCTCCGGGCCGCCGTACTGGTGATACTGGAGTCGTTTCATCGTGCTCATGGTGGTTCTCTCGTGTAGTGTAAAGAGATCCAGTGTAGAGCGCCATGGTGCCAGATTATGGCACCATGCTGGCTACGTATCGAGTTAATACAAATGTGTAGACGACTGGTCTAGTTGTGCTATAGTGGCATCCATGGGCACAACAACTACCTCCGACAACGTCGATGTTCGCGGGAACATCCTTGCCACCGGCCAGCGCATCATGGCGGGCAAGGGCTTTTCGGCCGTCGGCCTGAACGAGATCCTGGCCGCGGCCGGGGTGCCCAAGGGTTCCTTCTACCATTACTTCGGTTCGAAGGACGCGTTCGGCGAGGCGATGCTGGAAGCGTACTTCGAGGATTACCTGGCCGACATGGACGCCACGCTGGGCCAGTCCGGGTTGACGATGGCGCAGCGCCTGATGAATTACTGGCAGGCGTGGCAGTCCTCGCAGTCGTTCCACGATTGCCAGGGCAAGTGCCTGGCCGTCAAGCTGGGCGCCGAGGTGGCGGACTTGTCCGAGGCGATGCGGTTGTCGCTGAAACGCGGCACGGCCGGCATCGTCGGCAGGTTGGCCGGCGCGATCGAGGCCGGCGCGGCCGAGGGATCGTTGTCCATCGATGGTGACGTCGTGGAAACGGCGCACAGCCTGTACCAGCTGTGGCTGGGCGCCAGCGTGATGGTGAAGATCGTACGCGAGACCGGTCCGTTCGAGTCCGCGTTGCGGACCACCCGGCGGATTTTGCATCTGCCCCCGGCTTGAGCGGATTTTCTGTTGGCCGAGCTGGCGTGGCGGCGGGCGACAGCGCGCCGGATCAGCTTTTTTAGCCGCTAACAGGTGCGATGGACGATCCGGTCATGCACGGCGCCGAACCAGTCGCCAAGGCGCGCAAGGTCGCCATCGATTTTCAGTTGGCCGTTGTTTTGTAACTCGGCCAACGCGATGGCGAAGCGCGGGTCGTCGCCACACAAAGTGTTGAGCTGGCGCGATGCGGCCACGGTCACCTCGACCGTGATGTCCGCCCTCTCGTCCGCCCGCGCCCCGAGCCGGAACGACGGCTTGCCGCCGATGATCTCGAAGCGCAGGCCTTGCGCCAGTCCCGCGCCGAGGTCGATCCCGTCGGTGTAGCGCTCGACCAAACACACATCGAAGTCGGACGGCAGCCCGGCCCGCGTGGCGGCTTCCTCCATTATTGCCCCCACCATCTCGAACCATGCGGTCGTGCCATGCGGGATCTTCATGCGCCGGCCACCGTCAGCACGATCTTGCCCCGGATGTGCCCGCTGGCGGCGCGCTCGTGCGCGGCGCGCGCTTCCGCCAGCGGGAAAGTGCTGTCGATGCCGACGCGGATAGTTTTCGCATCGAGCAAAACGGCGAGCTCGGCCAGTTGCGCGCCGTTCGAGCGCACCTGCGTCGTCGACACCGTGAAGCCGGCCTTGGCCGCCTCGTCGGCGCCGGTGTATCCGAGCGGGTAGACCGGATACAAAGCGCCGCCGTGTTTGAGTGTGCGCAGGAAGCGGCCGGTGGCGGGGCCGCCGACGGTGTCGAGCACGAGGTCGACGTCTTGCGCGGCGTCTTCGGGTGTCACCTTGGTGTAGTCGATGAACTCGTCGGCGCCCAGGTCGCGCAGGAACGATTCATGACCTCCCGAGGCCACCGCGATCACGCGCGCTCCCCGCCATTTCGCCAGCTGCACCGCGAAGTGGCCGACGCCGCCGGCGGCGCCGTTGACCAGCACCGTCTTGCCGTCCAGCGTTACCGGGACATGCCGTTGCGCTTGCAGCGGGTTCGGCTGGTCGTGTCCCAGCGCGATCAGGAACTGCCACGCCGTCAGCAGGGCCATGGGCGTGGCCGCCGCGCCCCCGTGGTCGATGCCGGCCGGCTTGCGCGCCAGGTCCGACGCCGGCGCGGCGACGTACTGGGCATACGCGGCGCTGTCGCCGAAGCTGGGGAAGCGCACCATGCCGAATACCGCGTCGCCGACGGCGAAGTTGGCCACGTCCGCCGCCACCGCTTCGACCACGCCGGAGATATCCGAGCCGGGAATGGCCGGCAGCGCCACCGGCGGTTGCCATTCCGGCGGCAGCGTCCGGTAGCCGTCGCGCAGGTACCAGTCCGGCGGATTGATGCCCGCCGCGTGGACGCGCACCAGCACCTCGCCGGCTTTCAGTTGTGGTTTCGGTGCGTCTTCATAGCGCAGCACCTCGGGGCCGCCGAACGCGTGCAGCCGGATCGCCTTCATCATGTTATTTGACATCGTGAGCTCCTTGGTTAAAATACGGTTCTTACCGGAACAGCGCTCCCTATATTCGGAGCACTGTTCCGCTTATTTCCAATATAAGGAGCATCGCTCCGTTTGTCAAGTGGGAAGCATGCGCGCCGACGCCCAAAAAAACTACGACCATCTGCTGGAGATCGGACGCGAAGTCGTCGCCGAGCAGGGCGCCGACGCGTCGATGCGCGATATCGCCCGCCGGGCCGGCGTCGGCATCGGCACGCTTTACCGCCACTTTCCGACGCGCGAAGCCTTGCTTGCGGCGTTGCTGGGTAAAATCTTCGATCGGCTGACCGCGAAGGCGGGCGAACTCGATTCCTCGGAGGCGCCCGGCGCCGCGCTCGTAGCCTGGCTGCGCGAGATCGTCGCGATCGCCCACGACCATCGCGGCGTGATCGCGTCGATGACGGCCGCCATCGACGATCCGGATTCGGCGCTGCACGCCTCGTGCGTGACGATGAAGGCGTCGGGCGCGCGGCTGCTGGCGCGCGCGCAGGCCAAGGGCGAGGCGCGTGCCGACATCGACGGCGCCGATCTGTTCGCGCTGGTCGGCGCGCTCGGATGGCTCAACGATCAACCATCGCTGGCCTCGCGCGCGGACCATCTGTTCGGGGTGATCGCCGGTGCGATCCTGGTGTCGGGCGGCCGCGCCGGCGGGACGCCGGTCGCGGCCTGACGATCCGATCGCGGCGGGCCGAATCGCCAGCACCGGCAAGGGCGGCTTTTTTCCTTCTCCCTCCCTTTTGGCGGGTTCGGCATGGCGCCTCGCGACGGTAAGATCGGCCTTTCGCCGATATCGAGGACCGAGCCATGAGCGCCACCGACCACGCCGCAGTTTCCACTCCCGTACGCCTGCCGATCGGCACCACCGACGGCGTCGTGTTCGACGTGGTCGCCTGGGGACCGGCCCATGCCGATGTCGACTTCAGCGTCGCTTGCATGTTCGAATACGAAGTCGGCGGCACGCCCATCGCGGGCGGACTGCTGGCACTGGACCAGGCGCTGGGCGGCCACCTGACCCGCATGCGCGCGGCCGGCGCCTTCCGCGCGCAGCCGATGGAAACCATGCTGATCGCTTCGCCGCCGCCGGGCATGTTGCCACGCGCGGTGCTGGTGATCGGGCTGGGCGATCCGGCCACCCTCGATGCGGAACGGCTGCGCCAGGCCACCCGCGTGGCCATGCGCGAAGCGATCCGCCACGGCGCCCGTTCGATGGCCTTCGCGCCCAGCGTGCTCGACGCCGGCCACACCGACAACGCCGCGCTCGACATGCCGGCGGTGATGTTGGACGGCATGCTGAGCGCCTTGCGCGCCGAGCTGGCGCTGGCCACGGCGGACTTGGCGCCGCCTCCCGCACTCCGCCATTGCACCTTCGACGTCGGTGCGGCGCGCGTGGCCGGCGCCGCGCAGGCGTTCTCCGCCGCGTTTTCCGCCGCATCGGCGCGGCGCTAGGCCGAAGGCAATATAGAAAAAATCAGAAGATTGATCAGGAACCCATTGTCGAACTATTACAGTCGATCAATGCACTGAACGATGAGCGTTCAAAGCTCGCGTAGTCGGGTCGTGCATTCAAACTGTTTTATTTCCTGGAGAACGACAATGACTACTTTTCTGGCTTTGATGGGCCGTTGCATCGCGGTCGCCGGTGTGGCGGCCGGCATCCTGATCGCGCCGGCACAGGCCGCGCCCAAATTGATCAAGAACGACACGTTCTGGCGGGACACCAACAACAACCCGATCTATTCCCAGGGCGGCGGCATCCTCAAGGTCGGCGCGACCTATTATTGGTACGGCGTCAAATACGAAGGGGCGGTGACGTACGCGGCCAATCCGGTTTCTTCCAACAGCAACACCGGCTTCAACGCGGTGACGGTGTATTCGTCGACCGACCTCGCCACCTGGAAGTTCGAGGGCAACGCGGCGTCCGCCGGGCCGGTGGGCGGGCCGTGGGAGCCGGGCAACTGGATCGGCCGCCTGGGGGTGGTCTACAACAAGAACACCAATAAATACGTGCTGATCTCGCAGATCTGGTCGCCGACCCTGGGCAGCGGCGTGCTGTTCGCTACGAGTAATACGCCGGTCGGTCCCTTCGTGTTCGACCACATCCAGCCACAGATCACCAACGTGGTCACGCCCGCCACCGGCGATCAGACGATCTATACCGATGACGATGGCTCGTCGTATCTGATCTTCAGCAACGCCAACGGCCGCGCGCGCTCGTACGTGGCGCAGATCCGCGCTTCCGATTCGCTCAACATCGAGCCGGCCGTCAACATCGCGTTGAACAGCGCCGGCCGCGAGGGCAATGCCTTGTTCAAGCATAACGGCGTGTACTACTTCTGCTCGTCCGAACTGCACGGATGGAACGCCTCGCAAACCTACTGCCGCTCGGCCAACGCCATCAACGGCCCATACACCGCCGAGTTCGTGCTGGACGGTTCGCAGGGTGACTTCTCGCATGTGTCGCAGAACGGCTTCTTCATTCAGGTCAACGGCAGCGTGGCCAGCACCGTGCTGTACGCGGGCGACCGCTGGAGCGATTTCGCCGGCAACGGCATTGGCTACAACCAGTGGGTGCCGCTGTCGTTCAACGGCACCACGCCGCGCTTCAATTCGATGAGCCAGTTCAACCTGGATGCGGCGACGGGGACGTGGACCGTCGGCGCGGGCAACAACTACGCGATCAATCCAAGCTTCGAAGCGGACCGGGTTCGGCAAAACGCGTTGGCAGGGTGGAGCACGTGGACCAATCTGACCGACGCTAATCCGAATAACAATCTGCTGCGCGGGCATACGGGGCGTTGGAACGCGGAGCAGTACCACACCGCCGCTTACTCGGCCAGCCGCTACCAGGATTTGACGGGGCTGCCGAACGGGACCTACACGTTGACGGCCTGGGTGAAAAGCAGCGGCGGGCAAAGCATCGCCCGCATCTATGTGAAGAACTTTGGCGGCTCGGAGCTCGTTTCGAGCATCAACACGGCGATCCCTAACTGGACGCAGGTCACGATCCCCAACATCCAGGTCACCAACGGCAAGGCCACCATCGGCATGTACCAGGTGGCGAACGCCGGCAATTGGATCAATGTCGACGATTTCTCGTTGACCAAAAACTAGCCGATGCGCGACCGGCCGCCGCGCATGCGTGGCGGCCGCGTGCAGGCGTAAAAAAAATAGTATATGATTATCGTCATGTTCAGTAAGGCAACCCATTCGCCGCCAGCCCAACAATCGAAGCGGCGGTTTTTTAAATAAAAATATGATGATTGTCATATTTAAAAGAAGGAAAAATCATGTCTACCAATGCTCGCAAAATCGCTGTCGTCACCGGCGCATCCTCTGGCATCGGGGCCGTCTACGCCGATCGCCTGGCCCAACGTGGCTACGACCTGGTGCTGGTGGCCCGCCGCGCGGATCGTCTGCAATCGCTGGCGGCCAGCCTCGCTGCCGCGCATGGCGTCAACGTCGAACCGCTGGTCGCCGACCTGGCCACCGAAGCGGGGCAGGAGAGCGTCGCCACGCTGCTGTCGACCAATCCGGCGATCGCGGTACTGGTCAATAACGCCGGCCTCGCGCGTCTGGCGCCGGTCGCCGACAGCAGCAGGCAGGATCTGTCGTCGCAGCTGGCGCTCAATATCCTCGCGCTGACCAAGCTGACGCGCGCCGCGCTGCCGGGCTTCAAGCAGCGCAACGAGGGCACGATCATCAACATCGCGTCGGTAATGGGGCTGCATACGCTGCCCATCAGTTCCGTCTACAGCGGCACCAAGGCGTTCGTCGTCGCGTTTACCCGTGGTCTGGAGCAGGAGCTGGAAGGCACCCGTGTGAAGGTCCAGGCGGTGCTGCCGGCGGCCACCGCCACCGAACTGTGGGACCCGTCCGGCGTGCCGCTGGCGGCGCTGGCCCCGGAGACCGTCATGACGGCGGAGAACATGGTGGACGCGGCCTTGGCGGGGCTCGATCTGGGCGAGGGCGTGACCTTGCCATCGGTCGCCGACACGGCCCTGTTCCAACGCTACGAGGCCGCCCGCGTCGCGCTGTTCACCGCCGCGCAAACCGGCAAGGTCGCACCACATCTGCAAAAGCGTGGAACCGCCTATCCGTTCCCTCGTTCATCAATCACAGGATATCCGAACATGTTATTTGAAAAATTCCCGCTGCGTTCCGTCCATGTCGCCAACCGCGTCGTCATGTCGCCCTTGACCCGCAGCCGCGCGGTCGACAACAACACGCCGAACACCTTGATGGCGACGTATTACGCGCAGCGCGCCGGCGCCGGTTTGATCATCACCGAAGGCACGTCGCCATCGCCTAACGGCCTGGGTTACCCGCGCATTCCGGGCCTGTTCAATGCCGGTCACGTCGCCGGCTGGCGGCTGGTGACAGACGCGGTCCACGCCAAGGGCGGCAAGATCGTCGTGCAGTTGATGCACACCGGCCGCGTGACCCATCAGGACAACCTGCCGCCCGGCGCCGTGGTCATGGGACCGTCGCCCGAACTGTGCCCCGGCGTGATGCACGTCGACGGCAAGGGCGATGTGCCGCATACGCCGCCGCGCGCGATGACGGAGGCGGACATCGCCGCCACCGTCGCCGAATACGCGAGCGCCGCCCGCCTGGCCATCGATGCCGGCTTCGACGGCGTCGAACTGCACGCGGCCAACGGCTACCTGCTCGAGCAATTCCTGAACGCGAATATCAACAAGCGCACCGACGGCTACGGCGGCACCGCCGAGGGACGCAACCGCTTCGTGCTGGAGGTGGCGCGCGCCGCCGCGAAGGAGATCGGCGCCGAACGCGTGGGCATCCGCCTGTCGCCGCATGGCGTGGTCAACGCCGCCGGCGCGTTCGACGGTGTCGACGAGCAGTACCTGGCGCTGGTGAAGGAGCTGTCGGATCTGGGCCTGATGTACGCGCACGTGCTGGATCATTCCGCGATGGGCACGCCGCCGGTGCCGGCCGCGCTCAAGGCCGCTCTGCGCGCCGCGTTCAACGGACCGTTCATCCTTGCCGGCGGCTTCGACAAGGCCGGCGCGCAGCGGGCGCTGACAGATGGCCTGGCGGACCTGATCGCGTTCGGCCGTCCGTTCATCGCCAACCCGGACCTGGTCGAGCGCATGCGCGCCGATAAAGCTTTGAGCGCGCCCGATCCGAGCACGTTCTATACGCCGGGTGCGAAAGGCTATACCGACTATCCTGCGGCGTCCGATTGACGGTCGATGCGACGTTGGCGGCTCGCCGATGGCGGATTACGGCGTTCCGCCTAATCCGCCCTACGTGTATCCGTGGCATCGAACGACCTCGGAGACACGTAGGGCGGATTAGCGAAGCGTAATCGGCCATGTATGAGCCGTCGGCGGCTTATACATGACGAGAAAATTCAGCGAAACTCCTCGGCGAGAAAATCGATAAAAGCGCGTACCTTGGCCGGCAGGTTGCTGCGGCTAAGGTAATACACATAAAGGTCCGCGTCCGGCAGCCTGTAGTCCTGCATGATTTCCTTCAGGCGGCCGCTCTCCAGGTACTTCGCCACATCCCACTCCGAGCGCTGCACGATCCCGTGGCCGTCCAGCGCCCAATTCATGACGATGTCGCCGTCATTGCTCGATACCGCGCCGCGCACCTTCACCAGCTCCACCGCTTTGCCTTTCTGTAGCCGCCAGGTTCCGTACACGTCGTCGTTCTGACGGTGCAGGATGCAGCGGTGCCGGTGCAGTTCGGCGGGCGTTTGCGGTTCGCCGGCTTTTTTCAGATACGCCGGCGACGCGCACAAATACCGCTTGTTCGACATCAGCTTGCGCGCGGTCAGGCGCGTATCCGGCAGCTCGCCGAAGCGGATCGCCAGATCGTAGGCTTCCTCCACCAGGCTGATAGGGCGGTCGGTCAGGTGCAGTTCGACCTCCACCTCGGGATACGCGTGCGCGAAGCGCGAGACAATCGGCGCGATCCGCGTGCGGCCGAATCCCGGCGTGGCGTTGACGCGCAGCAGTCCCTTGGGCGCCGCGCGGCCGCTGGAAATGGACTCCTCCATCTCGCGTATCTGGTGCAGGATCCGCGTCGACTGCGCCAGGTACGTCTCCCCCTCCTGGGTCAGGCTGATGCGCCGCGTGGTGCGGTTGACCAGCCGCACGCCGAGCTTTTGCTCCATCAGGCTCAAACGCTTGGTGATGGCCGGCGGTGTGACGCCCAGCTCGCGGGCGGTGGCCGACATGCTGCCCAATTTCGCCAGCAGCACGAAAAACGCCAGGTCGGGCGCGGTTTCAATTTTCATTTAAAGTGAATAAAGGTTTTAGTTTAAGTGAATTTTAGCAGTTAAATTCAAGAGTAAGCTGGCGTCATTGGCTGAGTACAGCGCCCCACACCCAGGAGACTTACCATGAAAATTGTTGAAATCCGCGAAAAAACCGTCCCGATCAGCTCCCCGATCCGCAATGCCTACATCGACTTCAGCAAGATGACTTTGAGCCTGGTGGCGGTGGTGACCGACGTCATCCGCGACGGCAAGCCGGTGATTGGCTACGGCTTCAACTCCAACGGCCGTTACGGCCAAGGCAAGCTGATGCGCGAACGCTTTATTCCGCGCATCCTCGAGGCTGATCCGCAGAGCCTGGTCGACGACAGCGGCAACAATCTGGACCCGCACAAGATCTGGAACTGCATGTTCACCAACGAAAAGCCGGGCGGGCACGGCGAGCGTTCGGTGGCGATCGGCACCATCGATATGGCGGTGTGGGACGCGGTCGCCAAGATCGAAGGCAAGCCGCTGTTCCAGCTGCTGGCCGACCGTTACGGCGACGGCAAGGCCGACCGCAACATCTTCGTCTACGCCGCCGGCGGCTATTACTATCCTGGCCAGGACCACAACAAGCTCAAGGACGAGATGCGCAGCTACATCGACCGTGGCTACACCGTGGTCAAGAAGAAGATCGGCGGCGCCTCGCTGGACGAAGACCTGCGCCGCATCGACTCGGTGCTGAGCGTGCTGCAGGACGGCCAGAAACTGGCGGTCGACGCAAACGGCCGCTTCGACCTCGACACCGCGATCCGGTACGCCAAGGCGCTGTCGCAGTACGACCTGTTCTGGTACGAGGAGCCGGGCGATCCGCTCGACTTCGAACTGCAGGCTACCTTGCGCAACTACTACAAGAATCCGATGGCGACGGGCGAAGACCTGTTCTCGATGCAGGACGCGCGCAACCTGATCCGCTACGGCGGCATGCGCGCCGACCGCGACTGGCTGCAGTTCGACTGTGCGCTCAGCTACGGCCTGGTCGAATACCTGCGCACGCTCGACATGCTGCGCGAGCACGGCTGGTCGGCCAAGCGCTGCATCCCGCACGGCGGCCACCAGATGTCGCTGAACATCGCCGCCGGCCTGGGCCTCGGGGGCAACGAGTCCTACCCCGACCTGTTCCAGCCTTACGGCGGCTTCCCGGATGGCGTCAAGGTCGAGAACGGCCACATCATGCTGCCGGAGTTGCCGGGCATCGGCTTCGAAGGCAAGGCCGATCTGTACCGCGAGATGGTCAAGCTGGCCGACTAAACTCCCGGGCCGGGTCCTAATGCCGCTAAGTTAAGCCGATTTTCGTAGGGCGGATTAGCGCAGCGTAATCGGCCATGAGCCGCCGACGGAGCATGGCCGATTACGGCGTTCCGCCTAATCCGCCCTACGAACATCAATTAATTTTGCGGCATTCGGACCCGACCCCGGACTTGTCAGGTGGCGATTTTTGATAGGGTCAGGGTGGCTTCGAGGCCGCCGTCGGGATGGTTGCGCAGCGTTAGCGTGGCGCCGATCGCTTGCGCCAGCTGACGGGCGATCGCCAAGCCGAGGCCAGTGCCGCCGGTGTCGCGGTTGCGCGAGGCTTCGAGACGGTAGAACGGCTGCATGACGTTGTCCAATTCATCGTCGGGGATTCCGCCACCGTGATCGCGCACGCGGATCGTCACCCGTTCATCGGTGCTGTCGACATGCAGATCCGCCGATCCAGCGTATTTCAGCGCGTTGTCGATCAAATTGCCCAGCACCCGGCGCAGCGCGTGCGGGCGGGTGACCAGCGGCGCACCGGCCTTGCCTTCCAATTTGACTGGATGTCCACCATCCAGATAGTCGCCGACGAGACTACCCAGCAGGGAGTCCAGATCGACCCGGCACGCAGCCTCCGACGTGCCGTGCAGCGTGCGCGCATAGGCCACGCCGTCGCGCACCAGCATCTCCATCTCGGCCAGGTCGCGGTTCATCTTCTCGCGCTGGATCTCGTCATCCATCATGTCGGCCCGCATGCGCATGCGGGTGATCGGTGTTTGCAGGTCGTGCGAGATCGCTGCCAGGATCTGCGTGCGCTCGTTCAGGTGGGCACCGATGCGTTCCTGCATGGCGTTGAAGGCGCGCGCGGCGCGTGCCACCTCCAGCGGGCCGCTTTCGGGCACGGGATCGGATGCCAGGTCCGGCCCCAGCCGGTCGGCGGCGTCGGCCAGTTGCGCCAGCGGGCGGGTGGCCAGCCGCACGCCGTACCACGTGACCACCCCCAGCAACGCGAGCTGCAACAGCAGCACCGCCGGCAGCCACGCCGGAATCGGCAGACCGGTAGGCCGCATGTCGATGACCAGCGTGGCGCCGTCGCCGAGCGTGACGCGCGCCTGCACGCGGTTGGGGTGTCCCGGCACCGCGCTGGCGGTGACCGGGTACTGTTTGCCGATGGATTTGACGAACGATTCGGCGACCCGCTTCGATAGATCGCTGTCGGGCGCATGGCCGGTGTCGCCCGGCCCCAGCGAAAATCGATAGCTGCGGCGTTCCAGCCGTGGCAACCATTCGGCCCGTTCGCTGGCGGGCAGGCGGTCCAGCAACGCCACCGAGCTGGCGACGTCCTGTTCCAGATAGCCGAGCATCAAACCGGTGGTCGCTTCGCGCCGCTCGCTGACGATCAGCCAATACGACATCGCGTGCGCCGCCGCCAGGCCGATGAACAGGATCAGCGTCAGACGCGTGAACAGCGTGCGTGGCCAGTGCAGCCTGGTCATGCCGCGCCTCCGAGATCGACCTCGGAGGAGAACACATAGCCTTCGCTGCGCAAGGTTTTGATGTAACGGGGCTCGCGCGCGTCGTCCAGCAGGCGCTGGCGCAGGCGGCTCACCAGCAGGTCGATCGAACGGTCGAAGCTGTCGGCGTCGCGCCCTTGCGTGAGGTTGAGCAGCTGGTCGCGCGTCAGCACCCGGCGCGGATGGTCGAGGAACACGCGCAGCAACCGGTATTCGGCGCCGCTTAGCGAGACCACCGTGCCGGCGCGATCCAGCAGGTGGCGACCCACGGTGTCGAGTTTCCAGTCGCCGAAGGTGATGAACTGCCCCGGCTCGTCGACCTGCATATTCGGCGGCAGCATGCGCGCGCGGCGCAGCACAGAGCGGATGCGGGCGAACAGTTCCCGCACGGCGAAAGGCTTGGTCAGGTAATCGTCGGCGCCCATTTCCAGTCCGACGATGCGGTCGGTCTCCTCGCCGCGCGCGGTCAGCATCAGCACCGGCAGCGCGCGCCATTTGCTGGCGCGCAGTTCACGGCACAGGGTCAGGCCGTCCTCGCCGGGCAGCATCAGGTCCAGCACCAGCAGATCGAAGTTCTGCTGTTCCAGCAGCGCGCGCATCTGGCGGCCGTTCGCCGCCACGGTGGCGCGCATGCCGTTCTTTTCCAGATAAGCGGCCAGCAGCTCGCGGATTTCGCGGTCGTCGTCGACGATGAGGATGTGGTCTGTATTTTCCATGGACGCATCTTAACCTGCGAAAGAGGGCGCCATCGCCCGCTTTGTATCCCAGTGTATCCGGATCGACCCTGTACACACAACATTGCAAAAGCAGGAGTTTTGGACACACCCGATACACACCGCACCGGCTAAATGGAGCCTTCCAAAACAGGAGGACAAGCCATGAACAACCTTATCGAACTGCCGCTGGCGACGCTCGCCGGCGTGCTGACCATCGCCTCTCCCTGCGTGCTGCCTATCCTGCCGATTGTATTGGGCAGCACGTTGCAGGGTACGAACCAGCGCACAAACCGCAGCCGCCCGCTGTTCATCGTGGCCGGCTTCGTGCTGACCTTCGCCGCGCTGGGCATGCTGCTGGCCAGCGCCTCGCAACACGTCGTCGTCGCCCACGAGACGCTGCGCCTGGCCGGCATCGCCATGCTGATGCTGACCGGCTTGCTGATGCTGTGGCGCCAGCCCTACGAATGGCTGATGGCCCGCATGGGCGGTTTCCTGAACCGCGCCGGCCCGTCGGCGGACGGCAGCAGCGGCAATGCCGGCGGCTTCGTGCTCGGCATGTCCCTCGGCGCCGTGTGGACGCCGTGCGCCGGCCCGGTGCTGGCGTCGATCCTGGTGCTGGTCGCCAAGGCGCAGGACATCGGCTGGTCGGCCACGCTGCTGGTGATGTACGCCCTCGGCGCCGGCATACCGATGCTGGTGATCGCCTACGGCGGCCAGTTTATGGCGACCCGGGTCCGGGTGCTGGCGCGCCACTCCCATCGCCTGATCCAGGTATTCGGTGCGCTGATCCTGCTGACCGGACTTGCCATCTACTTCCAGTACGACGTCGTGATCTACGCGGCCCTGGCCGACTTTTTCCCCACCTTGAAAGGCTATTGAACATGAAATCCGTTTTGCATACCGCGCTGGCCGCCATTGTTTTTTCAACCGCCGCCTTGGGCGCTGTCGCAACAGCAGCAACGGTCGCCCCGACTACGGCGCCGGAATTCACCGGCATCCAGCAATGGCTCAATAGCGAGCCGCTGACGATGCGCCAGTTGCGCGGCAAGGTGGTGCTGGTCGACTTCTGGACCTACACCTGCATCAACTGCATCCGCACGCTGCCCTACGTGAAGGGCTGGCACGAGAAGTACAAGGACCAGGGACTGGTGGTGGTGGGCGTGCACACCCCGGAATATCCGTTCGAGCGCTCGACCGATAACGTGAAGACCGCGATCAAGCGCTTCGGCATCACGTATCCGGTCGCGCAGGACAACCAATACGCCACCTGGAGCGCCTACAACAATCAGTATTGGCCCGCCGTCTACCTGATCGACAAGCAGGGCAAGGTGGTCTACCAGCACTTCGGCGAGGGCGCGTACGCGGCGACCGAGGCGAAGATACGCACGCTGCTGGCCGAACCGGCGGTCGTGTCCCGGTAATCCGTTTTCATACTATCGAAAGGAATCATCATGACTGAGCTGACCAACATGAAACGCCGTAGCTTTCTGAATACTGCCGCGCTGGGACTGGCCGCGAGCCAGATCGGGCATGCGGGGCGCGCTTTTGCCGCCACGGTAACGCCGGCGAACGCTTTCCCCGCGATCCGGCAGATCAACGCCGGCCTGCTCGACATCGGGTATGTCGACATGGGGCCGTCGGACGGCATGCCCATTCTGCTGCTGCACGGCTGGCCCTATGACATCCATGCCTTCGTCGATGTGGCGCCGGTCCTGGTCGCGGCGGGATACCGCGTCATCATTCCGCATCTGCGCGGCTATGGGAGCACGCGCTTCCTGTCGGCGAACACGCCGCGCAACGGCCAGCAGGCGACCTTCACCGCCGATGCCGTCGCCTTCATGGACGCGCTGAAGATCGGCAAGGCCATCGTCGCCGGTTTCGACTGGGGTGCCAGGATCGCCGGCACGCTGGCGGCGTTGTGGCCGCAACGGTTCACCGCGCTGGTGTCGGTCAGCGGCTACCTGATCGGCAGCCAGGAGGCGAACCGGGCGCCGCTGTCGCCCAAGGCCGAGCTGCAATGGTGGTATCAATATTATTTCGCCACCGAGCGCGGGGAATTGGGCTACCGCGCCAACACCCACGCGTTCGCGCGCCTGATCTGGGAGCTGGCCTCGCCGCAGTGGAAATTCGACGACGCAACGTTCGCCCGTTCCGCCGCGTCGCTCGACAACCCGGACCATGTCGCCATCTCGATCAGCAACTACCGTTGGCGTCTGGGACTGGCGCCAAGCGAGGCGCGGTACGACGATCTGGAGCGTCAACTGGCGCGTTTTCCCGACATCGGCGTGCCCACCATCACGATGGAAGGCGACGCCAACGGCGCCCCGCATCCCGATCCCAAGAACTACGCGAAGAAATTCACGGGCAAGTACGAACACAGGTTGCTGACCGGGGGCATCGGCCACAACCTGCCGCAGGAAGCGCCGCAGGCCTTTGCCCAGGCCATTCTCGATGTGGCGAAATTGAACTGAGCCGTACACACCTTCACTAACCTATCAAGGAAACGATCATGAACCACACTGAAAAAACGCTGTACACAGGCAGCACCCACACCACCTCGGGCGGCCGCGACGGCACCGCGCGCAGCACGGACGGCCGCCTCGACATCAAGCTGTCCTCGCCCGGCTCGCAGGGCATGGGCACCAATCCCGAGCAATTGCTGGCGGCGGGCTGGTCTGCCTGCTTCATCGGCGCGATGGGGCTGGCGGCCGGCAAGCTGAAGGTGCAACTGCCGGCGGAGCTATCGGTCGACACCGAGATCGACCTGTGCCATGGAGAAGGCGGTTACTTTTTGCGGGCGCGGTTGCACATCAACATGCCTGGCGTGGAGCGCGACCGCGCACAGGCCGTGATCGAGGCGGCGCATCAGACCTGCCCATACTCGAAGGCGACACGGGGGAATATCGACGTCGCGCTCGAGCTGACCGTTTAGGTGGCGGGTGGCGTCGCCGGGCCGGTGCTGTACGTCCTATGGAAGGCGTATTTCAAGCGATGGAACTTTTACCAACAGGCCCAATGGCTCCATTCCTGAATCTAATCTATTCGGATGAGCGCAGCAAGGAGGCCTTCGCTTGTTTGTCGGCCTTTCGGCGCGCTGGGGCATTGCATGCTACAGCTGGGAGTATGGCGTCGAGCCCGCGCTGATATTGTTTGATGCGGAGCTTACTCCGACTCCCTGGAAATGAGATTGGTCGGGGTGAGAGGATTCGAACCTCCGGCCTCTGCGTCCCGAACGCAGCGCTCTACCGGGCTGAGCCACACCCCGACTCGATGGTGTTATTACAGCAGATTTTCAGGCGGTCTTCAACCTCGTGCCATCGGCATCGCTGCAGCTTGTTATCCAGAAGGGGCAAATACGACTTGGCCGGTACGATGAGCCGCAGGCCGCCGGGGGCTCCGATCGTGTCACGGCCTGGCGCCGCCCGAGAGCGGCAGCCGAGTGCGGCAATTGGTTGCGTGCCTGATGCAGGATGTTGTGAATAAAACACTTCCTTCCTGTATTATTCAGTTATCCAGTACAGGGAGCGCGATGCGCAGCCGATGAAAAAACTATCTATCACGTTACCGGTGGCGCTGGGCGCGCTGGCCGTCTGGCTGGCGCTGACCCTGGGCGGTGGCTGGCTGGCGTCCGGCGGCAGGCCGCAGTCGCTGGCAGAATCGGCCGGCGGCGCCATCGGCTGGCCATGGGCGCTGGCAGCGTTGTTCGCGGCGGCGCTGGCGCTGGCGTCGGTCGACCGGCGCGGCGCCGGCCTGGGCGCGCCGGCGCCACTCAACTCCATCCGGCTGGCCTGGTTGCCGCTGCTGTACACGCTGCTGATGCTGTTCATCGCCTGGGCCGGCGACTTGCCGCCGCGCGCAGTGGTGCTGGTCGTGGCCTGCAATAGCGCGCTGGTGGCGCTGTCGGAGGAGTTGATGTTTCGCGCGGTTTTGCTGCAAGGTTTGCTCGACCGGTATGCGGTGTGGCCGGCGGTGCTGGCGTGCTCCGCGATCTTCGGCGTGGTCCACGCGGCCAACGGCCTGGCCACCGGCGACTTCGACGCGGCCCTGTGGCAAGCGGCAGCCGCCGGCTTACAGGGTGTGGCCTACGCGGCGATCCGCCTGCGCACCCGGTCGGTGTGGCCGATGGTGGTGGTGCACGGCCTGTGGGACTTCGCGCTGGTGACGTCGGTGTTGTCGGCCACGGCGCAGGGCGAAACGTCGATACTGCCGTACGCCGCGCTGATCGCCGTGCTGCCGCTTTGCCTTTACGGACTCTATCTGCTGCGCGGCATGCGCGGCCCTGGCGCACCCGTGACGCTCGCGCATGCCGATTGACCGGCGGCCGCCACGAGCAAGGGGCGCTTGAACGAAGGCGGTCAGCTGGACGTCGCGACCGGCGCGCCGGCGCCGGCGGCCACTTGCGCCGCCGACGCCGAGCGGCCGTGGCTGATCAGGGACACCGCCACCACCGCGATCACCGCCGGTATCGCGATGGCCATGAAGTTCTGCTCCAGCGGCAGCGCCATGCCGACCAGGGTGCCGATCGCGATCGGCGCCAGGATGGCGCCGCTGCGGCCAACGCCCGACGCCCAGCCGATGCCGGTCGAGCGGATCGCCATCGGGTAGAACTGGCCCGCGTAGGCGTAGGTGACGATCTGCGTGCCTATGGTCGAGGCGCCGGCCAGGCCCACCAGCACGAACAGCACTTCGGTCGGCACCTTGTAGCCGAGCAGGGTGATCGACACCGCCGCCAGCGCGTACATCCCGATCAGTACATATTTGATGTGGAAGCGGTCCGCCAGCCAGCCGCCGCCGACCGCGCCGATCACCGCGCCGAAGTTCAGCACCAGCACGAAGGTCAGCGCCGAGCCGAGGCTGTAGCCGGCGCCGGCCATCAGCTTGGTCAGCCAGGAGCTGAGCGCGTACACCATGAACAGGCACATGAAGAAAGCCACCCAGAACATCATCGTGCTGAAGCCGCGTCCTTCCTGGAACAGCTTGCCGATCGGTGCGCCGCCGGCCTGGTCCTTCACCGGCAGGGCGAAACGGTCGCCGGCGTCGGCGCGGTAGCCCGGCGACATGCGCGTGACAATGGCCTTCAGTTCGTCGAGGCGCTGTTCGCGGATCAGGAAGGGCATCGATTCGGGCAGGCTTTTCATCATGAATGGAATCAGCAGCACCGGCAGTCCGGCGGCGAGGAACACCGATTGCCAGCCGTAGCTTTCCAGCATGCCTTTGCCCAGCAGCGCGGCGAGCATGCCGCCCACCGCGTAGCCGCTGAACATCAGGGTGACCATCGTCGCGCGGATTTTCTTGGGCGAGTATTCGGTCATCTGCGCCACCACGTTGGGCATCACGCCGCCGATGCCCAGGCCGGCGAGGAAGCGCATCGCGCTGAAGGTGTACGGGTCGCTGGTCAATCCCGCCGCCGCCGTGAAGACGCTGAACAGGGCGATGCAGATGGCGATGGCCTTGCGGCGGCCGATCTTGTCGGCGATGGTGCCGAGGAAGATCGCGCCGAACATCATGCCGAACAGCGCGGAGCTGACCATGAAGCCGGCGTTTTGCGCGGTCACGCCCATGCCTTTCATGATCGAGGGCAGGGCGATGCCGGCCACCGCGAGGTCGTAGCCGTCGCAGATGATGATCAGAGCGCACCAGAACAACACGCTGCGGTGGAAGCGGTTGAAGGTGGCGTCGTCGGCTAGTTTATGGACGTCGATGTGTCGCATGATGGATGTCTCTTTCTTGGTTTATTTTTTTGTGGTGTGAAGGACGGCATGGGCGAGCATGCCGATCATGATTCCCCAGAACGCCGAGCCGAGGCCCAGGAAGGTCATGCCGGAAGCGGTTGCAAGGAAAGTGATGATGGCGGCTTCGCGGTGCTCGTCCGCCGCCATGATGCCGCCAAGGTTGTTGGTGATCGCGCCGAGCAGCGCCAGGCCGGCCAGCACCGCCACCAGCTCCTTCGGCAGCGCGGCGAACAGCATGACGATGGAGCCGCCGAACAGGCCCGCGATCAGATAGAACACGCCGTTGGAGATGCCGGCGATGTAGCGTTTCGATGGATCCTCGTGTGCGTCGCGCCCCGTGCACATGGCGGCGGTGATGGCGGCGATGGCGATGGTGATGCCGCCGAAGCAGGCCACCGCCAGCGAAGCCACGCTGTTGGTCGCCATGATGGGGCGGACTTTATTGTCGTAGCCGGATGAGCGCAGCAGCGCCATGCCTGGCAGGTATTGGCCGGTCAGGGTGGTCAGCACCAGTGGCAGCGCCAGGCTGAAGGTGCTGGTCCACGACCATTCCGGCGCGATGAACTGCGGCGTGACCAGTTGCAGGCGCACGCCGGAGAAATCGGTCTGCCCGCCCAGCCCCGCCATCATCGCGCCGGCGGCGAGCAGCAGCACGATGGCGTAGCGCGGCGCGAAGCGTTTGAAGACCAGATACGCGGCGACCATGCCGCAGCTGAGCACCGGCAGCGAGCCGATGGCCTTGAAGGCGTTCAGGCCGAAGGGCAGCAGGATGCCGGCCATCATGCCGCTGGCGATGCCTTTGGGGATGGCCGCCATCACCCGGTCGACCTGGCCGGACAGGCCGATCGCCAGCAGGATCGCGGCGGCGGTGATGTAGGCGCCGATCGCCTCGTGGATCGACAGGTCCGGGAACAGGGTGATCAATAGCGCCGTGCCCGGCGCGGACCAGGCGGTGATGACCGGGATCTTCAAGCTCCAGCTGAGGTAGATGCCGGAGACGGCGGCGCCGATCGAAATCGCCCATACCCAGGACGCGAACATGTCATTGCCCAGGTTTGCCGCCTGTCCGGCCTGGTAGAAGATCGCCAGCGGTCCGGCATAGGAGATCAGCACCGCGAGAAAACCGGCGGCGACGGCCGATGCCGACCAGTCGCGCGGTCCCACCGTCATTTGCGTGCCTCGGATATTGCTCACTGTTATCACCTTGCCATTGCTGAGTGACTTCAGATTAAACAGCATCCCCTTGGGCGTCCAACACCGATTTAGTATCCGCCCGATACCTCAAAGGTATTCCATTGATGAATGATCGATGTGCCGCGCCGCGTTGCAACGTGTGGCTGTATTCCAACGTCGCCGATTTTGGCAGGTTTCTTGCTTGTTAAAAATTACAAGATGGTTAATATATAAAAATGCATCATTTTGGGGCGCCGCCCCACTGACTGGAGAAGCGCAGGCATGAAGATCACTCAAAAAATAATGTGCAGTTCCGTCGCCGCCGCTTTGGCCGCGCTGGCCGGTCCGGTGGGCGCGCAGCAGGTGCCGGTCAAGCAGTCCGACGAAATCGAGGTCGTCACCGTCACCGCGCAAAAGCGCAAGGAAGATCCGGCCAAGGTGGCGATGAGTATTTCGGCCGTCACGGGCAAGCAGCTGCAGGAAGAGCACATCCGCGACATCACCGACCTGACGCGCGTGGTGCCCAACATCTCCTTCACCGCCGCCAGCGGCAATGGCGGCGCCGGCCCGGGCACGTCCAACATCGAGATTCGCGGCATCAGCTCCACGGCCGGCGCGGCGACGGTCGGCGTCTATCTGGGCGATACGCCTGTCACCGTCGGCAACGTCTACACGATGGGTAACGTCGAACCGAGGTTCTTCGATATCGACCGGGTGGAGGTGCTGCGCGGTCCTCAGGTGACCCTGTACGGCGCCAGCTCCATGGGCGGCACCATCAAGTTCGTGCCTAACGAGCCGGATCTGAAGGAGCGCGAGTTCACCACCTACACCGAGTATTCGCACACCAAGGACGGCAGCCCAAGCTACTCGGCCAACGTGGTCGGGAACATTCCCCTGATCGCCGACGAGCTGGCGCTGCGTATCGGCGCGCAGGCGCAGCACACGGGCGGCTACATCAATCAGGTGGATGGCGGCGGCAGCGTGCTCGCCAAGGATATCAACAAGTACAGCGACCAGGAACTGCGCATGGCGTTGAAGTGGAAGCCGACGCGCGCGTTGACGATCACGCCGTCGATCTACTATCAGCGCCTGGATGCGAAGGACATCTCCGCTTTCAACATCGAGCTGCCGAACTATCAGGCGCAAAAGCAGGTGCGCGAACCTTCCATCGACAAGCTGTTCACGCCCAGCGTGACCGTCAACTGGGATCTGGGCGCGGTCGATCTGACGTCGGCCACCAGCTACTTCTCGCGCAAGTTCGACCGCACGCAGAACGGCTCGGCCTACAACAGCTATTCGCTGTCGACCTTTTTGACCTCGACCGAGGATGGCGGCAAGGCGCCGCCGGAGCTGATCGACGCCATCGCGGCGCTGCCGTCGGCCGTGTATCTGAACAACCAGGTGCGGCAGGTGTCGCAGGAGTTCCGCCTGGCTTCGCGTCCGTACGATGCGGCGGTGTCGCCGTGGACCTGGCTGGCGGGGACCTATTTCTCGCGCCAGCACACCAACATCACCGAGAACGATCCGATCTTCGGCGTGACCGACACGTTCCGGCAGTTTGGTTTCGACATTTACGATCCGGAGTTGCTGCCAGACGTGCGCCCTGGTTCCTTCCCGAACGATAACTCGTTCGCCGGCGCCTTCCACTACAAGGAGAAGCAGTCGTCGATATTCGGCGAGGTTAATTACTACTTTACGCCGACGGTGCATGCCACGGTCGGCGCGCGCTACCTGCGCGCCAGCTCGAATCTGGAACAGCGCAACGGCAACTACCTGGCCGGCGCGGGCAACAACAGCGGCGCGAGCCTGAAGTCGACCGCGTTCACGCCGAAGTATGCGTTGACGTGGGAAGTCGATCCGCGCCATACGCTCTACACCAGCGTATCGAAGGGCTTCCGTCTTGGCGGCTCGAACATCTTCGTGCCGCCGACCACCTGCGGCCCGGACCTGGAGTTGAACGGCCTGACCGAGGGACCGCCGAACTACGCGTCGGACAGCCTGTGGAACTACGAGGTGGGCAGCAAGTCGCGCTTCCTCAACAACCGCTTGACGATCAACGCCGACGTCTTCTACATCAAGTGGAAGAACATCCAGCAGGGCGTTTATCTGCCGACGTGCGCGTATACGTATAACGCCAACGCCGGCGACGCCACCAGCAAGGGCTTCGAATTCGACATCAAGGCCAAGCCGATCGCCGGGCTGACCTTGAGCGCCTCGGGTGGCTACGTCAAGGCGGAGTTGTCGAACGACCAGGGCATACAGAACGGCGTGGTCGGCGCGGTGGCGGGCGCGCAGATCCAGGGCGTGCCGAAATATAACGCGGCGATCAATGCGCGCTACAACTTCGCGCTGGGCGAGCGCAGCGCGTTTGTCATGGGCGGCGTGCAGTGGGTCGGATCGAGCAAGGGTTCGCTCAATCCGGAGCTGACGGATTACGAGCGGCCGGCGTATCACACGGCCGATTTCAGCGCCGGCATGGGCTTCGACCGGTACAACGTCAGCGTGTTTGTCAAGAACGCGTTCGACAACGACAAGGTGATCCAGCATCCGCAGGTGGCGTCGATCGTGCAGGGTTATCGCCTGATGCCGCGTGCGATCGGTGTCAGTCTGGCGGCGAAGTTTTAAGCGATAATGCTGCCTTTGAATTTACGCTCAAGGGCAGCATATGACCGTCACGATTTATCACAACAACGCTTGCGGGACCTCGCGCAAAACGCTGGAGGCGATCCGCGCCGCCGGTGTCGAGCCGGAGATTGTCGATTACGTCAAGAATCCGCCGTCGCGTGCGGCGTTGAAGGCGATGATCGCCAAGGCAGGGCTGACCGCGCGGCAGGCGATGCGCGACAAGGGTGATTTGTATGGAGAATTGGGATTGGCCGATGCGTCGTTGTCCGACGATGCGCTGCTCGATGCGATGATCGCGCATCCGATTCTGATCAACCGTCCGTTTGTGGTGACGGAGAAGGGTGTGCGCTTGTGCCGCCCGTCGGAGTTGGTCCAAGACCTGCTCTAGGTTCCGTCGCTGAGACACGTAGGGCGGATTAGCGTAGCGTAATCGGCCATGTATGCGCCGTTGGCGACTCATGCATGGCCGATTACGGCGTTCCGCCTAATCCGCCCTACGTGGTTTAGATGATTTCAACGCCGCCGGTCGTGGCGGCGTCCCTGTTCAATGCGTGCGGTTGACCGAGAAATCGGCCAGCTGCAGCAGCGATTCCTTGTACACGCTGTCCGGCAGGTCGGCGATCGCTTCGGCGGCGCGCTGGGCGGCCGTTTCTGCTTGCCGCCGCGTGTAGTCTAGCGCGCCGCTGCTGGTGATGGCGGCCAGGATGGTGTCGAAGTGCTGCTCGTCGCCCTGCTCGATGCAGGTGCGCACCAGCTCGCGCTGCTCCGGCGAGCCGTTTTCCATCAGGTAGATCAGCGGCAGGGTCGGCTTGCCTTCGCGCAGGTCGTCGCCGACGTTCTTGCCGATTTCATTGGCGTCGCCGGCGTAATCCAACACGTCGTCGATCAGTTGGAAGGCCGTGCCCAGCGAGCGGCCGTATTCGCCGGCGGCGGCGATTTGCGCGTCGTTGGCGCCGGCGATCAGGGCGCCCAGTTCGGCCGCCGCTTCGAACAGCTTGGCCGTCTTGGAGCGGATCACCTGCAGATAACGCTCCTGGCTGACGTCGGGGTCGTGCATGTTGAGCAACTGCAACACCTCGCCCTCGGCGATGACGTTGGTGGCGTCCGACAGGATTTGCATCACGCGCATGTTGTTCAGGCCCACCATCATCTGGAACGAGCGCGAGTACAGGAAGTCGCCCACCAGCACCGAGGCTGCGTTGCCGAACAGCGCGTTGGCGGTGGCGCGGCCGCGGCGCAGCGACGATTCGTCGACGACGTCGTCGTGCAGCAGCGTGGCGGTGTGGATGAATTCGACGACGGCGGCCAGCTCGTGGTGTCCGCTGCCCTTGTAGGAATAGGCGTTCGCCACCAGCAGCACGAGGACCGGGCGGATGCGCTTGCCGCCGGCGCTGATGATGTATTCAGCGATCTGATTGACGAGGCTGACCTCGGAATGCAGCTTGCGGCGGATCACCGAGTTGACCGCGTCCATGTCGGCGGCGATCGAGTGGGCGATATTGTTTTGTGTTGCGGTGTGGGTGGCGGCAGACAAGACGAACCTGTGCAGTGGACTATTGGTGCCGAGATTATACGACATGCCCCAGCCCACAGGGGTGCCGCCCCTTGTTTGTGGCAACTCGTTTGTTAATCAGATAACACCCGTCAACATGCAAGCTTGTCGACATACCACGCCATCGGCCATTTGTGAATAGTTTTTGACGTCAATTGGCATCCCATGTATAATCAGCGGTTCCCCGATCACCATGCATGCGGTTCCGCTGGCGACGGAGGGAATTTTCTTAACATTTGATGAGGTTTCAAATCATGTACGCGGTCATAAAAACCGGTGGCAAACAATACAAAGTTGTCGCTGGCGAAAAACTTAAAGTAGAACAGATACCGGCAGACATTGGTTCCGAACTCACCATCGATCAGGTCCTCGCCGTTGGCGAAGGCGAAAGCATCAAGTTTGGTGCTCCCCTGGTTGAGGGTGCAAAGGTACTGGTTACTGTTGTGGCACACGGTCGTCACGATAAAGTGAAGATTTTCAAGATGCGTCGTCGTAAGCACTACCAGAAGCATCAAGGCCATCGCCAAAATTACACCGAAATCCAAATCGTATCGATCAACGGTTAATTCCGTTTGCCCGAGAATTAGTATCCAAGGAGTCTTAAATGGCACACAAAAAAGGCGGCGGCACAACGCGTAACGGTCGTGACTCAGAGTCAAAACGTCTGGGCGTAAAAGTCTACGGCGGTCAATCGATCAATGCTGGCGGCATCATCATTCGTCAACGCGGCACCCCGGTGCGCGCCGGTGAAGGTGTTGGCATGGGCAAAGACCACACCCTGTTCGCCCTGGTGGACGGCAAGGTCAAGTTCGTTGTCAAAGGCGAAGGTTCGAAGCAATTCGTGACCGTCGTACCAAACGCTCCAGCAGCTGCAGTACCAGCGTAAATCACGCTCACGGCCAGGCGCCCGCGCCCGGCTGTCCCCTTTGTAAGGCGCAAGCCTTCAATCGAAAGGCTCTGCCCACGGTAGAGCCTTTTTAGTTTTATGGCGGTACATCATGAAGTTTATCGACGAAGCAAAAATTGAAGTGATCGGTGGTGACGGCGGCAACGGTTGTGCCTCGTTTTGCCGTGAAAAATTCCGCCCGTTCGGCGGCCCTGACGGCGGCGACGGCGGCAAGGGCGGCTCGATCTGGGCCGTAGCGGACCGTAACATCAACACCTTGGTCGATTTCCGCTTCTCCAAGATGCACCGCGGCAAAGACGGTGAAGCCGGCCGTGGCGCCGATTGCTACGGCAAGGGCGCGGACGACATCCACCTGCGCATGCCGGTCGGCACCCTGATCATCGACGACGCCTCCGGCGAAATCCTGGCCGATCTGACCGAACACGGCCAGATGGAATTGCTGGCCAAGGGCGGCGAGGGCGGCTGGGGCAACATCCACTTCAAGACCTCGACCAACCGCGCACCGCGTCAAAAGACCGAGGGCAAGGAAGGCGAACGCCGCGAAATCCGCCTGGAACTGAAGGTGCTGGCCGACGTCGGCCTGCTGGGCATGCCGAACGCCGGCAAGTCGACCTTTATTTCGGCCGTGTCGAACGCGCGTCCCAAGATCGCCGACTACCCGTTCACCACCCTGCACCCGAACCTGGGCGTGGTCCGCGTCTCGCACGAGAAGAGCTTTGTGATCGCCGATATTCCCGGCTTGATCGAAGGCGCTTCCGAAGGCGCCGGCCTGGGTCACCAGTTCCTGCGCCACCTGCAGCGTACCGGCCTGCTGCTGCACATCGTCGACCTGGCGCCGTTCGAGACCAACGTCGATCCGGTCAAGGAAGCCAAGGCCCTGGTCAACGAACTGAAAAAGTACGACGAGTCGCTGGTCGACAAGCCGCGCTGGCTGGTGCTGAACAAGCTCGATATGGTGCCGGAAGAGGACCGCAAGAAAACCGTGAAGGATTTCGTCAAGAAGTTCGGCTGGAAGGGTCCCGTGTTCGAGATCTCCGCGCTGAGCCACGACGGCACCCAGGAACTGGTCAACGCGATCCAGATGCACCTCGAAGAGAAGCGCCATTCCGAACAACGTTCGGAAGAAACGCAGATGACGGAGGAAGCGCGCGGCATTTCCTCGATCGATCCGGACGATCCCCGTTTTAAAATTCTCGATTAAGCACGACTAGTCCTCGATAAAAATCCGCATCACCGGCATAATCAGCTATTCGCTGCTTATGCTTTCCACAACAGCGCCGTCCCGCATCCCGGGACGGGCGTCTGCCGCGGCAAGAACGGGTCATCCACCCGGCCCTTCACAGCACACAGCAATGTAGGTCCTGGCTCGCGCCGGGGATCCGGACTCGCGTCCCGCATGTAACAAGACTGTTATGAGACTGTCGCACCCATGAATTCCGTCATACAAAAAGCCACGCGCATCATCATCAAGGTAGGATCGTCTTTAGTCACCAACGACGGCCGCGGCCTCGATCACGCCGCCATCGCGCGCTGGGCCGCGCAGATCGCCGCCCTGCGCGCCATGGGCAAGCAGGTGGTGCTGGTGAGCTCCGGCGCCATCGCCGAGGGCATGCTGCGTTTGGGCTTCGAGCAGCGCCCCACCGATATCCACGAACTGCAGGCCTGCGCCGCCGTCGGCCAGATGGGGCTCGCGCAGATCTACGAGACCAGCTTCCGCGCGCACGAACTGCGCACCGCGCAGGTGCTGCTCACGCACGCCGACCTGGCCGACCGCGAACGCTATCTCAACGCCCGTTCGACCCTGACCACGTTGCTGCGCCTGGGCGTGGTCCCGATCATCAACGAGAACGACACCGTCGTCACCGACGAAATCAAGTTCGGCGACAACGATACCCTGGGCGCGCTGGTGGCGAACCTGATCGAGGCCGACGCGCTGATCATCCTCACCGACCAGAAGGGGTTGTACAGCGCCGACCCGCGCAAGGACCCGGCGGCAGTGCTGATCCAGCAGGGCCGCGCGGGCGACCTGGCGCTGGAGGCGATGGCAGGCGGCGCCGGCAGCAGTTTGGGGCGTGGCGGCATGCTGACCAAGATCCTGGCCGCCAAGCGGGCCGCCAAGTCGGGCGCGCATACGGTGATCGCTTATGGGCGCGAGGATAATGTGCTGGAGCGCTTGGCTGGTGGCGAGTCCATTGGCACGGAGCTGGCGGCGCAGACCGGGCATCTGACGGCGCGCAAGCAGTGGATGGCCGATCATCTGCATACGGCGGGGCAGGTGGTGCTGGACGCGGGCGCGGTGCAGAAGCTGACCGGCGAGGGCAAGTCGCTGCTGCCGATCGGCGTGGTGGAGGTCAAGGGCGAATTCGGACGCGGCGCGGTGATCACGTGCGTGAACGAGAGCGGGTTGCCGGTGGCGCGCGGACTGTCCAATTACACCAGCGCCGAGACGCGCCGCATCATGCGCAAACCGTCGAGCGAGATCGAGTCCATTCTGGGCTTCGTCGAGGGCCGCGAGCTGGTGCACCGGGATAATCTGGTACTGGTGTGACCGACACCGGGCAGGTGAATTGATTGCCTATTGCTTTTCGGCTATGATGGCGCCGCTGTCCGGCAAATACCGATCAAAAAGTATTCCCTATGAGTTCACTTCCATTCCCGCAGTCCACTGCCAGTGTGGCGCCGCGGTCTGGCAGGTCGCAGCTGCCGCGCACCCTGTTCGTTCTGCTCATATTCGCCATCAGCGTCGTCCCCGCCATCATGAGCTTCGGCGGCGTGACGTCCTATCTCGAGCGCACATTTCCCCATCTGGTCCTGAATTATCCGCCGCTGGTGGAGATGCGCCCGTTGGCGCCATTGCCGACCGGCTGGGAAGGTCGCTGGTACGACTTCGACAAGAATTACCGCCGGTTCGAAAAAGGGTTTTCCGACCATCTCGGACTGCGTAGCTTGATGGTGCGCACCAAAAACGAGATCGACTTCCGCCTGTTCGGTTCCTCGCGGCGCGTATATTTCGGTAAGCAGGGCGAGCTGTATGGCCGTTCCATTTCCGACATCGAACTGCCCGCGACCGAGAATTTCCTGGCCAACCCGGCCTCCGCCGACGCCGTCTATCACGGCATGGCGCGCTTGTCGGCCCAATTGCGGGCGCAGGGTACCACCATGGTGCTGGTCACGCCCGTGTCCAAGCAATACTTCACGCAAGACCGGATCCCGTTCTTTCTGCCGCGGCTGAAACTGGAATCGCACTTCATGCGGCTGTACCGTCGCTTCCAGGGCACGCCGGACTTTAATTTCGTCGATGCCTACGGCATCCTTAAGCAATCGCAGGACAAATTCCAGATCTTCTATCATCAGGATTTCCACTGGACCGACCTGGCCGCCATGCAGGTGGCGGCCGACGCCACCAACCGCATCGCGCGCATGGAGAACTCCAGCGCCGGGTGGCGCCACCCGATGACGGTCCACGAGGCGCCGTTTTTTGGATCGGAGGCGCGCTTCGCCGCGCGGCTCGACGCGGTGGAGGCGGAATCGTCGCCGCAACTGACCAAGACCTGGCAGGATGTGCACCGCGTCTCCGAGATGAACGCCAAGCAAACCGGCTATGAGTTCATCACCGACACGGTCGCCGGACGGGGCCTGCTGCCGGCCACCTGCATGTTCGGCAACAGTTTCGGCGATGGCATGGTGCGCGCCGGCCTTGCCGACCACTTCGAGCAGTTCGTCAAGCTCGATCGTTCGGCGGAGCTGCGCCGGCTGCCGGCGCTGACCAAGGGACGCTGCAAATACCTGATCGTGCAGGTGCTCGACAACGAAGCGGGCGTCTGGCTGGGTCTGTCCAAATAATCCCTATCACTGGAGTGTCATGGTATTTTCGTCGCCGGGATTCTTATTCCTGTTCTTCCCTTGTTTTTACGCGCTGTACTTCCTGTTGCCCAGGACCTGGCGCAACGGCTTCATCCTGCTGGCCAGCCTCGGCTTTTACATGCTGGGGGCGGGCGCACTGACCATCGTCGCGCTGCTGCTGTTGGTGGCCAACTATCTGTTGGCCGGCGTCATCGGCACATTGCGCCGGAACGAGGCGGACCGGCCGCGCGCGCGCCTGGTCATGGGGCTGGCGCTGGTGCTCAACTTGGCGCCGTTGATCGCCTATAAATACCTTGGGTTCCTGGCACAGCTGGTGGCCGACATCAGCGGCGTGGCATTGCTGGGCGATGTCGCCAAACTGGGCCTGGTGCTGCCGCTGGGTATTTCGTTCTATGTGTTCCACTTCCTGTCCTACCAAGCCGACGTTTACGCACGCCGCATCGCGCTCGAGCGCAGCCTGCACAAGTTCGCCATCTACATCTTCCTATTCCCGCACTTGATCGCCGGTCCGGTGGTGCGCTTCGCCGAAGTGAGGGAGCAGCTCGACATCAAACGCCGCGCTTTGGTTGGCAGCGATGTGTTTTGGGGCATGAATTTATTCATTATCGGCCTGTCGAAGAAACTGCTGATCGCCGATCCGCTCGGCGCGGTGGTCGACCTCATGCACCGTCCGGACGCCGCGCTGACCACCTACTCGGCGTGGCTGGCGGCGCTTTGCTACTCGTTCCAGATCTATTTCGACTTCTCCGGCTACACCGACATGGCGATCGGCATGGCGCGCATGATGGGTTTCCGCTTCCCGCGCAATTTCAACCGTCCCTATGCGGCCAATAGCATTACCGAGTTCTGGCAGCGCTGGCACATGACGCTGTCGCGCTTCTTCCGCGATTACGTGTATATCCCCTTGGGCGGCAACCGCGGTTCGACCTTCAAGACCTACCGCAACCTGTTTGTCGTATTCGGCCTGTGCGCGCTTTGGCACGGCGCGGCCTACACCTTTCTGGTCTGGGGCATCGGCCATGGCATGTTGATCGCACTGGAGCGCGCCGGAGTGCTCAATAGCGCGAAATGGCGTCTCGGCAGCTTGCCGGTGTTCGTCTTCGCCACCGTGCTGTGGGTGCCGTTCCGCGCCGAGAACATGGAGCAGAGCAACAAGATGCTGCGCGTGATGTTCGGCGGTGAACCGTCGGCGCCGCTGTGGACGCACGCCAACGTGATGCTGGCCGATCCGAAGGTGATCTTCCTGCTGGCGTTGTCGACCTTAATCTGCCTGGTCAGCGACCGTGTGTTCTACCGTTTGCGTAACATGAGTTTCCGCCGGCCGATGCTGGTCGCCGCCTACAGCCTGGTGCTGTATGTGCTGTCCTGCCTGTCGGTGGTGGAGGGCGGCTTCAACCCGTTCATCTACTTCCAGTTCTGAGCGCCCGGACGGCGCGGCGCGCCATCGTTTAAAGGCCATCCGGCATCGGCGTCTTCTGGCGGAAATCGCACAGGTCCTGCTGGATGCAGTTCCAGCACTCCGGCTTGCGCGCCTTGCAGGTGTAGCGGCCGTGCAGGATCAGCCAGTGGTGCGCGTCCTGCAAAAACTCTTTCGGCACGAACCGCAGCAGCTTCTGCTCGACGATGTCGACGTTTTTCCCCGGCGCCAGGCCGGTGCGGTTCGATACGCGGAAAATGTGCGTGTCCACCGCCATCGTCGGTTCGCCGAACGCGGTGTTCATCACGACGTTGGCGGTCTTGCGGCCCACGCCCGGCAAGGCCTCCAGCGATGCGCGCTCGTGCGGCACTTCGCCGCCATGCCGCTCCAGCAGGATCTTGCAGGTGGCGATGACGTTCTTGGCCTTGGTCTTGTACAGGCCTATGGTCTGGATATAGGACTTCAACTCCTCCTCGCCCAATTCCAGTATCTTCGCCGGCGTGTTCGCGAACGGATAAAGCTTGCGCGTGGCCTTGTTGACGCCGACGTCGGTGGCCTGCGCCGACAGCAGCACCGCGATCAGCAATTCAAAGGGCGTCGTGTATTCGAGTTCGGTCTTGGGACTGGGATTGGCGGCGCGGAAGCGCTCGAACATTTCTTGGCGTTTGGCTGGATTCATTCAGGCGGGTTTCCATCTGCTGGCTTGGCGTCGGCGGCCGCTCGCGCGGCTTCCTCCTTTTTCAAGCGCGCGCGTTCCATCGCGGCGGCGATGATGGCGCGCTTGCGTTCCTTTTCGGCGGCGTCGGCGTCGGTGGCCGGGTCGAGCGCTTCGACCGCCGCCATCTTGGCGTTGGCCTTGGCGGCCAGTCGCGCGTCGTTTTCGTCCTTCTCGCGCTGGAGGCGCATCGTGCGGAAATCGTGCCGTTCGCGCGCGGCGTCGGCGTCGGCCTGGCTCCACGCGGCCCAGCCGGTGGTTTCGGTGACCGGATACATGACGATGCAGTCGACCGGACAGGGATGGACGCACAAGTCGCAGCCGGTGCACAGGTCCGGCACAACTGTGTGCATCAACTTGGCCGCGCCGACGATGGCGTCGACCGGGCAGGCCTGGATGCACAAGGTGCAGCCGATGCACAGCGCTTCGTCGATGTAGGCGACCGCGCGCGGGCGCTCAAGGCCGTTGACGGGATTGAGCGGGATGACCTTGTGGCCGGTGACGGCCGACAGCCGCACGATGCCCTCGGCGCCGCCGGGCGGGCATTGGTTGATGTCGGCCGCGCCGGCGGCGATTGCCTCGGCGTACGGACGGCAGCCGTCATAGCCGCACTTGGTGCATTGTGTCTGCGGCAGGGCGTCTTCGATGCGGTCGGCGAGTGTTTGAGTGGTGGGCACGGCGGTGATGGCGCGGGAAAGCGATAAAACTAAAGCGCCATTATCCGATATCTGCGCCGGGCGGGCCGAAAAACCTTATCGCCGGCGCTGTCTCGGCAAAAAAAATCCCCGCGCCGGGCAGGGATCTTGTCGGGGCTGGCTTTTTTAACCGTGTTTTTGGATGAACTCGGTGATCTTCGGGCAGACCATTTCGCGCCAGCGGCGGCCGGAGAAGATGCCGTAGTGGCCGGCGCCCGGGGCGACGTAGTCCTGCTGCATCTCGGCCGGGATGCCGGTGCACAGGTCGTGCGCCGCTTGCGTCTGGCCGGCGCCGGAGATGTCGTCCAGTTCGCCCTCGACGGTGAACAGCGCGACCGTGGTGATGTCCTGTGGGCGCACCAGCTTGCCGCCGACCTTCCACGTGCCCATCGGCAGCGCGAAGTCCTGGAACACCGTCTTGATCGTGTCCAGATAGTATTCGGCGGGCATGTCCAGCACGGCGTTGTATTCGTCGTAGAACTTGCGGTGGCTTTCCGCCGGCTCGTCGTCGCCTTCCACCAGATGGCTGTAGAACTCGCGGTGGCTCTGCGCGTGGCGGCCCGGATTCATGGCGATGAAGCCGGCGTGCTGCAGGAAGCCCGGGTAGACCTTGCGGCCAAAGCCGGGATAATTCGGCGGCACCGCGTAGATGACGGTGTTCTCGAACCACGAGAACTTCTTTTCGGTGGCCAGGTTGTTGACCGCCGTCGGCGAGCGGCGCGGGTCGATCGGGCCGCCCATCATCGTCATCGTCTTCGGCAGCTTCGGGTCCTTGTCGGTCGCCATCAGCGCGATGGCCGCCAGCACCGGCACCGTCGGCTGGCACACGGAAATCACATGCAGGTCCGGGCCCAGCAGGCGGATGAAGTCCTGCACATAGTAGATGTAGTCGTCCAGATGGAACGCCCCTTCCGACACGGGCACCATGCGGGCGTCGGTCCAGTCGGTGATGTAGACGTCGTGATCGACCAGCAGCCCGCGCACGGTGTCGCGCAGCAGGGTGGAGTGGTGGCCCGACAGCGGCGCCACCAGCAGCACGGTCGGCTGCTTCAGCGCCTTGATGCGCTTGTCGTCCAGGTCTTTCTTGAAGTGGATCAGGCGACAGAAGGCTTTATTGACAACAACCTGTTCGATGATGCCGATCGTCTCGCCATTGATGACGGCCGAGTCGATCTCGAACGCCGGCTTTTCGTAGTCCTTGCCGAGCCGGTACATCAGCTCGTAACCGGCGGCGATTCGCTGCGAAAACGGCGTGTGCGCCAGCGGCGAGACCGGATTGGTCAGGATTTTGGACGTCGCGTCCGCCCATTGCATCAGGGGCGAAAGGAGTTTGCGTTGCATTTCGTGCAGTTGGTAGAGCATAGGTCTTCCCGGTCAAAGCGTGGTGCGGTGCACCAATACATCACATCATAAGCCAATTATAGAGTATTTGTTCGTGGTGCTAAGCATTTCTAAATACCCGGGAGAAAGCGCACCGGTCGCGTGCGCCATGCCCTTGGTCCGATAATAGTACCGCCGAACCCATAAAAAAAGCAGCGTTTCCGCTGCTTTTGTGTAGGACACACCCCTACGCACGACCTTGCCGTTGTTTCCTTGGCGCGGAACCGGCGGTTGGGCGCCTTTAATCGAAGACAGGCGTCTCCACGCCCAGCACTTTGTGCAGTTTCGGCGACGTCGTGGTGTACTGCATGTGGATCTTTTTGTCCGGGAAGATGTACGGCGCGGCGCCGAACGCGGCCAGCGCGGCCTCGTGGAAGCCCGACAAAATCAGCTTTTTCTTGCCTGGATAGGTGTTGATGTCGCCTACCGCGAAGATGCCCGGGACGTTGGTCTCGAACTTCTCGGTGTTTTGCACCTTCAGCTGGCGGCGCTCGATGTCCAGGCCCCATTCGGCGATCGGGCCCAGTTTCGGCGACAGGCCGAAGAACACCAGCAGCATGTCGAGCGGCACGCGGCGGGTCACGCCGTCGGCGCCGGTGACTTTGAGCTCGCTCAATTTGTCGTCCTTCGCCTCGAAACCGGTGGCCTGGCCAATGATGAGCTGCATCTCGTAATCGTCGCACAAGGCTTTCATCTTGGCGACCGACGCCGGCGCGGCGCGGAAGTCTTCGCGGCGATGCAGCAAAACGACCGATTCGGCCTTGCCGACGAAGTTCAGCGCCCAGTCCAGCGCGGAGTCGCCGCCGCCGCAGATGACGATGTTCTTGCCTTCGAAAATGGCCGGGTCCTTGACCTTGTAGTGCAGCTGCGAGCCTTCGAACACTTCGATGCCGTCGACCTTCAAGGTGCGCGCCTGGAACGAGCCGACGCCGGCGGCGATGAAGATGGTCTTGGTGGTGAAACGGGTGCCGGCGCTGGTTTCAACGTCGAAACGGCCGTCGTCGCGGCGCTCGACCTTGGTCACTTCCTGGCCCAGGTGGAAGGTCGGCTCGAACGGCTCGATCTGCTTGAGCAGGTTGTCGGTCAGTTCCTGGCCGGTGCACGAGGGCACGGCCGGGATGTCGTAGATCGGCTTGTCCGGATACAGTTCCACGCACTGTCCGCCCACCGCGCCCAGCGAATCGATGACGTGGGCTTTGATTTCCAGCAGGCCCAGTTCGAAGACCTGGAACAGGCCGACCGGGCCGGCGCCAATGATGACGGCATCGGCTTCGATGACGCCTGGAGGGGTGACAGTGCTATTCATTCGTATATTCCTGTGATTTCAATGGTGGTTGGGCGAACACAAGGCTGTGCGGCGCTCGATTCCGGCGCCGTGGATGACGCTGCCCGGTGCTGCCCGGCCAGACGGAGGCGTCTTAGCGTACCAGCAGGTGCAGTTTCTCTTTGACGTCCTTGAACTCGTCGGCTTCCGGCAGCGGCGCGATGGTCTTGGTGATCGAAGGCCAGTGGCGCGCGAGATCGACGTTGATCTTGATGAACTGCTGCTGGTCGCCGGGGACGTCTTCCTCGGCGAAAATGGCGTTGACCGGGCATTCGGCCACGCACACGGCGCAGTCGATGCACTCGTCCGGATCGATGGCGAGGAAGTTCGGGCCTTGGCGGAAACAATCTACCGGGCAAACATCGACGCAGTCCGTATAACGGCAGCTGATGCAAGATTCGGTGACAACGTGGGTCATAACAGTCCTATCAATGTTGGTGTGCAGCGGCGTCGGCGGCGGTGGGATGGCCCGGCTAACCTCAGCAAAGCACTGTATTTTAAGGTAATTCGCTATTTCTCACAAATTGCGCTTATATACAATACATATAAGCAAATGCGTAGGCGCCGTTGTGGACTGGCGTGACGCCGGGCCAACTGGCATCATGTCGGCTTTGTGGATTTATCGAGGAAGCCGCATGGCGGACATTAACATCGTTCAGGAACACAACCTTGCGCCGGAGCAGGCCCGGGCGGCGGCGCAACAGGTGGCCGACAAGTTGGCCGAACAATTCGAGCTGGAATGCCGCTGGGACGGCGATGTGCTGCGTTTCGAGCGCAGCGGCGTCGACGGCACCCTGACCCTGGAGCCGACCCGGGCGCGCCTGGAGATCGCCCTCGGCTTCCTGTTCAGCGCGTTCTCGTCGCAGATCGAGGGTAAGGTGGTCGACAAGATGCGCAAGGTGTTCGCGCCGCAGTGACCGCGCCACGGTTGCATGGATGTTGTTTTTGGTTAATGCAAATTACAAAATAGAATTATTTGTGTATAATTTGCATGATTCAAACCTGCCAAGGACAGCAGCCCATGCGTACCCCGTTTACCCACAGCACCGCCGCCGCAGCGGTCGTCGCTATCTCCGCGCTGTTCAGCGGCGCCGCCAGCGCCGCCTCGATCGAGCTGTCGACGCTTAACCGCGTCGGCAGCGCCGCCATGGACGGCGGCGATTTGCGGCTGACCCGCAGTGGCGGCTCGACCGGCGCCGGCTGGGTCACACAGACCTTTTCCACCACCGAATCGTTCAGCGCCACGTTCTCGTTCTCGCTGCGGGGTGACGGCTTCAACGGCAAGATGGCCGACGGCATCGCGTTGGTGTTCCAGAACCAGGGCAACAACGTGGTTGGCAACGGCGGCGGCGACATCGGCTATTGGAACATCAACGGTTCCGGCGCCAGTGCCGTCGGTTCGATCGTCCAGAGCTGGAACAACAATACGGCCGGCCTGAGCACCAACGGCGTGGTCCAGGGTGTCAAGGGCGCCGGCTTCAACCTGGGCGCGGCCAATTACGTGACCGGCACCGAGACCGTGAGCTACAACGCGGCCACCCACGAGCTGACGATGAGCGGCACGCTGATCGATCATTCGACCAACCTGAGCTACGCGATCAGCGACGCCGCCAGCGTCGATCTGGCCGCCAGGTACGGCGGCGCGATGTATATCGGCTTCACCGGCGCCACCGGCGGCAGCTACGCCGACCAGCGCATCACCGGCTTCAGCGTCTCGGCGGTGCCGGAGCCGGCCACGTACGCGATGCTGATGGGCGGGCTGGGCCTGGTGGGCTGGGCCAGCCGCCGCAAGCGGCGCTAAAAAAAAATCCCCGCGAGGGGATTTTTTTTATCCGCAGGGCTGGCGGGCTTACTTCAGGTCTTCGATCAGGTCGATGTACTGCTGCTTGGCCTCGTCGGCGCTGGTGCCCTTGAGGGCGGCCCAGGCGTCGAACTTGGCGCGGCCGACCATGTCGGTGAAACCCGGACGCTCGCCGCTGGCGTCGCCCGACGACGCCTGCTTGAACAGCGCGTAGATTTTCAGCAGGGTCATGTTGTCGGGACGTTCCGGCAGGTTCTTCGAGTCCGCCTGGGCTTGTTCGAATTGCTCTTGTAAGCTCATTTACATCTCCTTGGTATGGTGGCTGGTGGGTACGCGCCATCATAACCTCGGCGGCGCCGAAAGCCGCTAGAGGGCTTCCTCAAAAAACGCCTCCCGAAAACAGAACGGCGGCCATGGCAGGTCGGGGACCTGGCCATGAGCCGCCGTTTCCGGTGCCCTCGCGGGCACGAGCACAGCCTGCTTAGCGCAAGAATTACTTCTTCTTGGTCGGGTTGACAGCCGACTTCAGGGTCGCGCCAGCCGAGAATTTCGGGGTCTTCGACGCGGCGATCTTGATCGCTTCGCCGGTTGCAGGGTTGCGGCCTTTGCGTGCGGCGCGTTTGGCGACGGAGAAGGTGCCGAAGCCGGTGATGCCAACCGTGTCGCCTTTTTTCAGACGCTCAGTCACGATCGCGATCAGAGTGTTCACCGCACCGTTGGCGGCAGCAGCAGACATCTCCGTGCGTTTCGCAAATTCTGCAATCAATTCGCCTTTTTTCATTACTACCTCCTTGGTTATTAGAGCGCGCAGATTAGCATAAATATTGTCAAATGTAATGGTTTCTGTACGAAGCAGGCCTTACAGTAGTTGCCGTGCCACGCTGTGGCGCAATAAAACCCTTGTATTTACAGGGCTTACGCGATCCTGACGGACCCGCATCCGATGGAAAAAAGGTTTATGATGGTGCGTATAAGGACGTGAACATGAGCTTTTCGGACGAGACACTGATAGCCTACACGGTCGGCGAACTGGACGACGCGACCCGTCACGCCGTCGAGGACGCCATGCGGCGCGACAGCAGCATCGCCCGCCGCGTGGCCCGTTTGCGCGCCGCGCGCGACGGCGTGTTCGCCGAACTGTCGCCGTCGAGCGCGACGATGCGTTCGCAGCAGGCCAAGGTGGTGCAACTGGCGGCGGTGCGGGCGCAGCGCGTCGCCACCCAGCAGGCCGCGCGCAAGGCGGTCAGGCGGCATCTGGGCTGGCGCGAGTGGAGCGCGCTCGGCGCGGTGCTGGTGGTGGGGCTGGCGGTCGGCAAGTTCGGCCTGGCGCAATGGCAGCCGGCCCTCCTGGCCGATCCGGCCAAGGCGCCGACCACGGTCATCAGCCGCAACGGCATGCTGGTGGCGCAGGGCCGGCTCGATACGGTGTTAAGCCAGCAGATGGGCGGCGCCGCGCCGTCCGAGGGCGACGTGCGGGTCGGGCTGAGTTTCCTGTCGAACGAGGGCGGCTATTGCCGCACCTTCACGGTGGTGGGGCTGAGCCAGGATCTGGTGGGGGTGGCCTGCCGCGCCAGCGCGGAATGGCGGATACCGGTGTTGGTGCAGAACGTGCGGCCGTCGGCGCAGATGAGCGCGCACCGGATGGCGGGGACGGAGATGCCGGCGGCGGTGCTGGAGGCGATCGACCAGCGCATCGTCGGCGGCATGCTCGATACGCGCGCAGAGCTCGAGGCCCTGCGGCGCAATTGGCAGCGCTAAACGTTTAAAGGGTTGGCGTTAAACGCCCAGCAGTTCGACGTCGAAGATCAGCGTGGCGTTTGGCGGAATCACGCCGCCGGCGCCGCGCGAGCCGTAGCCCAGTTCCGCCGGAATGATCAGCTGGCGCGCGCCGCCGACCTTCATGCCTTGCACGCCTTCATCCCAACCGCGGATGACCATGCCGGCGCCCAGTGCGAATTCGAACGGGTCGTTGCGGTCTTTGCTCGAGTCGAATTTCGGGCCCTTGGTGCCGTCGTCGTTGCGCAGCCAGCCGGTGTAATGGACGGTGACGTTCTGGCCGGCTTTGGCTTCGTCGCCTTCGCCAACGGTCAGTTCGATGTACTGCAGGCCCGAGTCGGTCGTGATGGTGGTCATGGTTATTCCTTGTAGATTCGTTGAACACAGCCGGCAATTGTAGCAGGGCGCTGTGGTTCAGCCGCCGCGCTTCATTACGGATAGGAATAATTGTCCGCTTTTACCTTGTGACGGCCCGGTTTGCACGTAAAATAAACGTTTAGTCCTTCTAAGCGATTTCTTCATGCTCCGCAGTGTCCGCCGTCTGGTTTTCTCCTGTGTTTGCGCCGCGATTGCCATCGGCAGCGCGCAGGCCAATGTTGTCGTTGTGCTCAACTCGCGTGATGCTACCGTGCAGTTGCTGGATCAGGCGACCTTCAAGGACCTGTCCACCTTCCCGGTCGGCAAAGAGCCGCACCACCTGATGGCGACGCCGGACAACAAGTCGCTGATCGTCGCCAGCTCGGTCGGCAACGAACTGATCTTCCTCGATCCGAAGAGCGGCCAGATCCAGCGCACCGTCAAGGACATCCTCGACCCGTACCAGATCGGTTTTTCGCCGGACCAGAAATGGTTCGTGTCGGCCTCGCTGCGGCTGGACCGTGTCGACCTGTACCGCTACGACGGCGCCAACATGACCTTGAGCAAGCGCATCCCGCTGGCCAAGCTGCCGAGCCACATGGCCTTCAACGCCGCCAGCAACATGGTCTTCATCACGCAGCAGGGCAGCGACCAGGTCAGCGCCATCGACCTCGTCACGCAGACCGTCAAGTGGACGCTGCCGGTCGGTAAGCTGCCGGCCGGTATCGCGATGACGCCGGACGACAAGTATCTGCTGGTGGGCATCATGGGCAGCGACTACGTCGAGGTGATCGACTGGCGGGCGCAGAAGACCGTCAAGCGCATCAAGACCGGGCAGGGCGCGCACAACTTCCGTTCGGCCGGCGACGGCCGCTACACGTATGTGTCGAACCGTGTTTCCAATTCGATCAACATCATTGATCAGAAAACACTGGAAAACGTCGGCATGATCAACGTGCCGGGCGGCCCGGACTGCATGGAAGTGACGGCCGACGGCAAGACCATGTGGGTCACCTTGCGCTGGATCAAAAAGGTGGCGGTGATCGACCTGGCCACGCGCAAACTGGTCAAGACGATCCCGGTGGGGCGCTCGCCGCACGGCGTCTTCTTCAACAATTCCGCCCAGCGCTGATGAAACGCTCCACCGCGAGGGTCAGGTCCGACATTCGGACACGAACACAACCAGCGCGTAGTTCAGTCCGTGTCCGAATGTCGGACCTGACCCCGGGGTGGGGGGTGTTGGTGGCGCTGGCGCTGGCGGTCGGGGCGGCGGCGCCTGCCCTGGCGGCGTCGGCGGCCTGCCAGGGCACGATTTATCTGACCTTCGATACCGGCAGCCAGTCGCAGGCCGAACTGATCGCCGATACGCTCAAGCGTCATCACATCAAGGCCACTTTTTTCCTCGCCAACGAGAAAACCGTGCGCGGCGATTACTCGCTCGATCCGTCGTGGTCGGCGTACTGGAAGGCGCGCGTGGCCGAGGGCCATGCGGTCGGCTCGCATACCTTCGATCATGATGTGCTGGTCAAGGATGGCGGCGGCAACTTCCGCGTCAAGCCGGGCTTTGGCGCGTCCGCCGGCAAGATCCGCACGCTGACGCCGGCTCAATATTGCGAGGAAATCAAGCGGGTCGACCAGCGCTTCGTCGAGCTGACCGGCAAACACCTCGATCCGATCTGGCGCGCGCCGGCCGGGCGCACCTCGCCCGCCACCCTGGCGGCGGCCAGGGCCTGCGGCTACGCGCATGTCGGCTGGGCGCCGGCCGGCTTCTCCGGCGACGAGCTGCCGAGCGCGGCGTATCCGAATGCGGTATTGTTGCAAAAGTCGTTGAGGGATTTGCGCGACGGCGATATTTTCGTCGCGCACATGGGCATCTGGTCGCGCAAGGACCCGTGGGCGCCGGCCAACCTGGAGCCCCTGATCAGCGGCCTGGCGCAAAAAGGCTTTTGCTTCGCCACCTTGCGCGAGCACCCCGATTACGTGACCACTTTTAAACAGCATTCCAAACATCCATGATTCAACACTTTTCTGACTGGCTGGGCCTGGCGCAGGGCTGGTTGTTCGAGACGGTGATCCAGCCCTTGGTGTTCCAGCTCGGGTTCGGCGAATTCGTCGAGGAAGCCTTCGAGGGCACCGAGTGGCTGCTGATCGGCGTGCTGGAGCTGACCTTGCTGTTCCTGGTGCTGCGCCCGCTCGAGGCGTTGATCCCGGTCCACAAGTTCAACGATCCGCGCGCGCGCTGGAACGACTTTGTTTATACGGTGCTGCACCGGATCGGCCTGTTCCCGGTGCTGATCTTTTTCACGCTCGATCCGCTGCTCGACAGCTTGGCCGGCATGCTGCGCTTCGAAAGCTTCCAGCCGTTCAACCTGGAGTCGCTGTGGCCCGCTCAGTGGTCGCCCCTTGGTCCGCTGGGTGCCTTCCTGGTCTACTTCGTCGTGCTCGATTTCTTCGACTACTGGTACCACCGCGCCTCGCACCACTTCAATTGGTGGTGGGCGCTGCACGGCCTGCACCACAGCCAGCAGAACATGAACCTGTGGAGCGACAACCGCAACCACATGCTCGACGACATGATGCGCGACGTCTACATGGGCGTGCTGGCGCTGGGCATCGGCGTCGAGCCGTCGCAGTACGTCATGCTGGTGTCGGTGTCGCGCATCCTGCAAAGCCTGCAGCACGCCAACGTGCGCATCCACTTCGGCAAGGTCGGCGAGTGGCTGCTGGTGTCGCCGCGCTACCACCGCATGCACCACGCGATCGGCGTCGGCCACGAGTCGAACGGCCAGGGCACCCTGGGCGGCTGCAATTTCGCCGTGCTGCTGCCGATCTGGGACATCATCTTCCGCACCGCCAATTTCACGCCGCAATTTGTCGCCACCGGCATCCGCGACCAGTTGCCGCGGACCGAGGCGGGCGGCGTCGTCAAGCCGGGCCGCGAATACGGCCGGGGCTTCTTCTCGCAGCATTGGCTGGCGCTCAAGCGCATGGTCGAGTACGCGCGCAAGGATACCGTCTGATGGCCGGCGGATTCTCCGCCGTGGTGCGTGCCTGGGGCCGCGCCTTCGCCTCGCAATGGCACGGCAAGCTACTGTTGATGAGTCTGGCGCCTTTCCTGCTGGCGGTCGGCGTGTGGGCGGTGCTGCTGTATCTGGGCCTGCAGCCGCTGATCGATTTCGTCCATGCGACGTTCTCGCAATATGGTGTGTTCAGCTATAGCGGTAGCTTCCTGAGCTCGTTCGGCCTTGGCGCTTTGAAAACAGTCGTCGTACCGTTGATAGCGATGCTGCTGTTGTTGCCGCTGATGATACTGACGGCGCTCATTTTCATCGGCGTCATCGCCATGCCGGTGATCCTGCGCCACATCGGCGCCCGCAACTATCCGCAGCTGGAGCAGCGCAACGGCGGCAGCCTGATCGGCAGCGTCGGCGTGGCGCTGGGCGGCATGGGGGCCTTCATCGGCTTGTGGCTGCTGACGTTGCCGCTGTATGTGTTCCCGCCGCTGGCCGTGTTCGTGCAGGCGCTGTTGTGGGGCTGGCTGACCAGCCGCATGATGGTCTACGACGTGCTGGCCGACTACGCCAGCGCCGACGAGCGCCGCCAGTTGCTCAAAGAGCAGCGCTGGCCGCTGATCGCCATCGGCGTCGTTTCCGGCGTGGCCGGGGCGCTGCCGGGCGCGATCTGGCTGGGCGGCGTGATGGCGGTGGTATTCTTCCCCTTCCTGGCAGCCGCGTCGATCTGGCTGTATGTGCTGGTGTTTATCTTCACCGCGTTGTGGTTCGCCTATTATTGCCTCGAAGCGCTGGCGCGCATGCGCGCCGCCGAGGCCATGAAGACCGAGCCGGCGCCGGCGGAATTTTGAGAGAACGGAACTAATATGGCGATCGGACTCATCATCATCGGCGACGAAATCCTGTCCGGCAGGCGCGTCGACCAGCATTTTCCGAAAGTGGTGCAAATGCTGGCCGCGCGCGGCCTGCAGCTGGCCTGGGCGGAAATCCTGGCCGACGATCCGGCCCGCATCACGGCCACGCTCAAGCGCACCTTCGCCAGCGACGACATCGTGTTCTGCTGCGGCGGCATCGGCGCCACGCCGGACGACCACACGCGCCTCGCCGCCGCCGACGCGCTGGGCCTGCCGCTGGTGCTGCACGAGCAGGGCAAGATCAACATCCAGCAGCGCATCGTGCAGATGGGGCAGGAGGCCGGCCACGAGGTCGATTTGAACTCGGCCGAGAACCTGCACCGCCTCAAGATGGCCGAGTTCGCGCAGGGCGCGGCGCTGATCCCCAACCCCTACAACAACATCGCCGGCTTCGCGCTGCACAAGCATTACTTCGTGCCGGGCTTCCCGGTGATGGCCTGGCCGATGATCGAGTGGGTGCTCGACCACCATTACGCCGACCTGTTCAACCGCGAGCCGCATCTGGAGCAGTCGGTGCTGGTGTACGAGACGGCCGAATCGGCGCTGACGCCGCTGATGGTGGAGATCGAGGCCCGCTATCCGCGCGTGAAGGTGTTCAGCCTGCCGAGCGTGGGCGACGCCAACACCCGCCGCCACATCGAGCTCGGCGTCAAAGGCGAACCGGCCCAGACGCTCGACGCGTTCGGGCACATGTGCGCGGAACTCCGCAAGCTCGGTGTAGAGTTCAACAACATTTAATGCGCGCCAGTATCGGCTGATGTCGCGCCGCTATCGCTCGATAGCGCTTCGACATCGCCGCGCCGCCGGACCCTCCCGCGCACGTTCGTCACGTGGTTGTCACTTAACGGTCACATGCATTCACGGCGTTCCTCCATAGGGGGGAAACGCCGTTGTTTTTTTGCGAAAATCAAACTACGGTTGCAAATTATTGTGCGTCATCACCGGTCTCCATCGCGCCGATGTGGTGCAATGGTGACTAGTAGGTTTTACTGAAACAGCTGACCGGTTTGAATCATATGTTAAGCAATCGTCGTTTCCGCCGGCCCTTGGTTCGCGCAGTGCGCAAGTTGCGCGCAGGCGCAGCAGCACTAGGCTATCGTCGCACCCGGCATCTTCATGTCGTGCCGCCCCTCACCCCCGAAGAAAGCGAGGCGCATTTGGCGCAAGCGCAGATGGACGCGCCGCCGCCTGGCGAGCCGACCAAGAGCAAGCGTTCGCGCAACGCCCTGATCGTGGTGCTGCTGGTGGGCGCCTCGTTCGCCGTGTGGTGGGGCGTGCACGAAAGCCGCACCTCGACCATGCAGGCGCGCATCTTCACGGACCTGGCCAACAAGATGACGTACAAGGTGCAGCCGGGGCCGAGCAATTCGATCCGCTTCCCGCACGACAGCCCCTACGACGAGCGGCTCGGCTACGCCAGCCTGCCGGACTACCTGGCCAAGCTGCGCACGCGCGACTACCAGGTCAGCGCGCAGGCCCGCATTTCGCCGAAGATGGCCGAACTGGCCGACATGGGCATCTTCGCCACCTATCACGAGAAGACCAAGACCGGCCTGACGATCTACGACTGCCGCGCGCAGGAGCTGTTCGCCGCCAGCTATCCGGAACGCATCTACAACAAGTTCGAGCAGGCGCCGCTGGCGCTGGTCTACAGCCTGCTGTACATCGAGAACCGCGAACTGCTCGACAACAAATATCCGAAACGCAACCCGGCCGTCGAATGGGACCGGCTGGGCAAGGCCGTCATCGAGAAAAGCGTCAACGCCGTGGCCGGCGGCCATCGCGCGGCCGGCGGCAGCACGCTGGCCACGCAGATCGAGAAATACCGCCACTCGCCGGAGGGCCGCACCGGCTCGATGAAGGACAAGTTGCAGCAAATGGTATCGGCCAGCCTGCGCTCCTACCAGGACGGGCCGGACACGACCAAGGCGCGCCGCCGCATCGTCATCGATTACCTGAACACGGTGCCGCTGTCGGCCAAGCCCGGTTATGGCGAGGTCAACGGCATCGGCGACGGCATGTGGGTGTGGTACGGCCGCGAGTTCGCCGACGTCAACCGCCTGCTCAGTGGCAATCTCGACAATCCGGACCCGGAGACCGCGCTGGTCTACAAGGAGGCGCTCAGCCTGATGATCGCGCAGCGCCGTCCGAGCCACTACCTGGGCGACGGCGCCGACGACCTCGAAGTGCTGGCCGACAGCCACCTGCGCGTGCTGGCGCAGGAGGGCGTGATCACGGCGGCGATGCGCGACGTCGCGCTCAAGCAGCCGCTGCATCCGGCCAAGGGCAACGGCCTGCAGGCGGCGCCGGAGATGACCTTTGTCACGCGCAAGGCATCGAACGCGATCCGCAACCACCTGGCCAACCTGCTGGGCGACAACCGCATGTACAACCTCGACCGTCTGGACCTGAACGTGGTCAGCACGCTCGACGCGCAGGCGCAGATGGCGGTGACGCAGGTGCTGCGCGACCTGCGCGACCCCGAGCGCGCCGCCGCCGCCGGCCTGACCGGCAAGGGCATGCTGGGCAATGGCGATCCTGCCAACGTGGTGTACAGCTTCACGTTGCTGGAGAAGGGCAAGGACAACAACCTGCTGCGCCTGCAGACCGACAATTACGACCAGCCGCTCGACATCAACGAGGGCGCCAAGCTCGACCTGGGATCGACGGCCAAGCTGCGCACCCTGGTGACCTACCTGGACATCGTCGACCAGCTCAACAAGAAGTACAAGGGCATGAACGCCGAAACGCTGAGCATGATCCCGGTCGATCCGCAGGACAAGCTGTCGCGCTGGGCGATCGAGTACCTGACGTCGCATCCGGTCGGCAGCGCCGAGCGCGAGATCACGCCGATGCTCAACGCGGCCATGGAGCGCAAATACTCGGGCAATCCGGGCGAGGGCTTCTTCACCGGCGGCGGCCTGCATTACTTCGGCAACTTCTCCAAGGAAGACAACGGCAAGATCTTCACCGTCACCGAGGCGCTGCGCCGCTCGACCAACCTGGTGTTCGTGCGCCTGATGCGCGACGTCGCCAAGTTCTACATGTTCCAGACGCCGGGCTCGTCGGCCTCGCTGCTGGCCGACGCCGACGATCCGCGCCGCGCCGTCTACCTGGCGCGCTTCGCCGACAAGGAAGGCAAGGAGTTCCTGAACCGCTTCTACGCCAAGTACAAGGGCAAGCCGGCGGCCGACCTGGACAAGATCCTGCTGGCCAACATCCGCAGCACGCCGACCCGGCTGGCCGTGATCCACCGCACCGTGTATCCGACCGCCAGCGTCAAGCAGTTCGGCGACTTCCTGCACGAGTACCTGCCGTCGCAGAACGAGGTGTCGGACGAGCGCGTCGAGAAGCTGTACGACCAGTACGCGATCGACAAGTGGTCGCTGCCGGACCGCGGCTATCTGGCCAGCATCCATCCGCTGGAGTTGTGGATGGCCGCTTACATGCGCCTGCATCCGAAGGCGACGCTGTCGCAGATGACGGCGGCCAGCGAGAAGGAACGCCAGGAAGTCTATTCGTGGCTGTTCAAGACGCACCGCAAGCACGCGCAGGACCGCCGTATCGCCGGCCTGATCGAGGTCGAAGGCTTCATGGAAATCCACAAGCAGTGGAAGAAGATGGGTTATCCGTTCGAATCGCTGGTGCCGTCGTACGCGACGACCCTGGGCGCGTCGGCCGACCGTCCGGCGGCGCTGGCGGAGATGATGGGCATTATCGTCAACGGCGGCGTGCGCAAGAGCAGCCAGCGGATCTCGTCGCTGCACTTCGCCAAGGGCACGCCGTATGAGACGGTGGTGAGCAAGGCCCCTGCCACCACCAATGAGCAAGTGTTGTCGCCGGAAGTGGCGCGCGTGGTCGCCGACGCGATCCGTGGCGTGGTGTCGGACGGCACGGCCAAGCGGGCGCGCATGGCGTTCGTGCAGTCGGACGGCACGGTGCTGCCGGTCGGCGGCAAGACCGGTACCGGCGACCAGCGCTTCGACGTGTATGGCGGCGGCGGACGGTTGATCGAATCGCGCTATGTGAACCGGTCGGCGACGTTCGTGTTCAATATCGGCGAGCGCTTCTTCGGCAGCATGACGGCTTATGTGCACGGGCCGGAATCGAAGAATTACGATTTCACCAGCGCGTTGCCGGTGCAGTTGCTGGTGGTGCTGGCGCCGAGCCTGATGCCGTTGATCGAGCCCAATCCGGTGGTTGCGCCGGGTGCGGTACCGCCGCCGGTGGTGGTCAAGACGGGCGGAGTGCCCGTAACGGCGGCGGCGCGACCATTGCAAGCCTGCGGCGGTTAGTGAGTAAGGTAACGCGTGCATGACACGTGTTCCACGTAGGGCGGATTAGGCGGAACGCCGTAATCCGCCATGTATGAGCCGCCAACGGAGCATGCATGGCCGATTACGCTTCGCTAATCCGCCCTACGTGATCCCCGGCGGATCGTCCGCCAATGGCCGCCGGCGCCATCCCCACGTTCCCGACCATTCCCGTATTCCCCTTGCATAATTGCTCATTTGTTGGCATGGTATCAGCCCATGAAACCAATGCGCCACCACATGTCCAAAATCCTCAAGTTCACGCAGTTCTCGGTGCGGGACTTGTTCGTCGCCTCGGCCCCCACCATCGCGCTGATCGTCGGCGTCTGCCTGCTGGCCTACTGGCTGGTCGATCCCGCCCCGCCGCGCAGCGTGCGCCTGGCGACCGGCCAGGAAAACAGCGCCTACGAGGAATTCGGCAAGAAATACGCGGCCGCCCTCGCCAAGCACGGCGTCAAGGTCACCCTGGTCCCGTCGGCCGGCTCCGGCGAAAACCTGCGCCGCCTGCGCGCGGGCGAAGTCGACATCGCCTTCGTCCAAAGCGGCTCCACCAACGAGGAAGCGGCCGAGCGCGAAGGCCTGTCGTCGCTGGGCAGCCTGTTCGTCGAGCCGCTGTGGCTGTTCCTGCGCGAGACCAAGGGGCAGCCGCCGATCACCCAGCTCAGCCAGTTAAAAGGCAAGAAAATCAACTTCGGCCCCAAAGGCGCCGGCGCGCCGCGCCTGTTCCGCCAGGTGCTGTCGCTCAACGGCCTGGAGAAGGAAGACGTCCAACGCTACTCGCTGGCCAACACGCCCGCCACGGTGGAATTGCTGGAAGGCCGCATCGACGGCCTGGTGTTCACCTCGGCGCCCGAGGCGCCGCTGATCCAGATGCTGCTGCAAACGCCCGGCATCAAGCTGTTCAACTTCAGCCAGGCCGAGGCCTACGCGCGCAAGCTGCCGTTCCTCACGCATGTGGTGCTGCCGCAGGGCATCGTCGATCTGGGCCGCGATATCCCCAGGGAGGATTACAAGCTCATCGCGCCGACCGCCACCCTGGTGGCGCGCGACGACCTGCATCCGGCGCTGGTCGATCTGTTCGTGCAGGCGGCCAGCGGCATCCACAACGGCGCCGGCTGGTTCCAGCAGCAGGGGCAGTTCCCGTCGGCCAAGTACACCGAGATCCCGGTCGACGCCGAGGCGGCCAAGTTCTACAAGAACGGTCCGCCGCTGCTGCAGCGTTACATGACGTTCTGGCTGGCCAACTTCTTCGACCGCATGTGGGTGGTGGTGCTGGCGCTGAGCGCCTTGATCATTCCGTTGTCGCGGATTATTCCGCCGCTGTATGTGTGGCGGATACGCTCGCGCGTGTACCGCTGGTACGGGCAGTTGCGCACGGTGGAGCAGCAGGTCGAGAGCGCGCCCGAGGCGACGCGGATGCAGGTGTACCAGGCGCAGCTCAAGCGGCTCGACGAGATCGAGGAGCTGGTCAACCAGATTTCGATTCCGCTGTCGTTCGCCGACGGCTTGTACGGCTTGCGCAGCCACATACAGTTCGTGCGCAAGCGGATACAGTTCTTGATGGGCGAGGGCGCCGTTGACCACGTAGGGCGGATTAGCGAAGCGTAATCGGCCATGCACGCACCGCCAGCGGCTCATAGCTGGCCGATTACGGCGTTCCGCCTAATCCGCCCTACGTGTTTTAACTCGTTTCAAGCTTTAACTTAGAAGCTTACGCGCCCGTCCACGGCAGGCCGGCCTTGCACCAGCCGCCGATATTCCTGCGGTGGCCGTGCTCGTCCTTGTCGCCCTCGAAGCCCTCCAGGATGTCGTAGCAGTGCTGGTAGCCGTGCTCGGTGGCCAGCTTGGCCGCACCACGCGAGCGCACGCCCGAGCGGCACAGGAACAACAACACCTGATCCTTGCGCGCCACCGAGTTCAATTGCTCGATGAATTCATGATTGGCGATGCCGCCCGGATAAATACTCCACTGTACCGCACCATGTTGGGCTTCCGGAATGGCCACCCGGCCGACCCAGTCGCGCTCGGCATTGGTGCGCACATCCACGATCTTGACGGCGTTGTCGGCGCCGACCAGCTCGTAGGCCTCCTGCGGCGTGACCGCGCCGGCATAGGGCCAGTCCTTGCTGCGCCCACGGGCCACGGCCAGGATCTCGTCTATTTTGCTCATGGGATGTCCCTCCAAATAAGATTGAGTTTATTATAGGCGTCCTGTGCACGTCGGAGACAATGGCGCACCAAAGCCGTGCAATTTTCCGTTGAAAAAGAGAATTGCACGTAAATGGTGCGGTTTGCTAAATTTGCACCAAGTTGGTGCCGCATTGATCCGGTGTAAATAGTGGCATTTTGGTGCTCCGCCCCGTTTTAGTCTCTTTTGTCGGCGAGTTCCAAGACGCTATGAACATATCGTTATACGTTTCAGGCTGGCATAGATACTGCTTATACAGAGCGCACCAGTTATACACATTCCTTTAGGAGATACGCATGGCAATGACAGCCGCAGAAGTCTTGAAAATGGTCCAGGAAAACGAAGTCAAATTCGTTGATTTCCGTTTCGCCGATACCCGTGGTAAAGAACAGCACGTCACCGTGCCCGTGTCGCACTTCGACATGGACAAGTTCGAATCGGGTCACGCATTCGACGGTTCCTCGATCGCCGGCTGGAAGGGCATTGAAGCATCGGACATGATTCTGCTGCCAGATCCAAACACCGCGAACATCGATCCGTTCATGGAAGAGACCACGCTGTTCATGCAGTGCGACGTTATCGAACCGTCGGACGGCAAGGGCTACGACCGCGACCCGCGCTCGATCGCCAAGCGCGCTGAAGCCTACCTGAAATCGTCGGGCATGGGCGACACCGCCTACTTCGGTCCGGAACCGGAATTCTTCATCTTCGACAGCGTGCGCTGGAAGATCGACATGTCCGGTTGCTTCGTCAAGATCGATTCCGACGAAGCATCGTGGACCACCGACAAGGAAATCGAAGGCGGCAACAGCGGCCATCGTCCTACCGTCAAGGGCGGCTACTTCCCGGTCCCACCGGTCGACAGCTTCCAGGACATGCGTTCGGAAATGTGCCTGATCCTCGAATCGCTGGGCATCCCGGTCGAAGTGCACCACCACGAAGTGGCCGGCGCCGGCCAGAACGAAATCGGCACCAAGTTCTCGACCCTGGTCGAGCGCGCCGACTGGACCCAGAACCTGAAATACGTGGTCTGGAACGTGGCCCACAGCTACGGCAAAACCGCCACCTTCATGCCGAAACCTATCGTTGGCGACAACGGTTCGGGCATGCACGTGCACCAGTCGATCTGGAAGGACGGCGTCAACCTGTTCGCCGGCGACGGCTATGCCGGCCTGTCGGAAACCGCGCTGTACTACATCGGCGGCATCATCAAGCACGCCAAGGCGCTCAACGCGATCACCAACCCGGGCACCAACTCGTACAAGCGTCTGGTTCCAGGCTTCGAAGCGCCAGTGAAACTGGCGTACTCGGCCCGTAACCGTTCGGCGTCGATCCGTATTCCACACGTGGCCAATCCAAAAGGCCGCCGCATCGAAACCCGTTTCCCTGATCCGCTGGCAAACGTGTACCTGTGCTTCGCCGCGCTGCTGATGGCCGGTCTGGACGGTATCGCCAACAAGATCCATCCGGGCGAAGCGGCATCGAAAGACCTGTACCACCTGCCGCCGGAAGAAGACGCGCTGATCCCGACCGTGTGCTCGTCGCTGGAAGAGGCACTGGACAACCTGAACAAAGACCGCGAGTTCCTGACCCGTGGCGGCGTGTTCAGCGATTCGATGATCGACGCCTACATCGAACTGAAAATGCAGGACGTCCAGCGCATGCGCATGACGACCCACCCAGCCGAGTTCGACATGTACTACTCGCTGTAATTGCAACGCATCGGCTTGCCGATGCTGCAGTGAAGCAAAATCAGTGAAGCAAAAAACGCGGGGGGAGCCATGGCTTTCCCCGCGTTTTTGTTTGGATGTTGTATATTCAGGATGGAGCGGCCCACCCACGGATTACGAATGACAATGAGTTTCAAAAGATGCGGTTACGCCAATGTTGGCGCCTTGTTCGCGCTGACCATCCTGCTGGCGCTGGCGGCCGGCGGCGCCGCGCGGGCGCAGGGCGTGATCTACAAATGCACGCCGCCCAACGGCAGCACCGAATACACCGACGTTTATCGCGGTAACTATTGCAAGGCGATGGACTTGCCGGGCCTGGCGATCCCGGCGCCGTCCAGGCGGCAGGGCGCGCCGGCGCGCGCGGCCGGATCGACACCTGCGGTGCCGGCCGCCACACCGGGCGATTTCCCCCGCGTCGACAGCGCCGAGCAGCGCGCGCGCGACGCCGACCGCCGCGCGATATTGGAAGACGAGTTGAAAAACGAAACGCAGAAGCTGACTGAGTTGCGCAGGGAGTTCAACGGCGGCGAGCCGGAACGGCGCGGCGACGAACGCAACTACGCGAAATACCAGGAACGGGTGGCCGCCATGCGCGACAGCATCAGCCGCTCGGAAAAGAATGTCGAAGCCTTGAAACGTGAGATCGCGAATATCCGATGAAGACGAATTTAAATTTGGGCCCGCTATGAGCCTGGTCAGTAATATCGCCGCCCGCGCCGTGGCCGCCATGAACCGTCCACCGGCGCTGGCCGGCCTCGAACTGCTGGCCTCGGCCGTGGTGCTGCTCGACGGCGAGGGCCACATCGCCTACGCCAACGCCGCCGCCGAGAACCTGCTGGAAAGTTCGCTCAAGGCGCTGTCGCGCCAGAAGCTGACGTCGCAGTTCCTCAACCCCGACGAGCTCGATCACATCTGCGCCCAGGCGCGCGAGCACAAGTTCTCCGACCTGCGCCAGGACTTGACCTTGGAGCGGGCCGGGCGCGATCCGCTGCACGTGCACAGCATCGTCTCGGCGCTCGACGATCCGGCCGACCATATCCTGATCGAGCTGCGCGAGCACCTGCAGCACCTCAAGCTCGACCGCGAGGAGCGCATCCTCGACCAGAGCCAGGTCAACAAGGAGCTGATCCGCAACCTGGCGCACGAGATCAAGAACCCGCTGGGCGGCATCCGTGGCGCCGCGCAACTGCTGGAGATGGAGCTGCCGGCGCTGCACGCGGTGCAGCTGCGCGAATACACGCAGGTGATCATCAAGGAGGCCGACCGCCTGCAAACCCTGGTCGACCGCCTGCTGGCGCCGCACCGCCGGCCGCACATCGTCGGCGACGTCAACATCCACGAAGTGCTAGAGCGCGTGCGCAGCCTGATGCTGGCCGAATTCCCGTCCGGCCTGACGATCCTGCGCGACTACGACGCCTCGATTCCCGAGTTCCGCGGCGACAAGGAGCAACTGATCCAGACGGTGCTCAACATCGCCCACAACGCCGCGCAAGCGCTCGCTTCACAAATCGAAGCGGGCGGCGCGCAGATCGTTTTGAAGACCCGCGTGGCCCGTCAAGTGACCCTGGCCAAGGTTCGCTACGGGCTGGCATTAGACTTGCATATCATTGACAATGGACCGGGCATCGCACCCCAGATCCGCGACCGTATTTTCTACCCGCTGGTGTCGGGCAGGGAAGGCGGCAGCGGCCTTGGGTTGACCTTGGCGCAGACCTTCGTGCAGCAGCACATGGGCGTGATCGAGTGCGAGAGCCGGCCTGGATATACGGATTTCCGTATCCTGCTGCCGTTGCCATAAGCCGAGGCAAGCAGGGGCGGGTGCCGAGTCCCTTGATTGACGATCCATATTGCGGGATATACACAAACAATGAAGCCAATCTGGATAGTAGACGACGACGAATCGATCCGCTGGGTACTGGAAAAAGCGCTGGCACGGGAAAACCTGGCCACCAAGAGTTTTGCCAACGCGCGCGACGCCATCGCCGCGCTGGAGTTCGAGACGCCGCAGGTGCTGGTGTCCGACATCCGCATGCCGGGCGACTCCGGCCTCGACCTGCTGCAACTGGTGAAGTCGCGCTTCCCGGGGCTGCCGGTCATCATCATCACCGCCTTCTCGGACCTGGACTCGGCCGTCGCCGCGTTCCAGGGCGGCGCCTTCGAATACCTGGCCAAGCCGTTCGACATCGACAAGGCCGTCGAACTGATACGCCGCGCGCTCGACGAGAGCCTGCGCGAGACCAGCGTCGAATCGGGGCCGTCGGAGACGCCGGAAATCCTCGGCCAGGCGCCGGCGATGCAGGAAGTGTTCCGCGCCATCGGCCGCCTGTCGCAATCGAACGTGACGGTGCTGATCACCGGCGAATCGGGCTCGGGCAAGGAACTGGTGGCGCGCGCGCTGCACAAGCACAGCCCGCGCGCGCAGCAGCCGTTCATCGCGCTCAACACGGCGGCGATCCCCAAGGATTTGCTCGAGTCCGAGCTGTTCGGCCACGAGCGCGGCGCCTTCACCGGCGCGCAAACGACGCGGCGCGGCCGTTTCGAGCAGGCCGAAAACGGCACCCTGTTCCTCGACGAGATCGGCGACATGCCGTTCGACCTGCAAACGCGGCTGCTGCGGGTGCTGTCGGACGGGCACTTCTACCGGGTCGGCGGGCATCAGCCGCTCAAGGCCAACGTGCGCGTGATCACCGCGACGCACCAAAATCTGGAGCAGCGGGTGCGTGAAGGATTGTTCCGCGAGGATTTGTACCACCGCCTCAACGTGATACGCCTGCGTTTGCCCAGTTTGAGGGAGCGGCGCGAGGATATCCCTATTTTGGTGCGCCACTTCCTGGTGCAAAGCGCCAAGCAGCTGGGCGTGGAGGCCAAGCGGATGAGCGACGCCACGGTGCAGTTCCTCAGCAGCCTGGACCTGCCGGGCAACGTGCGCCAGCTGGAAAACCTGTGCAACTGGATCACGGTGATGGCGCCGGGGCAGACGGTCGAGGTCAAGGACTTGCCGCTGGAGCTGACGCAGGAGCAGGCCGGCGGTGGCGGCGCCGCAGGGTTGGGCACCGGCACCGGCGCGGGCTTGTCCGCGCCGTCGGAAAGCTACAGCGCGATCCAGCACCACGGCACGGTGGTACCGGTGGCGACGCCCGACGCGGGTGGCGCGCACGGGTTGGCCGGGTCGCCGGACGCCTGGCTCAGCCTGCTGGAAGTGCAAGCCGCCTCCATGCTCAGCGGCGGGCAACAGGAAGTGATGGCGGTGCTGGGACGGCAGTTCGAATCGGCGCTGATCCGCACCGCGCTCAAGCACACGCACGGCCGCAAGAACGACGCCGCCGTCCGCCTGGGCATCGGCCGCAACACCATCACGCGCAAGATCGCCGAACTCGGCATCGACGGCGCCAAGGACGATTAAGCAAGGCAACTCGGTTGTTTAAGGTAAGCTCTTGGCTGACGAAGCCAAGGGCTTTTTTTTATGGAAACTGTATGTTGATTAATTGTGTGGCCTATCAGGACGGCCAGAAGCTGGCGGACATTCCGGTCGAGGAAATCAGCGATTACATGGAGAAGCCGGAGACGTTCGTGTGGGTGGCCTTGCGCGATGCCGAACCGGACGAGCTCAAGACGATGCAGCACGAATTCGGCCTGCACGAGCTGGCCGTCGAGGATGCCAGCCGCGGCCATCAGCGCCCGAAGATCGAGGAGTACGGCGATTCGCTGTTCGTGGTGGTCAAGACCATTGAATGCCGCGACGGCGAGGTGGCCGTCGGCGAGGTCGACATGTTCGTCGGCCAGAACTACATCCTGTCCTCGCGCGACGCCGAGAGCCAGCAGGGCTTCCTGGGCGTGCGCGCGCGCGCCGAGAAGGAGCCGCACATGCTCCGCCTCGGCCCGGCGTTCGTGTTGTACGCGCTGATGGACGCGGTGGTCGACCGCTACTTCCCGGTGCTCGACATGCTGGAGACGGAGCTGGAGAAAATCGAGGAGCTGATCTTCAGCCGCGGCAAGCAGCGCGACAACATCGAGCGCTTGTACGAGCTCAAAAGCAAGGTCACCACGGTGCGCCACGTGGTCGCGCCGCTGATGGAGGCGGTCGGGCGGCTGCACGGCGGCCGCGTGCCGTCGATGTGCATGGACACCCAGGAATACTTCCGCGACGTGCATGACCATTTGCACCGCATCATCGCCTCGCTCGATACCATCCGCGACACCATCGGCACCGCGATCCAGGTCAACCTGTCGATGACGGCCATCGAGGAGAGCGAAGTGAACAAGCGGCTGGCGGCGTGGGCGGCGATCTTCGCCATCTGCACCGCGTTCGCCGGCGTGTGGGGCATGAACTTCAAGTTCATGCCGGAGCTGGAGTGGAAGTACGGCTACCCGTTCGCGCTGACGGTGATGATCTCGGTCTGCGTTTATTTGTATCGCCGGTTTAAGCGCGCAGGCTGGCTCTGATCCGATGGCGGGCAGCGAGTCCGATGAGGCTGCTTAAGAAAATTCCCAAGAAATATTTAGTTATTTGTAACTATTTATGGCAATATTGTCGTGCCGCATCACAGGAAATCGTTTCCCGTGATCCGGGATGACCGACCGCATGGAAATGCGACGTCCTTACACTCATGAAGGGAATATATGCGCCATACTCTTTTTGCACTTGCCGTTCTCGCCAGCGGAGCCGCACACGCCGACTGGGCGCCCGTTTTACGGGGCAATAACAACGTTGTGACCGTCAGCTACGGCGGCGGCTCTGTGTCCTACCAGGAAAGCGCCACCAACTATGACGGCCGCTTGTCCCCGTTCGTCGGCCAGATGCGCAGTATCCGCACCGGCCTCGAGACCAAAATCAACACTGTGGTCGGCTCCACCATTTCGCAGCAAGGCGCCACCTTCAAAGGCGGCAGCCTTAGCGGCAACTTGCACGCGCGCATTCAGCCCGCCGCCCCCAACACCCTGTTGATGGGCATCGATGGCATCAGCTACGAGGCGCGCAGCACCTACTCGGGAAAAAAACTGGGGGTGATCAAGTTCGATTGCACCAACACGTTTTCTGCCAGAAATCTCTCCCTGACCGGCCAGTACGGCGCCAACAACGGCGTGCTGCTGCCGTCGGTGGGCATCAACGCCAACGTCGATTCGTCCACGGATTGCGACTCCAACCTGTCCTGGATGCTGCCCGTGGTGGGCGATTTGCTGGTCAATAAAGTGACCGGCGTGATCGACAGCCGGCTGGAGGAAGGCGTGCGCGGCGCCATCAACGACGTCAAGGACAAGCTGTTGTATGTGCCTGACCCGGCGTGGGGCATCGGCGTGCTGCGCCTGGTGCCGCAGACGCTGCAGATCACCGCCGCGGATGGCAGGTCCTTCAATATCGGTCAAATCATCGCCAATAATTTACCGTATCTGCTGGGGAACAGCCAGATTGACGTGCAATTCGGCCAAGGCTTGAACCTCACGGTGGTGCCCGGCACCAGCTCGCCGCAAAAAACCTTTTTCGATGAAAACGTCGTCACGCTTTCTGTGACGTCGCCGTCCCTCAGCTTTTCCGTCCGCTTGAGCCAGCAAGCGTACGTCGACTGGCAGTGGCGCTGCGTGCCCAAAACCCCGGGCGGATTCTGCCCAGAGCCCTAAGCAACGGCGCGCGCCGGCGTAAAAAAACGCCCTGCGCGTGTGACGGCCGGGGCCGTCGCACGCACAGGGCGTTTTGTTGGAACGCGGGCTACGCTTAGAATTTGTAGCCGGCGGTCACGTAGACGAAGCGTCCGCGTGGATCGTACTGGTTGATGTCGTAGCCGGCCTGGAACTGGTTGGTCACCGGCGAGCCGATCGGATCTGGCTGCTTGTCGAACATGTTCTTCACGCCCAGCGCCAGGGTCACGTTCTTGAAGCCTTTGTAGGTCACGTTGGCGTCGTAGATCGCTTCCGAGCGGATGTGCACCGGATTGTCGTTCAGGTCATGGCCGACTTCGTAGCCGTCACGATAGTTCTGGATCAGGGTGGTCGCCCATGGGCCTTGGCTCCAGGTCGCCGACAGCTGGTGCTTCCAGTTCAGGATCACGCCGCCGTTTTGGGCGCCGATCACCGGGGTGCCGGTGGAGTCGACGATGGTGCCGACCTTGTGCGACACTTGGCCGCCAGGGCTGGTCTGGTCGAACTTGTCCATGTAGGTACCGTTCAGGTTCACTTCCAGCTTACCGAAGCTGAAGTTGTCCTTCCAGTTACCGAACACGTCCAGGCCTTGCACGGTGGCGTCGCCGGTATTGGCCAGGGTCTGGCGAATGCTGGCGATGTTGTTGCCGCGCAGGGTCACCAGGCCGGCGTAGGCCGGGTCGCCGGCGCGGAAGCGCGACACCACTTCCTGGGCCGACGGCGTCGCCAGGATGTCGGTGATCTTGATGTTGAAGAAGTCGACACCGATGCTGGTGGTGCTGGCTGGCTGCCATACCGCGCCGAACGAATACTGCTTCGACTCTTCAGGCTTCAGGTTCGGGTTGCCGCCGGTGAGCGAATTGACCTGGCGGCCGGTTTCGCCGGTGAGCGGATCGGTGAACTGCTCCGACGTGCCCAGGGTTTGCGGGGTCCACAGGTCGACCAGCGACGGCGCGCGGAAGCCGGTGCCGTAGGAGGCGCGCAGCACCAGCTGCTTGACCGGCTGCCAACGCACGTTGCTCTTCCAGTTGAAGGTGTTGCCGACGTCGTCGTATTTGTCGTCGCGGCCGGACAGGTTCACTTCCACCGACTTGAGCACAGGGATGCTCAGTTCGGCGAAGGCCGAGTTGACCTTGCGCTTGCGGTTGATCGGCACGACCGAACCGCCCAGGCCGGAGATGTCGCCGGACTGGTAGGCGGCACTCGGGTCGGTGACGTATTTTTCCTGGCGCGACTGCACGCCCACCGAGTACAGCGGAGTGATGCCGGCGATGGTCGGCACTTCGCCGCTCAGTTTGGCGTCGATGGCGTCGCTGGTCGACTTGGCGTTCAGGAACGTGCCGCTGAAGGTGGCGCCTTTCAGCTGGTCGGCCAGGGCGCCGGTCTGCACGCCGCCTTCGGCCCACGGATTCCAGCTGCTGCCGTTGATGATCTTGGCGTAGGCCACTTGCGAGAAGTAGCCGGTGGTGACCGCGCTTTCCAGCTTCGATTCGTTGTGGTTGTAGGCGATTTCATAGTCGCCGAAGCCCAAGGTGCCCTTGGCGCCCATCACCACGCGCGATTGCTTGGCGGTGTCGACGTTCTGGCGCGGACCGTAGTCGAACACGCGCGAGGTGATCGCCAGCGGCTGGCCGATCAGCGCGTTCTGGCCGCGGCTTTGCAGGTACGGCACGGCGATCGACTGGTAGGCCGGGTTCGACGGGAACAGCAGCAGGGCCGAATCGACGCCTTGCTTGGCGAACTCGCCGTCGCTCTCGAAGAAGTCCGAGCGGGCCGGCGATGGCTGGTAGGTCTGGGTGATCTTGCTTTGCGAGTACAGCAGGTCGGCGAACAACTCGTGGTTGTCGTTGAGCTTGTAGCTCAGGTTGCTGGTGAAGTTGTACAGTTCGCGTTTCGGGGTCAGGCCGACGTCCGGGCCGCTGTCGTAGGCGCAGTACGGGGTGCCGCCGCCGGTGGTCACGCCGACCATGCGGATGCTGCTGCACTTGTTGCCGATGGCCATAGGGTTGCCGTAGCCGGCGCCGCCGTCGATGAAGTCGTCGCTCGGGCCCTTGCCCGGGATGAAGGCGCCCTGGATGTTGCCCTGGCCGGTCGCGGTGCTGTTGTAGTACGGCAGGCGGGTGGCCGACTTGGCGTACTCGCGGTCGCGGCCGAACAATTCTTTTTCTTTTTCGAACGCGGCCGAGGCAACGATGCTCAGCTTGTCGGTGTTGTAGCCGCCGGTGATGGAGGTCTTGGCGTTCTGTCCGCCGCCGCTTTCGGTCGGGGAGCCGTAGCCGCCGGTGATCTCGATGCCGTCGACGCGCTTGGACAGGATGAAGTTGACCACGCCGGCCATGGCGTCGCTGCCGTACAGGCCGGAGGCGCCGTCCTTCAGGATCTCGACGCGCTCGATGGCGGCCAGGGGAATGGCGTTGACGTTGACCGAGGCGCCGTCGCTGCCGGCGAAGGCGGCCAGGCGGCGGCCGTTGACCAGCACCAGGGTGCGGGTCGATCCCAGGCCGCGCAGCGAGATCGACGACAGGCCGCCGGTCGAGGTGCCGGCGCCGGTGGCGTTGGTGGTGCCGCCGGCCGACGAGAAGGCGGCGATCGACTGCAGCAGTTCCTGGGTGCTGGTGGCGCCGGTGCGGGCGATTTCCGCCTTGCCGACGATTTGCACCGGCAGCGCGGTTTCGGCATCGACACGCTTGATTGACGAACCGGTGATTTCCACGCGCTGGATCGGCGCGTCGGCTTGTTGGGCCATTGCTGGTTGTGCCAGCGCGAACGCGGCACTGCCCGCAAACATCAACCGCAGTGAACGCGAAATTACAGTTTCCATCATCATTGCTTCAACTCCTAGGAGGATTCTTGTTGGACTTGGCTAATTGTTACAAGTTAAATAATGTGTTTACATTATTCAAGGGTGGCATGAGACCATCTCGCGCCTGAATGGTCAATTGCGTGTCTGTAACAAGTTTGACATAAACAACACTTCCTACGGTTTTTACATAAAAAAGCGCGTTTTTTACACAAAAATACAAAATTTTTGAAAAGTTATGGCAATTTTGTGCTAAGGATCTGTAAAAGATTCAACCGGGTTCATGCGCGAGAAATGACGGTACAATCAACAGCCAGTCCACCGAGGGGATGCGATGAGTGAAGAGTTGCGGGAGGCGCCGCGCGAGGAGCCGCCGGGCGGGCGCCTGGACGGCGAGGCCACCTTGCGCGCCATCACGGCGTCGACCTCGCGCGCGCGCGGCGACGATTTCCTGCGCCTGATGGTGCGCGAGCTGGCGCTGGCGCTCGACGTGCGCTACGTCATCGCCGGCCGCCTGATCGCGATGGCCGACGGCCACGAGGGCATCCGCACCCTGGCGCTGTGGGGCGGCGGCGACTACCTGCCGGCGATGGAATACAGCCTGTGCCACACGCCCTGCCAGGACGTGACCGACCAAAGCATTTGTTTCCACGCCAGCGGCATCCAGGCCGGCTACCCCCAGGACACGCTGCTGGTCGACATGCAGGCCGAGAGCTATATCGGCATTCCGATGATCGACACCGAAGGCAGGACGCTGGGCATCCTGTCGGCCATCGACACGCGCCCCATTTCCGAGGACAAGCGCCTGCTGGCGCTGTCGCTGCTGTCGATCTTCGCCACCCGCTGCGCGGCCGAATTGCAGCACCAGGAACGCGAGCGCACGCTCGAGCAGACGGTGCAACAGCGCAGCGAAGCCCTGCTGGCGGCGCAGGCCATCCTGGTCGAGCAGGAGAAGATGGCGGCGCTGGGCGCGCTGGTGGCCGGCGTGGCGCACGAGGTCAACACGCCGATCGGCGTGGCGGTGACGGCGTCGTCGAGCCTGAGCTCCTACGCCGACGAGCTGGTCAAATGCGTCAGCGGCGAGCGCGTCAGCCGCTCGGAGCTGGTGGCCACCGCACAGCGGCTGCGCGAGGCGGCCCTGTTGATCGAGCGCAACCTGGCGCGCGCCGCCGATTTGATCGGCAACTTCAAGCAGTTGGCGGTCGACCAGGGCAGCACCCATGTGGTCGAGATGGGCTTGCGCGACCACGCGCTCAGCGTGGTGTCGGCGCACGGGCCGGAGTTGCGCAAGGTCGGCATCGAGGTCGGCGTCGAGATCGCCGGCGACCTGCGGGTGCGGCTGGACGCCGGGCGCTGGTCGCAGGTGCTGTCGAACCTGCTGATGAACGCGGCCAAGCACGGCTATCCGAACGGCGGCCCCGGCAAGATCGTGCTGAGCGGGCGCGGCGAACTGGAGGACGGCAAGCGCTGGCTGCTGCTGGAGTTCGCCGACGACGGTGTCGGGCTGACGGCCGAGGTGCGCGAGCGCTTGTTCGAGCCGTTCTTCACCACCAAGCGCGGGCAGGGCGGCTCGGGCCTGGGCATGCACATCGTCTACACGATCGTGCACCAGATGGGCGGGCAGGTGACGGTGTCGCCGGCAACGCCGGGCTGCCGCATCAACATCCGCCTGCCGGTCCGGGCGTAGCCGTCCTACGGCTGCCGGTTGTCGGCGGCCATCGACAAGGCCACCGCCTCGGCCACCTTGATGCCGTCGACGCCGGCCGACAGGATGCCGCCGGCGTAGCCGGCGCCTTCGCCGGCCGGGAACAGGCCGCGCGTGTTCAGGCTTTGCAAGGTGTCATCGCGGCGCTTGATGCGGATCGGCGACGAGGTGCGTGTCTCCAGGCCGGTCAGCACGGCGTCGTGCTTGAAGTAGCCGCGCACCTGCTTGTCGAACGCCGGGAAGGCTTCGCGCAGCGCCGTCACGGCGAACTCCGGCAGGATTTGCGCCAGGTCGGTCAGGTGCACGCCGGGCTTGTACGACGGCACCACGGCGCCGAACTCGGTCGAGGCGCGGCCGGCGACGAAGTCGCCCATCAGCTGGCCCGGCGCGTTGTAGGTGCCGCCGCCCAGCTCAAACGCCTTTTCCTCCAGCCGGCGCTGGAATTCGATGCCGGCCAGCGGGTGGCCCGGATAATCGACCTCCGGCGAGATGCTCACCACGATGGCGCTGTTGGCGTTGCGCTCGTTGCGCGAATACTGGCTCATGCCGTTGGTGACCACGCGGCCCGGTTCGGAGGCGGCCGCCACCACGGTGCCGCCCGGGCACATGCAGAAGCTGTAGACGGCGCGGCCGTTGGAGGCGTGGTGCACCAGCTTGTAATCGGCCGCGCCGAGGATCGGGTGGCCGGCGTTGGGGCCGAAGCGGCAGGTGTCGATCAGCGACTGCGGGTGCTCGACGCGGAAGCCGATCGAGAACGGCTTGGCCTCGATGTAGACGCCGCGCTCGTATAGCATCTCGAAGGTGTCGCGCGCGCTGTGGCCGATCGCCAGCACCACGTGGTTGGTGACGATCTTTTCGCCGCTTTCGAGGGTCAGGCCGCGCACCTGGCCGCCGTCGGCGGGGTTGTCACCGAGCCGCTCGATCTCGATGTCGACCACCTTGTTGCCGAAGCGGTATTCGCCGCCCATGGCCTCGATATTGGCGCGCATCTGCTCGACCATCTTGACCAGGCGGAAGGTGCCGATGTGGGGCTTGCTGACGTAGATGATCTCCTCCGGCGCGCCGGCCTTGACGAACTCGGTGAGCACCTTGCGGCCGTAGTGCTTCGGATCCTTGATCTGGCTGTAGAGCTTGCCGTCCGAGAAGGTGCCGGCGCCGCCCTCGCCGAACTGCACGTTGGACTCGGGGTTCAGTTCGCGCTTGCGCCAGAAGCCGAAGGTGTCGACGGTGCGCTCGCGCACCTGCTTGCCGCGTTCGAGGATGATGGGCCGCAAGCCCATCTGCGCCAGGATCAGCGCGGCGAACAGGCCGCATGGCCCGGTGCCGATGACCACCGGGCGCGGGTTCTTGTCATGGCCGGCCAACTGCTCGCCGGCGGCGACGTACTTATATGAGGTGTCCGGCGACGGCATCAGGTGGGCGTCGTGCTTGAGGCGCTGGAGCAGCGCGGCCTCGTCGCGGACGTCGACGTCGAGCGAGTAGATGAGCACGATCGCGGTTTTCTTGCGCGCGTCGTAGCTGCGTTTGAATACGGTGAAGCCGAGCAGGTCGGCGGCGGGGATGTCGAGGCGCGCCAGGATGGCGGCCGGCAATTCGTCCCCGGTATGGTTCAGAGGGAGCTTGACTTCATTTAAACGCAGCATGATGGATTCCTGAGAGGGCGCTGTCTAGGCGCCATGGCCGTCGGACCGGCGCGGGCCGCCGGCCCGGGTCCGGCCCGTCAAAGGCCGTATTTTACCAATATTGCCGCCCGGACGCAGCTTTCCCGGCCGGGCCGCCTTTTGAAATGCGGCCTATCGTCGTTGTGAGAAATATAAAATGCCGCGATGGCGTTTATAGAGTATTAAATTCAGCCGCCGGCACCCCCACCGCAAGCCGCCGCGCCGCCCGGCGGCCGGGCCGATTAATTCGCAAATGATTTAAAACGGCCGGGGATAATATCGGCTTATTCGGCGCACGATTATGTCCGGGCCTGTTTCATTCGTCGGTTTATTCGATGGCTATTCATCTTCCGGACGGTGCCAATATGCGCTCCGGCGTCCCGCGCGCGCGCAGATCGCGTCGTGCCGGCAGCTCCATGACTCTTTGCAAAATGCAACATATTGCATTTAAGAAATGGTTTGTGTGTCGGCAACTGATGTGTTTGTTGTTAAAAGACGACTTGCACCAGATTGGGTAGCGCCCGCGTTTTATACGGTCCCAAGTCCAGTTCGCCTAACGCCTTGTGCGGGCCGGTAAGCAAATCCCGGTTTCACCGCGTCTGCCTTGCGCGGTTTTCGATGTTCTTTGTTTTGCCGATGAACCGGCGGACATTGATTTCCTGCGGTTCGTTCTTGACGACGAAGACATTTGATGCAAATCCCCCAAGCAACGTTACTTCCGAGCAGAAAGCATCGTCATGTTGTCTTTTTGTTGTTTTTTCGCGCGGATACTTTTGACAAATAATTAACAAAAAATGTCTTATTGAAAATATTTCTCCCGATTCCGGTGCATCTTGTTGTCAAGACGAGACAAGTAAAAAGAGTGTCGAATTGACATTGATTTCACGCGTCAGACGGCCGCACAAACCAGCGCCCCAAATTGGTGCATGTGAAATCGGCGCCTTCGCCGCCGCGCGGACTGGTCCTCGGGTTTATTGACAATGGTCGAGGTGCTATGTTTTTATGAATGGCGGCAAAGTTCTGGATTATTTCGCCCATGATCCATTCCCGGACTTCGCCACCGGTATTGAAAAGGTTTGAAAGAGCAGGGCAGCAATCGGTGGTTTTATCAAAGTCTCCGATGAGCTTATAAAAGAAAAGGGTCGTTTTACTCGTCGTTCAAAAGATGCAGTGAAACGTCTAATAAACACACCAAGGGAATTCAATATAATGATCAAGGAAACAGTACTGTCTCGCTCGATCCGCGTGATGTTCATCGGCGGCATCGCGCTGGGCGCGCAGGCCGCCTCCGCTCAGCAAGCTGCGGAGCCAATGCAAAAGGTCGAAGTGACCGGTTCGCGCATCCCGACCCTCAACACCGAGGGATCGAGCCCGATCACGGTGTTGAGCGCCAAGGATATCAAGGCAGACGGCGTGCGCAACGTTGAGGACATCGTCAACAATCTGCCGCAGGCGTTCGCCGCCCAAGGCGCGTCGCTGTCGAACGGCGCCACCGGTACCGCCACCGTCAACCTGCGCAACCTGGGCGCGGACCGCACCCTGGTGCTGGTCAACGGCAAGCGTCTGCCGGCCGGTAGCGTGCAGAGCTCGGCCGCCGACTTGAACGAGATTCCCGCTGGCTTGATCAAACGCGTCGAAGTGCTGACCGGCGGCGCCGGCGCCGTCTACGGCGCGGGCGCCGTTGCCGGTGTGGTCAACTTCATCCTGCGCGACAATTTCGAAGGCGTGGAAGTGCAGGCCAACCTGGCCGGCTACAATCACCAGCAGGGTAACGGCGTGGCCTCGGCCGTGTCCGACCGCAATTATCCGCTGCCGGGCGACGCCAAGTTCGACGGCAAGACCAAGGATGCCAGCATCCTGATCGGCGGTAACTTCGCCGACAACCGCGGTAACGCCACGCTGTTCTTCAACTACAAGAAGACCGACCCGGCGCTGCAATCGCAGCGCGACTTCACCTCGTGCGCGCTGTCGGGCAGCGATGACGGCTTCGCCTGCTCCGGCTCGGGCACCCAGGCCAGCGGCCGCATCACCAACCGCACCACCGGTGTCGGCTATACCAACGATGGCGCCGGCGGCGTCAAGCGCTACAACTCGACCACCGATGCGTACAACTTCGGTCCGCTGAACTACCTGCAGCGTCCGTCGCAAGTGTACGGCTTCAACGCCATGGCGCACTTCGACGTCACCGACAAGATGCGCGTGTACCAGCAGTTCGCCTTCCACAATTACTCGACCGACGCGCAGATCGCGCCGGGCGGTATCTTCTACGGCATCCAGGCCAATGTCCGCGGCGACAATCCGCTGCTGACCCCGGCATGGCGCACCGCGCTGGGCCTCACGGACGCCAACAGCGTGACCCCGGTCACGATCGGCAAGCGTAACGTCGAAGGCGGTCCGCGCATCAACTCGATCAACGACACCTCGTTCCGCGAAGTTCTGGGCGTCAAGGGCGAAGTGGGCAACTGGAGCTACGACGTGTTCGGCCAGTACGCGCGTGTCAGCCACAGCGAGAGCAGCACCAACTACTTCTCGAGCGCCCGCATCGCCCGCGCATTCGACGTGGTCAACGTCAACGGCGTGGCCACCTGCGCTTCGGTGGTCAGCGGCACGGACGCCAACTGCGTACCGTACAACCTGTACGGCGGCGCCATCACCCCGGAACAGCTCAAGTACCTGAGCGCCTCGGGCATGATCACCGGCTACACCCAGCAAATCATCTACGGCGGCAACATCGGCGCCGACCTGGGCGTCTACGGCATCAAGAGCCCATGGTCGAGCAACGGCGTGGGCGTGTCCTTCGGCGCCGAGCGCCGTGCCGAGAAGCTGGTCTTCTCGCCTGACGAGGCTTCGCTGTCGGGCGACCTGTCCGGTTCGAGCGGCGCATCGCCTCCGCTCACCGACGGCTACTCGGTCAAGGAAGTGTTCGGCGAATTCCGCCTGCCACTGCTGGAAAACCTGCCTTTGGTTAAGACGCTCGATATCAACGGTTCGTTCCGCCGCTCCGAGTACAGTACCGACCACACCGCCAACACCTACGGTGTGGGTGTGGACTGGGCGCCGGTCGAACAGCTGCGCGTGCGTGGTAGCTACCAGCGCGCGGTGCGCGCGGCCACCATCGCCAATCTGTTCAACCCGCAGACCATCGGCAACGGCGGTCCTTCGAACGACCCGTGCACCGGCGCCACCCCGAGCGCGACGCGCGAGCAGTGCGCCCGCACCGGCGTCACGGCGGCCCAGTACGGCACGCTGGAACGCAACTCGGCTAACCAGTACTCGAGCCTGACCGGCGGCAATCCGGACCTGGCGCCGGAACGCGGCACCACCTACACCCTCGGCCTGGTGCTGACCCCGGTGAAAGATGTGACCGTGACGCTCGACGCCTTCAAGATCGACATCAAGGACACCATCAGCACCGTCGATCCAACCATCGCGCTGAACCAGTGCCTGACCACCGGCAACCCAGTGTTCTGCTCGCTGGTCAAGCGCGACGCGCAAGGCTCGCTGTGGCTGTCGCCTAGCGGTCCGCTGGGCTACGTGGTGGCGACCAACGCCAACATCGGCTCGGTCGGCACCTCGGGTCTGGACGTGGGCGGTTCCTACGTGCTGCGCGCCGGCACCGCCGGTTCGTTCAACTTCAACCTGCTGGGCACGTACACCAAGACCTCGACGGTCGAGAACGTTCCTGGCCTGGGCGAATACGATTGCGCCGGCTACTTCGGTCCGACCTGCGGCACGCCGACGCCAAAATGGCGTCATAAGCTGCGCGCCACCTGGTCGACCCCATGGAAGTTCGACATCGCCGCCACCTGGCGTTACATGGGCCGCACCAAGCAGGAAGGCTTGAGCAGCAACGAGCTGCTGGCCGCGCCGGCCGATGCCCGCCCGGCAGCGATCGAGGACCATCTGGACGCCCGCAGCTACTTGGACCTGAACGTCCAGTATCCGCTGACGAAGAACCTGTCGATGAGCCTTGGTGTCAACAACCTGCTGGACAAGGATCCACCGATTGTGTCGACCAACGTGACGTCGGCCGCCGGTTCGGCCAACGGCAACACCTATCCGCAGGTGTACGACTCGATGGGTCGTTTCATCTACCTGAACCTGACCGCGCGCTTCTAATCCTTTAGACGCGATGTGAAAAAGGCACCCGGCTTTCGCCGGGTGCCTTTTTTTATGTGCGCCCAGCATGGGCGCGCTCCTGTGGGTGAAAGTCCCGCCGTGAGCTGACCACAGTGAACGAAGTGAAGCGCAACTGCGGAAGGGCAACTGACCGTGGGAAGGAAGCGTGAATCGTAAATCATGAG